>NZ_QHHO01000042.1:0-536 GCF_003184165.1 Achromobacter sp. RW408
GACTTCCTGTCGGAAGAACCCAGCGACTACGGCATCTCCTGCGTCGGCAGCCGCGCCCTGAGCGGCCAACTCAGCGCCGACATGCTGGCCGCGCGCAACGCCGACGGCGAGACGCTGGCACAGGGCATCGCCCGCATCGGCGGCGATCCGACCGCGCTGACCCAGCCCCTGCGCGGCCCGGACGGCACGGCCGCCTTCGTCGAACTGCACATCGAGCAAGGCCCGGTGCTGGAAAGCCGCCAGCTGCCCATCGGCGTGGTCACCAACATCGTCGGCATCCGCCGCGTGCTGATCACGGTCGAAGGCCAGCCCGACCACGCCGGCACCACGCCCATGGACATCCGCCGCGACGCCCTGGTGGGCGCGGCCCGCATCATCGACGCCGCCAGCCGCCAGGCCAGCGCCGCCAGCGGCAACCCGCACTACGTGGTCGCCACCGTCGGCAAGCTCGCCATGACGCCCAACGCCGCCAACGCCGTGCCCGGCCGCGTCGAGCTGACGCTGGAAATGCGCAGCGACAGCAACGCCGTGCTGGA
>NZ_QHHO01000007.1:0-383 GCF_003184165.1 Achromobacter sp. RW408
AGCGCGTCGGACGTTGCCGAGCGCGGCGGTTCGGCGGTGGCCGAGGTGGTCAATACGATGCAGGGCATTTCGGCCAGCTCGCGCAAGATCTCGGAAATCGTGTCGGTGATCGACGGCATCGCGTTCCAGACCAACATTCTGGCGCTGAACGCGGCGGTGGAAGCGGCCCGCGCCGGCGAGCAGGGCAAGGGTTTCGCGGTGGTGGCGGGCGAAGTGCGCTCGCTGGCGCAGCGCAGCGCGCAGGCGGCCAAGGAAATCAAGGGCCTGATCGAGGACTCGGTGAGCAAGGTGGGTGCCGGTTCGCAACAGGTCGAGCGCGCGGGCGCGACGATGCAGGAGATCGTGGCCTCGGTCAAGCGGGTGACGGACATCATGGGCGAGAT
>NZ_QHHO01000043.1:0-1124 GCF_003184165.1 Achromobacter sp. RW408
CCTGCCACGCGCGGCGCCCCCTTCCCCCGCCGCGCCCGCGCCGCGCGCTCCTGCCGATTCGGAGGACGCCCGCGGCCATGCCCCGGGCAACGCCGTGCCGGAAGAGGACATCGAACCGGCCGATGCCACCGCCGACGATCCGCATCCCGCGCAGGCCGGACGCGCCGCCAACGCTCCCTGGCTGCGCCGGATGCGCGAGATCGACGCCGCCCGCCCCGGCTTTCCCGGCGAGCACCTGGCGGTGCTGGGCCTGGGCGTATGGCTCATGCGGCGCGGCATGCGCGGCGGCACGTCGCTGCGCCGCATGCTGCTGACCCTGGCCGGCACCACGCTGGTCGGCCGCGCCGCCAGCGGCACGGGCGGCATCGCGCGGGTGGCGCGCGTGCTGCGGCGGCTGGGCTGAACCACGGCCCGCGGCCGCCACGGGCATAGCGATTGCTGCGCCGCTTTGCGGAGCGCACTGCCGCGTTCCGCAAACAGGAGATTCACATGGTTCCCATCCAGATCTTGCGCGCAGCCCTGCTCGGCATCGCCTGCGTGATCGTGCTGCCCGGCTGCGCCGCGGAAGGCGGCCGCCGCAGCACCGGCCGATACACCGACGACGTGGCGGTGACGGCGCGGGTCCGCGAAGCCCTGATCCGCGCACCCGGCCTGCGGTCCAACACCATCCAGGTCGAAACCTACCGCGGCACGGTGCAGCTGAGCGGCTTCGCCGACGACGAAGACAGCGCCGCGAACGCCATCGCGGCCGCGCGCCAGGTGCCCGGCGTGAACGAAGTGCGCAACAACATCCAGGTCCGCAAGCCGCAGTGAGGCGGCCCTTCATCCGGCAGGCGCCCGGCGGGAGAAGCGTCCGTGCATGATCCCCTGTTCGCGATCCTCTGGTATCTCATCCTGCCGCTGTGGCTGCTGGCGGGGTTCGCGGACTGGCTGTGCCATCGCGCCAGCCACATCGCGCAAACCGCCGGGCCGAAGGAATCGACGCTGCACCTGCTCATGTTCGGCGAGATCGGGATTGGCTTGCTGGCCTGCCTGTTCCTGGAAATCAACGCGCTTGTGTTCGCATTGCTGATCGTGATCTTTTTCCTGCACGAGGCCACCGCGTTGTGGGACGTTTCCTACGC
>NZ_QHHO01000044.1:0-536 GCF_003184165.1 Achromobacter sp. RW408
TCCAGCACGGCGTTGCTGTCGCTGCGCATTTCCAGCGTCAGCTCGACGCGGCCGGGCACGGCGTTGGCCGCGTTGGGCGTCATGGCGAGCTTGCCGACGGTGGCGACCACGTAATGCGGCTTGCCGCTGGCGGCGCTGGCCTGGCGGCTGGCGGCGTCGATGATGCGGGCCGCGCCCACCAGGGCGTCGCGGCGGATGTCCATGGGCGTGGTGCCGGCGTGATCGGGCTGGCCTTCGACCGTGATCAGCACGCGGCGGATGCCGACGATGTTGGTGACCACGCCGATCGGCAACTGGCGGCTTTCCAGCACCGGGCCTTGCTCGATGTGCAGTTCGACGAAGGCGGCGGTGCCGTCCGGGCCGCGCAGGGGCGCGGCCAGCGCGTTGGGGTCGCCGCCGATGCGGGCGATGCCTTGCGCCAGCGTCTCGCCGTCGGCGTTGCGCGCGGCCAGCATGTCGGCGCTGAGCTGGCCGCTCAGGGCGCGGCTGCCGACGCAGGAGATGCCGTAGTCGCTGGGTTCTTCCGACAGGAAGTC
>NZ_QHHO01000045.1:0-415 GCF_003184165.1 Achromobacter sp. RW408
CACGCGCGCCTCGATGTCCTGGTCGCTGAAGGCAACGGGTTCGGCGCTGGCGGTTTGTTCGGCCGCGGGCTCCAGCGCCGCCGCCTGGGGCGCCGGCTCGGCCGTGGCCAGCTGGGGCGGGACGTTGGCTTGCGACTCGGCCGGCGGTTGCGCGGCGCGCTGGATTTCCGGGGCGGCCGCCTGCTGCGGCGCGGGCGCGTCGGTGCCCACCAGGCGCGGTGCCGGCGCGCGTTCGGGGCTGGCCTCGGCTTCCTGCGACACGGCCAGTTGCGGCGTCATGTCGATCATCTCGGCGTTTTCGCGCATGTCGGTCCAGGCGAACAGGCCGGCCACCAGCGCCGCGCAGGCGGCCGCGGCCCAGCCCGGGTGCCAACTGTGGCCGGGATGCCAGGTGCGGCGCACGGCCGCGTCCAGT
>NZ_QHHO01000008.1:0-31752 GCF_003184165.1 Achromobacter sp. RW408
GTTCTCAAAAAGAATCACCTCCACGGGATCATCCTTCCATGCCTCAAGGCACAACCAGATGCCGCGCAACGTCAGCTCATTGAGCGCTTGGTACTTGGCGGTCAGGCTGCGGGCGTGAGACAACAGCCCCGAGAATCCTTTGCACGGGGCCGAAAGGAATAAGATGTTCGGCCGGCGGCCACCAGCAGCTGCGCGCATGTCGGCGGGCAGTGCCTCGGCCCAACCCTCGGGCGGTTGATGCCCGTGAAAGGCGATGTACTGGTTTCGGCTGAACAGGTCGCGCACCGTGCAGCGAACGCCCGTGAAGCGTTGGAAGTCGGCCGCGCCGGCGGGGTCTACGTCGATTCCCCCCAGGCACACCATGCGGCCGCGCAGGCCAGGGATTTCCGGTTGCGCCTGCTGCATGCCGGCCGCGCCAATGCCTGATCCTGAGAAAACGCCGAAGTGAGTGATTTCCGAGTACTTCATTCTGCGCACTCCTCTTCTGCAGTGTTCTCATTTCCGGCATGCTTGACGGAATCAGCAAGCGCCCTGATGCGCATTTCATCGGCGGGTGTGTGCCAGCCCTGTGTCAGGTCACGCCACAGGTTGAACGCGCCATACGCCCAACTGCTCACCTGACTCACGCTGATATGGTTCAGCCGATCATCGGGGTTGCGCGCCAATAGCTCTTTCAGGAAATCCGCGTGGGAGCGAATCCGAGCTTCGGTTGCCTCGGTAAGTTGCTTATAGCTCCAGGCCTTGCGGGGTGCGGGCGCCTTCTTGAACGCCGGATTGGAATCTTTCATGTCTATTCGTCCTTGTCGCCGGCACTGGCGCGTTTGATATCGCGGCGCGGCGGTGTGAAATGGTCGGGATGGGCAAGAAATTGCGATTGGGCCGGCGGCGCGGCAGGCGGCGGGCGGTAGCGGTCGGCGCGAGGTTGCGAGAGCGCCAGGGCGGTGATTTCCAGGCAGCGGGCGAGCGCTGGCGAGCGCAGGGCATCCGCAAGCGTGCCGCGAAGGCGCGCGGCTGCGTGTGCCTGCGCGAGCTGGGGAAGAGTGGGCTTGTGCATCGTCAAGCCCCCTTCCGGAAGACCCAGCAATGCACCGTCGTGGCCTTGGTGGTGCCGGCCTGGCTCGCGTTCTGACGAATGCGGCTCTTGACGGTCTTCACCTCTAGGAACTTGTGCTGCCGGCTGGTACGTAGCACCTTCTTCAAGTCGCTCAACGCTGGCACCTGCTGGCGGTGCGTGGCTGCGGCCTCGATGAAGTGATTCAGGTTGATCGCAATCTCTTCGTCGTTGCAAGAGTGGTTGAGCTGGGGCGCCATCTCGTCGTCGCCGTTGAGATAGGTGTAGGCCTCCCAGAATCCCTGCACGATGGGATGGTCCGCATTGATGACCTGCTGCCGCTCGGCCGCCATCGTGCCGATGAGGTCGGCGGCCGCCTGGTATTGCTCATCGGTCAGCCGAACCACCAGGCGAAGCGCATCCAGGACGGCCAGCAGCTGCGCGTGGCATTTCATGATGCGGGTCATCTTGATATCGCCACGTTCGCGCAAAGCGTCAACGTGATCCTGGTAGCGCGAAAACACGGTCTCCAAGACTTTTGCCTCGCGCTTGGTCGCCGCCAGAATGAAGCCCGATACATCGCTTGTGGGCGTGGTTTCCAGCGCCACGGCGGCGGCCAGCGTCTTGGCGTTCTGGCCGGCCCGGTCGATGTTGATGTGAACTATCCGGG
Organism: Achromobacter sp. RW408; assembly: GCF_003184165.1. Taxonomy (NCBI): domain Bacteria; kingdom Pseudomonadati; phylum Pseudomonadota; class Betaproteobacteria; order Burkholderiales; family Alcaligenaceae; genus Achromobacter; species Achromobacter sp. RW408. Next base: position 1,722 of record NZ_QHHO01000008.1, read on the forward strand.
AAAGGATGGCTTCGGACGCGTTCACCTCGTTGTTTTGCGAGATGACAATGGATCCTCGGAACGGCGGTTCGTAGGTCTCGTTGCCGCCGTTGGCCACGCCGCGAGAACGGATGCTGCGGCCGTTGTAGGCGGTTTTCAACTCGTCCCAATCAAACGACTTCACATGCGATTTCTCTTCGCCCAGACGCTCACGGTCGGATTCGATCAGCACCACGGGCAGGCCAGCGACCTGGGCAAAGTTGCGCGCGCGCCCCGGCGTCGTGGACTTGGACGGGTCGAAGCCCTCGTAATCAGTCCGTCCGAACAGCTTCCACAGGAATTCGATCAGCGTTGACTTGCCCGAGCCTGCCTCGCCCACAACTTCCAGAAAGGGGTAGCTTTTTTGGTGCGCGCGGATTTGTTCGGCGAACAGCGAGCCGAACCAGAATGCCAGTGTCACGATGCCCTTCGCACCGAAGGCGGTCCAGACATGCTGCACCCAATCCGCCTTGTATTCGTGCGGGTCGCCGTTCACCGTCAGCGTGACGGATTGATTCAGACTTTTGACCGAAAGGCGCCCGATGTCGAAGAAGTCCTCTTCGTTGACCTCGTAGATCGTGCCGTCCTTCACCGCCAGCGCGCCAAGGATGTACGCGCCATGCTCGCGGCTGTAGCCGATGAAATCCACCGTCTCCACGCGCTTGATGTTGTAAAGGCGGCGCTCCATCATCCTGTCGAGGTGATGGCCCTGGCCCGAGAACATGGCGCCCGGGGCGATGGCCAAGAGGCGCTTCTTGAACTCGCTGGCGGTTGAGACCTGGGACGATGTGAAGGTGTTCTTCACGGGGGGCCCGTCATGCGGGAATTCGACGCGGAAGTAGTACCAGCTCTCGTCCGTGAGCTTGTTTTCTTGGAAGTACAGGGGCGTGGGGTAGCAGTTGGAAATGGTGCGGATGCCGCCCGCCTCGCGCAGCGCGAGCGCGCGCAGCTCGTCCTGTGCAAGCTGCTCCTTTGCTTCGTTGCCGATCCGATCCATCGCCTTTTGGTAGGCGTCGATATCCATCCGGAACCAGTACAGGCGCTTGCCGAACTCGAAATCAAACTCGGTCCGGCTGTTGTCGTGTTCGTACAGCAGCAGCGCCTTTTCGGTGGCACTACGCGCCAGCAGCACCGCCCCATGGTGCAGGTACAGCTTGCGGCCTTCTTGGGACAGGCGGCGCGGGGCGCCGTCCGGTGCGTGCTGGTCGAGCTGGTAGAGGTCGTTCCAGTCGCGTTTACGCTTCCCGTCCTGCGGGATGATGGCCGCCTTGCACGTCCAGCCGTCTTCGGTAGCGCGTTCGGCGTGCTTGCGCGTGAAGCGCCGGCCGGCGGCGTCGCCGTCGAGCGCCCAGACCAGGTGCGGCAAATTGTTGGGGCGTGCGTCTGCCAGCGCGCGCAGTGCGACGGATGGATAGTTGTTGCACGACATCGTGGCAGCGGCCTGGACGCCAACCAACCATAGGGCGATTGCATCAAAGATGCCTTCGACCAGCCACAGTTCGGTGACCTTGGCGGGGTCGAAGCCGGGCGGCGTCCACCACTCGCCCATGTAGCTGCCACCGGGCTGGAAACGGGCCTTTTGCTTACCGAAGCGCCCCGGCTCATCAATCAAGCGTTCCCAATAGGTGCGGCCAACGGGGAAGCGCACCGTTGCAGAAACGAGATTGCGCGCGCGGTCGTGATAGGTCTCTTGCGTGTAGCAGCCGGCCAGCCGGGCCACGTCGAAGCCGCGGGCGTGCGCCAGGTAGGCGTCAGCGGCCGCGTGCGGGTTGGTCTTCATGTCCTCGGCGTAGCGCTTCGACCAGTGTTCGAAGATGTCCGAGAACAGCTCTTTTACATGGCCCTCCCAGCCGCATTTATCGAGGCGTCCGCAACGCAGCACCCAGGGGTGGTCTGCGTGCGTGTAAACCTCGCGCTTCTTGCAAGCGGGGCAGATGCCCTGACGAAGCCAGCCTTGCCGCTCTTTGAACTCAAAGTCCGCGAGGCGGGACATAACGTCGCGGTGAATATCGGGCTTCATGATTACGCCATCAGGTTACGTTCGCGCAGGGTGCGCATGGCGGCGGCGTGAACGGCGCAGGCGGCGGTAAGCATGTGGCCGGACAGAACGGTATCGCCGGCCGAGGCCGTCAAGAAGAGGGATTGGCCGGGTTCATAGGCGCCGCGCACCAGATATTCGGTGAGCTTGGCCAAGGCCTTCACCTCGTCGTCGTTCATGTGTGTTTCGATGCGGGCATGCACGGGGATGGCAGGCATATTCGATTCCTTCGGAAAACAGTTCCCCGCGACGGGCGCAGATGCGCCCGCCGGCAAGGCGGTATGACGTGGGGTAGGTAGAGGTGCTACAGCGCCAGGGCGGCGGCTTCCTGGGCGCTCAGGAGGTGGGCGATTTCGACCGAGGAAAGAACGCGAGTACGGCCGGTGTCGCGGTCAACGACAAACAGCGCGTGGCTGGTGCTGCGGTCCATGTCGAAGTTGACCGGGCTGGACCGGCTACCGATTTCGGCGATGGCCTTCGCCGCTTCGGTCTCGGCGGTGCGTTGCGAGCAGTTGGCCACTGCCATCAAGTGCGCAACGCAGCGCTCCAGCAGTTGGTTGTCACGCGGCCCGGGCATCGTGGCGCCGTTGTCCTTTTCCACCGCAAGAAACTGGTGTGCCTGGTCGGCGAGAAAGGGGCGGCTCCAGTTCGTGGCGGAACCATTCACAAGGGCAAGACGTTGGCTATTCATCGTGGTCTAGGCTCATTTGGCGTGGGTCAGACTTCGCAGCGGCAGCAAGCCGCAAGGACGTGCTGAACGGGGACAGGGGCAACTGAATATCGGGCCTGGCTTGGGACAGGGCAGACGGTGAAATCGCGGCCACTGCTTCTATGTGTGCCTTCCAGGTGAAACCGCAGTGCAGATTGCGGCATTGGAAGTAGGCGGCGCGCACCAGGGGGGACAGCTGTTCGCTGGTGCGTACCGTTGCCCAGGTCTCGCAGTAGGGGCAGGCCATGCCAAACCGATTCATGGCTAGCGACGCCGTGACTTGGCTTGACGGTGTTCGGTCTCGTAGGCGACCAATCCACGTAACGCCAGCATTCGGATGAAGGACGAGACTGAGCGCACCTGCTCATCCGCATAGTTCTGACAGCGCATCAATTCGTCCTCGGTGAGACGAAAGCCGACCATTCGTTGTTGAGCCGTTTTAGGGCGGCTTCCCTTAGTACGCGCACGAATTGGTGTATGTTCCATTTGATTTCACTCGTTATCAGACACGGCAAGTGAATTATGCACACGTTCGTGTGCATTCGTCAAACATAAATGGGAGCAAATGTTGGCACTTGGACTGCGGCTAGCGGAGGAAAGGGATCGCCTGGGTTTGACGCAGGAGCGCTTTGGCGAACTGGCGGGCGTTTCCCGGAATAGCCAGGCGAACTATGAGAAGGGCGCGCGTCAGCCAGATGCCGCCTATCTGGAGCTGATCGCCTCTGCGGGGGTGGATGTCCTGTATGTCCTGACCGGGGCGCGCTCGCTTTCCGAGAAGGATTTGCAGGCCGATCTAGAGCGCTACGGCGACGCTTGGGAGACCCTGGAAATGGCTCTTGAAGCCGCCGGGCGAGAACTAAGCCCGGCGAAGAAGCGCAAAGCGGCAGATGCGCTGTACCAGGCGAGCAAGGCGCAAATGTCGATGGATAAAGACAAGTTGACTGAATTGGTTCTGCAACTGGCGGCCTGATTGACCGCCCCATAAAAAGGAGAAAGAGGTGTTTAGAGTTGGATTTGCTGTTGCCCTAATGGCGGCCGCTCCGCTGACACACGCAGCTGGCGAATGGTACGAAGGTGGCACGCTGCACAGCGCTACGCTCAAGCAATGGGCATCGGCCACGACACAAAACAAAATGGCCACCATGGCGGATATGGTGGTGGCGGCGAAACTTGCGAAACGACCGATGGAGGTTGTGGAGCAATCCGTTAGGGCCGCATCCTGCATTGACGAGGTGGCCAGCGAGAAAGCGGCCCAGGGCCAGGAAGTGGCCACGGTTGCCGCCATGTGCATGATGAACGGAAAGAAGGGGTAGCGCCCGCTGACTGATTGAACCGGGTATATGAGGCCGTGGGGGTGCCGGTTGCCCTACATTGCCGGCAAGGGCTGCGGCTGTTCGCGTGTGCAGCCGTATGGAGCCGGCGAACGCACAGGAAATATAAGAAATGCAGAAGCCTCAAGACCCCGGTTCAAACGTTCATTTTCTCAACTTGCCTGCGGCCGAAGTGAAAGCGGGCGACGTGCTCGGAACCTTGTTCCATGCGCTCAAGGGTGCGAAGGAACGGAGACAAGATAACGCCGCCGCGCCGGCCTCCAATGATCAGCAGATCAGCGGTGACGGCAATATCCAGATGTCCGCACAGGCGATGCCGAACCAGTCGATAACCGGCAACAACAATATCCAGATCGGCGCGGTACAGCTGGTTGTGCAAGTAACGATGAACGTGAAGCGATAGGACACAGCGCGCTATTCCGCGCCGTCCTCAATCGTGGGCAGGTCGCCGTCAGATGGATCATCATCGGTCTTTCGCGCGTCTGCCGTTTCTCCCTCGCAACTGGTGGTCAGGCCGCCATCGTCCAGCTTGTGCGTGACCCGAGAAAGCAGCCAGACCGTGGAGCTGATAAGCGCCTTGGTGCCGAGCATGCGCACCTTGGTTTGCGGTGCCAGGTCGGGCCGGCCGTAGGCCAATTCAAAACGCAGCGTGGCCGTGCCGCGCTGCAGGCGTGCCCACTCCGCGCGCGCGGCTTCAAGCGCGTCCTCTTCACTCGCATACAGTTGGCGCAGACGCTTGGCGTTGCCGATGACGCCGGCCAGAACGTGGCGGCGCTTGGCCTTGCCCTTGTCTTGCCAGGAGGCGTGAACGCCTGTGTATGAATCGCGGTCCGCGACCTGGTAGCGGATGGCGTCACCATCGCGCCGCGTCAGCTCGATGGTTGGCATTTCCTTGCCGCTGGCGGTGTCTCCCTTGCCAATGGGCAGGAACAAGAGCTTCCCCTCTTTGATGGTGGCCACGGCATCGTAGCGTTTGCCAATGCGGTTCAAAAATGCCAAGTCGGATTCGTCGGTCTGATCGATGTGCGCGATCTTCGTCCCGCCGAATGTGCCTACCACGGGCGTGAGCTTGTGCGCCTTGGCGATGGTCTCCACGATGGCCTTGATGGTGGTCTTGTGGAAACTGCGCGTGGCGCGCGTGCGCAGCGCGTTGCTCATGTCTGCGCTGCGGGCGCGCAGCGTGATGACATCTGGCGGCCCGGAAAACTCCACTTCGTCCACCTCGAACGTCCCTTTATCGACCATGCCGCGCGAATCGCTCCAGCCGAGAAAGACCCGCACGACCACGCCACGGCGCGGCAGCTCCAGCAGCCCATCATGGTCGCTCAGGGTGATATCGAGTTGGTCGGCCTGTTCCGAACGGCATTCGGTGATGGACAGGCTGACCAGACGCGGCGCGAGCTTGCCGGTGACGTCCTGATCGCCAAGCAGGACGCGCCAGCGCGGTGCCGGGTATTCGGTGCGGCCGCGCTGCAGGCCATCGGATAGGGCGGCGAACATCAAAGCCCCCAGCCGGCGATAGAGCCGTCCATGGTGTCGATAGGAATCTGCAGGTCATCCAGCAGCGGCCGCGCCTGCGAATCGTCAACGCACTTGAGCGTGAGGGTGAAATCCGTCTTCTGCGGCAGGCCGTTCACCACGAACATCGACCCCTCTTCATCCAGGCCGGTGATGATGAAGGCGCCGTAGACGGTGCCGATGCCATCCACCATGACATAGGCCTTGCCCGTGTCGCCCATACGGCGCAGCAAGCGGATGGCGCCGGTTGTGCCGAACAGCTGGGGGATGATGGTTCCCGACAGGGTGATGGTGTCTTCTCCCTTCCCCACAAACTGATAGGCCGGACCCGCGCCCATGCGCGAGTTCGACGGATGCCGCCATTCCGTCTGCCGCTTGAGCGTCTGGTAGGCGGCGGTGGGCAGGCCAAAAATGAACATGCCGAGGGCCATCATCATGGTGGTGGTGTCCTATTCGTTGTCGTAGTAGGCGGAGCGCAGGCGCGCGGCTTTGTCGGCATCGCGCCGGCGCAGGGCATCGTCCACCGCGCGCGCGATGTCCTGCGCGCCGGCGCCGGCGCCGCTGATGTGGATGGTGATCGTGTCGCCCTGGATCGTGATTGAGCGGCCGCCCGCTGCGTTGGCGGCCATGGCCGGCCGGTGATCAATGCGCGCCAGGGTGCCAGCATCGGTGACCATGCCGGCGGGTGCTGCCAGCAGGCCGCCAGAGGCCGCGAGAGCGCCCGAGGCAGGCAACATGGCCCCACCTATGGCCACGGATGCCGCGAGCGCTTGGGCGGCCTTTACGGCGGCCGGCTGGCCCGCCTCGATGCCGACAGCGGCGCCTTCGGACACAAAGCCGCCCATCTGGGCAAATACCCGGCTGGGCGAGTGAATGCCAAGTTTTTCCTTGAACCAGCCGACGATACCCGTACCGATGTTGGAAATCGATTCCTTGAGCGCCCCGGCCATGCTGGAAATGCCGTTGATCAAGCCCTGGATCAGCATCGAGCCGAATTGCGTGAAGTTGCCGGGCAGCTCAAGGCCCAACGTCCCCAGCGCGCCGGTGATCGCCTGGTACAGCAAGCCCAGCGGTGACCAGTTCACCAGCAGCGCACCGATGCCGGCAAGGCCGCCATCGAAGGCAACCTTCACGGACTCCCAGATGTCGGAGAAGAACGTCGTGAGGCCGCTCCAGGCGGCGGAAAGTATCGGTATGGGATTCAGGGCGGCCAGCAGCTGGCCCAGCCACGCCATGGCCGAATCAAAGGCCGCGGTGACCTGCGCCCAGAGGTCGGAGAAAAACGCCTTGATCGGCGTCCAGTACTGGTAGATGAGATATGCGGCGCCAGCGATGGCCGCGACCGCCAGCACGATGGGATTTCCGAGTAGCAGTTTTCCCACTGACACAATGGCGCTGCCCAGCAGCCCAAAACCACCCTTGGCCAAGTTGAACAGCACGCCAATCAGACTGCCGCCCTGGATACCGAGCATGGACAACCCGTAGCGCACGACGATGAACGGTCCCAGAACGGCGGCCAGCGCCAGGGTGAGCGCGCCGAAGGCTGCGACCAGGCCGGCGATGACGGCGGCCGTGGCGGTGAGCGCGCGGGCAATCTGCGGGTTGGCCTTCATCCAATCACCCACAGCACTCACGACGCCGGCCAGGCCCTTGGTGAGGCGGCGCAGCGTCTTATCGTGCAGTTCTTCCGTCTGGATGCCGACATCCTCCCAGGCGCTTTTCAGCTCGTCCAGGTCGCCGGTGAGGTTGTCGGCCATGGTGCCGGCCGTCTTATCCGCTTCGCCCGCAGCCTTTTTCAATATGGCGATGAACTTCTGCAGTTCACCCGTGCCGGCCTGTTCCACCAGCACCTGCAGGCCGCTGAATGCTTCCTCGCCGGCGATGGCCTTGAATATGCCGGAACGCTGGGCGTTGCCCATCTTCGCCGTCTTCTGCTGCAGCTCGGCAAGGATGTCAGGCAGCTGCCTTAGATTGCCCGCTGCGTCCTTGGTATTGATCTGCAGCGACTCCAAGGCGTCGGCCGCCGCCTTCGGCGGGGCGGCCAAGCGACCGATGACGGCCCGCAACGCAGTGCCGCCCATGCTGCCCTGGATACCTGCGTCGCCCAGCTTGCCGGCCATGGCCGCCACGGTCTCGATATCCTGGCCGACGCCGGCCGCCACGGGTGCCACATACTTCATGGTCTCGCCCAGCATGTACAGACTGGTATTCGAGCGCGTGAAAGCGCCGGTCAGCACGTCGCCCACGCGGTTCATCTGTTCGGCGGGCAGTTTGAACCCGGTGAGGATGTTCGACCCGATGTCGGCGGTCTGAGCGAGATCGGTGTCGCCGGCTTTGGCCAGGGACAGCATGCCGGGCATGGCGTCCTGGATGGCCTTGGGCGTAAAGCCCGCCATGGCCAAGAAGCCTTGCGCGTCCGCCGCCTGCGTCGCGGAGAACATTGTCTTGGCGCCGAGGTCTCGCGCCTGCTTGCGCAGCGCCTGCATCTCGGCGCTGTCCTTCTCGATGCGGGCCAGCGCCTGAACCTTGCTCATCTTGGCGTCGAATTCGACACCAGGCCGGATGAAGCGCGTTTCTGCGTACAGGGCAGCGCCGCCGGACGCCAGGCCAGCGGCTCCGGCGCCGGCCATTGCGCCCACGGCCGCCTTGCCGTTGCCGTACTTCTCTTTGGCCGTGGCCAATTTCTGGTGGTGTGAGGCGGCGGCCTGCAGCTTGCGCGTCTGCCTGTCCAGTGCCTGTGACGTGTTGTCGATCTTCTGGCGCAGGTTGCGTTCGTCACGCGCCAGGTTCGATGTGGAAAGGCCCGCGCGCGTCAGGTTGTCCCGCAGGCGTTGAAGCTCTACGGACTGCTGACCGTGCCGCTCTTTCAGCTGCTGGGCCGCACGCACCGCCTGGTTGAATTCCCGCGTCATGGCGCGGGTGGGATTGGTGGCCCCCTGCATCTGCTGGGCCAAGGCGGCCACGCGCTGCTGCGCCGTGGCCAGTTCAGCGCGGGTGGCCTGCAGGCCGCGCGTCAGCTCGCGGAATTGCCCTACCTCGCGCTGCGCCGCCGTCAGCTGCTTGAGCTTTCCGCGCAGATCGGCGACGCCCTGGGCGGAGGCGCCGGCTGTGCTCTTGATTTTGCGAAGCGGCCCCGACAGCTTGTCCTGCAGGGCCGCGATGACGCGAAGCTGTAACGCCTTGTCCATCTGTTACGTCTCGGGTTGGTAGCGCACGCGCGCTCGCTCGCGCCAGTCGGCCAGCTCGGTCAATTCCATAGAATCCATCTGGGCCGGCGGCCAGTGAAAGACCATGGCGATATCCGCCATGGCGTCTTCTACGCAGTTTGGATAGCCAGCCGTTCCGCCTTGCTCATAAAAAAACTGGCGACCGTGGCCCCCACGTTCAACAGGTCAGCGGGGTCCAGATCTCTGATTTCGGCCGGCGTCAGGATGGGTTCGCAAACGCGCGGCAGTACGGTGGTCAGCGCCTGCACGTCAACCTGCACCAGCGCCATGAGAGTGACGCCGCGCAGAGCGCCGGCCTTGGGCTTGCGGATCAGCAGACGGGCGATGTCGCCGCTGGCGCGCTTGATCGGCTCATCCAGGTCAACCGATTTCAGGTCGAGGGTGTCGATGACGGCGGCCGTCAGGGCTTGCGGTTGTTGGTCGATGTGCGAAGGGGTCTTGTCGGTCATGATGGCTCCAGGAGTAGAGGGTTACAGGCCGATGGCGGTACGGATGGCCTGCATGGTGTCGATCTCGCCGACCATGTGAATCATGTTCACCAGGTCGATTTCGAAGACCGTCTGGCCGTCGTGCGATTCCTTGTAGTAGACGCACTCGGTGACGATCTTGAATTCGGTGTCATCGCCGACTTTCGACTCGCCGCGGTCGATCTCGGAATGGCGACCGCGGACGATGATCTCCACGGCGGTCACTTCGTTGGTGTCGTCGCGTTGGTACGCTTGGGCAAAGCGCAGCTGCACGCCCGCGACGTCCACCGCGCCATACTGCTGCAGGACTTGCTTGACGTTTCCGCCGCACGTCCATTCGACTTTCAGCGCGTCGTCATCCAGGCCGAAATCAGCCTTGATGGCGCCGGCGACGCCGCCGGCGCGAAACGCTTCCATCTTGCGCGTCAGCTTGGGCAGGGTGACGGAAGTGGCGACGCCTGCGTAACTGGTGCCGTCGTTGTAGACGTTCATGTTTTTGAGCTTGGTGGGCAGTCCCATGGAATTGGCTCCGAATGTGCAGATGGCCCAGCGCGGGTGTGCACTGGGCAGGATGGGTTACGCGGCGATCCGCTGCGCGAAGTCCAGCAGATAGCGGTCGGTGATGCGCTGGCGGAAGCCCAAGTCTTCCAGCGGCGGCACGGGCGTGTAGTCGTAGTCGAGTACCAACTTTCCGCTCTTGAGCGATTCCTTGGTGTTCGGTTCTTCGTCGTACCAGGCCTGCCCGTCGATGATCAGGCCCAGGGACTTGAACTGGCGGAACTTGGCGTTGATGCCTTCCAGAATGTCTTTGACCAACGACGGATGCAGAGGCGCGTCCACAGCCCACATGTGCGCCTCGGCCATCGTGTCGGCCAGAATCTGCGCGGTGCGGGTGTAGTTCTCGAACGGGAAGAGGCTCGAAGGGCCGGCGCATGTTCGGCTACCCCAGAAGCGAAAGCCGGTGCGGTTCACCAGCGTGGTGATGTCCTTTTCGTTCAGATAGCCGGCGTCGGTGGCTGGGTCTTGCAAGTCCCAGAAGACGTCCTTGCTGATGCCGGTGACACCGTTGACTGCGACGTTGGAAAGCACCTTGTGCCAGCCGATGTCCTTGTCCAGCTTGGCGCGCAGGCCCAGCGCGGCGGCCGACGCGGTGATGATGCCTTCGGCGTTTGCGCGCGTGTCCCATCCCAGGAACTCGGGCCAGATCAGCATGAGTTCCCGCTGTCCGAAACCTTCGCGGAAGGCGGCAGCGTCTTCCTTGGTGTCGCAGCCTTTCATGCTGGCATAGCCGAAGCCGCGCAGCTTCTGCGCGGTCTCGGCCAGCGCCGCCGTGGTGGCGGCGTTCTCCAGGCCCGGGATGCCGATGATGCGCGGTTTCAGCTTGGGGCCGGAGTTCTGCGCAGCCAGCAGCGCTTTGAGGCCGGTGTAGCGGCCGTCGCTGCCGGCGCCGCCGATAACGTTGGACGTGGTTTCAGCCTCGGTGGCGCCCTGTGCGACGCGGACGATAACCGTAGCGGGGTTGGTCTGGGCGCCGATGGCATCCAGCGAGCGTGCCAAGGTCCCTTTGGTGCCGGCCTTACCGGCGGCCGCCAAGATGTTGGTGGCCAGGATGGGCGTATTCAGCGGGAAGGTTTTCGGGTCTGCATCTTCGGCTGTGGCGACAAAGCCGACAACAGCGGATGCGACAGTGCGGATAGGGCGCGTGCCGTCGTCGGCTTCGAGGACGCGCACGCCGTGGTGGTATTGATCAAGTGCCATGAAAAAAGCCCTCAGAGTGTTGAGCTGAATCCCGCTCTACCTCGGGCGGGGGATCGCTCAAATTCTGAGGGCTTGGCTACGCGCGCGCACGGGGCGCACATTGTTCAAGGCAGGCACACAACGTGCCGCGCGCCTCGATGGTCCGGTATCAGCTCGACGTAATCACGGGCAGGTTTTCCGGCATAGCTTCCTGGATTTCTCGCATGTCATCGTCCATGGGAAACCCGTCCAGCGCGGCTACGAAGGTGTCGTGTTCGTACAGCCAGCCTTCGCGCGGTTGCGGTGACACAGCGGTAACGTCGATCAGCACAACACCGGCGGGCAGCTTAGGCGCCTGGGCGCTGCGAAATTTCCAATGGACGCGTCCATCCACGATTTGAACAAAGGTCTTCATCAGATCAGCTCCAGAATGATTTTTCCATCCGCGCCCGCACCACCCGGGGCAGAGCCATTGGTGGGGCCATTTGCGCCACCTCCACCGCCACCGCCGCCGCCGGAGTTCGGCGTCGGGGCGCCGCCGGCGCTTCCGGCGAACAGGCGCTGGCCCGAGCGGCCGCCGCCACCGCCGCCAGTTCCGAAGGGCGTTGAGCCACCATGGCCCCCGTTGCCCGGGATCGCGTTGGACGCCAGGCCTGACGATCCGTAGACCTCGGCGGTTCCTGGTTGTCCACCCGAGGCACCAAGACCGCCAGGGATGCCGCCAAATGTACGCGCCTGAATGTTGGCGCCACCACCACCGCCACCACCACGGCCGCCGTTGGCCGAAACCAAGTCGGCGATAGAGGTGATGCCGCCCGCGCTTCCCTGCGCGCCTACGTGGCCGCTGAACGCCGCGCCGCCAGCGCCGCCCACGCCGACAATGCAGGAGATGGTTGGAGTCGACGGTAGGGTGATTTCGCCAGTCTTGTATTCGCCGGCACCGCCGCCGCCACCACCACCGCCGGATACGTCGGGCGATTGAGCGCTTTGATTGCCATAGCCCGTGGCGCCGTTGCCACCACCGCCACCACCGCCGACGATTTGATAGCGAGCGCGTTTACCGCGCCACTCGACAGGAAGCGGTACTTCGCCGGTCTGCGTGATGGTCATGGTGGACTGTCGAATCTGCACGTCCAATAGTTCGCGTGCTTGCTCGGCGTTGAGAGCGCGGATCGGATCGGCTCCGTTGCCGACGAGGAAGGAGTCCTTCGTCAGTTCCCCGGTGTTGAGGTTGATGTCCTTGGTGCCGTCAAAAACGACACCGCTCGCGCTAACCGGGCCGCTGATGGCAATTTTGCGGCCCGTGGCCAGCTTGGCGGCGGCCTTGGCCGTGTCATCCTTGCCCAGTCGCGTGGCCACTTCCGCATCCACGTAGTCGCGCGTGGCCAGAACCACATCCGGGTCGATCTTGAGCGTGAAATTGCTGGTACTGGAAACCTGCAGCACCATGCGCACCACCTGGGTGCGCGCTGACCCCTCGGCCATCTGCGGCTTGTACGTCGGCGGGCAATTTGATACCGCGATCAGATCGCCGTCCGCGTCGCGCAATCCCAGCTCACGCGCCCACCACCCGCCGAAGTGCTCCGGGATGACCTGTTCCACTACCAGCCAGGCCGGATTTTTCGGGTCAACGAATTTGCGATTGATAGGCGCGCGGTGCTTGGAGCCGATCAGCGAGGTTTGCTCGCGGCTCGGCACGGGCAGGACGCCGCCGCCGTCGCCGACTTCCATCTCGGTGATGTTCACGGGGATGCCGAGCGCCTTGGCGTTGGCTTCCTTAGCTTCGCCGATCTTGGTCAGGATTCCGAAATAGGTAGTCATGGGTATACCGTCAGGATGTCGATGATGTGCGTGGCCAGGGCGGCCGGCGTGGCGGCCGCGACTTCCACGGGTTGAGGTTGATAGGGGTATATGGTCATCTCGTCGCCGTCATAGGACGCGACACAGTGATTCAGGGGCGCCCGCACCTCCACCGCGATGGCCAGGCCGGTCATGTGCTGGCTCAGGCGCTTGGTGCTGTCGATGAGGCGGCCCAGCTCGTAATACATCGCTTCGGATATGCCGCCATCGAGCACGCCGATAGTGAGCCGGAACGTTCCGCGCCGACCTTCCGGCATCATCTGGTGCCATTCGGTCACCTCCAGCAGGTAGCCCAGCGGCTCCACCACGCGCCGCAGCGCGCCGATGGTGCCTTTCAACTGGTGAATCTTGAATGAATTGGCGATGGCCTTACGCTTGGCCGCTTCTGACCAGGCATCGTCCCAGCGGTCCACCGACCTTTCCCAGGCCAGCCAGGGCAGCAGCAGGGCGGGCGTGGTGCTCGCGCGGCGCAGCTTGCGCAAGGGCAAGGGGATTTCCTCGATGTCGGCGCCGACCTGGGCAAGCTTGCGCTCAACCGGGGTGGATGAGGGCGGCAGCAGAGTAGGCTTTTTCGCCATTTCAACCGCCGGCCGCAATGGAGACTTCCACCGCCACGCATGTGGCGGCCTGCGTGGAGTCAAGAACCAGGTTGTCCGCAGGCTCGATCAAGTCGAGATGCGCGACGCCTTCGACATGCAGCGCGGCATTGATCGCGGATCGCCAGACCGATACGCCGGCGCGGCGGGGCCGGTTGACGTAGGCGCGACACGCGCGCGTGGCGGCCTCCAGCGCGACCGACCGGCCCGGGCCTTCGCCTTTCATGTGGAGAACCGCCCGCACGCTGTAGGTGATGATGCTGCTGGATTGGACGGTCAACCGGTCGCCCATGGGGCGGGTGTCCTCGTCGTTGAGCTTGGCGCGTACCTTGTCCAGCAGCTCGGCCGGCGCGGTGCCGTCGCCATCGCGGGCGAGTACGCAGATGCGCACATCGCAAGGCTCGGGGCTGGTGGCGGTCGCATCCGCGACCTGCCCGTCCGCGGTCAAGGCATGGAAGACGTAGCCATCGCGCGGGCCTGCGGTTGACAGACCTTCCCACGCCAGCTGTGCGCGCTCGCGCAGTTCGTCGTCGCTTTCGTAAACGGCTTCGACTGGCGGCACGGCGGCGGGGTCGGCCGGCCGTATGACCAGGCGGCTTACGCCATACTCGGCTGCAATGTGTTCCAAGTCGGCGCCACGCGCGAATGCCAGCAGGACGGACCGGGACGCGTCGTTGATGCGTTGGCGCAAGATGACTTCGCGCTCGGCGTTTTCCTGCAGGGTGATGACCAGCGGCTCCGACTCCAGCGCCAGCGCTTTGGCCACGGCGTCGCGGTCTTCTAGCGCGAAAAGGGCGAGATACCGCGCCTTGCGCGTCTCCAGGATTCGTTCGTAGTCCAGCGTTTCCACCACGTCCGGCGCGGGCAGCTGGGAAAGGTCGATGATGTTCGGGCTTGCCATATCAGGCGCTCAACGTGGTGGAGAGGGACACACTTTCGGTGCGGTCGCCGGTGTCGGCTTCGCCGATGATGTTCAGCACGACGGCGCCGGGCCGGTTTGCGTTGACGTTGGCAGACAAGCTGCGAACACGCAGCCGGGGTTCCCACAGCATCAACGCCGTGGCCGCCGCCGCGTAGAGCTGCAGGACGGCGGCGCCATTGGTGGGGGTATCGATCAGGTCGGCGGCCAGCGCGCCGAAGGGGCGACGGCGAATGCGCGTCCCTATCGACGTCGTGAGTATCTTTGTCACGGACTGATTCAGGTGTTGTCGGCCACTGATCCGCAGGCCTGTGTTGGCGTCCATCCCGATGTAGCTCATGCGCCTGCCCCCGGCCCTTGGGTACGTGCGCCGCCCTGTAGCACGCCGCCATGGGTGTGCGTGTGCAAGACGACGCCATTGGACGAAAGCGCGCCGTCTGTGTGGCGCAGGTCACCGGTGATGACTGTGTTGTTGCCCTTGCCGTCCTTGCCGCTCATGCCGGCCTGATAGGTGAACAGTCCTGTCACGGTCACATTGCCGTCAAGGGTGATTTCCGGGCATTTGAGGGTGGCCGACTCGCTGGCGGTGACCGTTGCCGTCTTGATGCCTTCGGCCGTGAGCTGGCCGGCCTCGTGGTCGTACACGATGCGGGCGCCGTCCGGGTAGAGCGTGACGTGTTCCGCCGCGCTGGCGGACGGGGCGGGTATCGCATCCGAGTTCAACCCCATCAGCACCACGCCGGCGGCCGGGTCACCATCAGGACACAGCAAAACGACTTGTTCGCCGATGGTGGGCGGGTTCCATGTCGTTGTCGTGCCGGCGCGCAGCTCCAGCCACGGCAACCAGTTGCTTTGAAGGTCGCCCGATTCGACGCGAACGCGTGCCGGCTGGCTGGACAGATCGACGGCGAAAACCGTACCGATGCGGATCAGGTTGGAGATGAGGCGGAAGAGTTCGGCGATTTCATGCATAGCGGCCATGTTGCCGGGCCGCCATCGCGCGCGCACGGGGCGCGCCTTGTGCTTCGGCGTGCTACAGGCCTTGGCCGGCCAGATGCCGCGCCAAGGTATCGAGCACCATTTCTCGGGTGCGTTCGGTGAATCCCAGCAGCTTGCGGCGCGGGTAGCGAACGGGCTTCTGGCCGCGTGCCGGGCGGTCGCTGCGGCCTTCCTGGTGAACCAGGGCCAGGCGCGCTACGCGCCCGCTGTAGCCGACCACCGCGTCGGTGTCGCTGGCCTCTACGCGCAGGTATCGAGCGGTGCGCAACCGCGTGAACATCTTGCGACGGATGGCGCCGCGCTTGCCACGCAGGTTCTTGGTACGCCTTGGGGCGTAGGGCGTGCCGTCCGGGTTCTGCTGGGCCGCAATCCGCTGGCCCTCGGTGCGGCGCAGCTCCACCGCGACAGCGCGATTCACGCGGCGGCGTTCGGTTGGCCGCAGCTGCGCCAGCAGCGCCGCCGCCCAGGCCTGCACGTCCGAGAAATCGTCACTCATAGGGATGGCGCCACGCCGGGACAGTGACGGTAACCGGGGCCGCGCCCGGGATGACGATGGTGATTTCCTCATCTTCGGTCGGCAGTTCGGCGTCGGCGGGTTCGTCGGCATGCTCGGCCACCAGGGCGCCACCGGCGCCCGATGGCTTCACCACTACGCGTTCGGTGAGCGGCAGCTTGATTTCAATGTCCGCCGACTCATGGTTCAGCAGCTCAACATCAAACTGGATTGCGCTGGCGCGTCGTTCCGGGTTGATCAGCAGTTCGGGCTGCTTGATGCGAAGCCAGGCCAGCAGCGGCAGCATGAGGGTGTCAGCCTGGCCTGCATAGTCGGTCACCACGATGGTGAGGGTGTACCGATATTCGTGCGAGAGGTTGCGCGTTCCCGTGCAATGGATGCCGCCGTCGTCAACGAAAACATGCAGCCTGTCCGGGTTAGTGGACAGAAACTCATTGTGCCGCGTCAGATATTCGCGCAGCTCATTGGCCTTTCGCATGGTTCGCCTCGTCCTGGCATTTGATGATGGTGTCCACCTTGGCCGCGCACATAGCCCAGGCGGCCTCAACGCGGTCTATCAACAGATTCAGATCGCCGTCAGTCCTTGGCGCCGCCGCCGGCAGACTGCACGGGGTCACGGGTGCGCAGGTATTCAGCGTAAGCCGCGGCCCCGGCGAGGGCAGGGCGCTGGCGCAGCCTTGCAACAGGATCAGGCAGCACAGTATCAGCCCAGCTGCGAACTTGCGGATTTTCATTCTTGAGCCTTTCAAGGTCGAACGTGCGCTGGTCCAGCGCGTTGCGGAAGTCGTCTTGCGCGCGCTCCAGTTTCGCCAGGTCCAGGCGCTGGGTGGTCATGCGGCTTCCCAGGTCCGCCAGGTCGCTGGCTTGGCGCTCGATGACCTGGCCATAGGCGGTGATGGCGACCTCCTGGCGTGCGATGTCGCCACGCTGGAACCAAACCACCACGGCCAGGATGGCGGTTGCTGCGTAGGGCGCGATGGCGCGCAGGAACGTGTTCATGCTGCCTGCCCCGCGTCTTCTTCGGAGAATCGCGTGTAGGCGCGCTCCAGCTTCACGTCATAGAGGTTTTCTGCGTAGGCCGGGCCGTTGTAGCCGCGCGCGAATGCCGCCCACTTGCGGCCGGCCAGGGCTTTATGCAGACCCGGATCGGTCTCGATGAAGCCCACGAAGGCGGCAAGCTGCGCGCCCTCGCTTTCCTGCTGCGCGGCAACGAATGCTTCCACGCTTTCAAACCCCAGCCGGCGCCAGTGGTAGCCCATGATTTGAAATGCGCCCCAGCTCGCGGCCTCCAGCGCCGCAGGACGGCAAATCTGGATCGCGGTTGCGAGCCGGACGTACTCGGCCGCGCCACCTGCGTAGCCGCCGCGCTTGGGATTGACGATAGCGGGAAGGCGCGCGGTGTGCGGTGTCGGGTCGATGCCATGCTCGCGCAGGCGTTCATGGAAGACATGCCGCTCGAACAGGATTGCGGGGCGCCCATCGGGCAGAAAGCCGCGTCCGTTCGATTCCACCTCGTTCACGGCCTTGATGCAGGCCAGGGAAACGCCCAAGCGTTCGGCGGCTGCGATCAGGTCGGGTTCCCGCAGAAAGCGGGTCACATCGTGGTTTGCCAGTGCGGCGCGGCTCTTCGGTCCATAGACGCCATCGACTACCAAGCCGGTGGCCCGCTGTAGCGCTGCCACCGCGCCGCGCGTGGCGTCGTCGTAGATCGCCGTGCGCTCAACCTTGTAGCCGGCGCGCTGCAGATCAGATTGAAGATCGGCCACGGCCTGGCCGATGGCGCCCTTGCGCAGAATTTCAGACATCGGGGTTCCCTCGGGTGAACGTTGCCAGGTTGCCGCGTGCGCGCCAGGCGCCGGCGAACAGCAGCGCGGCGATGACCAGCTCGGACAGGCTTGCCGGCGAGTGCAGCAGCAGGATTTCGACGGCGCGGCAGAACAGCGCCGCAATCAGAGCGGTGGCCAGACACGACAGCACACGTCGATGGCGGGCGCCATTGGGCTGATACCAGAGGAAGCGGCTCGCCGTGCCGGCGTACAGAAGGGCGCAGGCCACCGCGATGAGGGACAGCGCAGGGGTGGGGGGCAGGTCGGTCATTTCTTTTCCCCAAAGCCTCGGAAAATGCTCCCGAGGTCGAAGTCCGGTGCCTTGGCCAGCAGCTTGAGCGCCAGTGGCACGATGACGACCGCGCCGATCAGCGCGGGCAGAAAGGATTCCTTGGCCAGCTCGCGGGCGACGATTTCGCCGGCGCCGCCGTAGCCGCACAGGCCCGAGACCAGGAAGGAAACGAAGCGCTTCCAGGCGGTGAGGTCTTTCTTGGTACTCGCCACCAGGGCGGCGCCCATGACGGCGCCGAAGGCCGCGTTTGCGTCGATCAGCGGCAGGATTTGCGACAGGGCCGCGCCAGATACCAGCGTGGTGGCCACGGCGCCCGATACGGTCGAGGGTTCGGCCATTGAGTTCAGTCCCAGAGTTTGACGGCAGGCGCCGCCGTAGGTTGAGGGGCGGCATCCGGCAGGACGACCACATGGCCATGCGGCAGCACCGCGCCCAGGTCGGCCAGGCCGGGATTGAGTTCGTAGGTGGCTTCCACCACGTCCCGCGTGGTGCCCAGGTGGCGCCAGCAGAGCGCGTCCACCGTGTCACCTTGTTGGGCGCGGACTTTCATCAGATGAGGTCCACGATATTGCGCTTGGCGCCGATGACATCGGCGATGGCCCAGCGCGCGTTGCGGCGGTGGTCGCTGGGCGCCTCGTCCAGCCATTCGGCCCGCTTCTGGCCGGCGGCCGTGGCGTCGTAGTCGGTCATACGCTCGATGAGGTCGGCTTTGGCCAGGCTGTAGACAGCGCGGCGGTAGGCGTGCTCCAGGCGTGTGGCGCCGTCGATCTTTTCGGCCGGGACGTCCTGGAGCTGGGTGTAGCCCTTGGCGCGCTGGACGTCCTTCCATGCGGCCAGGCTGTTGCCGGCTTCCAGCATGGCGCCGACGAGCGCGAAGCGCAGGCGCGGTTCGGTCACCGTGCCATCCAGGCGCAACGTCTCGCGGGCGTTGGCCAGGTCGATATCCGGGAAAAAGCCATCATTTCCGACCGTCTGCGGCGGTTCGGTGCGGGGCGCGGGTGCGGTTGCGATGAAGCTCATGGCCTGTTCTCATGAAATCGGCGGTGGGCGGGCATCCAGCCGGTCTGTGACCGACCTTCCGCCCGCGCCGCCGTGCGCTTGGGGGCACTCGGTTAGCCGGCGTCGCCGGCGTTCTTGATCTTGCGTTCCAGCTGTTCGATGAGCTTTTTCGCGCCTACGCCGCTGTGCAGCTCCACGGCGCGGCGCAGTTGCGCGACACCGGCCCGCGCCATTTCCAGCTGCGGGCCGCGCGGCTCCTCGCCGGCCTGGGCCGCCAGCGTCTTGCCCAAGGCCAAGTGCAGCTTGGCGCGGGCTTGGTCCGGCGCGTCCTGGCCATCGACCAGGCGCGCGACTTCCTGCAGCACCTGCATGGCCTCTTCGGGCTTTGACACAGCGCCGTTGGCGACCTGGCCGGCCACCTCGTCCAGCAGCAGGGTGGCCGTGTTGCGCTTGAGCCGTTCCGGCAATTGCAGGTCATGGCGCAGTACGTAGTCGGCGAGCTGCAGGCCGCGCGCGAATGCGCCGATGTCGAAGTGCCACACCATGAGCGTGGTCACCACCTCATCAGGCTGGCCGCCGTCGCCGGCCAACACGCCCTGCAGGTAGTCGGCATACTCGGGAACCAGCTCGCGCTTGACGGCTACCTTGCGCTCCACGGATTGGATATCGTGCAGGCGGCGCCGGTCCTGGGTCAGCTTGGCCATCATCTGGCCGTAGATGCCGCCCATGACGGCGGGCGCGTCGCCATCGGCAGCGCTCGCGCGGGCGGCCAGCACCCGCGTGCGGTGTTGTTGTGCGGGGCTGGTCATGGTCAGGCCTGCACCAGCTCGATGTTTTCGACCATGGCGGCTTGGCCGTAGTCTTCCACCACGTAGTCGTCGTTGGAGCTTTCGTAGGTGTCCACGCGGCTGCGCTTGGCGTTTTCCTCGATGTGACGACGGCGCCCGCCAATCTGCCAGTACAGAGACAGGTTATCCAGCGGGGTGATGAGCACCTTCTTTTCGGGGAAGAAGGGCGCCTGCACCGCCGGCAGGCCGCCGATACGCTTCTGGCTGATGATCAGGTCTGCCGCCAGCGTGTCGGTGGCGCGGCTGTCCTGGTTGACCAGCGGGAAATACTTGTCGTGCATGAGGCCACGGCCGACGATGGCGACCAGGCCGGCGTTTTCGCGGTGCCACGGGTCCAGCAGCGTGATGGCGTCGTAGACCAGGGCGTCCAGGTTCTTGTAGTCGCCACTGGCGCCAACTTGGACCTTGCCCGGCGTCTTGCCCTCGTTCATGACGCGCTCTTCCGCGTACTCGCGCATCTTCTGCAGCCAGCCCTTGTTCACGTCCTGCAGCAGCGGGTTGGTGCTGGGGTTGGTCGTGGACGCCACGCTGTTGCCATTGAAGCCGATCATGATGCGGTCGAGCGCCTGGCGCTGGATCAGCAGATCGCGGATGCGGATCTCGAAGTCCTTGAAATGCGCCCAGGCGTCGAGCTTGGCGTAGGGGATGAAGGAATCGAAATCGGTGTGGCGGCAGTAGTAGCCGTTCACGTCCAGCGTGGTCAGGTCGCGCGGTTCGCGGTCCTTGACCTTGGTGTCGGTACGCGAGGCGATGGGGCCGGAGAGGTTCAGGCCCAGCTTGTCGCCCTGCTGCTCGGTGACGCCGATCATGTTGATCTTGGTCAGGAAGGCCGAGCTTTCTTGAATCTTGGTCTCCATCGTCTGTTGCACGGACGGCACGACGTTGAAGGTCTGCGTTACGCTGTCGACGCCGTTGAGTTCGGCCAGGTTGTGCAGATAGGCGTTGAAGAGGACGCGGGTTTCGTTGCGCATGTTGTGGTTCCGATTTGGTTTTGATGGGTGAGGATCGGCCCGCGTTAGCAGTCCGTTTTCAGGCGGCCGTCACCGCCAGCGGCCGGCGGGCGCTGCGAGTGGTTGCCGGGCGTCTTGTCGAGCTGGGCGCGCAGCTCGGCCAGTTCCTTGGCGGTCGCAGCGTTTTTCTTGAATTCCTCCATCTCGGTCGTGACCTTGGTGACGGCGGCGGCCAGGTCGCCGGTGGTCTTCTTGATTGCCGCTTCCAGGGTGTTGAATGCTTGCAACGCGGCAGTGACGTCCATGGCCTGGGAGAAGCTCGGCGCGGGCGGGATGGGCTTAGGTGCTTGGCCGGGCAGCAGCGCGCGGAAGAAGGCGCCGAGCGCTTGCATTGCTCCGGCGGCATCGTCGTCGGGTTTGGCTTCGTCGTCGAAGTTAATGGGCGTTTCCAGCAGGCTGGAGAACAGGTTTTCCGGCGACTGCTTGCGGCCAGCGAGCGGGTTGGACGCGGGATTCTTGGCGGCGAATTCCAGAATCGACGTTCCCAGGCTGGCCGGGCTGTCGGTGACGCCCAGGCCGACCAAGCCGCACTTGCCGGTGCCGGCGAAGTCTTCTTGAATTTCGATGGACGTATAGATTTTCTGGCGGCCCTTCGTCATGGACACCAGCGCGGGGGTGGGGTCCAGCTGCGCTTGCAGCGTGAGCTTGCCTTCATCGTTTTCTTCGGTGCGCACGGCCAGGACATCGCCGTAGGCGCAGAACGGACTTTCCGGCACGACGCCGCGAATATGTTCCATCCAGATGCGTGCGCCGTACTTCTCGCGGTTGTAGGTTGCCGCGATCTCTTCCAGCCAGGTGCGCTGGATGTTGCGGCCATCGGTGGTCTGGCCTTCGGTGGCCACGGTAAACCAGCGGTCTTTTTTCATAGGGTTTGGCTCGTTGGTGGTGTTCGGGTGTTGCCATACTGGCCCCCGCCGCCCGGCCACTCAACGGCGCGGCGTTGTGCGCGTGCGTTCCAGAAGAGACGGCTTCACGCGCGCGCGGAGAAGCCCGGCAGGATGGCGGCATGTTGCAATCCACCGACCATATCGACCCGCGCCGCGTCGCTCGTGACCTGTACTGGCAGGGCTGGCGCATATCGTCCATTGCCCGCCACCTGAGCGAAAAGCGCACCACGGTGCACAGTTGGAAAACGCGCGACGGCTGGGACAAGGCTTCGCCCGTCGAGCGCGTAGAGACCGCACTTGATGCCCGCCTATGCACGCTCATCGCCAAGACCGAGAAGGACGGGCGCGACTTCAAAGAAATCGACCTGCTGGGTCGTCAGCTTGAGCGCACCGCGCGCGTGCG
Source organism: Achromobacter sp. RW408 (assembly GCF_003184165.1). Classification (NCBI taxonomy): domain Bacteria; kingdom Pseudomonadati; phylum Pseudomonadota; class Betaproteobacteria; order Burkholderiales; family Alcaligenaceae; genus Achromobacter; species Achromobacter sp. RW408. The sequence continues at coordinate 23,920 of NZ_QHHO01000008.1, forward strand.
CAAGTTCGATGAGGACGGGCGCGATTCCACGCTGAATCCCGCGCTTGACCGGCGCAATGCAGGGCCGAAGCGCAAGCCCGAGCGCAATGCGATCAGCGACGAGCAGGCGCAAAAGCTGTCACAGGCGTTCCGTGATTCCCTGTTCGACTATCAGAAGGTCTGGCTGCGAAATGGCGATCAGCGCACCCGGATGATCCTCAAGTCGCGGCAGATTGGGGCAACCTGGTACTTCGCGCGGGAGGCGCTGGACGATGCGATCAGGACGGGCCGAAATCAAATCTTCCTGTCCGCCTCGAAGGCGCAGGCGCACGTCTTCAAGCAGTACATCATTCAATTCGCGCGAGAGGCCGCGGACGTCGATCTCAAGGGCGATCCCATCGTCTTGCCGAACGGCGCGCACCTGTACTTTCTCGGCACGAACGCACGCACGGCGCAGAGCTACCACGGCAATTTCTACTTCGATGAGTTCTTCTGGGTGCCGAAGTTCGCGGAGCTGAACAAGGTGGCCAGCGGCATGGCGCTGCATAAGCATTGGCGCAAGACCTATTTTTCCACCCCGTCCAGCATGGCCCACGAAGCCTATCCACTTTGGACTGGCGACGTGTTCAACAAGCGCCGCGCCAAGCGCGATCAAGTGGCCATTGAGCTGGCGCACTCGATCTTGAAGAATGGCCACCAGTGTGATGACCGCATTTGGCGGCAGATCGTCACCATCCTGGACGCCGAGGCTGGCGGCTGCAACCTGTTCGACATTGATGAGCTGCGGCTTGAGTACAGCCCCGATCAGTTCGAAAACCTGCTGATGTGCGGGTTCATCGATGACACCGCATCCATCTTCCCGCTATCGGTGCTGCAGGGCTGCATGGTGGATTCCATGGTCGAGTGGGTCGATGTGCAGAAGTTTCTGCTTCGGCCCTACGGACACTGGCCGGTGCTGGTGGGCTATGACCCGTCTCTGTCGGGAGATTCCGCCGGTTGTGTTGTGTTGGCCGCGCCGCGCACCCCCGGCGGCAAGTTCCGCGTGCTGGAGTATCACCAGTTCAAGGGGATGGACTTCGCAGCCCAGGCCAAGAAGATCGAGGAAATCACGAAGCGGTACGCTGTTGCCTACATCGGTATCGACGCCACCGGCATGGGGCAAGGCGTGTTCCAGCTGGTCAAGCAGTTCTTTCCCGGCGTTCGATCCTACAGCTATTCGCCCGAGGTCAAAGGCCGTCTGGTGCTCAAGGCCGGGGATGTGATCCGCAACAAACGTCTGGAGTTCGACGCCGGCGCCACCGACCTGGCGCAGTCGCTCATGGCAATTCGCAAGACCACCACCGCCAGCGGTCGCAGTGTCACATACGATGCCGGCCGGGCCAGCGAGACCGGGCACGCTGACCTGGCCTGGGCGCTGATGCATGCGCTGGATTGGGAACCCCTGGAAGGCGCCGCAGGCGTCGGAAAAAGCTTCATGGAGATTTACGGATGAAACGGAAAAGCAAGGCGGCCAGCGCTGCGCCGGCGCCCATGCCTGAAAAGGTCGAGGCCTTCACCTTCGGTGACCCGGTGCCGGTGCTTGATCGGCGCGAGATACTGGACTATCTGGAGTGCTGGCGCAATGGGCGCTGGTACGAGCCGCCGATCAATTTCGGCGGCCTGTCCAAGACGTTCCGGGCCAGCCCGCACCATAGTTCGGCTATCTACTTCAAGGCCAATATCCTGGCCTCCACGCTGCTGCCGCATCCTGCATTTGGCCGTGATACCTGCCTGAAAATGGCCATCGATTTTCTGACCTTCGGCAACACCTACGCGGAGCGGCTGGACAGCATGACGGGCAAGCTGATCATGATGAAGCACGCGCTTGCGAAGTACACGCGGCGCGGCGTTGAGCCTGGCCGCTTCTTCTTTCTGCCCAGCTCCGGCCAGGAGTATGAATTCCGCGCCGGCACGGTGTGCCAGTTGATGCAGCCGGATATCAACCAGGAAATCTATGGCCTGCCCGAGTACCTGGCCGCGCTCAATGCCGCATGGTTGAACGAGTCCGCGACGCTGTTCCGGCGCAAGTACTACCACAACGGCAGTCATGCGGGATTCATCATGTACGTGACGGACACCCTGCCGGACGGTGGCTATGTCGATGACATCCGCGAGGCGATGAAGAACTCGAAAGGGCCGGGCAACTTCCGCAACCTCTTTGTCTATGCGCCCGGCGGCAAGAAAGACGGCATGCAGATCATCCCGGTTAGCGAGGTGGCCGCGCGCGATGACTTTTTCAACATCAAGAACGTGTCGCGCGATGACGTGCTCGCCGCGCACCGGGTGCCGCCGCAGCTCATGGGCCTGGTGCCGACGAACTCGGGCGGCTTCGGCACGCCGATATCGGCGGCGAAGGTGTTCGCGCGTAACGAGCTTGAGCCGCTGCAGGCCAAGTTCCTGGAAATCAATGACTGGTTGGGCGATGAGGTTGTGCGCTTCAAGCCCTACATGATCCCCGGAGAAGGCGACGAGTAGCGCGCCCGAACCACAGGCGTCAGCCCCGCACTAGCGGGGCTTTTTTCGTCTGCGCCGCGCGGTGGTCTGCAGGCCTGGCCCTCACCGACGCTCGCCGCGCTTGCGCCCCTGTTTGACTGCCAGCGGCTCGGTCAGACAGGGTTCGCGCTGGATGTATTCCAGCAGGCCGGTGACCTGGTCAATCACATCCTGGCGATGGCGCAGGCTTGCCGCGTTTCGCATACCGGCTTCCAACGCGATCAGAACGCGCTGCAGGCGCCAGATTTCCCAGGCCAAGGCGCAGGTCTCGGTGGTGGGGTTGCGGGCGTACAGCTCGCGTATGCGCGCCGCAGACATGGGCGTAGGTGGGGGACGGTCGAGCAGGGTCATGATGGGCACCTCATAGTACTGTACAAATATACAGTAGATCGACCCGTCACCACCTCTGGCGCGCAGTCTTCCCCCCTCCACGCCTGCCCGCTAAATCTATGAAAAAAGACTCACCCCTGCGTCACCCCTTGCTGCCAGCGTTTGCGCGCCTCTACGGGCCGCTGGCGGGGCTTGGCAGGCGATGCAGAACGACGCACCTACGACGCACTTTAGAGAATGCGCACCAGGTCACCGACGCTAGGGTTGCGGAACGGGGCGGTCGCCACCTCCTGGCCACGGCCAAACAGGCCAAACTGATCACGTTTGTATGTCTCTGTGTTTTCAACAGTCGCAAGGCGAGGTTGTAGGTGCGTCACCCGGCCCCGTCCTTTAACCAGTTCTAGCTGGCCTAAGGACTCGTTAGTCACCGGGTCAAATAGCTCTTCGCCAATCGCATAGATCAATACCTCTTGACCGTGGCGTAGCCCTGCTTGTTCCCCCAGATTGATAACCAGTTCTGTCGGGGAACTAACTTTGACAACCCTGCCGCCGGATAGCTTCAGTGCGGCGGCGAGAGCGTTGCGGTTTACATCGTTAGTCATGGTTTGCATTCTCCAAATGCTCTATTCGAACGTTGCGCCTAGCTTGCAAGCTCTTCCAGCGGGACTGATCGCGCAAGAAGCCCCACAGGTCCTCCGCGGATTGATAGCCGCGCCAAACAATGCACTGAGGGTAGTCGTCGCTCGTAAAGGTCTCTACGTATAACAGGGCCACCGGTGTAATGCTGTCCACCTCGTTCGTTAATGAAAGAAGTAGTCCTCTTTCCAGCCACGGGGCCTTGTCCAATATGATGATCATTCGCCCTTCATAATAGACATCGCCTTGCTTGACTAGACGAACTGTGAGAGGCGGCGAATCGGATATCGCGGCGATATCTGCTCTGATGGCTGCCTCGCGTAAATAGGCGCCTCGCAAGACGCCGCAGAGGGCGCCGAGCAGCACAACGCCTACGCCGGTTAGCGTCTTGGTGAGGGGCGTGGTTCCTTGCAGCGTGTCGAAGTAGGTAAGTGCTGCGAAGACAGTCGCTGTTGGAAATGTGGCCCACTTCCAGCCACGTTTCCCAACATCCCAGACAAATTCTATAAAAGCGGCCATGCGCATGCTCTTGTTGTCAGTGGTCGCTGATCGGATCGTTGTTGCTCATTCTGCCGATGGTAGCCCGAGGGTGCAACGATAGCCGATGGTTAGCGGTAGGTGCGCCATCCTCAAGCCCTTTTGCACAATCCTTACGCATATTCGGGGAGGGGCTGGGAAAAACCTAACCTTCCTAACCGGGCCAGAAATTGATGTGTAAGGTACTGATTTTTATAGGTAATTGTGGTTAGGTTCAAAACCTAACCTGACCTAACCTGAAACCTAACCTCGTCGTAAGTCTTTGATTTATATGAATATCTATTTTCTATAAGGTTAGGGTATAGAAACCTAACCGGGTTAGGCTTTGGTTAGGAAAAGGTTAGGTTTTCCGAAACGCCGGAAACCCGCATGAATAAAGGCGCTCCGGCCGATTCGCTAAGGTCGGTTAGGAAGGTTAGGTTTTTCCCAGCCCTTCCCGAAATATTGAAAAGGAGCTCTGTCACGTCGGCGCCCGGTGCGCTCGTCGTCGTCGCACTGGATCCTCGATCGCGTTCCGGCGCCGGCCGACGCGCCGGCCAGGTGCTGGCGCTGCAGGTGGTGGCGGAGGTGGCCAGCAGCTCGCGGCGGCCGCGGCGGCGCGCTGACCAGATGCCGGCGCTGCAGGTGGTGGTGAAGGTGGCCAGTACAGCTCGCGGCCACCGGCGACGTGCTGGCCAGGTGCTGCGCTGCAGGCGGTGGTGGACGTGGCCAGCAGCTCGCGGCGGGCGCCGGCGGCGCGCGGCCAGGTGCCGGTGCTGCAGGTCGAGGTGATCGAGGCCAGCAGGCTGCAGCGGTGGCCGGCATGCTTGCCCGCATGTAGCAAACGGGACGATGGTTATGACGCGGGCGTACCGAGCTACGGAGGATAGGGAAAAAACGGGGGAGGCCGGCCGAAGCTACTGCTACAAAACTACTACAGCACATTGGCGAAACCCAATGTTTATGCGGGTTTCCGGGCTGTAGGGTTCGCCGTTAACTACGGCGAGACGGGCAAAACTGCGGGGATTCCGCAACCCCATGAATGCATGAGGATTTTATGGTAGTGCCTTGATATTAAAGGGCTTTGTCTTGGCGGGAGTTTATCACTCTTCATCATCGTTTCTCACCTGATCTAATATCCCGCTACTACAGAACTACTACAACAGGAAAAGACGAGATGGCCGCGATAGTCAAGATCGGCGCCAAGTGGCGCGCCCAGGTACGCAAGGCAGGACGCAAGTCTATCAGCAGGACGTTTGAGACCAAAATCGAGGCCCAGCGCTGGGCCTTGGAGATCGAGGGAAGCTCGGCCGAAACCGCCTCCATGACGGTAGCCAAGCTGATAGAGAAGTACCGCGAGCTGCGCGCCGAATCGGGCCGCCCGATCAAGCCCAAGTCCAATGAGGACTACATGCTCCAGCACCTCGCGGCCGAGGACGACGGGCTGGGGCAGGTGAAACTTGAGAAGCTGGCCACCTCGCACCTGGTGACCTGGTGCCAGCGCCGCCAGCGCGCCGGCGCCGGGCCGTACACGGTCAACATGCACATGTCCAAGCTCGGGACCGCGATCCGGCACACCAAGAGCATTCTCAACCTGCGCATCGGCGACCCGGTGGGAGACGCCCGACCGACCCTGCACCATTTTGGACTGATAGGCCCAGGCAACAAGCGCGACCGCCGGCCCACGGCCAAGGAGCTGGAACAGCTCTATGCATACTTCGCCGAGCACTTCCCCTATATGGTGGATGTGCTGACGGTGGCTATCAATACGGGGCTGCGCCAGGGTGAGATTTTCCGCATCCGTTGGGCGGATTTGGACGATGTCCGAAAGCTGATCATCGTGCGAGACCGCAAGCACCCGAAACAGAAGGTCGGGAACGATCAGCCCATACCGCTGCTGGGCGAGGCTTGGGCGGCCATCGAACGACAGCCGCGCGACACGCCGGATGGCCGGATATTCCCGTACCGTGCCGCGACGGTGAGCCAGCTATTTACTCGGACGTGTGTGACGCTGGAAATCAAAGACCTGCATTTCCACGACATGCGTCATGAAGCGGTAAGCAGTCTATTTGAGGCCGGCTGGCAGATACCGGAAGTGGCGGCGGTCTCCGGCCATAAGGACTGGCGCCAGCTTAAGCGGTACACCCAGATCGATCCGGCAGGACTCCATAACAAAGTCCTGCCGATGCCGAAGCGCGTCGCCTAACGCTCGCTGATCAGCGAGGCCTCACGGTAACGCTGATCGAGGTATTCACCGACAGCCCGCACATCGGCGTACCGATTGCGTCCCTCGGTGTAGGTGGCCACCGCGCACTTGTCATCCGAGATGAGGTTGCGCAACGAACCTTCCTTGATGCCCAGCTCGGCGGCCAACTCGCTCATGGTCAGGCGCATACGGCCGTAGCGCATGTACAAGATGATGGCGGTTGACGCGGTGGCGGCCGGCGCGGCCGATGTATGCCCAGTTTCGCGTATCCGTTCAACCATGGTCCTGTTCTCCACCGCGCACGGCCAGGGCCGTGATGATTGGACGGACCCATATGGGCGCGGCCGACAGCTGGAACGTTTCGCCCGTCCGAGACAGCAGGATGGCGCGGCCGATTTCCTCGGCCATGGCCTTGGCCGCCTTCCTGGGTACGGCGTTGCCGATGCGCTCGCGGTGTGCGCTGTCGGACGTGCCGTCCATCTGGAAGGGCTCGCCGTTGGCCTCGGCCTCGGCGTAGTCGTCGGGGTCGTAGATGCTCTGCAGGGCCGCCAGCTCAAGCGTCGTAAACGGGCGGTGCCAGGTGCCGTCCTCGGAGATGATGCGGCATACCAGTTTGTCGTTGGCCGCAGGCAGCGCCCGCGGATCAGCCACCGACCATGAGCCATTGTCATGGCAGGCCGACGCTGACACCGCGCCGACGTGCTTATCCCATGCTGCTACGCCATAGTGTCCGGCAGTCAGGTAGTGATCGCCCCGCTCGCGGGCCAGTCCCGGGCGTGGGTCAGCGATGGACATCCATCCGCCCTGCACGCCCTTACCGCCGGCGATAACCGCACCCGCTGCCCGCTGCCAATCCACAACTTTGAGGTTGTTGCTGTGCCGATGCCAACCCGTGCGCGGGTCTGCGACGCATTGCCCTGTTCCGTGCGCGCCCGTGACGGCGCGCGCCGTGTCTTCGTAGCGCACGATCCGGAATTCGTTGCTGTGCTTGGCGGGGCCGTGGTGGCGCGGGTCCGCTACGCTGTATGCGCCTTGTCCCGGCCCCTGCTGGCCCGCAATTGCGCCGGTAGACGCCTCCCAGCGGCGCACGCCGTAGGCCTGGCCGTCCTTCCACGCCGCCGACGGATCGAAGCGCGGATCAGCCACCGAGAAGGCACCATTCAGCGGATAGCTCCGGCCGGCGATGACGCCGGCGCTATCCTGCATCGAATGCACGCCCAGGGCGCCGCGATGCATTTCCGGCACCAACAGGTAGTCCTGCAGGTAGCCGTCCTGCACGGCCAGGCGGTTCAGGCTGCGCCAGTCGCCACCGGCTTGGACGAACGCGAGCCGCACCCAGGTTTTCCAGCTCAGGTTCGGGATGCGGTGCATAGGGCCGGCGCGCAGGTCGCCTGGCAGGTGCATACGGCCCAGGATTTCGCCCACGGCGCGCAGCGGGCGCTTGGGCGGCTCGTAGATGAACGCCGGCACTTTCTCGGCGTGGCGGGCGATCAGCAAAAAGCGCTTGCGGCTTTGGGCCAGGCCGCCCAGCTCGCCGCAGTCGTGCGCGGTTTCGCGCACCACATAGCCGTAGTGACGCAGCAGCTGGACGATCTGATCGAGGAAGTGGCGCCCGCGTGTGGCGATGCGCGGCA
>NZ_QHHO01000046.1:0-35782 GCF_003184165.1 Achromobacter sp. RW408
GGTGGGGAGGAGGGACGGGAATGTATATCATGGTCGGCCTGGACACAGCCAATCGGCGGCCAATCGTCCCCCGGGCCTACTGGCCCGGGGCGGCCGCGGCAACGGAGAAAAACACATGAATGCAGCCAACGAAAACGTCAGCATGGCGCTTTTTTGCGACTTCGAGAACGTGGCGCTTGGCGTGCGCGACACCAAGTACCAGAAGTTCGACATCCGGCCGGTGCTGGAACGCCTGCTGCTCAAGGGCAGCATCGTGGTCAAGAAGGCCTATTGCGACTGGGAGCGCTACAAGGAATTCAAGGCGCCGATGCACGAGGCCAATTTCGAGCTGATCGAAATCCCGCACGTGCGCCAGTCGGGCAAGAATTCCGCCGACATCCGGCTGGTGGTGGATGCGCTGGACTTCTGCTACACCAAGTCGCACGTCAACACCTTCGTCATCATCAGCGGCGATTCCGACTTCTCGCCGCTGGTGTCCAAGCTGCGCGAGAACGACAAGAAGGTGATCGGGGTGGGCGTCAAGCAGTCCACCTCCGACCTCTTGATCGCCAACTGCGACGAATTCATTTTCTATGACGACCTGGCCCGCGAAGGCCAGCGCGCCGCCGACGCGCGCCGCGACAATCGCGGCGGCGGCAACGCCGGCCAGCGCCGCTCGCCCGACGAGGAGCGCCGCCGCAAGGAAGAACTGGAGGCCCGCAAGACCCAGGCGGTCGACATGGTGGTCGAGACCTTCGAGGCGCTGATGGCCGAGCGCGGCGACAGCGGCAAGATCTGGGCCTCGGCCCTGAAGGACGCGCTCAAGCGCCGCCGGCCGGACTTCAACGAGTCGTACTACGGCTTTCGCGCCTTCGGCAACCTGCTGGACGAGGCGCAGTCGCGCGGCTTCCTGGAGGTCGGGCGCGAGGAAAAATCCGGCACCTACGTGTATCGCGACAGCGCCGGCGGCGCGGCCGCGCGCGCGGGCGGCAGGCCCGCCGCGCGGGTCCAGGCGGTCGAGGCGCATGACGCCGCCGACGCGCAGCCGGCCGGTTCCATGGCCGATACCACCGAGACCCGGCCGGCGCGCGGCACGCGCGGCGGCCGCAAGAACGCGGGCGCCAACAGCCGGGGCGGCCGCCAGGAGGGCGCGCGGTCGGATGGCCAGCGCGGCGCGTCCGTGGATGAGTCGCAATTCCACGATGCCGGCCAGGCATGGCAGGGCGGACCGGGGCGGCCGGAGGTGGCAACGGCGCAGGCGCCGCTGTTCGACGTTTCGCCGGCGGCCCCCGCGTTGCCCGACGCGCCGCCGCTGGAAGCGGTGGTCGACGCGATAGGCGCACCGGAGCGAGCCGACGCGCAGGTGCCAGACGAACCGGTCGAGCCGACCGACGCGGCCCCGGCCAAGGGCCGTCGCGGCGCCCGTGGCGGCCGCGGCGCGACGCGCTCGGCACGCGCGAAGGGCGCGGAGGCCGACAGCGCGGCCCAAGCCGGGGCGGCGGAAGATCGCGTCGCCGCGCCAGCCGCCCCGGCCGAAGCGGGCGCCGAGGCCGTCGAGGCCGCGCCCGCCAAACCCGCTCGCAAAATCGCCCGCAAGACGGCCACCGGCGCCCGCCGGCCCCGCAAGACCGCCGCAAGCAAGAGCGCCGATCCCGAATAAGCCGCCCGCGCGGCAGGCGTGGCCGGCATGGCGATTTGTCCTCGCCGGCCACGCCTGCCGCCGGGGCGGGTCAGCGGCCGGGACGCCGCTGCCGCCAAGCCCGGTATCCGGGTTCGCGGCAATCGCCGCGATCGGGCGCCGCGTTCATTCGGACAGCGGCGCTTGCTCCGCATAACGACCCGGCGTGACGCCATGTTCGCGCTTGAACATGGCGATGAAGGCGCTGACGTTGTCGTAGCCCGCTTCCAGCGCGGCCGCCGTCACACCGCGGCCGGCCGCCAGCATCTGCTGCGCCCGCATCAAGCGGGCGCGCTGGCGCCAGGCGCCCGGCGTCAGGCCGGTCTCGGCCTGGAAGCGCCGCGCCAGCGTGCGCGGCGCCATGCCGATCCAGTGCGCCCATGCCGCCAGCGGGCGCGTGTCGGCAGGCGCGTCCGACAGCGCTCGCGCCAGCCGCTGCAGCCGCGGATCGCGTGGCAGCGTCAGGCCGTCGCCGGCGCGCGGCAGGGTGCGGATCTCGTCGCGGATCAGCTCGACGATGCGCAGGCGCGCCGCATCCCACGTTTCGTCGCGCCAAGCGGCGGCGCGCTCGACCGCCGCCAGCAGCAGCGCGGAGGCCTGCAAGGCGCACGGCGCATCGGGCAGGCCTGCGCACGCCGCCGCGCTCAGGTAGACGCTGTAGCCGGCATAGGGGCCATGCGAGCGCAACCCATGCGGGCAATCGGGCGGCACCCACAGCGCGTGCGCGGCCGGCGCGACCCATTGGCGGTCGCCGGCCTGCACCGTCAGCAAGCCCTGGTAGGCGCCGAACAATTGCCCGCGCGCATGCCGGTGCAAGGCGGTCTGGCGCACCGCCTTGTCCTGGCGGCGCACCGCCAGCAGGCGCGGCCCGCCGCCAGCGGCGGCCAGCCCGGGGGCGACCAGGGGCGAGGCGGGATCGTCGGGACGTGTCATGCGAAAGGGCGGCGGGGCAGGGACGGCATGGATGAATGGCAAAAAAACGGTATGGATTGACCAAAATACCGCAGATTTGCCGGCCGCGCGCGACTAAGCTGGTTTCCGTACCCACCCACTGGAGAAAACCATGAAAGCTCAGGATGTGTTGCCCGACGACCGCGACAGCGCGGAGTTCCAGGGCGTGACCGTGCGCAAGGGCACGGTGGGCGCGTTCCTGGCGAACGCGCGCCTGTGGTGCGACGCCGCCACCACGCCGCCGGCCCGTGAACGCGCTGCCGCCGACCTGCGCGAGGCGTTGCCGGCCTTGCGCGCGCTGGGATTGTTCGAGGTGCTGCAGGTGCGCGACCCGGCGCTGCGGCAATGGCTGGAGACGGCCCGGGAGTGAGCCCGCCCGGGCCGGCATCCGGCGATCAGCCGTGCCGGGCACGGCGCCGGGCTGTTCTATGATGACGCCTGCCATGGGCGCATATCCGAATGCGCCCGCCTCGTCAGCCCGGAAATCCCCATGCAATACGTTCTTGTCAGTGCCTGCCTGCTCGGCCATCCCGTGCGTTACGACGGCCGCTCGGTGACCGGCGGCCACGATGTGCTGGCCCGCTGGCTCGATGCCGGCCGGGTGGTGTCGGTCTGTCCCGAGGTGGCGGGGGGCCTGCCGATCCCGCGTCCGCCGGCCGAGATCGAACCCGGCGCCGACGCGACCGCGGTTCTGTCCGGGCGCGCTCGGGTGATGACGGTGTCCGGCGAGGACGCGACCCGGCCCTTCGTCGACGGCGCGCAACAGGCGCTGGAGGCGGCGAGGCGACGCGGCATCCGCATCGCCGTGCTCAAGGAGGGCAGCCCTTCCTGTGGCAGTGGTTACGTCTACGACGGCAGCTTCTCCGGCCAGCGGCAGGCGGGCGTCGGCGTCACCGCGCGGATGTTGGCGGACGCGGGCCTGCGGGTATTCAGCGAACACCAATGGGCCGAGGCCGACGCCTGTCTGGCACGGCTGGAGGCCGGCGATGGGCTTTAACGTCGGCGACTGGCTGGTGCTGGTGGCGGTGGCGGCCGGTGTGCTGTCGGCCTGGCGGCTGCTCGCGGGGCTTGGGCGCGGGCGCCTGCTGGCGCGGGTCGGCGCGGTGGTGTCGCTGTCGTGCACGGCCTTTTTCGGCTGGCTCTGGTATCAGCAATACCTGAAATGGGACTTCAACGAACTGGGCCGCTATTACGACCCGGTCGACCAGGTGGTCTACACCGACAGCGGTTTCGTCTGGATCCTGCCGGCCGCGCTGGCCCTGGCGGCCGGCCTGTTCTTCGCCTGGCGCGGCTGGGGCGGCCGGCGGCCCTGAGGCCCGCGGCCGTTCGCTGTGCCGCCCGCGACCGTTCGCCGTGCCGCGGCGTCCGCGCCAATTGCCACGAGCGCCCCGCGGGGCGCTCGTCGTGTCCGGGCAAGGCCAGCCTCAGTTGGCGCGGTAGCCGCGGCTGTTCATGCAGGAATCCATGGCGTGGTTGTAGCTGTCCACCATGACCTGGGTGGTCCATTGCGAGATGGTCGCCGGGTCGTAGCCGCTCTGGTTCATGGCCCAGCGCTGGCAATCGGTCGAGGCGCTGGCCTGCGCCGTGTTGGCGGGCGGCGCCGCCTCGTATTGCACCGGCGCGTATTGCGCCGGCGCCTGGTAGACCGGGGGCGCGCTGTACACCGGCGGCGTCTCATAGACGGGCGCCGCGTACACCGGCGGACTGGTGTAGGACACGCCCGGCGCATAGACGCCGGTCTGCGCGTAAGAGGGGCCGGAATTGGCCGCCAGAATCAGCCCTGTGGCCGCCAGCGCGAAGGCGCCGCCGATCCACCAGCCGCTGCCGCCGCCGCCACCGCCGTGATGATGGTGGTAGCCCCCATGGTGGCCACCGCGATACCCGCCCGCCAGGGCGGGGGAACTTGCCAAGGCCAGGGCCAGCGCAACGCCGACCATGCGACCCGTGAACCGCTTCATGATCTTGCTCCTGAGCCGCCAGGCGTGCGCGTGCTGCGCAGGCTGGCGATACCGTAATGTACCGCCGCCGCGACACGGCAGGTGTGTCAAGATTTATGAAGATTTCAAGTGATTTCAGGGGCTTGGCGACGGGCCGGCGCTGCCGCCTGCCGTTTCCCGCGCGGGCGCGGCCTGGGCCGGCCTGGGCGCCGCCGGTTGGTCGCGCATGAAGGGCGATCCCCGCGGATTGTCGCAAGTCGTCGATTCCCCGGCCCGCAGGCGGACCACCGGGCGCGGGTCGAAGGCCTCGGCGTTGCGGTCATGGGTGGAGTGGGTGACGTAACCCGGCTTCTCGACGCACCAGTTCCAGAAGAACACTTCCGCGCCATGGATCGCCAGCATTTCGACACGCCACTCATGGCGGGCCTCGAAGCTGGCGCGACCCTCGGCGTCGGTGCGCTGCTCGTTGCGGAACCGGTCATAGCCATAGGGATAGGCGGCGGCGATCAGCACCACCCGCGCGTCGGCCACCGGCCGTCCGGCTTCGTCCTGGACGGTGATGGCGGACTGCGGCTGCAGAGTCTTGTGGGCCGGGTAGGGTATGCAGCCGGACAGGGCCAGCGTGAACGCGGCGGCGCAACCAAGGCGAAGCAGGCGCGGCAATCGGATCATCAGGGTTTCTATGTATGCAGGAATGTATGGCTAAAAGGGCGGAAGGATAGTATTTTCACGCGATGACGACGGCACTACCCCCATCTGTTCCGCAAGAAAAGCGTTTGACGAAAGGTGAGCGCACCCGGTTGCAACTTCTGGAAGTCGCGGCGGCGGAGTTCGCCGAGCGCGGGTTCCAGCACACCCGGATCAGCGACATTGTCGCCCGGGCGGGCGTGACGCAACCGGTGTTTTATCAGTATTTCGCCGGCAAGCAGGCGGCCTACGATGAACTCGTGGGCATGTTCGCCCAGCGCCTGCGGCAGGAAGTCTGCCAGGCGCGCCTCTATGAGGATCAGCAGAATCTGCCCGTCGAGGAACGCGTGCGCCGGGGCGTGACCAACTGGCTGAACATCCTGGGCGAGGACCCCAACCTGACGCGCATCGGTTTTTTCCAGGTCGATGCGGCCGAGTCGCTCAAGGACGAGCTGGTCGAGATGATTGCCGAGAACATCCGCATCGACCAGCGCGCCGGCGTGTTTCGCAAGGACATCCCGCCGGCATGGCTGTCGCACGCCTTCATGGGCGTGATAGAGCGCTTTGCGCGCCGCGGTCCCGACGCCGAGGAGCGCGAGGCGCTGGCCGAATTCATCACCAACATGTTCCTGGAAGGCGTGCGCCAGCGCTGACAGGCGGGCCCGGCCGCCGCCCGGGTCCAGGCCGCCTGTGCCGGCCGCGTCGCTTGACGCCGTGGCCGGCCCGTGGCCCGGCGCCTATTCCACCCGCGCGCCCGAGGCCACCACCAGCTTGCCGGCCGCGTCCCAATCCGCTTTCAGCAATTCCTGGAACTGCGCCGGGGACCTGGCTTCGGCCTCCACGCCCAGCGCCGCCAGCCGCGCCTGCACCTTGGGATCGGCCAGCACGCTGTTGACGGCGGCGTTGAGCTTGTCGCGCTCGGCCGGCGCGATGCCGGCGGGGGCCAGCAGGCCCAGCCACGAATCGAAGGCGTAGCCGGGCAGGCCGCTCTCGGCCACCGTTGGCAGGTCGGGCGCGAAGCGCGAGCGCTGCTTGCCGGTGTAGGCCAGGAACGTCACGCGCGGATCGTTGCGGTAGCCGGTCACGCCGATGGTGGCGGCGGTCACGGCCTGCACGCGGCCGGCCAGCAGCTCGGTCACGGCGTCGCCGGTGGACTTCATGGGGATGTGCTGCATCTGCGCGCCGGCGGCGCTCAGGAACGACGCCATGCCCAGGTGCGAGGCACTGCCGTTGCCGGCGGAGGCGTAATCGTAGGCGCCCGGTTTTGCCTTGACCGCCTGGATGAACTCGGCCGTGTTGGCCACCTTCAGCCCGGCCGACGCGAGGATGACGTAGCCGGTGTTGCCCAGGTAGGCCACGCCGGTGAAATCCTTGTAGGGGTCATAGCTCAGGTTCTTGTACAGATAACCGGCGATGTGGTGGCTGGCCGCGGCCAGCACCAGCGTATTGCCGTCGGGCGCGGCGCGCGCCACCTGGGCGGTGCCCACGGTGCCGCCGGCGCCCGCGCGGTTCTCGATCACGATCGACGCGTCCAGGGCCCGGCCCAGCTCGTCGCCGATGGCGCGGGCGATGGTGTCCTGCACCGCGCCCGTGCCATACGGCACCACGATGCGGATGACGCGTTGTTCGGCATGGGCGGCGCCGGCACAGGCGGCGGCGATGGCCAGGAGCAGGGCGGAAAGACGGGAAGGCACGCGGGCGGCAAGGGACATGGAATTGGCAATGGGTTCGATGATGCGGGGCGTTGGACTCTACCGGCCGCGCGCCGCCGCGCCAACGATTGATTCACGCCTTGCTTATTGCCGCAGGCGATATCGCGCGGCGGGCGGATGGATATACTCCCAGGGCCACTGGCCTACGACAAGACAAGGGAAATCAATGAACGCGCTCATGCAGCAGGCGATCGAGTTCGCCAACGACCACGAAACCGCCTGGGACCGCAGCGTCGATGGCGTCTTCGGCGTGCACCAGAACGACCCGCCGCCCTGGAACCGCCTGCTGGGGCCGATCCACGACCGTGGCCTAGTCTCGGGCGTGGTGCTGCGCGAGGGCCGCGAGATCGCATCGTGGGGCGAGCCCGATCGCGCCGACCTGACCTTCAGCGTGGCCAAGCTGTACTTGGCGATCCTGGCCGGACTGGCGCATGATCGCGGCCTGTTGCCGGATGTCGATGAACCGGTCGGCAAGCGCGTGCCCGGCATCGGCTTCGACCACGGCCACAATGCGCGGATCACCTGGCGCCATCTGCTGCAGCAGACCAGCGAATGGGAAGGCGAGCGCTTCGGCGTCTCCGACCAGGCCGACCGCTACCGCGCCGTCACCTTCGGCGCGCCGCCCGACGGCAAGAAGGGCGAGGCGCGTCCGCTGCAAGCGCCCGGCACGTACTGGGAATACAACGACGTGCGCATCAACCAGCTGTCGTACGCGCTGCTGCACCTGTTCCGCAAGCCCTTGCCCGAGGTGTTCCGCGAGGCCGTCACGCGGCCGCTGGGCGCCAGCGAAAACTGGCAATGGGTGGGCTACGACAATGCCTGGGTCGAGATCGACGGCCAGCGCATGCCGTCGGTGCCGGGCGGCTCGCACTGGGGCGGCGGCATGTCGATCAGCGCCCGCGACCAGGCATTGATCGGCCAGATGCTGCTGGACCAGGGCCGCGCCGCCGATGGCCGCCAGGTGCTGTCGAGCGACTGGATCGCGCAGATGCGCCAGCCGTGCGCGATCGCGCCGTACTACGGCTACCTGATCTGGCTCAACCACGAAGGCCGCGTGTTCCCCAGCGTGCCGGCATCCAGCTTCTTCGGCGTGGGCGCGGGCAGTTCGTTCACCTGGGTCGAGCCCGAGCGCAGGCTGGTGGCGATCGTGCGCTGGCTCGATTCGGCGCACGCCGACGCGCTGTTCGGTCGAATTCTGGCGGCGGTGGACGCGCAGCCGGCCTGAGCGGCCGCCGCGCATGGCGGTCGGTGTCCCTGCCCGGCGCAGGGATTTTCAGCGGCCTGCCGGCATTCTTCTGGCAACATGCCCCTTTGCCCGCCGGGCCGCCGGCGGGCGCGCCATCGTTTTTCGCCGACCAAGGATTTCGCCATGAACTACCGCCGTCTCGGATCCAGCAATCTTCGCGTCTCGCCCCTGTGCCTGGGCACCATGATGTTCGGCGAGCAGACGCCCGATGACGAGGCCGCGCGCATCGTCGCCTCCGCGCGCGACCACGGCCTGAACTTCATCGACACCGCCGACGTCTACAACGACGGCCGTTCCGAGCAAGTGGTGGGCAAGTTGCTGCAAGGGCAGCGCCACGACTGGGTGCTGGCCAGCAAGATCGGCAACGTGGTGGGCAAGGGCCCGAACCAGTCGCACTATTCGCGCCAGTGGCTGATCCGCGGCGTCGAGCAGAGCCTGGCGCGCCTGGGCACGGATTTCCTCGACATCCTCTACCTGCACCGCGACTACCACGAGGAAAACCTGGAAGAGGCGCTGTGGGCGCTGGGCGACCTGATCCGCGCCGGCAAGCTGCGCAGCTTCGGGCTGTCGAACTTCCGCGGCTGGCGCATCGCCGAAACCCTGCGCCTGTGCGAAAAGCTGGGCGTGCCGCAGCCGGTGGTGTGCCAGCCGTACTACAACATGCTCAATCGCGGCCCCGAGGTCGAGATCCTGCCGGCCTGCCAGCACTACGGCCTGGGCGTGGTGCCGTACAGCCCGATCGCGCGCGGCGTGCTCACCGGCAAATACCAGCCGGGCCAGGCGCCCGCCGCCGACACCCGCGCCGGGCGCGGCGACCGCCGCATCCTGGCCACCGAGTTCCGCGAGGAATCGTTGCGCATCGCGCAGCAGCTGGTACAGCACAGCGCCGCCCGTGGCGTGCAGCCGGGCCATTTCGCCACCGCCTGGGTGCTGGCCAATCCGATCGTCACCGGCGTCATCGCCGGCCCGCGCACGCTGGCGCAGATGGACGACTACTACGCCGCGCTGGACGTGACCATCACGCCCGAAGACGAGGCCCTGGTGGACAGCTGGGTCACGCCCGGCCACGCCTCGACCCACGGCTACAACGATCCCAACTATCCGTTCCACGGCCGCCCGGTGACGGTGGCCTGACGGTAGGCAGCGGGCGGCGCGCGGCGCCGCCCGCGCGCCGGCTAGGCCTTGCGCAGGGTCGCGCTGGCCGGCGGGGCCAGCCCGTCCTGCGCCGCGGTGCGCCCGCCGCGCCCGATCAGCCAGGCGCACAGCGCCGACACCACGCCCGAGAACAGCACGTACAGGCAGATCAGCCAGGGCTGGCCGTTGCCGGTCTTGAGTAGCGCGGTGGCGATGATCGGCGTGATGCCCGAGGCGAAGATACCCGAGAACTGGTAGACGAACGAGATGCCGGTGTAGCGCACCTTGGCGTCGAACAGCTCGCAGAACAGGGCGGCCTCCGGTCCGTAGACGGCGGCGTAGAAGATGCCGAACGGAATGATGATGGCCAGCCACACCAGCATCACGCTGCCCTGGCTGTTGAGCATCAGCCAGAAGCCGGGAAAGGCCGCCACCGCCGTGATCAGCGAGCCCCAGAAATACACCCGCGTGCGCCCGATGCGGTCGGACAGCCGCCCGAAGTAGGGGATGGTGAAGCACATCACCAGCGCGGCCGCCATCACCCCGGTCAGCGCCTCGGTGCGCGTGATCTGCAGCGTCTGGGTCAGGTAGGAGATCGAGAACACGCCGAACACGTTGAAGAACACGCCGTCGATGTAGCGCGCGCCCATGCCCTTGGCGACGTTGCCCGGGTAGCGGCGGATCATGTCCATGAACGGGATGCGGCTTTCGGCGTTGTCGCGCTTGACCGCGGCGAACTCGGGCGTTTCCTTGATGTTCAGGCGGATGTACATGCCGACCCCGACCATCGCCGCCGACGCCAGGAACGCCAGGCGCCAGCCCCAGGCCATGAACTGCGCGTCGGTCAGCAGCGTCGACAGCAGCGCCACCGTACCGGACGCCAGGCACAGGCCGATGGCCAGCCCGATCTGTGGCAGCGAGGCGTAGTAGCCCTTTTTGCCCGGCGGCGCGTACTCATACGCCATCAGCACCGCGCCGCCCCATTCGCCGCCCAGGCCGATGCCCTGGAACACGCGCAACAGCAGCAGCAGGATCGGCGCCCACAGGCCGATGCTGTCATAGGTGGGCACCAGGCCGATCAGGAAGGTGGACACGCCCATGATCATCAGCGTCATCACCAGCATGCTCTTTCTGCCGATGCGATCGCCGAAGTGGCCGAACACCAGCCCGCCCAGCGGCCGCGTGATGAAGCCCACCGCGAAGGTGGTGTAGGCCAGCATGGTGGAGATGAGCGGGTCGCCCGTGGGAAAGTACAGCTTGTTGAACACGATGCCGGCGACCACGCCGTACAGGAAAAAGTCGTACCACTCGATGGTGGCGCCGATCAGCGACGCGGCGACGACTTTGCGCACCGCGGTTTCGTTCTGCTTGGCCATGCCTGTCTCCTTTGGTGGGGCGGGCGGCGCTCTGCGGCGCCGCGCCGCGGGTTGCGGTCAGTTCATGTCATGCCGCCTGCTGCAATACCGGTTGCGCCTGCGCGCGTGGCCGCGCCGCGTGCAGGTCCTGCAGGATGAAATCGGCCGCGCGCTCGGCCAGCATCACCACCGGCACGTTGGTGTTGCCCGACACCAGCGTTGGCATGATGGAGCAATCCACCACCCGCAGCCCGCTCACGCCGTGCACCCGCAGGCGCTCGTCGACCACGGCCATGGGATCCTCGCGCGGGCCCATTTTCGCGGTGCCCGAAGGGTGGAAGATGGTGGCGCCATACTCGCGGCAGAAATGCAGGATCTCGTCGTCGCTTTGCACCTCGGCGCCGGGCCGGAACTCGCGCTTCATCAATCCGGCCAGCGGTTCGGTGGCGGCCAGCCGGCGCGCGTACTTGACCGCCGCCACCGTCATGCGCCGGTCCAGCTCGGTGGACAGGTAGTTGGGCTGCATGGCCGGGGCCTCGAAGGGGTCGGCGCTGCGCAACCGCACCGTGCCGCGCGACGAGGGCCGCAGCTGGCACACCGAATAGGTGCAGCCCGAGAATGGATGCACCTTGCCGCCGGCCATGTCGGCCGACAGCGTGGCGAAATGAAACTGGGTGTCGGGCGTGGCGCTGGCCGGATCGACGCGGCAGAACAGGCCGCCCTGGTTGATGCCCACCGCCAGGGGCCCGCCGCGGAACAGCAGCCATTGCAGCCCCATCGCCGCGCGTCCGTGCAGCGTGCGCAGCTGGTCGTTGGTGGTGATGGGCTGGCGGGTCTCGTAGATGAGGCGGATCTGCAGGTGGTCCTGCAGGTTCTCGCCCACGCCGGGCAGGTCGCGCACCACGCCGATGCCGAAGCGCCGCAGCAGCGCGGCCGGGCCCACGCCCGACAATTGCAGCAGTTGCGGCGATTGCAGCGCGCCGGCGCACAGGATCACCTCGCGGCGGGCCCGCAGCGTGCGCACCTGGCCGTCCTGCCGATAGCGCACGCCGCAGGCGCGGCTGCCCTCGAACAGCACCGCCATCGTGTGCGCGCCGGTCTCGACACGCAGGTTGGCGCGGCCGCGCGCCGGCCGCAGGTAGGCCACCGCGGTGGAGCAGCGGCGGCCATTGCGGGTGGTGAGCTGGTAGTAGCCCACTCCTTCCTGGTCGCCGCTGTTGAAGTCGGTCACGTGTGGCAGGCCGAGCGCGCGCGCCGCGCCGATCAGGCCTTCGACCAGCGGATGCGGCGTCTTGATCGAGGTGGCGTTCAGCGGACCTTCGGTGCCGCGCGTGGCGCCCGGGCCGAGGTCGTTGTTCTCGAGCTTGCGGAAGTAGGGCAGGCATTCCTCCCAGCTCCAGCCCGGGTTGCCGGCGGCGACCCAGGCATCGTAGTCCTGGCGCTGGCCGCGGATGTAGATCAGGCCGTTGATGGCGCTGGAACCGCCCAGCGTGCGGCCGCGCGGCCAGTAGATGCGGCGGTCCAGCATGTTGGGGTCGGGTTCGGTGTAGTAGCCCCAGTTCAGCACCTTGTGGAACATGGTCTTGCCGTAGCCGATGGGGATGTGGATCCAGGGCGAGCGGTCCGGCGGCCCCGCCTCCAGCAGGCACACGCTGTGCTGGCCGTTGGCGCTCAGGCGGTTCGCCAGCACGCAGCCGGCGGAACCGGCCCCCACCACGATGTAGTCCACGGCATCGGACATGTCTGTTTCCTCCTTGGCCTGGCCGTGCCGTGACGCGGGGAGTCCCTCGTCCGGACGGCGCGTTTACCCTGCTTGCCGCGCCGCCGCGCACTTATATACTGGCCTGATGCGAGGGGGGCGCGGCAACGCGCAAAGGTTCCGTATCTGTGGCGATTCTAGGAAGCCGCCACGGGAAAGAAAGCGCGACAAGCGCGGGAACGGCGAAATGGCACAGAACATGGATCTTCGGTTTCAAAATCGCAGTGCAGCATCGGCGCGTGCGCCCGACGCCGACGAGTCGCGGGATGGCTCGCGTTCGCTGCGCGCGCTGCTGGTGCTGGACTACCTGGCCCGCGCCCAGCACCCGCCCACGCTGGCGCAACTGGCGCAGCGCCTGGACATGCCCAAGTCCACCCTGATGCGCCTGCTGGCGTCGATGCAGCGCGCCGGCTTCGTCGCCGCCACGCCCACCGAGAACGGCTACGTGCCGGGGCCGCAGGCCACCGCGCTGGCGCTGGCCACGCTGCGCGCCTCGGCCTTCACCCGCGCCTGCCGCGCGGTGCTGGCGCAACTGGTCGGCAAGCTCGGCGAGACCTGCAATCTCACCGCGCCCGACGGCGACCAGGTGATCTACATGGAGCGCGTCGAGACCGCCGAACCGCTACGCCTGTTCTTCGCGGTCGGCAGCCACGTGCCGATGCACTGCACCGCCAGCGGCAAGCTGTTCCTGGCGTCGATGAACCGGCTCGAACGCGGCCGGGTGCTGGCGCGCCTGCCGCTCACGCGCAACACGCCGCGCACGCTGACCGATCCGGCGCGGCTGGAAGACGAACTGGAACGCCTGGCCGCGCGCGGCATCGGCATCGACAACGAGGAGTTCGTGCGCGGCATGAGCGCGGTGGCGGTGCCGGTGCGCGACGCGCAGGACCGCGTGGTGGCGGCGGTGGCGTGCCATGCGCCGACCGCGCGGCTGATGCTCGATGACCTGTTGCGCGCGGTGCCGGTGCTGCAAGGCGCGGCGCAGTCGATGAGCGCGGTGCTGGCCGAGCACCGGCCGGGCGGTTGAGGGCGTCGGGCCGCGAACCCCTAGCCCGGCAGCGCGGCCGCCCGGCGCCAAGCCAGCGCCAGCACGGCCGCCGCGCCCGCCGTCAACGTCGCCAGCATCGCGACCGGACCGGCCGCGTCGAGCAGAATCCCGGCCGCCAGCGGCGCGGCGATGCGCGTCAGCGCGAAAACGCTGGACTGGATGCCGTAGTCCAGCGCCTGCAGGCCCGGCCGGGCATGCGACATCATCAGGCCGAACGCCAGGGCGGCGGTGGCGCCCATGGCCGCCGCCACCATCATGGCGCAGGCCGCCAGCACGGCCGGGGCCGCGCCCAGGCCGACCGCCAGCGTCAATGCCAGCAACGCGGCGGCTCCGGCGCCCGCATGCAGCCGCACCGCGCGGCCCGCGCCCAGGCGCTTGAGCAGCCGCGCGCCCGCGATGCTGGCCACGGCGCCGACCGCGCCGCCCGCGACACCGACCAGCCACGCCACGCGTTGCGGCGCCAGGCCCTGGTCCAGCAGCACAGGTTTCAGGTAGAACCAGCCTGCGCCGATGAAGGGGAACAGCAGCGCCAGCAGCGGCAGCCAGCGGCGGCTGGCGGGCAGGCGCAGGTACGCGATGGCCTGGCGGGTGGTCGAGGTGGTGTCTGTGGTTTGCAGGGGCGCGCCGGGTTGCCCCTTTGTGTCATCCAGTGTCGCCGCGTCGTTCGTGTCGAGGTGTCCATCGCGCGAGGTAATCGCGCCGTCGTCGGCTCGTCCGGCATCCATGCTCTCCCGCAGCAGCAAGGTCAGCGCCGCGCCCAGCGCCAGCGCGGCGGCCATGATCAGGAAGGGCGCCTGCCAGCCCCAGCGCGCCTGCGCCAGCAGCATCAGGCCGCCGCCGGCGATCGCGCCCAGGCACAGCGCCATCGAGCGGATGCCGCCCGCCGAGGCGCGGCCGGCCACAGGCAGCACGCGGATCGCCAGCGCGTTGACGGGCACGTCGGCCCAGGTGCCGGCCAGGGCGGCGGCGGCCGCCAGCGCGAACAGCGTAATGCCATCATTCAGCAGGTCGCGCCAGCCCAGCGCCAGCAGCACGGCGGCGTAGGCCAGCAGCAGCGCCGCGGTCCAGCGCCGGTAGCCGCCATGGCGCGCGCCGCGCCGGTCCAGCGGCATCGCCAGCAGGAACTTGAACACGGTCGGCAGGCTGGCCAGCTGGAACAGGCCCAGGGCGGTGCCGGACCAGCCGTGCTGGCGCAGCACCAGCGGCAGCCCCAGCCACAGATAGACGCCCGGCGCGGTCAGTGCCAGGTTGAGCCAGCCGAACAGGGCCTGGGCCAGGCCGTGGCGCAGGCGCTGCGTCATGGCGCGGTCCGCCGCGCCGACAGCACATGCAGCGGCGCCAGCGGAAAGCGGTCGGAATCGAAGCCGCGCACTTCGGCGAAGCCGGCGGCGCGCAGCGCTTGCGCCAACTGGCCCTGGCGTGTCACGCGCCGCCCCAGCAGCAGCATCGGCAGGTAATAGCGCAGCACGCGCGCGGCGGCGTCGGCGTCGTCCGGGACCTCGGCATGCGCCATCACCAGCAGCCCGCCCAGTGCAAGGGCGTCGTGCATCTTGCGGATCGCGGCGGCGGCGTCGGGCACGAAATGCAGCACCGACGAGCACCAGATGAGGTCGTAGCCGGCGCCGATATCCGCCGTGGCCAGGTCGCCGCCCACCGCCACCATGCGCTCGGCCAGCCCGGCGGCGGCGATGTTCTCGCGCGCCACGGCGGCGGTCTCGGGCCAGTCGAACACCACGCCGCTGGCCTGCGGGCGATCCTGCACCAGCGCGATGCCGATCAGGCCGGGGCCGCCGCCCAGGTCGAGGATGCGGCGGGCCGCGTCGGCGCCGGGCACGCAGGCCACCGCCTCGCGCGCCGCGGCCACGGCCAGGGCGCGTTGCTCCTGGCCGATCTGCACCCGCGCCGCCTGGGCCCAGCCGCTGGCTTCGGAAGCCGCGCCCGGCGCAGTGGCGAGCGCGGCGGCCGGATCCTGGCGCAGCCGTTGCATCAACTGCTCGCCGGACTGCGCCAGCGAGCGGCGCCGGTAGCGCCAGGCGTCGCCGCAGTAGCCAGGCCGGCCCGCCACGAAATGGGCGCGCGCCGTGGCGCCGCAGCGGTACAGCGCGGGTTCGCCGGCGATGCGATGCAGCAGGCGCAGGCTCCACAGCAGGTCCAGCAGATGCTCGGCGGCGGCGGGGCGCAGCGCCAGCGCCTGCGCGACGTGCGCGGCGCTGGCCGGCGCGACCAGGCGCGCGAACAGGTCCAGTTCCAGGGCGGCGTCGAGCGCGGCGGTTTCGACCGGCGCGGCGGCCAGGTCCCAATAGCGTTGCAGGGGCAGGGGGGAAGTCGGCATGAGGGATTCCTTGGAAAGCGGTTCAAAGGCGCCAGGTCAGGCGCAGGCCCACTTCGCGCGGCGGGCTGTAGACGGTGACGATGCCGTTCTGGTAGCCCACCGCGTCGTAGCGGCGGTTGGCGAGGTTGTTGACGTAGGCGGCGATTTCCACCTGTCGAACGGTGACGCCGGCGGCCAGGTTGACCAGCGCGTAGCCGTTGCGGCGGTAGCGGTTGGCGGCGTCCAGGTAGACCGGGCCGGCGCCGCTGAGCGAGGCCTGCGCGTACCAGCCGGCCGGGGCGTCGTAGCGCGCGGTCAGGTGGCCGTTCAGGCGCGGCGCGAACGGGTTCTGGTTGCCGCTGTAGTCGTTGGCGCCGTCGCGGAAGTGGCTGAAACGGGTGCGGTTCAAGCCCAATCCGGCCTGCAATGACCAGCCCTGGCCCAGCAGGTATTCGAGCTCGAATTCCGCCCCGATCGAACGCGCCGACGCGGCGTTGGTGACGTACACCAGGCCCGGCAGCGGCATCTGCTGCACCTGCATGTTGTCGACCGTCATCACATAGAACGCGGCGGCGTAGCGCAGGCGGTTGCCGGGCAGCCAGCCCTTGGCGCCGATCTCGTACGCGCGCAGCGTCTCCGGCTGGTAGGCGGCGTAGTCGGCGGCCGGCGAAAACACGTTGTAGCCGCCGGCGCGAAAGCCATCCGCGACCGAGGCGTAGACCTGCTGGCGTGGCGCGAAGGCGTATTGCAGCGCCAGCTTGGGCGTGACGCGGGTCCAGTCGGCGCGGCGCGCGCGGTCGCCTTGCGGCGTGAAGCGCACGGCGTCGCGCTCGACGCGGGCGCCGACCTCCAGGGTCCAGCGTTCGGCCAGCGGCACGGTCCAGTGGGTGAAGGCGGCGCCGGACTGGCCGCGCAGCCGCACCACGCTTTCGGTCAGGCCGCGCGGCATTTTCTGCGTGTTGCGCAGGTCGTGGTCGTCGCCGTCGGCGTACAGCCCCGCCAGCCAGTGGGCGCGGCCCAGCGCGCCCTCCAGCCGCAGCTCCTGCGACAGATTGCGGAAATGATGATCGCGGGCAATGTGCAGCAGGTCGGCCGGCTGGAAATCGGTGTCCTGCTGCACGCGGTCGCGCAGGTCGTTCCAGGCCGTCACCGAAGTCAGGCGCAGGCCGCCGTCCAGGTCGTGGCGCAGCGACAGCGACGCGCTGCGGCCGATGGACCGGTTCCAGCCCGGCGTGCCGGACGCCACGGTGGCGCGCGAGGTCGTGGGCGAGCCCCACAGCGCGGCGCCGTCGCGGTAGTTGATCTGCGCATAGCGCAAGGTGGCGTCGGTGCGCGCCGACGGCGTCCAGCGCAGCGCCAGCTTGCCGTTGCGCAGTTCGCGGTCGTCCTCGCGCCGGCCCGTGTAGGTGTTGTCGATGAAGCCGTCCTGGCCGCGCCAGGCGCCGGCCACGCTGGCGTAGAGCGTGTCGTCGACGATCGGCCCGCTCAGGTCGAAGCGCAGCATGCGCAGGTCGCGGCTGCCCACGGTGGTGGAGACGCTGCCGCGCAGGCTGTCGCCCGGCTGGCGGGTATGGACGTTGATGACGCCGGCTTCCGCGTTGCGGCCATAGAGCGCCGATTGCGGGCCGCGCAGCACTTCGACGCGGTCGATGTCCAGCAACTGGTCGTCGAAGCCCTGCGCCATCAGCGTGGGCACGCCGTCCACCACCAGCAGGGTCGAGGTCGAGAACGAAAAGAAGTTGGCCGACAGGCCGCGCATCACGGCCGCATTGACGCCGGCCTGGCCGAACGGCTGGAACGTCAGCCCGGGCGTGATGCGCTGCAGGCCCTCCAGGTCGACGACGCCCTGGCTGTCGAGCATGTCGCCGTCGAACACCGACAAGCTGCCGGGCAAGGATTCGAGCGAGCGTTCCTGCTTGTCGGCGGTGACGGTGACGGCAGGCAGTTGCGCGGCGGGCGCGGGGGAAACCGGCGTTGATGCGGTGGAAGACGCGGGAGAATGCGGGGAGACGGGCGCGGCCGGTTGCGCCAGCGCGGCGGGCGTGGCGCAAAGCCACAGCAGAACGCAGGTGGCGCGTGGGTAGGGAAGAGGGCGGTTCATCGGGATTCCTGTGCAGGCAGTCACGGCGGCCGAACGCGCGGCGCCGTCCCGAAGATGGTATTTCCTTATGCGAACGCCTATCATTAGCATTCATATGCGAACCGGATGGATTCGTATGCATGCCGGCGCAGCCGCGCCTGAGCCGATTTCAGGCACCCGTCCCGGCGCCATCCCGGTTCCGTCCCGCCACCCGTCACCCGCCGTCGAAACCATGTCCCTGCGCATCTCCGCCACGCTCGCCCAACCCGGTCCGGCCGCCCGTCCCGGCTGGTCGCGGCTGGCGCTGCCGGCGGACCTGGGCGAGTGCGTGGCCGACCGCCTGGACCTGGGCGAGGGCCTGGCCCTGGTGCATTCGCAATACACCCCCGTGCGCGACCTGATCGAGGAGAACGCCGCCGCGCATGGCGGGCGCACGCTGGTCATCACGCTGGCCCTGGGCGGCGTCTCGGCCTATCGCGGCGCCGATGGCGCCGAGCTGGATTTCCGCGGGGGGCAGACCACGGTGACCGCCTTCCGCCGTCACCTGGGCGAGCGCCGCTACCTGGGCGGCAGCACCGTCTCGCAACTGCGCCTGCTGGTGGGCGAGGCGGCGCTGTGCCGCTATGCCGGCCAGGCCCAGGCCGAGGCGCTGTTCGGCGCCGGCGGCCTGCGGCGGCTGGCGCAGGGCCGCACCAGCGCCGACCTGGCCACCGTCGCGGGCGAGTTGGCGCGGTCCAGCGATCCGCTGGATACCCACATCAAGGCGTTGACGCTGCTGTCACGCCAGTTGCGCGCGCTGGCGCCGGCGCCAGCGGCGGGCCGGTTCAGCCAGGCCGACATTGCCCGGCTGGAGCGGGCCCATGCGCTGATGCGCGAACAGATGGATCGCGAACTGACGGTGCAATACCTATGCCTGGCGACCGGGTTGAATGAATTCAAGCTCAAGCAGGGCTTTCGCGCGCTATACGGCAACAGCCCGATGCGGCTGCTGACCGAGATGCGCATGCGCCGCGCTTGGGAGTTGCTGGAGACCGGCTGCCAGGTGGCGCAGGCGGCGTACCGGGTCGGCTATCGCCACCCGGCCAATTTCAGCGCCGCCTTCACCCGCTTCCATGGCCGCGCGCCCAAGTCGGTGTTTGGCAAGCGGCGTTGATGCGGCGCGCGACGATGCCGTTGGCCCCTGAGCGCCCTAGTGCGCCGGCCGCATCCGCCGCCGCGACACGCTTTCCCACCCGGCCACCAGCATCATGATCAGCGTCGTCAGGCCGCCCACCATCAGGTTGTCGGTGACGAACGCGATCGGCGCCAGGATGGCCAGCAGCGCGAGGCCCGCCACGTGCGACAGCGGGAAGCGGCCATACACCACCGTCTTGTAGACGCCGTTGCCCAGCAGGTACAACGCCGGGCCGCCGAGCAGCGCGGCGGCGGCCGCCGTGACGATGCGGCCGTCCGGGTGCAGGATGACCAGTTCGTTGGCCACGGCCGAGACGATCACGCCCGCGATCAGGATCACGTGCACGTAATGGAAGTAGGCCCCGACCCGGCCCGGATCGGCGTGGTGCGTGATGGCCTCGCTGCCGTCCTTGCTGCTGGTGTCGAAATACACCCACCACATCGCCGCCGTGCCCAGGAACGCGGCCAGCAGCGCGATCAGGGTGGGAATGTCCCAGTGCGGATGCTCGCCCAGCGTGGCGCCGGTGATCAGCAGCGTCTCGCCCAGCGCCACGATCACGAACAGCTGGCAGCGCTCGGCCAGGTGGCCGCCCTCGATGGTCCATTCGCGGGTGCTGGAGCGGCCCAGGCCGGGCAGCCAGAAGCCGGCCATGGGCGACAGGTATTCGCAGGCCACCGCCAGCGTCCACAACACCAGCCGCGTGTCGTCCGAAGACAGACCACCGGCGATCCAGAACACCGCCGAAATGCACAGCCAGCCCAGCATGCGGCGGAAATTCGGCGCCAGCGGATGCGACCGCCCCAGGTGCAGCACCACGAACAGCGTGCGGCCTACCTGGATCAGCACGTAGCAGACCGCGAAGATCAGCCCGTTCTCGCCGAAGGCGCCGGGCAGCACGGCGGCCGCCACCAGCCCTGCCAGCATCACGCCGAACAGCATCAGCCGCATCGGCAGCGCGTCGGGATCGAACCAGTTGGTGACCCAGCAGGTGTACTGCCAACCCAGCCATACGGCGAACCACAGTACCAGCGTGTGCAGCGCGCCCATCAGGGTCAGGTCGTGCAGCAGGCTGTGGGACAGCTGCGTGACCGCGAAGACGTAGACCAGGTCGAAGAACAGCTCGACGAAGGTGACGCGGGCTTCATGGCCGTCGCGGTGGCGCAGCAGATTGGCGCTGGCAAGGAATGTCATGGCGGCGCTTCCTATCCGGTAGGGGGCGTCGCCAGATTACTCCCGGCCTTGCCGGCCAATCGTAAAGAATTCAAAAGACGTGGCGCGCCCGCGACGCCTCAATGGCCGGCCGGCGTTTCGCCGTGGCCGCCCAGCTCGCGGTTGCGCGAGCGCACCAGCGCCGCCGCCAGCGCCGCCGCCACGGCCGCGATCACCGCGCC
This sequence comes from Achromobacter sp. RW408, assembly GCF_003184165.1. Taxonomy (NCBI): domain Bacteria; kingdom Pseudomonadati; phylum Pseudomonadota; class Betaproteobacteria; order Burkholderiales; family Alcaligenaceae; genus Achromobacter; species Achromobacter sp. RW408. The sequence goes on from NZ_QHHO01000046.1 coordinate 20,443, forward strand.
TGCCAGGAAGGTCGCGCGGTAGCCGCCCGCCAGCGCCGCGACCGGCGCCGCGCCGGCCGCCGCCAGGGCCGCGGTACGGGCGGCGGCCAGGCTGGCCAGCACCGCCAGCCCCAGCGCGCCGCCCATCATGAAGGCGGTGTTGACCACGCCGGACGCCAGGCCGGACTGGCTCGGCTCGACGTCGCTCATGGCGGCCAGCAGCATGGGGTTGAAGGCGATGCCCGCGCCAAGGCCCAGCAGCAGCATGCCGGGCAGCACGTCCGCCGCGAAGTGGCCGTCGACCGGGGCGCGCGCGAACAGCGCCAGCCCCAGCGCCGCCATCAGCAGCCCGGTGGCCAGCGGCCCGCGGATGCCGAAGCGCATCACCAGCTTGGCCGACAGCCCCAGCGAGAACGCCGCCATGATCAGGTTGGCCGGCAGGAACGCCAGCCCCACCTGCATGGCGTCATAGCCCAGCACCAACTGCATGTACAGGGCCGAGACGAAGAACCAGGCGAACATGCCCGCGGCCCACAGCACGCCGACCACGTTGGCGGTGGCGACGTTGCGCAGGCGGAAAAGCGCCAGCGGCATCAGCGGTTCGGCCACGCGCGCCTCGATCGCCAGGAACAGCGCCATCAGCAGCGCGGCGGCGCCCAGCAGGCCGAGCGACTGCGCCGAGGTCCAGCCGGCCTCGTTGCCGTTGACCACGGCGTACACCGCCAGCATCAGCGACGCGGTGACGGTCAGCGCGCCGGCCACGTCCAGCTTGCCGCCACCGGCCGCGCCGCGCGCCGCCGGCAGCAGCCGCAGGCACAGCGCGTAGACGGCCACGCCGATCGGGATGTTGACCAGGAAGATCCAGTGCCACGACAGCTTGCTGGTCAGCAGCCCGCCCAGCAGCACGCCCAGGCTGCCGCCGCCCGCACAGACGAAGCCGTACACGCCCATGGCGCGGGCGCGCTCGCCGGCCTCGGTGAACAGGTTCATGATGAGCGACAGCGACACCGCCGACACCACCGCGCCGCCCAGTCCCTGCGCGGCGCGCGCGGCAATCAGCAGCCCCTGGCCCCGCGCCAGTCCACAGGCCAGCGAGGCCACCGTGAACAGCACCAGGCCGGCCAGGAACATGCGCCGGTGCCCGAGCAGGTCGCCCAGCCGTCCGCCCAGCAGCAGGAAGCCGCCGAAGGTCAGCATGTAGGCGTTCACCACCCAGACCAGCGAGGTCTCGGTGAAGTTCAGGTCTTCGCGTATCGAGGGCAGGGCGACGTTGACGATGGTGGTGTCCAGCACGATCATCAAGACGCCCAGGCACAGCACCATCAGTGCCCACCAGCGTTGCTTGCCCTGTATGCCATGCGTCATGGATGTCTCGCTCCATCCGCTTGTGGCGGATTCGGTTGTCAGTGGGGTTGTCAGTGGCTGAGCCGCCCGCCGCTGATCATCCACCGCGTGTCGTAGCGGTCGATCAGCGCGCCGTAGGCTTCGGCCCAGAAGGTTTTCTGGAGCGGCATGGTAACGCTGCCGCCGTCGGCCAGCATATCGAACACGCGTTGCGCGTCCGAGACAGTGGGATAGGCCAGCGACAGCGCCATGCCCTGCTTGCCGGGATAGGGATGGCCGGCGGTGGCGTCGCTGGCCATCAGCACCTGTTCGTCCAGCGCCAGACGGGCGTACATGATGCGTTCGGATTCTTCGGTCGACAGCGCCGGCATGGCGGCATCGGCGGGCGCGTCCGCGTAGCGCAACATGGCCTCGACGCGGCCGCCCAGCACGCGTTCGTAGAAACGCATGGCCTCGGCGCAGTTGCCGTCGAAACTGAGGTAGGCGGAAAGTTGGGGCATGAGGGTTCCTCCTTGTGGCCGATCCCGATTCTCGCATCCGCGGCGCTGTCCGGGAAACCTCTTATTGCCGCCGGTCCGCGCGCCTCCCTATGATTCGCCACAGGATCAGGACTGATCCGCACGCGCCGGCACGGCTTGGCGCGGCAGTGCCCCGCAGCAATGATTGCTGCCCGAACCTTCGTCTGGCTATAGAAGCCCCCGACTCACACGCAATGCGTGGTCGGGGGCTTTTTTGTTTTCCAAAACGTTGCAGGGAGATCGCATGCAAGTATCACCGCCGCCGGACGCCGCCGCGTCCGCGATCCACGTGGCCAGTGTGCAGACGGCCCCCGTCATGGGCGAGGTCGCCGCCAACGTGGCCCGTTCCATCGAACTGGTCGAGCAGGCCGCCGCGCAGGGCGCGCGGCTGGTGGTGCTGCCCGAGCTGGCCAACACCGGCTACGTGTTCGCCAGCCGCCAGGAGGCCCACGCCCTGGCCGAAAGCGTGCCCGACGGCCCCAGCTCGCAGGCCTGGATCGCGCTGGCGCGACGCCTGGGCATCTACCTGGTGGCCGGCATCGCCGAGCGCAGCGGCGGCAGGCTGTACAACGCCGCCATCATCGCCGGTCCCGACGGCTACCTGGGCACCTACCGCAAGCTGCACCTGTGGGGCGACGAAAACCTGTTCTTCGAGCCGGGCGACCTGGGACTGCCGGTGTTCGATACCGAATTCGGCCGGCTGGGCGTGGCGATCTGCTACGACGGCTGGTTCCCTGAGGTCTACCGGCTGCTGGCGCTGCGCGGCGCCGACATCGTGGCGGTGCCGACCAACTGGGTGCCGATGCCGGGGCAGACGCCCGACGGCCCCGCCATGGCGCACGCGCTGGCGGCGGCCGGGGCCCACAGCAACGGCCTGACGCTGGTGTGCGCCGACCGGGTCGGCGTCGAGCGCGGCCAGCCCTTCGTCGGCCGCAGCCTCATCGTCGGCTCTCAGGGCTGGACCGTGGCCGGCCCCGCCAGCCACGACCGCGAAGAAGTGCTGCTGGCGCCGGTGGACCTGGCCGCCTCGCGCCGCGCGCGGCAACTGAACGACTTCAACCACGTGCTGCGCGATCGGCGCCGCGACCTTTACGACGAACTGCTGGGCGCCGCCGACGCGCCGCGGCAGCGTTGAATACAACGGCGGACAGCCGGCCCCCAAGGAGAAATCCCCATGAAAAAACCCACTTGCAGCTTCCTCATCCGACTTTCCTTCATCGCCGCGCTGACCGGCGCGGCGGGCGCGCACGCGGCCGACCCTTTGCGCATCGGCGTGCCGGTCGGCCTGTCCGGCGCCAACAGCGTGGTCGCGCCCGGCGTGGTGCAGGCCTCGCAGCTGGCCGCCGATGAAATCAACGCCGCCGGCGGCATCCTCGGTCGCCAGGTGGTGCTGGAGATCGCCGACGACGCCTCGGGCGCGGTCGGCGCGCAGAAGGCCTACGACACGCTGGTGTTCCAGAAGAAGGTGGACGCCATCATCGCCATGGAAACCAGCGCGGCGCGCAACGCCGCGCTGCCCATCGTTTCGCGCGGCAAGGTGCCGTACATCTACACCTCGTTCTACGAAGGCCGCTCGTGCAATCGCTGGATGCACGTCAACGGCTGGGTGCCCGAGCAGCAGGTGGCGCCGGTGGTGGACCACTTCATGAAGGAACGCGGCGCCAAGACCTTCTTCCTGGTCGGCAGCGACTATGCCTTCGGCCGGGGCATGCTCAAGTTCACCCGCGAATACATCGAGAAGCAGGGCGGGCGCGTGGTGGGCGAGGAATACCTGCCCATCGACGGCTCCGACTGGACCCCGGTGGTGTCGAAGATCCGCTCGGCCAACCCGGACGCGCTGATCAGCTCCACCGCCGGCGGCGGCCCCAACGTCAGCCTGGCCAAGCAGGTCAAGGCGGCCGGGCTGACGATGCCCTACGGCAACCTGGCGATCGACGAAGCCACCGCCAAGACCATGGGCGACACGGCGGTCGGCATGTACCTGTCGGCCTCGTACCTGACCAGCATCGATACGCCGCAGAACCGCAAGTTCCTCGACGGCCTGAAGGCCAAGTTCGGCGCCGACGCCAAGACCGCCAACGAGTTCTCGGGCCCGCAGTACGAAGCCTTCTTCCTCTACAAGGCGGCGGTCGAGAAAGCTGGCAGCACCGATTCGCAGAAGGTGGTCAAGGCGCTGAGCGAAGTGTCGTTCGACGGCCCGCGCGGCCCGGTCAGGATGGACCGCCAGCGCCACGCCGCGCTGACCATGCGGCTGGGCCAGGTGCAGCCGGACGGCTCCATCAAGATCCTGCAGACCTTCGACCAGGTCGATCCGGGCGCGCAATGCCCCGACCTGAAGTGACGCGGTAAGCCGCACCCTGCGCGCCGCCGGTCCGCCGGCGGCGCTGGAGAACACAATGGGTTTGATGCTGGACATCCTGAGCACGGCCGCCATGCTGTTCATCGTGACGGCCGGGCTGATGATCATCTTTGGCGTGATGAAGATCGTCAATTTCGCCCACGGCGCCATCATCACGCTGGGCAGCTACGCCGCCCTGGTGGTGACGCGCCTGGGGCTGGACCCGTGGCTGGCGCTGCCGTGCGCGCTGGCGGCGGGGGTGCTGGTGGGCATGCTGGTCGAACGCCTGATCGTGCAGCCGCTGTACAAGCGGCCGCTGGACGCCATCCTGGCCACCTGGGGCCTGGGCATCGTCATCGGCCAGCTCATCACCATGGCCTTCGGCCGCGAGGTGCAGTTCGCCGACGCGCCGATCCAGGGCGCGGTCGCGTTCCTGGGCACCGAGTATTCGGCCTACCGGCTGTTCCTGGTGCCCGGCGCGCTGCTGCTGTACGTGGCGCTGACGCTGCTGCTGAACGGCACGCGTTTCGGCGTGCGCACCCGCGCCGTCATCATGAACGAGGACCTGGCGCGCGGCCTGGGCATCAACGCCGAACGAATCCGCTTCACCACCTTCGCGCTGGGCGCCGGGCTGGGCGCGCTGGCCGGCGCGCTGATCACGCCGCTGTCCAGCGTCGACCCGAACATGGGGCTGCCGTGGCTGGTCAGCGCCTTCATGCTGGTGATGGTGTCGGGCAACTCGATCACCGCGCTGCTCCTGACCTGCCTGGTCTATGGCGCCTGCCAGGTGCTGGTGGGGGTGTACATCAGCCCGATCCTGGGCGGCGTCACCATCGCGGTGCTGGCGGCCCTGACCCTGCGCCTGCGTCCCAAAGGATTCGCCCATGACTGATTCCTCCCTCGCGCAACCGGCGCTGGCCACTCGCGCCGACCCGCGCCGCGCCGCCCGGGGCCGCGACCTGCTGTGGCTGGCCATCGCCTGCCTGGCGTTGACCGTGGCTGGTCCCTGGCTGTTCGACACCTACCTGCTGAACGTGCTGATCAAGGCGCTGTTCTTCGCCGTGGCGGCGGTCACTGTCGATATCCTGTGGGGCTACACCGGCTACCTGACCTTCGGCCAATCGGCCTTCTTCGGCGTCGGCGCCTACGCGGCCGGGCTGGCCTTCACCCATTACGGCTTCTCGCCCGGCATCGCGCTCGCGGCCGCGCTGGTGGCGGTGGGCGCGGCGGCGCTGCTGGCGCTGGCCACCGGCTGGCTGTCGTTCTATCGCGGCGCCTCGCCGTTTTTCGCCACCGTGATCTCGCTGGTATTGCCCATCGTGCTGACCCAGGTGGCGCTGTCCGGAGGCACCTACACCGGTTCGTCGTCCGGCCTGACCGGCTACGACACCTTCGACCTGTCGCTTGAAGCCTGGTACGTCATCGCCGCCGGCGGCCTGTCGATCGTGGCGCTGCTGGCCTGGGTCGCGGTGCGCAGCGACGGCGGCCGCATCCTGGCCGCGCTGCGCGACAACGAGGGCCGTTGCAGCTACCTGGGGCTGAACACCGCGCACTGGCGCATCGCGCTGCTGGTGGTGTGCGGCGCGGTCGCCAGCCTGGCGGGCTTCGGCTACGGCGCCTTCAGCGGCGTGGTGGCGCCGGAACTGACCGGCTTCGTGTTCGGCACCGAACTCATCATCTGGGTGGCGCTGGGCGGACGCGGCACGGTCTGGGGGCCGGTGCTGGGCGCCGTGCTGATCAACGTGGCCGGCTCCTACCTCAGCGGCAACATGCCGTTCCTGTACCAGCTGGTGCTGGGCGTGACCTTCATCCTGGTGATCCTGCTGTTGCCGCGCGGGCTGCTGCCCCTGGTGCTGGCGCCATGGCGCCGGCGGCGTCCGGCGCCGGTGCCGGAGCTGGCGGTGCGCGCGCCGGCCAGCGCATCGGGGCAGGGCGGCGCGTCGGGGCACGGCGGTGCGCCGGGACAAGGCGGCACGCCAGGGCAGGGCGCTACCGATGGCGGCCTGGTGCTGGCCGGCGTGGCCAAGCGCTTCGGCAGCCTCAAGGTGCTGGAAGGCATAGACCTGCGCGCGCGCGGCGGCGAACTGCTGGGCCTGATCGGCCCCAACGGCGCCGGCAAGACCACGCTGATGCGCTGCATCGCCGACGGCGCCGAGCGCAGCGACGGCACGGTCGAGCTATGCGGCCACGCCGTCAAGCGCGACGGGCCGGAGCAGTGCGTGCGTTACGGCCTGGGCCGCAAGTTCCAGAATGCCAACATCTTCGACACGCTGACCGTGGCCGAAAGCCTGCGCATCGCCACCACCCTGCGCGAGCGGCCGTCGTGGCGCCGCCGGTCGCCCCGACTGGCGCTGCCGGCCTATGCGCTGGAGGTGCTGCGCATGACCGGCCTGGACCAGCAACTGGACCGCGTGGCGCGCGACCTGTCGCATGGCCAGCAGCAGGCGCTGGAACTGGCCATGGTGCTGGCGCTGGAGCCGCGCGTGGTGCTGCTGGACGAACCCACCGCGGGCCTGAGCAAGGACGAACGCGCCCGCATCGGCCAGGTGCTGTCGGCACTGGCCCATACCCACGGCCTGTGCTGCCTGCTGGTCGAACACGACCTGGACTTCGTGGCCGAGGTGGCCACGCGCATCATCGTGCTGCACCAGGGCCGCATCGTCATGGACGGCAGCTTCCGCGAAGTGGCCGAATCGGAACTGGTGCGCACCATCTACGCCGGCAACGCGCCGGCCGCGAACAAGACCGCGCAAGCCACCCAGCAAGCCACTGAGCAAGCCGCGCACCAAGACGCCCAACCCGCAACCCCGTCCATCCCGCCCGAAGGAGCCCAACCATGAACGCCGCCCCGGCCTTGCGCCTGGAAAACGTCGCCAGCGGCTACAAGGGCGCCGTGGTGCTCAACGACATCTCGCTGTCGGTGGCCGGCGGCGCCTGCGTGGCGCTGCTGGGCAAGAACGGCATGGGCAAGAGCACGCTGCTCAAGACCGTCATGGGCTACCTGCCCAAGCTGCGCGGCACCGTCAGCCTGGGCGGCGTCGACGCCACCCGCCTGCGGCCGCACGAGGTCGCCCGCCGCGGCGTCGCCTACGCCGCCCAGGACCAGCCGCTGTTTCCCGACCTGAACATCCGCGACAACCTGCGCCTGGGCCTGCCCAACGACCGTCTGTTCGACGAACGCTTCGGCGAGATCGCCGACCTGTTCCCGGTGTTCGCCAGCCGCCTGCGGCAGTACGCCGGCACCCTGTCCGGCGGCGAGCAGAAGATGCTGCTGGTGGCGCGCGGCCTGATGCAGCGGCCGGCCCTGCTGCTGCTGGACGAGATCACCGAAGGCCTGCAGCCCTCGGTGATCGAGCGGCTGGGCCGGGCGCTCAACTGGGAACGCGAGCGGCGCGGCACGTCCATGTTCATCGTCGAACAGAACGTGGCCTTCGCGCTGGACGTGGCCGACCGCTACCTGGTGCTCAAGCAGGGCGCCATCGTCGACCAGGGCGAGGCTGGCGCGCCGGGGGCCGCCGGCCATATCATGGACCACCTCAAGGTATGAGTCTTGTTTCGTAGAAGGATGCGCTTATGACTGCCCGCACTGACAGGGACGCCGCCACGCCGGGATGGCGCATCGGCGTGCTGTACTCCCGCAGCGGCGTGACCGGCACCACCGAATCGCAGCATTTCTTCGGCACCGTGCTGGCGGTCGAGGAAATCAACGCGCTCGGCGGTGTGCTGGGCCGGCCGCTGGAACCGGTGGTCTACGACCCGCGCAGCGACGCCGAGGAATACCGCCGCCTGGCCGCGCGCCTGTTGCTGGACGACGAGGTCAACGTGATCTTCGGCGGCTGCACCTCGCACTGCCGCAAGGCCATGCTGCCGGTGATCGAGCGCAACAACGCGCTGCTCTGGTATGCCTCGGTCTACGAAGGCTTCGAGTATTCGCCCAACATCATCTACACCGGCGCCGCGCCCAACCAGGGCAGCATGCAGCTGGCCGCCTACCTGATCCAGCACTGCGGCAAGCGCATCTTCCTGGTCGGCGCCGACTACATCTACCCGCGCGAAACCAACCGCATCATGCGCGACACCGTCGAGGAACACGGCGGCGAGATCCTGGACGAAACCTACCTGCCGCTGGGCTGCGACGAAAGCGATATCATCGACGTGGTGCGCGACATCCGCCGCATCAAGCCCGACGTGGTGTTCTCGACCCTGATCGGCGACGACGCCCAGCGCTTCTACCGCCGCTACCACGCCGCCTGCGAGGCCGACCCGGGCGCGCCGCACATCCCCATCGCCAGCCTCACCATGGCCGAATCCGAGGTGGCCGAAATCGGCCCCGGCCTGTGCGCCGGCCACATCACCGCCGCCACCTACTTCAACACCGTCGACTCGCCCGCCAACGCCCACTTCCTGGAACGCTGGCGCGCCCGCTTCGGCGAGCGGCCCGCCAGCGTCTACGCCGAGGCCTGCTACAGCCAGGTGCACCTGTTCGCGCGCGCCCTGCAGCGCGCCGGCAGCCTGGACACGCGCAAGCTGATGCAGGCGCTGCACCAGGTGGGCTTTGACGCGCCGGCCGGGCGCCTGACCATCCTGGCCGAGAACAATCACAGCGTCCTGACCCCGCGCATCGGCGTCTGCCGCGCCGACGGCCGCTTCGACATCGTCTGGGCCAGCGGCGAACCGGTCAAACCGGACCCCTACCTGACGGCCTTCGGCCTGGACGAATTCTGGCTGGCGTGATCATGGACCATAGCCTCCGCCGCCTTTACGAAGACCTGCGCAGCGTGGCCGTCGCCGTGGCCTATCCGCCCGGCGAAGACCGCGACCTGCTGGTCGAGCAGCTCAAGCGCATCGGCTGCCGCATCCACCTGGTGTGGCCGTTCCCCGACAAGCCGCCCGCCGGCGCCGACGTGGTGTTCTTCCAGGTCTCGCAATGCGGCCAGAACCCGTTCGCCTGGTCCGCCAGCGAGGTCGACGCCACCCTTATCGCGCTGTCCGAATACGAAACCCCCACCACCTTGAAGCAACTGCTCAAGACCAACGCCCACGGCGTGCTGACGCGGCCGTTCCGCTCGGCCGGCATCCTCAGCACCCTGGTGCTGGCGCGCTCGGCCAAGCAGTTCCAGAACCGCCAGCAGAACAAGATCGACAAGCTGGAAAGCACCATCAAGGCGCGCCGCGTGATCGAAAAGGCGATCCGCGTGCTGATGGACCACCAGCGCCTGGACGAACGCGCCGCCTACGAACATATGCGAACCCGCGCCACCGGCCTGCGGGTCAGCGTGGCCGAGGTCGCCGCCATGATCGTCGAGGCCAGCGAAGCCATGGAAAAACTGGGCCTGGGCGGCGCGCGCCCCGACCCGCAGAACAACAGCAACAACGGAGGCAAGGCATGAAAGTCATGATCGCCCGCATGAACCACGAGACCAACACCTTTTCGCCGGTGCCCACGCCACTGTCCGCCTTCGGCAACGACGGCCCGACCTACGACCGCGCCGCCTACGACGAGAACCACGGCAAGCGCACCGCCATGTCGGCATTCATCGACCTGGCCGAGGCGCGGGGCGCCACGCTGGTCACGCCCGTGTCCGCCACCGCGTACCCCAGCGGCCGCGTCGACGGCCAGGCCTATCGTGAACTGTGCGACCGCATCGTCGCCGCCGCCGCCGGCTGCGACGCGCTGCTGCTGGACCTGCACGGCGCCATGGCCGTCGAAACCACCGACGACGGCGAAGGCGACCTGCTCGAACGCCTGCGCCAGCAGGCCCCGGGCGTGCCGATCGCCGTCGCCCTGGACCTGCACGGCAACGTCACGCAAAAAATGATCGACAACGCCGACGTCATCATCAGCTTCAAGACCTACCCGCACGTCGACATGTACGAAACCGGCGAACACGCCGGCCGCATCCTGTTCGACTGGCTGGCCGGCGGCCCGCGCCCGCGCCTGGCCTGGCGCCGCCTGCCGCTCATGAGCCACACCCTGCGCAGCAACACCGCCGAAGGCGCCATGCGCCGCGCCGTGCAGGCCGCGCGCGGCGCCGAGGCCGGCGGCATGCTGGGCGTGTCGGTGCTGGCCGGCTTCGCCCTGGCCGACATCCCCGACCCGTGCCTGAGCGTCATCGTGGTCGCCGCCGGCGACGCCGAGGCCGCCGACCGCGTCGCGGCCGGCCTGGCCGCCGCCATCTGGGACGACCGCGACGGCTTCGTCTACGAGGCCGAACCCCTGGCCGCCTCGCTCGACCGCGCCGTCGCCCTGGCGCGCGGCGCCGACCGCCCCGTGCTGCTGCTGGACCATGGCGACAACTGCATGTCCGGCGGCACCTGCGACACCATGGACGTGCTGATGGCCGCCGTCGACGCCGGCCTGACCGGCATCGTCGCCGGCCTGTACTGCGATCCCGAAGCCGTCGCCGCCATGATCGCGGCCGGACAGGGCGCCCAGGTGGAACTCCCCGTGGGCAACAAACGGCCCATCCCCGCCATCGGCCGCCCCGCCGCGCCGGTCACGCTGACGGGCACCGTGCGCGCCATCACCGACGGCAGCTACGTCATCACCGGCCCCACCTACACCGGCCAGACCGCCTGCATGGGCCGCAGCGCCGTGCTCGACATCGGCGCCGCGCAACTGGTCATCACCGAACGCACCCACGAACCCTGGGACCTGGGCGTCTTCGAAAGCCTGGGCATCGACCCGCGCGAGGCCCGTTTCATCCTGGTCAAATCGCGCATGTACTGCCGCCCGGTGTTCGTGCCGATCTCGTCCGCCCTGGTCGAATGCGACAGCCCGGGCGTCACCAGTTCGGATTTTTCATTGTTCCCGTACCAGCGGCGCAACCGGCCGCGCTATCCGCTGGAACCGTTCAAGCCGGCGCATATGTCGCCATGAGCTACATCGGCTATTGCCCCGTGTCTGAAATGTGCGGGAGGCGTGCGACCGCCGCTTATGTGCTGTCGAAGGTGTGTTCGCACGAGCGAAGGGCGTGCCCCGGTGTTCGACCAAGTTCTAGTCGCTAAAAATTTGACTAACTAGGTTACCCACCATTGGATTAACGCTAATTAAAGCAGTTTTTTATTGAAAGAAAGGAGCGTTGCAAAAAATCTAAGTCCTTTATGTTCTTAACTGCTGCAATAGAAATCCGTGCGCATAAAAAAAAGCGGTTGCTTCCTGCAATTACTTTGTTCTTGGATATGGCGATTACTTGAGAGTCTTCCTTTAGTTCGACCGGTGAGAATAGGCTGTATGTCATATACGGGAACATCTCTTGTGTGGTGTCATAAAAATTCCCCACCGGATGCGTCGGAATTATTTTATACGGACTTTCAATGTTGTATGTCCATCTACGATATCTTCCACCATCATGCTCGGCGATAATGGGGGAGATGTGGGAGGGGAAGATGTCGATCTTGAAGTCTTCGTAGGCGCCGACGATATAGAAATTTGACATTAAATTCCACGTCCTTCGATACCATATTTTGGATTGTATGTGGCCACCTTGCCATTAAGCTCTTTGCATAGTTTTCTTATTGTTGGGCTGAATTTGTATGTATTAGGTATGTGAATTCTATTTATGTGATTTTTTTTGAGTGCGTAACCAGCGTCTAAACAAAACTCAAAGAGCCATGCGTGCGGGTCCGTTTCCTGGAACATAAAATCCACTACGGGCGTTGAGAAGTACTTTTCTAGGACCGGTCTTGCAGATGAGCAGGCTATATGAGAGTTTATTTTTTCTACGGCTGGCCAGGGAAGGCTATATAAGTCGGTTGCGAGAGTATAAAATTTTTCATAGTCACAATTCACCATCTCGAGGAATAAATTTTGGTCGAGTTTTGGTTTGAAAAAGCCAAACTTGATGCTTCCTGTGTCGATTGGGCTACCCGCCTTGAAAAAATCGCAGTTATCCGTTAAGAATAGACTGTTCATCTCTATTACTATAGATCCCCTAAGGCGAGGAGGGTTTCCGATGGGCGCGCCAATGTTGAAGTAATCGGAACTTGGACTCCCTGAGGTGCTCTGGTTGATAATGTTATTTATGATATGAATTTTGTTTAATGTAAGTGTTTTAGAGAATTTCTTCATTTTATTTTAGTTTTTCTGCTTTGTAATTTTTTCTGCCATTGGCCGTTCGCTGAATTCAATATCTCTTGGTAGCGGTTTTGATATATATCGACCTTTGCAACGGTTATTTCGTGGCCGTCTTTGTCGTCTTCTTCTTTTTTCTTGTCCATTGTTATGTTGTGCTCTAACTCATACAGTGCACAGACTGTGGCGATGTTCATGGCCATTCTTTCTTCGTACATGAATTTACTTAGCAATTGACCGGCTAAGCTCGCAAGGGAACTGGTTATTAGGGCAGTTACGGTGATGTAGAAAAGCGATGCTTGGGTGTTTATTGCTATCAAAAGGGTGGTAAGGGCACTCAAGAGTATCTGACTCAAGGAATAAAATCTGTTACTTTTTTGATTTTGGGCGCGTTTTTTATTAAATTCATCTATCCGCCGTTTCATCTGAATTTCTAATTCGACCAAGCTCTTTAATCTATGTTCTGGTGTAGGGGTTTGCTCCTTGGGTGTTTTTTCAGAAATTAATCCAAGCACTGTTGTGTATGCGACGACAAATACAGAACAAACTGCCATTGCAAAAAAAATTGCAACGAACCAGCCTGCAATCGGATGGCCAATAAAAAACTCTACGATTATTGTGGAAAATTTTCCGCCTAGAAGTGCAATAATGATGCCGAGCGTAACTCCCAACAGGAACCGCCCATATTTAGAAACGCAATTTCGTAGCGCTTCCTTCCAAGCTTTCAACATTTCGCTTCTCTCATAGATTTATTGCGGTCACAGAATGTAACACGATGATCGTGGCAGTGCATCGCAAGACAGCTAGGACAGTTCCGCGCAGGACGCAGAACCTATTCAAGCGGGAAACGAGTCGCCAGGTGCGTGCGGCGACATGCGAATGAGTTGCATGGAGGTCAATGAATTTGAGCGATGGAGATCTGCTTAGATTGACTGCTCTTTCTGCGGACTCAAAGCCGCGCGTAAGCCTACAAGCCATTGCCACGGCTAATGAGCGAAGAATTTACCGGTAGAGCTATATGAGCGAAGCGAGGCTTTGGAACCGGCCCGGAATGAAAGTGACACGCTCGCTCATTCTGCCGCTATGTCTCGTCTACTCAGTGCTCCGCGCCTTGAACCCAGCCGGGCTTTCCAGTTCAATGGGACGTTTCGCGGGCGGCACGCCGCCGCCCGGCCCCTTACCTGTTGGAGCGGCATATGGCTACGGTGCATCTGTTGTCGGATGAAGAAGCGCGCAAGATCCCCGAGGCGTGGGCGGTGTTCGAGGACATCCGCGCCACCCGCAAGTCCGATTTCGTCAACAACTTCTGGCGTGCCCTGGCCAACGACCCGCCGCAGCTCAAGCGCGTCTGGGAACAGCTCAAACAGGTCATGATGGCCGATGGAGAAATCCCGCCCCTGGTGCGCGAGATGATCTACATCGCGGTGTCCACCGCCAACGGTTGCAGCTACTGCATCCATTCCCACACCGCCGCCGCCCGCGCCAAGGGTATGACCGACGGCCAGCACGCCGAACTGCTCGCCGTCATCGGCATGGCCGCCCAGACCAACGCGCTGGTCACCGCCATGCAGGTGCCGGTCGACGACGCCTTCGCCGTGAAGTAGGGCGCCGCCATGGCGACCATTCCGCTGTTCCCGCAGTCCAACGCGCTGTTCCCCGCCGGCGTGCTGCACCTGCGCATCTTCGAAGTGCGCTACCTGGACATGATCCGCCGCTGCATCGCCGACGGCACCGAGTTCGGCGTGGTCGCGCTGCTGGCCGGCAACGAGGTCCGGTCGCCCGAAGGCCAGGAGGTCCTGGCCGACGTCGGCACGCTGGCCCGCATCGACGCCTGGGACGCGCCCATGCCCGCCTTGCTGCAATTGCGCTGCGTGGGGACGAGCCGCTTCCGGCTGGTTTCCAGCCAACTGGCAAAATACGGTCTTTGGATGGGCGAAATCGAACCCATCCCCGACGACCCGCCGCTGCCCGTGCCTGCGCCGCTGCAACCCTGCGCCGACGCGCTGGGGAGGTTGGTGGCGCAATGGCAGCAGGAAGGCGTGCCCGCCGACCGCATGCCGGTGGCGCCGCCGTACCGCCTGGATGAATGCGCCTGGGTGGCCGACCGCTGGTGCGAACTGCTGCCGCTGCCGGCGGCCGACAAGGTCCGGCTGCTGGCGCTGACGGACCCGCGCGCTCGTCTTGAAGCCGTGCGCATCGCGCTGGAAGGGCCGCAGGCCTAGCCAGCCACAGGCGGCGCTGCTTTGGCGGAGCAGGGCAACGCGAGTCGGGCTCGAACTGTTTTTTTGGACACCATGAATATCAGGATTGACGAAGGCCTGCGTGCCTATATTGACCCCTTGACCGACGACGAGCGCGAGGCGCTCGAACGCAGCCTGCTGGCCGAAGGCTGCCGCGACGCGCTGGTGCTGTGGGGCGACCTGCTGATCGACGGCCACAACCGCTACGCGCTGTGCATGAAGCACGGCATTCCGTTCGAAACGCGCCAGAACACCTCGTTCAAGTCGATGGACGACGTGCACCTGTGGATGATCGAAAACCACCTGGGCCGGCGCAGCGTATCGGATTTCCAGCGCGGGGTGCTGGCGCTGCGCAAGAAGGAAATCCTGCAATCGCGCAGCGTGCCGCCGTGGGAAGACGACGGCAGCACGCCGCCGCCCGAACCGCCGCCCATCCCGCCCGCGGCTGCATTGAGCCGCCAGGCGCTGGCGCGCGAGGCGCGCATCAGCAGCAATACGCTGGGGCAGATCGAGAGAATCCAGAAAGCCGCCGCGCCGGAACTGGTGCGGGCGGTGAAGGACGGCGCGATTTCCATCAACGCCGCGGCGGCGGTGGCGACCTTGCCACCGGAGCGGCAGGCCGCGGCGGTGGCTGGCGGCAGGAAGGAACTGCAGCAGGCGGCGCGCGAAGTGCGCCAGGCCAAGGCGCCGCCGCCGAAAGAGGCGGTGCCGGATATCCCGATCGAGAATATCGCGGATTTGCCGGCGGAGGTGGCGCGGCTACGGGAGTTGCTGGCGCGGTTGACGGACGAGCGGGATCAGTTGAAGAAGAAGGTGATGCATCTGACGGTGGCGCTGGCCGAGGCCA
>NZ_QHHO01000046.1:35792-41907 GCF_003184165.1 Achromobacter sp. RW408
GTCCAGCCGCAACTGGCTGGACTCCAGGAACGCGCGCATCAGCCGCGCCGGCTCGCCGTACAGCTGCCCACCTTCCTCCAGGTAATGCGAGGCGTAGGGAATGGGCGCCGCCCGCCCCTCCAGCAGGAACAGCGCGGCGAAGTCGGCCGCGTTTTCCAACGGCGCGTCGGGGTGCCCCGCCCATGCCTTGAACACGGCGGCCACAGCATCGGCCTGCCGGCCAAGCCCAAGCGCCTTGAACACCGCCAGCAAATGATCGGCGCCGCCGCCCTGGCACAAGGCCATGGCGCCGGGTTCCATTTCCCTGGCAAAAACGGTGGAAAACCACCCATACAGCTGCGAACGCAGCTGGCAGGCCGCGCCCCAGTCCGGGTCGGATAATGCAAGGTTCAACGCATGCTCCATGAAATCACAGGATCCACACCGGTCGGCGTTCCGCGCCGGCCGAGGCCTCAATGCCGGGCCAGTGCCTTGCCATCGATATCCACCTCGGTCGGGCCGCCGAACGCGGTCACCGGTGGCGCCACGCCCTTGTACGGTTCGATTTCCACCAGGCAGGTGTTGGGGCTTGGCCCCTGCGCCAGCTCGGAGGTGCCGACGTCCAGCGTCAGCGTGTTGGGATCGCCATAGGTGTCCAGCGCGCCGATCTCCGGCCCGGTCGGCCCATACCAGGCGCCCTCCTGGATGCGCACCACCCCGGGGGGGAAGTTGGCCGAAAGCGACGCGCCGGCCAGCAATTGCCCACGGTCGTTGAACACCCGCACCAGGTCGCCATGCTTGATGCCGCGCTGACGGGCATCGTCGGGATTGAGGTAGACCGGTTCGCGCCCCTGGATGGTGTAGGTGGCGCGCCGCGAGGGCGATTCGCAGGTTTGTGAATGCAGGCGGGTATCCGGATGCGCCGACTGCAGCCAGAGCGGGAATTTGTCCGATCGCGGACCGTTGTGGGAGCGTTCGGCCTTTTCCATCCAGACCGGATGCCCTTTGCAATCGCGGTAGCCAAAGCCGGCAATCTTGCGGCTGTAGATCTCGATGAACCCGGACGGCGTGCCCAGCGCGTTGACCTCGGGGTCTTCGCGGAAATCGGCGTGGCGCACCCACGGTTTGCCCTCCGGGAACAGCACGTAGCCCTGCTCCCAGAATTGCGCGAACGGCGGCATGTCGAAGCCCTTGCCGGCATTTTCCTTGCGGCAATCCTCGTACAGCGACTCGACCCACTGCATCTCGTTCATGTTGCGCGTGTATTCCACGTCGCGTCCCATGCGCTTGCAGAAGTCCGTCCAGATATCGAAGTCCGAGCGCGAGTGGTACAGCGGATCGACCAGTTTGTGCATGGCGATCACGCCGCGGTTCGAATAGGAACCGTAAGCGTCGATGTCATTGCGCTCGTAGGGGGTGCAGGCCGGCAGCACGATATCGGCGAAGCGGCAGGTGGCGGTCCAGTTGTAGTCGATGGCCACCACCGTTTCCAGCTTCTGGTACGCGCGCTTCATGCGATTGCGGTCCTGTTGCCGGTGCCACTGGTTGCAGCCCGAGAAGATCGCCACCTTGTACGGCGGCAGCTTGACCTTGTGGCCATTGAAGTTGATTTCCTTGCCCGGTTCCAGCAAGGCGTCGATCACCCGCGACACCGGCACGACGGCGCTGTACCCCTGGTAGTCGTCGTTCTCGTGCCGGGGTTTGCGGCCGGTATCCAGGTTCAGCGGAAACGCGCCCGGCATCGACGCGCCCGAGGCCGACACGCCCACCGAACTGTAGTGGTGCGAATAACTGATGCCGCCGCCGGGCAGCCCGATCTGGCCCAGCATCGCGGCCAGGATCGCGCCCATCCAGTAAGGCTGCTCGCCATGCTGCTGGCGCTGGATCGCCCAACCGAACATCAGTTGCGTGCGATTGGCCGCCATCAGGCGCGCCAGCTCGCGGATGCGCTGCGCCGGCACGCCGCAGATCGACGCGGCCCATTCCGGGGTGCGTTCGATCTTGTCCTCGGTCTTGCCCTCGACGTAGGCGATGAACTCGTCGAAGCCGACCGCATAGGTCTCGAGGAACTTAGCGTCGTACAGGTTCTCTTTCCACAAGGTGTGGGCAATGCCCAGCATGAAGGCCACGTCGGTCAGCGGATTGACGTACTGGTGCTCGCAGTCCAGGTAGTTGCGCGTCTTGCTTTTCACCGGATCGACGCAGATCACCGTGATTTCACGCTTCGCGACCTTCTGCCTGAGCTGCTCGAAATAGGCATAGGCCTCGTGCGTTTCGGTGTTCCAGCCGACCTGCAGGTTCTTGATGGGATCGCTGGCCCAGAACACCAGCACCCGCGTTTCCTTGAGGATGATGTCCCAGGACGTGCCCTGCGAATACACCTCGGTCGAACCCAGCACGTAGGGCAGGATGGTCTGGCCGGCCCCGGTCGAGTAGTCGCCCGCGGTGCCGACGCTATAGCCGTGCATGCCCATGGCGCGCAGCATGTGGTTGCCGCAGCTGTGCATCAGCCCCACCGAGCGCCAGCCGACGTTGCCCACATGCAGCGCCCAGGGGCCATGGTCGCGCTGCACCCGCTCGAGCTCGTCGTAGACCAGGTCCAGCGCCTCGTCCCAGCCGACCCGGATGAAGCGGTTGTCGCCGCGCAGCGCCTGGCCCGCGGCGCCGCGCTTGCGATACCAGTCGAGCCGCACCATCGGATAGCGCACCCGCGAGGCGCTGTAGAGCACGTCCAGCGTGCCATCGAGGATCGGCGTCGGATGCTTGTCGAACTCGAAAGGCTTGATTTCCACGACGCGGCCGGCCACGACCCGGGCGCGGAATGCGCCCCAGTGCGCGCCGGAGAACCGCCAGCGGCCCGGGCCGGCGTCCTCATCGCCAAGCGTGGCGGCGCGCAGCACGCGGCCATTGCGCAACAGCGGCGGCACCACCATGGAACCCAGCGAGGCGGCGACACCACCCAGGAAACGACGACGGGAGAGTTTCATGTCTTTCTCAGTGGGCCGCGGCCACACTGTCCTTTGCAGCAAAATCGGAGGAATGCAGTTGCAGGTATTTCAGGACCAGCTTGGCGGTCTGGTCGTCCATGTTGGTGAAGCCGACCATGCCGCCGAACAGCCCGGGCCATTGGTTGGCGTCGTGCGAGGCCTCGTTCGGCTGGCGGTGGCAGACGCTGCAGCTCTGCGAATAGCTCTTCCTGGCCGCCGTCCAGATCGGCGCGACGTCAGCCACCAGGCCGCCGCCGCGCAGCCAGACCGTGGCGGCGATCTTCTGCCATTGCAGGCCGGTCACATCGTCGATCCGGCTTTCGATGACATGGACCACGCCGTCGTCGCGCGACACCTCCTGGCTCAGCACGGCGCTGGTGATGTTCAGGCCGAACTGGCCGTACAGCACCCGGGCGTAACCCTTGTTCTTCCTCCAGAGCTGCAATTCGACCTGCACCGCGTCCTTTTTCTTCTGCAGCACCTTCACGCCGGTGGCGATCTCGATGGCGCCGATCTCGCGGTCCAGGCCCTCGTCCGCGTAGATCGGCTGCGGCATGACGCTGTAGTACTCGCGGCCGGCGTCGATGGCCGCGCCGCGCGCGTCGGCCGTGAGCGCCGCCAGCGCCGGGTTGCCCTGTGACTTGACCTCGGGCAATCGGTGCGCGATGCCCTTGTGGCAGTCGACGCAACTGGCATTGCGCTCGGCCGCGCCGTGCATGGTGGTCTGCGAGGTCACCCGCATCTTGTCGAAATCCATGCTGGCGTAATCGTGGCAGTTGCGGCATTCCTTGGAATTGTTGGCCTTGAAGCGGGCCCACTCGCGCGTGGCCAGCACGATGCGGTGTTCCTGGAATTTCTCGGGCGTGCCGATCGTGCCCATCAGGTGTCCCAGCACTTCGCGCGAGGCCTGCATCTTGCGCGCGACCTTCGAGGTGAAGTCATGCGGCACGTGGCAGTCCGGACAGTGGGCGCGCACGCCCGAACGGTTTTTCCAATGCACGCTCTGCTGCAGTTCCGGCAGCACGGTGTCGCGCATCGAGTGGCAGGAAATACAGAACGCCTCGGTGTTGGTGGCGTTCATGCCGGTGTTGAACAGCGCCAGGAACGTGACGCCGCCCAGGAACCCGCCGATGACCAGCACGCCCAGGCCGATGCGGGTGGCGGGGCGCAGCAACAGCGCGCCCATCCATTGGATGATGGACTTGGCGATCTTGAAGGGATTTTTCATGTCGGTGGCTCAGGCTGCGTTTTTCTCGGACGGCGCATTCATGTCGGCGGCCCCCAGAACAGGATTTGACCGAACCAGACGATGAATCCGTACACGCAGATCATCAGAAACGCCACGACGGGACACGCTACAAAGGCCAGCGACAGGAACTTTGCCCACTCGGCCCCACCACCATTGCTGCTGTGCTTGGGTTTGCTTTTCACGGAGTACAACTATTTGGATATGAACGGCTACTACGTCGAACCGCGCCGCGGCACAAGCAAGGCCGGCGGTCCCCGCGAGGGCCGTTGGCGGTTCGATGCCTTTTCATGATCGACGCGCGGCCGGCCCCCGCATGTTGATCTCCGTCAAGCGCCGCGGGTCACACGCGCCATCGCGCCCATTACTCAGACCGATCTGAAGCCACGGCCCGCCAGCGCTCGAAAACGCATACGGTCGCGTGGCGATCGGCGCCATGATGCAGCCAACGGTAAACGCGTCCGACATAAATCCAAATGCGCCACGGCCACGCAAAACCGCGGCCTGGATTCATTAATATCCCATCCCGTTATCGGCTTCGCGCCGCCCTTGATGCAGCGGGGATTGTTGTCATGAGTATCTGGATGGGCGCCGGCCATGCTTGAAGCGGAAGGGCTCACCTGTTCGAAAGGAACCCGTCTGCTGTTCGAAGACGTGTCGTTCCAGCTGCGCGCCGGGCAATTGCTGCGCGTGACCGCGCCCAACGGCCATGGCAAGACCAGCCTGCTGCGCATCCTGTGCGGCCTGGCGCGCGCCGACGCCGGCACGGTGTGCTGGCGCGGGGCCGACATCCACCGCCTGGGGCCGGCCTACCGCCAGCACCTGCTCTACCTGGGCCATGCCGACGCCCTCGCCGATTCCCTCACCCCCCTCGAGAACCTGCGCTTCCTGTGCCAGGCCCAGGCCGATGCCGTCAGCACGGCAGCCTGTCGCGACGCCCTCTGCCGGATGGACCTGGCGGCGCTGCTGGACCTGCCGGCGCGTGTGCTGTCGCGCGGCCAGCGGCGCCGCGTGATGCTGGCGCGGCTGTCGCTGCGCCCGGCGCGGCCGCTGTGGATCCTGGACGAACCCTTCAACCTGCTCGACGCGGCCACGGTGGCGGCGCTGACACGGACGCTGGCAAGCCATTGCGACAACGGCGGACGCGTCCTGCTGACCACGCACCAGGAGGTTGCCTTCGACCGGCCGGTGCGCACCCTCGACCTTGGCCCGCACACGCCATGACGTGGCAGGACAGCCCCTTCTTCGCCGTCCTGCGGCGCGACCTGCTGCTGCTTGGCCGCGGCCGGGCCGACGCCATTGTCTCGCTGCTTTTCTTCGTGCTGGTCGCCTGCCTGTTCCCGCTGGGCGTGGGCGCCGATGCGTCCTTGCTGCGCGCGCTCGGACCCGGCGTTCTATGGGTCGCCGCGCTGCTCGCCACGCTGCTGTCGCAGCATCGACTGTTCGCGCAGGACCACGCCGACGGCACGCTCGAACAACTGCTGCTTTCGCCGGGCGCCGCCACGCTCTGGGTGCTGGCCAAGATCACGGCGCACTGGATCGGAACCGGTCTGCCTTTGGTGGCCGTGGCGCCCCTCATGGGCCTGCTGTTTGACCTGGGTCAGTGTTCGCGCCTGACCCTGTCGCTATCTTTCGCGCTGGGAACGCCGGTACTGGCCCTGGTCGGCGCGATCGGCGCCGCGCTGGCCCTCGGGATGCGCGGCGGCGGCGTGCTGCAGGCCCTGTTGCTGCTGCCCTGGTTCGTGCCGGTGCTGATCTTCGGCGCGGGCTCCGTGTCCGCCTGCGCCACGGGCCAGCCGCCCACGACCGCGTTCCTGCTGCTTGGCGGCGCGCTGCTGGCGGCGCTGGCGCTGGCCCCGCCCGCCTGTGTCCTGGCGCTGCGCTTCGCCGTCGAAGAATGAAG
>NZ_QHHO01000046.1:41917-44851 GCF_003184165.1 Achromobacter sp. RW408
CGAGCAGGCGGCGGCGTTGGGTGTCGATGGGATCGGGCATGGCGGGGGACTCCGGTCAAGGTGAGTGAAAGGGCGTGGAGCCGTTGTAGCCAGGCGCGCGGGGTCTGAGGTGTCGCAATGTACGGAGCGGGCGGGTTGATACATTGGGACTTGAATCTCCCGGCCGATGCGGCCGGCGCCATGCGCGGGCGGCGATTGCGCGGCGCCTGTTGTGCAATCGGCGCGGACTTGGCATGATCCGCGCCATGGCAACGGACCCGCCCTCCCGCATGACGCCCGCGCGCGCCCGCCGCCCGGGCCGGACCGCTTGGCGGCTGGCCCTGGGGCTGGCCGCGCTGACGGCCGCCGCCTATGCGGCGACCGCGGTGATGGAAATCCCGCCGCCGCACACGTTGTGGCGGCTGGAAGCGTCGGCGCCGTCGCGCCGCGGCGATCTGCTGCCGGTGCGGGTGGTGCCGGCCTCGGCCACGCCGTCCGCGCTGGCGGCCAGCGCCTGGCCGCCGCCGGCGACGGTGCCGTGGAAAGGCGCCGAGATGCCGTTCGACCAGTTCCTGCGAAGCACCGCCACCAATGCCCTGGTGGTGCTGCGCGACGGCCGGCTGGTGTACGAGTGGTACCGGCCCGGCGTGAACGCGACGGACCCGCAGTCGTCATGGTCGATGGCCAAGTCGGTGGTGTCGCTGCTGGTGGGCCAGGCGATCGCGCGCGGCGAACTGCGCGAGGACGACCGCCTGGTCGCGCTGCTGCCCGAGCTGGCCGGCGCCGGCGACTACGACCGCATCACCGTGGGACAGCTGCTGGACATGGCCTCGGGCATCGACGTGTCGGAGAACTACCGCGCCTACTGGCCCTTCACCGGCACCGCGCGCATGTACCTGACGCGCGACCTGGCCGGCTTTGTGCGCGCGCATCGGCGCATGCATTTCACGCCGGGCAGCGCGGGCGACTACCGCAGCATCGACACCCAGCTGCTGGGCATGGCGCTGGCGCGGGTGACCGGCCGCCCGCTTGCCGACCTGCTCGCCGAGCGGCTGTGGCATCCGATGGGCGCTGAGTCCGCCGCCACCTGGAACCTGGACCGGCCCGGCGGCATCGAGAAGGCATTCTGCTGCCTGAACGCCACCGCGCGCGACTTCGCCCGCATCGGCCAGCAGGTGCTGCTGGCGGCGCAGGGGCAGGGCGTGGTGCCCGCCGCCTGGCTGGCGCGCATCGCGCGGCCGGCGCCGCATGCGGTGGATGGCTGGGGCTATGCCGCGCAATGGTGGCAGCGCGATCCGGCGGGCGGTCCCGACTTCGCGGCGGTCGGGATCCACGGCCAATACCTGTATGTCCATCCGGGCAGGCGGGTGGTGATCGTCAAGCTCAGCGATTACGGCGAGAACCAGGACGAGCGCGAAACCTACGACGCATTGCGCGCGCTGGCGCAGCGCTGAGCGCTGCCCGCGTCCGTCATCGCGGCGCCTGGCGGCGCCCTACAGCAGCCCCGAGGTCAGCGCCTTGAGCGTGGCCGCCGCGCGGGTGGAGCAGTCGAGTTTGCGGAACACGCTTTCGAGGTGGGTGCGCACGGTGCTGGGGCTGATGTCCAGGGCGCGCGCGGCCTCCTTGTTGCTGGCGCCCAGGCTGACCTGCCGCAACACTTCCAGTTCACGCTGCGACAGCGGCGAGGCCGCGCGGCGCGGGGCTGCCGGTTCGCCGCCGGCCGCGGCGATCGCGGCTTCGGCGACATCGGCGTCGTAGCGGCCGGCGGCGGCCTCGTCGCGCAGCGCGCGGGCCGCGTCCCGCAGGGAAAGGGCGCGGCGCCAGGGGCGGTCCTCGAGCAGCGCCTGCAGTGTCACGGCGGTGGCCAGCACGCGTTGCGGGCGGTCGAGCGCGGCGCCCGCCGCGCCCCGGAAATAGCCGCTGCCGTCGAGCCGCTCGTAGGCATACGAGGCCAGTTCGGCCGCCGCGCTCAAACCCTTGATCTGGCGAGCGGCGCGGGCGGTCCAGTAGGGCATCAGGCGCACCTGTTCCCATTGGTCTGGCGTCAGCTTGCCGGCGGTGTTCCACAAGCGGTTCGGCAGCGCCGCGCGGCCAATGCCGTGGACCAGCGCGGCCGCCTGCAGCCGCGCCTGCGTCGCGGCGTCCAGGTCGAGGCGCGCGGCGGTCGCCACGGCCAGCGCCGCGACCCGGCGTGAATAGCCCGCCAGCCACGGCAGCTTGAGTTCGGCCACGTCGGCCAGCAGGGTCAGCGCGGCGGGCGCGGCGGCCTGGCCGCCAGCGAGATTCCAGGCGGCGCCATCGGGCGGATCGGCGTCCATCCGGTCGAGCCAGGCCGGACCATGGCGAATGGCCAACGCCGCGAACTCGGCCGGATACTTGGCGCCGGCCTGCTGGCGCAGGAAGTCCAGCGCGCTGTCGCGGCCATGGGCACGGCTGAGGATTTCCAGGTCGCTGGCGGCGTTGACCACATAGGCCAGCGGCGAGACGGCCGCGCCGTCCAGCGCCAGCGGCATGCCCTTGCCGTCGTGGCGCTCGAAGGCGTGGCGCAGCCCGGTCACGACCGCCTGCGGCATGCCCAGGCTGACGGCCACGTCGCCGGAAATCTCGCAATGGATCAGCGCCAGTGGCACGATCAGCGACTGCGTGCGCGCGTCCAGCGGCGGCAGCGTCTGCGCCATCATGGCCTCGCGCGAGGCGACGTCGTCGCCCAGCAGTTCGGCGAAACCGCCGGCGTTGGCGGTGCAGCCGGACCAGCGCAGCAGCGCCACCGCGCGGGCGTGGTCCTGGCCGGCCGCATCCAGGCCGTGCGCCGCGGCCAGCAGGCCCGCCAGGCAGGCGGTGCGGCGCGAATGGTCGGTGGCGCGGCCCATGCTGAGGTCGCCGATGAAGGCCATGGCCAGCACGGCGTCGGTCAGTTCAATGGCGCTATCGGCGATCATGGGGACGGGCGGGGCG
>NZ_QHHO01000046.1:44861-50988 GCF_003184165.1 Achromobacter sp. RW408
CCACGCGCGCCTCAAGAACCCAACCCCGCGACACAAAAAACCCCCGCCTCAATGCCGCCCATTAGAAGAAAAATCACAACAACTACGCGCCACCTCCGCCACACTCTCACAAAACGCGTCATCAGCCCCCTTCCGGTACATCGCGCAGTACACCGATTGCGGCGCCGCGGTGCTGGTCCGCGCTATCACCAGTTGCCTGGCGCTCACCATCTCCGCGAAATAATCCCGCGGCAGGCAGCTCACCCCGAAGCCGGCCGCGGTCAGGCCCGCCATGGCGATCAGGCTGTTGATGGTGAACATGTTGCTGGCCGGCGTATGGGGCTTGAGCCAGCCGTCGTAGATCATGTTCAGGCCCGACTCGCGGCTTTGCCGCAACAGCGGCAGGGCGGCGATGTCGGCGGGGGTGTAGACACGGCTCGGGTCGATCATGTCGGGGCTGCCCATCCAGGCGAACTCCAGCCGCTGCAGCGCCACGACCTGCAGCCCGGGCTCGGCGAATTCGCCGTGCAGGAATGCCATGTCCAATTGCCCGGCCTGCAATCGCTTCTGCAGGTCCGCGCCCAGGTCGATATGCGGCTCCAGCGTGATGCGCGGATAGTGCGCGCGCAGCAGGCGGATCAGGGCCGGCAGCCAGGTCATCGCGGTGATCTCGGTGATGCCGAAGCGGAACGTGCCGGTCAGCGTGTGCTGGCCCTTCAGGCGCACCAGCAGCCGGTCGCGGTGGCCCAGCATTTCCTCGGCCAGCGCATAGACCTCGTGGCCGCGCGCGGTCAGTTCGGCGCGGTGCCCGGAGCGGTCGAACAGGGCCACGTCGAAGTCCGCCTCCAGCTCCTGGATGCGCTTGGTGATGGCCGACTGGGTGGTGTGCAGCTTCTGCGCCGACGCCGAGAACGTGCCCAGGCGCACGGTCCAGTAGAGCGCCTCGATCTGTTTGAAGGTCAGCATGCGGGGTTCCGCGCGACAGTCTGATTCATTCCGAAATTTCCGATAAGGGCTAACCCCTATATTCCTAAAAGGGATGAAGTTCGTGGAAATTTAATCCCTTTTTCGGATTGCCGAAAGCGCCGACCATTCGGTCTGACTCATTCGATTCAGGACTACGCAGACCGCCATGGCCACCCTCATCACCGGCACGCGCATATTGCCGGCCGCTCCCGTTGCCCCCGACTCCATCCTGCAGGCGCTGGTCGGCATCGTCACGCCGCATCTCAGCGACAACCTGGCGCGCCGCGAAGGCATCGCCGGGCTGCATCGCTACAACCGCGCCGGCAAGCTGGTCGGCACCGCCCTCACCGTCAAGACCCGGCCGGGCGATAACCTGATGATCTACAAGGCCATGATGCAGGTGCAGCCCGGCCACGTGCTGGTGGTGGACGCCGGCGGCGACCTGTCCAACGCCGTGCTGGGCGAGATCATGAAACGCTACCTGCAGGCGCACGGCTGCGCCGGCGTGGTGGTGGACGGCGCCATTCGCGACGTCGGTGCGTTCGAAGCCGACGCGTTTCCCTGCTATGCGCGCGGCCACATCCACCGCGGCCCCTACAAGGACGGCCCGGGCGAGGTCAACGTGCCCGTGTCCATCGGCGGCCAGGTGATCCACCCCGGCGACATCGTCGTGGGCGACGAGGACGGCCTGGTGAGTTTCGCGGCCGACGAGGCGCCTGCGCTGATCGCGGCGGCGCGCGCGCATGCCGACAAGGAGGCGCGCATCATGGCCGAGATCGACGCCGGCGCGCGTACGCAAAGCTGGATGCAGGCTGCCTTCGCCGCCAAGGGGCTGGCATGAACGGCGCCGATACGGAGTTCCTGGCGGCGCGCGCCCGCGCCATCAAGCCTTCGCCCAGCATGGCGGCCAAGACCCGGGTGGACCAATTGCGGGCGCAGGGGCGCGACATCATCGACTTCACCGTGGGCGAGCCCGACCTGCCGACGCCGGCGCACATCGTGCAGGCCGGCATCGACGCGCTGAACAGCGGCGACATCCGCTACACCGCGTCGGCCGGCTCGCGGCCGCTGCTGGAAGCGGCGCGCGCCAAGTTCCTGCACGAGAACGGGCTGGATTACGCGCTTGACGAACTGATCGTCGGCGTGGGCGCCAAGCAACTGCTCTATACCGCGCTGGCCGCCACCGTGCAGGCCGGCGACGAGGTCATCATTCCCGCGCCGTACTGGGTCTCGTATCCCGACATGGTGTTGGTCAATGACGGCACGCCGGTGGTGGTGGCGTGCCCGGAGGCCGACGGCTTCAAGCTCACGCCCGAGGCGCTGGAACGCGCCATCACGCCGCGCACCAAGTGGCTGCTGTTGAATACGCCATCCAATCCGACCGGCGCGATGTACAGCGCGGCGGAACTGCGCGCGCTGGCCGACGTGCTGGCGCGCCATCCCCAGGTCTGGTTGATGACCGACGAAATCTACGAACACCTGGCCTACGGCGACGCGCGCCATGCGTCGCCGGCCGCCGTCGCGCCGGAATTGGCCGGGCGCACGCTGACCATCAATGGGGTCTCCAAGGCCTACGCGATGACCGGCTGGCGCCTGGGCTATGCCGGCGGCCCCAAGACGCTGGTCAAGGCCATGGCCACGCTGATCTCGCAGAGCACCAGCTGCGTCAGCGCCATCAGCCAGGCCGCCGCGCGCGTGGCATTGAGCGCCGACCAGGCCTGCGTCGGCGAGGCAGCCGCCGTGTTCCACGCGCGCCGCGACCGCATCGTGACGCTGCTGGACGCGGTGCCGGGCATCCGCTGTCCGCGGCCGCAGGGCGCGTTCTACGTCTACCCCAACGTCGAGGGCCTGTTGGGACGACGCACGCCGGCCGGCGCGTTGATGCGCACCGACCTGGACGTGGTCATGTTCCTGCTGGACGAGGCCGGCGTCGCGGTGCTGGACGGCACGGCCTACGGCCTGTCGCCCTACCTGCGCCTGAGCTTCGCCACTTCGATGGACAACATCGAGGAAGGCTGTCGCCGCATCGCCCAGGCCTGCGGCCGGCTGACCTGAATCCGACGGCCCCGCGCAGGGGCCGCCATTGTTGGCAGTACCCATACCTATATTTCAAGGGAATCGACATGAAGCACTGGATCATCACCTGCGCGGCCGCCATCGGCCTGGCCGCCACCCTGGCGCCCGCGGCCCACGCGGACACGCTGCAGGACATCAAGGCGCGCGGCAAATTCATCTGCGGCACCATGGGCACGGCCGAACCATTCAGCTTCCAGGACCCCAAGACCCGCGCCATCGTCGGCTACGAGGTCGACATGTGCCAGGCGGTGGCCGACAGCCTGGGCGTGCCGCTGGAACTCAAGCTGATCGCGGTCGAGGCCCGCATTCCCGAACTGATCGCCGGCCGCGTCGACGTGGTCGCGGCCAACCTGGGCTGGAGCCCCGAGCGGGCGCAGCAGATCGACTATTCGCACCAGCATTTCGTGAGCCTGCAGAAGGTGCTGGCGCGTGAATCGGACAAGGACCTGAAGGCGCCCGCCGACCTGGCCGGCAAGCGCGTCAGCGCGGTGCGCGGCTCGTCGTCGGAACAAGGCGCGCGCAAGTTCATCCCCAACGTCGAGCCGGTGACCTTCAAGGACCCCAGCGGCGCCTTCCTGGCGTTGCAGCAGGGCAAGGTCAGCGGCTTTGTCGGCTCCGAGCTGATGCTGGTCAAGCTCAAGCAGCAGGCCGCGAGCAGCGCAGTGCCGGCCAAGATCCTCGAACCCGCGCTGTTCGTGGAGCCGTGGGGCATGGGCGTGCGCCGCGGCGATACCGCGATGCTGAACCAGGTGAACAAGGTGCTGGACGGCCTGGAAGCCTCGGGCAAGGCGACGCAGATCTTCGACAAGTGGTTCGGCGCCGGCACCCCGTTCAACATGAAGCGCGACTTCCGCATCGAAGCGATCAAGGGTTGACGCGCCGCGCGCGCCGGAGCCTTCGCCGATGCATTACGTCTTCGACTTCTCCGCCATCTTCCAGGGGGAGTACCCGGCCTGGCTGCTCAGGGGGCTCGTCACCACCCTGGCGCTGGCCGGACTGGCCTGGATCCTGGCGTTCCTGGTGGGCAGCCTGCTGGCGGTCATCCGCCTGACGGGCTCGCCCGTGGCCAACGCGTTGATCGCGCTGTACGTGGCCTTCCATCGCAACGTGCCGATGCTGGTGCACATCCTGTTCTGGTATTTCGGCGTGCCGGCCCTGTTGCCACAGGCCGCCACCGACTGGCTCAACACGCATGGCAGCGAGTTCATCCTGTCGTGCATCGCCATCGGCCTGGTGATGTCGGCCTATGTCTGCGAAGACCTGCGCAGCGCGGTGCGCGGCATCCCGCCGGGCCAGGTCGAGGCGGCGCGCGCGCTGGGCCTCGGTTTTCTGCGCACCATGCGCTGCGTGGTGCTGCCGCAGGCCTTCCGCATCGCCATCCCGCCGCTCTTGAACCAGACGCTGCTGCTGGTCAAGAACACCAGCCTGGCCATGGCCATCGGCGTGGCCGAGCTGACCGCCGCCGGCCGCGAGATCGAGAACTACACGTTCCGCACCTTCGAGGCCTACGCGGTGGTGACGGCGATCTACCTGCTGCTGTCGTTCCTGATCATGGGCGGCGGTGCGCTGCTGCAGCGGCGCTACCGTCCGCTGGGAGGCCATTGAATGTGGGATATCCTCAAAGACAACTGGCTGCTGCTGCTCATCGGCCAGTATCCGCATGGCCCGATCGGCGGCCTGGCCGCGACGCTGGGCCTGGCCGCCGTCAGCCTGGCGCTGGCCCTGCCTTGCGGCGTGCTGCTGGCGCTGGGCCGCATCAGCCCATACCGGGCGCTGCGCTGGCCGGCCTCGGCCATGGTGTACCTGGTGCGCGGCCTGCCGCTGCTGATGTTCATCTTCTGGGCCTACTTCTTCGTGCCGCTCATCATCGGCCGGCCGGTGGCGGGCACCACGACGATGGTGGTGGCGCTGGTGTGCTACGAAAGCGCCTACCTGGCCGAGATCATCCGCGCCGGCATCCAGGCGCTGCCCCCCGGCCAGCAGGAGGCCGGCCGCGCGCTCGGCCTGTCGTACATGCAGACCATGCGCCGGGTGATTCTGCCGCAGGCGCTCTACAACATGCTGCCCAGCATGCTGAGCCAGTTCGTCTCGACCGTGAAGGAAACCTCGCTGGCCTACGTGATCAGCGTGCAGGAACTGACGTACGCCGCCAACCAGATCAACAGCGTGCTGCTGACCAAACCGTTCGAAGTGTTCGCGTTGCTGGCGCTGACTTATTTCATCCTGAATTTCGGCCTGAGCGCCCTGGTGCACCTGACCGAAAAGCGCATCGGCAGCCGCCGCGCCGGCCGCGCACCCGTTCCCAAGGTGGTCCCGACATGATCCGATTTTCCGAAGTGCAGAAGTGGTACGGCGACTATCAGGCGCTGGCCGACGTGACCGCGCAGGTGCGCCGCGGCGAGGTGGTGGTGGTGTGCGGCCCGTCCGGATCGGGCAAGTCGACACTGATTCGCACCGTGAACCGATTGGAGCCTATCCAGAAGGGCGTGATCGAGGTCGATGGCCAGGACATCTACGGCGGCAAGGTGCACCTGGACACGCTGCGCAGCCACATCGGTTTCGTATTCCAGCAGTTCAACCTGTTTCCGCACCTGTCGGTGCTGGAGAACCTGATGCTGGCGCCGCTGCAACTGAAACGCGCCCGCCGTCCAGAGGCGCGCGAACGGGCGATGCAATTGCTCGACCGCGTTGGCCTGGCGCACAAGGCCGAGGCCTATCCGGCGCAGTTGTCCGGCGGGCAGCAGCAACGCGTGGCGATCGCGCGGGCGCTGGCGATGAATCCGCCGGTGATGCTGTTCGACGAGCCGACCAGCGCGCTGGATCCCGAGATGGTGGGCGAGGTGCTGCAGGTGATGAAGGGCCTGGCTCGCGACGGCATGACCATGGTGTGCGTGACGCACGAGATGGGGTTTGCGCGGGAGGTGGCCGATACGGTCTGGTTCATGGATGCGGGGCGGATTGTGGAGGTGGCTGGGCCGGAGGCGTTTTTCGGTCGGCCGGAGACGGAGCGGGCGCGGAAGTTTCTGGCTGAGATTCGGAGGTGAATGGGGTGTTGCGCTTGGGGTTGGGTTCTTGAGTCGCGCGTGTCGGGGTCGGTGGGGGATGG
>NZ_QHHO01000046.1:50998-54101 GCF_003184165.1 Achromobacter sp. RW408
GCCATGTCGAGCGGCTGCTCGACATGGCGGCGCGTTTTGCCGATGGCTCGCAGCCCGCCGCGCCCGCCGCCGACTTGCCATTGTTCTTGAGCCTGCCGGCCGGCGACATCGACCTGCGCCAGGGTTTCGAGGCCGCCGCCGGCCAGTTGGGCCTGCGGCCGGTGCCGCTCGCGGGCAGCGCGGGCGTCGATGCGGGCGTGGATCGAGGCCATGGCGTGGGCGCCGGGGACCCGCCCTCGACGCATGCTCCCGCCACGCCGTCGCCCGCCGCCGTTGCCGCCGGCCTGCCGGCCGGCATCCTGGTGCTGCGGCATCCCGCCAGCGGCGCGGCAGTCTGTGCCGCCGGCGCCCAGGCGCCGGGCCTGCGCATCATCAACGCTGGCGACGGCGCCCATGCCGACCCGCTGCCGGCCCTTGCCCGGGTGCAGGTAATGCTGCGCGCCAAGCGCGACCTGACCAACCTGGCCGTGGCGCTGGTGGGCGACATTCGCCATAGCGCCGTGGCTCGCAGCCTGATCCATGCCATGACCACGCTGGGCGTGCCGGAAGTGCGCGCCACCGCGCCGCGCACCCTGCTGCCCGATGGCCTGCCGCAACTGGGCGTACGGGCCTGCGGCACGCTGCGCGAATGCCTGGCCGACGCCGATGTCGTGATCGTGCTGCCGCTGCGCGCCGAACGCATGAGCGGCGCGCTGCTGCCGTCGGCCCGGGACTACACGGCCGCCTGCGGACTGACGCCGGCCCGCCTGGCCGGGGCGAAAGCGGACGTCCTGCTGTTGCCCGCCGGCGGCTTGACGCCCGGCATCGAGATCGACGGCGACATCGGCGCCGGCCTGCCCGACACCGAGGCCAGCCTGGCGCGATCCGAACGCGATCTGCGCCTGGCCGCCCTGAGCGTGCTGGCAGGAGGCGCCGCATGAGGCTGCACATCGCCAACGGCCGCCTGATCGATCCGGCCCACGGCCGCGACGGCCAGCAAGACCTGTTCATTGCCCACGGCCGCGTGGTCGCGAGCGGCCAGGCGCCGGACGGCTTCCAGGCCGACCAGCGGATCGACGCGGCTGGCCTGGCCGTGTTGCCCGGCCTGGTGGACCTGTCGGCGCGCCTGCTGCGCCAGGACGCCGGCGCGCCGGCGGACTCGCGCCTGTCCAGCGCCGAGTTGCGCGCCGCCCTGGCTGGTGGCGTAACCACACTGGCCATGCCTCCGGATGCCGACGCGCCGCTAGACGAGCCGGCCAAGATCGAGGCGCTGCTGCGCGAAGCGCCGTCCGGCCACGGCCGGGTGCTGCCGATCGGCGCGTTGACAGTCGGCCTGCGCGGCGAAACCCTGGCGGAAATGGGCCTCCTGGCGCAGGCGGGCTGCCTGGCGTTCTCGCCGGGCGAGTGCGGCATCGCCGATACGCGGGTGCTGTGGGGCGCCATGCGCTACGCCGCGGGGCTGGGCCTGGCATTGTGGCTGCGGCCGCAGGACCCATGGCTGGCGCAGGGCGCCGTGGTCGCCGCCGGCGCCTACGCCGACCGTCTCGGCCTGCCGGGCCTGCCGCCGCAGGCCGAGGTGCTGGCCCTGCAAACGATTTTCGAGCTGCAACGCGCCACGGGCGCGCGTGTGCATCTGTCGCGCCTGTCGACCGCCGGCGGCCTGGAACTGTTGCGCGCCGCGCGCCGCGAAGGACTGCCGGTCAGCGCGGACGTTTCGGCCAACAGCCTGCACCTGACCGATGTGGACATCGGTTATTTCAATACCGATTTCCACCTGCGCCCGCCGCTGCGCGGCCAGCGCGACCGCGATGCGATCCAGGCGGCGTTGCGCGAGGGGCTGGTGGAGGCGCTGTGCTCGGATCACGCGCTGGTGGACGATG
Organism: Achromobacter sp. RW408; assembly: GCF_003184165.1. Taxonomy (NCBI): domain Bacteria; kingdom Pseudomonadati; phylum Pseudomonadota; class Betaproteobacteria; order Burkholderiales; family Alcaligenaceae; genus Achromobacter; species Achromobacter sp. RW408. The sequence goes on from NZ_QHHO01000046.1 coordinate 52,858, forward strand.
CGGGCAAGGCCCTGCCGTTTCCCTATTCGCAACCCGGCGCCACGGGCCTGGAATTGCTGCTGTCGCTGGCGCTGAAATGGGCCCGCGACTGCCGCCTGCCGCTGACGCAGGCGCTGGCCCGGGTGACCGCGGGGCCGGCGGCGGTGCTGCGTGGCCTGTCGCCGGGCTTGTCCGGCCTGGGCGAGCTGGGCGTGGGCGCGCCCGCGGATCTGTGCCTGGTGGACCTGGAGGCCGAATGGCTGGTGGCGCCCGGCGCCCTGCAAAGCCACAGCCGCCATACGCCGTTCGCGGGTATGATGCTGCCCGGCCGTGTCCGCGCCACCCTGGTGGGTGGCAACCCGGCCTGGGAGACCCCTGCTTGAAGCTGCTGCGCTTTGTCCTTCGCCTGATGCTGGTGGTGCCGTTGATCGTCTTCGGCCTGCTGTGCGTGGGCCTGGTGTATCCGCTGCTGCGCCCGAAGTCGCGGGCCTGGCTCAATCGAACCTGGTCGCGCTGCCTGATGGCGGCCTGTGGCCTGCGGGTCGTCTTCAAGGGCGAGCCGCGCATGACGGGTCCAGTACTGCTGGTGGCGAACCACGTTTCCTGGATCGACATCTTCGTGCTGAATTCGGCGCGGGCAACGTCGTTCGTGGCCAAGAGCGAGATCCGCAGCTGGCCGGTGATCGGCTGGCTGGTGGCGGGCGCGGGCACGCTGTTCATCGAACGCGGCCAACGCCACGCGGTGCACGCGATGGGCGAGTCGATGCAGGCGCGCTTCAAGCTGGGCGACGCGGTGGGCCTGTTCCCGGAAGGCACGACCAGCGAGGGTTTCACGCTGCGCCCGTTCCACGCCAGCCTGTTCGAACCGGCCCGCGCGGCGGCGGTCGAGATCCAGCCGGTGGCGCTGCGCTTCCTGCAACACGGCGAACGCAGCGGTTTCGCGGCGTTCGTGGGGGAGGAAACGCTGGTGGCGAATCTGTGGCGGGTGATGGGGACGACGGGGCTGTCGGTGGAGGTGGTGTTCTTGCCGGTATTGGCGGCGAAGCATGCCGATGGGACGTTGCCGACGCGGTTGGAACTGTCGCATCAGGCTCGGGATGCGATTCAGGCGGTGCTTTGAGGTTTTTGTTGCTGCGGGCTTGGGGGGGGGATTCTTGCTTGTGGCGGGTTGTGTGTTTTTCTTGGCGTTGGTCGTTGTGCTTCGTAGGTCGCCCCTCGGGCGGGCGGACCCGGTGGCGGGCGCCCACGATTGCGGTCCGGAGCGT
>NZ_QHHO01000046.1:54111-79103 GCF_003184165.1 Achromobacter sp. RW408
CCGAATCGCTGGGCTACCGCGTCGGCAGCGCATTGGGCTGCGCGCTCCTGCTGCTGCTGCCCGCCGCCATCGCGATCGGCGTGCTGTCGTTGTTCAAGCGCTTTCGCACCCCGTTGCACCGCATGCGCGCCGCATTCGCCATCGGCGTGGTGCTGGCGGTGGCGGTCGCCGCGCTGGCCAGCCTCTCGGCCTATCGCGAGGCGCAAAAAGCCACTGCCCTGGCCGAGATCCGCCGCACCGGCGAGTGGATGCGCGCGGCGATCAACGCCCCCGACCATCCGCCCGGCGACGTGCCGGACATCGACGCCACACCCAAAGCGCGCGGCGTGTATGGCGAGATCGAACGCGGCGTCAAGATCATGCTGGGACAACGGGTGGCGCAGTACCGCGCCTACATGCGGGAACTGGACGAAGTGCGGCTGTCCGACCTGTTCATTCCCAACCGACTGGCGCGCGACCGAGGGCTGGTGGAGAGCCGGCTGATCCTGGAGCAATCGCAGCGCGTGGTGCAGAAATACAGCCAGCAGAATCAGCGGTTGCTGGGGGACGTGCCCGCCACCATCCGTTCGCTCGACCTGAGCGAGCAGCAGAAGAACCAGATGGTCGAGGGCGCGATCAAGGCGCGCCCGCAGCAACGCGCAATGCTGGCCCGCAACTGGGACCTGGAGCGCCAGACGCTGGCCGAGTTCGAGAAGATGATCAATCTGCTCGACGACAACCGCCGTTCCTGGCGCGTGGAACACAACGAGATCGTGTTCGACCGCGACAGCCTGTTGAACCGCTTCCGCGCGCACCAGCTGGCCGTGCGCCAGTTGACCGAGGAACGCGCGCGGCTGGAGGCGCAGCAGTTCGACAGCCTGACCTCGGTGCTGCGCTGAGGGGCCGGCGCTCGAACCTGCGTGGCGCCGGGCGGCTCGCCGTCACCGCGCCGCGCGGTCCAGTCCCTGCTTGAGGTCGGCCAGGATGTCCGCGGCGGTTTCCAGGCCCACGGACAATCGCAGCAGCCCCTCCGACAAGCCGTACTTCTCGCGGTCCTCGGCGGTGTAGCTGGCGTGCGTCATGGTGGCCGGATGCTGGATCAGGGTTTCCGGGTCGCCCAGGCTGACGGCGATGCGCGCCAGCCTCAGGCTGTCGAGCAGGCGCCGGCCGGCGGCCAGCCCGCCCTTCAGTTCGAACGCCACCAAGCCGCCGCCGGCCGCCTGCTGGCGCTGCGCGACCTCGGCGCCGGCCGTGCCGGGCAGGCCCGGGTAGAACACGTCGGCTACCGCCGCGTGCTCGCGCAGGAACTTCGCCACCTTCAATGCCGATTCGCTGTGGCGCTCGACCCGCAATTCCAGCGTCTTCAGGCCGCGCAACACCAGGAAGGCGGTGAACGGCGACAGCGTCGCGCCGGTGAAGTAGCGCAGGCCTTGCAGGCGGATCGCGTCGATGTGCTGCTTGCGGCCGACCACCGCGCCGGCGAGCAGGTCGCCGTGGCCGCCCAGGTACTTGGTGGCCGAGTGCAGCACGATGTCGGCGCCGTGCTGCAGCGGCCGTTGCAGCACCGGCGTGGCGAAGGTGTTGTCGACGATGGTCAAGAGGCCCTTGCCGCGCGCGATGGCCGAGATGGCGGCAATGTCGACCAGCCGCAGGTTGGGGTTGGCCGGCGTCTCGAAATAGACCGCGCGGGTCTTGGGGCCGATGGCGGCGGCCACCGTTTCCGGGCGCGTGAAGTCGGCGAACACGGCGTTGATGCCCAGGCGCGGCAACCCCTGCGCGAACAGCGTGAAGGCAGTGCCGTAGACGATCTGGTCGACCACGATCTCGTCGCCGCTTTGCAGCAGCGACAGTAGCGTGGCCGAGATCGCCGCCATGCCGGAGGCCGTGACCACGCCGGCCTCGGCCCCTTCGAGCGAGGCCAGCCGCTCTTCCAGCAAGGCCTGGGTCGGGTTGCGGGTGCGGCCGTAGACGTAGCCCGATTGTTCGCCCAGGCGGATGCGGTCGAAGGCCTCGATGCTGTCCTGGGTGTAGGTGGACGTCAGGTAAAGGGGCGGCGACAGCGCCCCCTGTTCGTCCAGCGGGTCATAGCCCAGGTGGATGGCGCGGGTGGCGAAGCCGTGGTGTTGCGTGTCGGACATGGGAGTCTCCGGAAATCGGTTCAGGAAAGCGGACGGCGCGGCGCCGTCAACGCTTGTGATCGGCGCGGCGCGACAGCCATTCGCCGGTGAATTGCACGATCGAGACCAGCGCGATCAGGATCACGATCACTTCGAACATCACGCGGGTTTCATAGCGTTCGTAGCCGTAGCGGATCGCCAGGTCGCCCAGGCCGCCGGCGCCCACCGCGCCGGCCATGGCCGAGGCGTTGATCATGGCGATGACGCTGACGGTCATGCCGCCGATGATGCCGGGCAGCGCCTCGGGCAGCAGCACGTGGCGCACGATGTGCCAGCGGCGGCAGCCCATGGCGCGCGCGGCTTCCACCAGGCCATGGTCGACGTCGTTCAGGCTGACCTGGGCGATGCGCGCGAAGAACGGCACCAGGTTGGCCGACAGCGGCACGATCGCGGCCCAGGTGCCGAGCGTGGTGCCGACCAGCATGCGCGTGAACGGCAGCATCGCCACCAGCAGGATGATGAAGGGGATGGCGCGGAACGTGTTCACGGTGATCGACAGCGCCTTGTTCAGGCGCGGCCGCGGATACAGGTTGCCCGGCGCGGTGACGGTCAGCACCACCGCCAGCGTCAGGCCCGCGGCGATCGCGATGAGCGCGGACACGCCCACCATGGTCAGCGTCTGCAGGAAGGCCTGCAGATATTTATCCAGCATCGGCAGCGACATAGCCCAGTACCTCGATCTGATCGGCCACCAGCGCGGCGCGCGCGGCCTCTTCCTGTAGAACGGCGGCCGGCACCGACACCAGCAGGCTGCCCTGGGCGTGGCCGCGCAGGCGGTCCAGCCCGCCGTGCAGCAGCGTCGCGCCCGGGCCCAGCGCCGCCAGCGCCTGCAGCGACACGCCGTCGGGGCGGCCCTGGCCGGTGAAGCGCAGGCGCAGCACCGCCACGCCGGCCCTGCCCGACAGGCCCGCCAGGTCCGGCGCCAGCCGCGCCGCCAGGTCGGCCGGCAGATCATGCTGCAATGGCCGCAACAGCGCGCGGGTGGCGTCGGCCTGCGGATTGCCGAACACGCGCCAGACCTCGCCATGCTCGACCTTGCGGCCGCCGTCCAGCACCAGCACCTTGTGGCAGACCTCGCGGATCACCGCCATGTCGTGCGTGATCAGCACCACCGTCAGGCCCAGCTTGCGGTTGATGTCGCGCAGCAGCGCCAGGATCGACTGGGTGGTTTCGGGGTCGAGCGCCGAGGTGGCTTCGTCGCACAGCAGGATTTCGGGGTCGTGCACCAGGGCGCGGGCGATGCCCACGCGCTGCTTCTGGCCGCCGGACAGCTTGGACGGATAGGTGTCGGCCTTGTCGCGCAATCCGACCAGGTCCAGCAGCGCGTCGACCTTGGCGCGCGCCTCGGCCGGCCTGACGCCCGCGACGCGCAGCGGCAGGGCCACGTTCTGCGCCACCGTCTTGGCCGACAGCAGGTTGAAGTGCTGGAAGATCATGCCGATGCGGCGCCGCAGGCCGACCAGCGCGTCCTCGTCCAGGCCGCCGACGTCGACGCCGTCGACCCGCACCTGGCCGGCGCTGGGCCGCTCCAGCATGTTGATCGAGCGCAGCAGGGTCGACTTGCCGGCGCCGCTGCGGCCGATGATGCCGAACACCTCGCCGCGCCCGATGGCAAAGGAGATATCGGACAGCGCCGTTACCGTGCCCTGCGGGCCCTGGTAGCGTTTCTGCAGTCCGTCGAAAACGATGTGGGCGTCGCACGCCGCGTCGGCGGCGGGCCGCAGGGCCGGATCCGCCAGGGGAATGTCGTGTTGCATCATGCTGTTTTCCCGAGCCGCCCGCGCGCCCGGCTCATGCCATGGCGCGGACGGGATTGGCGGCGGCGCCGGATGGCGCCGCCGCGCCTTCCGGCTCAGAAGACCGGGATCACCGAGCCTTCGTATTTGCTCAGGATGAACTGGCGCACTTCCTCGGAGTGGTAGGCCTTGACCAGCTCGGGCACCCAGGGCGCGTTCCTGTCTTTCTCGCGCACGGCGATGATGTTGACGTAGGGGTTGTTCTCTTTCTTCTCGACCGCGATGCCGTCGCGGGTGGCGATCAGCCCGGCCTGGTAGGCGAAGCTGTTGACGATGGCCGCGGTGTCGACGTCCGGCAGCGAGCGCGCCAGCACCACCGAGGCGCTTTCGACGAAGTCGAGCTTGCGCGGGTTGGAGGTCACGTCGGCCAGCGTGGCGGTGCCGGTGGCCGGATCGAAGCCGTCCTTGAGCGTGATCAGGCCCTGGTCGCGCAGGATCACCAGCGCGCGGGTCTGGTTGCTGGGATCGTTGGGAATGCCGACCTTGGCGCCCTCGGGCAGGGCCTGCAGCGACTTGTATTTCTTCGAATAGAAGGCGATGGGCGAGATCAGCGTATTGGCGACCGACACCAGCTTGTAGCCGCGCTGCTTGATCTGGTCGTTCAGGAACGGGATGTGCTGGAACGCATTGGCGTCCAGGTCGCCGTTGTTGAGCGCCTCGTTGGGGCTGGCGGTGCCGGTGATGACCACCGGCTCGACCGCCAGGCCGTTCTTCTTGGCGACCTGCGCCACCACTTCCCAGATCTGTTCGTCGACGCCGCCGCGCACGCCGACCTTGAGCGGCTTGGGATCGGCGGAGAACGCCGGCCCGTGGAACATGGCGGCGGCGGCCAGCACGGCGCCCAGCAGGGCCTTGGCCAACGTGCCCGCGCGGGCGCTGTAAGTACGGGGAGTCATATGGAAATCGCCTCTCAGTCGATACGGTTATGAGGAGACGATTCTAGGGATGGCCCCCGCGGCCACGAATGAATACTTCGTTGAGTCGTTATTACGGGGGTGTTTGGATATGGCGCCGGCGCATAAGCGGCCGCGCCCCGCGCCGACGGCGCGCGCCGGCCCGGCATGCCGGCGCCGCGTGGCCACGCCGCAGGCCGGGCCTCAGAACGGCTTGACCACCACCAGGGTCACGATGACCGCCGCGGCGACCACCGTGAGCGGCGCGTACAGGTCGACCAGCGGCGCGCGCTTCGCGCCGCCCTGGGCCTGGCGGCGCAAGGCCGCGCTCTGCACGCCCAGCAGGCCCGACAGGACCAGCGCCAGCGCGATCTTGATCCAGATCCAGGTCATGGCGAACCAGCCGAAGGTCACGGCCAGGTGCAGGCCGACCAGCCAGGCCAGCACCATCGCCGGCGTGGTGACGAACAGCGTCCAGCGGCGCAGGGCGCCCAGCATCTTGCGTTCCTTGGGCGCCTCGTCGCTGTCGGGCGGCTGCGACGACAGCAGGAACAGCGACACGAACAGGGAGCCGCCCAGCCATGCGACCACGGCGGCGACATGCAGCATTTTGAGTAATTGGTAGGTCATGCGCGCGATTATCGCCGCAGTGGCGAATCGCGGGGGGCTGGACGGGGCCTGGAGGTTTGCGCCAGGACAAAGGCGGACGCCGGTCCGGGATGGCCCGGCCTGACCGCCGCGCCCCGGCGCGGGCGCGGCAGCCGTATGCCGCCTCACCGGGCTTGCGGCATCGCGCGCGTCACGGCGTCTGCCCGGCAGGCGCGCGCGCTGGCGCCGCAACCTGCGCGGCGGGTGCGGCGCGCTCGCCTTCTTCCCGCGCCAGGCTGCGCCGGTACTTGCCGCAGCCTGCCGCCAGCAGGCCGATGCACAGCAGCGTGGCCACGCCGATCAGCAGCGACATGGAATGCCCCACCGCCGCCGGGTCGCGGAACAGGCGGTCGGTCAGCAGCGCCACCGCCGTGGTGCCCAGCCCCAACCCGACCAGGTTGGAGATCAGCAGGAACAGCGCCGACACCTGGGCGCGCAGCTGGTTCGGCGGCAGGATCTGCATGGCCGCCGTGGACGTCGGCATGGGGAACGAGGCGAAGAACATCGCCGGCAGCAGCAGGCCCACCGACAGCCACAACCCGTTCGCCTGGGTGAAGGCCACGGCCGGCAGCGCCATGCCGATCGCGCCGATGACGCCGGCGCGCAGAGGCGCGTCGCTGTAGCCGCGCCGCGCCAGCCAGTCCATCAGCCAGCCGCCGCAGAACACGCCCGCGGTGTTGGCCACCAGCACCACGGTGCCCAGCATGTAGCCCGCCTCCACCGGCGACAGGCCGAACTTGCGCATGTAGAAGGCCGGCGTCCAGCCCAGCAGGCAGAACAGGATCATGGCGTAGAACGAGAACCCCAGGTAATGGCAGCAGAAGGTGCCGCGATGGCGGCCCAGGAAGCGGAACAATGCGCCCGCGGTGGGCTTCTGCACCCGCCCGTCGGCGTCGTGGCGCAGGCCCTTGCGTTGCGGATCGCGCACGGTCAGCAGGATCAGCAGCGCCACCAGCACGCCGGGCAGGCCGACGATGAAGAACGTCACCTGCCACGGCCGCAGTTCGCCCACGCCGGGCAGGCGCACGCTATCCACGCTCTTGAGCAGGTCGATGACATAGCCGCCGATCAGGAAAGCCAGGCCGCCGCCGATGAACGAGCCGATCGAATAGATGCCCACGGCGCGCCCGAGCTTGTGGCGCGGGAACATGTCGCTGAGCATCGAATACGTGGCCGGCGACAGCGCCGCCTCGCCCACCCCCACGCCGATGCGCGCCAGGAACATCTGGCCGAAGTTCTTCGACAGGCCGCAGGCGGCGGTCGCCAGGCTCCAGAAGGCCACGCCGATGGCGATGATGCGGGGCCGCGAATAGCGGTCGGCCAGCAGCGCGATGGGGATGCCCATGAAGGCGTAGAACAGCGAGAAGGCCAGCCCGTGCAGCAGGCTGAACTGGGTGTCCGAGAGCTGCAGGTCGCGCTTGATGGGTTCGATCATCAGGGCCAGGATCTGCCTGTCGACGAACGAAAATATGTACGCTAGCATGCAGATCAGGACGACATACCATTCATAGGCATAGCGTTTCTGCGCCGCGTCGGTTCCGGTATCGCCCGTCATGTTCTTCCCTTGTATCGCAATGGGATCGCGCCGGCCGCATCGAGGCGGTGGCGGCGTCCCGCTGTCTGGTTCGCCATTCCGATGGCTGCATCTGTTGTAGGCCTTTGCGCCGGCCGGCTCTATACCGGGCGCGCAACGGCTATTCCCGGGGCGCAGGAAAGCATGTTCCACGATACCTACCCGCTGCAACGCCATTGCCTGCTGGATTCGGGCAATCTTTCCGAGATCACCGATCAGGTCAGCCAGCACCTGTGGTCGCACCGCATGTGCGTGGCGCGCGGCGATCCCCTGCAATCGCGCCTGTATGGCGTGTTCTTCGGCAGCGCCGCGCTGTTCGACCTGCACTATGGCGCCGAGGTCGAGATCGACGCCGGCGACATCGCCCGCTACTACCTGGTGCGCGTCACGCTGCAAGGCGCCGGACAGGTCACGCTGGGCAAGCGCAGCGCGGCCCTGCGCGAAGGCGGCCTGACCATTTCGTCGCCCTCCGAGCGCAGCGTGCTGCGCATCGGCCCGGATTGCCGCAGCCTGATCCTGCGGGTCGAGCGGCAGGCGCTGGAACGCCAGCTGCAACAGTTGCTGGACCGTCCGCTGCGCCAGGCGCTGGTGTTCGACCTGGAGGCGGCGCCCGGTTCGGCAGGCCTGGCGGCGGTGCAGGAAACGCTGGACTACCTGTGCAGGCTGTACCAGCACCCCGCCATCGAAGGCGTGACGCAGACATTGGCGGCGGGCTTTTCCGACTACCTGGTCTCGCTGCTGCTGATGCAGCTGCCGCACAACTATTCCGAGGCGCTGCGCGCCGATCGCCGCCAGCCGCTGCCGCTGCACGTGCGGCGCGCGCGCGACTACATCGAAGACCACATCGACGCGCCCATCGCCCTGCCCGACCTGGCCGCGCATTGCGGCGTCTCGATCCGCACCTTGCAGAACGGCTTCACCCAGTTCCTGCAGCAGAGCCCCAGCGACTACCTGCGCAACCGCCGCCTGGCGCTGGCGCACGCGGCGCTGGGCAACGCCGGCGACGGCGACAGCGTCACCGACATCCTGCTGCGCTGCGGCGTGACCAGCTTCGGCCATTTCGCCACGCACTACCGCAAGCGCTACGGCTGCCTGCCGTCCGACACGCTCCGGCAGGGCCGCGCCCGCGCCTGTTGAAGGGCGGCGCGCGAGGTCTGTTCAAGCGCGGGGCGCCAGGCCCATTGCGGTGGCGGGTCGCGCCTGCCGACGCAGCGGGCCGCGCCCCGCCGCGCATTCCCTTGCCGATTCCGTATTCCGCTTGCGCCTGCGGCGCAGTCCGCCGTGCCGGCCATCGCTAGGATCGAAGCTCTCACGAAGGAGCTCGATCATGCGCATCGGCGTTATTGGAGGCGGCCACGGCTGCTACGCGGCGACCGCCGACCTGGCGGAAAAAGGACATCGGGTGCGCCTGTGGCGCCGCGACGCGGCGGCGTTCGACAGCCTGCGCCGCGCCGGCGCCCTGGAAGTCACCGACTATCGCGGCACCCGCCGTATCGCCCTGGGCGAGGCGCCCGGCCAGATCGAGCTGACGGCCGACCTGGCCGCCGCCGCCGCGGGCGCGCAACTGCTGGTGATTCCGCTGCCGTCCACCTCGCATGCGGCGCTGGCGCCCGAGCTGGCGCCGCACCTGCGCGACGGCCAGGTGGTGTTCCTGCCACCCGGCACCTTCGGCAGCTATCTGTTTGCCCGCGCCCTGCGCCAGGTCGGCAACCCGGCCGAGGTCGCCTTTGCCGAAACCGGCACCCTGCCCTATCTGGCGCGCAAGCACGGCGACCGCGTCGTCATCAGCGCCTACGCCACGCGCCTGCCCACCGGCGTGTTCCCGAGTCGCCTGGCCGGCTCCGCGCTGGCAACGCTGGCGCAGGCCTATCCGAGCGTCGAGCCGATCGAGGACGCGCTGTCCGGGGCGCTGATGAACGCCGGCCCGGTGATCCACCCGCCGCTGATCCTGATGAACGCAGGTCCGCTCGAACACTTCGAACGCTGGGACATCCACAACGAGGGCACGCAGCCGTCGATCCGCCGCGTGACCGACGCGCTGGACGCCGAACGCATCGCCATCCGCGCCGCGCTGGGCTACGCCGCGCCGCATTTCCCGCTGGCCGATCACTATGCCAGCGAGGGCGACGAATGGATGTATGGCCGCGGCGCCCACGGCAAGCTGACCGACAGCGGCGACTGGCGCGAAACCATCGACCTGGGCACGCACCGCTACATGCTGGAAGACACGCGCCTGGGCCTGTCGTTCCTGGTGTCGACCGGCCGCTGGGCCGGCGTGCCCACGCCGGTGGCGCAGGGCCTGTTGAGCGTGGCCTCGGCCGTGACCGGCCGCGACCTGTACGCCGAGGGCCGCACGCTGGAGGCGCTGGGGCTGGACGCCCTGTCGCGCGCCGACATGGCCGCGCTGCTCGCGCAAGGATGCTGACCATGGAACGGACCTTGTGCGTGGTCGGCGCCGGCCGCATGGGCATGGGCATCGCCCTGTCATACATCCATGCCGGACTGGACGTTACGCTGATCGACATCAAGCCGCGCGCGCGCGGCGAGCGCGCCGAAACCTTCGCCCGCGTGCTGGGCGGCCTGCGGCGCGAACTGGGCACGCTCGTGCGGTTGGGCCTGCTGGACGAGGCCCAGGCCGACACCGCGCTGGGCCGCGTGCGCCTGGTGGCGCGCGAGGACGCCCTGGCCGACCTGGCCCGCGCCCGCGTGGTGTTCGAGGCGGTGCCCGAGCAACTGGACATCAAGCGCGACACCTTCGACTGGCTCGGCGAGGCCTGCGCGCCGGACAGCGTCATCGCCTCCACCACCTCGACCTTCCTGGTCACCGAACTGGCCGACATGGTGCGCGCGCCCGGCCGCTTCCTGAACGCGCACTGGCTCAATCCCGCCTACCTGATCCCGCTGGTGGAGGTGAGCCCCGGCCCGCGGACCAGCGACGCGGCGTTGCAGGACCTGCTGGCGGTGCTGCGCCTGGCCGGCAAGACGCCGGTGCGGTGCGCGCCCGCCGCCGGCTACATCGTGCCGCGCATCCAGGCGCTGGCCATGAACGAGGCGGCCCGCATGGTCGAGGAAGGCGTGGCCAGCGCCGAGGACATCGACACCGCCGTGCGGCTGGGCTTCGGCCTGCGCTTCTCGGTGCTGGGCCTGCTGGAGTTCATCGACTGGGGCGGCGGCGACATCCTCTACTACGCCTCGCGCTACCTGTCCGGCGCGCTCGATGCGCGCTTCGCGGCCCCGGCCATCATCGAACGCAACATGGAACAGGGGCGCAACGGCCTGCGCGAAGGGCAAGGCTTCTACGACTATGGCGGCATGGACGTCGAAGCGTACAAGCTGCGGCGGCTGGGCGAGTTGTGCGCGCGGCTGGAGATCATGGGGTTGCTGCCGAGGTTCGATGGCGCCAGGGCGGCCGGCCAGGCGCCCCCTGCGGCCCGATCCTGAAGGCCGCTGCGCGCCGGGCGGCGGCATTCACGGCGCCAGCGCCTCGAGCACCCGCAGCGCCAACCGCACCCGCGCCTCGTTGGGATAGTTGCGGTTGGCCAGGATCACGATGCCGAGCTTGCGCGACGGCACGAACGCCACGTAGGCGCCAAAGCCATTGGTGGCGCCGGTCTTGTTAACCCACACCGCCTGCTGCGGCGCCAGCGGCGGTTGCTGGGCCTTGACCGGCAGGGTCTCGAACGCGACCTGGGCGGAGTTGCCGCGCACCAGGTCGTCCACCGACACCGGGTAGCGATACTGTTCCCAGATCAGGTCCTGCGTCATCGCGCCCAACTGGTAATAGCCGGTGTGGGTCTCGGCGATGGCGCGCTGCAGCGTGGCGTCGACCGGCGCGGCGCCCAGGTTGATCTCGACGAAACGCAGCATGTCGCGGGCGCTGGACTTCACGCCGTAGGCCTCGTCGGCCAGCACGCCCGGGTTCAGGCGCACCGGCGCGTCCTGCTTGTCGTAGCCCTGGGCGTAGTCGGGCATCTTGCGCGGCGGCACTTCCAGCCAGGTGTCGCGCAGGCCCAGCTTGGGAAACAGCTGCTGCTCCATCGCCGCCACGTAGGACTCGCCCAGCGCGCGCGCCGCCACCACGCCCAGCATGCCGATGCTGGGGTTGGCATAGGTGCGCTTCGTGCCGGGCGCATACTGCGGAGTCCAGGCCTTGAGGTAGTCCATCAGTTGCGCCGTGTTCTGGACCGCGTCCGGCACCTGCAAGGGAAAGCCGCCGGCGGTGTGCGTGGCCAGGTTCACCAGCGTCAGCTTGGCGAATTCGCTGCCTTGCAGCTCGGGCACCCACTTGGCCGGACTGTCGGCCAGCGACAGGCGGCCCGTGGCCTGCGCGTAGGCGGCCAGCGTGACGGTGAAGGTCTTGCTGATCGAACCCAGTTCGAACAGGGTGTCGCTGGAAACGGCGCGGCGCGGCTGGCGCGAGGCGTCGCCATAGTTGAAGAAGCGCTGCTCGCCGTTGTGGCTGACGCCGATGGCCATGCCGTCGATGCCGTATTGGCGCATGACCTCGGCCACCGCGGCGTCGACGGCGGCGGTGGCGCGATCGGCCTTGGCGGGCGTGGATGCGGAGGCCGATGCCGTGGCTGCCTTGGCGGCGGGCGCTTGCGCAACGGCCGGGCTGGCCGAGGCGGTGCCGGCCAGGGCCAGCGCCAACGTCGTGGACAGCAGGGAAATACGGAACATTGCCGGAGCGCGCATGCGGGATCGTCCTTTCGTTTTCTGACCGGCGCGTGCCGCGCGGGTTGGCGCCCAGTGTAGAGCCTATCCGCCTCCTTCCTGGTATTAACCCTGAGTCCCGCTCGCGGCAGATTTTGGCTATTCTCACTGCGTCGATTCAAAACCCCGCAGAAGAGTCCCGTCCCCGTGGCGGGCGCCGACGGAGCAACCGCCCCGGAAACTCTCAGGCAACAGGACTGCGCGGTCTAGACAATCTGGAGAGAGGCGCCTGGCGCCCACCGAAGGGGAACCCGCGCCCTCGCGCCCGGGTGAAGCTCTCAGGTACAGAGACAGATGGGGTGCCGCGATCATCGGATCGTGGCCACGCCATCTGGAGCCATCATGCCCCGCATCGCCATCATCGGCGCCGGTATCACCGGCGTCACGTCCGCCTACGCCTTGAGCAAACTGGGCTACGACGTCACCGTCTACGACCGTCAGCGCTATCCCGCCATGGAGACGTCCTACGCCAACGGCGGCCAGTTGTCCGCCAGCAATGCCGAAGTCTGGAACAGCGCCGCCACCATCATGAAGGGCCTGCGCTGGCTCGGCCGCCACGACGCGCCGCTGCTGCTCAATCCGCGTCCGAGCTGGCACAAGTATTCATGGCTGGCCCAGTTCATGGGGCAGATCCGCAACTATCGCCAGAACACCATCGCCACCACGCGCATGGCGATCGAGGCGCGCCAGCACCTGTACGCCATGGCCGAGGAGGAAGGCATCGATTTCGACCTGGAGCGCCGCGGCATCCTGCACATCTACCACGATGCCGCCAGCTTCGAGACCGCGCGCCGCGCCAACGCGCTGCTGCGCGAAGGCGGGCTGGAGCGGCACGCCGTCACGCCGGAGGAAATCCGCGGCATCGAGCCGACGCTGCAAACGCCCTGCCACGGCGGCTTCTATACGCCGTCCGACGCCACCGGCGACATCCACAAGTTCACCAGCGGCCTGGCGCGGGCCTGCGCGCGCCGCGGCGTGCGCTTCGAACAGGATGCCGACATCCGCGCCATCAGCCGCGACGGCCTGCCCTACGTGCTGGACCTGGCGCGCGAAGACGGCAGGCGGCGCGAGCAGCACGAAACCGACGCCATCGTGGTCTGCGCCGGTGCCGCCAGTCGCCAGTTCGCGCGGCAATTGGGCGACAGGCTGAACATCTACCCGGTCAAGGGCTATTCGATCAGCGTGCACCTGGACGACGCCGCCAGCCAGGCCGCCGCGCCCAACGTGAGCCTGCTGGACGAGGCCGCCAAGATCGTCACCAGCCGCCTGGGCGACCGTTTCCGCGTGGCCGGCACGGCCGAGTTCAATGGCTTCAACCTGGACATCCGCGCCGAGCGCATCCAGCCGCTGGTGGACTGGACCCGCCGCCACTTTCCCGGCGTGCGCACGGCGCGCGTGGTGCCGTGGTGCGGGTTGCGGCCGATGATGCCCGACATGATGCCGCGCGTCGGCCCCGGCAAGCGGCCCGGCGTGTTCTACAACACCGGCCATGGGCACCTGGGCTGGACGCTGTCGGCGGCCACGGCGCAGATGCTGGCGGCGAGCGTGCGGGAGGGGGTGGGACTGTCGTAAAGCCATTGCGGCAGAGCACAGGCCGGGAGCGGGCCCGACGCGGACCGGCCCTCAATACCCCAGCAGCCGCGGCACCGACGACGCCAGCAGCGTCAGCCCCGAGCAGGTCAGCAGCCCCAGCACCAGGCGGCGGAACGCGACTTCGGAGATGCCGATGTACAGGCGCGTGCCCAGCAGCGTGGGGATCAGCATGGCCGGCGCCACCACGGCGAACATGGGCGCCATGTCGCGCGTGACGATGCCCGTGGCCAGGTAGGTGGCCATGGTCACGGCCAGCATCGACAGGTTGAAATTCTGGATCACGGCGCGCTGCGTGTCCTTGCCGAAACCGCGCAGCGTGCACCACAGCGTCGGCACGCTGCCGGCGAAGCCGCCGATGCCGCCCATCACGCCGCCCACCAGCCCGACCGCGCCGTCCCCCCAGCGATTGCCGCCTATGCGCGGCAGGCGCTGCGCCATCAGCATGACCGGACACCACAGCGCCAGCAGCGCGCCCAGCACCGCCTTGAACCAGTCCATGTCCAGGTGCGGCAGGATCAGGACGCCCAGCGGAATACCCGCCAGGCCGCCGAGCAGGAAGGGCCACAGCAAGGGCCAGTTGAAGCCGCGTCGCACCGAGAATACCGCCAGCAGCTGGCCGGTGAGCGCGCCGAACACGGCCAGCGCCGCCGCCAGCCGCGGATCCAGCACCCAGGCCCAGAACGACATGGCCACCATGCCGAAGGCAAAGCCCGACAGGCCCTGCACGAATCCCGCCACGGCCGCCCCGACGGCGACTATCCACACCGCATCCATTGCCCTGCGTCTCCTTGTTGTCGTGTCCGGCGGCGGAAGGATCGTTCCGTCCGGCTCTCGTGACGGCAGATTCTAGGCGCGTGTCGCGGCGGCCTTATTTGAAGTGTTGATGAGGCAATAGGTTTTCGGTGATGGCGGCGCGGTTCACAGGAAGATCGTGCCGCGCAGGTACAACGCGGCCTGGCCGCTGATGATGACGCGGCCGTTGTCGCGCAGCTCGCAGCGCAGCTGGCCCTTGCGCGCCCCGCCCTGCTCGGCGGTGAGCCGGGTCTTGCCCAGCCGCTCGCCCCAATAAGGCGCCAGCGAGGTGTGCGCCGACCCCGTGACCGGGTCTTCGTTGACGCCGACGCGCGGCCCGAACCAGCGCGACACGAAGTCGTAGCGGGTGGACGGCGCCGTCACCGCCACGCCGCGCACGTCGAATGCCGCCAGCGCGGCGAAGTCGGGCGCGAGGCCGTCGATCAGGCTTTCGTCGTCGATCACCACCAGGTAGTCGTCGGTGCGGTACAGCGCGCGCGCCGCCGGCAGGCCGAGCGCCCGCAGCAGGCCGTCGGGGATGGCTTCGGCCACCGGGCGCCTGGCGGGAAAGTCCATCGCCAGCCCGTCGCCGGCGCGCCGCACCCGCAGTTCGCCGCTGCGGGTGGCAAAGCGCAGCACCTCTTCGCTGGCGCCCAATTGCTCGAACAGCACCCAGGCGGTCGCCAGGGTCGCATGGCCGCACAGGTCGACCTCGACCGCGGGCGTGAACCAGCGCAGCTCGTGGATGTCGCCGCGGCGCACCACGTAGGCGGTCTCGGACAGGTTGTTCTCTTCGGCGATGCGTTGCAGCGTGGCGTCCGGCAGCCATGCCTCCAGCGGCACCACCGCGGCGGGGTTGCCGCCAAAGGGCGCGGCGGAAAAAGCGTCCACCTGGTAGAGATCGAGTTGCGGCATGAGGAATCCTGGAAAAAACGGTGAAGGCGGGACGCGGCGCCGCCATGCCGCATTTTGCTACGAAACGCCCGCGACTTCCCGCAGCAGCGCCTCCAGGCTGTCCAGTTCCGCCTCCTGGCGCGCGCTGTAGCCGATCACCACGCCCGCCGGCCAGGACACGCGCCGACAGAATTCCGCGACCGGCTGCAGCCCCACGCCCAGCGTGCGCGCCCGCGCCAGCAATGCCGCCACGTCGATGCCGGGCGGCGGCCACCACACCAGGTGAAAGCCCGCATGTTCGCCGCTGACTTGCAGCGGCGCCGCGCCCACCGCCTGGCGCAACATGCGCAGCACCCGATCGCGCCGCTGCGCATAGACCGGCCGCGCCCGCCGCACGTGGCGCGCGAAGCCGCCGTTCTCCAGGAACGCCGCCAGCGTCATCTGCTCGACGATGCTGCCGGAGCGGCCCGTCAGGTAGCGGGCGCGGGCGAAGTCCGCCACCAGCGGCCGGGGCAGCACCGCGTAGCCGATGCGCAGGGCGTTGAA
Source organism: Achromobacter sp. RW408 (assembly GCF_003184165.1). Lineage (NCBI taxonomy): Bacteria > Pseudomonadati > Pseudomonadota > Betaproteobacteria > Burkholderiales > Alcaligenaceae > Achromobacter > Achromobacter sp. RW408. The sequence goes on from NZ_QHHO01000046.1 coordinate 69,716, forward strand.
CAGGGTCTTGTTGAAGCTGCCGCAGTGGATCACGCGGTCGGCGCGGTCCAGGCTTTTCAGGGCCGCCAGCGGCGCCCCGTCGTAGTTGAATTCGCTGTCGTAGTCGTCGTCCAGGATCCAGCAACCGGCCTGCTCGGCCCAGTCCAGCAGCTCCAGGCGGCGCGACACCGGCATGGTGACGCCGGTGGGCGACTGGTGCGCCGGCGTCACATGCACCAGCCTGACGCCGCGATGGCGGCGGGCGCGCGCCACCGAAAAGCCGTGCTGGTCGATGGCCACCGGCACCACGCGCCGCGTGTACTGGCTGAACAGCGGCATGGCGTTGAGGTAGCCGGGGTCTTCCACCAGCACCTTGTCGCGCGGCGTGAGCAGAAGGCGCCCGCTGAGATCGAGGCCGTCGCGGATGCCGGTCAGCACCACCACCTGGTCGGCATCGCAGGCAATGCCGCGCGCCGCGCCGAGATAGCGCGCGATCTGTTCGCGCAGGGGATACCAGCCCTGCGGATCCTCGCGCGCCAGTTGCGCCGCCGTCACCCGCCGGGCGCTGGCCAGCAGGCCCTGGCGCCAGGCCGCCATAGGAAACAGCGAGGCGTCGGCGCCGCGCGCGGTGAAAGGCGGTTCGTGCCGCAAGGGAGGAACCGAACGGTCGGCATCCCGCGGGGCCGAGCGCGGCGCGCCGCGCGTGGCGGCAGCGGGTGCCGTGGCCGTATCGCCCGGCAGTCCGTGGCGAAAGAAATTGTCCGGGATGACCGCCGCCACATAGGTGCCGGACCCGACCGCGCCGGCGGTATAGCCTTCGCCGCGCAACTGGTCGTAGGCGGCCTCGACGGTGGAACGGGCAACATGCCAGCGCGCCGCCAGGCTGCGGGTGGACGGCAGCCGCCCGCCCGAGGGCAGGACGCCGCGCAGGATGCGCTCGCGGATCTGCCGGTACACCCAGGACTGCTTGGATTCGTCCGGGCGCGGCGGATCGACCGGCAGGTCCAGGCTGGCCTCCTGGCGGGTATCGCGCGAAAGTGGCTTGGTCTGGTTCATGAAAATGGCCCTATTTCATCGAGCCATTCTATCGCTACATTGCCCCCATCGCCCCCCGGGGCACGCCACCGGAATCGCGCCATGTCCACGCCCGCCCACGCCATTATCCTCGAGCACGGCCGCTTCACCAGCGATGGCAGCACCTCGATCCTGGAAGCCGCGCTGGCCCAGGGCGTGGCCGTGCCGTTTTCCTGTCAGCGCGGCGAGTGCGGTTCATGCCGGGCCCAGGTGGCCGGCGGCGCCTACGCCCGCATCGCGCCGCCCACCGAGCGCACCTATGTCACCGCCGCCGACGAATTGCTGATGTGCCAGTGCCGGGCGACCGGCGACCTGGCGCTGCGCTTTGCGCACTGGCAGGCGCCGGCGCAACCGGCGCGCCACTACCCGGTGACGGTGCTGTCGCGGGTGCCGCTGACCGCCGACGTGACCCGGCTGATCGTGGCGCCCCACGACGCCGCCGGTGCCTTCACCTGGCAGGCCGGGCAGCATGTGCGCTTCCTGATGGAAGATGGCGGCGAGCGCCCGTTCTCCATCGCCAGCGTGCCGGCCGCGGCCGGCCCCGCCCGGCTCGAATTCCACATCCGGCGCATGCCCGGCGGCGGTTTCACCGAACGGGTGCTGCCGCGCCTGATGCCCGGCGACACGCTCACCCTGGCGGGCCCGCACGGCGCCTGCGTCTGGCCGGCGCGGGGCTGGGCCGAGGCGGTCCAGGAGCTGGTGCTGCTGGCCACCGGCACCGGCTATGCCGGCGTCCACGCGATCATGATGGCGGCATTGCAGGACCCGCGCATCAGGCGCGTCACGCTCTACTGGGGCGGCCGCGACGAGGACGACTGCTACGCGGGCCCGCTGCTCAACGCGCTGCAAGGCAAGCACAGCGGGTTCCAATGGCAGGCGGTGCTATCGCGGGCATCCGCCGCGCCCGCCTGGCACGTGCAGGACGCCGCCCTGGCCGCGGACCACGACTGGCCGCGCACGGTGGCCTACGCCTGCGGCAACCCGGCCATGGTGCGCGCGGCGCGTGATCGGTTGTGCGCGGCCGGCCTGCCCCCGGACCGCTTCGTGTCCGAGGCCTTCGTGCCGGCGCGGGATCGGCCCGCCACGCGCGTCGCGCCGGCCCCGGCCCACCCGTGGGAACAGGTCGGCCAGCGCTTCAGCCTGGACGGCATCCTCGACGCCCGCCGTCGGTCGCGCGAGGCGGTGCGCGAGATTGCCGCGCTGCTGCGGCCCGGCATGACCACGCGCGAGGCGGTCACGGCGGCCGATGCCCACCTGCGCCGCATGGGCGCGTCGCACAACTGGCATCCGACCTACGTGCGCTTCGGCCCCGACTCGCAGTCGCCGGCGGTGCAGCCTACCGACTTCCAGCGCCGGCTGCGCGACGATGACGTGTTCGTGGTGGACATCGGCCCGGTATGGGACGGCTACGAGGGCGACTATGGCGACACCTTCGTGCTGGGCGCGGATGCCGACCGCCGGCGCTGCGCCGAAGCCGCGCGCCAGGTGTTCCGGCGCACCCGCGAGGACTGGCTGCGCGGGCTGACCGGCGCGGCCCTGTACGACCGCGCCGAGGCCTACGCGCGCGACTATGGCTGCGAGCTGGTGCGCGAGGTGCCGGGCCACCGGGTGGCGGATTTTCCGCACGCGCTGTACGGCCGGCACCGGCTGGCGCAGGCCGAATTCGTGCCGGCCGACGGCATCTGGGTGCTGGAGATCCAGGTGCGCGACCGGACGCTGCCGATCGGCGCGTTCTACGAGGACGTGCTGTTGCGGGAGATGGCGGACGCGGCTGCTTGACCGGACTCAGGGTTTGTCCCAATGCCGGGCCTGTCGATCCGCCCCAAGCTCATACGTCGTCCCGATACGCACCACTTCCTTCAAAGGCGGATTCATCATGACGACTGGCACTGTTACCCTGCATCGCGTCCTGCGCGCATCACCCGACACCGTTTACCGCGCCTTCCTCGAGCCGGACGCGGTCGTGCGCTGGCTGCCCCCGTATGGCTTCACCTGCGAGGTCTTCGAGCTTGATGCCAAGGTCGGCGGCAGGCACCGCATGGCGTTCCGCAATTTCGGCACCGGCCACGCCCACGGCTTCGGCGGCGAATACCTGGAACTGGTGCCGGGCGAGAAGATCCGCTACACCGACGAGTTCGACGACCCGAACCTGCCGGGCCGCATGCAGACCACGATCACCTTGCGCAAGGTGTCCTGCGGCACGGAGATGACCGTGGTGCAGGAGAACATCCCCGCGGTGATCCCGACGGAGATGTGCTACCTGGGCTGGCAGGAATCGCTGGCCCAGCTGATGCGGCTGGTCGAGCCGCAGATCCCCGACTGAGGCCGATCAGCCTGCGCGTTCGGCCAGCTCGTCCAGCAGCTCGGCCGACGGCACGAAGAACAGGCTGCCGGTGACGGCGCGGCTGTAGTCGAGCAGGCGGTCGTAGTTGCCGGCAGGACGACCCACGAACATGTTCTCGAGCATCTGTTCGATCGGCTTGGGCGAACGCGCGTAGCCGATGAAATAGGTGCCGAATTCGCCGGCGCCGGCGCGGCCGAACGGCATGTTGTCGCGCAGGATCTTGATCTCCTGGCCATCTTCTTCCAGCGTGGTCAGGGCGCTGTGCGAGTACGACGGCTTGACGTCGTCGGGCAGCTCGACGTTGGTGAGCTTGCGGCGGCCGATGATGAGTTCCTGCTGTTCGGTGGACAGCTTTTCCCAGGCGCTCATGTCGTGCAGATACTTCTGCACCAGCACGTAGCTGCCGCCGGCGAAGGCTTCGTCCTCGTCGCCGATCAGGGTGTAGCCGGGCAGTTCGAACCCCTGCGGGTTCTCGGTGCCGTCGACGAAGCCGATGATGGCGCGCCGGTCGAAGTAGCGGAAGCCGTGCACTTCATCGACCACCGTGGCCGCCGAGCCCAGCGCGGCCACCAGCAAGGTGGCCAGCTCGAAACAGGCGTCCATGGCTTCGGCGCGGATGTGCAGCAGGATGTCGCCCGGCGTCGACACGGCGACGCGCTCGCCCGTGCCGATCTCGCGGAACGGATGCAGGCCGGCGGGCCGCGGCGCGCCGAACAGCGCGTCCCAGGCGGCCGAGCCGAAGCCACAGACACAGGACAGGTCGGCGGCCACCGCGCGCGTGCCGACGGTGCGCACCAGGTTGCCGACGTCTTCACACCAGGCGCGCACGGCGGCGGCGTTGTCGGCGCCGGGGTTCAGCGTGGCGACGATGAAGATCGCGTAGCGGGCGTTGGGGCTGAGGACGGCTTGCGGTTCTACGGGTTTTTCAGGCATGGGATTCGATGGGGCCGGCGGCGGCCCGCGAGAAAGAAAAGGGGCGCTGGCAATATAGCCGATGCGGTCGCGGACCCGCGGCACGGGCGTGGCGGCGGGCGCCGCGGCTCATGCGGCGCCGCGTTCGCCACGAGCGGTCGGCGGGGCCAGTTCGGCGAGCAGTTCTTCCAGTTCCTGGCAATGGGTGCGGTCGTGCTCGAGCAGCTCGCGCACGATCTGTTCGAGCGTCATGCGGTGCAGGCCGTCGCGCAGGCCGCACCGCGCCAGCGCCGTCGCGTCCAGCTTGCGCAGCGAGGCGCACAACTGCGCCCGGCCGCGGCGGAACGAGGCCAGCGCGGCGTCCGGGTCCTGCTCCTGGTAATCGCGCTCGGCCGCCAGGGCGCTGCCGTCGACGGAATCGATGCGCGGCAGCGGCGCGGCGAGAATGGCCTCGATGCGCTGGACGAACACGGTATCCAGGCCGCGCAGGAGGCAGACGTGTTCGGTGGCCGAAAACCCGGTTCCGTCGGGCCGGCGGGTACGCCACGGCGCCGGCACGCGCGCCATCAGGCTGGCCACGGCGTCCGGCATGCGCGCCAGCCCGTCGATGACCCCGGCGAACGGCAGCGCCACGGGCCGCGGGCTGAACACCGCGCCATAGCTGAAGATCGCGCCCGCCACGCGGCCGCGCGCCTGCACCACCTCATGACCATGGCGCCGCATCAGGTCGGCCACGAGCGCGCCGCAGAACTGCCGCGCGGTGGTGTCCGCCGCGACTTCGGGGAACATCGTTTCGACGTCGTCGCTGATGGCGGCGACGGCGGCCACGCCGACCCGCGACAGCGCCGCGTACTCGAGGTAGCGGCCCGGCTCGTCAATCAGGGCCTCGAGCTGCTGCCCGAGAGGGGTGGCGCGGAATCGGTCGAAACGGGAATGCATGGGGCGGGGTGGCCGGTAACTGCGCAAAACGATACGTTACCAGCCGAGCACCGTCAACCGCGCGATGGCGGCATTCGACGCTGGAACAGGCAGGCCGGGCGCCGCAGCGGCCGTCGCAAAAGTTGGGGCCGCGACGGCCAATACCCCTGCGTCGCGTGGCGCGACGATGCCCTCAACAAGCCGGCAAATCTCCATGACCCCTGAGCTTCAAAACCAGCGCGTTTTTGTTTTGCTCAAATGTATAAATCGCCGCCAGTGGGATCGCCGTAATCATCATCCCAGACAAGATCCCGGACACTTGCGAATTAAATCTATTGAGCAACGGAACCGACGATATGCCTTGGCTGATCACTCGTTCAACATAAACACCCGCGACGGCGGATGCGGTCCCAAGCATGATTACCTGAAGCGCTGCGAGCTTGTCGGACTCGTTACTGGCCAACACACGGATGCAACGCACCACACTGAGGGTGCTTTCACGAATGATCGCGTAGACAAAAGCCGGCATCTTCACAATAAGTGAAATCAAAATCTGCGGTATCACGCTGAGCGCACCGGCCACACCCGCTTCCAGTCCCAGCGACTTGGCACGATCCCAGAGATTTCGCTCCTCAAACCGTTGATTCAACGCTGCCGATATCCGTTCTTTGCTCTGTGCCAGTTCGTTGAGCAGGCCGTCACCGGAGACGAGCTTCACTCGCTTCAGTTCATCCATGAATACATCAATGGTTTCGACGACTATCAGGCCGACGACCTGCTGAGCTGCCATGGTCGCGCCGGTCAATGCCACCGTAGTCGATATTTCCTTAACCGCTTGAATCTGGCCGGCCCGAATGGCCTCCTTGCTCTCCGCATACGCTGCGTCCACGGCCTTCTTATCGACGACGTGTTCCGTCTTGGAGCCTTTGATCGTAACGATCAACTTGCCATCATCGGTCGGATGCGGCCGACTGTTGTTGGCCAACCAGTCGTACATATCGTGGCCATTCTTTTGGCTATTGAGGCTGCGATGCATGTACTTCAAATTGCGCGGGTCATTGACGACGGCGCCAAACTGTTCGTCCGTCAGCCCAATCTTGAGCAGCGTGTTCTGGAAAATTTCCTGACGCGACGTGACATGATCGACCGTGACGGTGTTGGCCTTATCGCGAGCGAAAATGAGAGGTTCGTCCGGGTTGTAGCCGTTCTCGAAGACCGCGCCGTCCGGCGTACCGGCTTTGGGAGCCATTCCCCCATAATCTCCCATGTACTTCTGGCGGTCTTTGCGATAGAAGTCGTAGCTGTCGGTGAGCTTGTCGTACTTGGCCTGACTCTGCTGGTCGAGGATACCTCCCAGCATGAAGGCGGCGATCGCGCGGCGCGCAGCCTCTTTACGACATTGGTCGTAAATATCGTCGATCGAACTCACCGGGGTCGGTAATCTGCGGCGAATGTCATTGACCATTTCGAAGGTGGATTTGTCCACCTCGAAAGTAGTGCGAAAGTACTTATGCAGCTTGTCAATGGACCTTTTGGAAAAGCTGGATGCGGACTCCTTGGCTTCATCGAAATCGAATTCTCGTACAGAATCCGCCACTCTACTGCCCATATCCTTGGCATTGTTGACAAGCCCGCTTGCGGTGGCCAAGGATTTGCGCTTGGTCTCTTCATAGTCAACCGCCTTTACGGCACTCAAGGCGGCTCTCGAAACGTCCGCGGCTTTATCACCCAAAGCCCCCGCTGCATCTTTCAATGAGCTGGCGCCGTCCTCGATTTTTCCTTTTGCCGAATCAAGCACATTCTTCAAAGCGCTGACGCCGAACTGCTTTCCGAATAGGGCCATGCCTCACTCCTGTGATAACTTTTTTATCAGTTTACACATTATGAAACATATGCTGAAATCGAGCCATCGATCGGCCCGCACCAACACCGGAATCAGCATCCAGCCCCCGGATCACGAGAAGAAAACATGCCCTTCCAAGCACTTACGAAGAAAATGTTCACCGACTATGCCGAGATACATGACGACATCAGGCTCAAGTCGGTCCTTGGTTTCGAAAATCTCTTCAGGCTGCACACTCCCGGCGCAAAAGCACCCGGGTATGAGTTCGTCGAAATAAGCTCGCCCGAGAGCCTCAATCATGTTCATCGCGGCAAAGGTCTCTACATGATCGCTTCAGACTTCGTTCCGAATCTGGACAGGCGCGACGAATGCAGTCTCAGGATCGAAGGACTTCCCGTCATTTACCGCGGCCAAGCCGACCTGGTACGTGAACGCGTCAAGAGTCATTTGGACAATACGAGATACGTCCAATTGAAGCGCGAGAAAAACCAGAGCCCCTGGACGCGATGCATCAAACTCGACAAAACGCGAGGAAACGGCGGGATTGATTTCGATGCCGTTCCATTTCAAGCCTTTCGCTGGGTCGTCCTGGTACTACCACTACCCAACAGCACAAGCGCCTTTCGCAACTGTGCCGAATGGGGCTTCGATGCAGTATTCGGCAAACCGCTCGCATCCAACGAACGCGCGTCAGGGCCAAGTCGGTCAGCCCTGGATGAGGCTCGCGTCCGATTTGCACCAAACTGATCCCACGGACAGATCTTCACACACGATCACAACTCCCAGGCATCCAAGCGCCCCCCTCCACCGCACAATGCTGACAACGATTGCCATGGCGTCAGCACGAATTGACGGACGGACCATGAATCGATACCCGCCTCCGGAGTCTCAAATGTCCTTCTTCCAACGCGTTGTCCCCCTCGCCGCCACGCTGCTGCTGAGCGCCACCGCCACCGCGGCAATGGCCGAACCGGTCGCCCCCGCCGCGCTCGGAACGGCCGCGACGCAAGGCCAGGCCCAACCGCGGGCCCCGGCCGCGCCGCAAGAACGCCTGCGCATCGGCCTGACCGAGAGCGACACCAAGCTGGTGCTGCCGTGGTTCGTGACGGAGCTGACCGACGTGGTCAACCAGGGCAAGCCGCTGAACGAGACCGGCAAGGCGCTGGTGAACGGATTCTGATCTTCTCTCAGCCAGGGCCGGGCGCCTCGCGCCCTGGCCCGGCGTCACAGATCATTCAAGGATTTCTCGCGCAGGTGCCGGGCGAGGAACTCCACCAGTGACCGCACCTTGCCCGCCATCAGCCGCTGGTGGGTCATCAACGCGAACACCGGCCGGGGCGGGGTTTCCGACGCCACCAGCAACGGCTGCAGGCGCCCCGCCGCGACGTGGTCCGCGATCGCCCAGGCGGGCGCATAGACGATGCCGGCGCCGGCCGCCGCGGCCGTGACAACGCCGTCCACGGTGTTCGAGCGCATGCGGGTACACACCCGCACGGTCACCGGCTTGCCCTTGTCGATCAGCGTCCACGCATCCTCCGTCGCCAGGTGGCTGTACACCAGGCCATCGTGTTGCGCCAGGTCCTGCAGGCTGTGAGGGATGCCGCGCCGCGCCAGGTAATCGGGCGAGGCGCTCAGCACCCAGCGGATGGACCCCAGGCGCCGGGCGACGAGACTGGAGCTGGGCTGTTCGCCGACCAGCACGGCCAGGTCGATGCCCTCCTCCAGCAGGTTGACGGGGCGGTCCAGCAAATGCAGGTCGAGCGCGACCTTGGGGTGCTGCATCAGGAACTTCGCCAGCAAGGGCTGCAGGTGCACCCGCCCATACAGCGTCGGCGCCGTGACGCGCAGCCGGCCCGAGGGCTCGGCGGCGTCGATCCGCATGCTGCTTTCCAGTTCGTCCATCTCGGCCAGCAGGCGCTTGGCCTCGGCGTAATAGCGCTGCCCCGCCTCGGTCAGGCGCAGGGCGCGGGTCGAGCGCACCAGCAAGCGGGTGCCCACGCGCTCCTCCAGCGCGCTGATGCGCCGGCTGACGGACGCCAATGAAATCCCGCTGACGCGCGAAGCGCCGCTGAGACTGCCCTGGTCCACGGCCGCCACCAGCAGCGCCATGCCTTCCGATCGGTTCACCCTGCCCTCGCTTTCGACGCGCTCCGCGGCGATCCTAAACGATTCCAGTATTTCATATCTGCAAGGCTGCTTTCCGGATTTTGCTATTCACCGCAAGAAGCGAGGCTTTCATACTGGGACCGTCTGTTCCACCTGCCACCGTCTTTTCCGCCGCCCGTTTTCTGTCTCCCCCTTCAGTCCGCGATGCCAGC
>NZ_QHHO01000046.1:79113-98845 GCF_003184165.1 Achromobacter sp. RW408
GCCGGCGGCCGGGGCGGTCGCGGGCTTGGCGGCTTGTGCGGGATTGGCCTTTGCCACGGCGGCGGGACTCGCGGCGGGCGCGCCCTTCTCCGCCGCGGGCTTGGCGGCGGAATCCGGGGCGGCCGGCTTGGCGGCGCCGGGCTTGGCGGGAGCACCGGCGTCCACGCTTGCCGTGGCGGCGGGCGGCTTGGCGCCGCTGCCCGGCTTCGCGCCAGGCGTCGCGGCGGGCCTGGTCGCCGGCGCCGGGCCGCCCAGCTGCTTGAGCTTGTCGGCCACGTCCTGCCAGTTCAGGCGCTGGTTGCTGTAGCGCCGCGCGTAGACCTGCGGCGCCCACAGGCCGACGTCGCCCACGTAGACCTGGCGCGCGATCGGTTCGATTTCAAGGCGGTTGATGGTCAGCGCGCTCCAGGCCGCCAGGCTTTCACCGGCGTTGTCGCGCAGGTCGAACTGGCGCAGGCCCAGGTCGCCGACCACGCGGATCTTGGGCGGCGCGTCCTTGGGTTGCTCGAACACGATCTGCAGGTTCGAGTCGAGCAGCGCGCGCTCGAGCTTGAACGGCAGCGGCATGGGCCAGACGTCGGCCCATTTTTCCAGTTGCAGCCCGGTGAAGGCGACCCGCAGCGTCGACGACGGCACCTTGTCGAAGGGCCGCGCCACGCCGGTCAGGTCGAACGGGCTGCCATTGATGCGCAGGTGCAGGCGCGGCTGCACGTCGATGTCGGTGGCGTAGCCGAAGGTGGAGATGAACGGCACGCCCACGGCCAGTTCGTCGATCACCTGCTTGCGGCCGGTGACCTTGTCGTCCAGGGTGACGACGCCGCCCTCGATCACCATGTTGTTCAGGGAAAAGCGCGGCAGGCCCTCATCGGGCTTGGGCGGCTCGTCGGGGTTGGCGGCCGTCATCTCGGCCACGCGCTGCTGCACGTCGGAGAAGTTGAAGCGGGTGACGTCCTCGCGCACGATCGACAGGGTGGGCGAACGCAAGGTGAAGCGGTCGACCACCGGCGCGAACCAGAACAGCGAGGTCCAGGCGGCGCTGACGTCGACCTCGGCGGCGGTGAGCAGCGGCGTCTGCGAGCCGGGCTGCGCCACCGCGAGATCGCGCGCGCGCACGGTCAGCGTGAAGGGATTGAAGGTGATCTTGCCGACGGCGACGTCGCGGCCCAGCATCTTTGCGACGTCCTGGGTCAGCACATTGTGCAGCACCTTGGGCACCTGCCAGGCGGCGATGCCACAGAGGATCAACGCCGTGGCCACGACGCCCAAGAGGATCTTGCCTAAGCGGCGGGTAAACCGGAACTTGGGCATCCGCAAGGGCATTGTGCGTCTCCTGGTACGAATCGAAGGCCATTATCGCGTCCTTCGAGCAAATTGGGGGGCTTTTTGCGCCGCGCCATCGCGGCCGCGCCGCCAAAAGCGCAAATGCCCCCGCAGGGGCACGAAAGCGCGCAAGCCACGACCGGCGCACACCCCGGGATGAAGCGGGCAGGCGCGGCGCCACGGCGACGGCGGCCGCGCTTATCTTTCCTCAAAGCGCGGCGGGCGGCGGCTCGTCTATCATAGGCGCATCAGCGGCCCGCCACGGCCTGCCGGGACCGCTCTTTTCAATCATTAACAATTCTCGATCCCGATTCCCATGTCCACGCCCGCCCCCACCTTGAGCCACCTGGATGAAGCCGGCCAGGTCCGCATGGTCGACGTCATCGGCAAGACCGACACCGAACGCGTGGCCATCGCCACCGCCAGCATCCGCATGAACGCGGTGGCCTACGGCCTGCTGACGCAGCCCGGCCAGGGCAAGGGCGAAGTGCTCAACACCGCGCGCGTCGCCGCCATCCTGGCGGCCAAGCGCTGCGCCGAGCTCATCCCCCTGTGCCACAGCCTGCCGCTGTCGTTCGTCGGCGTCGAATTCGCGCTGGACGACGCGGCGCACCGCATCGACATCCTGGCCACCTGCCGCACCAGCTACAAGACCGGCGTCGAAATGGAAGCCATGACGGCGTGCAGCGTCGCCGCGCTGACCATCTACGACATGTGCAAGGCGGCCGACAAAGGTATCGTCATCGAACAAGTTCGCCTGAAGTACAAGGCGGGAGGTAAAAGCGGTGAATGGCGCAACGATTAATCTTCTGTACTTCGCCCGCGTGGCCGAACTGGTCGGCAAGCGCTCGGAGGTCTGGCCGGTCGACGGCGAGTCCACCGGCGCGCAGCTGCTGGCCGCGCTCGGCGAGCGCTATCCGCAGCTGGCCCCGGCCGGCCGCCTGAAGCTGGCCATCAACCAGACCCACGCCAAGCCGTCGGCGCCGATCCGCGCGGGCGACGAGGTGGCGGTGTTCGAACCCGTCACCGGAGGCTGAACGCCATGGTCATCGTGCAGGAAGCCGACTTCGACGGCGCCGCGCTCACCGCCGCCCTGCGCGCCAGCGCCGGGCCGGGCGTGGGCGGCATCGTCACCTTCGTGGGCTACGTGCGCGACTACGCGCCGGACACGCCCACCGACACGCTCTACCTGGAACACTACCCCGGCATGTGCGAACGCGAGCTCGAAGACATCGCCGCCACCGCCCGCGCGCGCTGGAACCTGGACGGCACCGTGATCGTGCACCGGGTCGGCGCCCTCGCCCGCAATGCCCAGATCGTGTTCGTGGCCGCGGCCAGCGCGCATCGCGGCGACGCCTTCCGCGGCTGCGAATTCATCATCGACGCGCTCAAGACCCGCGCGCCCTTCTGGAAGCGCGAAACCCTGGCGGGTGGCGACAGCTTCTGGGTGGAACAGCGCCAATCCGACCAGGACCGCACGCAGTCCTGGGACGCCGAACCCCCGCCCCCCAAGGAGACTCCATGAACGACGCCTCCCCCGTCTCGCTGGCCTGCGCCGTGCTGACGGTCAGCGACACCCGCAGCGCCGGTGACGACACCTCCGGCAACCTGCTGGCCAACAGCCTGGCCCAGGCCGGCCACCAATGCGTGCGGCGCGACATCGCCAAGGACAACATCTACCAGATCCGGCGCGTCATCAGCGACTGGATCGCCGACCCCGAGGTGCAGGTCATCCTGACCACCGGCGGCACCGGCTTCTCGCACGGCGACCACGTGCCGCAGGCGATCCTGCCGCTGCTGGACCGCGAGATTCCCGGCTTCGGCGAGCTGTTCCGCCAGATCTCCTACGAGGAAATCGGCAGCTCCACCATCCAGTCGCGCGCCTTTGCCGGCGCGGCCAACCAGACCCTGCTGTTCTGCCTGCCCGGTTCGAACAACGCCTGCGAGACCGCCTGGAACCGCATCATCCGCGAGCAGCTCGACAGCGGCCACCGCCCCTGCAATTTCGCCACGCACTTCCAACCCCGCGACCAAGAAGACCACTGATACCCATGCTGGATTTCGACCAAGCCCAGACCCTGCTGGCCAACGCGGCCGCCCCCATCGCGCGCCGCGAAGACGTCGGCCTGGACCAGGCGCCCGGACGCGTGCTGGCGGCCGACCTCGACGCCACCGTGGACATCCCGCCGGCCGACAACAGCGCCATGGACGGCTACGCGCTGCGCCTGGCCGACTGGCGGCCGGGCGCGCGCCTGCCGATCCAGCAGCGCTGCTATGCCGGCGACACGCCCGAGCCGCTCAAGCCCGGCCATGCCATCCGCCTGTTCACCGGCAGCCTGATCCCCGCTGGCGCCGACGTGGTGGTGATGCAGGAAGATACGCACGAGGCCGACGAGCAGGTCGAGATCACGCGCGAGCCGCGCCCCGGCCAGCACATCCGCCTGCGCGGCGAGGACACCCTGGCCGGCGCCCCGCTGCTGGCCGCCGGCACGCAGCTGCAGGCCGCCCACGTGGCGCTGCTGGCCTCGCAGGGCCTGGCCAGCGTGCCGGTGTTCGGCCGCCTGCGGGTCGGCATCCTGACCACCGGCGACGAACTGGTAGCCCCCGGCGGCGCGCGCGAACCGGCGCAGATCTACAACTCCAACGGCCCGATGCTGGCCGCGCTGGTGCGCGGGCTGGCGGCCGAACCGACCCACGTGCTGCATGCGCGCGACACCGAAGCCGACCTGCTGGCCGCGTTCAAGACGCTGCTGGCCGATTGCGACCTGGTGCTGAGCGTGGGCGGCGTGTCGGTGGGCGAGCGCGACCTGGTCAAGCCGGCGCTGGCCGCGCTGGGCGGCGAACTGTCTCTGTGGAAGGTGCGCATGAAGCCGGGCAAGCCGGTGGCGCTGGCCATGATCGGCGACAAGCCGGTGGTCAGCCTGCCGGGCAATCCGGTGTCGGCCTACGCGGTGTTCGCCATGCTGGTGACGCCGCTGGTGCGCCGCATGCAGGGTCGCGAAGAGTTGTTCCCGCCGGTCAGCCGGCTGCCGCTGCGCACCGAGCATCCGCGCCAGGACAGCCGCGAGGAATTCCTGCGGGTGCAGCGCCGCACGGCCGACGACGGCGGCGCCGAACTGGTGCCTTACGGCCACCAGGGTTCGGGGGTGATCAGTTCATTGCCGTGGTCGACCGGGCTGGCGCGCCTGCCCGCCGACGTACGGGTGCAGGACCGCGACCGCGTGCCCTACTACGACCTGCGTCACTGGCTGGCGTAGCGCTCGGCCGCCGCCAGTTCCTCGGGCGTGTTCAGGTTCATGAACGCGCCGGGCGCGTCATCGAACGGCGCGCCCACGCCTCCCACTCGCGACTGCCACAGGCCGACCTTGCGTTCGCCGGCCGCGAGGTAGTCGCGCAGCACCGGCAGCATGGATGTGCGCAGCGCCATGCAGGCCGGATGGCGCTGGCCGCCGGCCACCGCATAGGCCAGGGGCGCGCCCGCCGCCCGCGCCGCGGCGATCAGGCGGTGGGCCAGATCCGCCGGCAGGAACGGCGTGTCGCACGGCGCCACCACCAGCCATTCGCACGGCGCGGCGGCCGCCAGGCCGGCGGCAAGGCCCGCCAGCGGCCCCTGCCAGGCGCCCAGCGCATCGGTATCGTCGGCCACCACCCGGCCATAGCGGGCGTAGATGTCGGCATTGCGGTTGGCGCTGAGAATCAGCGGCCCGACCTGCGGGGCCAGGCGCCGCGCCACGTGCGCCACCAGCGGCTCGCCACCCAGCAGGACCAATCCCTTGTCGCTGCCCTGCATGCGCGAGCCCTGGCCGCCGGCCAGGATCAGGCCGGCCACCTGTTGCCGGTCGAAAACGGGCGCGGGGTCAACCACCGATGTAGCTCATCTCGACTTTGCGGGCCGGGTCGGCCATGTTGCGGCCGCGCTGTTCGGAGTAGTTGTCGCCCCGGGCGGCCCAGATACCCGTGAGGATGGCGGCCAGTTCATCGTCGCTGGCGCCGTCGCGCAGGGGAGCGCGCAGGTCGTGGCCCTCGTGTCCGAACAGGCACAGGAACAGCTTGCCTTCCGGCGACAGGCGCGCGCGCGTACAGCCGCCGCAGAAGGCGTGGGTGACGCTGGAGATGACGCCGATCTCGCCGCCGCCGTCGCGATAGCGCCAGCGTTCGGCGACGCGGCCCATGCCGTCGGTGGAGATCGGTTCGAGCGGATGGGCCGCGCCGATGCGCGCCAGCACTTCCTCGCTGGGCACCACTTCGGTCAGGTTCCAGCCGTTGGTGTTGCCCACGTCCATGTATTCGATGAAGCGCAGGATGTGGCCGCTGCCGCGAAAGCGCTCGGCCATCGGCAGGATCTGCGCATCGTTCAGGCCGCGCCGCACCACCATGTTGACCTTGACGGGCGCCAGCCCGGCCGCGGCGGCGGCGTCGATGCCGCGCAGCACGTCGTCGGGGGTGAAGCCGCTGTCGCTCATGTCCTGGAACATGGACGCGTCCAGCGCGTCCAGGCTGACCGTGACGCGGTTAAGCCCCGCCTGCTTGAGCACGGCGGCCTTGCGTTCGAGCAGGCTGCCGTTGGTGGTGAGCGTCAGTTCCAGCGGCCGGCCGGCGGGCGTGCGCAGCCCGGACAGCAGGCCGACCAGGTTTTCCACATGCTTGCGCAGCAGCGGCTCGCCGCCGGTCAGGCGGATCTTCTCGACCCCCAGGCGGGTGAAGACGCCGGCCAGCCGCGCGATTTCCTCGAACGACAGCAGGTCGGAATGGCGCATGAAGACGTAGTTGGTATCGAATACCTCGCGCGGCATGCAGTAGGTGCAGCGGAAATTGCAGCGGTCCGTGACCGAGATGCGCAGGTCGCGCAGCGGCCGCGCGCGCCGGTCGAGCGCGGGCCGGCCCGCGGGCGGCGGCGCCAGGGGCGCCGGACGCTCGGTGCGGCGGTCAGCCAGGAGGATCACTTTGCTCATGGGAACATCATAGCCCGGCGCACGCGGCGGCGCGCCTAGGAAAATGCCTCTTCAAGGGTCTGCAGGCGGCCGGTGTCGCGGGCGTCGTAGCCCACCAGCTGGCCGACGTAGCCGACGTAGTCGGGGCTGCGCATGATGGACAGCAGGTCGCGCATGGCGGGCGTTTCGAGCGCGCTCTTGCGGATGGCGAAGAAATAACGCTCGCGCACCAGCGGGATGAAGTCCAGGCCGAAGCGGCAGGCGGCGGTCTCCACGCCCACACCGGTATCGGCCATGCCGCTGGCAATGTGGGCGGCGATCGCCATGTGGGTGAATTCGTTGGTCTCGTAGCCCTGAACCTCGCTGATCGAGACCCCCGCGCGCTGCAGCATCAGGCTGACCAGATAGCGCGTGCTGGAGCCGATCTGGCGGTTGACGAAACGCACGTCCTGGCGCGCCAGGTCGGCCATGCCGCTGATGCGCTTGGGATTGCCGGCCATCACGAACAGCCCGGTATTGCGCACCGCCAGGTGGATCAGCACGTAATCGTCGGCGTGCAGCCACTGTGCGTAGCGATCCATGATGGGCGCCTCGAAGTCGCCCAGCGGCACCTGGAAGCCCGCCAGGTCGCATTCGCCGCGCTCGAGCGAGGCCAGCGCCTCGATCGCGGTGCGGTAACGCAGTTCCAGCCCCGGCTTGCGCCCGCCCATGTGTTCCATCAGCGATTCCACCGCGAAGCCGTGGCTGGCGTGCAGCCGCAGGTGCGGATCGTTTTCCGGCAAGAGCCGCGCCAGTTCCTCCTGCAGTTCCGAGGCCAGGCTGTCGAGCGTGGGCATCAACCGCGCCTCGATGCGGCGGTTGGCCCACAGCAGGCGCTGCGCGAACGGCGACAGCTGGGTGCCCTGGCGACGGTTGGTGATCAGCAGCTGGGTGCCGAAGATGCCTTCGAAGCGGCGCAGCACGCCCCAGGCGTGCCGGTATGACAGATCACAGGCGCGACAGGCGCCGGCGATGTTGCCGGTGGCGTCGATGGCGGCCAGCAGCGCCAGCATGTCCTGCAGCGGCACGGGGGCGCCGTCGTCTCCACCCAAGGTCCATTGCGGCCGCAGGCCGATTCGGAACTTATATGTCATTTATTTCTTATTGAAGGCGATTAATTACCTGTTTAGAGTACACAAATAACGCGAGGCACGGGAATTTTATATGTTTTTCTTTGCATATAAATCACCCTGACCTCCCATCACAACAGCCCCCCACCCTACGGGGCCCAGCACTACTGGAGGAGACCGCCATGCGCCAGCGCGAGGCAAAATCCGATCTGGCTTCCACCGGCGGCGCCCGTGGCGGCGCGTTGGCGTTGGACGCCGCCCAGGCGTCCGCCAGCCCGGCGGTGGCGGCCACCGCCCGCATCCTGGCGCGCCTGAAGGACCAGCCCGGCCCCCTGTTGCCGGTGCTGCACGCGGTGCAGCACGAACTGGGCTGTATTCCGGCCGAGGCGGTGCAGACCATCGCCGAGGCCCTGAACCTGTCGCGCGCCGAAGTCCACGGCGTCATCACCTTCTACCCCCATTTCCGCAGCGAACCCGCCGGGCGCCACACGCTGGAAGTGTGCCGCGCCGAGTCCTGCCAGGCGATGGGCGGCGAACAACTGGCCGCCCATGCGCGCCAGGCGTTGGGCTGTGATTTCCATGCCAGCACGCGCGACGGCGACTTCACGCTGGAGCCGGTGTACTGCCTGGGCCTGTGCGCCCAGTCGCCGGCGGTGATGCTGGACGGCCAGCCGCACGCACGCGTCACGCCGACCAAGCTCGACCGCCTGCTGCATCGCGCGCGGGAGGCCGGCCAATGAGCGCCCCCACCCTGATCTACGTGCCGCGCGACGCCGCGGCGCTGGCCATGGACGCCGACGCCGTGGCCGCCGCCATCGAACTGGCCGCCGACGAACGCGGCCTGGCCGTGCAAGTGGTGCGCAACGGCTCGCGCGGCCTGCTGTGGCTGGAACCGCTGGTCGAGATCGCCACGCCCCAGGGCCGCCTGGCCTACGGGCCGGTGCAGCCCGAGGACGTGCCGGCGCTGTTCGACGCCGGCTGGCTGACGGGCGGCGCGCATCCGCTGGGCCTGGGCCTGACCGAGGAGATTCCTTATCTCAAGCAGCAGGAACGCCTGACCTTCGCCCGCGTCGGCGTGATCGATCCGCTGTCGCTGCAGGACTACGCCGCGCACGGCGGCCTGCAGGGCCTGAAGCGCGCGCTGGCCATGGAGCCCGCCGCCATCGTCGAAGAGATGGTCACGTCGGGCCTGCGCGGACGCGGCGGCGCGGCCTTTCCCACCGGCATCAAGTGGAAGACCGTGCTGGGGTCGCCGGCTGACCGCAAGTACATCGTCTGCAATGCCGACGAGGGCGATTCGGGCACCTTCGCCGATCGCCTGCTGATGGAAGGCGACCCCTACGTGCTGATCGAGGGCATGACCATCGCCGGCCTGGCGGTGGACGCGACCTACGGCTACATCTACGTGCGTTCCGAATACCCGCACGCCATCGCCACGCTGGAGGCCGCCATCGAACGGGCGCGCGGCGTCGGCTGGCTGGGCGACGACGTGCACGGCAGCGGCCGCCGCTTCGACCTGGAAGTGCGCAAGGGCGCCGGCGCCTATATCTGCGGCGAGGAAACCTCGCTGCTGGAGAGCATCGAGGGCAAGCGCGGCGTGGTGCGCGCCAAGCCGCCGCTGCCGGCGATCGCGGGCCTGTTCGGCAAGCCCACCGTGATCAACAACGTGATCTCGCTGGCCACCGTGCCGATCATCCTGGCCAAGGGCGCGGCCTATTACCGCGACTACGGCGTGGGCCGCTCGCACGGCACGCTGCCGTTCCAGCTGGCCGGCAACCTCAAGCAGGGCGGGCTGGTGGAAAAGGCCTTCGGCCTGAGCCTGCGCGACCTGCTCTACACCTTCGGCGGCGGCAGCGCCTCGGGCCGGCCACTGCGCGCGGTGCAGGTCGGCGGCCCGCTGGGCGCCTACCTGCCGGAATCGCAGTGGGACGTGCCGCTGGACTACGAAGCCTATGTCCAGATCTCGGCCATGATCGGCCACGGCGGCCTGGTGGCGTTCGACGACAGCGTCGACATGGCGCGCATGGCGCGCTATGCGATGGAGTTCTGCGCCATCGAGTCCTGTGGCAAGTGCACGCCCTGTCGCATCGGCTCGACCCGTGGCGTGGAGACCATCGACAAGATCACCGCCGGCGGCCCGGGGCGCGAACAGCAGGTGCACCTGCTGCGCGACCTGTGCGACACCATGCTGGGCGGATCGCTGTGCGCCCTGGGGGGCATGGCGCCCTACCCGGTGCTGTCCGCGCTGAACCACTTCCCGCAGGACTTCGGCATCGAGTCCGCGCAGTCCGCCGCCCACCCCGCCTGAATCCGAGACCGCCATGCTAGAAACCGTCATCAAGCGCGACCGCGATCTGGGCATCCCGGCGCGGGTGTCCGAAAAGACCGTCACCCTGACCATCGACGGCCAGGAAATCACCGTGGCCGAAGGCACCTCGCTGATGCGCGCGGCCGCCGAGGCCGGCATCAACATCCCCAAGCTCTGCGCCACCGACAGCCTGGAGCCGTTCGGCTCGTGCCGCCTGTGCCTGGTGCAGATTGAGGGCCGGCGCGGCTATCCCGCCTCGTGCACCACGCCGGCCGAGAACGGCATGGTGGTGTTCACCGAAACGCCCAAGCTGCACGACCTGCGGCGCGGGGTGATGGAGCTGTACATCTCCGACCATCCGCTGGACTGCCTGACCTGTCCGGCCAACGGCGACTGCGAGCTGCAGGACATGGCCGGCGTGGTGGGGCTGCGCAACGTGCGCTACGGCTATGACGGCGCCAATCACTTGAAAAGCGAGAAGGACGAGTCCAATCCGTACTTCACCTATGACGCCTCCAAGTGCATCGTCTGCAACCGCTGCGTGCGCGCCTGCGAGGAAACCCAGGGCACCTTCGCGCTGACCATCTCCGGCAAGGGCTTCGAGTCGCGCGTGTCGCCGGGGCAGGACCAGCCGTTCCTGGACAGCGAATGCGTGTCCTGCGGCGCCTGCGTGCAAGCCTGTCCGACCGCGACCCTGCAGGAAAAGACCGTCATCATGATGGGCCAGGCCGAGCACTCGGTGGTCACCACCTGCGCCTATTGCGGCGTGGGCTGCGGCTTCAAGGCCGAGATGAAGGGCCAGGAAGTGGTGCGCATGGTGCCGTGGAAGGACGGCCAGGCCAATCGCGGCCACTCGTGCGTCAAGGGCCGCTTCGCCTGGGGCTACGCCACCCACAAGGAACGCGTGCTCAAGCCGATGATCCGCAAGCGCATCACCGATTCCTGGCGCGAAGTGTCGTGGGAAGAGGCGATCGAGTACGCGGCTTCCGAATTCCGCCGCATCCAGGGCCAGTACGGCCGCGACGCGGTCGGCGGCATCACCTCGTCGCGCTGCACCAACGAGGAAACCTGGCTGGTGCAGAAGCTGGTGCGCGCCGCCTTCGGCACCAACAACGTCGACACCTGCGCCCGCGTGTGCCATTCGCCCACGGGCTACGGGCTGAAGCAGACGCTGGGCGAATCCGCCGGCACCCAGACCTTCGACTCGGTGATGCACACCGACGTGGTCATCGTCATGGGCGCCAACCCCTCCAGCGGCCATCCGGTGTTCGCCTCGCGCCTGAAGCGCCGCCTGCGCCAGGGCGCGCGGCTGATCGTGATCGACCCGCGCCGCATCGAGCTGGTGAGTTCGCCGCACATCAAGGCCGACTTCCACCTGCAGGTGCGGCCCGGCACCAACACCGCGCTGCTGTCATCGATGGCGCACGTGATCGCCACCGAAGGGCTGATCGACGAGGCCTACGTGGCCGAGCGCTGCGAGGCCAAGGCGTTCCAGGAATGGCGCGACTTCGTGTCGCTGCCCGAGAATTCGCCCGAAGCCATGGCCGAGATCACTGGCGTGCCGGCGCAGGCCGTGCGCGGCGCGGCGCGCCTGTTCGCCACCGGCGGCAACGGCTCGATCTACTACGGCCTGGGCGTGACCGAGCACAGCCAGGGATCGACCACCGTCATGGCCATCGCCAACCTGGCCATGGCCACCGGCAATGTCGGCCGCGAGGGCGTGGGCGTGAACCCGCTGCGCGGCCAGAACAACGTGCAGGGCTCCTGCGACATGGGTTCGTTCCCGCACGAGCTGCCGGGCTACCGCCACATTTCCGACAACGTGGCGCGGGCGCAGTTCGAGCAGGACTGGGGCGTGACGCTGCAGCCCGAGCCGGGCCTGCGCATTCCCAACATGTTCGAGGCCGCGCTGGGCGGCACCTTCAAGGGCCTGTACTGCCAGGGCGAGGACATCGTGCAGTCCGATCCCAACACGCAGCACGTGGCGGCGTCGCTGGCGGCGATGGAATGCATTGTGGTGCAGGACCTGTTCCTGAACGAGACCGCCAAGTACGCGCACGTGTTCCTGCCGGGTTCGTCGTTCCTGGAAAAGGACGGCACCTTCACCAACGCCGAGCGCCGCATCTCGCGCGTGCGCAAGGTGATGGAACCGAAGAACGGCAAGGCCGACTGGGAAGTGACCGTGGCGCTGTCGAACGCGCTGGGCTATCCCATGAACTACCGCCACCCGCGCGAGATCATGCAGGAGATCGCGCGCCTGACGCCGACCTTCAGCGGCGTCAGCTACGAGAAGCTGGACAAGCTGGGCAGCCTGCAGTGGCCGTGCAACGACGACGCGCCCGAGGGCACGCCGATCATGCACATCGACAGCTTCGTGCGCGGCAAGGGCAAGTTCATGATCACCAAGTACGTGCCGACCGACGAACGCAGCACGCGCCGCTTCCCGCTGCTGTTGACCACCGGCCGCATCCTGTCGCAATACAACGTGGGCGCGCAGACCCGCCGCACGCCCAATGTCATGTGGCACAGCGAGGACGTGCTGGAGATCCATCCCCAGGACGCCGAGGACCGTGGCGTCAACGAAGGCGACTGGGTCGGCATCCAGAGCCGCTCGGGCGAGACCGTGCTGCGCGCGACCCTGACCGACCGGGTGCAGCCGGGCGTGGTATACACCACCTTCCACTTCCCCGAGTCCGGCGCCAACGTCGTCACCACCGACAGTTCCGACTGGGCCACCAACTGCCCCGAGTACAAGGTCACGGCCGTGCAGGTCACGCGCGTGTCCCAGCCATCGGAATGGCAGCGGCAATGGTCGCGCTTCGCGGACATCCAGCAGAAGCTGCTGCGCGAGCGCTCACGCGAAAGCGAAGCCACGCTGGCGGGGAAATAACCCCGACAGCCGGCCGGAGCCGCCATGGACCACAGCCCTTCCTCCCCCGCAGACCGCCCCGATTCCGTGGCGGCCCAGGTGACCCGCGTGCGGGCCGGCGCCATCGCGCCGCACGCCGAGGGCGACCGGCTGGCCGAGGAAACGCCAGTGGCGCTGGAGTTCAACGGCATCAGCCACGCCACCATGCTGGCCACGCCCGCCGACCTGGAGGACTTCGCCGTCGGCTTTTCGCTGTCGGAAGGCATCATCGACAGCGTGGCCGACGTGCGCGGCATCGACGTGCTGCCGCAATGCGACGGCATCGTGGTGCAGATCGAGATTTCCAGCGCCTGCGAGGCGCGCTTGAAATCGCGCCGCCGCGCCATGGCCGGACGCACCGGCTGCGGGCTGTGCGGCGTCGAGACGCTGCCCGAGGTGCTGCGGCCGGTCGCGCCGGTGCCCGCCGGCGCGCCGCTGCCGGTGGGCGCGGTGCTGCGGGCGATGCGCGACATGCGCGCGCGCCAGGCGCTGCATGACCTGACCGGCGCCACCCACGCCGCCGGCTGGGCCGACGCCAGCGGCGCCGTGGCCCTGGTGCGCGAGGACGTGGGCCGCCACAACGCGCTCGACAAGCTGGTCGGCGCGCTGGCGCGCCAGGCCCTGTCCGCCGCGCACGGCGTGGTGCTGGTGTCCAGCCGCGCCAGCTTCGAGATGGTGCAGAAGACCGCAGCGGCCGGCGTCGGCATCCTGGCGGCGGTATCGGCCCCGACCGCGTTGGCCGTGCGCCTGGCCGACAGCGCCGGCATCGCGCTGCTGGGCTTTTTGCG
This sequence comes from Achromobacter sp. RW408, assembly GCF_003184165.1. Taxonomy (NCBI): domain Bacteria; kingdom Pseudomonadati; phylum Pseudomonadota; class Betaproteobacteria; order Burkholderiales; family Alcaligenaceae; genus Achromobacter; species Achromobacter sp. RW408. Next base: position 92,478 of record NZ_QHHO01000046.1, read on the forward strand.
CGACGACGACGCGACCCTGTATTCCCACCCTGAACGCATCACTTCGCAGACCTGACACGCATGGAAATCGGCAACCTGATCCGCATGGCCAACCGCATCGGCCAATTCTTCGAAGCCATGCCGCTGCGGCCGGAAGCGGTGGAAGGCGTGGCCAACCACATCCACAAATTCTGGGAGCCCCGCATGCGCAACGAGCTGCTGGACTTCCTGGCGCGGCAGCCCGACGGCGATGCCGGCGAACATCAATTGCATCCGCTGGTGCTGGAGGCGGTGGGGCAGAACCGCGAACGCCTGACACCGCTGGCGCGCGTGTCCTGACCGACCGACGCGTCCACACCGATCCGCGTGCCCACGACGGCGCGCGGGCGCAGCAAGCTTTACCGCAGCAAAGGGTTCAACAAGAGACGGCGGGACTGGATTTCTCCAGCCAACGCCGCTATAAAGCCGCACCCCGAGGAGACCTCATGGAAAGCACTGCAACACTCGACCTGCCCGGCGCCAAGCCGGGCTTCCTGGACAAAGAACGCACCATCGCCGGGCCGGGCTTCTCGCGCTGGCTGGTGCCCCCGGCCGCGCTGGCCATCCACCTTTGCATCGGCATGGCCTATGGCTTTTCGGTGTTCTGGCTGCCCCTGTCCAAGGCCATCGGCGGCGCCCAGCCGCTGCAATGCCCGGCCGACATGAGCCTGGTCGCCGAACTGTTCACCACCAGTTGCGACTGGCGCATCTCCACCATGGGGTGGATGTACACGCTGTTCTTCGTGCTGCTGGGCTGCTCGGCGGCCCTGTGGGGCGGCTGGCTGGAACGCGCCGGACCGCGCAAGGCCGGCGTGGTGTCGGCGCTGTGCTGGTGCGGCGGCCTGGTGATCTCGGCAGCCGGCGTCTACCTGCACCAGATGTGGATGCTGTGGCTGGGCTCGGGCGTCATCGGCGGCATCGGGCTTGGGCTGGGCTATATCTCGCCGGTCAGCACGCTGATCAAGTGGTTCCCGGACCGTCGCGGCATGGCGACGGGCATGGCCATCATGGGCTTCGGCGGCGGCGCCATGATCGGCGCGCCGCTGGCCGACGTGCTGATGCGCCACTTCGCCACGCCCACCTCGCCGGGCGTGTGGCAGACCTTCCTGACCATGGCGCTGGTGTACTTCGTCTTCATGATGTCGGGCGCGCTCGGCTACCGCGTGCCGCCCACCGGCTGGAAGCCGCAAGGCTGGACCGCGCCCGCCAAGCACGCCAACAACGTCATGATCACCAAGGGCCACGTGCACGTGAAGCGGGTCTGGGGCGTGCCGCAGTTCTGGCTGGTGTGGCTGGTGCTGTGCCTGAACGTGACCGCCGGCATCGGCATCCTGGGCATGGCCTCGCCGCTGCTGCAGGAAGTGTTCGGCGGCGGCCTGATCAACAAGCCCGAGCTGGGCTACGGCCAGCTCGACAAGAGCCAGCTGGCCGCGATCGCCGCCATCGCCGCGGGCTTTACCGGCCTGCTCAGCCTGTTCAATATCGGCGGCCGCTTCTTCTGGGCCAGCCTGTCGGACAAGCTGGGCCGCAAGATGACCTACCTGGTGTTCTTCGTGCTGGGCTTCGCGCTGTACGCGGCCATTCCGTGGACCGCGCACATGGGCGCGCTGGCGTTGTTCGTGGGGGCCTTCTGCGTCATCCTGTCGATGTACGGCGGCGGCTTTTCCACCGTGCCGGCCTACCTGGCGGACCTGTTCGGCACGCAGATGGTGGGCGCCATCCACGGCCGCCTGCTGACGGCGTGGTCGGCGGCGGGCATCTTCGGGCCCGTGCTGGTGAACTACATCCGCGAATACCAGCTGTCCATCGGCGTGCCGCGGGCGCAGGTCTACGACATCACCATGTACATCCTGGCGGGCATGCTGGTGCTGGGCTTCCTGTGCAACCTGGCGATCCGCCCGGTGAACCCCAAGTACTTCATGAACGACGAGGAACTGGCGCGCGAAAAGGCCCTGGCGCACGAGCGCGCCGTGGCCGCCGAGACCCATGGCGTGGGCGCCTCGACCTTCCGCACGCCGCTGGCCCTGGTGCTGTTCGCCTGGGCCTGCGTCGGCATCCCGCTGGCCTGGGGCATCTGGATCACGCTGCAAAAGACGGTGGTGCTGTTCCACTGAGACGGACCCGGCGGGCGGCGCCACGCCTCGTCCGCCGCCCACGGGGCGCGAAGCTGCTACATTGGCAGCCCGCGCCTTTTCTTTTTCCGTTCCCCGGATTTCCCCGTTTCATGACCGCCCTGTCCCCCAAGCCTTCCCTGCCCGGAGCGTCCCGTTGACCCAGCCTGAACTGCATTGGACGGAGGGCGAGGCCCCGGACCTGACCCACCATAGCGCCCGCTGGCGCTCGGAATCGGGCGCCGCGCCCCCCAAGCGCGTGGTGCTGGCCGACGACCGCACCACGGCGGACGCGGCCTATCGCCTGGCCTGCGAAGGGGTCGGCCTGCTGTGGCGTGGCGACTTCCAGAATGCGCGCCAGTTGCTGCAGGCCATGACCCGGCGGGTCGACAAGCGTCCGCGCAAGCCGGTGGACACCATGCTGGAGGCCTTCAACCAGCATCGCCAGATCCAGTCGCAGCGCGCCCGCGTCCTGGGCATGCTGCTGATTCCGTTCGACGCCGGCCACGGCATTTCGCTGCGCCGCGCGCCGGATGCGCGGCAGGCCTGCGAAGAAGCCCACGGCCCCGCCAACGAGCCCTACGTGGCGTCGCTGCGCGAACTGCTGGGCCTGATCGGCGCCTTCGAATGGCGCAAGAAAGGCGTGGAGATCCCCGCGCTGGACAACCGCATCCACCCCCACTATGGCGTGTTTTCGCCGTTGCGCGGCGAGTACATCGACCTGGTGGCGCGCACGCCGATGCCGCGCGGCAGCGTGGCCTTCGATATCGGCACCGGCACCGGCGTGCTGGCGGCGGTGCTGGCGCGGCGCGGCGGCAAGCGCGTCATCGCCACCGACATGGACCCGCGGGCGCTGGCCTGCGCCCGCGAAAACCTCGAACGGCTGGGCCTGTCGAAACAGGTCGAGGTGGCGCAGGCCGACCTCTTTCCCGAAGGCCGGGTGTCGCTGGCCGTCTGCAACCCGCCGTGGCTGCCGGCCCGGCCCAGTTCGCCCGTCGAGCACGCCGTCTACGACCCCGACAGCCGCATGCTGCGGGGCTTCCTGAACGGGCTGGCGGCGCACCTGACGCCCAGCGGCGAGGGCTGGCTGATCCTGTCGGACCTGGCCGAGCACCTGGGGCTGCGCACCCGCGAGCAATTGCTGGAGATGATCGAGCAGGCCGGCCTGCGCGTGCTGGAACGCATCGATACGCGGCCCACGCATGGCCGCGCCAAGGATCCCGACGATCCCTTGTACGCGGCGCGCTCGAAGGAAGTCACGTCGCTATGGCGGCTGGCGGCGGCCTGAGAGCGGTCAACCGGCCTCACGGTAAAAAAACGGCTTCACGGCCGTTTTTTCATGCCCGCCCCGCCGCGACGTTGACGCTGATGGCGATGATGAAGACGTTGAAGAAGAAGGCGATGACGCTATGCACCAGCGCCGTGCGCCGCATCCGCCGGCTGACGATCTGCACGTCGGAAACCTGGAACGTCATGCCCAGCACCAGGGCGAAATAGGCGAAGTCCCAGTAGTCGGGGTCTTCCTTGCCCGGAAAATCCAGGCCCTTGTGCAGGGCATTGCGATGGCTGTAGTAGCCATGCGCGTAATGCAGCGCGAAGATCATGTTCAGGTAGAGCCACGACAGCACGATGCTGACGGCGGCCGCCACCAGGTCGGCCACGCCCTCGGCGCCGCCTGCCGCGCGCATTTCGGTCCACAGCGCCGCCATCACCAGGCAGGACAGCGCCACGCTGCTCCAGAGCACGGCGCTGCGGCCGACGTCGACCTGCTGCGCGCGTACCCGCATCATGTCCGGCGTGGCCCTGCCGAACGCGGCGCCGGTCAGCAGCAGGAACACCAGCGCCGCCACGTCGAACGCCAGCAGCCCGGCGCGGCTGGGCGTGAGGCCGACGCGCCACAGCGCGCCCGCCAGGATGGCGAACAGCGCGCCGCACAGCACCAGCCGCCGGTGCGCATGGAAGAACGGCAGCGGCGCGATCCCGGCGGGCGGCGATTCGATATCCGGATCCTTGACCGGCAGCGTCATGGCGGACTCCCAGCGTGGCAGGAGCCTAAACGCTAACCGATAGCGAGCAATCCGACCAGCGCCCCGCCGAACAGCAGCCATAGCGGGTGGATGCGCGAGGCGCTGCCCAGCAACGCGACCACGGCGGTGATGGCGCCCAGCAGCCAGGAATGCACCGAGGCCTCGGTGATCAGGGCGGCGCTGGCGGCCACCAGCCCCACCGTCATGGGGAAGATGCCGGCCTGGATCACGCCGCGCCAGGGCCGGTCCTTGAAGCGCTCCCACAGGCCCAGGGCGATGATGGTGATGAGGGACGACGGCCCGAACTTGGCCAGCGTGGTGACCAGCATGCCGGCCCAGCCGGCCACGTGCCAGCCGACCAGCGTGACCACCATCAGGTTGGGGCCGGGCGCCGCCTGGCCCAGGGCGAACAGCGCGGAGAAGTCGGCGGCCGTCATCCAGCCGTGCACCTCCACCACCTGGCGCTGCATTTCGGGCAGGATGGTGTTGCCGCCGCCGAAGGCCAGCACCGACAGCTGCGAAAAGATGATGGCCAGGGCGATCAGGGTCTGCATCATCGACGTTGCCTCCAGACCAGCAGGATGCTCAGCGGCGTCAGCACCGCCATGGTCGGCAGCAGCGGGATGCGCAGCACCGCGATGGCGATGAAACAGGCCGTGGCCACCAGGCCGGCCAGCCAATCGCGGCGCTTCAGGACCGGCATGCCGATCTTGACCGCCATCGAAATCAGCAGCCCTGCGGCAGCCGCGGCCAGCCCGGCGAACAGGTGCTGGATGTGCGGGTCGTTCTGGAAGCGGTCGTAGACCATGCCCAGCAGCACCACGATGGCCGAAGGCGCCAGGATCAGGCCCATCAGCGCCGCGAAGGCGCCGCGCGGGCCGCGGAACTTCATGCCCAGCGCCACCGACAGGTTGATGATGTTGCCGCCCGGCAGGAACTGGCACAGCCCCAGCAGGTCGGTGAACTCGGCGCCGGACAGCCAGCGGTGCTTTTCGACCACCATGCGGCGCGCCAGGGGCAGCGCGCCGCCGAAGGCGGTCAGGCCGAGCATGAGGAATCCGTAGAACAGTTGCCCGCAAGTGGGCGGCGGCCGCGTGGCGGCGTCGGGGGAATCAGGTGCTGCTGCGTTCATTGTCGTGGAGGTCGCGGCGGGTCCGCAAGGCGCCGGGAGTGGAGAGACAGCACGCAGCCTACTCCCGCGCCAGGATAATGTCTAATATATGACTGGTTAAATACTCATATTCTATTCATATGGCATCCGTCGACCTGCGTCTGTTGCGCTATTTCCTGGCGGTGGCCGAGGAATCCCACCTGACCAAGGCCGCCGCCCGGCTCGGCATCCGCCAGCCCCCACTGAGCCAGCAGATCCGCGTGCTGGAACAGGAGCTGGGCGTCACGCTGTTCCACCGGCTGCCGCGCGGCATGGAGCTGACCGAAAGCGGCCGCGCCCTGCTGGCCGACGCGCGCAGCATCCTGGCCCTGGTCGACCAGGCGGTCGATGGCGTGCGGCGCGTGTCGCTGGGCGAAAGCGGCAGGCTGACGGTGGGTTTCACCGGTTCGGCGGCCTTCCATCCCTTCGTGCCGTCGCTGATCCGCCGCTTTCGCGAGAACGCGCCGCAGGTGCGCCTGGTGCTGGAGGAAAGCAGCACCGGCGAACTGATGGAAGACGTGCGCGACGGCCGCGTCGACGCGGCCTTCATCCGCGGCGCCCATGGCGTCGACCGCGGCGTGGCGGTCGAGACCGTGCTGGAGGAAAGCATGCTGGCCGCCTTTCCGGCCGACCACCCCATGGTCAAGGGCCGCGCGCGCAAGCGCATCGCCCTGTCGGAACTGGCCGACGAATCGCTGATCCTGTATCGCCGCCACAACGGCCCGGGACTGTACGACGCCATCATTTCGGCGTGCCGCGCCGCCGGCTTCAGCCCCCGGGTGGCCCAGGAAGCGCCGCGCATGCTGTCCACCCTCAGCCTGGTGGCGGCCGGCCTGGGCGTGTCGCTGGTGCCGGCCTCGCTGCGCCGGGTCAATATCGAGGGTGTGGTGTACGTCAATGTCAGCGGCCCGGTGGCAATGCGCGCGCCGCTCACGCTGATCTGGCGCGACGCGCCGCTGACCGGCGCCATCCGCCGCCTGATCGAGGAAGTGCGGGCGCACCGCGCAGCCGAGGACCCGGCGCGATAGCGCTACACTGGCCACCCCCAGTCCCAGCCGCATC
>NZ_QHHO01000046.1:98855-152090 GCF_003184165.1 Achromobacter sp. RW408
TCTGCGCCACCGTCATGCCGCCGTAGGCGCGCAAGGCCTGCTCGTTCTGTGCGATCACCTCGTCGGCCTCGGCCGGCGGCAAGGCGCCCAGCAGCGCCAGGCCGGCCGCGCCCACGCCCAGCGGCTGGCGATGGCCGATGGTCACCGCCAGCACCTGCACCGGATAGTTGCCGACCTCGCGATGCAGGCATAGCGAATCGCCGCCGGCGCGGCAGATCAGGAATGCCGAATCGCCGCTGACGTCGCTGATCTGCCGCAGCACCGGCCGCAGGCCGCGCACCGCTTCGGCGTGCGGATCGCCGGCCATCATCACGCCCAGTTCCGCCATGCGCCAGTGCGGCGCATCCAGCTCGCGCAGCGCGTAGCCCTCCTGCGCCAGCACATCCAGGTAGCGGTACACGGTGGAGCGCTGCATGCCGGCGGCGCGCGCAATATCGGTCACGTGCATGCCGGCCGCGCCCGCCTGGCGCAGCACGCCCAGCACCCGCAGCCCACGCCGCAACACCCGCGGGCCGCCGTCGTCGTTTTCCGGTTTGTTCATTTTTTGGACACCTTGCGTTGATGAGGCGCCTATCAAAGCCCAATATGAAGTCGGGCAGGCAAAGATCTGTCCAGATATTAGACAAACAGGACGGAGACAACCATGCAGACATTCAGCAGGCGGCTGGCCGCCAGCGTCGCGGCCCTGGCGGGCGCCATCGCATTCAGCGCGCCGAGCCAGGCTGCCAAGCCCTATCCCGAACGCCCGGTGACCCTGGTGGTCGGTTACGCCGCGGGCGGCGCCACCGACATCGTGGCGCGCCTGGTCGCCAAGGCCCTGAACGAGGAACTGGGCCAGACCATCGTGGTGGAGAACAAGACCGGCGCCAACAGCAACATCGGCGCCGAAATCGTCGCGCGCGCCGCGCCCGACGGCTATACGCTCTACGTCGGCTCGATCGCCAACACCATCAACCGCACGCTCTACAGCAAGCTGAACTACGACTTCGTCAAGGACTTCGCGCCGATCGGCCTGCTGGCGACCATCCCCAACATCCTGGTGGTCAACCCCAAGCTGCCGGTCAAGACGGTGCCGGAATACCTGGCCTACGCCAAGGCCCACCCCGGCAAGTTGACCTGCGCCTCGTCGGGCAGCGGCTCGTCCATCCACCTGTCGTGCGAACTGTTCAAGATGCAGACCGGCACCGACATCCTGCACGTGCCCTATCGTGGCAGTGGTCCGGCGGTGGCCGACCTGCTGGGCGGCCAGGTCGATTCCATGTTCGACAACCTGCCCTCGTCGTTGCCGCACGTGCAGGCCGGCAAGCTGCGCGCCATCGGCGTCACCTCGCCGCGGCGGCTTCCGGCCGTGCCCGAAGTGCCGACGCTGGCCGAGTCCGGCCTGCCCGGCTTCGACGTCGAATCCTGGTTCGGCCTGATGGCGCCGGCCGGCACCCCGCAACCCGTCATCGAGCGCCTGAACCAGGCCTTGAACAAGGCGCTGGCCGATCCCGCGCTGGTGGCGTCCTACAAACAATCGGGCTTCTACGCACCGCAGCAACCCAACACGCCCGAGACCTTCGGCAAGAAGATCGCCAGCGAAATCGACAAATGGGGCGAAGTGGTCAAGCGCGCCGACATCAAAGCCAACTGAGGAGCACCAGGGTGTACCCGATAGATTTCTTTTTTCGCGCCGCCGAGCAGTATCCGGACCGCGTGGCGCTGGACGCGCCCGAGGGCCAGGTGACGTATGCGCGGCTGGCCACGGACGTGCGCGCGCTGGCCGCCGCGCTGCAGGACCTGGACCCGGCGCCACAGACCCGCGTCGCCCTGTGCGCGGGCAACACCAGCCGCCACATCCTGGCGCTGCTGGCGGTGCTGGCCAGCGGCAAGATCTGGGTGCCGTTGAATACCCGCAGCACGGCGCGCGAGATCGGGCGCATCCTGGACGCCACCGAGCCGTCCATCGTCATGGTGGACGACGCCGGCGACGCGCTGGTGGCGGCAGGCGCGCCGCATCGCGTCAGCCTGACGCCGGACATCGCCGGCCTGGCCTTCGAGACCCTGCTGCAACGCGGGGCCGGGCGCGAGCCGCTGCGCCACGCCCTGCCGCGCGAGGCCACCCAGGCAATCAAGTTCACCGGCGGCACCACCGGCCTGCCCAAGGGCGTGATGCAGCCCTATCACGCCTGGAACGCCGCCATCATCAACCAGATCCACAGTTGGGGCCTGACGCACGAGGACCGCTACGTGGTCGCCGCGCCGGTGACGCATGGCACCGGCACCTACCTCTTGCCGGTGCTGGCGCGCGGCGGCGCGCACGTGCTGCTCGACAGCGCCACCCCGGCCTCGATCACCGCCGCCTTCCGCGAACGCGGCGGCACGCTCAGCTTCATGCCGCCGACGCTGATCTACATGATCATGGCGCAGCCGGGCGTGTCGCGCGCCGATTTCCCGAGACTGCGCAACCTGATCTACGGCGGCGCGCCCATGCCGCCCGAAAAAGTCGAACGCGCCCGCGCCTTCTTCGGCCCGGTGCTGGGCACCACCTACGGCCAGACCGAGGCGCCGCAGATCGTCACGGTGCTGCGTCCGGCCGACCTGGAATCGCCCGACAACCGCGCCTCGGTCGGCCGCGTCACCTGGCTGTCCGACGTCGCCATCATGGACCCGGCCGGCGCCCTGCTGCCGCGCGGCGCGATCGGCGAAGTGGTGGTGCGCGGCGACCTGGTGATGTCGGGCTACTGGCGCCTGCCCGAGAAGACCGCCGAGACCATCGTCGACGGCTGGCTGCACACGGGCGACAGCGGCCTGATCGATGAACGCGGCTACCTGTTCCTGAAGGACCGCCTGCGCGACGTCATCATCAGCGGCGGCTTCAACGTGTATCCCGTGGACGTCGAGAACGCGCTGTCGTCGCATCCAGCCGTCTACGAATGCTCGGTGTTCGGCCTGCCCGACGACAAATGGGGCGAGGCCGTCCACGCCGCGGTGCAACTGCATCCCGGCGTCGCGGCCGACGCCGACGCGCTCAAGGCCCACGTGCGCGCCCTGCTCGGCCCGGTCGCCACGCCCAAGCAGATCCACCTCCACGCCAGCCTGCCGCGCTCGCCCGTCGGCAAGGTGCTCAAGAACGCCGTGCGCGACGCGGCCCTCAAGGAGTCTTCATGAACACGCCCGAAACCCGCCTCTGCGCCCATCACCTCACCGGCATGTCGTACCGCGACGTCGACCTGGTGGAAGACCTGATCGGCAAGAAGACCTTCACCGAAGTCATGATCATGCAGATCCTGGGCCGCGAGGCGCGGCCGGTGGACATGCGCATCGTCGACGCGGTGCTGGTGACCCTGATGGAGCATGGCCTCACGCCCAGCGCCATCGCCACCCGCCTGATCTACATGAGCGCGCCCGAAAACCTGCAGGGCGCGGTGGCATCCGGCCTGATGGCGGTCGGCAGCCAGTTCGTCGGCACCATGGAGAACTGCTCGCGCCTGCTGGACCGCATCCGCCACGCCGCCGACGGCCGCGCCGAGGCGCTGGCGATCGCGCAGGAATTCCGCGCCAGCCGCCAGCCGCTGCCGGGCTTCGGCCATCACCTGCACAAGCCCGACGACCCGCGCTCGATCAAGCTGCTGGCGCTGGCCGAGGCCGAGCCGGACCTGCCCGGCGATTCGCTCAAGGCGCTGCGCCTGCTGGCAGCGGCGATCGACGAGACCTACGGCAAGCACATCACCATCAACGCCACTGGCGCCGTCGCCGCGCTGCTCAGCGAGATCGGCGTGCCCACCGCGCTGATGCGCGGCTTTGCGGTCATCTCGCGCGCCGCCGGCCTGGTGTCGCACGTGGCCGAGGAGCAGCAGAGCCCGAGCGGCCGCTTTATCTGGGAAACCATCGACCACGCCATTCCCTACGTCGGCAAGGGCAAGTCGCACCAGCGCGACGGAGAACCGTCGTGATCCCGCCCGCGCCCGGCGCGCGGCTGGCGGGCAAGATCGCGCTGGTGGCCGGCGCCGGTTCCTCGGCCGCCGGCTGGAGCATCGGCAAGGCCAGTTGCGTGACGCTGGCGCGCCAGGGCGCGGCCATCATCGCGCTGGACGCCGACCGGGCGGCGGCCGAGGACGCGGCCCATGAAGTCGAGCGAGCCGGCGGCCAGGCGCTGCCGGTGCAGGCCGACGTGGCCGACGCCGACGCCATGCGGGCCGCGGTGGACGCGGCACTGGCCCACTACGGCCGCATCGACGTGCTGCAAGCCAACGCCGGCATCGGCAAGGTCGGCGGCCCGGAAGACATCGACCTGGCCGACTGGGACCGCATCCAGCGCGTCAACGTCACCAGCCTGCTGATCGCCACGCGCCTGCTGGCGCCCGTGATGCGGGCACAGGGCGGCGGCGCCATCGTCACCGTATCGTCGATCGCCGGCATCCGCTACACCGGTTATCCCCACCTGGCTTACAGCGTCAGCAAGGCCGCCGTGATCCATTTCGCGCGCATGGCGGCGCAGCAGTACGCGGCCGACGGCATCCGCGTCAATACCGTGATCCCGGGCCTGATCGATACGCCGCGTGTTGCCAGGAACGTGGCCGGCATGTTCGCCAAGGACGACCTGGAGGCGGCGCGCAAGGCGCGCGACCGGCAGGTGCCGATGGGCCGCATGGGCACGCCCTGGGAAGTGGCGAACGCGGTGGCGTTCCTGGCGTCGGATGAAGCCTCGTACATCACCGGCACGGAACTGCTGGTGGACGGGGGCCTGACGGGCAAATACGCTTAGGGCAAACCGCAAGGAAGAACGTGGCGGGGCGGCGCGGGCGCGTATCCGGACCGCGTGACGCGGAGGACGCAACCAGGCCGCCCCGCGCCCTCGTCGTCAGGGCAGCACCGGAAAACGCGTGGCGATCTCGTCGCCCGTGAACCGCGCCACCCAGCCCGCCGGGTCATTGAACAACCGGATGCAGGTGAACGCGGGCGCCGAGCCCATGTCGAACCAGTGTGGCAGGCCGGCCGGCACCGAGATCAGGTCGTCCTGCTCGCACAGCACCGCGTAGACGCGGCCGGCGGCATGCAGCGTGAACAGGCCGCTGCCGGCGACGAAGAAGCGCACCTCGTCATCGGCGTGCGTGTGCTCGGCCAGGAACTTGCGGCGCAAGGCCTCGCGCTCGGGATGCGCCGGGTCCAGGCTGACCACGTCGACGCTGCGATAGCCGCGCTCGGCCACCAGCCGGTCGATCTCGGGACGATACGCCGCCAGCACCTCGGCCTGCGGCGCGCCGGGGGCCACCGGCGCCTGCGCGCGCCAGCGTTCGAAGGTCACGCCGATGGCGGCCAGCTCGCGCCGGATCTCGCCGGCGTCATCGAGGCGCCGGCCGGCGGCGGGATCGTCCTGCGGATAGATCGTCAGCGTCGACATCGCTTACCAGGAGGTGCTGTACGCGCCAGGGAACTTCTGCGCCACGAAGGCCTTCACCTCGTCGGACTGGTAGGCCTTGATGAAGCGCGCGATGCGCGGATCGTTCTTGTTGTCCTCGCGCGCGGCGATGACCACGGCGGCGAACGGCGCCTCCTTGCTTTCCAGCACCAGCGCATCCTTGGCGGGCGACAGGCCGGCCGGGATGGCGTAGGCCGAATTCACCGCGGCGGCGTCCACGTCGGCCAGCGAGTGCGGCAGTTGCGCGGCCTCGATCTCGACGAACTTGAGCTTCCTGGGGTTGTCGACCACGTCGAACAGCGAGGCCGTCACGGTCACGCCGTCCTTGAGCTTGATGAGCTTGGCCGCCTGCAACACCAGCAGCGCGCGGGCGCCGTTGGTCGGGTCGTTGGGGATCGCCACCTTGGCGCCCGGCTGCAGGTCGTCCAGCGACTTCACGCGCTTGGAATAGATGCCCATCTGCTGCACCACGGCCGTGGCCACCGGCACCAGCTTGTAGCCGCGCGCCTTGTTCTGCGATTCCAGGAAGGGCTTGTGCTGGTAGATGTTCAGGTCCAGTTCCTTGGCATCGAGCGCGGCGTTGGGCTGGATGAAATCGCTGAACTCGACCAGCTTGACCTTCAGGCCCTGCCTGGCCGCGACCTGCTGCACCACTTCGCCGATCTGGGCATGCGGGCCGACAGTCACGCCGACTTTCAATTCGGCGTCCTGCGCCATGGCCGGCGCGGCGGCGGCGAATCCGATCAGGGTGGCAAGGGCGGCCAGGGTGTGGCGTAGACGCATGGGAATCTCGGCAATCGAACAAGGAAAGGGAAGCCACGGATTCTAGTGAGCGTCCTTCAAAACCGGAAGCGATGAATTTTCATATTGATATGCGTATTTCCATATAAGCGCCGCGCCATGACAAGCACGCTTGCGCACGACACAATAGCGGCTGGATTCCCAACCCCTTGCCGTCATTGCCATGTCCACCCCCAACGAACTGCATCCCCACGCGCGCGCCCTGCTGGCCGACCACTATGCCGCCGTCGATGCCGACCTGCCCGCCCTGCTCGACCTGCTCTTTGCCCGCAGCGCCGGCGAAGACTGGCACAAGGCCGGCACCTTCAAGCACCACCTGCTGGGCGTCTACCGCACCCTGGCGCTGTGGGACCAGCCGCGCGAAGTGCGGCTGCTGGGCCTGTTCCACAGCGTGTATGGCAACGAGTACGTCGATCTCACCCTGTTCGACCGCGAGCGCGAACGCAACACGCTGCGCGAGGCGCTCGGGATCGAGGCGGAGGAATGGGTCAGCCTGTTCTGCGCCATGCCGCGCACCCGCTTCGTGCAGGCCATCCTGCAAGGCCAGGGGCAAGGCCCCGAGGGCCTGACGCTGGAAAGCGCCGACGGCCAGGTCTTCACCTTCACGCCGCGCCAGGTCGCGGCCTTCATCGTGGTGTCGGCCGCCGACATTGGCGAGCAATGGCATAGCTGGCAGGACGAGATCTTCGCCGGCTATCCGCAGCAGCAGCGCCGCGACCTCAAATCGCATTGGGCCGCGTCGCTGTGGCCCGGCCCGCTGAAGCCGCCGTCGAACATCCTGTCGATGCTGTCGCACCTGCTGGCGCCGCTGTCGGCGCTGCCGGCCGATACCGGCATCCCCGTGCCACCCGCGTTCGACCATTGCCGCGCCACCCTCAGCCCGCGCGACGAGGCCGCCGCCAGCGCGCTCTACTGGCAGGTCGTCACCCGCATGCACCCGCAGACCGAAATGGACACCGCGCGCCACATGCTGGAAGCCGCGGTGGCGCACAACCCGTGGGTCGCCGAGCCGCGCCTGCTGCTGGCGCAACTGGCGCTGACCGCCGGCGACTTCGAGGCCGCCGCAGGCCACGCCGCCGCCGGCCTGGCCGCGCTGCAAGCCTGGGGCACCGCCTGGGACAAGCGCATCGAGTGGGCCGGCTGGATGGCCTGGGCCCGCATCGAACTGCAGAACGCCCGCGCGCGCCGCTGGCCGGAAAACCTGGCGGCCTTGAACGGCCTGGGGTTGGTGGAGTGATCGCAGCGCGCTGAGCCATGGCGCCCACGCGCACGGTAAAACGAAAACGCCCCAGGAATCGGTAGATCCCCGGGGCGTTTGACCATCACGGCCCGGGGGCCGCGGCGGCGCTTATTTCATACCTTCCCAGTGCGGACCGGGCACATGGATGTCGAACAGCTCCAGCACCCGGGCCACGGTGTGATCCACCATTTCCTCGATGCTGGCCGGCCGGTGATAGAACGCCGGCAGCGGCGGAAACACGATGCCGCCCATCTCGGTGACGGCGGTCATGTTGCGCAGGTGCGCCAGGTTGAAGGGCGTTTCGCGCACCATCATCACCAGGCGGCGACGCTCCTTGAGCGTGACGTCGGCCGCGCGCGTGATGAGGTTGTCGGACAGGCCATGGGCCACGGCCGCCAGCGTGCGCATCGAGCACGGCACGATGACCATGCCGGCCGTCTGGAACGCGCCGCTGGCCAGCGTGGCGCCCACATCGCGCACGCTGTGCACGTGGTCGGCCAGCGCGTAGACATCATGACGGCTGACATCGAGTTCGTGCTTGATGTTGAGCACGCCCGAGGCCGACACCACCAGGTGCGTCTCGACATCGTCCACGCCGCGCAGCGCCTGCAGCATGCGCACCGCGTACAGGGCGCCGGTGGCGCCCGTGATGCCGACGACCAGTCGCCGCATGGAATCAGGCCGTGGCGCCGGATTGCTCCAGCAGGGTCTTCAGTTCGCCGGACTCGTTCATCTCGTTCATGATGTCCGAACCGCCGATGAATTCACCGGCCACGTACAGCTGCGGAATGGTGGGCCAGCTGGAGAATTCCTTGATGCCCTGGCGGACTTCGTCGTCCTCCAGCACATTCACGGTGACCAGCTTCTTGACACCACAGCTCTTGAGGATCTGGATGGCCTTGCCGGAAAAGCCGCATTGCGGGAATTGGGCGGTGCCCTTCATGAACAGCACGACCGGGTGCTGGGTCACGGTTTCGCGGATGAATTCTTGAACGTCGCTCATGGTGGTCTCTTGGACAGGAGGCATAACGGAATACGCCAATTATAGGTACAGGCGGGATTTCGTCCCGGATACCCCGGGGCCGCCCCCGGGAATCGGCCGCTTGCGGCGCGGCTGCCGGTTACAAATCGCCGGCCCGGCGTCAGCCGCGCCCCGGCCAGCGCCCGCCGGAAATGCGCTCGATGCCGGCCAGGTCGCGTCGGCTATGGACATCGCTGAAGCCCGTCGCCGCCAGCAAGGCGCGCACCGCTTCGGCCTGGTCCCAGCCGTGCTCCATCCACAGCGCGCCGCCCGCCTTCAAGTGGCGATGGGCGCCGGCCACGATGCGGCGCAGGTCTTCCAGGCCGTCGGCGCCGTCGGTCAACGCGCCGCGCGGCTCGAAGCGCACGTCGCCCTGCCCCAGGTGCGGGTCGTCGCTGGCGACATAGGGCGGGTTGGACACGATCAGGTCGAAGCCCTCGCCGGCCGGCACCGCGTCGTACCAGCTGCCTTCGACGAAACGCACCGAGGCCGTCAGCTCCCAGGCATTGCCCGCGGCCACCGCCAGCGCGGCGGCGCTGACGTCGCTGGCCATCACCCGCGCATCGCGACGCGCCAGTGCGATCGAGATGGCGATGGCGCCGCTGCCGGTGCCCAGATCCAGCACCGCCGGCGCCGCTTGGCCGGCGACGCATTCCAGCGCCGTTTCCACCAGCACCTCGGTGTCCGGACGCGGAATCAGCACGTCGGGCGTGACGCGGAACATGTGCCCCATGAACTCGCGCTGGCCCAGCAGATAAGCCATTGGCTCGCCGGCCAGGCGGCGCTGCGCCAGCGCCTCGTAGGCCGCGGCCACTTCGGGCGCCAGCGGATCGGTGTCATGCGCCAGCAGCCAGGCGCGCGGCTTGGCCAGCACGTGCTCGAGCAGCATGCGCACCTCGAGCCGGGGCAGGCGCGTGTCCAGCAACAGGCTCTTGATCTGGGTCGTCATGGTCGGAACGTTCTCGCCGAAGGGGCCGCCCAGCCGCTCAGATATCGTCGCCCAGCGCCGCCAACTGCTCGGCCTGGTGCTCGGCGATCAGGGCGCCGGTCAGCTCCTCCAGATCGCCTTCCATGATCTGCTGCAGCTTGTACAGCGTCAGGTTGATGCGGTGGTCGGTGACGCGGCCCTGCGGGAAGTTGTAGGTGCGGATACGCTCGGAACGGTCGCCGGAACCGATCAGGCTCTTGCGCTCGGCCGCTTCCTTGCTCTGGCGCTCGCGCGTTTCCTTGTCCTTCAGGCGCGCGGCCAGCACCTGCATGGCCTTGTCCTTGTTGCGGTGCTGCGAGCGGTCGTCCTGGCATTCCACCACCAGCCCGGTCGGCAAGTGCGTGATACGCACGGCCGAATCGGTCTTGTTAATGTGCTGGCCGCCGGCGCCGCTGGCGCGAAAGGTGTCGATGCGCAGGTCGCTCGGGTTGATGACGATCTCCGACATCTCGTCGGCTTCGGCCATGATGGCCACCGTGCAGGCCGAGGTGTGGATGCGGCCCTGCGCCTCGGTGGCGGGCACGCGCTGCACGCGGTGCGCGCCGGACTCGAATTTCAGGCGGCCGTAGGCGCCGTCGCCCTCGATGCGCGCGATCACTTCCTTGTAGCCGCCCAGTTCCGACGGGCTTTCCGACATCAGCTCGACGCGCCAGCCGCGCTGTTCGGCGTAGCGCGTGTACATGCGCAGCAGGTCGCCCGAGAACAGCGCGCTTTCATCGCCGCCGGTGCCGGCGCGGATTTCCAGGAACACGCTGCGGCCGTCATTGGGGTCGCGCGGCAGCAGCAGCAACTGCAGCGCCGCCTCCAGCGATTCGAGCTTGACGCGGCCGCTCTTGATCTCGTCCTCGGCCATCGCCTTCAGCTCGGGATCGGCCAGCATCTCCTGCGCGGTCGCCAGGTCTTCCTCGCCGCGCACGAAGGCGGTGAACGCCTCGACCACCGGCTCCAGTTCGGCGCGCTCGCGCGACAGCTTGCGGAAGCGGTCCATGTCGGACGCGGTTTCCGGTTCGGCCAGCAGCGCGTCCACCTCGATAAGGCGGTGACACAGATGCTCCAGCCGGCTGCGCATGGAAGATTTCATGATGGGGATTCAGCAAGGGAAAACGGAAATGGCGGGCGCCCGCAACGAGCGCCCGCCGCAAGGCGGGGCGGAAGCAGCGCCGCTAACGGCGCGAGTCGCGGCCGGGGAACAGGCGCGGCATCCAGGCAAGCAGTTGCTTGCGGTCCTCGCCTTCGCTGCGGTTCAACGCCGCCAGCGGGCCATGCAGGTATTTCTGGGTCAGGCCGTGGGCCAGTTGCTCGAGCACGGCCTCCGGCGATTCGCCGCGCGCCAGCAGGCGGCGGGCGCGTTCGAGTTCGGCGGCGCTGACGTCTTCGGCGGCCTGGTGCAGGTCGCGGATGACGGGCACCACTTCGCGCGATTGCATCCAGTGCATGAAGCCCTGGACGCGGGTTTCGATGATGGCCTCGGCCTGCACCACGGCGGCGCGGCGGGCGTCGGTGCCGGTCTGGACCAGGCGGCCCAGGTCATCGACGGAATACAGGTAGACGTCGTCCAGGCGGCCGACCTCGGGTTCGATGTCGCGCGGCACGGCCAGGTCGATCATCACCATGGGACGGTGGCGGCGCAGGCGCGTGGCCCGTTCCACCATCCCCAAACCGAGGATGGGCAGGGAGCTGGCCGTACAGGAGACCACCACGTCGAATTCGGACAGGCGCTCGGTCAGGTCCGACAGCTTCATGGTGCTGGCCGAGAACCGGTTGGCCAGCAGCTCGGCGCGCTCGGCCGTGCGATTGGCCACCACCATGCTGCGCGGACGCTGCGCGGCGAAGTGGGTGGCGCACAGCTCGATCATTTCGCCCGCGCCGATGAACAGCGTGCGGGCCTGGTCCAGGTTGCCGAACACGCGTTCGGCCAGGCGCACCGCGGCGGCGGCCATGGACACCGACTGCGCGCCGATGGCGGTCTGCGAACGGACTTCCTTGGCCACCGAGAAGGTGCGCTGGAACATCTGGTGCAGCAGCGTGCCGAGCGAACCGGCTTCGCCAGCCGCGCGCACGGCGTCCTTCATCTGGCCGACGATCTGGGTTTCGCCCAGCACCATGGAATCGAGCCCGCTGGCCACGCGGAAGGCGTGGCGCACGGCGTCGTCCTGCTGGTGGCGGTACAGATGCGGGCGCAGCGTGCCGGCATCGAGGCGGTTGTGCTCGGCCAGCCACGCGGGCAGCTGGTCGGCCACGTGGCCATCGGCGGCGCAATAGATTTCGGTGCGGTTGCAGGTCGACAGGATGGCGGCTTCGCGCACCGATCCGCCGAACGCGGAACGCAGGCCTTCCAGCGCCGGCTTGACCAGATCGACGGGCATGGACACGCGTTCGCGGACCGAAACCGGCGCGGACGTGTGATTCAGACCGAAGGCTAGGACAGCTACCGACATGTAAAGGACAAGGCCGTGAGTATTAGAGCTGTGGTCCCCGCAAAGCCCATGCGGTGCAGCGTGCATGTAACAGCGGACCGGCCATGATTATACTCCCGCGGGTTATCCCCACGCCATTCGGGCCCCTGGCCGCGACCGTGTGTCGCACCCCATGCAATGGCCGTTTGCGATACCATGCGCCCCTGTCGCTTGTCGCGTTGGAAGGCGGCCCGAAAATTCTTCACACTTTTTTCGAGGCGGCTGGCACAAGTCAAAAAAATTGTGTATAGTTGCGGACTTCGTTGGCCTGGTAGCTCAGTTGGTAGAGCAGCGGATTGAAAATCCGCGTGTCGGTGGTTCGATTCCGCCCCAGGCCACCAGAATTAAAAAGCCCGGCTCCTTGGAGTCGGGCTTTTGCATTGTGGCGTTGGCATTGACGGGCGACGTTCAAGACCCCGGCAACGCCACTCCCATCGCCGCGAACAATCCCCCGCACACCTTGTTGAAGCGCCGGCCGGCGCGCTCCAGCCAAGGCCGCACGCGGTGCGCCAGGCGGGCCAGCACGTATTCCACCAGGAACTCGATGACCGCGAAGGTGGCGGCCATGATCACGAACTGCGTGAACAGGCTGCGCGCCGGATCGATGAACTGCGGCAGGAACGCGCCATAGAACAGCAGCGCCTTGGGGTTGGAAATCGCCGACAGGAACCCCTGGCTGAACATGCGCGTGCCGCGCAGCCGCGGCATGTCGGGCGCCGGGCGCAGTTGCACGCCGGGCGAGCGCCACAGCTGGATGCCGAGCCAGATCAGGTAGGCGCCGCCAGCCCATTTCAATACCGTCAGCGCCGGTCCCCAGGCCTTGAGCAGCGCGCTGATGCCCAGCATCGACAGGGCAATCAGGGCGATGAAGCCGACCGCGCCGCCGGCGATGGTGCACAGCGCCTTGCGATGGCCATGCAGCGCGCCGTGGGTCAGCGCCAGCAGGGTATTGGGACCGGGCGTGATCGACAGGCCGATCACGGCAACCAGATAGATGAGCCAGCTATGCAAGGCCATGGCGGGGATATGCGTAAAGGAGGGAGGCGGCCAGTCTAGCGCCGCCGGCTCGGGGCGCGCAATCGCCGGCCGGCACGTTATGCCTCGTCCGACGGCATCGTCGGCACCGCCAATCCGTATTTCACGCGATTCATCACCACCAGCGTCGAAAAGCGCTTCACATTGGGATCGCCCCATAAGTGGCGCTGCGCGAAGGCGTCGTATTCCGCCATGTCGCGCACGGTCATGGTGACGACGAAATCCACTTCGCCCGTGACCGCCAGGCACTGCATGATCTCCGGCGCCTGGCGCATGGCGCGCTTGAAGGTGTCGAGCTTGTCGGCGCGCTCGCTTTCGAGCGACACCAGCACCACCATCATGATGTCGCGCCCCACCGCCGCCGGGTCCACCACCGAGACGTCGCCCAGCACCGCGCCGGACTCGCGCAGCCGCTTCATGCGGCGCAGGCACGATACCGGCGACAGGTTCACGCGCTCGGCCACCTCCTGGCTGGTGCGCTGGTTGTCTTCCTGCAGGCTCTGCAGGATCTGAAGGTCGAAATCGTCTAGTTCCATGGGGTCTCGGCGCCGCGGCGATCCAGGCCACGCGGGCCCGTAGGACGATTCTAAACGGGTGCGCGCCACGACCCGCCCCCAAATTCGACGGGAAACTTCATTTGCGCACCGCCGGCTGCAGGAATTAATCACCCGCCTTGCTTACACTGGGAACCCTCTGGCCGCCCTCGCGGCCAGGCGCAGCCCGATTCCCATGCCGTCACTCCAGCTTTTCCTGCTTTTCCTGGCCGCCGACGCGGCGTTGAAACTCACCCCCGGCCCGGATATGGCGCTGACGTTGTCGCGAGGCATGACGCAGGGCTTCCGGCCTGCCTTCCACAGTGTGCTGGGGAACGTGGCGGCCGGATTCATCCAGGTGCCGGCCGTGGTGCTGGGGCTGGCCTCGGTGCTGCAGGCGTTTCCGACGCTGTTCCTGGCGATCAAGGCGGCCGGCGGCTTGTACCTGGGCTACCTGGGCATCAAGGCCATCCTGCGCTGCGCCCGCGACGCCGACATCTCCCTGGCCGCGCGTCCCGGCGATGCGCGCGACGCTTTTTGGCAGGGCTTCATGACCAACCTGCTGAACCCGAAGGTGCTGCTGTTCATGATCGCCTTCCTGCCGCAGTTCACCACGCCGGACAACGGTCCGGTGTGGCTCCAGATGCTGGTGCTGGGCGTGACCATGAAGGCGCTGAGCCTGCCCTATGGCAGCTGCTTCGCCTACGGCGCATCGCGCATCCGCGGCTGGGTGGGCCGCAACCCGTGGTTCCTGCGCATGCAGCAGGGACTGCTGGGCGCGATCATGCTGGCGCTGGCCCTTTACGTGCTCTACTCCATCGCCCTGACCTTGAACCCCTGATTCTTCCGCAGACGCAGCACCATGACCGCCGCCACTCTTCCCTCCGGACGCGATGCCTCCGCCTCCACCCTGATGCCGACCTTGTCGCTGATCGGCGCCATGGCCTCGCTGTGCGTCGGCACATCGTTCGCCAAATCGCTGTTTCCCGAGGTTGGCGCGCAGGGCACGACGGCCTATCGCATCGTCATCGGCGCCATCATCCTGATCGCGTTCTGGCGCCCATGGCGCTTTCCGCTGACCGCTCGCAATGCCGCCAAGATCGCGCTATATGGCGTGACGCTGGCCTGCATGAACCTGCTGTTCTACATGGCGCTGCGGACCCTGCCGCTGGGCGTGGCCATCGCCATCGAGTTCACCGGCCCGCTGACGCTGGCGGTGGTGCTGTCGCGGCGCGCCATCGACTTCGTCTGGATCGCCTGCGCGCTGGCCGGGCTGGTGCTGCTGATCCCGACCGGCCAGTCGATGCACGACCTCGATCCCGTCGGTATCGCTTATGCGCTGGGCGCGGCTGTCTGCTGGGCGCTGTACATCATCTTCGGCAAGATGGCCGGCAACGTGCATGGCGGGCAGGCCACTTCCCTGGGACTGCTGGCGGCCACCATGGTGGCGCTGCCGGTGGGCGCGGCCCATGCCGGCATGGCGCTGCTGGACCCGAAGCTGATCCTGGCCGGCGTCGCGGTCGGCATCCTGTCGAGCGCCCTGCCCTATTCGCTGGAAATGGTGGCCCTGCGGCGCCTGCCGCAGAAGACCTTCGGCGTGCTGCTGAGCATGGAACCCGCCATGGGCGCGCTGGCCGGCGTCATCGTGTTGAACGAGCACCTGTCCGGCACGCAGTGGCTGGCGATCTGCGGCATCATCATCGCCTCGGCGGGCTGCGCCGCCACCGCGCGCCGCCAGAACCGCGCCGCCGCGGCCGGGTAGGCCGCGGGCCACGGCAGCGGCGCCCGCGGCGGGCGCGCCGCCGCGCCGCGTCAATCCACCGAAATGTTCTTCTGCCGGATCACCGCGCCCCAGCTGTCGTACTGACGGCGCGCGTAGTCATAGAATTCGTTGGACGAGCTGCCCATGGGCTCCATGCCTTGCAACTTGAGCTGCTTGACCACCTCGGGTGACTTCAACGCCGCCTGGATCGCGCCGCTGAGCTTGTCCACCACCTCGCGCGGCGTGCGCGCCGGGGCCACCACCCCTTGCCAGGCGGCGGCCTCCAGCGGCGGCCCGCCGCTCTCGCCGAAGGTCGGCACCTCGGGCAACTGCTCCGAACGCTCGTACGCCGGCACCGCGATGGCACGCAGCTTGCCTGCCTCGATCAACGGCCGCGCCGCGGCCAGGTCCGCCATCATCAGCGGCACCACGCCCGCGGCCACGTCCTGCAAGGCAGGCGGCGTGCCCTTGTAGGGAATCGCGGTGGCCTTGGCGCCGAACATCGACAGGAACAACTCCATCGCCAGATGGTGCGGGCTGCCCACGCCCAGCGACGCATAGCTGGCCGTCTTGTTGCGCGACAGGTAGTCCATCACGTCGGGCATGTTGTCCAGGTCGGAAGCCGGCGAGGCCACCAGCACGATAGGCAACGCCACCAGGGTGGAGACCGGCGTCAGGTCCTTCCACGGGTCATAGGGCAGTTGCTTGTACAGCCACGGATTCAGGGCCAGCGTGCTCATGCCCGCGGTCATCACCGTATAGCCGTCGGGCGCGGCGCGCGCGGTTTCCTGGGCCGCCACGATGGTGGCGGCGCCGGGCCGGTTCTCCACCACCACCGGCTGGCCCAGTGCCTGGCTGACATGCTTGGCGACGATGCGGGTGGCCAGGTCGCTGCCGCCGCCAGCGCTGAAAGGCACCAGCCAGCGGATCGGATGGTCGGGAAAATCGCCGGCCCACGCGGGCATGGCGCTCGCCGCGAGCGCGGCGGCGGCCAGCGTCCCCAGCGCGCGGTGGATGAAACCTCTTCTGGACATGCGGTTGTCTCCTGGTGTTCTTTATTTAATTAACATATTAACTATATTTTCGGCAGGCGGCGAGCATGGCATGCGGGGCCGATCATGGGGACAGCATCATGGCGATACGCCGGTTGCCGCTCAAGCGCGGGCCGCGGCCAGCCAGCGCAGGCCGGCGGATGTGGCGGCCGCCGGGCGATACTCGCAGCCGATCCAGCCGGCATAGTCCAGTTCGCGCAGCACCGAGAAGATCCAGCCGTAGTCCAGCTCGCCACGGTCGGGCTCCTGGCGCAGCGGCACGCCGGCGATCTGCAGGTGCCCAACGCGTCCGGTGGGCAGGTACTGGCGCAATTTGGCGGTGACGTCGCCCTCGACGATCTGGCAGTGGTACAGGTCCATCTGCACCTTCAGGTTGGGCGCGTTGACGGCCTGCACCACCTGGTGGGCCTCGTCCTGCCGATTGAGGAAATAACCGGGAATGTCGCGCGTGTTGATGGGTTCGATCAGCAGCGTCACGCCGGCCGAACGCGCCTGGCGCGCGGCCCAGTCGAGGTTCTCGCGGTAGCAGTCCAGCATGGCGTCGCGCGCGACGCCATCCGGCGCCACGCCGGCCATCACGTGCACCTGCGAGCAGGCCAGCACAGTCGCATAGCCCAGCGCCTGCTCGATACCGGCGCGGAATTCGTCCTGGCGGTCCGGCAGCGCGGCCAGCCCGCGTTCGCCGCGCGCGCTCACGCCCGGCGGGGCATTGAACAGGACCTGCGACACGCCCGCGTCATCCATGCGCTCGCGCACGAAGGCGGCAGGCGCCTCGTAGGGAAACATGCATTCCACGCCCGCGAAACCGTCGGCCGCGGCGGCCGCATAGCGGTCCAGGAACGCATGTTCCGGGTACATCATCGACAGATTGGCGGCGAACTTCAGCATGGCGGACTCCGGGGCGGACGGCATGGCTGGAACTTAGCATATCCGCCCGCGGAATCCGGCTTCGCCGGCACGCCTCAATAGGTCATGCGCACGCCCAGCATCACGCTGCGGCCCGGCAGCGGCGCCACCGAGGAGATGAACGAAGCGTGGTTGTACGCCAGTTTGTTCAGCAGGTTGGTGCCGCGCAGATAGACTTCATAGCCGGTCGCGCCGTAGCGGCCGCGATACGCCACCACCGCGTTGACCAGGTTGTAGCCCGGCGTGCTGCTTTCGTAGGCGGCAATGTCCTTCTGCGAAAACACGCGGGCGTATTCGATGCCGCCCGACCATTGCTGCCACTTGACGTTGCCGCGCAGGCCGGCGCGCGCCGCCGGGATGCGCGGCAGGTTGCCGTCGCCGCCGGTCAGCTTGCCGCGCACATAGTCGCCGAACACCGCCGCCGAGAACACCGGCGTGAACTGGTGCCGCAGCTCGCCTTCCACGCCGGTGAATTCGGCGTCGCGCTGGGTGTACTCGATCAGGCGGAAGTCCTCGTAGCGGTCGAGCGTGTCGGCGTAGATGTAGTTCTTGACGCGGTTGTGGAACACGCTGGCCGAGAAGGTGGTGTCGCCGGCGTGCTTGCGCAGGGTCAGGTCGATGTTGTGCGAGGTCTCGCGGCCCAGGCCCGAGTTGCCCAGTTCGTAGGTGTTGGTGGCCAGGTGCACGCCATCGGCGTACAGCTCCTGCGCGCTCGGCAGGCGCTGCGAACGCGACAGCGACAGCGCCACGGAATACTGCGGCGCGAAGTCCCAGATGGCGGCGGCCGACAGCGAGGTGCCCGACAGGCTGCTGCGCGAGGCGCCGCCGGACGGCGCGATGCGCTGCCAGTCCTGGCGCGCGCCGACTTCGAAGCGCCAGTCGTTCAACTGGTATTCCTCCAGCACGAACAGGCCGTTCGAACGGGTCCGGCTGCGCGGCAGGAAGGCTTCCTCGCCATCGGCGCGGAAGTCGCTGTAGGCATTCTGCAGGCCGATCACCCCGCGCCAGCCGGCCACGGGCTTGTGCTGCAGTTCCACGCGCAGGTCGTAGCCCTTGTTCTTGAAGCGGGTGCCGACCTGGCCGCCCTCGATCTCGTCATGCTGGTAGTCGGTCAGTCCGCCACGCACGCGGATCTTCTCGAAGCCGGCGAAGGGATCCTGGTATTCGGCGCGCAGGTCCAGGCGGTTGCTGCGCAGCTTGACGTAAGGCACGCCGCCGTGTTCGTGATCGTGGTCATGGTCGTGGCCTTCCTCGCCTTCGTCGCCATGGTCGTGGTCGTGGCCACCGCAATGCAGATGGGTGCCGTGCGGATGGCAGCTTTCATACTCGTGGTTGTGGCCGGGCAGGCCGTACTTGCTTTCCAGGTGCGTGAACGCCAGGCCCACATAACCGCGCGGCGTGATCCACGACATGCCGACCGTGCCCTGGGAGGATTCGCTGTACGAACCCTCCAGCTTGCCGCCGGGCCAGTCCGGCACGTCGTAATCGCTGGTGCGCCGCTTCATGCCTTCCACCCGCACGGCGAACTGGCCCTCGCCGGCGGTGATGCCCACGGCGCCGGCGCGCTCCTTGGTGCCGGTGGCCCCGCGCAACTCGGCTTCCATTTCCACGCCCTTCTCCGGCACGGCGGTGGGTATCTTCTTGTCCACCACGTTCACCACGCCGCCGATCGCGCCGCCGCCGTACAGCAGCGTGGCCGGGCCGCGCAGCACCTCGATGCGCTCGGCCAGCAGCGGTTCCACCGTCACCGCGTGGTCCGGCGAGATGCCGGACGCGTCCATCACCTCGGAACCGTCGGACAGCACTTTCACGCGAGGCGCGGTCTGGCCGCGGATCACGGGGCGGCTGGCGCCGCCGCCGAAGGTGTCGCTGTTCACGCCCGGCTGGCTTTTCAGGGTTTCGCCCAGCGTGCCGGCGCGCCGCTCGACCAGCTCATCGCCTTCCAGCACGGAAGCCGGCAGCATGGTGCTGTTCAGGTCCAGCCCCAGCGGATTGGCCGACACGGTGATCGGCGCCAGCGTGCGGTTGCGCGACGGGTCGGCCTCGGTTTCGGCCTGCGCCACCGGCGCGGCCAGCATCAGCGAGCAAACCAGCGGCTTGAGCGCCCGCGCGCCCCGGCTCCTGCCCGCCCCGGCCGCGTTCCACCTGCCGCGCAACGCCTGCTTGTCCTGCGTCTTGCCTTTCATCTTTACCCTCATTGATGTTATATCATTACAGAAAACTTAAGGATGATATAACATCTCAGAGACAAGACAAGCCGATTCCCGGGAATCGGCCCTGCCGGCAACACTCAGCCGGACGCCAAGCCAAGCACCGCCTGCAGCACCGCCACGCGGCTCTGGCCCAGCACCGCGCCATGCCAGTCGGGCGCGTCGCAATAAAAGGCCTCCAGCGTCGTGCGCAGGATCTGGTCGCGCAACGTCGGCGCCGCGTCGGCATGCGCGCGCAGCCAGTTGCGGCCCC
The DNA here is from genome assembly GCF_003184165.1 of Achromobacter sp. RW408. Classification (NCBI taxonomy): domain Bacteria; kingdom Pseudomonadati; phylum Pseudomonadota; class Betaproteobacteria; order Burkholderiales; family Alcaligenaceae; genus Achromobacter; species Achromobacter sp. RW408. Next base: position 118,514 of record NZ_QHHO01000046.1, read on the forward strand.
GCAGGGCATCGATCACCTGTTCGGAGGGCTGCGTGCCGTACTCCAGCGCCATCAGGGTGGGCACTGAATTCGGACAAGCCTGATAGATCAGGCCCGCCAGGTGCCCGGTGATGTCCACCGAGGCCGACGTGCCCTGGTAGGGCACGGCGATGTCGGTCCCCCACCAGCGGCGGGCGCGCTCCACCTCGGCATCGTCGCGGCGGCCAGCGTAGATCTTTTCGCCATGTCCGCGCGGTCCCAGCCCCGTATGCACATCGATCCAGCCGATCCGCGCAAAGCCGGCGGCATGTTCCTGGAGGATGCGGCGCAAGTTCAGCAGCGACGCGGCCGGGCGGTCGCCGCCATAGAACAGGCCGTCGGCGTGCGTGTACTGGCCGCGTGTCACGGCCTGCTTGAAGGCCGGCAGGCCGTGCTCGTCGATATGGGCGGCGATCTGCGCGCGATTGGCGTCCGACGGCGGCCATTGCGCCGGCAGCAGCAGTTCATGGATCTGCCCGTAGCCGGGATTGGCGGGCAGCGGCTGGCCGTCGAACGGCTGGGCGTTGCGGTTCAGGTCGACATTGCCTTCGTCGGTGCGCGCGATCCACGAGAAACCATGCGGATTCACCGCATGCACCAGCAACAGCGCCACGCCGGCCTGGCGCGCGCGTTCGAGCATCTCGGCGTCGTCCAGCAGGGCCAGCTGGCAACCCGAGCCACAGAAGCCTTCCACGCCATGGGTGGCGGAGGTCATGATCAGCAACCGCTTGGCGTCGGCATCGCCGATCAGGGCGACGTCGGTGGCCAGGTCCTCGCCTTCGCGCCCCTTGGGCTCGATGGCATAGGACGCGAAGCGCGTGGCCAGCGGCCGGGCTGCGGCGGTGAAGCGCTCGCGCGCCAAAGCATAGCTGCGGGAAAAGTAAGGGCTAGCGGATTGCATCAGGCCTCCTGGTTGTCGATATCGTCGCCGGTGCGGTCGCGGATCCAGAACAGCACCACCGTGGAAAGCGCCACCGCCACCATCAGGTACCAGGCAGGCGCCATGGGATTGCCGGTCACGTGCAGCAGCCAGGTCACGAAGAACTGCGCGAAACCGCCGAACACGGAAATCCCCAGGCCGTACACCACCGACATGCCGGTGGTGCGCACGGATTTGGGGAACAATTCGGGCAGCATGGTGATGCCGGGCGCCGACTGCATCGCCAGCAGCACCGAGAGCAGCGCCACCACCAGCATCAGCCGCGCGCTGCTGGGCGCCGCCACCAGCCACTGGAAGCACGGCAGCAGCACCGCCACGGTCGTCACCCGCGACCAGAAGATCACGCGCTTGCGCCCCACCCGGTCGGCCAGCATGCCGACCAGCGGCGCGCACGCAAAGCCGACCACGCCCACCACCACGCTGGCCGACAGGGTCGAGGTCGCCGGCAGGCCCAGCTCGCGGTGGGCGTACGACGGCATGTAGAAGCCGATGATCTGCGCGCACACCATGCCGCCGATCATCAGCAAGATGCCCTTGGCCACTTCGGTCTTGTGCTCGGCGAAGACGCGGCGCAGCGGCTGGTGGCCAGCGGCGCTCGGCCGGCGCGCCCCGGCCTCCTCGACATGCAGCGTCTCTTCCAGGTTGCGGCGGATGTAGGCGCCCACCGGCACCGTCAGGATGCCGATCACGAACGGCACCCGCCAGCCCCAGGCCTGCATCTGCTCGGCGCTGAGCGCGGCGGTCAACGTGCCCACCACCACCGCGCCCAGCGCCACGCCGAGCGACTGGCTGCCGAACTGCCAGCTGGAATAGAAGCCGCGTCGCGACGGCGGCGCGTGCTCGACCAGCAGCGTGGTCGAGGCGCCGACCTCGCCGCCGGCGGCAAAGCCCTGGATCAGCCGCGCCAGCACCATCATGACCGGCCCCAGCAGGCCCATCTGCGCGTGCGTGGGCGCGGCGGCGATCAACGCACAGCCCAGGCCCATCAGCCACAGTGTCAGCGTCATGGCGGCGCGGCGGCCATGACGGTCGGCGTAGGAACCGATCAGCATGCCGCCCACCGGCCGCATCAGGAAGCCGACGCCGAACGTGGCGGTGGTCAGCAGCAGCTGGCCGTAACTGGAGGCCGCCGGAAAGAACAGCGGCCCGATGACCAGCATCAGAAAAGTGAATACAGTGAAGTCGAAGAACTCGAGCGCGTTGCCGATGGTGGTGCCGGCGATGACCCGCCGGCGCATGGAAGGCGTATGCAGGCTGCGCGCGCCGGCGCCGGCCGCGATGGCGATAGACATGTTTTCCCCTTGATGTCCGATCTCTGTGCCGGCCCGTGTTTCCGGTAACCGTGCCTAGTGAATATACGGATGGCCCGCGAAACGCAAAAGACAGTATTTTTGGCGCAGTGATGACTTTTACTTATAGCCCGCCGTGCCCGCTCCGATGAACCTGCGCCAGTTGCGCGCCTTCGTGCTGATCGCCGAACACGGCAGCATCCGCGCCGCCGCCCGCGCCCTGTGCGTGACCCAGCCGGCGGCCACGCGCAGCCTGCGCGAACTGGAACAGAGCCTGGGCGCCGAGCTGGTGCGGCGCAGCGCCAAGGGGGTCGAACTGACGCCCTACGGCCAGGCGCTGCACAAGCGCGCCGTGCTGATCCTGCAGGAAGCCCGGCGGGCGCAGGAAGACATCGACCAGATGCGCGATGGCGAAGGCGGCACGCTCAACCTGGCCATCAGCTCATCGGTCTTGCCGATACTGCCGGCCGCGCTGGCCGCGTTTCGCGCCCGCATGGCGCGCGTTGCCGTGGCCTTCCATGAAGTCGCGCCACCCTACAGCCACGAACAGCTGGAAACCGGCCGCTACGACCTGGTGGTGCAGACCGAATACGACGGCGACATCTACGACGGCTTTGCCCGCACCACGCTGTTCACCCTGCCGCTGGCGGTGGGCGCGCGCGCCGATCATCCGCTGCGTCACGCCACCGACCTGGCCGAACTGCGCGACCTGCTGTGGCTGATGCCCGGCAATACCCAGACGCCCACCAATCTGCTGCGCCTGGCCTATGCGGAACGCGGCCTGCCGCCGCCCACCGACGTGATTCCGTGCCAGTCCATCGCCATCGCGCTGGCGATACTGGACCAGAGCGACGCGGTGGGCTTTTTCGTGCGCAACGGCCTGCACCGCGTGCTGGCGCCGACGTCCTTGTGCATATTGCCTCTGGCGCATCCGCTGCCGGCGGCGCGGGTGTCGATCCTGACCCGGGCGGATTCGCCGCCGACGCCGGCCGCGCAGTTTTTCATCGAGTGCCTGAACCGCGCCCGCGCGCCGGCCTGATGCGGCGGGTTATCATGAGCCCCCACTCCCAGGGCGGTGACCCGCCTTGCTTACGCGGCCCCATGCCATGGCGTTTCCCCGACTCAACACGCCCCCCACGCTGACCGATACGGTGGCCAAGCAGTTGCTCGCCGAGATCGACGCGGGCCGCGTGCTGCCCGGCGAAAAGCTGCCCACCGAAACCCGCCTGGCCGAGCAGTTCGGCGTCAGCCGCACCGTCATCCGCGAAGCGGTGTCGCGGCTGCGCCAGGACGGCATCGTCGAGGCGCGCCAGGGCAGCGGGGTGTTCGTCACCGGCCACGACGGCAACCGCGCGCTGCGCATCGACGCGGCCGAGCTGGCCTCGCTGGACGCGGTGCTGCACATCGTCGACCTGCGGCGCGCGCTGGAAACCGAAATCGCGGCACAAGCCGCCGCCCGGCGCGGCGAGCGCGACATGGCGGCCATCGACGACGCGCTGGCGGCCATCGCCACCGCGGTCGACAACGGTGGCGACGGCGTCAAGGAAGACGTGGCCTTCCACCGCAGCATCGCGCGCGCCACCGGCAATCCGTACTTCCTCGCCACGCTGGCGTTCGTCAGCCAGTATCTCGAAGCCGCCACCCGCGTCACGCGCGGCAACGAGGCGCGCCACGCCGACCAGATGCGCGCGGTGCTGCGCGAACACGAAGCCATCGCCGAGGCCATCCGGCGCCAGGACGAGGACGCGGCGCGCGAAGCCGCCCGCATCCACATGGTCAACGCGGCCAAGCGCCTGCGCCTGGCGCATCGCTGAACGCGCCCGCCTTCGAAGGCGCGGCGCAAGGGCCGGCGATCGGTCCTCAGGCAGTCGGGCGGAACGCCCGCGTGAAGAAATCGGCGCCCCCGAAATTGCCCGACTTCAAAGCGATGCTGATGCGCGCCTGCACCGCCTGCGCGTACCCGGCGCACCACGGCACCCCGGGATCGATCTGCTCGCCGATGGCCAGTTGCGCCAGGCCCAGCGCCCGCACCACCGCGCCCGAGGTCTCGCCGCCCGCCACGATCAGCTGCCGCACCCCGAGCCGCGCCAGGCCCACCGCGATCCGCGCGATCGCGTCCTCGACCAGGGCGCCGGCGCGGGCCGCGCCCAGGCTGGCCTGCGCCGCCTGCACCGCGTCGGGCCGGGCGGTCGAATAGATCAGGATGGGACCGTCGGGCAAGCGCGGCGCGGCCCAGGCCAGCGCCTGCGCCACGACGTCATCGCCCGCGTCGATACGCAGCGGGTCCAGCGCCAGCGCGGGCCGGCCGGTCGCGATGAACGCGGCCACCTGCCCCTGGGTGGCGGTCGAGCAGCTGCCCGCCACCACGGCCTGCGCGCCCGCTGCGCGCGGCAGCCCGGCGGCGGCGCCCGGCGCCAGCCCCCAATTGCCAGGCAGGCCGATGGCCACGCCCGATCCCCCGGTCACCAGCGGCAGATCCTTGGCCGCCGAGCCCAGCGCCAGCAGGTCGTCGTTGGAGATGGCATCGACGATGGCGATCTCCACCCCCGCCTGCCGCAGTTCGTCGATGCGATCATGAATCGCGCGGGCGCCACGCGCCACCACCGCGTAGTCGATCAGGCCGACCTTGCGCCGCGTCTGCGCCGCCAGCACGCGCACCAGGTTCGCGTCGGTCATTGGCGTCAAGGGATGATCCCGCATGCCCGATTCGTTCAGCGGCACGTCGCCGGCGAACAGATAGCCCTTGAACACCGTGCGCTGGTTGTCGGGAAAGGCCGGCGTGGCAATGGTGAAATCCGTATCCAGCGCCGTCATCAGCGCATCGGCGACCGGACCGATATTGCCCGCGGGCGTGCTGTCGAAGGTCGAGCAGTACTTGAAATAGATCTGCCCGGCGCCCTGCGCCCGCAGCCAGGCCAGCGCCGCCAGCGATTGCGCCACCGCTTCGGCGGCCGGCAGCGTGCGGGTCTTGAGCGCCACCACCACCGCGTCCGCCGGCGTCTCGAGCGGTCCGGCCGGCACGCCGATGGCCTGCACGGTGCGCATGCCGGCGCGCACCAGGTTGTTGGCCAGGTCGGTGGCGCCAGTGAAGTCGTCGGCGATGCAGCCCAGTTTGATCGTCATGCGGACTCCGGCAAAGTGATTCCGGGGAAGATCTTGATGACTGCGCTGTCGTCTTCGCGCCCGTGCCCGGCGGCCGACGCCTGCATGAACATCTGGTGCGCGGTGGACGCCAGCGGCAAGGGAAAGCTGCTGTGGCGCGCCGTGTCCAGCACCAGCCCCAGGTCCTTCACGAAGATGTCCACCGCCGACAGTGGCGTGTAGTCGCCCGCCAGCACGTGCGCCATGCGGTTCTCGAACATCCAGCTGTTGCCGGCGCTGTGGGTGATGACCTCGTACAAGGCATCGGCGTCGACGCCTTCGCGCAGGCCCAGCGCCATGGCCTCGGCCGCAACGGCAATGTGCACGCCGGCCAGCAGCTGGTTGATGATCTTGACCTTGCTGCCCGCCCCGGCGCGCTCGCCCAGCCGGTAGACCTTGCCCGCCATCGACTCGAGCACGTTGCCGCAGGCGGCATAGGCGGCCGCGGTGCCGGCGGTCATCATGGTCATCTGGCCGGCCGCGGCCTTGGCCGCGCCGCCCGAGATCGGCGCATCCAGGTAGTGGATGCCCAACGCCGCCAAGCGCGCCTCCAGCGCGCTAGACCAGGCCGGGTCCACCGTCGAGCACATCACGAATACGCTGCCGGGCCGCATGGTCGCCGCGATGCCGCCCTCGCCGAACAGCACGCTCTCGGTCTGCTGCGCGTTCACCACCACGCTGACCACCACCTCGCAGGCGACGGCCATGTCGGCCAGCGTCGCGCAGGCCACGCCGCCTTCTTCGGCGAACGCCGCCGCGACGCCCGGCCGGATGTCGTAGGCATGCACCCGGCAACCGGCGCGGCGCAGGCTCTGCGCGATGCCCGCCCCCATCGCGCCCAGGCCGATCACGCCGACCGGGCGCATTTCGTTGACGTCGCTCATGCCTGCCCCCGCAAGTCGTCGCCGATGTAGGCGCGGATGATCTCGGCGAAATCGCTGTCGCCCTCCAGCCCCAGGCGCGCCGCCCGCGCCGTGTCCCACCGGCCCGGCCAGCTGCCGACGATGGCCTGCACCCGCGCATCCGCCTGCCAGCGGATGCGGTCGGCCACCGCGTCGCCCGCGATCTCGCGCAAGGCCCGCACCATCTCGGCCGCCGTCACCGAGACGCCCGGCAGGTTGATCGGCCGGCGATCCGCCACCGCCCCGGCGTCCAGTTCGCAACCGGCGATCAAGGCCTGCACCGCCCGGCGCGGCGACAGCAGCCACAGGCGAGTGTCGGCGGCCACCGGGCATGCCGCCGGCTCGCCATTGAGCGGCTCGCGGATGATGCCGCTGGCGAACGACGAGGCCGCCGCGTTGGGCCGGCCCGGCCGCACACTGATGGTGGGCAGGCGCAGCGCGCGGCCGTCGACGAAGCCGCGGCGCGTGTAGTCCGCCAGCAGCAGTTCGGCAATGGCCTTCTGCGTGCCATAGGAGGATTGCGGATTGAGCGCGGTGTCGTCACGCACCGTTTCCGGCAGGGCGCCGCCGTAGACCGCGACCGAGCTGGTGAACACCACGCGTGGCCGCTGGCCTTGCCGACGGCAGGCCTCCAGCAAGGCGCGCGAGGCATCCAGGTTGATGCGCATGCCCAGGTCGAAATCGGCCTCGGCCTGGCCGCTGACGATGGCGGCCAGGTGGAAGATCACCGCCGTATCGGCGCCGATCAGGGATCGCAGGCAATCGGGATCCGCGACATCGCCCTCGACCGAACGCACGCGCGTGTCGTTGATGGCGTCGGTCCGGGTCACGTCGAGCAGGTCGATCTGGGAGATCGGCACGCGCTCGCCACCCAGGGCCAATCGCCCCTGTTCCAACAGCTTGCGCGCCAGGCGCTGGCCCAGGAAGCCGGCGCCGCCGGTAATCAGTATCTTCATCGCTCGCCTCCCGCGAGATAGGGTTTGGCCCAGCCGAGCCCCGCCGTCGTGGCGCCCTTGGGCCGGTATTCGCAGCCGATCCAGCCCGCGTAGCCCAGCGTGTCGACCAGCGCCAGCAGGTACGGGTAGTTCAGTTCGCCCAGGTCGGGCTCGTGGCGGTCCGGCACGCCGGCGATCTGGATATGGCCGATGCCCGCCATGTCGCGCCGCAGCTTCACCGCCAGGTCGCCCTCGACGATCTGGCAGTGGTAGCAATCGAACTGCACCCGCAGGTTGTCGGCGCCGACCTCGGCGCGGATGGCCTGGGCCTCGTCCTGGCGCGTCAGGAAATAGCCGGGCATGTCGCGCGGATTGATCGGCTCGATCACGATGGTCACGCCAGCGCTGGCGGCCGCGCGCGCGGCGCTTTCCAGGTTGCGCAGGTAGGCCTGGCGATGCGCGGCGCGCTCCTGCCCGGCCGGGACCCGTCCCGCCATCACGTGCAGGCTGCGGTTGCCCAGCGCCGCGGCATACTCCAGCGCCCGGTCCAGGCCGCGGCGAAACTCGTCCTCGCGCCCCGGCAGCGCGGCGATACCGCGCTCGCCGGCCGCCCAGTCGCCCGGCGGCGCGTTGAACAGCGCCTGCGTCAGGCCGTGCGCCTGCAGCCGCGTCCGGATCTCGGCGGCCGGATGGTCATAGGGAAACAGAAACTCCACGCCCTGGAAACCATCGCGCGCGGCGGCGGCGAAGCGCTCCAGGAACGGGTGTTCCGCATACATCATGCTCAGGTTCGCGGCCAGGCGCGGCATGTCGGCTCCTTCAGGTCGTGGCGGGCGCCGTCGGCCCGCGCGATGCGCGGATCAGTAGCGCGCCCCGAACACGGCGCGCAATTCCTCGATCGCCGTCTCGGACAGGGGCGCGGGCCGGGGCTCGGACATCAGCCACAGGCGCGCGGTCTCTTCCAGCTCTTCCAGCGCATGGGATGCGTGCGACACCGACCGCTCCCACACCACGGGCCCCAGGCGCTCGAACAGCACCCCCCGAACCTGCGCCGCCAGCGCCGCCACCTGCGCGGCCGCGACCGGATCGCCCGGCCGCCGATAGGGGATCAGCGGAATGCGGCCCACCTTCATCACCTGGTAGGGCGTGATCGGCGGCAATACCTCGTCCTGGCGCCAGACGCCGGCCAGCGTCAGCGCCACCAGGTGCGTCGAATGCGTATGCACCACGCCGCGCGCGGCGGGATCGGCCTGGTAGATGCCCCGGTGCAGCGCCAGGGTCTTGGAAGGCTTGCCGCCCGAAACCGGATTGCCGGCCAGGTCCACCTTGGCCAGCCCGGCCGGATCGAGCCGACCCAGGCAGGCGTCGGTGGGCGTGATCAGCCAGCCGTCATCCAGGCGCGCGCTGATGTTGCCGGCCGCGCCGACGGTATAGCCGCGTTGGTAGAGACTGGCCCCGACGGTGCAGATCTCCTCGCGGATACGGGTTTCCAGGCTCATGGCGCGCCCCGCGCAGGGCGGTGACGGACAGCGGAATAGTCTTGCGGCATGCGCGCCTCCCTCGGCATAGTCATATGGTCATCATACAAATTTTGCCGAAAAAGCCGGTAGCGGGATTACCCGGTAGCGCGAGCCTTGCCTCGTCCGTCGCCCCCTCGTCCGTCCACCCGTTAGCGAGCGACGGCCCTCACAGCGAATAGCGGTAGTCGCAATTCAAGGTCGCCTTGAGCGGATTGCCCGCTCCCGAGGCGGTCGGGCCGCCCGGCCGCGGCCCGGTCAGCCTGGCCTGGAAGGTGCCGGCCACATCCCCGTTGGCAACCTTCCTGACCGCGACGGTGCCCGGCAAGGCGTACAGCGTCAGCGGCCAGGCGTCGTCGGAGGCGACAAGGGTGAAGACGCCCAGCGGAAAATCCGCCACCACGTAGGCCGGGGCATCGCCCGAGTCGAAGCCCTGCGTCGCGTTTCCATAGGTCAGCGTCAGGTTGAGCTCCTCGGACGACGGCGACGGAATGGCGCCGCGCAGCGCCACCTTGCCGCTTTCCGAAACGCACGACAGCTCGGCCGGCGCAGAGCCGGCGTGGGCCGCGCCGGCCAGCAGCAGGCAGGACAGAAACCAGGGGGCGGACAGCTTCATGTGACGGGATTCCTTGCGGCGGCCGGACGCGGCCGGGGGGCGATCATCGAGCCGCCATATTAGCGGCCAAATGCCCGCCAGCCCACCGGCGGCAGGCAATGCCAGCGTTCGCATACAAGTCGTAATACGCATCGCCGTCGATGAGGCTAGGATGCCGTCATCGATCCGCCGCTTCCCGGAGCCCGCCCATGACCGTTGTCCGATCCCTCGCCTGCGCCGCGCTGCTGCTGGCGGCCGCCGCCTCCCACGCCGAAAGCGTGGCCCTGCGGGCCGAAAAAGCCACCGCCGGCGTCGACCCGCAAACCTCGATGCGCTATGTCGACGTGGTGCTGCATCCCGACAGCCGCCAGGCCCTGGCGGACTTCACCCGCGACCGCGTCGGCAAGCGCATCCAGCTGCGCTCGAACGGCGTGCTGCTGTCCTCGGCCACGCTGCAAAGCCCGCTCGAAGGCGACAGCTTCCGCATCGTCGCGGGCGAGCATGGCTTCGCCGGCAAGTCCGCCGACGAGATCGCCAAGGGCATCATGCATGGCGGCGGCCTCACGGTGGATGACGAAGGCTCGACCCCGGGCGACATCGGCACCCGGCCCAGCAAGCGGTCCGCCCCGGCCGGGGGCAACTGAACCACCGACCGCGTGCCTCCGGCGGGCGTCAGCGCCCCGCCGCCGCGTCGACGAAGGCCGCCAGATCGCGGTTGAACCGCTCGGCCTCTTCCACGAACGGCGCGTGTCCCGACGCCGCATATACCGAGCCGCGCACGCGCGGATTCAACTGCCTGGCGCGTTCCAGCGACGGCTCGGCGCGCACCAGCGCATCGCGCGCGCCATAGATCAGCCATAGCGGCTTGCGCATCGCGCCCAGGCCCTGGCGGGCCGCGATCGTCATCCGCGGCACCGCGGCCTGCATCCCGGGCGACGCCAGGGCGGCGTTGGCCAGCAGCCGCTCGAACGTGGCCGTGTCCGGCTGCGTCTCGAAACACAGCGCCAGGAAGGCGCGTTCGGCGTCCAGGTGCCTCTTCAGGTCGGTCGACGCCATGCCGCGATACACCTCGGGATGCGGCGCGATCTGGCTGGCGTCCAGTTCGATCACGCCGCCCACGTAGACCGCGCCGGCGACATCGCCGTCGCCGTACGCGGCCAGGTAGTTGGTCGTCACGGCGGCGCCCAGCGACCAGCCCACCAGCACCGGCTGGCGCGCGCCCGACGCGGCGATCACGGCCGCCAGGTCATCGGCCCAGCGCCGGCCATCGGTGTAGGCCTGCGGCGCGATCGGTTTGCCCGACTGGCCGTGGCCGCGCAGGTCGTAGGCGATCAGGCGATAGCGCTGCAACAGGGGGCTGGACAACTGCGCCTCCCAGCTGAGGCGGCTGCCCAGCAGGCCGTGGACGAAGACGATGGCGGGGCCGGCCGGATCGCCGGACTCCTGGATGGCAAGCGTCACGCCATCCGGCGCGACGGCGGTGTACTGGCGATCATCGGCCACCGCCACGGCGCTCGCCGACAGCAGGGCGATCATCGCCAGCAGGCGACGGAATTGACGGAACAAAGGCTGGCCGGGCATGGGGCTGACTCCTGGATGGCAAAAGGGGAATCGCAGTCTCGACCCTCACACCGGTGTTAGAGTCAAGCGCCCGGCTCGTGAAACTTCGCCATGACACTCCCGCCCGCCGCCAAGCCGATGTCGATCGGCGCCCTTGCCCGCGCCACCGGCGCCAGCCTGCGTTCGATTCGCCATTACGACGCGCACGGCCTGCTGGCCTCCTCGCGCGCCGACAACGGCTATCGCCACTTTGCCCCCGCCGCGGTCAGCCAGGTGCGGCAGATCCAGCGCCTGATCGCAACCGGTTTCAGTCTCGCCGAGATCCAGGGCTTTCCCGATTGCATGCGCATGATCGAGGGCGCGGCCGCCTGCCCGCAGACCTCCGCAGTGCAACGCCAGCGCCTGGCCTCGGTCGAACGGCAGATCGCCGACCTCGAACGTCGCCGCGCCCGCCTGCGCCAGATGCTGGCCGAGGGCGCCGCGGCCTCCCCCGAATAGCCGCGACCAGGACGGTCACGGGCGCAGCCGTGGTTCCTGCTGCACGCACTCCACCAGGAAATCCATCACCGCCTTGACCGACGGCGACCGGCGCAAGTCCGGAAACACCGCCAGCCACAGATCACGGGACGGCGCCTCGCCCGCCACCGCCAGCCGTTGCAGCATGGCGTCGCTGTCGCCAACGATCGTGGGCAGCACCACGGCGCCCAGCCCTGACCGCGCGGCCATCTGCTGCGCCGCCAGGTCACTGGCGGCAAAGACCACCGGCCGGTGGCGTCGGACCTGATGCAGCCAGGCCTGTTGCGGCAGGGCGTCGCCGCTCGCGTCATACGCGATGAAGCGCCACTGCTCGGCGGGCTGCTCCGCGTATCCGGCGCCGCCATACAGCGCGAATCGCACCACGCCGATTTTCCTGCGCACCAGCGCATCCTCTTCCGGGCGCACGGTACGCAGGGCGATGTCGGCCTCGCCGCGGTCCAGCGCCACCAGCGACAGCGACGGCAGCAGGACCACGTTCAGCTTCGGATGCCGCTCGCGCAGCGCGGCGATCCGCGGCGCGATGCAGTGGCTGGCCAGCGACGGCGGCGCGCTGACGCGGACCGTGCCGGCGACCTCGATCGAGGCAATGCGCGACAACTGTTCGACTCCCGTGGCGATCTCGTTCATGGCGCCGGCCAGCCGCGCCAGCGCGCGTCCGTCCTCGGTCAGCGGACGGCTGCGCGGCAGCCGGTCCACCAGCCGCAGGCCCAGGGATTTTTCCAGCGCGTCGATGCGGCGCCCCACGGTGGCATGCTCGACCCGCAGTTCACGGGCGGCCGCCGACAACGATTGGGTACGCGCCAAGACGGTGAAGTAATACAGGTCCTGCCAGTCGAACATCGGATTGTCCACTCACGCCGGGGATGATCGTGCGGGAGAAAACTCCCGGATCCTGATGCCGCTTTTACCATGCGCCGGCGCGGCGCCGAGCCGGTCCCGGCTTCCATGGCCTTCTAGGGTTCAAGCGCGACCTGCAGCGCGCGCTCCAGCGACACCCGCAGCATCTCGCCGTGGCCGAACTGCGCAAACGCCTCGTAGCGGGCATCCGCGCCGCCTTCGCGCAGGCCTTCCACCATCGCGCGCACGGCAGGCTGCAGGTCGATCGGCGTGCCATCCGGCCGCGTCGACGGCGCATTGGGCCGCTGGCGCGCCGGATCGCGCGGCTTGGTGCCCGCCAGCACAAGCACGCGCTTGCCGGCCGCGCGCCGCGCGTCGAAGCGCCGCCACTCCTGCAACAGGGCGCCATCAGCCCACCAGGCCGACGGGTCGCCCGTGATGTAGCGCGCGAACGTGTCCGGCCGCGTGAACAGCACGTGCAGCGCGAACAGGCCGCCATAGGAATGCCCCCACAGGTATTCGCGTCTGTCGTCGACCGCGGCGCGGCCGCGCACCAGCGGCTTGACCCGTTCGCGCAAGAGGGCCAGGAACTCGTCCGCGCCGCCTCCCTCGCGGCCCAGCACCACCGGATTCGGCTGGCGCGCGCCCTGCTCGAACACGGGCGGCGTGTAGTCATAGGCGCGCGCCACCACGTCGTTGCGCGTCGGCACGTCGTAGCCCACGGCCACCAGCACCGGCGCCCCGCCCGCGCCCAACCGCAGCAGGTCGGCATCGGTCAGCGTGGCCAGCGCCGCGTTGCCGTCGAGCATGTACAACACCGCGCTGCCGCCGGCCGGCGCGGCCTGGCGCGGCACGGCGATCTGGATGCGGTAGTGGCGCTTGCCATCGGCCGAATCGAGCCGGTGCGTTTCAAAGCGATAGAACGTCGACGGCCGGTCCGCCACGGTCTCGCCGACAAGCTGCGCGCCACGCGCGACCGGCGCGCCCGCATCGTTCGGCGTCGGAGCCTGCGCCTGCGCACCGGCGCTCCAGAGAACGCCGCTGAACAAGGCGGCTTGGCAAAGGCGGAACAGGATACGGGAGGACATCGGCTTCTCGGGATTGCGCGTGCCGCAGGGCGCCAGCCCGCCGGCGGAATGGAAAACGGTTCGGCACGCTGCAACGGCGGCGCCTGCCGCAGCATAGCCCAAATCATAATGGGACTTAATCCTGTTTGCAGACCAACACCCGCCGCGATTGCACGCGGCCGCCGCGCATTGGCGCGTCCGTTCCGGCAATTTCCTCACGCCCCCGGTGAATTCCTGGGGAATTCCCAGACCGATTCACGCCTTCTACGATGGCCGCCATCGATCGATGCCACGGCGCGCCGTCCCTCCCTCAACAAGGAATCCTTCGCAGTGAAAGCCATCCTGATAGAACGCTACGGCGGCCCCGAAGTCCTGCAGATGCGCGCGGACCATCCCATGCCCGATGCCGCGCCCGGCCACGTGGTGGCGCGGGTCGCCTACGCCGGCATCAACTTCATGGACGTGCACACCCGCCAGGGCAAGTATGCGGCCTCCGCCACCTATCCCGTCCGCCTGCCCTGCACCCTCGGCATGGAAGGCGCCGGCGAGATCGTCGCGGTCGGCGCCGGCGTCACGCACCTGGCGCCCGGCGACCGCGTCGCCTGGTGCATCGCCTGGGGCAGCTACGCCGAGTACGCCAGCGTGCCGGCGGCCAAGGTCGCCAGGATCCCCGACGCCATCCCATTCGACCTGGCCGCCGCCGCGATCTTCCAGGGCGCCACCGCGCACTACCTGATCGAGGACATCGCCCGGCTGGGCCCGGGCAGCACCTGCCTGATCCACGCGGCTTCCGGCAGCATCGGCCAATTGCTGGTGCAGATGGCCGCGCGGCGCGGCGCCACCGTGTTCGCCACCGCCAGCAGCGCGCAAAAGTGCGCCGTCGCCAGCGCGCGCGGCGCCCACCACGCCCTGCCCTACGACGACGGCCGCTTCGCCGACCGCATCCGCGAGGCCACCGGCGGCGCGGGCGTGGACGTGGTGTTCGACGCGGTCGGCAAGGCTACCCTGCGCGACAGCTTGCGCGCCTGCCGCGCGCGCGGCCTGGTCATCAACTACGGCAATGTCTCGGGCTCGGTCACCGACCTGGATCCGATCGAACTGGGCGAGGCCGGTTCGCTGTTCCTGACGCGGCCGCGGCTGGCCGACCACATGCGGGACGGCGTCACCGTGCAGCGCCGCGCCGACGCCGTGTTCGGCGCGCTGCTCGAAGGGTCGCTGGACATCGCCATCGAGGGCCGCTACGAAATGGAAGACGTGCAGCGCATCCATGCGCGGCTGGAAGCGCGCGAACAGATCGGCAAGTCGGTCATGCGCATCGGCGCCGCGCCGAACGCATAACCTTTGGTTATGGTCGCACCCGCACCACTCATTTGAACCTGTCGCCCGTCACGCCCACACTCTCACCGTCCAGCGCCAGGCCGTCCGATGCGGCCCGGCGGCCTGGACATTGGACCGCTGGGAATCCACGCCTGCAACACCCACAAGGCGGGATCACAACAATAGGCCGACAACCGCCGGACGCGCCGCGCGTCACGGCCTGGCCACGGATTGGATAGGGACGGAGAAGACATGACCTCATTGGCACAAACGGCGGCGGCGCCACGCCCGCCCGCCGGCGGCTCGTTTCACCCACGCCGGCGCAATGCCGCCATCGCGGTATTCCTGGTCGGGCTGGCCATCGCGCTCTACACCCACTACGCGCTGCCAGGCCAGACCAGCCTGTGGGGCCTGACGCCCGTGCTGGTGTTCGCCATCATCGCGCTGCTGGGCGTGGACATCGTGCTGTCCACCATCGCCGCCATCGTGCTCGGCGCCATCATGACGGGCACCACGCCCATCGCCATGAGCAAACTGCTGGCGGAATCACTGGGGTCGTTCATCGCGGTGGTCGGCCTGATCATCGTGCTCGGCGCCGGCGTGGGCGAAGTCGCCTCGCGCACCGGCGCCGCGGAACAGATGGTGCGCGCCATCGTGCGCCGCATCGGCCTGTCGAACCAGGTGCGCGTGCGCCTGGGCATCATGGTGACCTCGACCCTGATCTGCGGCGCGCTCGGCACCCTGGCCGGCGGCAACGCCATCATCGCGGCGGTGGTGATCCCCATCGCGGCGGCGGTGCGCCTGTCGCCGCCCGCGGTGGCCGCGCTGTTCCAGACCGCCGGCTCGGCCGGACTGGTGCTGGGGCCCTTCACGCCCAACGTGGTCACCGTGACCGGCCTGACCGGCTTGAGCTATCCGCAGTACCTGCTGGTGGCGGGCATCCCGATGGCCGTGGCGACGCTGCTGGCCGGCTGGTTCATGTCGGGCCGCATCCAGAAGATGACCGAGGCGACTCATCAATACGAGGAAGCCGGCGCCAGCATGGCCGCCCTCGACCTGGACGCCGCGCCGTCCCCCACGGCCCTGCGCGCGGCGTGGGCGTTCTGCCTGACCATCATCATCCTGGCGGTCGCCGGCGTGCTCGCCAAGGCCGGCTACGCCTTCGCCATCATCGTCATGGTGTCGCTGGCGGCCACCACCGGCCTGGCCGGCGGCATGGGCCCGCGCGCGATCCTGCAGGCGATGTATGCGGGCACCGGCAAGCTGATCTGGATCTTCTTCCTGTTCTGGCTGTTCAACCCGGTGCTGGTGCTGGTGGACCAGCTCAACGCCTACCACGCCGTGCTGGAACTGGCGAAGCCGCACCTGGCCGGCATCAGCGGCGCCATGCTGTGCGTCATCGTGCTGTGGTTCAACGTGATCGGCCACATCCCCGGCGCGGCGGTGGCGCAGATGACCTTCACCGCCAAGATCTTCGGCCCGCTGCTGGCGGCCGCCGGCGTCGGCCCCGCGGCCACCACGGCGGTTATCCTGGGCAGTTCGCAGATCGACTGGTTCGGCCCGTTCCCCACCTCGGACATGTTCGGCCAGATGGGCCTGGCGCGCTCGGGCGAGCTCAAATACATGCTCTACAACGGCTGGGCGGTGATCCTGGTGAACCTCTGCCTGTTCTCGTCCCTGTTCTTCTTCCTGGTCTGAGGAGATCGACCATGTTCCCCTTGGGATCGCAACCGCTGGACCGCAACGCCTTGCGCCAGCACGTCGACGCGGCGCTGGCGCCCTTGCTGGCCGCCACGCCCGCGCGGGTCTCGCTGAGCCTGCGCGACCTGGACGGCAACATCGTGCTGGCGCACCACGCCGACCGCGTGCAGCCATCGGCCAGCATCATCAAGGTGCCCATCCTGCTGGCGCTGCTCGAAGCGATGGCCAACGGCCGCTACGCGCTCGAACAGCCGCTGGCCCTGCCCGCTTGCGGCGACCGCGCCGGCGGCACCGGCATCCTGGCCCAACTGCCCAGCGTCGCCAGCCTGTCGCTGGCCGAGCTGGCGCGGTTGATGATCGTGCTCAGCGACAACGTCGCCACCAACGCGCTGATCGATCTGTTGGGCTTTGACGCGATCAACCAATGGAGCCAGCGCGCCGGACTGGCGGCAAGCCGCCTGCAACGCCGCATGATGGACGCCGCCGCGCGCGAAGCCGGCCGCGACAACTTCACCAGCGCCGACGATGCCACCGCCGCGCTCTGCTGGATGCTGCGCGACGGCATGCTGCCGCCGCCCTTGCGGACCTTCGCGCTCGACCTGCTGGCCGACCAGCGCGAGCGCGCCCACTTCGGCGCCGCGCTGCCGGCGCCAGCGCATCTGGCCAGCAAGGCCGGCCAGCTGCCAGGCCTGCGCCATGACGCCGGCATCCTCACCGTGGCGGACCGCAGCGTGGTGCTGGCGGTGCTGGCCGACGGCTTCACCGACTGGCAGACCGCGCAGACGCTCCAGGGCGGCGAAGGCGCCGCCCTGCTGGGGCAGATCGCGCGCGCGGTCGCGCTCGGCCTGAAAGCCCAGGCGCACACACACTGACAAGGAGCCCGCATGTCCATCAGAGTGGCAGCCATCCAGCTCGATAGCCGCCGTGACCGCGATGCCAACCTGGCGGCGCTGGAACATTGGATAACGGCCGCGGCCAACAACGGCGCGAAACTGATCGTCACGCCCGAGTACAGCGATGTGCGCGGCGACACACCAACGCTGCGCGCCGCCGCCAGTCCGATCCCCGGCGCGGTCACGGCGCGCATCGCCGCGCTGGCGCAACGCCACGCTTGCTGGATCCACCTGGGCTCGATGCATGAACGCCTGGCGGACCAGGACCGGCTCGGCAACACCGGCGTCACCTTCGCCCCGGACGGCAGCATCGCCGCCTCCTACCGCAAAGTCCACCTGTACGACGCGGTGGTCGACGGCATCCCCTACCGCGAATCCGCCGACTTCGCGCCCGGCGCGCACCTGCGGACCGTCGAGGCGGCGGGCCTGACGCTGGGCCTGAGCATCTGCTACGACCTGCGCTTCGCCGAACTCTACCGCGCGCTGCGCGCACGCGGCGCCAACGTGCTGGTGGTGCCCGCGGCCTTCAACCTGCACACCGGGCGCGATCATTGGGAAACCCTGCTGCGCGCCCGCGCCATCGAGAACCAGTGCTACGTGATCGCCGCCGCCCAGATCGGCGGCGACGGCCCGGGCCTGCCCTGCCTCGGCCGCAGCATGATCATCGACCCCTGGGGCACGGTGCTGGCCTGCATGCCGGACCGCACCGGCTACATCCTGGCCGACCTCGACCCGCAGCGCGTGGCCACGCTGCGCGCCGGCCTGCCGGCCTGGGAGCATCGCCGCACCGATCTCTACCCGGGTTGACCCGCGCGGCGGAAAGCGCCAGGGCCGGCATCGTTGCGGGCCTTGCGCGCAACGCGCCAGCCCGACCGCGGCCGCTCAGTAGCGCGCCCTACCCTCGCCCATGCGGGCGCCCATGACCATTTCGGTCACCCAGTTCACCAGTATCGAGGTATAGGCGCGTTGCGCCGGTTTTTCCGTCAGCGCGTGGTCGGCGCCGTCGATGATCCGGTGCGTCAACGAGTGCGATCGGCGAAACGCGGAGCGATAGCTCATGATGGTCGAATGCGGGATATAGCTGTCGTGTTCCGCCTCGACCAACAGCACGTCGCCGGCGAACGCCGTGCACGCCTTCAACGCGCGGTTCTCTTCCGGCGCGACGTAGACGCTGCGATAGGCGCGCAGGGTCTCGCGATCGAGCTGGTTCTTGGGCACCAGCCATTCGTCGTCACGATACAAGGCAGGCACATGCAGCGCCAGCCAACGCACCGGACGCAGCGTACTCAAAAGCGCCGCCAGGTAACCGCCGTAGCTGCTGCCCACCACGGCGATCGAACCGGAGTCCAGCGACGGATGCTGCGCCAGCCGGTCATAGGCCGCCACCACGTCGCGCAGATTGTCCTCGCGCGTCACCTCGCGTTGCCGCGCCTGCGTGGCGGCGTGTCCGCGCAGATCGAAGGTCAGGCAGACGCAACCCAGCGCGGCAATGCCCTTGGCGCGCGACAGGTCGAACTGCTGGCTGCCGCCCCAGCCATGAATGAACAGCACCCCCGGCACCTTGTCTTCCGGGGTAAGGAACGTGGCGTCCAGCGACACGCCATCCACGTCGAGCGCGAGCGGACTGCTATGCGCCGCCATCGGCCGCCTCCAGGATGCCGCCCGACTTGCTGATGGGCCCGACCGCCGCGTCGTGGCCGTGGAACACCAGGCGTTGCGTGATTGGCGCCGGTTCATCGGCGCCATAGCGCTCGCGGGTCGCGGCGCGCACTTCGCGCAGCGCGGGCGAGAGCGCGAAGGCCTGCATGGCGGCCAGTTCCGCGATGCTGGCGCCACCCGCGCGCCACGATTGTTCCAGCACGCCCGCGCGCGGCCGGCCATCGGCGCCGAGACCAAACGCCACATCGTAATTGCGCCGTGAGGCGACCAGCGCGGGATAGGCGGCCGATACCGCCGCGTCATACTGGCACGCCAGGTCGATCGCGCGGCGTTCACGGTCGGCGAGATCCAGCCTGCGCAAGGCATCGAAGCCGCCCCGCGCCACGCGCAGTTCCGAGCCGCCGTACACGAGGCAGCCCGCATTGTCGGGCGTCAGCGACTGCGTGCCGACATAGGCGATCTCCATTTTTCCCACCTTGGACCAGCCCACGCTGCAGGTTTCGACTTCGTCCAGGTCTTCCTCGATCACCAGGCCGAGCCGTCCCATCGTCCGCGCGCATTGGCGCTCCAAGGCCTGCCGCAGCGCATCCGCATCCGAGGCGACCTCCTGCCCGCGCCCAGCGGTCGCATCGGCAGGTTTCAACCGCACCGGCCCGCGTTGCAACAGCCGCAGGCCACCGGCCAGCGCGTCTTCCGGGCGGAACGCCGTGTAGCCGGCGAGCACCGCGTCACCCAATGCATCCGCCAGCGAGGCGACCCAACCCGCTGGCGCCGGTGCATCCGGCCGCGCCAGGCCATGGCTGATGGATTTGGTGGCGACGAAGGCATGCGGCACGACGCCACCATAGAGGTCGGCGATGCCCGAGATACCCAGGATGCTCGCGCGCGCCGCCCCGGCGATGCTGCGGTCGGGCACGTAATACGGAACCGGGCCGCCGCGATGGCGACTGGGCCGGTAATCGCGAACATGGCGCCCGCCCAACAGCGCGGCCAGGCGCGCCGCCAGGGCATCATGCGACGCCACTTCGTGCTCGGACGCCCGGGCGCGGCGAGGATAAGCGACCACGAGCGGGCCGTCTGCGAGAGAAAACGAGTTCATGGGCGCCACGCCAGCAAACGGCGTGCCCACGCAAAAAAGCCGGCAACGCTTGCGCGGTACCGGCTTTCAGCCAAAGGCGTCGGGAAACACCTTCAAGAATTCGACCACAGATAAGTGGTCGGGGCGAGAGGATTCGAACCTCCGACTCCTGCGTCCCGAACGCAGTACTCTACCAGGCTGAGCTACGCCCCGAGTCTGGGCATGGGCTTATACATCTCCCACACCCTACAGCTACTGACTTCGTTGCGCTCAGTGCAACCAAATCAACTCCCGCTTCGGCTTGAAGGTTTTGCCCTTCCCGCCTCGTGAATTCCAACCTTGCTCAAAGCAGCGCTTGCAGTGCTGTTTTCAACTAGCGATCTCGATTCACCGCGAAAGCGCAGAATTCTAACAGAGAATTTAGAAAAGGGGAAACGGGATATGCGGAAAGTGCTTCGCGGGCCCGATCCGCCTCGGCCACGGCGGCCTGGCGGGCGTGTTCCAACGCGTCCGTCGCCTGGATGGCGGCGGCCACGGCGGCAAAGTCGGCGTCGCCCGTCTTGATGGCGTCGCGGATCAATTGCTGCTGCTGCGGCGTTCCCACTTCCATTACGCGGATCAGCGGCAGCGTGGGCTTGCCCTCGCGCAGATCGTCGCCCACGTTCTTGCCCAGCGCGGCGGCGTCGCCGCTGTAGTCCAGCACGTCGTCGACCAACTGGAAGGCCGTGCCCACGTGGCGGCCATAGGCGGCGGCCGCGGCTTCCTGCTCGGGCGTGGCGCCCGCCAGCACCGCGCCGACCTGGGCAGCGGCCTCGAACAGCTTGGCGGTCTTGTAGCGCACGACCTGCAGGTAGCGCTCCTGGGAGACGTCCGGATCGTGCACGTTCAGCAACTGCAGCACCTCGCCCTCGGCGATGACCGTGGTGGCTTCGGACAGGATGCTCATGATGCGCATCGAGTCGGCCTCGACCATCATCTCGAACGAGCGCGAATACAGATAGTCGCCCACCAGCACGCTGGCCGCGTTGCCGAACACCGCGTTGGCGGTTTCGCGCCCGCGGCGCAGGTCGGACTCGTCGACCACGTCGTCATGCAGCAGCGTCGCGGTATGGATGAACTCCACCACGGCGGCCAGCAACTGGTGGTGCGTCCCTTGATACCCCAGCGCGCGCGCCACCATCAGCACCATCGCCGGGCGCATGCGCTTGCCGCCCGCGCCAATGATGTAGTCGCCGATCGTACGGATGAGCACCACATCGGAATTCAGCCGCTCGCGGATAACCGCATCGACGGCTTTCATATCGTCAACTATGGGAGCAATGAGCGCGGGGAGATTCAAGACGTATCCGGAGAGTGAAACGAGCTATATGTAACAGCTCTTACCGCTGGGCCGCCGGGATGGCGGGGGATTCGACCAGCGATTATACGGGCTGCCAGGAACCGGAGCCGGACGTAGCGACGCCCCTGCCCGGGGCGCGGAATCCCCCTCCGCCATCCCATCCGAACCGCCCCGCCCCCGTTTTTTCGGCTGCGCGCCACCCCGACGCGGCGCCCCGGCCACAGCTAAGCCCTTAGCCTGCAAGCGCTTTTTGACTTTTCCCCAGCCGCGGGCTAATATCCCGGATTCGGTCAGAGATGGCCGAATTACGTCGGTGAATTACGCGCGCTTGGTCTTGGCAACCCCATATTGGCAACCCCAATCTTGGCAACCCCAGGCAAGCACTGCCAGCCCAGCAGGGCCGGCAAGCGAATGAACCCATTTACCTATTTAAGGAATACCCCATGTACGCGGTCGTAAAAACCGGTGGCAAGCAGTACCGTGTTGCCATTGGCGAAAAACTCAAGGTAGAACAGATACCGGCTGACATTGGGCAAGAAATCACCCTGGATCAAGTGCTGTCCGTGGGCGAAGGCGACCAACTGAAAGTTGGTACGCCCCTCGTCGCCGGCGCCGTGATCAAGGCAACGGTTCTTGCGCAAGGCCGCCACGACAAGGTCAAGATCTTCAAGATGCGCCGTCGCAAGCACTATCAGAAGCGTCAGGGCCACCGTCAGAACTACACCGAAATCCGCATCGAAGCCATCACGGCCTAAGACGCGACTCGGCACCACATTAGCAGGAGCTAAACATGGCACAGAAAAAGGGCGGCGGCTCTACGCGAAACGGACGCGACTCAGAATCGAAGCGTCTGGGCGTCAAGGCTTTCGGCGGTGAACTGATTCCCGCTGGTTCGATCATCGTGCGTCAGCGCGGTACCCGTTTCCACGCTGGCGTGAACGTCGGCATGGGCAAGGACCACACCCTGTTCGCGCTGGTCGACGGCAAGGTTCAATTCGGCTTCAAGGGCGCGTTGAACAAGCAAACCGTTTCGATCGTCGCCGCCGAGTAATCCTCGACGCAGCACGGTCCGGCACGCGGCGCGGTCGCCTCAGCGATCCGCCGCCAGCCAGAACGGCAAAGCCCTGTCGCACGCGGCAGGGCTTTTTTTCCTTCGGGCCACCGCAAATGCGTGGCGGCCCTCGCCGCGCTGCGGCGACTCCCTATCTCATACACGCGCAGACATCATGAAATTCGTAGACGAAGCCACCATCGAAGTCGTCGCCGGCAAAGGCGGCAATGGCGTGGCGAGCTTTCGCCGCGAGAAATTCATTCCCAAGGGCGGCCCGGACGGCGGCGACGGCGGACGCGGCGGCAGCATCTTCGCCGTGGCTGATCGCAACATCAACACGCTGATCGACTTCCGCTACGCGCGCCTGCACCGCGCCAAGAACGGCGAAAACGGCCGCGGCTCGGACCAGTACGGCGCCGCCGCCCCGGACATCACGCTGCGCGTGCCCGTCGGCACCATCATCCATGACGCCGAGACCGGCGAAGTCCTGTTCGACCTGAACCGCCACGACCAGAAGGTCGTGCTGGCCGCCGGCGGCCAGGGCGGCATGGGCAACATGCATTTCAAGTCCAGCGTCAACCGCGCCCCGCGCCAGTGGACGCCCGGCAAGGAAGGCGAACACCGCTACCTGCGCATGGAACTGAAGGTGCTGGCCGACGTCGGCTTGCTGGGCCTGCCCAACGCCGGCAAGTCCACGCTGATCACCCGCATCTCGAACGCCAAGCCGAAGATCGCCGACTACCCGTTCACAACGCTGCACCCGAACCTGGGCGTGGTGCGCACCTCGCCGTCGCGCAGCTTCGTCGTGGCCGACATTCCCGGCCTGATCGAAGGCGCCTCCGAAGGCGCCGGCCTGGGCCACCTGTTCCTGCGCCACCTGGCGCGCACCCGCGTGCTGCTGCACCTGGTGGACGTGTCCACGCCCGATCCCGATGCCGATCCGGTGGAGCAGGCCGTGGTTGACGCCCGCGCCATCGTCGAGGAACTGCGCCGCTACGATCCCGAGCTGGCCGCCAAGCCGCGCTGGCTGGTGCTGAACAAACTGGACATGGTGGCCGATCCCGAGGACACCAAGCGCCGCTTCATCGAGCTGTACGACTGGAAGGGTCCGGTGTTCGGCATCTCCGGCCTGTCCGGCGACGGCACCCAGGACCTGATCTACGCGCTGCAGGACTACCTTGACGCCGAACGCGAAAAGGAACAACTGGCGCAGGACCAGGCCGATGGCACCTACGTGGCCGAAGATCCGCGTTTCGACGACACCCGCAGCGACGCCGACAACAAGACTGCCGCGCCGCGCGGCGACGAATAAGCCATAATCGCAATCTCGTTCGATTACGCCTTTTTTCGCGCCGCAGCCCGCCGCCATCATGTCTGCCGAATCACCCGCCGTTTCCGTCGTCGCCAATGCCCAGCGCCTCGTCGCCAAGGTCGGCTCATCGCTGGTCACCAATGAAGGCCGAGGCCTGGATCGCGCCGCCGTGGCGCACTGGGCGGCCCAGATCGCCGCGCTGCACAAGCAGGGCAAGCAGGTCGTGCTGGTCTCCAGCGGCGCCATCGCCGAAGGCATGGCCCGCCTGGGCTGGCGCAAACGCCCGTCGGTGATGCACGAACTGCAGGCCGCGGCGGCGGTGGGCCAGATGGGCCTGTGCCAGGCCTACGAGGCAGCCTTCGCCGAATACGGCCTGCGCACCGCGCAGATCCTGCTGACCCACGAAGACCTGGCAGACCGCCACCGCTACCTGAACGCGCGCAGCACGCTGTTCGCGCTGCTGCGCCTGGGCGTGGTGCCGATCGTGAATGAAAACGACACGGTGGTCACCGACGAGATCCGGCTGGGCGACAACGACACGCTGGGCGCGCTGGTCACCAACCTGATCGAAGCCGACACGCTGATCATCCTGACCGACCAGCGCGGCCTGTACGACTCCGACCCCCGCAAGAATCCCGACGCCAAATTCATGGCGCACGTCCAGGCCGGCGATCCGGCGCTGGAAGCCATGGCTGGCGGCGCCGGCAGCGGCATCGGCACCGGCGGCATGCTGACCAAGGTGCTGGCGGCCAAGCGCGCCGCGCACAGCGGCGCGCACACCGTGATCGCCTCCGGCCGCGAACGCAACGTGCTGACGCGCCTGGCGCAAGGCGAATGCATCGGCAGCGAACTGCGCGCCGTGCTGCCGGTGTGGTCGGCGCGCAAGCAGTGGCTGGCCGATCACCTGCGGCTGCGCGGCCGCGTGGTGCTCGATGACGGCGCCGTGCAGGCCCTGCTGCGTGAAGGCAAGAGCCTGCTGCCAATCGGCGTGGTGGACGTGGAAGGCGAATTCGGCCGCGGCGACGTGGTCGCCTGCGTCGACAGCCAGGGCCGCGAATGCGCGCGCGGCCTGATCAACTATTCCTCCGTGGACACCCGACGCATCCTGCGCCAGCCGTCATCGCAGATCGCCCGCATCCTGGGCAGCATGACCGACCCCGAGCTGATGCACCGCGACAACCTGGTCGTGCTCTGACAGCGCGCGGGCGGCGCCCCTCCCTCTTCCCGAACAAGGCGGCATCCGCCGCCCGTTGGCGCAATCGAATGCGCGCCTGTACCGGCGCGATGCTCCCCTACCTATGTAATTCGAATATCACATTAGTAGGAATTTCCGCGGCATGGTGTTGGAGCACGCGCGGGACCGCGTCCTAGTCGTGGGGCGCCGGCACGCCTTGCGGCATCAACATGTACCCCCACCCGCGCACCGCCAGCACCGGCAGGTCGATGTTGAGGCGGCGGGCCTTGCTGCGCAGGCGCGACACCAGCACATCCACGCGCCGCGCGCCGTCCATGGGGTCGCGTGTGGCCTCGGGGAAGAAGCCTTCGCGGGGCAGGCACTGATGCGGGGCGTTCAGCAGGCTGACAAAGAAGGCGCGTTCAGTGTTGGTCAGCGGCAATCGTTCGCCCGCGGGGCCGGCCAGCATCCGGCCGCGGCCATCGACACGCCAGCGCGGCAATGTGTCGGTCTCTGCGCGCCGGCAACGGATCAGGTTGCGCAGCACCGCATCCCATTCCGCGATGTTCGCCTGCAACGGCACGCAGGCATGGGCGCCGGCGTCGAGCGCCGCGATGCGGGCCGTGGGGGAATCTTCGGAGGATTGCCACACGACTGCGCTACCAGATGCGGCCCGACGCAGTTCGGCAATCAGTTGCGACAGATTGTCGCTCGTGCCGCGCAACACGACGATGTCGGCCGGTTCGCTGCGCAGCCGTGCCAACAGGCTGTCTGGGGACCGGCACAGGCCGACCTCCCACTGAAGTTGACGCAAGGTGTGCACAAACTTGTTGCACGCCATTCCACCAAGTTGCACGACGAGGACGTAACCTCTTTCCTGCATGTGCTGCCTCTCCGAACTTATCACCTAAGTAATATTTATATCTACCAAAGTGCCTACAGTGCAAGCTTCAATCGACGCGTGAAAACTTTTTCAGACCGACTGAAGCACGCCCGTCTTTTGCGTGGCCACACGCAGAAAGCCCTCGCTCGCATGGCCCGACTGTCGCAAAGCGCGATCGGCAGTTATGAGAGCGGGCTGAGGCATTCGAGCCGTTCACTGCGCAAACTGGCGCAGGTATTGAAGGTGGAACTCGAATGGCTGGAGACGGGCAAGGGCCCCATGGAATTGCCCATGGAAGGCTATGACCTGAGCGACACATTGCCGGCGACCGGCGTGTCCGAGCCGTTGCCGCGCGCCATTGCCCGCCGCGGGCGTCCCCTGGCGCCGTGGCCCTTCCCCAATATTGCGCCGGCGCAGTTCGATACGCTGACGGCGGACGACCGGTTGGTGCTCGAAGCGCTGAACCAGACCTTTATCGAAGCCTCCCAGGCGCGCCGCGGCATCAAACCGCGCGGCCGCAAGAGTTGAGGATGGCCGCCGCGATTGCGATGGCAGGATGAAAAAAGCCCGGCGATGCCGGGCTTTTTTCATGGCCGTGAATCGCCGCTCAGGGCTTGGCGGGAGCCGGTGCGGTGGCCGGGGCGGCGCCGCCCGCGGCCGGGGCGCTTTCGCCACGGATCTTGGCGGCGATGTCGGAAGCGGCCTGGGCCGACGGCACGCCGAAAGCCAGCACGCCACGGTTCAGGGGTTCGCCGATGCGCGGCGCCGCGATCAGTTCACGGTCGATCACCAGCGCCAGCATGTTGCCGACGTTCTTGCTGCTGACGTCATTGAGCTTGCGCGCGCCGGCGTCGGAGAAGCGCAGGCCGACGAAGTTGGCGCCCTGGCGATCGACCAGGGCGGCCGCTTCGGTCAGGTCGGCGCGGGTCAGCACCGGTTGCTGCTGCATGTAGATCTTGCCGTCGGGCAGGTTCACCTCGACCAGGCCGGGGCCCGATTGGGTCTGGGCGACGTAGAACTCGACCACCGCGGCGGTGGCCGGTTGCGTGGACGATTGCTGCTGTCCGGCCGCGTCGGGCGTGGCGGCGGCGCCGGATTTGGTCGGGGCGGTCTTGCAACCCGCAAGCGCAAGGGTCATGACAACCAGGGCGGGCGCCAGTTTGCGTAGGGTCAGTTGCATGCTCGTTTCCTTCTTGAGTGGACTGGGGCCGGTGGGCGGACCGCCGGCTGACGTGAAAAAGTGTACAGAACCTGTATGGCACTGTCTCCGCAGACTGATTCCAAATGTAAACCGGTACTACCAGCGTGCGCCGCCCCACTGCGGCGGCGCAGCATGGCCGCTATTCGCCTGCCGGCCGGGCAGGCTCTATACTTCGCTTTCGCGCAGGGGTACTCGTCGCGCCAGAACGGCCCGACGTGTTGAGAGAGTCCCTTCGTACCAGTACGGATAATGCCGATGCTGGGAGCCGTATTCCCGCCATGCCCGCATGGCGGGAGTCCATTCCCGATCGGCTCCAAACCATTCGCTTGGAGCTTTCCATGAACGCCAATCCCAAATTCCTGGCCGCCACCGCCGAAGTCGACGCGGCCGCGGTCGCCCCGTTGCCCAAATCCCGCCGGGTCTACGAGGTCGGCTCCCGTCCCGACATCCGCGTCCCGTTCCGCGAGATCGAGCAGGACGACACGCCCACCATGTTCGGTGGCGAAAAGAACCCGCCGCTGACCGTCTACGATTGCAGCGGCCCCTACACCGACCCCGACGTCAAGATCGACATCCGCCGCGGCCTGCCGGAAGTGCGCCGCGCCTGGATCGACGAGCGCGGCGACACCGAAGTGCTGTCGGGTCCGACCAGCGAGTACGGCAAGCAGCGCCTGACCGATCCCAAGCTGACGGCCATGCGCTTCGACCTGCAACGCCCGCCGCGCCGCGCGGTGGCCGGCGCCAACGTCTCGCAGATGCACTACGCGCGCCGCGGCATCATCACGCCCGAGATGGAATACGTGGCGATCCGCGAAAGCCTGCGCCGCGAGCACTACCTGCAGACGCTGCGCGACAGCGGTCCGGACGGCGAGAAGATGGTCAAGCGCCTGCTGCGCCAGCACCCGGGCCAGTCGTTCGGCGCCGCCATCCCCGCCGCCATCACGCCGGAATTCGTGCGCGACGAGATCGCGCGCGGCCGCGCCATCATTCCCGCCAACATCAACCACCCGGAAGTCGAGCCGATGGCGATCGGCCGTAATTTCCTGGTCAAGATCAACGCCAACATTGGCAACTCGGCCGTCAGTTCGGGCATCGGCGAGGAAGTCGAGAAGATGACCTGGGCGATCCGCTGGGGCGGCGACACGGTCATGGACCTGTCGACGGGCAAGCACATCCACGAAACGCGTGAATGGATCATCCGCAATTCGCCGGTGCCGATCGGCACGGTGCCGATCTACCAGGCGCTGGAGAAGGTGGACGGCAAGGCCGAGGAACTGACCTGGGAGATCTTCCGCGACACGCTGATCGAGCAGGCCGAACAGGGCGTGGATTACTTCACGATCCACGCCGGCGTGCGCCTGCCGTTCATTCCGATGACGGCGGACCGCATGACGGGCATCGTTTCGCGCGGCGGCTCGATCATGGCCAAGTGGTGTCTGGCGCACCACAAGGAAAGCTTCCTGTACGAGCGCTTCGAGGAAATCTGCGAAATCATGAAGGCCTACGACGTCAGCTTCTCGCTGGGCGACGGCCTGCGCCCGGGCTCAGGCTACGACGCCAACGACGAAGCCCAGTTCGCGGAACTGAAGACGCTGGGCGAGCTGACGCAGGTCGCCTGGAAGCACGACGTGCAGGTGATGATCGAAGGCCCCGGCCACGTGCCGATGCAGATGATCAAGGAAAACATGGAGCTGCAGCTGGAACACTGCCACGAGGCGCCGTTCTACACGCTGGGCCCCCTGACGACCGACATCGCGCCGGGCTACGACCACATCACCTCGGGCATCGGCGCGGCGCTGATCGGCTGGTACGGCACGGCGATGCTCTGTTACGTGACGCCCAAGGAACACCTGGGGCTGCCGAACAAGAAGGACGTGAAGGACGGCATCATCACGTACAAGATCGCGGCGCATGCGGCGGACCTGGCCAAGGGCCATCCGGGCGCGGCGATCCGCGACAACGCGCTGTCCAAGGCGCGCTTCGAGTTCCGTTGGGACGACCAGTTCAACCTGGGCCTGGATCCGGACACGGCCAAGGAGTTCCACGACGAAACGCTGCCGAAGGACTCGATGAAGGTGGCGCACTTCTGCTCGATGTGCGGGCCGCACTTCTGCAGCATGAAGATCACCCAGGATGTGCGCGATTACGCGGCGTCGCAGGGCGTGAGCGAAAAAGACGCCCTGCAGAAAGGCATGCAGGAGAAGTCGATCGAGTTCGTGAAGAAAGGCGCCGAGGTTTACCACCGGCAGTGAGGTTCCGAACCGATCCCCCTTGCCGGACTGGCCGCTGATGGCGGTGGTCCGGCGGACACGGGGAAGATGAAAAAGGCCTGGAAGCGCTGCTCCAGGCCTTTTTTGTTATCCGCGGTTTTTTTGCGGAGTTGGTCCGATCTTTGATTGCGCGCGGTGAGGTCCTTGAAACGCCCGCCGACAAGCGCAAGAAAAACTACAGCAGCTTTCCGGGATTCATGATCCCCTTGGGATCCAGCACCCGCTTGATCTCCCGCATCAACCGCAACTCCACCGCATCCTTGCTATGCAGGAAGTGGTCGCGCTTGAGCTGCCCGATGCCGTGTTCCGCGCTGATGCTGCCGCCGTACCGGTTGACCTCGTCGAGCACCGCGTCGGTGATCGCGGCGCCGTGTTCGGCCACCCAGCCGCGCTCGGCGTCGGCGGGACGCGAGAGGTTGTAATGCAGGTTGCCGTCGCCGAAGTGCCCGAAGATGAAGGGGCGGATGTCCGGGTACAGCGCGCGTACGCGCGCTTCGGCGGAAACCATGAAGTCGGGGATGCGTTCGATCGGCAGCGACACGTCATGCTTGAGATGCGGACCGTCGGCGCGCTGCGCTTCGGAGATTTCCTCGCGCAGTTTCCACAGCGCCTGCAACTGGGCCAGCGAGGCCGAGACGGCGGCATCCAGGCACAGGCCGCGTTCGAGCGCGGTGCCGATCACGTTTTCCAGCAGCGCGGTCAGGGCGGCTTCGTCGGCCGTGTCGGCCAGTTCGACCAGCACGTAGGCCGGATAACGTTGGTCGAACGGCTCCTGCACGCCCGCGGCATGGGCCAGGACCAGGTCGAGGCAGTCGCCGGAAAAATACTCGAAAGCCTGCAAGCGGGCGCCGCATTGTTCGAACAGGATTTCGAACAATTGCAGGGCCTGGGCCGGGGATTCGACAGCGGCCAGCACCACGGAACGCACGTCGGTGCGCGGGAACAGGCGCAGCGCCACGGCGGTGATGACGCCGAGCGTGCCTTCGGAGCCGATCAGCAGCTGCTTGAGGTCGTAGCCGGTGTTGTCCTTGCGCAGGGTGCGCAGGCCGTTGAAGATCTCGCCGTTGGGCAGCACCGCTTCCAGGCCCAGCACCAGTTCGCGCGCCATGCCGTAGCGCACCACGTTGACGCCGCCGGCATTGGTGGCAACGTTGCCGCCGATCTGGCTGGAGTCCTCGGCGGCCAGGCTCAAGGGCAGCAGCCGGCCGGCGTCCTGCGCCGCGCGGCGCAGGTTGCCGAGGATGCAGCCGGCTTCGGCGACCATCGTGTTGGCGACGGTGTCGATGGCGCGCACGGCGCTCATGCGGTCCAGGCTGAGGACCACGTTGATGGGCGCGGCATCAGGCGTGGCGCCGCCACACAGGCCGGTGTTGCCGCCGCGCGGCACCACCGGCACGCCGGCCTCGTTGCAGAGCGCCAGGCAGGTGGCGACCTCGGCGGTGGTGCGCGGGCGGACCACCGCCTGGGCGTGGCCGTTGTACAAGCCACGCCAGTCGGACAGCCAGGGCGCGATGTCGTCGCTGGCGGTGAAGACGGTGTCGGGGCCCAAAGCCTGGACCAGGCGCTGGGCGATGTCGGTTGTGGTCATGATGTCTGCCTGGAGGCGGGAAAGAGGGAATCGAGGCGCAGGCGGCCGGCAGCCTGGCGCAGGTGGCGTTCGGCCGTCAGCCGCGCGCGCGCCGCATCGCGGTCGCGGATGGCCTCGAACACGGCGACGTGTTCGTGGTGCACGGCATCCGTCATGCCGGCCAGTTGGCGGCTGTTGGCGCGCGCGGTGCTGACAGCCAGGCGCAATTGCAGATTCAAGTACTGCAGCAGGTCCTGGTAGAACGGATTGTGGGTCGCGGCCGCGATCGCCAGGTGGAAGGCGATGTCGTGTTCGACTCCATGTTCAGGATGGTGCTGGTGCCGTTCCAGGTCGGCCAGGGCGCGAGCCAGGGCGTCCAGGTCGGCGGCGTTGCGGCGCTCGGCCGCCAGCGCGGCGGCGCCGCCTTCGAGTTCCATGCGCAGTTCGTAGACGCTGGCAAGTTGTTCGCGGCTGACGGCGATGTCGACCGGCACCTGGAAGCCCTGCGCACCGGTGCGCGCCAACACCACGCAACCCGAGCCCTGGCGGCTCTGGATCAGGCCCTGGGCGCGCAGGCGCTCGGTGACTTCGCGAATGACGGCGGCGCTGACGCCGTACTGCTCGGCCAGGATGCGGCCGGACGGCAGCTTGGCGCCCACGGGATAGACGCCATGGGCGATGTCGTCCGCGATCTGGCGGGCGACCTGTTCGGTGAGGGTCAGGCTCTTGGTCAGCATAGGGGCGAAGTATAACCCGTACTTTTCAGGTTATCTGATAACTTTTGGCAGTCCCTTCCGTGTCCGGTCGGTGCGGACCCGCCGCGCTTCAGGCGGCCGCGGCGGCGTCACCGGGCCGCAGCGCGTCCTCGGCATCCGGCAGGCCGGCGACGGAACAGCGGCGGCCGCCGCGGGCCTTGGCGCGGTACAGCGCGGCATCGGCGGAATCCAGCACCGCCTGCGCCTTGCGGTTGGCGCCGGAGATGATCGAAATGCCGATCGACAGCCCGACGCTGACGCGCGTGCCGTCGGCCAGCACGATGGGCTGGCTGGCATCATGCAGCAAGTGGTTGCCCAGCCGCAGCGCGGCGGTGGCGTCGATGCCGGTGGCCAGCACGATGAATTCGTCGCCGCCGATGCGGGCGGCCACGTCGTCCACCCGCAACATGGCGCGCATGCGCTGTGCGATGGTCTTGAGCACGTGGTCGCCGGCGGCATGGCCGTGGGTGTCGTTGATGATCTTGAAGTCGTCCATGTCCATGTAGAACAGCGCGGCGGCGCTGTCATGCTCGCGCGCGCTGGTGCAGATGCGCTCGAGCGCCGCTTCCAGGCCGGCGCGGTTGGCAAGGCCGGTCAGCGCGTCCTGGCTGGCGCGGCGCTCGTTCTCGCGCTCGGCCAGCATGGTGGACACCAGGATGCGCCGCAGCCGTTGCGAGGCGATGCTCATGCTGACCAGGTAGAACGGGATCTGGATGAAGACGATGGCGGTGACGTATTCGCCGGCGAACAGCGCGCCCAGGCACATCGGCCCCAGGCTCAGGAATATCATCGCCGCCACCAGCCGCGGCGCGCCGTAGTTGCGAAAACAGATGCCGCCCGCCATGGCGCCGCAGGACACGCCGGCCAGCGTGGCGGCCAGCCAGTCATGGTTGAGGAACGTGACGAAGACCCCATAGCCGACGCTGAACGCCCACAGCAGCGCCAGCACGATGTAGACGTCGGTATGGGTGCTGCCGCCGCGGGCGGCATTGCGCAACGCCGAGCGCAGGACGGTGACGCGCACCACGGCCAGCAGGATCTCCAGGATCAGCCAGGAAATATAGAGCGGCTCGGGCCGGCGCCAGGCGACCACGCCGGAGATCATCAGGGTATTGATGACGCCGCCGGCAAAGATCGGCAACGTGCCGAACAGACTGGCGATCAAGGCGGCGCGGATGTCCGCGGGCGTGTCCTGCCCGGAATGCGTCAACCAACGGGTCAGCCGCCACTTGGGCAGGCTGAAGCTCAATCCTGTGTCCACACCGTTACGTCCAAAGCTGGCTGCCACGGAGCGGCAGGCTGGCTGGCGTTATAGCAGGTATTTCAAGCCTTTAATATTGTCCGCGAGGGCAATGGCGGGCCGCTTTAAAGGGGTCGGGATGTGCCGATGATGGCCGGATCAGTGCCCACGCGCGCCACAGACCGCGCACTCGGGATCACGCTGGACATTGACGCTGCGCCACTGCATGGTGCGCACGTCCAGCCATAGCAGGCGCCCCGACAGGCTCTCGCCCACGCCGGACAGCAGCTTGAGGGCCTCGGCCGCCTGCATGCTGCCGATGATGCCAACCACCGGCGCAAACACGCCCATGGTGGCGCAGTTGGCCTCTTCGACGTCGTCCGCCTCGGGAAACAGGCAGTGGTAGCACGGCGCGTCCGGATCGCGCAGGTCGTAGACGCTGACCTGGCCGTCGAAACGGATGGCGGCGCCAGACACCAGCGGCTTGCGGTGCTGCACACAGGCGCGGTTGATGGCGTGGCGGGTGGTGAAGTTGTCGGTGCAGTCCAGCACCAGGTCGGCCTGCGCCACGGCGTCGGACAGGGCCTGGCCCTGCAGCCGCTCGACGCGGGCATGCACGCGGGTCTGGGGATTGAAAGCCGCCAGCATGTCGCGCCCGGACTCGGCCTTGGGCCGGCCCACGCTCGCAGTGGTGTGGAGGATCTGGCGCTGCAGGTTGCTGAGCTCGACGACGTCGTCGTCGGCCAGCGTGATCTCGCCGACGCCAGCGGTGGCCAGGTAGAGCGCGGCGGGCGAACCC
>NZ_QHHO01000046.1:152100-157330 GCF_003184165.1 Achromobacter sp. RW408
TCCAGGGGCTGGCCGTAAGCGGCGACGAGTTTGCCGGCGAGCTTGATGGCGGCGGTGACGGTGATCTGCTGGCCGAGGACGGCGCGCAGGGCGAGTTCGAAGCCATCCCAGGCGCCGGGCACGCGCAGGCCGGGACGGGCGGCGGTGAGGGCGGCCATGACGGGGTCGTGGGCCAGTTGCGCGGCGAGCGCGGCGGGGTCGCTGGCCAGGTCGAAGACGCGGCGCAGGCGCGCGATGATGGTGGGCAGGGCATGCAGCTGGGGGAAGCGGACGGTGGCTCGCAGCGCGTTGCCCGGGCCCGGTTCGACCCGCACGGTGCCCTGGCCGCCGTCCAGGCCGATGGTGCGCGTGTAGCTGTCGTCCGTGACCCGCTCGATGCCGGGGATGGCGCGCACGCGCAGGAAGTCCAGCATGGCGGGCCAGTCGTAGGGCGGGCGGTAGCGCAGCAGCAGCTTGATTTCGCCCTGCGGGCCGGCCGGGACATCGGGCTTGCCGGAACGCCGCAGTTCGCCCGGGGCGCGGCCGAACAGGGCCAGGAAGATCTCGTTGAAGCGGCGGATGCTGCCGAAGCCGGCGGCAAACGCGATCTCGGCCATGGGCAGGCGGGTTTCGTGGATCAGCTGCTTGGCCAGCAACACGCGCCGGGTCTGCGCCACGGCCACGGGCGAAGCGCCCAGGTGCTGGCGGAACTGGCGCCGCAACTGGCGTTCACCGACGCCCAGGCGCGCGGCCAGGGCGTCGACGCCGGCGTCGTCGAGCGCGCCGAGTTCGATCAGGCCGAGGGCGCGCGCGACGCCGTCGGGCAGGTCGCGGCCGCGGCCGGCGGTGGGCGCGGTTTCGGGCCGGCAGCGCAGGCAGGGATGGAAACCCGCTTCCTGGGCGGCGGCCGCCGTCGGGTAGAAGATGACATTGCGCGACAGCGGCGTGCGCGCCGGGCAGACCGGGCGGCAATAGATGCGCGTGGTCTTGACGGCGGTGAAGAAGCGGCCGTCGTAACGGGCGTCGCGCACGCGGATGGCGCTGTAGCAGGCGTCGTGGTCGAGGTTCATGCGATCCATGCTAGCGCCGGAAGCGGCCTGGATCTAGCGGTTTTCGGACACTGTTGTCCGGCTTGCTGTGATGTCCGGAATCCGCCAGCGCCGACGCCGCGTCCGGCCTATATTGGACGCGTTAACGCCGAAGCCGGAGCCCGCCATGCCTGTCCAGACTTTCCAATTCGAACGCGTCGCCACGCCCCTCGGGCAGATGCTGGTCCTGACCGACGCGCAGGAATGCCTGCGCGCGGTCGACTGGCACGACTACGAACCCCGCATGCATGCCTTGCTGCGGCGCCAGTATGGCAAGGGCGCGGTGCAGTTGCGCGATGCCGCGCGCGCCTCGGCCGCGAGCCGCCAGCTGCAGGCCTATTTCGAGGGCGAGGTGGATGCGATCGACCGGTTGAAGGTGGCGTCCGGCGGCACCGATTTCCAGCGCAGTGTGTGGCGGGCGTTGCGCGAGATCGCGGCGGGCGAGACCGTCAGCTATGGCTTCCTGGCCACGCGCATCGGCCGGGCTTCGGCGGTGCGCGCGGTGGGCATGGCCAACGGCGCCAACCCCATCGGCATCGTGGTCCCCTGCCACCGGGTGATCGGCGCCAATGCGTCGCTGACCGGCTACGGCGGCGGGCTGCATCGCAAGCGCTGGCTGCTGGAACACGAAGGCCGCTGGCGCGCCGCCCGGGGCGCGCCGGTGGCGCGGGCCGCCTGAGGCGGCCGCACCGGCAAGGAATGCCCGCGTCGCGTCGACGCGCGCGGCGCGGGGTGTGGCGGTCAGGCGCGGATCCAGCCGCGCGCGATGGGCAGCGCCAGCAGCCTGCGGTAGATGGCCTGCAGCACGGCCGTCAGCGGCTCGCCGACGCGGCGCCAGACCGGCACGGCCAGCCCGGCGGCCACTGGCGCCAGCAGCAGGCCGCCGGCGATGTCCAGCGGAAAGTGCACGCCCAGGTAGACGCGCGACAGGCCGACCACGGCCGCCAGCAACAGTAAGGCATAACCCCAGCCGGCCCAGCGCCGGTCGAAGATCAGCGTGAACGCCAGCGTGGCGATGATGATGGTGTGGTTGCTGGGAAAGGACGCGGTGGCCTTGTGCGCGAAGAACGCGTGGCCCAGCCCCAGCACGAACGGCCGCGCATGCGGCCACAGCGCGCCGCACAGGTAGCTGATGCAGAGCGCGGCGCCGATGCCGGCCAGCGCCTTGAGCGCGACGTCACGCTGGGCCTGGCCGCCCCACAGCCACAGCCCCGCGAGCGCGGCCGGCACCAGCAGGATCAGCCGGTTGGCGACGAACAGGGCCGCCTGGATGTGCCAGGCCGGGCTGGCCGGGTCGGCGTTGATCAAGAGAAACAGGGACTGATTGATAGGTTCCAGGAAATCCATGACGCGTCATTTTGATGAAATATTCTCGACTGGCGCGATGGTAGTCGGGTTTGCCGTCAATTCCCTTGCAAAATGCGCCTGGATCCGCGGATTTACTTCTGGATGCGAATGTCGTTTTCCTTGGCATTCACCGGCTTGCACAGAAAGAGCATGCAGTCCGGCGCATCCAGTCCGGACCGTGCCAGCCGCAGCAGCGGTCGCGCCAACTTCACTGGCACGGCGCGCTCCGTGGCACGCCGGGCAACCCCGCATTAGATCGGCCCCGGGCGGCCTTGGGTATCCCTGAAATCAGGTAATCGCGGTCGCTGGCGGCAGCGCCAGGCGGGCGAGCAGCCGCGTGCGGCCAGGCGCCGAGGCGATGTCCAGCGTGCCGCCGACCCGGGCGATGCGGGTGGCCATGCTGCGCACGCCGACGCTCAGATTGGCGGCGCGCACGGCGTCCACGTCGAAGCCGACACCGTCGTCCTCGATCTCCAGCAGCAGTTCGCCGGGCGCGGGCTGGCGCAGCGCCACGCCGACGCGCCGGGCGCGGCTGTGCTTGACCACATTGGTCAGCGCCTCTTCGATCAGCCGCGTCAGCGCCAGGCACTGCAGCGCGGAGGGCGCGCCGTTCCAGGCTTGCGGAACCTCCCAGCGCACCGCCAGGTCCAGTTCGTCGAACAGCTGGGTGTAGCGGTGGCGCAGCGGCGCGATCCAGGCGCGCGGCGTGGCGGGCGGCGTCATGTCGGCGCTGGCGCCGTTGTCGATGGTCTGCCGCAGGTCATTGCGCAGCAGGTTCAGCATGGACAGCACCTGCCGGTTCCGCAGCGGCTCGCCGGCCTGTTCGACCGCCGCCGTCATGCGCACCAGCGAGCCGCCCAGGCCGTCGTGCAGGTCGCGGGCGATTTCCAGGCGGTCCTGCAGCCGGCTGTTGGCCAGCGCCAGTTCATGTTCGCGCGCCAGCGTGGTGGCCAGTTCGGCGCGCGCGCGTTCGACCGAGATTTCCAGTTCCTGGTTGAAGCGCTCGATGCGCCGCACGCCGCGCGCGTGGCGCAGGCCCAGCACGGCCGACATGCCGACCAGCACCGCCATGCTGGTGTAGGGAATGTAGGAACGGCCGCCGTCGATGAGCTTGAGGATCAGCAGCAGGTCGTGCAGGGCGGCGCCCAGGAAGATCACCAGGCAGGCGGCAAGCAGCATCTGCTCGCGATCGCGGCTGCGCACGGCGTGGATGGTGCATTGCAGGCAGTTCAGAAAGAACAGCGCCGCCACCGTCAGCACGATGGTGCGCTGCATGGCCGCCACGGCCGTATCGGGCACGCCGATGGCGGCGGCCAGCATCGCGGCGACCGCGACCCATAGCGCTTTCTCCAGGCGCGGCCAGGACTGCCCGCCGAAGCGCCAGGTGAACAGGCAAAAGCAGGCGATGTGCAGGGTCAGCGCGACCGTATTGGCGCGCGCCGCCATCAGCGTGGTGCCGAACGGCCAGGGGCTGAGCGCCAGCACGTTGGCGCAGAACAGCACCCAGAACAGCGCGGTCAGGGCGTACCAGCCGTGGCTCGACTGCCGCGGCTGCATGACCCACAGGAGGAAGAACAGCGCGCCCAGGGTGGCCGAGATCACCAGGTTGACCAGGAACAGCGTGCGGTTGCGCCACCAGCGCAAGTCGTGTTCGCGCGCCAGCGCTTGCGGCTCGCCCAGGTAGACCGGGCCGAGGCCAGGGGTCTGGCCGGCCACGCCGGCCACGCGTATCCAGACGGTGTTGGCGCCGTCGCGCAGCGACGATTCGGGCAGGCGCCAGTAGCGCGGCATGTTCCAGCTGCGCGACAGGGGTTCGACCTGGCTGGCGTCGCGCCACAGCAGGTCGTCGTTCAGGTAGATCTCGCCGGCCATGACGATGGATTCGACCGCCAGCGCGGCCTGGCCGGCCGGCTTGCCGCCGCAGCCATGGCGCCAGTCGATGCGGTACCAGACGAAACCGGTATGGCCGGGCCAGCGGCTTTCCCAGTTGTCCGGCAGCGCGACCGACCGCCAGGCGGCGCCGTCCGCGGGGCGTTCGCCGCCGGGGCCGGCCAGGGCCGCGCGCACCCCGGTCACCTGCGCCACGCAGTCCGCGGGAAAACTCTGGGCCAGGGCCGGCGCGGCCAGCAGCGCCAGCCAGGCCAGCAGCGCCAGCCACGTCAGTCGAGCAAGCCGCGCGAGCGCGCCGTGTGGATCGCGCGGGTGCGCGAGGAGACGGCGAGCTTGCGGTAGATGTGCTTGATGTGGCATTCGACGGTGTAGCGCGACAGGTGCAGTTGCTCGGCGATCTCGCGGTTGCCCAGGCCCTCGGCCACCAGGCGCAGGATCTGGCCTTCGCGTGGGCTGAGCGTTTCGCCCGCGTCGGCCGTGGCGGGCTGGGAGGGCGCGGGACGCATTTCCTCGATGATGCGGCGGGCGACGAACGGATCGATGGGCGCGCCGCCGCGCAGCACGCTGCGCAGCGACAGCAGCACTTCCAGGTCGTCGCGTTCCTTCAGCACGTAGCCGGTGGCGCCGGCGCGCAGCGCGGCCAGGATGGCGTCTTCGGTGCTCCAGGCCGAGATGACCAGGATCGCCAGCGCCGGATCGGCGGCGCGCAGTTCAGCGATCAGGTCGATGCCATTGCCGTCGGGCAGGCCCAGGTCGACCAGCGCCAGCGCGACCGATTCGTCGGCGGCGCGGCGCCGCGCCTCGGCCAGCGAGGCCGCGAACAGCAGCGCATCGGCCGGGTAGCCCAATTGCCCCAGCAGCCGTTCCAGCCGGCGGCAGACCAGCGGTTCGTCTTCCACCACCAGGACCGGGGCGGGCAGGACAAG
>NZ_QHHO01000046.1:157340-213979 GCF_003184165.1 Achromobacter sp. RW408
TTCCTGCTGGGCGCCAACGCGCCGGTGCACATCCTCACTTCCAGCTCGACCGTGCGCCGCATCGTCAACATGACCGC
The DNA here is from genome assembly GCF_003184165.1 of Achromobacter sp. RW408. Lineage (NCBI taxonomy): Bacteria > Pseudomonadati > Pseudomonadota > Betaproteobacteria > Burkholderiales > Alcaligenaceae > Achromobacter > Achromobacter sp. RW408. The sequence continues at coordinate 157,418 of NZ_QHHO01000046.1, forward strand.
GATGACGGTGGTCGATGCCAATACCCCGCGTTGAAGTCACCAATGGCGGTCCGGCGTGCCCGCGCACGCCGACCGGCCTGGTCCTGACAGGCGGCGGCGCCCGCGCCGCCTACCAGGTGGGCGTGCTCAGCGCCATCATGGAGCTGCTGGACCCCGACTGGCATTCGCGTTTCAAGAATCCCTTCGACATCATCTGCGGCACGTCCGCCGGCGCCATCAACGCCGCCGCGCTGGCATGCCGGGCCGAGCGTCCCCACCTGGGCGTACGGCGCATCCGGCGCCTGTGGTCGTCGCTCAACACCGACATGATCTACCGGGCCGACGCGCCCGGCCTGATCCGCACGGGCGTGCGCTGGCTGGGGCTGCTGTCGCTGGGGTGGATGTACTCCGGCCTGACGCGCAAGCGGCCGCAGTCGCTGCTGGACAACAGCCCGATGCAGGCGCTGCTGGCGCGGGTACTGGATTTCGACCACCTGCAGTCCAGCCTGGAAAGCGGCGCCCTGTCGGCGCTGGCGATCACGGCCTCGGGCTACACCAGCGGCGAGCACCTGACCTTCTACCAGGCGCACACGCCGATCGAGCCCTGGCACCGCTACCTGCGGCTGGCCATCCCGACGCCGATCACGGTCGATCACCTGATGGCGTCGTCCGCCATTCCCTTCGTCTTCCCGGCCCGGCAGATCAAGGTGCACGGCAAGGGCGAGTGGTGCGGCGACGGTTCCATGCGGCAGCTGGCGCCGATCAGCCCCGCCATCCACCTGGGCGCGCACCGGGTGCTGGTGATCGGCACCGGCTTTCGCGACGACACCCATCCTGAACACCGCGAGGATTCCCCGCCGTATCCCTCCCTGGCCCAGGTGGGCGGGCATGCCCTGTCCAGCATTTTCCTGGACGGCCTGTCGATGGACGTCGAGCGCCTGGAGCGGATGAACCACCTGGTCGACCAGGCCGTTCCACGCGATGGGGGCGAGCCGGTCACCGTGCGCCGCATCCAGGTGCTGACCATCACCCCGAGCCGCTCGCTGGATTCGCTGGCGCTGGAGCACCTGGGCGACATGCCGGCGCAGGCCCGTGCCCTTTTCCGCGTACTCGGTGTATCGTCCGACCCAGGCCGTCCCGGGGGCGGTGCGCTGATGTCCTACCTGTTGTTCGAGTCCAGCTACACCAAGCGATTGATCGAACTGGGTTATGCCGATACGATGCAGCGTAACGATGAAGTGATCGCCTTTTTCAAGGAGGCACAGGCATGACGCGCAATGCCCAATCTACCCTGCACAAGCAGTTGAAGCGAGGTGGAGCGCTGGCCCATGACGGGCTGGACAAAAAGGCCGTGGTCGACGCCGCGCACGAGCTCGGCCTGGCACTGTTCGTGGCCAATTGCGACCCGGCCCGCAGCCGTTCCGCGGTGCTGCGCGCCATCGTCAAGGCGGTCGATTTCCCCGAGTATTTCGGCGGCAACCTCGACGCGCTCTACGACTGCCTGTGCGACACCGTGCTGGATCACAAGACCGGCGTGGTGCTGTGGCTGTACAAGCTGCATTCCGGCGACCCGGCGCTGGAGGAAGACGCCGCCCGCATCGAGTCGGTGTGCGCCGACGCCGCGGAGTTCGCCCACGAAAATGGTCGCACCTTTGCGTATGTGGTGGAGCACGCGGGCAAGCACCCGGACCCCGAGCCCGGCGTGGCCGCCGCGCCCTACGGCGAGAACGACTGAAGTCCTGGCGGGCGGCATTCGCGCCGTTACCAGCCCAGCAGCGCCCCGGCGGCTGAGATCAAGGCCAGGCCAGCTGTTTCCGTGCGCAGCACGCGCGGGCCGAACCTGACGGCCTGCACGCCGGCCTCGCGCGCCAGGGCCAATTCCTGGTCCGACCAGCCGCCCTCGGGGCCGACCAGCAGCGTCAGTGAAGCCAGGCCGGGCGTGGCGCCGAGCAGGCCGGCCAGGTCGGTATCGGCCTGCGGGTGGCACAGCAGGCGCAGGCCATCGGCGGGCCGCGCCAGCCAGTCGGCCAGGGCCATGGGCGCGTCGACCGCCATGAGGCGATTGCGGCCGCACTGTTCGGCGGCCGACTGCGCGATGCGCTGCCAGTGGGCCACCCGCTTTTCCAGCCGCGGGCCGGCCAGTTGCAGCACGCTGCGCTGCGCGGCGATGGGACAGACACGGGCGGCGCCCAGCTCCACGGCTTTTTCCACCACCCAGTCCATCTTGTCGCCGGCGGGCAGGCCCTGTACCAGGGTGATGCGGCCGGCCAGCTCGGCTTCGCGCGGATCGAACGCGCCCAGCTGGGCGAAGCCGGTCTTGCCCTCGATTTCCAGCACCGCTGGATATTCGCCGCCCTGGCCGTTGAACAGCACCATGGGTTCCCCCGCGCGCAGCCGCAGCACGCGGATGGCGTGGTGAGCCAGGGCCTCCGGCAGGGCGATGCGGGCGCCGGCGGAAAGGGGAGCGTCGCAGAAGAAGCGGGGAGCGGACATGGGTAACGCGGTGGCGGACGGAAAGCGGACGTGGGGCCGGGCGCAGACCCGGGGCGCGGCACGGGCAGCGGCCCGGCGACTCAGGGGCCAGGCTCGTCGCCCGGTCACCTGAGCGCGTAGCCTACCATCTTGATGCCCCAGTCGATCAGGGTGGGAGCGCTGGACGCCAGTTGCAGCGTCAGCAGGGTCAGGAAACCCACGGTCATTTTCTTGTCCAGCCGCAGGAGGTCGTGGCGTACCTCGGCCAGGTCTTCGTGGGTGGCGAAACGCTTGAGTTCTTCGCGGGTGGGCAATTGCTTGAGTTCCTCGCGGGTGGGCAATTGCGCGACGATTTCGACGAGTCTGTCGAATTGTTCCTGGGCGGCGCGCTTGGCGATGTCGCGTTCAAGCTCGGCGCGTTCGCGGGCGAAGTCGACGCGTGACAGGGCATAGGCCTGGAGTTCGGCGCGTGCTTCGTCCTGCGAGCGCTTGAGCAGGTCGGCCTCGCCCTGCAGGCGGGCGTGTTCCAGCGCCTGCGCCACCGCGATGGCGCGTTCCTCGCCGAGCGCGTTGCGCAGGGCCAGGATGCCGGCGGCGGGAATGGTGAAGCTCAACATGGCAATCATGATACGGAATCCAGCAAGGGGGGATGCCGGCCCATCATGAATCTCGGACCGGCCCGCCGCAATTGTGGGAACTACGCCATGCCATTGCGGTTTCCGCCCCGGGGGACCGCGTTTTCCCCAGGGGGTATCGTCCATCTGGCGGACCCCGCCGCCAGCCGCCGGCCGGGTCATCCCCAGGTGTTAAAATCGTCTGCTTCGCAACCTACTCAACTGGCCCCCATTTCCTGCGTGGGCGCGCCAGCCTCAAAGAGCCTTCCGAATGAGCAATCCGACCGCCCCTAAACTTGCCTTGGCGGATGCCATCCGCGCCCTCGCGATGGATGCCGTGCAACAAGCGAACTCCGGGCACCCGGGCGCTCCCATGGGCATGGCGGAAATCGCCCAGGCCCTCTGGATCGGCAACCTGCGCCACAACCCCAAGGATCCCGCCTGGGCCAACCGCGACCGCTTCGTGCTGTCCAACGGCCACGGCTCGATGCTGATCTACGCGCTGCTGCACCTGACCGGCTATGACCTGCCGATCGAAGAACTGAAGAACTTCCGCCAGCTGCATTCCAAGACGCCGGGCCACCCCGAAGTGGGCATCACCCCGGGCGTGGAAACCACCACCGGCCCGCTGGGCCAGGGCCTGGGCAACGCCGTCGGCATGGCGCTGGCCGAAGCGCTGCTGGCCGCCGAGTTCAACAAGCCCGGCCACACCATCGTCGACCACCACACCTACGCCTTCACCGGCGACGGCTGCCTGATGGAAGGCATCTCGCACGAAGTGTGCTCGCTGGCCGGCACGCTCAAGCTGTCCAAGCTGGTGGTGCTGTATGACGACAACGGCATCTCGATCGACGGCCACGTCGAGCACTGGTTCGCCGATGACACCGCCAAACGCTTCGAAGGCTACGGCTGGAACGTCATCCGCGGCATCGACGGCCACGACGCCGCCGCCGTGGACGCCGCCATCAAGGCCGCCCGCGCGCAATCGGAAAAGCCCACGCTGATCGTCTGCCGCACCGTCATCGGCAAGGGTTCGCCCAACATGGCCGGCACCCACAACGTGCACGGCGCGCCGCTGGGCAAGGACGAGATCGCCGCCACCCGCGCCGCGCTGGGCTGGTCGGCCGAGCCGTTCCAGATCCCGCAGGACGTCTACGACGGCTGGGACGGCCGCAAGGCCGGCGCCGCCGCGCAGGCCGAATGGCAATCGGCGTTCGACGCCTACGCCGCCGAATTCCCGGCCGAGGCCGCCGAGTTCACGCGCCGCATGAAGGGCGAATTGCCGGCCGGCTACGCCGACCAATTCAAGGCGTTCCTGAACGCCACGCTGGAAAAGGCCGAAACCGTCGCCACCCGCAAGGCTTCGCAGTTCGCGATCACGGCGCTGGCCGCCGCGCTGCCCGAAATGCTGGGCGGCTCGGCCGACCTGACCGGCTCGAACTTCACCGACTGGAAGGGCGTGGGCGCCGTGCGCGCCGGCGACAAGGGCATCCAGTTCGGCCGCCACATCAACTACGGCGTGCGCGAATTCGGCATGGCCGCCATCATGAACGGCGTGGCCCTGCACGGCGGCTACCTGCCGTTCGGCGGCACCTTCCTGACGTTCTCCGATTACTCGCGCAACGCCATCCGCATGGCCGCGCTGATGAAGCAGCGCGTGGTGCACGTGTTCACGCACGACTCCATCGGCCTGGGCGAAGACGGCCCGACCCACCAGTCGATCGAGCACGCCGCCAGCCTGCGCCTGATTCCCAACCTGTCGCTCTGGCGCCCCTGCGACACGGCCGAAACCGCCGTGGCCTGGAATGCCGCCGTGACGCGTCCTGCCAGCATCGGCATGGATGTGCATGACGGCGGCCCGACGGCGCTGTTGCTGTCGCGCCAGAACCTGCCGTTCGTGCAACGCGATGCCGCCACCGTGGACGCCATCGCCCGCGGCGGCTACGTGCTGCGCGACGCCGATGGCGCCCGCGCCGTCATCATCGCCACCGGTTCCGAAGTCGCCATCGCCCTGGACGCGCAAGCCCAGCTGGCCAAGGAAGGCATCGCGGTGCGCGTGGTGTCCATGCCGAGCACCGACGTGTTCGACAAGCAGGACGCCGCCTGGAAGCAATCGGTGCTGCCCAAGGGCCTGCCGCGCGTGGCCGTCGAGGCCGGCGTGACCGCTTTCTGGCACAAGTACGTGGGCCTGGAAGGCGCCGTGGTCGGCATCGACCGCTACGGCGAATCGGCCCCCGCGGGCGCGCTGTTCAAGTTCTTCGGGCTGACCGCCGACAAGGTGGCCGAGACCGTCAAGCAAGTTCTGTAAAAAAGGAGCCTAGTCATGACCATTCGCGTCGCCATCAACGGTTACGGTCGCATCGGCCGCAACATCCTGCGTGCCCACTATGAAGGTGGCAAGAAGCACGATATCGAAATCGTCGCCATCAACGACCTGGGCGATCCCAAGACCAACGCCCACCTGACCCGCTACGACACCGCCCACGGCAAGTTCCCGGGCACCGTCGACGTCGACGGCGAGTACATGGTCGTCAACGGCGACAAGATCCGCGTGCTGGCCAACCGCAACCCGGCCGAACTGCCGTGGGGCGAGCTGAAGGTCGACGTGGTGCTGGAATGCACGGGCTTTTTCACGACCAAGGAAAAGGCCGGCGCGCACATCAAGGGCGGCGCCAAGAAGGTCATCATCTCGGCCCCGGGCGGCAAGGACGTTGACGCCACCGTCGTCTACGGCGTCAACCACGGCGTGCTGAAGTCGACCGACACCGTCATCTCGAACGCGTCGTGCACCACCAACTGCCTGGCCCCGCTGGTCAAGCCGCTGAACGACAAGCTGGGCCTGGAAAACGGCCTGATGACGACCGTCCACGCCTACACCAACGACCAGGTCCTGACCGACGTCTACCACGAAGACCTGCGCCGCGCCCGTTCGGCCACCATGAGCATGATCCCGACCAAGACCGGCGCCGCCGCCGCGGTCGGCCTGGTGCTGCCGGAACTGAACGGCAAGCTGGACGGCTACGCCATCCGCGTCCCGACCATCAACGTGTCGATCGTCGACCTGTCCTTCGTGGCCAAGCGCGACACGACCGTCGAGGAAGTGAACGGCATCCTGAAGGCCGCCTCGGAAGGCGAGCTCAAGGGCATCCTGGACTACAACACCGAACCCCTGGTCTCGGTGGACTACAACCACAACCCGGCCTCCAGCACCGTTGACGCGTCGCTGACCAAGGTCTCGGGCCGCCTGGTCAAGGTTTCGTCCTGGTACGACAACGAGTGGGGCTTCTCGAACCGCATGCTCGACACCACCGTCGCGCTGATGTCGGCCAAGTAAGCATCGCTGTCGGATCGAAGGGGACGAACAGGTTTTCCGCCACGGCGGAAAGCGGGTTCGTCCCCTTCGTTCGCCAACTCTAGGAGACGCAAAGCATATGTCCAAGGTCAATACCCTGTCCGCGCTGGCCAAGGCCGGCGCCCTGTCCGGCAAGCGCGTGTTCATCCGCGCCGATCTGAACGTGCCGTTCGATGACGCCGGCCGCATTTCCGAAGACACCCGCATCCGCGCCTCGGTGCCCGGCATCCGCCTGGCGCTGGACGCCGGCGCCGCGGTGATGGTCACCTCGCACCTGGGCCGCCCGAAAGAGGGCGTGCTGACCGAGGCCGATTCGCTGGCCAAGGTCGGCCAGCGCCTGTCCGAGCTGCTGGGCATGCCCGTGCCGCTGGTGCGCGACTGGGTCGATGGCGTCAAGGTCGAGCCGGGCCTGGTGGTGCTGCTGGAAAACTGCCGCGTCAACGTCGGCGAGAAGAAGGACGACGAAGCGCTGTCGCGCAAGATGGCGGCGCTGTGCGACGTCTACGTCAATGACGCCTTCGGCACGGCGCACCGCGCCGAGGCCACCACGCACGGCATCGCGCGCTTCGCGCCGGTGGCCTGCGCCGGCCCGCTGCTGGAAGCCGAGCTGGACGCGCTGGGCCGCGCGCTGCACGAACCGAAGCGCCCGCTGGTGGCGATCGTCGGCGGCTCCAAGGTGTCGACCAAGCTGTCGATCCTGCAATCGCTGGCCGACAAGGTCGACCAGCTGGTGGTCGGCGGCGGCATCGCCAACACCTTCATGCTGGCCGCCGGGCTGCCGATCGGCAAGTCGCTGGCCGAGCCGGACCAGGTGGAGCAGGCGCGCGCCGTGATCGAGCTGATGAAGCAGCGTGGCGCGGACGTGCCGATCCCGGTGGACGTGGTGTGCGCCAAGGCGTTCGGCGCGGACGCCGAGGCCACCGTCAAGGCGGCCGATGACGTGGCCGCCGACGACATGATCCTGGACATCGGCCCGCAGACCGCGCAGCAGCTGGCCGAGATCCTCAAGCAGGCCGGCACCATCGTCTGGAACGGCCCGGTCGGCGTGTTCGAGTTCGACCAGTTCGCCAACGGCACCAAGGTGGTGGCGCAGGCGATCGCGGATTCCGAGGGCTTCTCGATCGCGGGCGGCGGCGACACGCTGGCCGCGATCGCCAAGTACGGCATCGGCGAGCAGGTCGGCTACATCTCGACCGGCGGCGGCGCGTTCCTGGAATTCCTGGAAGGCAAGACCCTGCCGGCGGTGGCGGTGCTGCAAGAGCGGGCCCAGTAATCTTTCCGCCCGCGCGATGAAAAAGCCGCTCCGAAAGGAGCGGCTTTTTTTTTCATGGGCCGGAGACCACATTGTCCGCCGCGGGGCATTTATTCCATCTTCGCGCCCGACAGCTTCACGATGCCGCCGTAGCGGTCGACCTCGGCGCGCATGAAATCACCGAAGGCCGCGGGCGTCTGGCCGGCGGGGACGATGGCGCCCATGGATTCCATGCGCTGGCGCATGGCCGGGTCGCTGGTGATGGCGTTGATGTCGCGGTTCAGGCGGGCGACGATGTCGTCGGGCGTGCCGGCCGGGGCGACGATGCCGTACCAGGCCGAGGCATACATGTCGCTGACGCCCACTTCGGCAAAGGTGGGCACGTCCGGCAAAGCGGGCAGGCGCTGGCGCGAAGCGACGGCGAGGGCGCGCAGGGCGCCGGCCTGGACCTGGGCCAGCGAGCCGGTGTCGATCATCATGTCGACCTGGCCCGCGAGCAGGTCGGATACGGCGGGGCCGCTGCCTTTGTAGGGGATGTGCAGGATGTCGACGCCGGTACGCGCCTTGAACATGGCGCCAGCCAGATGCTGCGACGAGCCGACGCCGCCCGAACCGTAGTTGAGCTTGCCGGGCGCGGCCTTGGCGGCGTCCACCAACTGCTGCACCGACCGGTAGGGCGACTGCTTGGGCACTTCCAGGATGTTGGGAATCTCGGCGACGAAGGCGACGGGCGTGAAGTCCTTGACCGGGTCGAAGCCCAGGCGCGCATACAGGTGCGGGTTGGCGGCGTTGGTCGAGCTGGTGGCGACCAGCAGGGTGTAGCCGTCGGGTTTCTCGCGCACGAATGCGGCCGTGCCGATGTTGCCGCCGGCGCCGGCCTTGTTGTCGACGATGACGGTCTGGCCCAGGCGTTCGGTCAGGCGCTGCGCCAGCATGCGCCCCAGGGCGTCGGTGGCGCCGCCCGGAGGCCATGGCACGACCAGCTTGATGGGACGGTCGGGGTAGGCCTGGGCGTGGGACAGCGCGGGGAAGGCGGCAAGTGCGGCGAATGCGAGCGCGGCGCCGGCGGCGCGGCGCAGGAATGCGTGGGGCATGCTGGGGTCTCCTGGCGCGCGGTCCATGGGTTCGGCCGCGCTCTTGTTCAAGGGCCGCTGGACGGCCCCGTGAGCGGCCGCGAGGCCGCATCTGTTGTGCCCCAGACTCTACGCAATCCCCAGATTGATAAAAAGGGATAAATATTTAAGGAAGTCGATTCCTTTTTGGAATGAAGGCGCGTTTACTGTCGATCGGCGCTTGATTCTCCCCCGGTTTGGGGGACGCGGACTGGTGTAGGCTTGGCGCTCGCCCGCGCTCCGCGGTATCCGTCCACGTTTCGCCTGCCCCGCAGCACCATGAACCTACGTTTTCTTCCTGGCCTGAACAATTTCCGGGGCATGACCCGGGAGTCCGCGGGCCGCGATATTGCCGCGGGCCTGAGCGTGGCCGCGGTGGCGCTGCCGGTGGGGCTGGCGTATGCCGCGATGATGGGCGTGCCGCCGGTGGCGGGGCTGTGGGCGGCCATCGCGGGCATGCTGGGGTACGCGCTGTTCGGGTCGTCGCGCACCTTGATCGTGGGGCCGGACACGGCCACCTGCACGCTGATCGCGGCGACGCTGACCGGCATGGCGCTGACCTCGCCCGAAGACCGCCTGGTGGCGGCGACCGGCATTGCGCTGACCGTGGGGGTGGGCTGCCTGATCGCGCGGCTGCTGCGGCTGGGCGTGCTGGCCAACCTGCTGTCGCGGCCGGTGCTGATCGGCTACATGGCGGGCGTGGCGGTGACGCTGGCGCTGTCGCAACTGAGCGGCCTGACCGGCGTGGGCCTGCGCAACAGCGGGCTGGTGCATCCGTTCCTGGAACTGTCGCGGCGCGTGTCGGAGATCCGCATTCCGACGCTGTGCCTGGGGCTGGCGTCGTGCCTGCTGCTGGTGGCGATCAAGCGCTGGCGGCCGACCTGGCCGGGGCCGATCATGCTGGTGGTGGGCGCCTGCCTGCTGTCGTGGCTGTTCGATTTTCCCAGCCTTGGCATCGCGGTGGTGGGCGAGGTGCCGGCGGGCCTGCCGGCGCTGCGCCTGCCGGTGCGGCTGGACGGCGTGGACAACATCCTGCTGGGCGCGGCGGGTGTGCTGGTGGTGAGTTTTTCCAGCGGCATCGTGACGGCGCGCAGCTTTGCCGCGCGCACCGGCGAACACGTCGATCCGAACCGCGAGCTGGTCGGCTTCGGCGCGGCCAACGTGGCGGCCGGGCTGTTCCAGGGCTTCGTGGTGACGGGGGCCGATTCGCGCACGGCGGTGGGCCTGGCCGCGGGCGGCTCGTCGCCATTGGTGGGCGTGAGCGCGGCGGTGGCGCTGGCCGTCGTGGTGGGCCTGCTGAGCGCGCCGCTCTATTGGCTGCCGCAGGCGGTGCTGTCGGCGATCCTGCTGCTGGCGGCCGCCAGCCTGTTCGACGGCCAGGCCTTCATGCGGCTGGCGCGCATTTCGCGCATCGAGCTGGCCTTCGGCATCCTGGCGGCCGTGGGCGTGGTGGGCTTCGGCGTACTGCAGGGCGTGGCGGTGTCGGTGGGCGCGACCCTGCTGTACGCCATGTACGTGTCCGGCAATCCGCGCGATGCGCTGCTCGGGCGGCTGCCGGGCGAGTCGGTGCTGGGCAAGATGCACCTGAACCCGCAGGCGCAGCCGGTGCCGGGCGCGGTGATCTGGCTGTTCGAGTCGTCGGTGTGGTTCTTCAACGCGGACGCTTTCCGCCGGCGCGCGCGCGAAATCATCGAGCAGGCCGGCGATGTCACCTGGTTCGTGCTGGACGCCGAAGCCATGACGCAGGCCGATGCCGACGCCATCGAGGCGCTGTACGAATTGCGGCGCGAGCTGCGCGACCGCGGCATGGTGCTGTTGGTGGCGGGCGGCCACGGCCAGTTCCGCATGGCGCTGGAGCGCTCGGGCCTGGCCGAGCGCATCGGCCGTGACAAGATCTTTGCGTCGCCCGAACAGGCGGTCGAGGCCATCGAGCGCTGGCGCCAGGGGCCGGCGCCAGCCACGCTCTCCTGATACTCGGCGCGGGCCGTGGCGCCCGCGCCTCAATCGATGATGTGATAGCCGCCGTCGATATACAGCGTCTGCCCGGTCATGCGGCGGGCGGCGTCGGTGGCGAGCCAGGCGGTGGCCTCGCCGACGTCGTCGATCGACACCAGGCTGCGCGCCGGCGCCTTGGCCTGGGCGCGGTCGAGCAGCGCGTCGAACTCGGCAATGCCCGAGGCGGCGCGGGTCTTGAGCGGTCCGGGGGAGATCGCATGCACGCGGATGCCCTGCGGGCCGAGTTCGGCCGCCAGGTAGCGGGTGGCCGATTCCAGCGCGGCCTTCACCGGGCCCATCATGTTGTAGTGCTCGACCACCATCTGCGAGCCGTAGTAGCTCATGCAGAACAAGGTGCCGCCGGTCGGCATCAGCGGCTCGGCCAGTTTGGCCATGCGGATGAACGACCAGCACGACACGTCCATGGCCGTCAGGAAGCCGTCGCGCGAGCAGTCGGTGACGCGGCCGTGCAGGTCGTCGCGCGGGGCGTAGGCGATGGAATGCAGCACGAAGTCCAGGCCGCCCCATTCGGTCGCGATGCGCTCGAACACCGCCTCCAGCTCGCCCTCGCGCAGCAGGTCCAGCGGCATCAGCAGCGGCGCGTCGACCTGGCGCGCCAGCGGCTCGACGTGCGGGCGGGCCTTGTCGTTCAGGTAGGTCACGGCCAGTTCCGCGCCCATGGCGCGGAACGCCTTGGCGCAGCCCCAGGCGATGGAGTCGGCGTTGGCGATGCCGGTGACCAGGCCGCGCTTGCCGGCAAGAGGCAGGGCGGCGCTCATCGTTGCTTCACCAGGGCCAGCGTGTGCTGCGCGATGATCAGTTCTTCGTTGGTGCGCACCACGTACACGCCGATGCGGCTGTCGTCGCTGGAAATGCGCGGCCCGTGATGCGCATTGCGCTCGGGATCCAGCTTGATGCCGAGCCAGCCCCAATGCTCGCTGATGGCCTGGCGGATCTCGGCCGAGTTCTCGCCGACGCCCGCGGTGAAGACGATGCCGTCGATGCCGTTCATGGCGCAGCCCAGGCCGATCATGCCTTCGGCCACGCGCCAGGCGAAGTACTTGAGCGCCAGCCTGGCCGACGGCGCGTCGCTGGCCAGCAGCTCGCGCATGTCGTTGCTGATACCCGACAGGCCCTTCATGCCGCAGTCGTGGTACAGCAGGTGCTCGATGTCGTCGTGCGACATGCCCTGTTCCATCATCCACAGCACCACGCCCGCATCCAGGCGCCCGGGCCGCGTGCCCATGGGCAGGCCTTCGAGCGCGGTGAATCCCATGGTGCTGTCGACGCTCCTGCCCTGGTGCATGGCGCAGGCCGACACGCCCGAGCCCAGGTGCGCCGCGATGATCTTGCCCATCGCGATCTCGGGCAGCGCCTGGCGCAGCCGCTGCGCGATGTACTCGTACGACAGGCCGTGGAAGCCGTAGCGGCGCACGCCCTGCTGGTAGAGGTTCTCGGGCAGGGCGTAGCGGTCGGCCACGTCGGAATGGCTGCGATGGAAGGCGGTGTCGAAGCACGCCACCTGCGGAATCCACGGGCGCCGCTCGCGGATCACGCGGATCGGCGCCAGGTTGTTGGGCTGGTGCAGCGGCGCCAGCGGCGTGAAGGTATCCAGCTTGGCAAGGATGGCGTCGTCGATCAGCACCGGCTCGGCCAGGTCGGGGCCGCCATGCACCACGCGATGGCCCACGGCCAGCGGCGCGCCGCCCAGGTGGCCGCTGAGCCAGGTGCCGACCACTTCCTGGCCGTTGGGCACGTCGGGCGCGTGGCTGGGCGCGATGTCGCGTTCCACCAGCGTCTGGCCGGCGGCGTCGCGCACCCGCAGGCGCGGATGGCCGGTGCCGATGCCTTCGAGCTGGCCGCCCAGGCGCGGCGCCAGGGCCTGCTTGCCGTCGATGTCGTACAGGTAGAACTTGATGCTGGAACTGCCGGCGTTGATGACGAGAATGGTGTCGGACATGGAGTCGATCGCCTCTTGATGCAACGGACAAGGCGGGGCCGGGGCCCCGCCGCTCATTCACGGCCTGTCGGCCCGCCTAAGCCAGCGGGCGCGCCTGCTGCGCGGCCAGGTGGTGCGCGTAGATCGCCGCCACCGCGCAGGACGCCAGGCGCGAACGCGGGCTGTCGGCGCGGCTGGTCAGGATGATGGGCACGCGCGCGCCCAGCACGATGCCGGCGGCCTCGGCGTTGGCCAGGAAGGTCAGGTTCTTGGCCAGCATGTTGCCGGCTTCCAGGTCGGGCACCACCAGCACCTGGGCCACGCCCGCCACCAGCGAGCGGATGCCCTTGATGCGGGCGGCGTCGGGGCTGATGGCGTTGTCCAGCGCCAGCGGGCCGTCGAGCACGCCGCCGCTGATCTGGCCGCGGTCGGCCATCTTGCACAGCGCGGCGGCCTCGATGGTGCTGGGGATGCTGGGCGTGACCTGTTCCACCGCCGACAGGATCGCCACGCGCGGCTCGCCCAGGCCCAGGCCGTGGTGCAGGTCGATCACGTTGCGGATGATGTCGGCCTTGGTTTCGAGGTCCGGAAAGATGTTGATGGCCGCGTCGGTGATGAACAGCGGCTCGGCGTAGGTCGGCACTTCCATGATGAACACATGGCTGATGCGCCGGCCGCTGCGCAGGCCGGTGGCGCGCGCCACCACCTCGTGCATCAGTTCGTCGGTGTGCAGGCTGCCCTTCATCAGCAGCGAAGCCTCGCCGCCGCGCACCAGCGCCACGGCGGTCTCGGCCGCAGCGTGGCTGTGCGGCGCATCGACGATGCGGGCGTCGCCCAGGTTCAGCTTGTGCTGCGCGGCCGTGTCGCGGATCTTGAGTTCCGGCCCCACCAGGATGGGGCGCAGCAGGCCCAGGTCGCGCGCTTCCAGCGCGGCCGACAACGACGGTTCGTCGCAGGGATGGGCGATGGCGCAGGCCGCGGGCGCCAGGGTCTGGGCGCGCGCGATCAGTTTGTCGTAGTGCGTGGAGGTGGGCAGGCTCATTCCGGTTTGGTCTTGGCGGTGGCGGGTTTGCGGACGCGCGCGGGCGCGGCTTCCTTCTTGCGGGCGGCGGCCTTGACCGCGGCCTGCGGCGTGGACTTGGCGGCGGCCGCCGTGGCGGCGCGGCGCGCACGGGCGGCGGGCGGCGCCGGCGGCGACGGTTGCAGTTTCGCGGTGGCGGCGCGCACGGCCTTGCGCGCGCCCGGCGCCGGTTCATGCTTTTGCGCGCGGCGCGCGGCGGTCTCGAAGATCCGTTCCATCTCGGCCAGGCTGTCACGCGCCGCCGGACTCAGGGGCTGGGCCGCCTCGAGCACGTGTTTCATGGCCTCCAGCGCCTCGCGGATGGCGGCGGGCGACGAGCCTTCCAGCAGCTTCGGCATGGTCTGCAGCACGGCCGCGGAATCGAGCCGCATCATCATGGCCTGGTCGCGGGTGATGTCCTTGAATTCCTGCAGCGTCATGGCGTTGCCGGCCTCGGCCCGCATCTTGCGGATCAGCGCGAAGCTGCGTTCGTCCAGGCCGCCCTCGGCGCCGGCCACGTACAGCAGCATGCGGATGGCGGCCACGCGCAGGCCGCCTTCCTGCAGCAGCGAGCGCAGTTCGGCGGCGCGTTCTTCCATGAAGCGGCGGTGTTCGGGCGACACGCCGGGGTGGCGGCGCGGCTGGCCATCCTTGCCGCCCAGCCCGGCCAGGTCCTGCACCAGCGGCGAGCCGTAGACGCTCATGAAGGTGCGCTCGTCGGCCGAATCGCGCAGTTCCTGGAAGATGTTCAGGCTGGTCTCGACCAGCTTGGAGAACATCTCCTGGGCCAGCAGGAACGGGTTGTCGGGTGACACCGGCTGGCGATGTTCGCGCACCTGCTCGGCCACCTGGGCGATGGGCGCGATCAGCGGGTTGCGGTCGGACACCAGTTCGTAGGGCAGGCGCAGCGGATGCAGGCGCTGGCTCCATTCGGCCGATTGCGGCGTCACCAGGGCGCGCACCCAGGGCTGCACGAAGCTGCGGTACATGCCCAGGTTGATGTCGGAGATGCGGGCCACGGCGGCAAAGCGCAGGTCGTCGTCTTCCTTGCGTTCGACGATGGCGCGCACGTCGTCCATGCGGCGCTGCTCGAACGACAGCACGTAGTTGCCATAGGCCAGGTCGGCGTTGGGCGTGTCCGGCGTCTTGTCGGCGATCTCGGCCTGGTAGATGCCCGGCGGCAGCACATCGATCATGTCGATGTTGGAGGTGAATTCCTGGTGTTCCTTGCGCGCCACGCTGCCGGACACGAAGATGCCCAGGTGGCCGATGCTTTCATGCACGGCGTAGACGATGGTCTGGTCGTGCGCCAGCACCTCGGCGTCGTCCTGGTACAGGTCCGGGATCCAGCCCAGCGCCTGCGGCGGCGGCGTGATGTTGTCGCCCTTGGAGCAGAACACCACGATGGGCGAGCGGATGTTGCGCAGGTCGATGCGGATGCCGTCCGACGTGACCAGCCCGGCGGTCGACAGCCGGTTGCCGACGAACAGGTTGTCGACGATGTACTGGATTTCCGGCCCGTTCAGGAACACGTGGCCGCCCCACCATTTCTCGAAGCTCAGGTAGCGGCCGGCTTCGGTGTCGACCTTGGAATACAGGTTGTACTGCTTGGACCAGAGCGTGTTGGCCGGGTTGAGATTCTCGAAGTTCTGCACCAGCCAGGCGCCGTCGAACTTGCCGTCGCCCAGGTCGCTGGTCAGGGCGGTGAGCCAGCTGCCGCCCAGCAGGCCGCCGGCGTAGCGCATCGGATTCATGCCGCGCCAGCCCGCCCAGTAGGACAGCGGCGCGCCGGCGATGATGATGGGGCCGAACAGCTCGGGACGCACGGCGGCGGTCATCATGATCTGCCAGCCGGCCTGGCAGTTGGCCACCACCACCGGCTTGCCTTCGGCGTCGGGGTGGCGCGCGATGATCTCTTCCAGGAAATGGGCCTCGGCCTTCATCACGTCTTCGACGGTCTGGGTGGGCACGGGCTGCGGCAGGAAGGTGGCGAAATAGCAGGGATGGCCGGCGCGCACCGCCACGCCGATCTCGCTCTCGGGCTTGAAGCCGCCGATGCCGGGGCCGTGGCCGGCGCGCGGATCGACCACCAGGAAGGGGCGCTTGATCGGGTCGACCGTCACGCCCTCGGGCGGCTTGATGCGCAGCAGGCCGTAGTTGACCGGGCGCGGCAGTTCGCGGCCATCCAGCACCAGTTCGTACTCCATGCTGAGCACGTTGGGGGCCCGCTTGGCCATGTGGTCGTGGTACTGATTGCCGCGCTGGCGCATCACATCGGCGTACAGCACGCCGCGCTGCCAGGCGTCCACAGCGTATTCATAGGCGGCCGTCCAGGGGTTGAAGGACGGGGCGGGGACGCGATCGTTGCCGGATCCGGCCATGGCGATCTCCTATAGGTAGCACCCGGCAGCGGGTGCTACCGGACCGGTTCCTCAAGTGGAACCAGCTGACTTGACCCCCCCATTACACCTGAATGGATGTTGCATCGCAACATGGGGACGGTTGATGCAGGTCAAACGTCGGGGACTATCCGTCCCTGCTTGTTCGCGGCAGCCGCGCCCGGCCTCACGGCGCGTCGTGGCAAACGGCTTCGATACGGTTGCCGGATGGGTCCGACAGAAAGGCGGCGTAGTAATGCGGGTGGTAGTGGGGGCGCGGGCCGGGGGCGCCTTCGTCACGCCCGCCGTGGGCCAGCCCGGCGGCATGGAACGCGTCCACCGCGGCGCGGCTGGCGGCCTTGAAGCACCAATGGCGGCGCGCCGGCGCGCTCGGCGACGCGGCCGGATCGGCCTGCACGCTCAGGTAGGTGTGGCCGGAATCGCCGGGGCGGCAGCGTTCGCCGTAGCCCAGCGCGTCGGCGTGGTCGTAGACCTTGGCCGCGCCCAGGGCGGCCATGACGGCGTCGTAGAAGGGCCGGGCGGTGTCGAGCCCGGCGACGCTGATGGAGACGTGATCCAGCAATTGCATGGCGGCTCCGAGTGGTGGATCAGGCGCGGGCGGCCGCGTTGTGATCCAGCCATTTGCGCACCGAGGGCCGCTGCCATTGGATCTCGACATACTCGCGCAGCGGGTCGGGCAGGCCGTCCTGCCACAGGCGGCGCAGCGCCACCGCCAGGTCCAGGTCGGCGATGCACCAGTCGTCGAACAGGCTGGCCTGGCCCGCGCCGATCAGGGCGCCGGCCACGTGGATCAGCTTGGCCGCGGCCGCATGGCCGGCGTCGGACAGGGGTTGTCCGGCGGCGCCGTAGAACACCGATTCGGTCGGCCGTTCCTGGCGCAGGGCGCCCAGGTCGCTGCGCAGCCAGGCCTGCAGCTGGCGGGCGCGGGCGCGCTCGCGCGGCTGGGCCGGGTACAGGGCGGTACAGGCCGGCGCCGGATGCAGGTCTTCCAGGTACTCGGTGATGGCGGTCGATTCGGTCAGGTTGAAATCGCCGTGGGTCAGGGCCGGCACGCGCGCGGTCAGGGCGCGGCACTGGTAGGGCTGCATGCGCTGTTCGCCCGCGTCCAGATCGATCAGGCGGACCTCGAAGGGCAACTGTTTTTCGGCCAGCGCCACATAGGCCGACATGGCGTAGAGGCTGAGGAACTGGGAATCGACGTACAGCGTAAACGGGGCGCCCAAGTGGATCTCCGGTCAGGCGATTGAAAAAACTCCAACGTTGCGCCTTCGGCTTGCTGCCCCGGAAAAGGGGCTTTCATCTCGAAGCGGCGCGGCGTTGAAAAAGGGGTGCGTAGCGCAAAGCGTAACGCAACTGAAATTTCGCGTGTCGCGCCGGCGCGTCAGTCGACGATGAACAGCCTGGCGCCGGTGGTGGTGGACGAGCGATGCGGCTCGGCCTGGTCGGCCACCTGGTAGCTCATGCCGGGCGTCAGCACGAAGGTGCGACCGTCTTCCAGCTCGGTATGCAGCTCGCCTTCCAGGCAGAACAGGATGTGGCCCTTGCTGCACCAGTGGTCCGCCAGGTAGCCCGGCGTGTATTCGACCATGCGCACGCGCAGGTCGCCGAACTGGCGGGTGCGCCAATAGGCCATGCCGGTGTCGCCGGCATGTTCTGTGGCTTCGACCTCGGACCAATCGGTGGTGCCGAAGGGGATGTTGCTCATCTTCATGTGTTTTTCCCTTGGGGGCGGCGCGCCCCGCGCGCCGCGAATGGAGGACTCAGGCGGCCAGCTTCTTCTGCCAGAACATGGCGCGGCCGGTGTCTTCGTCCAGCGAATAGCCTTCGTAGCCCAGCTTGCGGTACAGGCCCTGGGCCACGTCGTTGCCTTCCAGCACTTCCAGCGTGATCTTGCAGCAGCCCAGCCGGCGGGCGCGGTCTTCCAGCGCGGCCAGCAGCTGCTTGCCCACGCCCTGGCCCTGGAACCGGGGCGACACGCCCAGGTCGTGCAGGTTGACCAGCGGACGGCAGGCGAAGGTCGAAAAGCCCTCGATATAGATGGCCACGCCGGCCGCCTCGCCGTCGACCCGCGCCAGCAGGGCGCGCGCCGTCGGCCGCTTGGCCAGTTCCGGAATCAGGTTGCGCTGGGCGTACTCGGGCAGGGGCGTGTTGCCGCCCATGGGGCCGCTGGCGTATTCGTTGAGCATGGCCAGCACCTGCCGGCCGTGTTCCGGGTTGTTGAAGTCGACGTCGATGATTTCCAGCACGATCGGTTCCTGTTCATTGGCGATGGCCTGCCGGGCCCGGCGGCGGGCGCGGCAACCGTCCATTATGCGCGAAGCCGCGCGGCTGACGAAACGCATTGAAAAATCGCACCGTAACCCCTATCTTCTTTCCATTCAGAGCCGAATCCGGCGCGAGCCGCCTTTGGCTGCAACCCTTACCATGGGCTGGGAAATGGAGTTCAAGGACTACTACAGCATTCTTGGTGTGGAGCGCGGCGCCTCCGAAGACGAGATCCGGCGCTCCTACCGCAAGCTCGCCCGCAAGTACCACCCCGACGTCAGCAAGGAAAGCGACGCCGAGGCGCGCATGCGCGACGTCAATGAAGCCTACGACGTGCTGCGCGACAAGGAAAAGCGCGAGGCTTACGACAATCTCGCCGCCGGCGTGTCGCCGGGCGGGGGCTTTCAGCCGCCGCCGGGATGGGACGAGGGCTTCGAGTTCCACCGCGGTCCGGCGTCGGGCGAAGAGGCCCAGTTCAGCGAATTCTTCTCGTCGCTGTTCGGCGGCCGCGGCCGCCGCGGCGCGCCGGGCCAGGGCCCCCAGCAGGAATTCCGCGCCCGTGGCGACGACCACCACGCGGCCATCGAGGTCGACCTCGAAGACGCTTTGCAGGGCGCCACCCGCGACATCAGCCTGCGCTCCATGACGGTGGACGACCAGGGCCGCCCGCAGGTGCAGACCCGCACGCTCAGTGTGCGGATTCCCGCGGGCGTGCGAGAGGGCCAGTTCATCCGCCTGGCCGGGCAGGGCATGCCGGGCTACGGCGGCGGCGAGAACGGCGATCTGTACCTGGAGGTCCGCTTCAAGCCGCACGCCCGCTACCGCGCCGAAGGCCGCGACCTGTACATGACGCTGCCGGTGGCGCCCTGGGAGGCGGCGTTGGGCGCCAAGGTCAATGCGCCGACGCCGGGCGGCACGGTCGAGGTTTCGGTGCCCGCGGGGTCCGGCAACGGCCGCAAGCTGCGGCTGCGCGGCCGCGGCATTCCGGGCGATCCGCCCGGCGACCTGTACCTGGTGCTCGAGCTGGCGCTGCCGCCGGCCGACACCGAAGCGGCCAAGGAGGCCTACCGCAAGATGCAGCACGACCTGCCGTTCAACCCGCGGCGCCACCTGGGGGTCTGATCATGAAGAAAGTCGTCATCAGCAGCGCCACCGTGGTGGGCAAGTCGCAGCCGCTCAGCGCCGACGACCTGGCCCGCGCCTGCGGCGCGGAAGTCGAATGGGTCGCGCAATTGGTCGAGGTCGGCATCGTCGACGCCAGCGGGCCGCGTCCGGCCGAATGGCGCTTCTACAGCGTCGACCTGCAGCGAGCGCTGGATGCGCGCCGCCTCGAGCGCGACTTCGGCGCCGGCCTGGATGCCGTGGCACTGATCCTGGATTTGAGCCAGGAAGTGCGCCGCCTGAAGGCGCAACTGCGCGCGCTGGGCGCGACCGGCGAATAGGGCGGACGGCGGACAGGCGCCTGGCCGCCGGTGACGGTACTGGCCGCGGCTGGGCGGCCTGCGGCACAATGGCCGCAGGGGCCGCGCCCCGGAACCAGGAGACCGCCCATGCTGACCCTCTATCACGCCCCGCGCTCGCGCTCTTTCCGCATTCTCTGGCTGCTCGAAGAGCTGGGCGTGCCCTACGACACCGAGATGGTGTCGATCCGCCGCCGCGACGGCTCCGGCCATATCCCGCCCGACTACATCGACATCCACCCGCACGGCAAGGTGCCGGCGCTGGTGCACGACGGGGTGCCGGTGTTCGAAACCCCCGCCATCGCGCTTTACCTGACCGACCTGTTCCCCCAGGCCGGCCTGGGTCCGGTCATCGGCGATCCGCAACGCGGTCCCTACCTGACCTGGCTGGCCTACTCGACCGGCGTGTTCGAGCCCGCCATGACCGAGCGCGTGTTCAAGACGGCGCACCAGCAGGGCACGATGGGGTGGGGCTCGGCCGACGAGGTCGAACAGGTCGTGACCCGGGTGCTGCAGGCCCGCCCGTATTTCCTCGGCGAGCATTTCAGCGCCGTCGACATCGTGCTGGGCGGCACCTTGCAGTTCATGATGCAGATGAAGGTGATTGCCGAAAACCCGGTGTTCTCGGCCTATGCCGAGCGGCTGGCGGCGCGTCCGGCGATGCACCGCGCCTTGCAGCGCGACGGTGACATCGGCGAAGGCTGACTACCCGAGCCGGGCGCGCAGGTCCGCCTGCCATTGCGACGGGCGGCCCAGGAAGCGCGACGGTTCCAGCAGTTCGCAGGCGCCGTCGCGTTCCAGCGCCAGCGTCGGAAAGCCCGAGCCGCGCAGCCGCCCGAGCAGCGCGCGGCTTTCGGCAATGTGGCGATCGGTGGCCGCGCCTTCGGTGGCGGCATAGGCCTCCTGGAAGGCGGCGCCATCCAGGCCGGCGTCTTGCGCCAGGCGCCGCAGTTCGGCCGGGTCGGCGATGCGCCGGCCCTCGACGTAATGGGCCCGTTGCAGGCGTTGCAGCAGGTCCAGGCCACGGCCGCCCAGCAATTGCGCCGCCAGGATGGCGGTGGTGGGCGGGGCCGAGTCGAATACCGCGCCGCTGTCGCGCAGCAGGCCGTCGAAATAATCCGGACCGAACTGCTGGCCGGTCAGGCCGGCGATGCGTTCGTCATGCGGCATGACGTAGCGCCGCAGCGCGTCGGTGACCGGCTGGCGGTTGCCGCCGGTCATCATGCCGCCGCCGTGCAGCGCAATGGCCAGGCCGTCGATGCCGCGGGCGGCCTGCACCAGCGGCGCGGCGCCATAGCACCAGCCGCAGAGCGGGTCGTAGATGTAATGCAGGATGGGGAAAGGGGTAGCCATGGCGCCATGGTAGGGGCGCGTCCGCGCGGGACATAGCCCGCCGCGGTAGCCACTGTGTTGCGCCGGCCGCGCAGATCGTTCGCGCGGCCGGTGGCGGCGTCAGCCGGCGATCTGCACGCCGATCCAGAACAGGCCGGCCGCCAGCAGCATCGAGGCGGGCAGGGTCAGGACCCAGGCCAGCAGGATGTTGCGCACCGTGCCGCCCTGCAGGCCGCTTTTGTTGGCGATCATGGTGCCCGCCACGCCCGAGGACAGCACGTGGGTGGTGGAGACCGGCAGGCTGAAGACGTTGGCCAGGCCGATGGCGCCGACCGCGGTGAGCTGCGCCGACATGCCTTGCGCGTAGGTCATGCCCTGCTTGCCGATCTTCTCGCCCACCGTCAGCACCACGCGGCGCCAGCCGACCATGGTGCCGGCGCCCAGCGCCAGCGCCACCGCCACGATCACCCAGAAGGGCGCGTATTCGGTGGTGGCGGTCAGGTCGGCGCGCAGGCGCTGCAGGTCGGTGCGTTCACGCGCCGGCAGGCCCTCGATGCGCGCCACCTTCTTGGCGGTGTCGTCCAGGCACAGCAGGTAGCGGCGCACGTCGATGCGCTTGGCGGCGGACAGGTCGGCGTAGTTGCTGACGCCGCGCAGGTCGGCCTGCAGCGCGTCGATGGTGGCCAGGGTCAGTTGCGGGTCGCAGCGGAAATTGCGCGGCAGGTCCGAGGCGGAGCCGGCGCGCTTGAGCGCCAGGAAGTCGCCCAGCATGGCTTCGTTGCGCTGGTAGAAAGCGCTCAGGTGGGTGGCGGCGTCGCGGGTGCGCTCGATCTGGTAGGTGGTGCTGTTGGTGTCCAGCACGAAGTTGGCCGGCACGATGCCGATCAGCACCAGCATGATCAGGCCGATGCCTTTCTGGCCATCGTTCGAGCCGTGCACGAAGCTCACGCCCATGGCCGACAGCACCAGCACCAGGCGGTTCCAGAACGGCGGATGTTTCTTGTTGTCGATGGCGCGGCGCTGTTCCGGCGTCTTGTGCATCTTCGACAGCGGCAGCCAGCGCTTGAGCGCCAGCAGCAGGCCGCCGGCCACCAGGAATCCGGCCACCGGCGACACCACCAGCGAGGCGCCGATGTCGATCGCCTTGCCCCAGTTCACGCCATCGGCCAGCGGCAGGTCGGTGATCAGCGCGTTGGCCAGGCCCACGCCCAGGATCGAGCCGATCAGCGTGTGCGAGCTGGAGGCCGGGATGCCGAAATACCAGGTGCCCAGGTTCCAGGCGATGGCGGCGGCCAGCATGGCGAACACCATGGCCAGCCCGCGGCCGGTATCGACGTTGATCAGCAGTTCGACCGGCAGCAGGTGGACGATGGCATAGGCCACGCCCACGCCGCCCAGCAGCACGCCGAGGAAGTTGAAAATGCCCGAGAGCACCACCGCCAGGTGGGGCGGCATGGCCTTGGTGTAGATGACCGTCGCGACGGCGTTCGCCGTGTCGTGGAAGCCATTGATGAATTCGAAGGCCAGGACGAACGTCAGGGCCAGGACGAGGCTGAGGCCGACCCAGAGATCTAGGCCGTGGAAGAGGGAGGGCATGGGGGGGCGGGGAGAGGTTCCGGCGAGCCCAGATTATTACAGATTTGTGACCTGTCCCCGGTTGCTGGGGGCAATTTTCTCGACGCCTTTCCGACGGGGCTCCCGCCGCGCGGGGCCATGGCGGGTTGGCCGGGGCCCGGGCGCCGGCCAGCCCGCTAGAACTTCTGGTACTGGAACTCGATTTCCAGCGGCTTGCCCAGATTGGCCGACGTGTCGGCCTGGATCATCATGACCGCCAGCAGGCCCAGGTAGAGCAGGCACAGCCACAGGGTTTTTCTCATCGCGCGGCGTCCTTGGCCAGGGAAGGGGTATCGGGGAACGGGTTCACGGGCGGAAGACCTCGGCGATGCGCTGGTTGACACGCAGCCAGCCCAGTTCGCCCAGGTGCTGCACGTCGCGCAGGGTGCCGATCTCGTAGGGGGCGTCGTACATGTTCATGCAGGCCATGGCGTAGCGCGCGCACAGCGCGTCGACCTGGCGCTGGATCGGGGCGAAGCGGTCCAGGTCCTTGAACACCAGCGGGTGCAGCGGCTGCATCACGAACAGCGCGTTGACGCCATGGTTGCGCAGCAACCGCATCAGCGCCTCCAGTTCGCGCAATTCGTCCTTGCCGGTCAGCGGCCGCGGCAGGAAGGCGGTCTTGCCGCCGGCCGGGACGGCCTGCAGGTATTTGTCGAAGAAATCGTCGCGCACGGCATAGCGGTTGCGCGCCATCCGCGCCTGTTCGGCTTCCTGCGCCTCGCGCGCCAGGGCGTCCCAGTCGACCACCCGGGCGGCCGCCGCCGGGCCCGCCGCTTCGGTCTCGGGCGCCGGGGCGGCATGGGCCGGCGTCCACAGGTCGACCAGCCGCTGGCGGAACACATAGGCCTGCTCGGCGGCCATCGACCACGCCACCCGGGCATCGCCCTTGTCGCGCAGCCAGCGCGCCAGTTGCTCGCGGCCCTCGGGCTGGCGCACCAGGCGCGGCAGCAGGGGATTGGCATGTTCGCGGAATTCGTCCGGCCCCAGGCCGCCGTCGCCATCGAACCAGCCGGGCGACACCATGATCACCACGCGCGAGGCCGGCGACAGGTCGTCGGCCAGCGCCGCCAGCACCAGTTGCATGCCGAGCGACTGGAAGCCCGAATGGCCGTAGGCCATGACCGGCATGCGCAATTCATCGGCCAGGAAACGGTAGGGCACGAAGCGCAGGTCGGTGCTGGTGAGTTCCGACGACCCCATCACCACCAGCCGGTCGCCGGTGCGCAGCGCCTGGCTCAGGCGCGACAGGTTGCGGGTCTGGTCCTGCAGGGTATTGCCGAGGTTGTGGATGTAGACGCCCGTTGCCGCGTCCGGCGCCGGGCCGGTGCGCAGGGCCAGCCCGTGCCAGGCGCCCAGGCCCGCGGCCAGCGCGACCGTCAAGGCCAGCGCCGCCGCCAGCGCATGCTGCCCGAGTGTGCGTTTGAACATGAGGAACCAGGAGGCGCGGCGCGCGGGTCGGGGTGGAAGGGAAGATTGTGAGCGGATGTTATCCAGCGCCCATGACCGATACAAGCGCGCAAACCCGGGGATTCCCCTTTTTGCCACAGGGACGGCAGGCCCGTCCGCGGGCCCAAGGGGGGAGAATGCGCTAGCATCCTTGTCTGGCGGACTCCTGGATTACCAGGATTGACCGCGTCCCGGCCCGCAGGGACGGTGGTTGCCGCCATCCGCCCACTCCACCCCTCGCCTGCCCATGACCGCCCCTGCCCGCATCGCCCGCCGCCACCCCGACGAACTGATCATCGGCCTGGTGTCGATTTCCGACCGCGCCTCGGCCGGCGCCTACCAGGACCAGGGGTTGCCGGCGTTGCGCGAATGGCTGGGCGGGGCGCTGGCTTCGCCGTGGCAGGCCGTGGAGCGGCTGATTCCCGACGAGGCGGGGCGCATTTCCGACACCCTGATCGAACTGGTCGACACCTGCGGCTGCGACCTGGTCCTGACCACCGGCGGCACCGGCCCGGCGCGGCGCGATGTCACGCCCGAGGCCACGCTGGCGGTCGGCACCAAGGAAATGCCGGGCTTCGGCGAACAGATGCGCCAGATCAGCCTGCGCTTCGTGCCCACGGCGATCCTGTCGCGGCAGGTCGCCGTCATCCGCGAACGGCCATCGCACGCCGCCCTGATCGTCAATCTGCCGGGCCAGCCCAAGGCGATCCGCGAAACCCTCGAGGGCCTGAAGGCCGATGACGGCACGGTGCTGGCGGCGGGCATCTTCGCGGCGATTCCCTACTGCATCGATCTGATCGGCGGCCCCTACGCCGAGACCCATCCCGAGGTCATCGCGGCCTTCCGCCCCAAGTCGGCGCGCCGTCCGCAACCGTCGCCGGACGCTGCGGTATAGTTGGCCGCCTCTTTCCATTCATTGCCAGAGAGTCCCGATATGAAGGTCCGTACCGCCTTGTCCCTTGCCGCCGCCGTGCTTGCCGTGTCGGCGTGCGCCAACGTCAAAGACGTCCGCCAGCGTGATCCGGTGTTCTACGGCTCGACCCAGCGCACGGCCGAGGACTACACCAACTGCGTGGCCGACGCCTGGAAGAGCCTGGACGTGAATTTCGAACGCAAGACGGTGCGCAACGGCTTCGAGCTGATCCAGTCGGACAGCCTGGGCGTCGAGGCGGTGCTGACCACCACCACCTGGAAGGGCAAGACCGAGGCCCGCCTGTCGACCCGCATCGCGCGGCGCGACCAGACCTTGATCGAACCCGCCAACCTCTGCCTGCAACAGTGATGCCGCAACGCCGAGACATGCTGCGGCTGGGCCTGGCCGCGGCGGCGGTATGCCTGGCGCTGCCGGCCCGCGCCAGACAGGCGCCCGCCGCGCAGGCGGGCGGCTACATCAGCCGCAAGCTCAACGCACCGGTGCCGGGCGGCGTGGCCGTGCTGGCGCTGGGCGACGCCGCGACGGCGCCCGAGGTCACCTACCGCGACCGCCGCGTGCTGGTGGTGCGCGAAGACGGCAAGCAATGGATCGCCGTGGTCGGCATCCCGCTGGCGGTCAAGCCCGGCCCGCAGGAGGTCACCGTGCGCGACGCCGGCGGCTCGCGCCAGTTGCCCTTCACGGTGGGCGCCAAGGAATACGTGGCCCAGCACATCACGCTGAAGAACCCGCGCCAGGTCAATCCCGATCCCGACGACATGAAGCGCATCGAGCGCGAAATGGCCGAGCAGAGCGCGGCCAACCGCGCCTACCGCGCTGGCGTCACGCCCAGCAACGTGCTGCTGGACCGGCCCGTCAGCGGCGGCCGCCTGTCCAGTCCGTTCGGCCTGCGCCGCTTCTTCAACGGCGAAGAGCGCAATCCGCATTCCGGGCTGGATTTCGCGGTGCCGGCCGGCACGCCGATCAAGGCGCCGGCCGCGGGCGTGGTGTCGCTGGTGGGGGATTACTTCTTCAACGGCAAGACGGTCTTCCTGGACCATGGCCAGGGCTTCGTCAGCATGTTCTGCCACATGTCGGCGATCGACGTGACGGTGGGCGATAGCGTCGCGCGCGGCGGCGTGGTCGGCAAGGTCGGGGCCACCGGCCGCGCCACGGGGCCGCACTTGCACTGGAATGTCAGCTTGAACGATGCGCGGGTCGATCCCGCGATCTTCATCGGCGCCTTCAAGCCCTGACGGGGGCGGCGTCCTCAGGCGGGGGCGGCGGCCTGCTCGGGCCGCAGCGCTGCGGCATCCTGCGACTGCTGCAGCGCGATGCGGTGCAGGATGTACTGGTGCATGCGCTCGGCGTAGCGCATCTTTTCCAGCATGTCGTGCAACTGCACTTCCTGGTCATCCAGGCAGTTGTCGTACTTGGTCTTGGCCTCGGCGTAGGTCAGGCCGGTATTGCGCAGGCTGTTGATGAACGCCTCGCGCGACTGATGCAGCAGGCGCAGGCCTTCTTCCCCCTTGGCGAAGCGTCTTCGCGTCAGGGAGAGCTGGTCGGCGGCTTCCTTCAGTTCCTGGGTCAGATCCATCTTGCTGCGTATGCGTTGCCGCCGGGCCGGGCGCCGGGCGGAGCGCCATTCTTTCACGAACCGGGGTCTTGCGCATTACTACGGCAGCGCGCGGGCGGGCTTAAGGCCGCGTGGCGCGCCAGGGCGGGGCGGAAGGCCGGCACATGCCGGCCCCGCGGTTTCTCAGCGGCGATGCTGCTGGGGACGGCTCGGGGCGGGGCCGCGCTCATCCTTGTGGCGGAAGTTGATGCGGCCCTTGGTCAGGTCGTACGGCGACATTTCCAGGGTGACGCGGTCACCGGCCAGGATGCGGATGCGGTGCTTGCGGATGCGGCCGGAGGCGTAGGCGCCCACTTCGATGCCGTTATCCAGGGTGACGCGGTAGCGGCTATCGGGCAGCACTTCGTCAACGATGCCATCCAGTTCGATGAGTTCTTCTTTAGCCATTCTCTACTCCTTGATCAATACGCGCCGCCATGCCGTCGGCATGGCGCGCCACCGGAGCGGCGAGCGCGTCGGACTCTGATAGCCAGGTCCAGCGGTTGAACGTAAAACGTCCGGGCAAGCGCGGGTATGGGCCATGGCATCCCGAGTGGATGTCTGAAATGACGGATACTCGCGCCGCGAGGGCAGTGTGCGCGCGATGCGCAGCTTGGTCGCGGGTTGGCGCTTGTGGCGCGTCGCCGGAAGAAGCGGGTTGGAGTGTCTGCTGCAACGGCGCGCGGCGCGGGTTGCGCCATGGGCCAGGGGCAGGTTTCACCCAAGAAAACCGGTTGCAGCGTCGCAGGTATGCCAGGCGAAAGTCCGGCATGGCCCGTAGTAACTGCGGGTAGGCGCTCGACGTGAACGAAGCCCGGTTTTTGCGGAAAAATCACGCACTTATGTTACTGCAAAGCGCAATGATTAGCCAGTTTTTATCCGGCTTCGTGGCGTGATAGTTGCTATTGAACGACTGACCGGCTTTTCATTGCGCGGGGATGCGCGCCTGGTAGTCGGCTTCCCAGCGCAACAGCGCCGACCAGAAGGGGCCCGGTTCGCGCCCCGCCAGGCGGGCCGACAGTACTCCCAGATGCGTATGCCAGCCGCCGGCTACGTCGATCATGCCGGCACGCGAAGCCAGTTTGCGATGGGTCAGCACCAGGCGGGTGTCGTCCCCTTGTGGGGACAGTTCGAACGTCACTTCGGACGGTTCGCCGGGCGAGCCTCCCCAGGTGAATGCCAGCAGCCGCGGCGGCTCGCAACGCGTGATGACGCCGTGGGTGGTGACGCCGTTCTCGTACGGCCTGTATGGCTCGGGGGTGGGCTCGGCCACGGACGACAGGTCGGCATGGACGAAACGCAGCGTAACGCCGCCGCCTTCGCGCAATTCCATGTCGCCGGTCGCCAGCCACAGGCCGCGCTTGTCGGATTCGGTCAGGAAGGCCCAGACCCGTTCGACGCTGGCGGGCAGCACGCGGGTAAAGCAGAGGGACGTGGGGCTGGTGACGACA
Organism: Achromobacter sp. RW408; assembly: GCF_003184165.1. NCBI lineage: Bacteria > Pseudomonadati > Pseudomonadota > Betaproteobacteria > Burkholderiales > Alcaligenaceae > Achromobacter > Achromobacter sp. RW408. The sequence continues at coordinate 185,688 of NZ_QHHO01000046.1, forward strand.
CCGTATTCACTCATGTTGGCTCTCCGGGGGAGTCCGGCCGGGGCGCATGGGCGGCCAGCGCGGCTTCAAGCGCGTCCAGCCTGCCCGACCAGAAATGTTCGTAGAAACGCAGCCATTGCATGGCTTCGGCCATGGGGGCCGGCTCGAGGCTGCACACGTGGCTGCGGCCCTTGACGGTGCGCCGCAGCAGGCCGGCCCGTTCCAGCGCCTGCACGTGCTTGGAGGCGCCGGCGAAACTCATGCGCAGGGGCGCGGCCAGTTCACCGATGGTCCGGTCTCCGCCCGCCAGGCTTTGCAGCATGTCGCGGCGCGTGGGGTCGGCCAGCGCGCGAAAGACGGCATCGAGGGAGGAAGGCATTGATTCAACCATAGGGTTGAATATAGCCTGCCGTTCATATCGAATTCAACTGTTTGGTTGAATTTTATGTAACCGCGTGGGGCAAGGCCGCTTCGGCATCTTCATAGGCCCCCGGATAGCGCGGCAGGTTGTCGGTGATGTCGAACCACGGCGCCTTGCTGGCGACGTGGCAATGCGCGGACGGCCTGATGCCCGGGTCGTCGTCCAGGGCGCCCAGCGGCAGGCCGTAGATGTCGGGCGTCTGGTCGAAGCGGCTGAGCAGCGGCGTGCCGCAGGCCTCGCAGAAGCCGCGGTAGTTGCCGGGCGACGAGCAGTACCAGGTGACGTGGTTTTCCCCCTTGGTCCAGGCGAAGTCGGCGGCCTGCACCGTGGCGCGGCTGCGGAACGCGGCGCCGTGCGACTTGCGGCACATGGCGCAATGGCAATTGAGGGCGTCGGTGAGCGGGCCGGTGATCTGGTAGGCAACGCGGCCGCAGAGGCAGGAACCGTTGAGCATGATGACCGCCTGTCGGGAAGAGGGGATGCCTTGAATATACCCGGGGCCCGCGACAGCGGCGCGGCCATATATGACGGATGTCTTTCAGTTGGTTGCCATGGCCCCTATTTTCCGCCAAATGATTCGATCCCCGGGTCATCGCGTTGTCATGCCGCGAAAACAGAATGCGCGAATGAACCAGACCAAGGGGATTCAACGATGACCTACGCCATCGAAGTACAGGGGCTGAGCAAGTCCTTCCATCCCGGCGCGCGGGCGCTGGACAACGTCGACCTGCGCGTGGCCGACGGCGAGATGGTGGCATTGCTGGGTGCCTCGGGCTCCGGCAAGTCCACTCTGCTGCGCCACCTGGCCGGCTTCGTGGTGGGCGACGCCGGGCAGGGCAGCGTGACCGTCAATGGGCAGCTGATCCAGCGCCACGGCCGCCTGTCGCGCAATGTGCGCGGCGCCCGCGCCGGCATCGGCTTCGTGTTCCAGCAATTCAACCTGGTGGGCCGCCTGCCGGTGATCACCAACGTGCTGACCGGCCTGCTGCCGCGCGTGCCGATGTGGCGCAGCCTGACGCGTGTGTTCCTGCGGGCCGAAGTGCGCCAGGGGCTCGACGCGCTTGCCCAGGTTGGTATAGACGACTACGCATTTCAGCGCGCCTCGACGCTGTCCGGAGGCCAGCAGCAGCGCGCCGCGATCGCCCGCACGCTGGTGCAGAACGCCCGCGTGATCCTGGCCGACGAGCCGATCGCCTCGCTCGATCCGGAATCGTCACGTCGCGTGATGGACACGCTGGCGCAGATCAATCGCAGCCGCAAGGTGGCCGTGGTGGTCTCGCTGCACCAGGTCGATGTCGCCCTGCGCTACTGCCCGCGGGTGGTGGCGCTGCGCCATGGCAAGGTGGTCTACGACGGTCCCTCGGCCGAGCTGACGCCGGCCATGCTGCGCGACCTGTACGGCTCGGAATTGAGCGAGCTGCTTCCCGAATACACGCCGCAGGTCCTGCCCATGCCGGGCCTGGCGCCGCTTTCCCGACAGGCCTGCGCGGCCTGACCTTACCCGTTCCCTACCCGGAGCTTTCCATGCTACGCAGAACCTTTGTTGCCCTGATCGCCGCTGCCGCCTTGTCCACGCAAGTCCATGCGCAAGAGGCCAAGCCGTTGAACTTCGGCATCATTTCGACGGAGTCGTCGACCAATCTGAAGTCGGTGTGGCAGCCCGTCATCGACGACCTGAGCCGCGCCATCGGCGTGCCGGTCAAGCCGTTCTTCGCTTCCGACTACGCCGGCATCATCGAAGGCATGCGCTTCAACAAGGTGCAGCTGGCCTGGTACGGCAACAAGTCTGCGATCGAAGCCGTGGACCGCGCCAGCGGCGAAGTGTTCGCCTCGGTGATCGACAAGGACGGCAACCCGGGCTACTGGTCGCTGCTGATCGTCAACAAGGACAGCGACATCAAGAGCTTGGACGACCTGCTCAAGCGCCGCGGCCAGCTGACCTACGGCGCCGGCGATCCCAACTCGACCTCGGGCACCGCCGTGCCCGGCTACTACCTGTGGGCCGCCAACAAGATCGAGCCCAAGACCTTCTTCAAGGCCGTGCGCGTCAGCAACCACGAGACCAACCTGCTGTCGGTGATCAACAAGCAGGTCGACGTGGCCGTCAACAACACCGAGGCGCTGGAGCGCTATCGCCTGAGCACCGGCAAGGACGCCAATGACAGCGTGCGCATCCTGTGGAAGTCGCCGCTGATCCCGGCCGATCCGCTGGTCATGCGCACCGACCTGCCGGCCGACATGAAGGCCAAGATCCGCGACTTCTTCGTCAACTACGGCAAGGGCAAGGACGCCGCGCGCGAGATGGCCAACCTGAAGGCGCTGACCTACCAGGGCTTCCGCGCCTCGGACAACCAGCAGTTGGTGCCGATCCGCCAGATCGAACTGGCGCGTGAAAAGGCCAAGATCGAGGCCGATGCCACCATCGGCCAGGCCGAGAAGCAGAAGCAGCTGGCCGAGCTGGACGCCAAGCTGGCCAGCCTGGGCCAGCCGACCGCCAAGCAGTAACGATGCCACGCGGCGCCGGCGCTTGCCCCTGAAGCGCCGGCGCCGCGTCCATCCGATTTTTCTATTCCGGAATCCCCATGACCCTGGCCGTGCCTTCTTCCCGTTCCCCCGCCGCGCCGCGCTCGTCGCTGCCGGTCCTGCTCGTATGGGCCTTCGTGCTGGCGCTGCTGGTGATGTCCTGGCGCGGCGCCGACATGCGGCCGCTGGACCTGTTGCGGGACTCGGGCAACATGGCCCAGTTCGCGGCCGACTTCTTTCCGCCCAATTTCCGCGACTGGCGCATGTACCTGGACGAGATGATCGTGACGGTGCAGATCGCGGTGTGGGGCACGTTCCTGGCGATCGTGGTGGCCGTGCCGCTGGGGCTGCTGTGTTCGTCGAACATGGTGCCGGCCTGGGTCTACCAACCGATGCGGCGCCTGATGGACGCCTGCCGCGCCATCAATGAAATGGTGTTCGCGATGCTGTTCATCGTGGCGGTGGGCCTGGGGCCCTTCGCCGGCGTGCTGGCGTTGTGGGTGCACACCACCGGCGTGCTGGCCAAGTTGTTTTCCGAGGCGGTCGAGGCCATCGACCCGCGCCCGGTCGAGGGCGTGCGCGCCACCGGCGCCAACGCGCTCGAAGAGATCGTCTATGGCGTGATCCCGCAGGTGCTGCCGCTGTGGATCTCGTACTCGCTGTACCGCTTCGAGTCGAACGTGCGCTCGGCCTCGGTGGTGGGCATCGTCGGCGCCGGCGGCATCGGCACGGTGCTGTGGGAAATCATCCGCAGCTTCCGCTATGCGGAAACCTGCGCGGTGATGATCATCATCGTCGGCTTCGTGGTCGTGATCGATATGGCGTCGGCCCGCATCCGCCGCGCGTTGATCTGAAGGCCGGGGCGCGCCGCGGCGCGCCCCTTTGGCTCAGTCGGCCGGCGTGAGCGCCAGGAAGGCGGGCAGGGCCAGCAGTCCCGCCAGCCGGGCGGCGGCGATGTCCGCCGGCGCCAGCGCCGCGCGCGGCATCAGGAAGTTGACGGTGCCCAGGCAGGCGCCGTCGAACACCACCGGCACGTTGATCACCGATTGCAGGCCGAGCGCCTGGATGGCGTCGTGATCGTCGAAGAACTCGCGGATCGCGTCGCTGCCCTCGCCGATGAAGACCTTGCGTTCGAGCAGGACGTGGCGGCCCCAGGCGGTGCCGCGCTTGTCCTTGCTGCCGCCGGGCGGATAGGCGGCGGGGTTTGAGCTGTACAGCCGCACCACCCGCATGCGTTCGGCGTCATGGCGGTTGATGGTGCACAGCGTGTGCCCCAGCGTGGCGTGGGCGTGCGTGTCGAGCGCGGCGAAGGCCGCCGGGGCCGAGGCCGCGTCATAGGCTTGCGCGAGGCGCTCGACGGTGTCGGACGTGATGCTCATTCGGCGGTGATTCCCAGTTCCTTGATGAGCTTGCCGTACTTGTCGGCATCGCGCGCCAGCACCTGGCCGAACTGCTCCGGCGTGGTGTCCAGCAGCAGCACGCCCATGTCGCCCATCTTCTTGACGACGTCGGGCCGCTTGAGAATCTTGTTGATCTCCTGGTTCAGCCGCGTCGTCAGTTCCGGCGGCATGCCGGCCGGGCCGAAGGCGCCGTACCAGACCGACAGTTCGTAGCCGGGCAGGGTCTCGGCCACGGTCGGCGCCTCGGGCAGCAGCGGCGAACGCTGTTCCTCGGTGACGGCCAGCAGCTTGAGCTTGCCGGTCTGCACGTGCGGCAGGGTCTGGGTGCCGGCGCTGAACAGCACCTGGGTGCGGCCGGCCACCGTGTCCAGCACCGCCGGCGCGCCGCCGCGGTAGGGAATGTGCATCATCTTCACGCCCGCGGCCTTCTCGAACAGCGCGGCGCTCAGGTGGTTGGTCGAACCCTGGCCGGCCGAGGCGTAGGCCACCTTGTCGGGGTTGGCCTTGACGTAGTCGATGAATTCCTTGACGTTGGCGGCCGGCACCGAGGGATGCACCACCATGGTGTTGGTGACCAGCGCCAGTTCGGCGATCGGCGTGAAGTCCTTGACGCCGTCGAACGGCATGTTGCCGTAGAGCGCCTGGTTCATGGTGTGGGTGCTCATCGAGCCGACCAGCAGCGTGTAGCCGTCGGGTTTGGCGCGCGCGACGAAAGTGCTGCCGATGTTGCCCGAGGCGCCCGAGCGGTTCTCGACGATGACGGGCTGGCCGAGCGATTGTGTCAGTCCTTCGGACAGCACGCGCGCCAGGATGTCGGTGGAGCCGCCGGCGGCCCACGGCACGATCAGCGTGATCGGCTTTTCGGGCCAGGCGGCCTGCGCCAGCGCGGGCGCGGCGCACGCCACGGTGAGGGCGCAGGCGCGCAACAGTCGTCGGATGGTTTTCATGGTGTTTACCCCTTGCGATAAGGCCGGTCTCGTCGCCGGCTGGATGGAAAATCGGTTCATCGGCCGACCGCGTAGCCCTGCATGCCGCGCGGGTTGGCGGCGGCGCGCAGCAGCAGGCCGCCGCCGGCCGCGGGCTCGCGGGTGCAGGCGCTGATGCGGCCTTCGGACCAGTTGGGGCCGACACGCAACTCATGGCCGGCCTCGCGCAGCGCTTGTTGCGTGGCTTCGGCCAGGCGGCCCTCGACCGTCAGGCGGTTCAGCGTCAGCGCGCGCGGCCAGAACGAGCCCGGGAAATGATCGATGTGCCAGGACGGCGCATCGATCGCCTCCTGCAGGTTCAGGCCCATGGCATGGCGCAGGAAGAAGGCCACCGTCCACTGGTCCTGCTGGTCGCCGCCGGGCGTGCCGAAGGCCATGTAGGGTTGGCCGTCGCGCAACACCAGGCCGGGCGACAGCGTGGTGCAGGGCCGCTTGCCGGGTTGCAGCTGGCCGGGCACGCCGTCGTCCAGCCAGGTCATCTGCAATCGCGTGGTCAGCGGGAAGCCCAGCGCCGGCACCACCGGGCTGGACGACAGCCAACCGCCGGACGGCGTGGCCGCGACCATGTTGCCGTCGCGGTCGATGACGTCGATCTGGCAGGTATCGCCGACGAAGATCTCGCGCGCGGCCCATTCCGCCACCGGCGGCAGCGCCGCGAAAGTCGGCTCGCCCACGCCGAAGCGCGTGTCCGAGGCAGCCAGCGTGCGGGCGGCGGCCTCCAGGTCGGGCAGGCGCGGCGCCCGGCCGGCGGGAGAGCCGGGTTGCAGCGTGGCGGCGGCGCGGGGGCCGATGCCGCTGGCGCGCGCCCGGGCGTAGTCGTCGCTCAACAATGCGGCCAACGGCACGTCGACGAAATCGGGATCACCGTACCAGGCGGCGCGGTCGGCGAAGGCCAGCTTGGCGGCTTCGGCCACGCGGTGCACGAACTGCGGCGAGGCCGGGTCCAGGCCGTCCATCTCCAGGTGGCGCAGCAGCGCCAGCTGTTGCAGGTGTACCGGGCCTTGCGACCACACGCCGCACTTGGCCACGGTGTAGCGGCCGTATTGCAGCGTGACGGGATCGTCGTAGCGGGCGCGCCAGTCGGCCAGGTCGGCCTTGCGCAGCAGGCCGCGATTGCGCTGGCCGGTGGTGTCGCGCACGGCTTCATGGGTGTAGTAGGCGTCTATCTCGTCGGCCACGAAACCGCGGTACCAGATGGCCAGCGCGGCATCGATGCGGCCATTGCGGTCGGTTGCCGCCGCGTGCGCCTCGTCCAGGATGCGGGTGTAGGTGGCGGCGATGGCCGGCGTGCGCAGCAGCGCGCCGGGCGCGGGCACCTTGCCGTCGGGCAGCCAGACGGCGGCCGAGCTGGTCCATTCGTCGCGGAACAGGGCCTGCACCGCCAGGATGGCCTGCGAGATGCGCGGCACCAGCGGAAAACCGTTGCGGGCGTAGTCGATGGCCGGGCGCAGTACGTCGGCCAGTTCCCAGGTGCCGTAGTCGCGCAGCAGGGTCAGCCAGGCGCCGAACGCGCCGGGCACGGTGGCGGGCAGCAGGCCGATGCCGGGCACCAGGTCCACGCCCAGTCCGCGAAAGTAGGCGGGCGTCGCCAGCGCCGGCGCCGGTCCCTGGCCGCACAGGGCGCGCATGCGGCTCTCCCGTTCGCTCCACAGCAGGATCGGCACTTCGCCGCCGGGGCCGTTCAGGTGCGGCTCGACGATCTGCAGCGTGAAGCCGCCGGCCACCGCGGCGTCGAAGGCATTGCCGCCGCGCTCCAGCACGCCCATGGCGACCTGCGAGGCCAGCCAGTGGGTGGACGAGACGACGCCGAAGGTGCCGCGGATTTCCGGACGGGTGGTGAAGGTGGACATGGACGGTACGGGCAAGGATGGGTTTCGTCGCAGTATAGGAGCCTGAAATAACTCAGGAAGCCATTGTTGGCATAATTGAATAACCAATCAGTTATAGGAATGCGCCCGTGACCTGGGATGCCGCCCGACTTGCCAACCGCCTGCGTCAACGCCACCTGGTGCTGCTGGAAAACATCGCCCGCCACGGCACGCTGACGCGCGTGGCGGCGGCCACCGGCATCAGCCAGCCGGCCGCCACCAAGGCGCTGGCCGAGCTGGAGGCCATTTTCGGCGCGCCGCTGTTCCTGCGCACCGGGCGCGGCATGCAGCCCACGCCGCTGGGCGAGCTGGCGCTGGTGCGCGCCCGGCGCATGCAGAGCGACCTGGACCTGTGGGCGCGCGAGGTCGAGGCGCTGCACGATGGCCGGGCCGCCCACCTGCACGTGGGCGTGGTGCCGTATGTATCGAGCGCGCTGCTGACCGCGGCCATTGGCCGGCTGCACCAGCGCCATGGCGTCACCCTGACGCTGCACCGGGCGACGACCGATCACCTGGTGCCGATGCTGCGGCGGCACGAACTCGACTGCGTCATCAGCCGCGCCACGTCGACGGTGGCGCAAGATGACCTGGACCATCGGGTGCTGTACCGGCAGCGGCCGCGCGTGATCGCGCACAGCCGCCTGGCGCAGCGCCTGGCGCGGCGGGCGCCGGACTGGGCGCAACTGGCGGGGATGGACTGGGTGCTGCCGGCGGTGAACACGCCGACGCGGCAATTGATCGTCGAACACTTCATCCGCGCCGGCCTGCGCTCGCCATCGCCGGTGCTGGAGGCCTATTCCACCGACGTGATCGAAGGCATGCTCAGCGCCAACCCCGCGCTGGTGTCGGTGGTGCCGGAAGACATCGCGCGCGAGCTGTGCCAGCGCGGCAAGCTCGGCATGGTGCCGTGGGATTTCGGTTGGGAGCTGCCGCCCATCAACCTGATCCGCCGCCGGCGCGAGCAGGCGCTGGCGGCCGAGGAACGCTTTTCGGACATCCTGCTGGAGTTGTGCGCGGACCTTGGCCAGGACGCGCGGCCGCGGGCTTGAGGCGTGCGGCCGCGTCCGGGCTGCCTGGCGCTCCGCGCGGTCTATGCGATGAGGCGGCCGCGGGCGATATCCAGCAATTCGGCGGCGGCGGCTTCCGGCGCGCCGTTGTTGGCGACGCGCAGCAGGCGGCAACCGTCGGGGACGGGGAAGTCCTGCGCGGCGCGCAACAGGCGCTGGCTGATCTGTTCAGGGGATTCGCGGCCGCGCGCCGCCAGCCGCTGCGCTAGCCGCGCGGGATCGACGGTGATCTCCACCGCCGTCAGCGCCGGATAGCGCCGGTGCGCTTCGGCCAGGTGGGCGCGCGAGCCGTTGACGATGACGGCCGCGCCGCCGTCCAGCCAGGTATCGACCTCGATGCCGATGCCGTAATGCAGGCCGTGGCTGGCCCAGCGCAGGGCGAAGCAGCCCAGTGCGGCGCGGCGCGCGAATTCATCGACGCTCAGGCGCAGCGCGTCCTCGCTGGCGCCGCTGTCGCGGGTGATGTAGCGGTGCGCCACCAGCACCGGTTCGTCGCCGCGCAGGCCGGCGCGCAGCAGCCGCAGCAGGGTGTCCTTGCCGCTGCCGGACGCGCCCATCAGGTAGACCAGGCGTTCGCCGCTGGCGGGAACGGGCGGGTTCATGCCGCGGCTGGTCCTTCCAGGTAGGCCGCGCCCGCCGCGTCGACGTGGCCGCCGTCGAAGCGGTAGTGGCGCGCCGCGATGAAGTCGGCGCCCGCTTCCGGCTGTACATACACGCTCACGCCGGGCACCGGCATGGGCTGGCCGCGCAATGGGTCGGCGAAGGCGGCGATGCCTGCCCGGGCCTGTTCCAGCGCTTCGCCGTCGAGCTTGCCGGTCAGCGTGATGTGGAAGGTGAAGGTATCGAACACGTAGGGGTAGCCCCAGCGCGCCAGCATGGCCTGCTGTTCGGGCGATAGCGCATGCGCCTGGCGCCGGGCCAGTTCGTCGGCGCCGGGCGCGGCGCGCAGGTCGTCCAGGCCGCGCACGGCGGCGGCGGCCAGGGCGTTGATGCGGGCGCGGCCGTCGGCGTCGGAGGATGCGATGCGCCAGGCCAGGAAGCCGCGCAGCGGCTCGCATTCGAGCTGGATGCCGAAGGCGCTGTCGCCGGCGGCGAGGCGGCGCGCGGCGGCGTCCACATCCCGCGGCGTGGCGCCGGCGCGCAGCCGGAAGGGCGGCTTCAGCGTGGCGTGCAGGCCGTAATGGCGCGGCGCCGCGGTCCAGTCGCGCGCGGCCTCGGGCTGGCCGGGCAGTGGCGGCAGGGCCGCGCCGGTGTCGGCGCAACGGCCCAGCCAGCGGCTGCCCAGCTCACGCCAGGGGCCGGTGGGGGCGAGATACAGCGCGTAGCGGTGGGCCGACGGCATGGTCAGGCCGCCATGCGCTGGTGGCGGTCGTCGCCGAAGGCGCGGGTGGCGTAGCGCAGCTCGCCGCCGACGATGGCGGCGCAGACGCGCGGCAGTCCGGGCACCTGGTCGTCGACCACGATGGCGTCGGCGATCAGGCCGGGCGCCAGCATGCCGCGATCCTGCAGGCCGGCGGCGCGCGCCGGGTTCAGCGACACCAGGTTCCAGGCCTGCTCCAGGGGCAGCACGCCGTCGTTCACCAGGCGCAGCGCCGCCGCCAGCGGCGCGGGGTAGTAATAGTCGGAGGTCAGGATGTCGCACAACCCGGCGCGGACCATTTCGGTGGCGCTGGGGGCGTTGGTGTGGCTGCCGCCGCGCACCACGTTGGGCGCGCCGAACACCACCGAGTTGCCCAGGTCGCGGGCCACGCTGGCGGCGTCGCGCGTCAGCGGGAATTCCGCCACGCCGCAACCCAGTTGGTGGTAGTAGCGGCGGGTGGCGGCGTCGGGATCGTCGTGCGAGGCGACCCGCAGTCCGGCCGCCTGGGCGCTGGCGGTCAGCTCGCGCATGGCGTCGGCCACCGAGTCGGCCGCGCCCATGGCGCGGCGGATGCGCTCCTGGAAGGTGTCCAGGTCGCATTCGGCGCGGTCGGCGTATTGCAGCAGCTTGCGGTCATCGCCCAGGCGGCGCGCCATGCTGGGCAGGTGGTCATTGAGGGCGACGAAGCGCACGCGGCCGTCGCGGATCCATTGCTGGGCGGTCTCGACGCCGCCGACGTGGTGGGTCTCGAAGCGCAGATGCACGTAGTGGCGCGCGCCCATGAGGTGCCGCATGCGTTCGAGCGCGGCGAACATGCGCTCGGCGTAGGCCTCGCCGCGCAGGCCGCCTTCCCACGACAGCGTGACGCCGTGGAATTCGGTGGTGATGCCGTTGGCCAGCAACTGGCGGTCGACGTCGAACAGCGCGCCGTCGTAGGGGAAGGTGACGCTGGGGCGCGGCATGATGGCGCGCTCGAAGGCATCGCCGTGCAGGTCGACGATGCCGGGCAGCACCAGCAGGTCGCCGGCGTCGAACCAGGCCGCGCCGCGCGCGGGCGTGCCGCCGGCGTCGTCGATCAGTCCGGCGTGGAATCGCAGGCTGGCGTGCTCGATGCCGCGCGGGGTCAGGATACGTTGGCCTGTGACACCGGCCAGGGGCGAGGGGGCGTGTGCTTGGTTCATGAAGGGAAGTTAGCGGTGTTGCATTACAACCAGATGTCTAGATGAGTGAAATCGCCGTGCCGCCCGCGCGGCCGCCGGAAAGCGGCCGCAGCCGCGCTCAACTGTCGTCCGCCACCATGAGTTGCACCAGGTCGCCCACGAAGCGGGTGATGCTGTATTGCAGCGGCGCGCCGGCCTGGTCGACGTTCAGGGCTTCCACCTGCAGGATCGGGCGTGTCTTGGGTTGGCCCAGGATGCGCGCCACCTCCGGCGACGGCAGGGTGGCGGTGATGCGCGACCACTTGCGGGTGTAGTCGCCGATGCCGTAATGGGCGTAGACCTTGGACACCGAGCGCAGGGTGTTCATGCGCTCGATGAAATCGGGGAAGCGCTTTTCGTCGAAGTAGTGTTCCGAGGCGCTGATGGGGCGGTTCTCGGCCTTGCCGACCATCTGCACCCGCAGCAGCGGGGCGTTGCGCGCCAGGCCCAGGTGCTTGGCGATCTCGGCCGCGCGCAGCGTCTGGCTGCCCAGCGCTTCGAGGTGGCCCAGCATGCCCTGGCTGCGCAGGTTCTCGGAAAAGCGCGTGCGCTTGCCGATGGCGTAGTCGATGGCGTGTTCCTGCACGAAGGTGCCGCGGCCCTGCTCGATGCGCACCAGTCCGCTCTGTTCCAGTTCGCCCATGGCGCGCCGGATGGTGTGGCGGTTGACGGAGAACTTGGCCGCCAGTTCCGGTTCGGAGGGCAGTTGTTCGCCCGCCGTGTACAGCTTGTTGCGGATGTCGTCCGCCAGGGACTCGCCAATCTGTCGCCACACGGCGATGCCGGAACCTCTTTCGACCATGGAATGTGCTCGTGCTGTCATATCAGCTTCATCAGGAATGGCTGTGATTGTGCACCAAGCGGCGGGCGGGGGATAGGCGATGCGTCCCTGCCGCAACTGTCATCAAAAATTCACGCCAGGCTGTTGAACTTGCTTCTGAACGCGATCATACTCCATCCAGTCGTCTAGACGTTTAGAGGAAATAATGGACCATCCACAAACAGCGCAGGGCGGAATCCAGGCGCAACGGACCGCCTGGATGCGGGTGTTGGCGCTGGCCGATCCGGCCATGCTGGAAGGGGCCTTCGGCTCGCTCGGCGGGCTGCCGCCGCACCAGATGCTGCGCCCGGCGCAGACCGGCATGGCCATGGTGCGGGCCCGCAGCGGCGGCACCGGGGCGCGTTTCAACCTGGGTGAAATGACGGTGACACGCTGCGCCGTCAGCCTGGACAACGGCGTGGTCGGCATCGCCTACGTGCAGGGCCGCTCGTTGCGCCATGCCGAGCAGGCCGCGGTGGCCGACGCGCTGCTGCAACTGCCCGACTGGCACGACACGGTGCAGGCGCAGCTGATCCAGCCGCTGGCGCGCGAACGCGCCGAGCGCATCGAGCGCCAGGCGCGCGTGGCGGCGCAGACCAAGGTCGAATTTTTCACGATGGTGCGAGGCGAGGACTGACATGCATCAAGAACTTCTTGGCGCCGCGGCCGCCAGCCGCCGGCTGTTGCCGGGCTTCGCGGATCCGGTGAACGATGCGCAGGCCACCTTCCGCACCGCGCTCGATGCCATGGCGCATCCGGGCCGCGTGTACGACGTGGCCGCCACCTGCGGCGTGCCGGCCGGCCTGTCGCCGGCGCTGACCGCGCTGTTGCTGACGCTGGTGGACGTGGACACGCCGCTGTGGCTGCCGCAGGGCCTGGACGCCGGCGTGCTGGACTTCCTGCGTTTCCATTGCGCCTGCCCGGTGGTGCCGTCGGCCTCGCTGGCGCGCTTTGCCGTGGTGCCGGCCGGTAGCGCGGCGCCGAGGCCGGCGTCCTGCCACCCGGGCGACCCGGCCTATCCGGACCTGTCCACCACGCTGCTGATCGAGGTCGCATCGCTGGACGCCGGCCCCGAGGTTTCGCTGGCCGGTCCCGGCATCCAGGGCCGCCAGGCGCTGCGCGCCGCCGGCCTGCCGGAAGGCTTCTGGCGCGACTGGCGCATCAACCATCAACGTTTCCCGCTGGGCGTCGACGTGTTCCTGACGCACGGACGGCAACTGTGCGCGCTGCCCCGCAGCACGCGCGTGGAGAGCTGACATGTACGTGGCCGTCAAAGGTGGCGAACGCGCCATCCTCAATTCCTACCGCATGCTGGACGACTACCGGCGCGGCGACCGGGCCTTGCCCGAACTGAGCCTGGACCAGATCCGCGAACAGATGCCGCTGGCGGTGTCGCGCGTGATGGCGGAAGGCTCGCTCTACGATCCGCAACTGGCGGCGCTGGCGCTGAAACAGGCCGCCGGCGACGTGATCGAGGCGGTGTTCCTGCTGCGCGCCTATCGCACCACGCTGTCGCGCTATGGCTACACCCAGCCCATCGACACCGGCGCCATGCGCCTGCAACGCCGCATCTCGTCGACCTTCAAGGACGTGCCGGGCGGGCAGATTCTGGGGCCGACCTACGACTACACCCAGCGCCTGCTGGACTTCTCGCTGGAAGCCGAGCGCGAGGCCGACGCCCTGCCGGCGGCCGGCGAGCCGCTGGACAGCGCCATGCCGCGCGTGACGGACCTGCTGGCGCACGACGACCTGATCGACGCCGAGCCGGTGCCCGAAGGCGATCCCGAGCCCTTCGACCTGACGCGCCAGCCGCTGGACTTCCCGGCCTCGCGCGCGGCGCGCCTGCAGAACCTGGCGCGCGCCGACGAAGGCTTTCTCTTGTCGATGGGCTATTCCACGCAGCGCGGCTACGGCAACACGCATCCGTTCGCCGCCGAGATCCGCTACGGCTCCCTGGAAGTCGAGATGCACATCGAGGAACTGGGTTTCGCCGTGACGGTGGGCGAGATCGAGATCACCGAATGCCAGATGGTGAGCCAGTTCTCCGGCAATGCCGAGGAAGGCCCCAAGTTCACCCGCGGCTATGGCCTGACCTTCGGCTACGGCGAACGCAAGGCCATGTCGATGGCGCTGGTGGACCGCGCCCTGAAGGCGCGCGACCTGGGTGAACGCGCCGATGCGCCGGCCAACGACCATGAGTTCGTGCTTTACCACAGCGACAACGTCGAGGCCTCCGGCTTCGTGCAGCACTTGAAGCTGCCGCACTACGTGGACTTCCAGGCCAACCTGGAACTGCTGCGCCGCCTGCGCGCCGAACGCGCCGCGCCGGCCCCCGAGACCACCCGCCAGCTGGACGAGGCCGTTGCCCCATGAAAACTTCCCATACTCCCGGCGCCGCGGTCGAACGCGACGACCACTACAACTTCGCCTACCTCGACGAGTCCACCAAGCGCATGCTGCGCCGCGCGCTGCTCAAGGCGGTGGCGATTCCCGGCTACCAGGTGCCGTTCGGCAGCCGCGAGATGCCGCTGCCCTACGGCTGGGGCACGGGCGGCATCCAGGTGACCGCGTCGATCATCGGCCCGGGCGACGTGCTCAAGGTGATCGACCAGGGCTCGGACGACACCACCAACGCCATCAACATCCGCCGCTTCTTCGGCCGCGTGACCGGCGTGGCCACCACCGAATCGACCCGCGACGCCAGCATCGTGCAGACGCGCCACCGCATTCCGGAAACGCCGCTGCGGGCCGACCAGATCATGGTGTTCCAGGTGCCGATCCCCGAGCCGCTGCGCTGGCTCGAACCGAGCGAGACCGAGACCCGCACCATGCACGCGCTGGCCGAATACGGCGGCATGCACGTCAAGCTGTACGAGGACATCGCCCAGCACGGCCACATCGCCACCACCTACGACTATCCCGTGATCGTCAACGACCGCTACATGATGCGGCCGTCGCCGATCCCGAAGTTCGACAACCCCAAGCTCGACAACAGCCCGGCGCTGATGCTGTTCGGCGCGGGCCGCGAGAAGCGGGTCTACGCGGTGCCGCCGTACACCCGGGTCAAGAGCCTGGACTTCGAGGACCATCCCTTCACCGTGGAGAAGTGGTCGGAATGCTGCGACGTGTGCGGCTCGCGCGACAGCTTCCTGGACGAGATCATCCTGGACGACGCCGGCACGCGCCGCTTCGTCTGCTCCGATACCGAATACTGCAACGACCGCCAGGCCGCGCAAGCCGAAAAGGAAGCCACCGCATGAACGCCCAACCCTTGCTTTCCGTGCGCGGCATGACGCGCACCTGGGACGGCGTGCACGGTTGCCGCAACGTCAGTTTCGACCTGTTCCCCGGCGAGGTGCTGTGCGTGGTGGGCGAATCCGGTTCCGGCAAGAGCACGCTGCTGTCGGCCGTGTCGTACCAGACCGCGCCCGACGCCGGCAGCGTCTGGTACGACACCCGCGACCAGGGCTTCACCGACCTGGCCGCGCTGTCCGGCGCGCGCCTGCGGCTGCTGGCCCGCACCGACTGGGGCTTCGTGCGCCAGAACGCCCGCGACGGCCTGCGCATGCAGGTCAGCGCCGGCGCCAACATCGCCGAGCGCCTGATGGCGGTGGGCGACCGCCACTACGGCGAGTTGCGCCAGGCCGCGGGCAGCTGGCTGCAAAAGATGGAGATCGACGCCGGTCGCCTGGACGACGCGCCGGCCTCGTTCTCCGGCGGCATGCAGCAGCGCCTGCAGATCGCCCGCAATCTGGTGACCCATCCGCGCCTGGTGTTCATGGACGAGCCGACCGCGTCGCTCGACGTGTCGGTGCAGGCGCGCCTGCTGGACCTGCTGCGCCAGCTGGTGACCGACCTGGGCCTGGCCGCGATCGTGGTGACGCACGACCTGGCGGTGGCGCGCCTGCTGGCGCATCGCACGCTGGTGATGCGCGGCGGCGAGGTGGTCGAAAGCGGCCTGACCGACCAGATCCTCGACGACCCGCAGCATCCCTACACCCAGTTGCTGGTGTCTTCCATTTTGCAGAGCTGACCATGACCGTTGCGACTCCCATGATCGAGGTGCGGGGCCTCGGAAAGATGTTCACCCTGCACAACCAGGGCGGCATTCGCCTGCCGGTGCTGGAGGCGGTCGATTTCGACGCCGCCGCCGGCGACTGCCTGGTGCTGGCGGGCCCCTCGGGCACCGGCAAGAGCACCTTGCTGCGCTGCCTTTACGGCAACTACCTGGCCACCGAAGGCAGCATCCGCGTGCGCGCCGGGGACGACTGGGTCGAACTGGTCGGCGCGCCCGAGCAGCGCATCCTGGCGCTGCGGCGCGACGTCATCGGCTACGTCAGCCAGTTCCTGCGGGTGATCCCGCGCGTGTCGGCGCTGGACGTGGTGGCCGAGCCGCTGCGCATGGCCGGCATCGACGCCGGCGAGGCGCGCGAGCGCGCCGCCGCCATGCTGCGCCGCCTGAACGTGC
This sequence comes from Achromobacter sp. RW408, assembly GCF_003184165.1. Lineage (NCBI taxonomy): Bacteria > Pseudomonadati > Pseudomonadota > Betaproteobacteria > Burkholderiales > Alcaligenaceae > Achromobacter > Achromobacter sp. RW408. The sequence goes on from NZ_QHHO01000046.1 coordinate 201,779, forward strand.
CGCAGCGGCTGTGGGGGCTGGCGCCCGCCACCTTCTCGGGCGGCGAACAGCAACGGGTCAACATTGCCCGCGGCTTCATCGCCCGGCATCCCATCCTGCTGCTGGACGAGCCGACCGCGTCGCTGGATCCGGACAACCGCGCGGTGGTGGTGGCGCTGATCCGCGAAGCGCGCGCCGCCGGCCGCTGCCTGCTGGGCATCTTCCACGATGAAGAAGTGCGCGACGCGGTGGCGTCGCGGGTCCTGGCCCTGCGTCCCGCGCAGGCCGCCGTCGAATTGGAGTGAGCATGACCAGCACCTACCTGACCCACGCCCGCGTCGTCTTGCCCGACCGCGTGCTGGAAGACAGCGCCGTCCTGATCGAGGATGGCGTCATCGCCGCCATCGCGCCCGATGGCGCCGCGGCCGACCGCGAGATCGACCTGCGCGGCCTGACGCTGGTGCCGGGCCTGGTCGACCTGCATTGCGATGCCATCGAAAAGGAAGCCGAGCCGCGCTCGAAAGTGCTGTTCCCGCTGGATTTCGCGGTGGCGCAGGTGGATCGCCGCAACGCCGCGGCCGGCATCACCACGCCCTACCATGCGCTGTCGTTCGCCAACAGCGAATGGGGCGTGCGCAACAACGACACCGCCGCGCAGGTGGTGCGCAGCGTGCGCGCCTTCCGCCAGCACAGCCTGGTCGACAACCGCGTGCACTGCCGCTACGAAGTGACCGACGCCACCTCGGTGCCGGTGTTGCGGCAGTTGATGGACGAGGGCGCGGTGGACCTGCTTTCGGTGATGGACCATTCGCCGGGCCAGGGCCAGTTCAAGACGCTGGAGTCATACCTGCAATACATGATCGGCAACCACGCCATGAGCCGCGAGCAGGCCGAGGAGGCCGCGCATGCCAAGGCGCGCGCCAAGGATGGCGCGGTGCAGCGTGTGGAAACGCTGCTGGCGCATGCGCGCGACCGGGGCATCCCCACCGCCAGCCATGACGACGATTCGATCCATCGCATCGCCACCATGCGCAACCTGGGCGTGGCGATGAGCGAGTTTCCGATCACGCTCGATACCGCCCGCGCCGCGGTTTCCTGCGGCCTGCCCACCATCCTGGGCGCGCCCAACGTGCTGCGCGGCAAGAGCCAGAGCGGTTCGATGCGCGCCATCGACGCGATCCGCGCGGGCGTGGCCAGCTGCCTGTGCTCGGACTACCAGCCCTCGACCCTGATCGCCGCGGCCTTCGCGGTGACGGCGCAGACCGACCTGACGCTGCCGCAGGCGATTGCGCTGGTGACGGCGAATCCGGCCGACGCCTGCGGCCTGGCCGATCGCGGCCGCATCGCGGTGGGCCAGCGCGCCGACCTGGTGGCCGTGGCGCAGGTTGGCGCGTTGCCGCTCATCAGCCATACCTGGAGCGCCGGCCGCCTGGTGTTCTCGACCCACTATGCGCCGGCGCGCGCGCCGACGCCCGCGCGCGCGGCCGAGGCCGACGGCCTGGTGGCGGCCTGAGGAAACCGCCAGACCTTGTCGCCGGACAAGCGGGCGGCACGCGCATCTGGTTAAATGGGCGGACGAGGACGCCGCCAGCGGGCGAGCGGCCCGTCTGCCTTATTTTCCGGAGCGCGTGATGGCACGATTCAATTTCACCCAGGACCCCGAAGAACCCGATCTCTGGGCCGCCGAAAACGTGCCCGTGGGCGAGGGGCGTCCGCCCATCCACGTCATGGTGCAGACCGACGGCGAGGAGCCCTCCGGCGCGGCGTCCAAGGTGGTCAAGGCCATCATCGACAACCTCGATGAGCAGGTCCTGGCCGCGGCCGACTTCCTGCTGGACAACTACTCGTACGAACACTACAAGAAGCTCGGCATCGAAGACGACCAGCTGCTGGGCGAGGAAACCGCCGAGGCGATGGCCGGGAAGGCCGTGCTGCGCGCCCTCTGGCTGTTCGACGAGGACGGCGACGGCTATGAACTGTGGTTCACGCTGCCCTGGGACCCGGTGCACACCTACGACGTGGAATTCGAGGACGGCGCGCCGGTGTCGTGTTCGGTCAACGACTGAATCCACGCGGCGGCCCCAGGCGGGCCGCGGGATCGGCCGACTCATGAAAAACGGGCCCCGCATTCATCGCGGGGCCCGTGCTTGCGGTTCTGGAACGAGTCGGCGCGCCTGGCTCAGGCCTCGCGAGAGGCCGTGCGCGGCGGCGCTGAAACCGCGCCGGTGGCAGTGTCGGCGGCGGCATCGGCGGCCGCCAGGTCCTCTTCCTTGCCTTCCATCTTGGCGATGACGGCGGTGGCCAGGCTGTTGCCGACGACGTTGGTGGCGGTGCGGCCCATGTCGAAGAACTGGTCGATGCCCATAATCAGCAGCAGGCCGGCCTCGGGCAGGTGGAACATCGGCAGCGTCGCCGCCACCACCACCAGCGAGGCGCGCGCCACGCCCGCCATGCCCTTGCTGGTCACCATCAGCACCAGCAGCAGCGTCAGTTGCTGCGAGAAGCTCATCTCGATGTTGTACGCCTGCGCGATGAACAGCACCGCGAACGACTGGTACATCATCGAGCCGTCCAGGTTGAACGAGTAGCCCAGCGGCAGCACGAAACCCGAAATGCGCTTGGACACGCCGAAACGCTCCAGCGCCTCGATGGTCTTGGGATAGGCCGATTCGCTGCTGGCGGTCGAGAAGGCCAGCAGGGTCGGTTCCTTGATCAGGCCGCCCAGGCGGAAGGTCGAACGGCCCAGGAACAGGTAGCCCACGCCAAACAGGATGGCCCACAGCAGCGCCAGCCCCAGGTAGAACTCGCCGATCAGCTTGCCGTAGCTGACCAGCACGCCCAGGCCTTCGGTGGTGATGGCGGCGGCCATGGCGGCGAACACGCCCAGCGGCGCGAAGCGCATCACGTAGTCGGTGACGCGGAACATGATCTTGGCCAGCTCGTCGATCATGTTGTAGATGGTGTTGTGGCCCTTGCCGCGGATGAACGACAGCGCCGCGCCGAAGAACAGCGAGAACACCAGGATCTGCAGGATCTCGTTGTTGGCCATGGCTTCGGCAATGCTCTTGGGGAACACGTGCGCGATGAAGGCCTTGAGGGTGAAGTCGCCGGTCTTCAGGCCGGCCGTGGCGGCCGCGTCGGGCAGCGCCAGGTTCAGGTGCGCGCCGGGCTGGAAGATGTTGACCAGCGCCAGGCCCAGCAGCAGCGAGATGGCAGAGGCCGCGATGAACCAGAACATGGCGCGCAGGCCGATGCGGCCGACGGCGCTGGCATCGCTCATGCTGGCCAGGCCGGACACCAGGGTGGCGAATACCAGGGGCGCGATGATCATCTTGATCATGCGCAGGAAGATGTCGGTGATCAGGCTGAAGTACGAGGCGATTTCCTTGGCCTCTTGCGCGTTCTGCGCGTACTTGTTGCAGAAATAGCCCACCACGACGCCCAGCACCATGGCGATGCCGATGTAACGCGTCAGCTTCTTTGTATTCATCTTCAAAAACAGGAAAACGGGGATCGTCGCGGTCGGCCCGGGGGAAGGCCTTACCCGCCGGCATGGGGCGGGGCGGATCGGTCCAATGACGGATATGCCGGAGGGCAACCGGCGCGGGTTAACCCTTGGGGCGCGATGTTAACGCCGTCAACCTGACAGTTAGTTGTCAGGTTGGGGACGGGTCAACCCCGACTGCCGCCGCGCCGGCCTCATGACAAAATGGCCTGGCCCCGGGACGCCCAGGCGCTGCCCGGGGCGGGCGCCATCCATACAGATATTGGGCCAGCCAGGCCCGCCGTCACCAATAAGGAGAAAGCCGTGGGAGACAAAGCCATGCCGCAACGCGAATTGTCCGTGCTGGCCTCGGGGTACACCTTCCTGGAGGGACTGCGCTGGCGCGACGGGCGCCTGTGGGCATCGGACTTCTATACAGGCAAGGTCATCGCCGTCGACCTGGAGGGTCGGGCGGAAGTCATCTGCCGCGTCCTGGAGCAGCCGTCCGGCCTGGGGTGGCTGCCGGACGGACGCCTGCTGATTTCCTCCATGAAGGACCGCAAGCTGCTGCGGCGCGAGCCCGACGGCCGGCTGGTCACGCATTGCGACCTGTCCGCCCTGACCGGCGGACCGGTCAACGACATGGTGGTCGACGAGCTGGGCCGCGCCTACGTGGGCAATTTCGGTTTCGACCTGATGGCTGGCGAGCCTTTCGCCACCACCACCCTGGTGCGGGTGGATCCGGACGGGGTGGCCCAGGTGGTGGCGGACGGATTGTGGTTTCCCAACGGTTCCTTCATCACCCCCGACGGCAAGACCCTGATCGTCAACGAGACCTTCGGCAACCGGATCTCGGAATTCGACATCCTGGCGGACGGGGCGCTGGGGCCGCGGCGCGACTGGGCCCACTTCGGCGCCCTGCCGGAGTCGGACGACCTGTCGGTGCTGATCGAAGCGTCGGCCATCGGGCCGGACGGCGGCGCGCTGGACGCCGAGGGCGCGCTGTGGGTGGCCGACGCGATCGGCAAGCGCATCGTGCGGCTGGCGCGCGGCGGCGAGATTCTGGAACAAATCGATACCGGCGAACTGGGCATCTTTGCGGCGGCGCTGGGCGGGCCGGACGGCAAGACGCTGTTCATGGCGGCGGCGCCCGATTTCATCGAGGCCAACCGCCGCGCCCGGCCCGAAGGGCGGATCCTGGTGACGCGGGTGGACGTGCCGCGCGCCGGCCGCCCCTAACGGCGGGCCTGCTTATGGGGGAGGCGCCCGGCCGCGGCTCGGGCGGCCGGTTTAGTCCTGGCGGATAGGGATACCCGTCGTTTCAAGACCTTTCTTCGAATCCCCCGTAAAATCTCACCATTCCGCTTGATTTCAACCATCTTTCAATCGACAGTACCTAAGGAGGACCACTCATGGCCCTAGTCTCCATGCGCCAGTTGCTCGACCACGCCGCCGAGCACGGCTACGGCATCCCGGCATTCAACGTCAACAACCTGGAACAGGTCCAGGCCATCATGGAAGCCGCGGCGGAGACCGACAGCCCGGTGATCATGCAGGCCTCGGCCGGCGCCCGCAAGTACGCCGGCGAAGGCTTCCTGAAGCACCTGATCCAGGCCGCCGTGGAGTCCTACCCGCACATCCCCGTGGTCATGCACCAGGACCACGGCCAGTCGCCCAAGGTCTGCCAGGGCGCCATCGACCTGGGCTTTTCCAGCGTCATGATGGACGGCTCGCTCAAGGAAGACGGCAAGACCATCGCCGACTACGACTACAACGTCGAGGTCACCAAGAAGGTGGTGGACGTGGCCCACAAGCTGGGCGTGACGGTCGAAGGCGAACTGGGCTGCCTGGGCTCGCTCGAAACCATGCAGGGCGACAAGGAAGACGGCCACGGCGCCGACGGCAAGCTGACCATGGACCAGCTGCTGACCGACCCGGAGCAGGCCGCCGACTTCGTGCGCCGCACCCAGCTCGACGCCCTGGCGATCGCCATCGGCACCAGCCACGGCGCCTACAAGTTCACGCGCAAGCCCACCGGCGACATCCTGTCGATCGCCCGCATCAAGGAAATCCACGCCCGCCTGCCCAACACCCACCTGGTGATGCACGGCAGCTCCAGCGTGCCGCAGGAACTGCTGGCCGAGATCCGTGAATTCGGCGGCAACATGAAGGAAACCTACGGCGTGCCGGTCGAGGAAATCCAGGAAGCCATCAAGTACGGCGTGCGCAAGATCAATATCGACACCGATATCCGCCTGGCCATGACCGGCGCCATCCGCCGCTTCTTCGCCGAGAACCCCGAGAAGTTCGACCCGCGCGAATACCTGAAGCCGGCCCGCGCCGCCGCCAAGGCGATCTGTGTGGCTCGCTACACCGAGTTCGGCACCGCCGGCAACGCCAGCAAGATCAAGGCGCTGCCGCTGACCGAGATCGCCGCCCAGTACGCCTCGGGCAAGCTGACCCAGGTGGTGCAGTAAGCCACCGGCCGCCTTCCCCGGAAGGCGGGCAGCAAAAAGGCGGACCCTGGCGGGTCCGCCTTTTTTTCTTTGCGCGCCGGCCCCGTCAGGCGGGCGGCGCGTTGCGGGGGAAATGCGGCACGGTCCTGTCCACGTGGTGCCAGGACGGGGCCGAGTCCGTCCACATGGTGACGCGGGTGTGGAAGGCCTCGGGGTCGTCCAGCGAACCGGCCCGCACCACCTCGTAGCCCATACCCTCCGAGCCGCCGAACAGCGGCGTGCCGCAGTCGGCACAGAAGCTGCGCATCACGGTGTGGCCGGAATCGCCCTGGTAGCGGTGCTCGCGCGCCTTGCCGCGCAGCAGGGTGACCGAGCCGGCCGGCAGGATCAGCGCGTGGGCCGGCGCGCCGCCGCTGGAATACTGGCAATCGCGGCAATGACAGGTGGCCGCCATGATCGGCTCTTCGGTCACCGCGTAGCGCACCGCGCCGCATTGGCAGCCGCCGGTCAGGTGGACCTGCGCGTCGGCGTGCGGCGGGCGTTTCTGGGTTGCATCCTGCATACGACTCTGTCTCCTCCAGGGGTAAAGGGGGCGCCGTGACGCGGTGCGCGGCCGGCGCATTTTTTGGAATCCGGCCAGACTAACCCGGGGCCCGCCGCGCGGCAAGACGGGGCTATTTGCAGTAACCTATGCGCTTTGCGCGACCCCCATTTTTGCCATAGGCCATTTTTCCGTGACTTCTGCTTTGCATCAATCCAGCATCAAGTCCTTGCCGCTGCTGGGCCGCGGTAAGGTCCGCGACATGTACGCGGTGGGCGACGACAAGTTGCTGATCGTCGCGTCGGACCGCATCTCGGCGTTCGACGTCATCCTCGACGATCCCATTCCCGGCAAGGGGCAGGTGCTGACCGAACTGACCGAGTTCTGGCTGCAGAAGCTGGCCCACATCCTGCCGAACCACTCCACCGGCATCAAGGCCGAAGACGTGGTGGCGCCCGACGAAGTCGATCAGGTGCGCGGCCGCGCCGTGGTGGTCAAGCGCCTCAAGCCGATCCTGGTGGAAGCGGTGGCCCGCGGCTACCTGATCGGTTCCGGCTGGAAGGATTACCAGGCCACCGGCGCCGTCTGCGGCATCAAGCTGCCCGCCGGCCTGCAGCAGGCCAGCCAGCTGCCCGAGCCGATCTTCACGCCGGCGGCCAAGGCCGAATTCGGCATGCACGACGAAAACGTCGATTTCGCGCATGTGGTCAAGGAAGTCGGCCAGGAAATGGCCGAGCGCATCCGCGACGTCACGCTCAAGCTGTATGCCGAGGCGGCCCGCTTCGCCGCCACCAAGGGCATCATCATCGCCGACACCAAGTTCGAGTTCGGCCTGGACGACGACGGCACGCTGTACCTGATGGACGAAGTGCTGACGCCCGACTCCTCGCGCTTCTGGCCGGCCGACGGCTACCGCGTCGGCATCAGCCCGCCTTCGTTCGACAAGCAGTTCGTGCGCGACTGGCTCGAGACCCAGACCTGGGACAAGACCCCGCCGGCGCCGCGCCTGCCGCAGGACGTGCTGGAAAAGACGGCCGCCAAGTATCGCGAAGCGCTCGACCGCCTGGTGGCCTGACGCGCCGCCCATTCGAAAGACCGCCCGAAAGACCGCCCGATCGCCGGGCGGTTTTTTTTTGCCCGGCGCAGACCGTTCGTCAGGGTAATCCCTGTTTTTCGGTAAGAATTATTGCGTATTGTTACGTTATACTCGCCGGCAACTTGCAACAGGAAGCCGTCGGCGCGCCCGCGCGGCTTTCTCTCTGTCAACTTGCCGGACGCGGCCCGCAGCCGCCGCCTGGGCCTGGCCGCCCACCGGATGCAGAAAGGAGCTGCGCATGATCATGATGTTGCCTTTCCTGACCGGACTGGTCGCCGTCTGGTTCGGCCTGCTGGGCAAGCGCCGTCCCTGCGTCGCTTTCTGGCTGATCACCCTGGCGGTGTTCGCCGCCTGGTGCCAGTTCCACATGACCAGCCCGCTGGCGCTGTCGCTGTAGGCCCCGCCGACATGATCTTTTCCCGCAATCCCGCGCGCGGCTCGCGCGTGCTCAACGCCCTGGCCCTGCTGGGCGTGACCGCCATCCTCGGGCTGGCCTTCGCCTGGCAATTCGCCTACGACGAATTGCCGTGCCCGCTCTGCCTGCTGCAACGCGTGGCCTTCATGCTGGCCGGGGTGGGGCTGCTGCTGAACCTGCGGCTGGGCCCGTCTCCCATGCACTACGCCATGACCATTGCCGCCTCGCTGGGCGGCATGGTGGCGTCGGGCCGCCAGGTGCTGTTGCACATCGCCCCGGGCGATGCCGGCTACGGCACGCCGTTCCTGGGCCTGCACTTCTATACCTGGGCCTTCATCGCCTTCGGCGCCCTGATCGTGTTCTGCGTGCTGATGCTGTCGGTGGACCGCAAATGGGGCGACAACATGCTCAAGCGGCCGGTGTCGGTGCTGGGCGTGGTCATCATGGCCCTGTTTTTCATCATGGTGCTCGCCAACCTGGGCAGCACCACGCTGCAATGCGGTTTCGGGCCCTGCCCGGACAATCCCGCCGGGTATCTCTGGCTGGGTTCGGGCAATACGCCATAGGGGTGGCGCCGGCGCCGGGTAAAATACCGGGTTTCGCGGCACGGCCGCGGCCTTTCAACGACTCGACACCGGTTATGACAGCCAAGACTTCCGCAGCGGCAGACGCCACCCCCGTGGTGGGCGTGATTATGGGTTCTTCCAGCGATTGGGAGGTCATGAAGCACGCCGTCACCATGCTCGAAGACTTCGGCGTGCCGTACGAGGCGCGCGTGATTTCCGCGCACCGCATGCCGCAGGACATGGCCGAGTACGGCGCCGCCGCGTTCGACCGCGGCCTGCGCGGCATCATCGCCGGCGCGGGCGGCGCGGCCCACCTGCCGGGCATGATGGCGGCCCTGACCGAGGTGCCGGTGTTCGGCGTGCCGGTGCCGTCCAAGTACCTGCGCGGCGAGGATTCGCTGCTGTCCATCGTGCAGATGCCCAAGGGCGTGCCGGTGGCCACCTTCGCCATCGGCGAGGCCGGCGCCGCCAACGCCGCGCTGCACCTGATCGCCACGCTGGCGGGCACCGATGCCGGCCTGCGCAAGAAGCTGGTGGCGTTCCGCGCGCGCCAGACGCAGGCCGCGCGCGACATGAAGGTTCCGCCCGAGGCCTGATCCCCATGACGCAATCGACTGCTTTCACCATTGCCCCCGGCGGCTGGCTCGGCCTGCTGGGTGGCGGCCAGCTGGGCCGCATGTTCTGCCACGCGGCGCAAAGCCTGGGCTACAAGGTCGCGGTGCTGGACCCGGCCGCCGAATGCCCGGCGGGCATGGTGGCGGACCTGCACATCCAGGCCGCCTATGACGATGAAGACGGCTTGGCGCGCCTGGCGCAGACCTGTCAGGCCGTCACCACCGAATTCGAGAACGTGCCGGCCGACAGCCTGCGCGCGCTGGCGGCGCGTTGCCGCGTCAGCCCGGCCGCCGACGCGGTCGCCATCGTGCAGGACCGCATCGCCGAGAAGGCCTTCATCGCCAGCCAGGGCATCCCGGTCGCGCCGCACGCCGCCATCCGCAGCGAGGCCGACCTGCGCGCCGCGCCCGACAGCCTGTTCCCCGGCATCCTGAAGGTCGCGCGCCTGGGCTACGACGGCAAGGGCCAGGCCCGCATCGATTCGCGCGAGGCCGCGCTGGCCGCGTTCGCCGAGTTCGGCGGGGTGGCCTGCGTGCTGGAAGCGCTGATGCCGCTGGACTATGAGATCTCGGTCGTGATCGCGCGCGGTTTCGACGGCGCCAGCGTGGTGTTCCCGGTGGCGCGCAACGTGCACCGCGACGGCATCCTGGCCGTGTCGACGGCGGCGCCGGTCAAGCTTGACGCCGCCCACGCCGAACGCCAGGCGCAGGCCACCGCGGCCGCGCAGGCCATCGCGCAGGGCCTGGGCTACCACGGCGTGCTGTGCGTGGAATTCTTCGTGCTCCAGGACGGCAGCCTGATCGTCAACGAGATCGCGCCGCGTCCGCACAACAGCGGCCACTACACCATGGACGCCTGCGTCACCAGCCAGTTCGAGCAGCAGGCGCGCGCCATGGCCGGCCTGCCGCTGGGCAGCACCGACCTGCTGGCGCCGGCCGTGATGCTGAACCTGCTGGGCGACATCTGGTATCCGTCGGCTACCGGCGACACGCAGCGCGAGCCCGACTGGGCCGCCGCGCTGGCGGTGCCCACGGCCAAGCTGCACCTGTACGGCAAGCGCGAAGCGCGCCGCGGCCGCAAGATGGGCCACGTCACCATCGTCGCGCCGACGCTGCAACAGGCCCAGGCCGACGCGGCGCGTGTCGCCGCCGCGCTGGGCATGCAGGCGCCCGAGTAACGCCATGTCCGCTTCGTCCGTCTCCGCCAGCGCCGCGGACATCGCCGACGCCGCCCGGCGCCTCTTGGCCGGCGAGCTGGTCGCGTTCCCGACCGAAACCGTCTACGGCCTGGGCGCGGACGCCGAGAACCCGCGGGCGGTGGGCAGCATCTACGCCGCCAAGGGCCGGCCGTCGAACCACCCGGTGATCGTGCACATCGCGCCGCAGGGCGACCTGTCGTACTGGGCGGCCGAGGTGCCGCCCGAGGCGCGCCTGTTGATCGACGCCTTCTGGCCCGGTCCGCTGACGCTGATCCTCAAGCGCGCGCCGCATATCGCCGACACGGTCAGCGGCGGCCAGGACAGCATCGGCATCCGCTGCCCCTCGCATCCGGTGGCGCAGGCGCTGCTGGCGGCGTTCGCGGCCGGCAAGCCGAACGGGCAGGGCGGCGTGGCCGCGCCGTCGGCCAACAAGTTCGGCCAGGTTTCGCCGACCCGCGCCGACCACGTGCGCGGTGAATTTCCCGACGAGGTCGCGGCCGGCATGCCGGTGCTGGAAGGCGGCGCCTCCGAGGTCGGCATCGAATCCACCATCCTGGACCTGTCGCGCCTGGATCGCGGCGCCGGCCCGGTGCTGCTGCGCCCGGGCCACATCAGCGCGGCGCAGATCGAGGCCGTGCTGGGCGTGCAGGTGTTCGCGCCCGACGCCGCCGCGCCGCGCGCCTCGGGCACGCTGAAGGCGCACTATGCGCCGCGCACCGCGCTGGAACTGGCGTCCGACGCGCGCCTGCAAGCCGCGCTGCAGGGCCGCGGCCTGCCGCCGGGCAAGGTCGTGGTGGTGGCCTACGCACCGCCGCCCGCGGCCTGCGACACGCGCATCCAGTGGCAGCAGGTGCCGGCCGATCCGGCGCGCTATGCCCAGGCGCTGTATGCCTTGCTGCGCGACCTGGATGGCCAGGGCTTCGCGCGCATCATCGTGCAGGCGCCGCCGGACAGCGAGGCCTGGCACGCGGTCAACGACCGCATCGGCCGCGCCGCCGCAGCGTTCACGCTGGATACGACCGACCTCTAGGACGGCGGGCGGCGGCTCAGGCCGCCAGGAATTCCCCGATCCTGGCCACCGCCTGGCGCATCGGCGCCAGGAACTCCCCCGTCAGCCGCTCCAGCGGCACCCGCGCCGCCTTGACGCTGACGTTGACCGCGCCGCAGGCCTTGCCGCTGGCCGAGCGCACCGGCACCGAGATGGCGCGCACATTCAATTCCAGTTCCTGGTCGACCACCGCGTAGTCCTGCTCGCGGATGCGCGCCAGCTCGGCCCGCAGGCGCGCCTCGGTGGTGATGGTGAACTCGGTGTAGGGCTGCAGTTCGATGGCGGCGAAGTAGCGCGCCAGCGCCGGCTCGGACAGCTGCGCCAGCAGCACGCGGCCGATCGACGTGCAGTAGGCCGGCAGCCGGCTGCCCAGCCCCATCGAGGTGGCCAGCAGCCGGTTCACTTCCGAGCGCGCCAGGTACAGCATCTCGTGCCCTTCCATGATGGCCAGCGCGCAGGTCTCGTTGACCGTGGCGCTCAGTTCCTCCAGCACCGGTTGCGCCAGCGAGACGAACGGCGTCGACGAGAAGTAGGCGTAGCCCAGCCCCAGGATGCGCGGGGTCAGGATGTACTGGCGGCCATGCTGTTCGGCGATGCCCAGCAGGATCAGGGTGTGCAGGCAGCGCTGCACCACCGCGCGCGGCAGGCCGGCGCGGCGCGCCAGCTCGGCCGCCGTCTGCGGATGGCGGCGCGTGCCGAAGGCACGGATCACGTGCAGGCCGCGCGCCAGCGTCAGCATGTAGTCGGGATCACCGCGCAGCTGGTCGGGGTGGTCCTCGGGGGCGAGGGGCGCGGCGTAGCCG
>NZ_QHHO01000046.1:213989-255975 GCF_003184165.1 Achromobacter sp. RW408
CGGGCGTCGGCGACGGGGGCGTCGCTGCCCAGGCCGGCCTGGCGGCGCGTCTGGTGCAATTCCAGCGCTTGCCGCTGCCGCTCGCGCTGTTGCCGCGCCAGCTCGTGCAGCCGGAAGGCGGCGTCCAGGCGCAGGTAGGCGGCGGCGATGCCTTGTTGCAAGGCCAGTTGCGCATCCGCATGGGCCAGCGCCGCGCCTTCGGCATCGAGCCGCGCGGCATCGGCCAGCGCGCGCCATTTGCCCCAGATGTCCAGGCGCAGGCGCAGCGAAGCCAGCAGCGAGCCGCTGCCGCCGGTGTTGTCGGCGTAGGGGGCGCCGTAGGTGTAATGGCCGGGGTAGCGGTCGGCGGTGATGGTGGCGCTGCCGTCCAGTGTCGGCTGGCGGTTCGCGTCGACGCTGCCGAAGACGGCTTCGGCCTGGCCCAGGCGGGCCTGGGCGGCCCGCACGCCCGGCGCCTGCCGCAGCGCATCCGCCATCAGGCGGTCGAGTTGATCGTCGCCCCACGCGCGCCACCAGGGCGCGGCGTCGTCGGCCGTGTCGCGGACGGCGGCGGCGATATCCTGGCCGGCATCCAGCGCGGCCAGGTCCAGGGGCTTGCCGGCGGGGCGCAGGCCGTCGTGGCTTGCGCATCCCGCGACGGCGACAAGCGCCGCCAGCGCGGCGGCGAGCGGGGCATGCCGCAAACGCATGCGGCGCGCGGGCCGGGCGTCGGGGCGATACCGTTTTGAGTGAATCATGGCGTGCTTCCGTGTTGAACTGGCCGCCATGGTGCCGCTGCGCTACAGTTGCGTATATGGACAAGCTGATAACTAATACTTGCGTTTGGTGCAACTGATGGATCTGAACCTGTTGGTCGCGCTCGATGCGCTGCTGGCCGAGGGCAGCGTCACCGGCGCCGCCGAACGCCTGCAATTGAGCGTGCCCGCCATGAGCCGCACGCTGGAGCGCATCCGCCGCATGATGGGCGACCCGCTGTTCGTGCGGGCCGGGCGCGGCCTGGTGCCGACGCCGCGCGCCGAAGCCCTGCGCGAACCGGTGCGCGCCCTGGTGGCGCAGGCCCGGGAACTGTTGGCGCAGGATGCCGCCTTCGATCTCAAGACCCTGCGGCGCGTGTTCACCATCCGCGCCGACGACGGCGCCGTCAGCACGCTCGGGCCGGCCTTGCTCGACACGCTGGCCAAAGAGGCGCCGCGGGTCACGGTGCGCTTCATCTCGCAGGGCAAGCAGGACGTGCTGTCGCTGCGCGAAGGCGCCATCGACCTGGACATCGGCGTGATCGAGGACATGGGGCCCGAGATCGTGCGGCAACGCCTGTTTCCCGATCGTTTCGTGGCGGTGTTCCGGCCGGCCAATCCCCTGGCGCGGCATCGCAAGCTCACCCCCGAACGCTTTGCCAGGGCGCGCCACGCCACGGTCTCGCGCCGCGGCGTGCTGAGCGGTCCGGTGGACATCGAACTGGGCAAGGTCGGCCTGGCGCGCCATATCAGCGCCGTCACGCATTCCTTTGCCGAGGCGCTGGCGATCACCCGCAAATCCGATCTGGTCGCCACCGTGCCGGACCTGCTCACGCTGCACCTGCGCGACGATCTGCAGATGCGCGCCTTGCCCTTCGACACCCCCGCCGTGACCATCTCGCAGGCCTGGCATCCGCGCTTCAACGAAGACCCGGCCCATCGCGCCATCCGGCAGATGGTGCACCGGATCAGCCTGGCGATCAGCGGCCGGTGACGCTGTCGGCGTTGGTCACCGCGACCAACGTTTGGTTACCCGATGCGGTTCCAAACGGTGGACCGTCTATGCATAATGGCTGCCGCCCGCATCGCGGGCGTTTCCTTGTTCTGGACGCATGCCGGTGCCTGCCGGCCGGGAGTGTAGAGATCGTGAAAGCGCATATCGTGAAAGTCGCGAGTCTGGCCATCGTCGCCGCCACGCTGACGGCATCGCCGGCCTGGGCCGAGGACGTCGAGGGCTCGCGCGACCATCCCGCCCTGACCCGCTTCGAGGGCGCCGAGATCCGCGCCTACGAACACAAGGACTACGACGAAGCCTTGATGCCCGACCGGCCCGTCGCGCGGGAATCCGAGGCCAAGGGCCTGACGCTGGCAGGCAAGCTGACGCGCATCGCCTATCGCATCGACGGCAAGAAGTCGGCGCTGGAGGTCTACCGCAACTACCAGGGCGCGCTGCAGGCCGGCGGCTTCAAGACCGTGTTCGAATGCAAGGGCGACGAGCAGTGCGGCGGCGACTTCCAGTCGTTCGTCCTGAACAGCGGCAAGGTCAGCCAGCCCGGCCAGGGCGACGCCGCGTTCGGCGGCAAGTACTACGTCGTGCTGGCAAAGAAAGAGGCGCCCACTGGCGACATCTACGTGTTCCTGGACGTGATGGAAGACAGCTCCAACAACATCACGCCGGTGTTCCAGCAGGTGATCGAGACCAAGCCCATGCAGACCGGCCAGGTCAAGGTGCTGGACATGGCCGCCATGCAGAAATCACTGGCCGAATCGGGCCGCGTCGCGGTCTACGGCGTGTACTTCGATACCGACAAGGCGGAGGTCAAGGCCGAATCGAAGGCGGCGCTGGACGAGATGGGCAAGCTGCTCAACGCCAACCCCAAGCTGAAGGTCTACGTGGTCGGCCACACCGACAACCAGGGCACGCTGGCCGGCAACCTGGAGCTGTCGCAAAAGCGCGCCGACGCCGTGGTCAAGGCGCTGGAAGCGGACTACAAGATCCCGGCCGCGCGCCTGTCGGCGCGCGGCGTGGCCTCGCTGGCGCCGGTGGCGGCCAACGACGCCGAGGCCGGCCGCGCCAAGAACCGGCGGGTCGAATTGGTCGCGCAATGACGCGGTGAGCCTGCCTAATCTTGAGGCGGCTCGGCGATGAAAAGGGCCCCCACGCCGCGCCTTCGGCTTGCTGCCCCCCGAGGGGGCGTTTTCATCTTGAGGCGGCTCGGCGATGAAAAGGGACCCCACGCCGCGCCTTCGGCTTGCTGCCCCCCGAGGGGGCATTTTTCATCTTGAGGCGGCTCGGCGATGAAAAAGCCCCTGGAACCTCGCGGTTCCAGGGGCTTTGCCTTTGCGGCCCGGGCGTTACGCGGCCAGCAGCTGGCGCAGCACGAAGGGCAGGATGCCGCCGTGCTGGTAGTAGTCGACCTCGATCGGGGTGTCGATGCGCAGCAGCAGCGTCACGTCCTGCTTCGAACCATCCTTGCGGGTGATCGTCAGCGTCACGTCCTGCATCGGCTTGATGCCGTTCTCCAGGCCCGAGATGTCGTAGGTTTCCTCGCCGGTGATGCCCAGCGACTGCACGCTGTCGCTGCCCTTGAACTGCAGCGGCAGCACGCCCATGCCCACCAGGTTGCTGCGGTGGATGCGCTCGAAGCTGCGCGTGATGACGGCCTTGACGCCCAGCAGCTGGGTGCCCTTGGCGGCCCAGTCGCGCGACGAGCCGGTGCCGTATTCTTCGCCGCCGAACACCACGGTGGGGGTGCCCGCCGCCACGTACTTCATGGCCGCGTCGTAGATCGACATCTGTTCGCCGGTGGGCTGGAACAGGGTTTCGCCGCCCTCGAAGCGGCTGCCGTCGGGGCGCGCCGGGATCATCAGGTTCTTGATGCGCACGTTGGCGAAGGTGCCGCGCATCATGATTTCATGGTTGCCGCGGCGCGAGCCGTAGCTGTTGAAATCGGCCTTCATGACGCCGTTTTCCTTGAGCCACTTGCCCGCGGGCGAGGTCTCCTTGATGGAGCCCGCCGGCGAGATGTGGTCGGTGGTGACCGAGTCGCCGAACACGCCCAGCGCGCGGGCGTTCTTGACGGTCGGCATCGCGCCCGGGGTCATGCCGAAGCCCTCGAAGAACGGCGGCTCGGCGATGTAGGTGGAGTCGGGCCAGTTGTAGGTCTCGCCCGTGACGCCCTTGATGTTCTCCCACAGCTTGCCGGGGTTGCTCTTGACCTGGCCGTAGTTGGCCTCGAACGCCTTGGGGTCCAGCGCGTACTTGAGCAGCGCCTCGACTTCCTCGGTGGTCGGCCAGATGTCGCCCAGCCAGATGTCGCCGTTCTTGCCGCGGCCGACCGGTTCGGTCATCAGGTCGCGCGTCACGGTGCCGGCCAGGGCGTAGGCCACCACCAGCGGCGGCGAGGCCAGGAAGTTGGCCTTGATGTTCGGGTGGATGCGCGCCTCGAAGTTGCGGTTGCCGGACAGCACCGCCGAGCACACCAGGTCGTTGCTGGTGATGACCTCGTTCAGGTCGGGCGTCAGGTCGCCGGCGTTGCCGATGCAGGTGGTGCAGCCGTAGGCGGCCACGTCGAAGCCCAGCTTCTCCAGGTAGGGCAGCAGGCCGGTCTTGGTCAGGTATTCGGTGACCACGCGCGATCCGGGGGCCAGCGAGGTCTTGATGTGCTTGGGCACCTTCAGGCCGGCTTCGACGGCCTTCTTGGCCAGCAGGCCCGCCGCCAGCAGCACGCTGGGGTTGGACGTGTTGGTGCACGAGGTGATGGCGGCGATCAGGATGTCGCCGTTCTTGACCTTGGTGCCGGTGCTGGTGGTGAAGGTCTGCTGCAGCTTCTCGGCCGGCTGGTTGAAGCCGTTCTCGGCGACCGGCTTGGAGAACAGGTCGATGAAGGTGCTCTTGACGTTGCCGATCTCGATGCGGTCCTGCGGGCGCTTGGGGCCGGCCAGCGACGGCGCCACGGTGGACAGGTCCAGCGTCAGCAGCTTGGTGTAGTTGATGTCCTGGGCGGCGGGCACGCCGAACATGTCCTGGGCCTTGAAATAGGCCTCGAACGCGGCGATTTCGTCTTCGGTGCGGCCGGTGCCGCGGAAGTAGTCGATGGTGCGGCCGTCGACCGGGAAGAAGCCCATGGTGGCGCCGTACTCGGGCGCCATGTTGCCGATGGTGGCGCGTTCGGCCACCGACAGGCTGGCCGTGCCTTCGCCACAGAACTCGACGAATTTGCCGACCACTTTTTCACGGCGCAGCATTTCGGTGATGGTCAGCACCAGGTCGGTGGCGGTGACGCCGCCGCGCAGCTTGCCCTTGAGTTCCACGCCGACCACGTCAGGCGTCAGGAAGTACACCGGCTGGCCCAGCATGCCGGCCTCGGCCTCGATGCCGCCCACGCCCCAGCCGACCACGCCGATGCCGTTGATCATGGTGGTGTGGCTGTCGGTGCCCACCAGCGAATCCGGATAGTAGACGTTGTTCTTCTTGTCCTGGTGCACGCCGCGCGCCAGGTATTCCAGGTTGACCTGGTGGACGATGCCGAAGCCCGGGGGCACCACGCCGAAGGTGTCGAAGGCCTGCATGCCCCACTTCATGAACTGGTAGCGCTCCTGGTTGCGCTTGAATTCCAGCTTCATGTTCAGGTCCAGCGCATTCTTGGTGCCGAAGTAGTCGATCATGACCGAGTGGTCCACCACCAGGTCCACCGGCACCAGCGGCTCGATGCTCTTGGGGCTCTTGCCCATCTTGTCGGCTACCGAACGCATGGCGGCGATGTCGGCCAGCAGCGGCACGCCGGTGAAGTCCTGCAGCACCACGCGGGCCACCACGAACGGGATTTCATCCTCGCGCTTGGCGTTGGCCTGCCAGTTGGCGAGCTGGCGCACGTGTTCCTCGGTGACCTTCTTGCCGTCGCAGTTGCGCAGCACGGATTCCAGCACGATGCGGATGGAGACCGGCAGCCGCTGCACGTCGATGCCCAGGGCCTTGCCCAGCGCCGGCAGCGAATAGTACTGACAGGACTTGTTGCCGATCTTGAAATTCTTGAGTGTATCGAGGGTGTTGTGCGGCATGATGGACTCCGTGGTTTTGCCCGCGTAAAGCCGGCATTTTCAGGCGTTTCGGCGCGTTTGTCATTCCGGGCGACAGCGGCGCGGGTTCGGTCTATGTCTTATATCTTATATAAGACTTGAGGGGCGCGTCAAAGTTCCCGCCCGCGCCGGCCTGCGGGTTGCGCGGCGGCCGCGCAAACCCCTACTGTGCGGCAGCCGCGCCATCCCTGCAAGTCCCCCGTTTTTTAACAAAGAAGTCCTACAAGCGCATGGCGGGGGACGGAGGGCCGCCGCCGTGGCGCGCCACCGGGTGGCAGCCCCCCGCTCAGGCCAGGAAGGTGCGCAGCAGGGGTTCCAGTTCCCGTTTCAGGAAATCGACCAGGGCGCGTTGGGCGCTCGAGGGATAAGGGGTTGGCGAGGTCAGGATATAGAGCTTGTCGCCCGGGCCTTCGGCCTGGTAGGCGGGCAGCACCTGCAGCAGGCGCCCGGCCTCCAGGTCGGGACGCACGATGTAGGCCGGCAACAGCGCCACGCCCGCGCCTTCGCGGGCGGCTTGGGCCAGGAACGGGAAATACTCGGATTGCAGGCGAGTGGCCAGCTTGACTTCATGCGGTTGGCCCTTGCCGCGCAGGCGCAGCGTTGCCTGGGGGCGGGCGCCGGGCGGCCCCAGGAAATCGAAGCGCCCCAGGTCGCGGGGATGGGCCGGCATGCCCATGCGCGCCAGGTACTCGGGCGCGGCGCACAGGTGCCACTTGATGCGGCCGAGTTCGCGCGCCACATAGTCTTGCGGCGGCACCGAGATGGCCCGCAGCGCCACGTCGATCTCCGAAGAAATCAGGTCGCTGACGCGGTTCGAGAACAGCACCCGCAGGCTCAGGCTGGGGTGTTCCAGGGCGAAGCGCACCAGCAGGGGCCGCAGCATGTCCAGTTCGCCCAGGCCGGTGGGCAGGCTCAGCCGCACGTGGCCGGTGGGCTCGGCGCCCAGCTTCTGCAGGGCATGGCGCGCCGATTCCACTTCGCGCGCCATGCGGGCGCCATGGTCGTACAGGACGCTACCCTCGTGCGTCAGTTCCAGCCGCCGGGTGGTGCGGCGGATCAACTGCGCGCCGAAGGCCCGCTCCAGCTTTTGAAGGTTGCGGCTCACATGCGAGCGCGTCACACCCTGGCGCAGCGCCGCCTCGCTCAGCGTGCCGGCCTCGACGATCGTCACGAACAGCTGGATCAGGTTCAGGTCGAGCACGGGCGGGGTGGTCATGGGCAGTCTTCATTGTTGCCTGTGAGGAAACAGAGTTTACCCATCCTGAAGGATTGTCGCGGAAAGGGTTCGTGGATATTCTGAAAAAAAACCAAGGAGACACCCCATGCGGCAAACCATGTTCCGCGCCGACCTGTTCCAGGGCCAGCGCATCCTGATCACCGGCGGCGGCACCGGCCTGGGCTATGCCATGGCCCGCCAGCTGGCGGCGCTGGGCGCCACCGTGCACCTGTGCGGACGCCGCCTGGCGGTGCTGGAGCAGGCCGCCCAGGCGCTGCGGGGCGAGTCCGGCGGCCAGGTCCACGTCCATCCGGTCGACATTCGCGACGCCGGCGCGGTGGACGCGATGGTGGCGCGCATCTGGGACCAGCATGGCGGGCTGGATGCGCTGGTGAACAATGCCGCCGGCAATTTCATCAGCCCCACCGAAAAACTGTCCGAACGGGGCTTCAATGCCATCGCCGACACGGTCTTTCGTGGCACGTTCTACATGACCCAGGCCGTGGGCAAGCGCTGGATCGGCAGCGGCGCGTCCGGGGCGGTGGTGTCCATTGTCGTGACCTGGGTCTGGACCGGCTCGCCGTTCGTGGTGCCGTCCGCCATGTCCAAGGCCGGCATCGACGCCATGACCAAATCGCTGGCCGTCGAATGGGGCCGGCGCGGCATCCGCCTGAACGCCATTGCGCCGGGCGTCATCCCGACCGAGGGCGCATCGGCGCGGCTGCGGCCCAACGACAGCGGCACCGACGCGCTGGTGAAGCAGAATCCGATGCAGCGGCTGGGGCAGGGCCAGGATATCGGCGAACTGGCCGCGTTCCTGCTGGCGCCGGGCAACGATTGGATCAACGGCCAGACCATCGCCCTGGACGGTGGCGACTACCTGGCCAATGGCGCGTACTTCAAGCAGTATTTCGATTGGTCGGACGACGATTGGGCCGCCGCGCGCGCCGCCATCGAGGCGCGCACCGCCGCCGACAAGGCGCAACGCCCGGCGGGCCAGGCATGAGCGCATCCGTCACGCAAGGGGCCGGCCGCATCATCGCCGGCGACTGCCAGCTGGACCGCGCGGCCCTGATGCGCCGCGGCGAGCAGGTCGCGGCGGGCCTGGCGGCCATGGGGATCGGGCAGGGCGACGTGGTGGCGGTGCTGCTGCGCAACGGCATGCCCTACCTGGAGATCATCCAGGCCTGCAAGCGCCTGGGCTGCTATTACTGCCCGATCAACTGGCATTACACGCCCGACGAGGTTGCCTACCTGGTGCGCGACAGCGGCGCGCGCCTGCTGATCGCCGAGGAAGACTTGTGGCAGGCCGCCAGGGCGGCGCTGCCGGCGGACCTGCCGTCGCGTCGCGTGGGCGCGGCTGCCGTGTCCGAGGATTACGCCAGCTGGCGCGAGGCGCAGGCGCCCTACGACGGCCCGGTGGTCGCGCCGCGCGGCCACATGGCCTATACCTCCGGCACCACCGGCCGGCCAAAGGGCGTGGTGCGCGCGCCGTTTCCGCTGGACCAGTTGGCGCAGCGGCTGGCGGCGGTCGAGGCGGTGGTGGAGCAGGCGTACGGTTTGCGGCCCGGCTGCCGCGCATTGCTGCCCGCGCCGGTCTACCATAGCGCGCCCAGCGTGTTCGCCCAGGTGGCGCTGCGGGTCTGCGAGACCCTGGTGCTGGCGCCGCGGTTCGATCCGCTGGAGGTGTTGCGCCTGATCGAGCGCCATCGCATCGACACGGTCTACCTGGTGCCCATCATGTACGTGCGCCTGCTCAAGCTGGATCCGGCCCAGCGCGCCGCCTTCGACCTGTCTTCGCTGCGCTTCGTGGCCTCGACCGGGGCCCCCTGCGCGCCGGCGCTCAAGCGCGCCATGATCGATTGGCTGGGGCCGGTGATCCACGAGACCTATGCCTCCAGCGAGGCCGGCATGGTGACGGTCATCGATTCGCACGAAGCGCTGGCCCGGCCGGGCAGCGCCGGCCGGCCGATCGGCGGCGCGCAGATTCGGATCTACGGCGACGACGGCGCGCTCTGCGCGCCCGGCCAGATCGGCCGCATCCATGTGCGCCAGCCGGCCTACGCCGACTTCACCTACCGCAATAACCCGGAAGCGCGCAGCCGGATCGAACGCGATGGATTGATCGGCCTCGGCGACCTGGGCTACCTGGACGACGACGGCTACCTGTTCGTGTGCGACCGCGAATCGGACATGGTGATCTCCGGCGGCGTGAACATCTATCCCGCGGAAATCGAACACCACCTGACGCAGTACCCGGGCGTGGCCGATTGCGCGGTGTTCGGCGTGCCTGACGACGAGTTCGGCGAGCGCTTGCTGGCACTGGTTCAGCCGGCGGCGGACACCGCGCTGGCGCCCGAGGAAGTGCTGCGCTGGCTGTCCACGAGGGTGGCGCGCTACAAGGTGCCGCGCGAATTGCGGTTGCGGCAGAGCCTGCCGCGCGATGACAACGGCAAGATCGCCAAGCGCCGCCTGCGCGACGCGTTCTGGGCCGAGCGCGACAGGAAGGTCTAGGAATACCAAGGCGGCGCGCATCCCGGGCCGTACGCCATCACCACAGGGGAGACAAGCATGTTCATGAAGAATTCTGGGATAGGCCGCGCCGCGGCCGCGCTGCTGTTGTGCATGGCCGCCGTATCGCCCGCCCAGGCGGCGTTTCCGGAGCGGCCGGTCAAGCTGGTCGTGCCGTATACGCCGGGCGGCGCGGCCGACCTGTTGTCGCGAGTGCTGGCCGAAAGGCTGTCGCAGGAACTGGCGCAACCGGTGGTGGTGGAAAACAAGCCGGGCGCCAACACGATGATCGCGGCCACGCAAGTGGCGCGGGCCCAGCCCGATGGCTACACGCTGTTCCTGGCCAGCAATGCCAGCATGGTGCTCAACCCCATGCTCTATCGCAAGATCTCGTACGACGCGCAGCGGGACTTCCGGGTGCTGTCGGTGGTGGCGGAATTGCCGCTGGTGGTGGTCGCCAACAACAGCGTGCCGGCCTCGACGCTGGCGCAATTCGTCGACTACGCCCGCGCCCGCCCGGGCAAGTTGAACTATGCCTCCGTGGGTATCGGCAATCCGCTGCAACTGGCGACCGAACTGCTGAAGTCGCGCACCGGCATCGACGTGGCGCATGTTCCCTACAACGGCAGCGCGCCGGCATTGAGTTCGCTGATGGCCAACGACACCCAGCTGATGGTGGACGTCATCAGCACGTCATTGCCGCTGGTTCGCGAGAACAAGATCAAGGCCCTGGCCGTGACCGGCGCCCAGCGGCTGCCGGTGCTGCCTGACGTGCCCACCGTGGCCGAGAGCGGGTTCGCCGGCTTTCGCGCCGCGACCTGGTTCGGCGTGGCCGTGCCGCGCGGCACGCCGCCGGCCGAGGCGGACAGGCTGCGCGAGGCCGTGGCCGCGGTGATGCGCCAGGCGGATTTCCGCGACCGCTTCCAGGCGCAAGGCCTGGTGATCCAGGCGCCGCGCGGCCAGGCCGAGGTCGACGCCTATCTGGCCGAGGATCGCGAGCGCTGGAATGGGGTGATCCAGGCCAACCATATCCGCCTGGATTGAGAGGCGCGCGTCAGGCCAGCAACGCCGGCATTTCGGCGGCCGCGAAATCCAGGAAGCGCCGCAAGGCCAAGGGCGCGCCGCGGCGGGCGGGCATGACGGCGTAGATGCGTGCCGGCGCGGCGCGCCAGGCGGGCAGCAATTGCGCCAGGTCGCCTTTGGCCAGGGAGCCGGCGCACAGGTAGTGCGGCAGCAGCGCCACCCCCAGTCCGGCGCGCGCCATTTCGCGCAGCGCCGCCAGGTTGCTGCTGAGGCAGCGGGGGCGGAATTCGATCGATTCGGCCTCGCCCGCCGGGCCGACGAAGTGCCAGCTCTGCGGGCTGTCCTGGGTCGCATGGGCCAGCAGCGGCAGCGCGTTCAGGTCGCGCGGATGGCGCGGCGCGGCCCGGGCCATGGCGGGGGCTGCGACCAGGATCAGCGGCACCGGCGCCAGTTCGCGCGCCACCAGCCGCGAGTCGGTGAGCGAGGCGCCCTGGGCGCGGAAGGCCAGGTCGTAGCCTTCGCCCACCAGGTCGATGACCTGGTCGCGGGTGTCCAGCAGCACCCGCACGCCGGGATGCTGCAGGCAAAAGCGAGCCACCAGTTCGCCCAGCAGCGTCACCGCCAGCGCCGAGGGCGCCGTCATGCGCAGCAGGCCGCTGGGCGTGTCGCCCATGGCGGCCGCCAGGTCGAAGGCGCTGCGGGCCTCGCGCGCCATCGCCAGCGCATGCACGTAGATCTGTTCACCCATGGGCGTGAGCGAGACCCGCCGCGTGTTGCGCTGGAGCAGCCGCAGGCCCAGGCGCGCCTCCAGCTCGGCCACGCGCCGGCTGAGCTTGGAGCGCTGCATGTTGAGCACGCGGGCGGCGGCGGAAAAGCCGCCTTTTTCCACCACCTCGGTGAAAAGCAGCAGATCGTCGAGGTGATGGATATAGGAATGCATGGGGGCTGGGCGAGTGATTGTCCTGTAGCGCAGGACAATTATTCCTGAAATTTGGCTCTACTGTGCCGATGGCGGAACCCATAAGCTCTGCGCCAATTTGTCATCAGGCCATACATCCTTGACCATCCGCCTCAGCCCGCCCGTCGCCCGCCCGTTCGAACCCGAGGGCGACATCTGTTCGTACCGGCATTTTCGGCATTCCGATTTCCCCCAGGGCATGTCGCCGCTGGTGCTGGTGGACCACTTCATCATGACCGGGCCGGCGGTCGCGCCGCACCCTCACGCCGGCATATCGACGGTGACGCTGCTGCTGGAAGACACCCAAGGCGGCCTGCGCATCCGCGACAGCCTGGACAACGAACACGAAGCCCGGGCGGGCGACCTGCACTGGACAGTGGCAGGTCGCGGCATCGTGCACGGCCACGAATTGGTGGGCGCGGCGCGGCTCAATGGCCTGCGGTTGTACGTCAACCTGCCGGCGCGACTGAAATCGATGCCACCATCGGCAACGCTGGTGCGGGGCTGGGAAATGCCGGTGCTGCAAAGCGATGCGGGCCGGGTGCGGGTGGTGTCGGGCCGCTACGACGGCTGGGACGCGCCGCTGGCGACGCCCGAGCCGCTGCTCATCCTGGACGGCTGGCTGCGGCCGGGAGCGTCGCGCCTGGTGCCGCTGCCGGCGGGCTGGAACGCCTGGTTGTACGCGGCGCAGGGGGAAGTGGGCGTGCGGGCACGGCATGAGACCACGCCGCCGCCGCGACCGCCGGTAGAAGCGGCGCCGGTCATTCCGGCGGCACGGTTCCGCCCCGCCGGGCGCGCGGCGACGACCGATCGGCGCGCGGCCGATCCCGATTTCGCCGTCCTGCCCCCGGGCGCGGCGCTGACCGCCACGGCGGACCGCGACGGCTTTCTTCAACTCCTGGCGGCGGGCGCGCCGGCGCACTTCATCCTGGTGGCCGGAGCGGCCATCGACGAGCCGGTGATCCAGCGCGGCCCCTTCGTCATGACGGACGCGCGCGCCCTGGCGCAGGCCGTCGCGGCCTACGAAGCGGGCGACTTCGGCCAGCTGCGCCAGGAGAGCGGCGTGCCGGGCTGAGCAAGGCGCCGCCCGGTGACAGCGGGCTGTCAGGATAGGGGACAGATCTGTTGTGTGATGGCAACAAAATGGCTTTCTATATAAGGGACGCAATGAGAATGATTTCTCTTTATATAGAATTCAAAACGCACGATCTCAATCCCTCCCATGGTGAACGGGCTCGACAAGGCCGGCACGACCGGCCCTGCCGCAGTTCGAGTGGCAAGCCGTTACCCGCGTGACCCCCCATCGGGATTTTTGCGATTCCCAGCTTCTCGCGAAGCGCCCGTCTACTGACTCCCGATATGAAAATACGAACTCTTGCGTGCGTGGTTGCGGCCCTGCCGTACACCGCCATCGTCCACGCCCAGTCCGCCGCGCCCGCCGCCGACGGTTCCGTCGTCTCGATGGAAGCGATCAAAGTCGAGGCCAGCGCCGACGCCTCGGCCGGCGGCCTGGCCCAGCCCTATGCCGGCGGCCAGGTGGCCCGCGGCGGCCGCGTCGGCGTGCTGGGCACGCAAGACATCATGAGCACGCCGTTCAGCGTCACCAGCTACACCAACGAGCTGATCCAGGACAAGCAGGCGCGCAGCGTCGGCGACGTGCTGCAGAACGATGCCGGCGTGCGCGTGGCGCGGGGCTTCGGCAACTTCCAGGAGTCGTACTTCATCCGCGGCTTCATCCTGAGCTCCGATGACGTGGCCTACAACGGCCTGTACAGCCTGCTGCCGCGCCAGTACATCGCCACCGAACTGTTCGAGCGCGTCGAAGTGCTGCGCGGGGCGTCGGCCTTCCTGACGGGGGCGGCGCCCAGTGGCGGCGGCATCGGCGGCGTCATCAACCTGGTGCCCAAGCGCGCGCCCAACGAGCCGCTCACCCGCTTCACCACCGGCGTGTCCGGCGGCGGCCAGTTCTCCGTGTCGACCGACATCGCGCGCCGTTTCGGGCCGGACGACAGCACCGGCATCCGCCTGAACGTGGCCAACCGCAGCGGCGACACCGGCATCGATGACGAACATTCCCGCACCAGCCTGGTGTCGCTGGGCCTGGACTGGCGCTCGGCCGACACGCGGTTGTCGGCGGATATCGGCTGGCAGGAGAACAAGCTCAAGCGCGCGCGGCCGAACGTCACGCTGCGCGGCGTGACCAGCGTGCCGGACGCTCCGGATGCCAGTTCCAACTACGCCCAACCCTGGTCGTACTCGAACGAACGCGATGTGTTCGGCACGGTGCGCGCCGAGCACGATTTCAGCGACAAGCTGACCGGCTGGGCCGCCTTCGGCATGCGCCGCAGCGACGAGGCCAATTCGCTCGGCAACGTCACCGTGACCAATGGCAGCACGGGCGACGGCAACTTCTACCGTTTCGACAATACCCGTGAAGACAGCGTGAACACGGGCGAACTGGGCCTGCGCGCCAAGGTGCGCACCGGTCCGGTCGGCCACGAATTCGTCGCGTCCGCGTCCTTCTTCGATCTCAAGAAGAAGAACGCGTACGTCATGGACTACCTGAACACCTTCCCGACCAACATCTACGACCCGGTCAGCTACGACCGTCCCGCCTACGGCTCCAAGGCGCTGTTCGGCAACGACCTGGACGATCCGGCGCTGCAGGGCCGCACCCGCCTGAGCAGCTATGCGTTCGGCGACACCATGTCGTTCCTGGACGACAAGGTGCTGCTGACGCTGGGCATCCGCCACCAGCGCCTGTCGCAGCGTGACTACGCCTACAACACCGGCAAGGAGCAAAGCGCCTACGACGCCAGCCGCAACTCGCCGGCCGCCGGCATCGTCTTCAAGGTGGCGCCGAGCGTGTCGCTGTACGCCAACTACATCGAAGCCCTGGTGGCCGGCGATACGGCGCCGCAGACGGCCAACGGCAAGCCCGTGCCCAACGCCGGCCAGAGCCTGCAGCCCTACGTGTCCAAGCAGAAGGAGATCGGCGTCAAGTACGACGGCGGCGGCCTGGGCGCCGGCCTGGCGCTGTTCTCCACCGACAAGCCGCGCGCGGCCTACAACGCCAGCAACGCATTCACCGCCTCCGGCAAGGACCGCCACCAGGGCATCGAACTGACGGTGTTCGGCGAACCCGTCAATCGCGTGCGCGTGCTGGGCGGCATGACCTTCCTGGACGCCAAGCAGCGCTCCACCGGCAACAGCGCCATCGACGGCAACCGCGTCATCGGCGTGCCGCGCTTCCAGGCCAACCTGGGCGCGGAATGGGACATTCCCGGCGTGCAGGGCCTGACGGTGGACGGGCGCGTGGTCTACACCGGCGCCTCCTATGCGGACGACGCCAACACCCTCAAGGTGCCCGGCTGGACCCGCTTCGACGCCGGCCTGCGCTACATGATGGACGTCGACGGCCACGTGGTGACGCTGCGCGCCCGCGTCGAGAACATCGCCAACCGCAACTACTGGTCGTCGGTGGGCGGCTACCCGGGCAACGGCTACCTGGTGCTGGGCGGCCCGCGCACGTTCTCGCTGAGCGCCAGCATGGACTTCTGAGCGCGGATGCCCGCCGCCAGGCGGGCGCCGCGCAGGCCAGGAAAGGCAACGCCCCGGCGGTCTAGGTCATCAGCCAGCCGCCCGCCACGTCCAGCACCTGCCCGGTCACGAACCGCGCCTGGTCCGACGCGAAGAACAGGCAGGCGTCGGCCACTTCCTCGGGCGTGCCGAGCCGGCGCAGCGCGGTGACCTCGGCCACCGCGTCGTTGATCTCCTTGGGCACGCTTTTCAGCAGCGGCGTGCTGATGCGCCCCGGCGCCAGGCCGTTGACGGTGACATCGTGTTCGCCCAGTTCCGCGGCCCAGTGGCGCGTCAGGCCCAGCAGCGCCGCCTTGGTGGCGGCGTAGTGCGCGGCGACGATGTCGCAATAGGCCTTGCCCGCCACCGACGACATGTTGATCACGCGTCCCTGGCGCTGGCGCACCATGTGCGGCGTGGCCAGGTGGGTCATGTAGAACACGCTGTTCAGGTTGACCGCCACCACCTTGTCCCATTCGCCCGGCGTCATCTCCCACACCTTCAGCGCGCGGCCGTCGGTCTTGGGCGAGATGCCGACGTTGTTGACCAGGATGGTGGCCGGGCCGAGGTCGCGGGTGATGCGGTCATACGCAGCCTGGCACTGGTCGAAGTGCGAGACGTCGGCGTGCACGAAGGTCACGGCATGGCCGCGCTTTTTCAGTTCCTTCTCGTAGGCCTGGCCGCCCTGCGAATTGAAGTCGATCAGCCCGACCTTGCCGCCTTCGGCCAGGAAGCCCTCGACGATGGCCGAACCGATGCCGCCGACGGCGCCGGTGACGATGATGACCTGATCCTGGAAGCGCGCGCTCATGCCCGCACCTTCAACATGATCTTGCCAATGTGCTTGCTGCTTTCCATCAGCGCATGGGCCTGTGCCGCCTGTTCCAGCGGGAACACCTGGTGGATCAGCGGCAGGCAGCGCCCCTGTTCCATCAGCGGCAGCACCTTGTCGGCCAGCGCCCGGGCGATGGCGCCCTTGTCTTCGTCGGAACGCGGACGCAGGGTGGAACCGGTGAACGACAGCCGCTTTGTCATGATGGGCAGGGCGTCGATCTCGGCCTTGCTGCCTTCCAGGAAGGCGATCTGCACCAGCCGGCCATTCACCGCCAGCAGGCGGATGTTCTTGTTGATGTAGGCGCCGCCGACCATGTCGAGGATCACGTCCACGCCCTGGCCGCCGGTGGCCTGGCGGATGTCGGCCTCGAAGTCGGTGTCGCGGTAGATCAGCGCGTGCTGCGCGCCGGCCTTCAGGCAGGCCTCGGCCTTTTCCTGGTTGCCCACCGTGGTCCAGACCTCGGCGCCGAAGGCGCGCGCCAGCTGGATCGCGGTCAGGCCGATGCCGCTGGAGCCGCCGTGCACCAGGAACTTCTCGCCGGCCGCGAGGCGGGCGCGTTCGAACACGTTGGTCCAGACGGTGAAATAGTTTTCCGGGATGGCGGCGGCCGACAGCAGGTCCAGGCCGCGCGGCACCGGCAGGCAGTGGCGTTCGTCGGCCAGGCAGTACTGCGCGTAGCCGCCGCCGGGCGTCAGCGCGCAGACCCGGTCGCCGACCTGCCAGCGCGTGGCCTCGGGACCGACGGCGACGATGGTGCCGGCGACCTCCAGTCCCAGGTAGGGCGAGGCGCCGGGCGGCGGCGGATACGAGCCCGAGCGTTGCAGCACGTCGGGGCGGTTGACGCCGGCGTAGGCGACCTCGATCAGCACCTGGCGGCCGGCGGGCGCGGCCATCTCGCGTTCGGCCAGGCGCAGGCAATCGGGCGCGCCGCCGGTGCCGTGGTCGATGAATGTGCAGCGTAGAGACATGAATGCGGTCCTTCGGATTTCAGTGGCCCAGATAGGCCTTCTTGACATGGGGATCGGCCAGCAGCTCGGCGCCGGTGCCCGTGCGCACGATGGCGCCGTTCTCCAGCACGTAGCCGCGGTCGGCCAGGCGCAGCGTGCGGAACACGTTCTGCTCCACCAGCAGCACCGTGACGCCGTGCGAGGTGACGTCGCGGATGATGTCGAACATCTGCTGCACCAGCAGCGGCGACAGGCCCAGCGAAGGCTCGTCGAACACCAGCAGCTTGGGATCGGCCATCATGCCGCGCGCGATCGCCACCATCTGCTGCTCGCCGCCGGACAGCGAGCCGGCGTATTGGCCCAGGCGCTCGCGCACCCGCGGGAAGATCTGCAGCACTTCCTCCAGCTTGCGCTGCACGATGGGGCGGGCGGCGCGCTTGTACGAGCCCATCAGCAGGTTGTCGCGCACCGTGAAGTGCGGGAACAGCTGGCGGCCCTCGGGAATCATGGTGATCCCGGCGTCGACGATGTCGTAGGGCGTGCGGTTGGTCAGGTCGCGGCCCTCGAACTCGACCCGGCCGGCGGTGGCGGGAACCACGCCGCACAGCGTCTTCAGGGTGGTGGTCTTGCCGGCGCCGTTGGCGCCGATCAGCGTCACGATCTCGCCGGCATTGACCTCGAAGTTCAGTCCGTTGAGCACCTGGCTCTTGCCGTAGCCCGACGACAGATCCGAAACCTTAAGCATCCTGGTACTCCTTGCCCAAATAGGCCTCGATGACGGCGGGGTTCTCGACCACGTCCTTCGGCGCGCCGCTCACCAGCACCGCGCCTTCGTTCAGCACGATGATGCGGTCCGACAGCGCCATGGTGGCCTGCATCATGTGCTCGATCAGCAGCACCGACACGCCCGAATCGCGGATGCGGCGGATCATCTTGATCGACTTCTCGATGTCGGTGGGGTTCAGCCCCGCCATGACCTCGTCCAGCAGCAGGATGCGCGGCCGGATCGCCAGGGCGCGGGCGATCTCCAGCCGCTTCATGCCGCCCACCGTCAGGCTGCGGGCCTCGGTGTTCAGGTACTTGAGCAGGTCGGTTTCCTCGGCCACCTTGAGCGCGATCTGCTCGGCCTCCTCGCGGTCGGACGTGCGGATGAAGGCGCCCAGCATGATGTTCTCCAGCACCGTCAGGCCGGTGAACGGCTTGGCGATCTGGAAGGTGCGGCCCAGGCCCTGGTGGGCGAACTGGTCCGGCGTGCTGCAAGAGACCCAGTTGCCCTTGGCGTCGACCATCGACACCGCGCCCTTGTCCGGCGACAGGAAGCCCGACAGCAGGTTGAACACCGTGGTCTTGCCGGCGCCGTTGGGGCCGATCATGCCCAGGATCTCGTACTGGTTCAGCGTCAGCGACACGTCGTTGGTGGCGCGCAGGCCGCCGAAGCTCTTGAACAGGTTCTCGGCCTTGAGCACCGGCTGCTCGCGCCGCGCCGCGTCGGTCGGGCGGGCCGCCTCGACCAGCTGGCGCCGGGCGCGCGGCGTGCCCAGGTAGGGCAGCCGCGCCAGGGCGCGCTCGATGGCCGGACCGAAAGCGCCGGCCAGGCCGCGCGGGATGGTCAGCACCACCGCCACCAGGATCAGGCCGTAGATCAGCCCGTGCATGCCGTTGCCCACGCTGGACAGCCAGCCGCGCGCCAGCTCGGCGATCGGCAGCACCAGGAAGGTGCCGGCGATGGGGCCGGCCACCGTGCCCAGGCCGCCGATCAGCGCGAACATCGCCACCTGGATCGACAGTTCCAGCGAGAACGCCGAGCTGGGATCGACGAAGGTCAGGTAGGTGATGTGGAAGGTGCCGATGATGCTGGTCAGCATGGCCGACACCACCGCGGCGATGATCTTGACGCGCACCGTGTGGATGCCCACCGCCAGCGCCGCGTCCTCGCGTTCGCGGATGGCGATCAGGTAATGGCCGATGCGCGACTTGCGGATGTACCACGACACCCAGGTCACCAGCAGGAACAGGCCGAAGGCGATGATCACGTAGTTGATCTTCTCGCGGAACACGATCCAGGCCCAGCCGATGTTCAGCGGCAGGCTGATGCCGCTGGAGCCGCCGGTCCAGCTTTCCTCGTGGATCACCAGCAGCCGCACCACTTCCAGGATGGCGATGGTGGCCAGCGCGAAGAACGGCCCGCGCAGCCGCAGCGTGGGATAGCTGATGATGATGGCCACGGCCGCCGAGATGGCCGCGCCCGCCAGCATCCCGAACCACGGCGAGATGCCGAAGTTCTGCGTCAGCAGGGTGGCGGTGTAGCCGCCGATGCCGTAGAACACCGCGTGGCCCAGCGACAGCTGGCCGGCGTAGCCGCCGACGATGTTCCAGGCCACCGACAGCGCGGAAAAGACGAACAGCAGGACGAACAGGTTGGTCCAGAACGGCGTGCCCGTGGCGACGGGCACGATGAACATGACGATCAGCAGAATCAGGCTGACGTAGGCTTTGGGGCTTCGAAAGTCGGGAAACACGTCTCGCTCCTTGTGGCTCTGATCACTCTGTGCCGACGCCGAACAGGCCGGTCGGACGCAGGACAAGGATCAAGAGGAAGATCCCGAAATAGACGACCTCTTTCAGGTCGGGGGCGATGTAGTAACCGGCCAGCGTATCGACGATGCCGATGATCATGGACCCGGCCACCGCGCCGTACAGGCTGCCCAGGCCGCCCAGCACCACGATCACGAAGGCGGTCAGCACGAAGTACGTGCCCACCGTCGGGAACACCGGATACTGCGGCGCCAGGAGGCCCGCGGCGATGCCGACGAAGGCGGTGCCCAGGCCGAAGGCGATGGCGTAGACGTTGTTGACGTTCACCCCCATCAGCGTGGCGGCGTAGCGGTGCTGCGCCACCGCCCGCAGCGCGCGGCCCAGGTAGGTGCGGTGCATGAACAGGTGCAGCAGCACGGCCAGGCTCAGGCCGACCACGAAGGTCACCAACTGGCCGGTGACCATGGAGTAGTTGCCGACGTCCAGGGTGCTGGTGCCCAGTTGCACCGGGGCGCGGAACACGTTGGCGCCGAAGATCACCAGCGCCAGGTTCAGCAGGATGGTGGACACGCCCACCGTGGCGAAGATCTGGATGTGCTGGTCGGCGTTGAGCAGCGGCTGGATGATGCCTTTCTGCGTCAGCGCGCCCAGCGCGAACAGGATGACCGCCACCGGCACCAGGCCGATGTACGGGTGCACGCCGAACTGCGCCGCGATCAGGTAGACCGCGTACATGCCGATCATCAGGAATTCGCCATGCGCGAAGTTGACGACGCGGACCACGCCGAAGATCAGCGTCAGCCCCAGGCTGATGATGGTGTAGGCGCCGCCCAGCAACAGGCCGTTGATGACCAGTTGAATGAAGATATCCATGGTGCAACCTCTTGGAACGGGGCGCGTCCCGGCCGCGCGCCGTCGCCGGCGGGGCCGGGGCCGCGGGCCCCAGTGAAACGCCGGACGCCCCCGAGCGTCCGGTTTGCTGGCTTGCCGTGCCGGGCCTGCCGGGTGGCGGCCCCGGCGTTCTATTTCTTGAAGACGGGCTTGCCCAGCGCGAGGTTGTCAGGCGCGATGGTGACCAGCTTGCCATCCTGCCACTGCATCACGTAGAAGGTCGAGGCGTTGTTCTGGCCGTCCTCGCCGAAGTCGAAGGCCCAGCCGTTGGCGGTCTGGCCGGCCGGCTTCTTGTACGCCAGCACGGCCGCGCGGATCTTGTCCTTGTCGGTCGACTTGGCGTTGGCGATGGCTTCGAAGAAGGCCTTGGCGCCGACGTAGTTGGTCAGGCTGTGGCCGGACTGCGGGTCGCTCTTGTAGGTGGTCTTGTAGGCTTCCAGGAACTTGTCCAGGCCGGGCGCGCCGGCCGGATTGATGGACGATTGCGGGAAGTCCAGGTCGAACACGCCGTTCATGTCGGCGCCCACGGCCTTGGCAGTGTCGGCCAGCGAATAGCCGCCACCGGCGCCGATCACCACCTTGGGCTTGAAGCCGGCGGCGCGCGCCTGGCTGAAGTACAGGATGGCGTCGTTCTGGTAGGCGGTCTGCAGCACCACGTCGACCTTGGCGCCCTTCAGGCGCAGGATCAGCGAGGACAGGTCGACCGTCTTGGCCGAGTAGGGCAGCACCTCGGCCACGGTGTAGCCGAGTTCCTGGGCGCGCTTTTTCTCGGTGGCGGCCACGTCGGTGCCGTAGGGGCCGTCCTCGTGGATGATGCCGATGCGCACTTCCTTCGGGTTCAGGCCCATGCCCGGCCCGATGATGTCGTGCAGCGCGTTGACCACCGACACGCCGTACAGCGCGGTGTTGGGGTTGCTGCGGAACAGGTACTTGTAGCCGCGCGTGGTGATCTTGTGGGCGGTGGCGCCCAGCTCGAAGTAGGGCACGCCGGCCAGTTCGGTCACGGGCGAGGCCGCGTATGAGATGCCCGAGGCGTAGCTGCCGAACACGCCGACCACGTTCGATGAGATCAATCGCTTGGTCTCGGACACCGCCTGGGTCGGGTCGACCGCGTCGGCCTTGATGATCTGGATCTTCTCGCCGTTGATGCCGCCGGCGGCATTGATTTCGTTGACGGCCAGCTCCAGGCCGCGATAGCTCTCCTGTCCCAGCAGCGCCAGCGCGCCGCTGAACGGGAAGAGCGCGCCCACTTTCATGTCGGCCGCCGCGGTGCCGCTGGCCATGGCGCCGCACAGGCCCAGCGCGATGGCGAATTGTTTGATCTTGAACACTGTCTACGCTCCTTTGTGGGTTTGGATGCGGACTGTTGTCTGAGTCGTCCGTCTGTTTTTGAATATATGATATATGCGCCGGTGGGGTGTGAGAACCTCGTCCTGGATTCTAGTGCCGGACTTGGCCGGCTGAATCGGGGATTTCCCTCAAGCCGCATGAATAAAGCGTTTGCGGGCAGTTTTCCGCTGCGCGGCAGGTCAAATTCCGCTGTCCGGACGCTGTTTCGCGGCCCTTTTCATGGCTGCTTTGATGGCAAGAAAACTCCCCTTTGAATCATATATCCTATATGATCAAAAGGCGTTTGAGCACAAGAATCCAGGAGACAAAGAGCATGTTCGAGGAAGTGGATTTCGCCGGAAAAAAGGTACTGATCACCGCCGGCGCCGATGGGCTGGGCCTGGAAATGGCGCAGGTGTTCCACCGGGCCGGGGCGTCGGTGCTGGTGTGCGATGTCAACCGCGAGCGGCTGGCCGCGCTGCCGGCCGAATTGCCCGGCGTGCGCGCGGTGCATGCCGACGTGTCGGATGAAGACAGCGTGGCCGCCCTGTTCGACGCCGTGCGCCAGCAGCTGGGCGGCCTGGACATCCTGGTCAACAACGCTGGCGTGGCCGGCCCCACCGGTTTCGTCGAGACCTTGTCCAAGGCCGACTGGGATCGCACCCTGGCGGTCAACATCACCGGCCAGTTCCTGTGCGCGCGCCAGGCCATCCCGCTGCTCAAGCAGTCGCGCGCCGGCGTCATGATCAACCTGTCGTCGGCCGCGGGCCACCTGGGCTTTGCCGGGCGCTCGGTCTATTCGGCGTCCAAGTGGGCGGTGATCGGCTTCACCAAGTCGCTGGCGATCGAGCTGGGCGGCCACGGCATCCGCGTCAACGCCATCCTGCCGGGCGCGGTCGAAGGCCCGCGCATCCGCGCCGTGATCGAGGCCAAGGCCAGGACGCTGGACAAGCCGGTCGAGGAAATTGCCGCGCTCTACGAAAACCAGGCGGCGCTGGGCCGCATGGTCACGGCGCGCGACATCGCCAACATGGTGCTGTTCAACGCCAGCGAGGCCGCCCGCAGCGTCACGGGGCAGGCCATCGTGGTGGACGGCTTCACGCAGAAGCTCTACTGATGGCGGCCGATCCGCGGCGGCGCCGCGCCGCCATCATCGGCACCGGACTGATCGGCCAGGCCTGGGCCATCGTGTTCGCGCGCCAGGGCTGGCAGGTGCGGCTGTACGACGTCAACGCCGCCATGCTGGCCGAGGCCGGCGCGCTGATCCGGCGCCAGCTGGATGCATTGCAGGCGCACGGCCTGCTGCGCGACGCGGCGGCGGCCGCCGCCCGCATCGAGGTGGCCGCCAGCCTGCCCGAGGCGCTGGCCGGCGCCCGCTACATCCAGGAGAACTCGCCCGAGCGGCTGGCTCTGAAGCGCGATCTGTTCGCGCAACTGGACGCGGCGGCCGATCCCGACGCCATCATCGGCAGTTCCACTTCCAGCATTCCTGCCAGCGAATTCACCGAAGGCCTGCCCGGCCGGGCGCGCTGCCTGGTGGCGCATCCGGTCAATCCGCCCTATCTGATCCCGGTGGTGGAGCTGTGCCCGGCGCCCTGGACCAGCGAGGCCGCCATGCAGGCGGCGCGCGACATCATGCTGGATATCGGCCAGAAGCCGGTGACGATGCGGCGCGAGATCGAGGGCTTCATCCTCAACCGCCTGCAGGGCGCGCTGCTGCACGAGGCCTTCCGCCTGGCCGCCGCCGGCATCGCCAGCGCCGAGGACATCGACACCACGGTCAAGGACGGCCTGGGCCTGCGCTGGTCGTTCATGGGGCCGTTCGAGACCATCGACCTGAACGCGCCCGGCGGCCTTGCCGACTACTGCGCGCGCTACGGCGGGCTGTACCAATCCATCGGCGCCAGCCAGCGCGAACCCGTGCCCTGGGACGGCGCGCTGGTCGAGGCCCTGGCGTCCGAGCGGCGCGGCCTGCTGCCGGACGATGACCTGACGGCGCGCCGCTACTGGCGCGACGAACAACTGATGCGCCTGATGCGCCACAAGCAACAGCAAGACAACGGAGACGAAAATGGCTAAAGCCAAGCAGAAGGTCGTGATCACCTGCGCCGTGACGGGCGCCATCCATACCCCCAGCATGTCGCCGCACCTGCCGGTGACGGCCGACGAGATCGCCGAGGCCGCCATCGGCGCGGCCCGCGCCGGCGCCGCCGTGCTGCACCTGCACGCGCGCGACCCGCAGACCGGCAAGCCGTCGCAGGACCCGGCGCTGTTCGAGCCGTTCCTCAAGCGCATCAAGGCCGAGACCGACGCCATCATCAACATCACCACCGGCGGCAGCCCGCACATGACGGTGCAGGAGCGCATGCGGCCGGCCACCACCTTCAAGCCGGAGCTGGCGTCGCTGAACATGGGCTCGATGAATTTCGGCCTGTTCCCGATGCTGGGCCGCTTCCAGGACTTCAAGCACGAGTGGGAGCGCGAGCACCTGGAGAACAGCCGTTCGCTGATCTTCCGCAACACCTACCAGGACATCGAATCGATTCTGGAGCTGGGCAACGCCAACGGCACCCGCTTCGAGTTCGAGTGCTACGACATCAGCCACCTGTACAACCTGGCGCATTTTGTGGACCGCGGCCTGGTGAAGTCGCCGCCGTTCATCCAGTCGGTGTTCGGCATCCTGGGCGGCATCGGCCCGCACCCCGAAGACCTGATGCACATGAAGCGCACCGCCGACCGCCTGTTCGGCAATGAATACGAATGGTCGATCCTGGGCGCCGGCCGCAACCAGATGCCGCTGGCCACCATCGGCGCGGCCATGGGCTCGAACGTGCGGGTGGGGCTGGAGGATTCGCTGTGGATCGGGCCGGGCCAGCTGGCCGAGTCGAACCGCTCGCAGGTCGAACGCATCCGCACCATCCTGGAGGCGCTCAACCTGGAAGTGGCCACGCCCGCCGATACCCGCGCCAAGCTGGGCCTGAAGGGCGGCGACAACGTGGCGTTCTGACGCCAGGCCGGGCAAGGGCGTGCGCGCCGCCGCCGGATTGATGCCCCCGCCGATGGGGAGGCGCGCGGCCCGCCGGATGCGGGTCGCGGCGCTCGCTGGCGCCGCCCGCGGGACGCCGCCAGCGCGAGCGGCGGGGCGTCAGGCGTGGCGGCGCAGGGCGGCGACGAGGGTCTTGATGTCCAGGGGACGATCGAAATTGGCGGCATGGCGCGCGGCCAGCGTCAACTCGGCCGCCCGCGCCAGTTCGGCGTCGGACGGCGCGGCCGCGCCCAGCGCTTGCAGCGTGGTGGGCAACCCCACCTGTTCATACCACTGCGTCAGGGTGGCCAGCATGCCGTCCTGGCGCGCCTCCAGGTCCAGCTGCACCAGCAGGCCGACGGCCACCTGCAGGCCATGCGGCGCGCTGGCCAGCCCGGCGATCTTCGGCAGGCCGCGCGTCAGGGCGTGGGCGATCGACAGGCCGCCGCTCTCGAAGCCCAGGCCGCTCATCAGGATCATGGCTTCCACCACCCGTTCGAAGGCGGGCGTGGGCTGGCCGCTGCCGGCCACGGCCAGCGCGTCGGTGCCGTCGGCCAGCAGCGTGCGCAGGCAACCGTCGGCGATCAGCTGGGCGGTCAGCGGCGGGACGCCGTCGTACATGTTGCGTCCGCCGTTGCGGGCGCATTGTTCGGCTTCGAATTTCTTGGAGATGGCGTCACCCAGGCCGGCGCGGAAGAACGCCGCGGGCGCGGTGGCGATGACGGCGGTGTCGACCAGCACGATGGTGGGGTTGAACAGCATGTGCTCGACCGCCAGGAGGTTGTGATGGGCGTCGTACAGCACGTAGTTCTTGCTGGTGGGGGCGTCGTTGGAGGCCACCGTGGGCACCGTGACCAGGTGGCAGTGCTCGGCCTTGGCCACCGCCTTGCCGGCGTCCAGCGCCTTGCCGCCGCCCACCGCGATCACCATGTCGACGCCGGCGGCCGCGGCCTGCGCGCGCAGCGCCGCGATCGATTCGGGCGTGATGTCGCCCTCGACCGGCAGGGCCGTCAGCGCCACGCCGTGGGCGCCGCACAATGCCTCGATTCTCGGGCCCAGCACGCCCTGCACGTAGCGGTCGATGACCAGGGCGGCGCGGCGGCCGAACAGGGCGGCGTATCCGCCCAGCGCGTCGAGCGCGCCGGCTCCCTGGATGTAGCGGCCGGGAGCGCCAAAAATCTTCAGCATCGAGTCTTCCTATTTGCGAGGCCCGGGCGGGCGGTAGTCGAGTTCTTTTTCGCGTTCGACCAGCCAGTCGATCATGATCTTGCCGCCCCACACCAGGTCGGCCTGGATCGCCTTGGTGGCGGCTTCGGGGTCGCGCGCCTCCAGCGCGGCCAGCACGGCCTCGTGGCGGTGTTCGTCCTGGGAGTAGTCCAGCCCCGCCGTCTTGATGTGGAACACCTTGAGGATCGGGCCGGTGATGACCCAGAACGATTCCACGGTGTTGCGCAGGATGGGCTTGTTGCTGGCTTCCAGGATGCCGAAGTGGAACTTGCGGTTCAGGTAGCTGGCGCGCTTGGGGTCGGTCGAGGTGCAGGAGATGAAGTCCTTCTGCAGCGCGATCAGGTTGTCCAGTTGCTTGCGCGTGATGTTCCTGGCGGCCTCGGCCGCGCCCATGCCTTCCAGGTGGAAGCGGATCTGCTGGATCTCGCGCAGCTTTTCCGAGTTGACATAGGGCACGTAGACCGCGGTGGCGGCCTGCATTTCCAGGCCCTGTTCGCTGATGAGGCGGAAGATGGCCTCGCGCACGGGCGTGATCGAGACGCCCATTTCCTGGGCCAGCTCGCCAATGATGAGGCGCTCTCCGGGTTCGTACTGCCCGTTGATCAGGGCGTTACGGATCTCGTTGTAGACCTTGACGGAGAGGTTCTCTTTTTTTACCGGTTTAAGGCTGGGCATGACGGTCGAGGCTTGGGTTCGATGGAATGGCGGAGGCCGTGAAACGGCGCCCGGCTGAATTCTATCCCGCCCTGGCCAATTCAAGCGCGATTGGTATATTATATATCATATATTCTGATAAGCGAAGGAGACGCCATGCGCCAGGACCGGGGAGACCCAAGCGAAGACGAGGTCCGGATGCTGCGGGAAAAGGCCCGCCACATCCGGTTGGAAACCATCCGGCTGATCGAGATCGCCAAGGTCGGGCACTACAGCTCGGTCTTTTCGTGCGCCGAGATCTTTGCCGCCCTGTATTACGACGTGATGCGGCTGCGGCCGGGCGAGCCTGGCTGGCCGGATCGCGACCGCTTCCTGATGGGCAAGGGCCACGCGGCCGTGGGCCTGTTCCCGGTGCTGGCCGACCACGGTTTCATTCCGCATGAACTGCTGGACGGCTACACCCGCCTGGGCAGCCCCCTGGGCGACCACCCTGACATGACCAAGGTGCCGGGCGTCGATTTCAGTTCCGGCTCCATCGGCCATGCGCTCTCGAACGGCGCCGGCATGGCGCTGGGCGGCCGCATGAGCCAGCGCGACTTCAACGTGTTCGTGATGCTGGGCGATGGCGAGATGCAGGAAGGGCAGGTGTGGGAGGCCGCGTTGTTCGCCGCGCACCACAAGCTGTCGCGCCTGGTGGCCATCATCGACCGCAACGGCTACCAGCTCGACGGCAAGGTCGACGACGTGATCGGCGTGG
Source organism: Achromobacter sp. RW408 (assembly GCF_003184165.1). Lineage (NCBI taxonomy): Bacteria > Pseudomonadati > Pseudomonadota > Betaproteobacteria > Burkholderiales > Alcaligenaceae > Achromobacter > Achromobacter sp. RW408. The sequence goes on from NZ_QHHO01000046.1 coordinate 241,290, forward strand.
AATCGCTGCGCGACAAGTGGCAGGCCTTCGGCTGGGAGGTGCACGAGGTCGACGGCCACGACCTGGCGGCGCTGACCGCGCTGCTGCGGCGGCTGCGCGCGGACGAGGCGCGCGCGCGGCCGGCCTGCGTCATCGCCAAAACCATCAAGGGCAAGGGCGTTTCCTATATGGAGACCGAACCCGGCTGGCATCTGGGCTACCTGGCGCCGCAGGACGCGCAGGCCGCCATCGACGAAATCATGACCCGCGAGATCTGAATGGCACAGGCACAGACGCTTTCCCCCGATTCCTGGCAGTACCGCGCGCTGAACGCGGTGAACCCCGGGCTGTCGTATCTTTCCGACGCGCTGATCGATTTGGCGCGGGCCGGGCATCCGGTGGTGGCCGGCTCGGCCGACCTGCAGTATTCCAACGGCCTGAACCGCTTCGCCTCGGCCTATCCCGACCGCTACGTGCAGTTCGGCATTTCCGAGCAGAACATGGTGTCGGCGGCGGCCGGGCTGGCCACCACCGGCGCGATGCCGTTCGTGGCGACCTTTGCCTCGTTCCTGGGCCTGCTGTGTTGCGAGCAGATCCGCATGGACGTGGCCTACACCAAGTTGCCGGTGCGGCTGATCGGCCATCACACCGGCATCAGCCTGGGTTTCTATGGCACCTCGCACCACGCCACCGAGGACATCTCGACCATGCGCGCCATCGCCGGCCTGACCGTGGTGTCGCCGGCCGACGGGCCGCAGCTGGCCGCCGCCATCAAGGCCTCGGTGGACTGGCCCGAGCCGATCTATTTCCGCATCGGCCGCGGCCGCGACCCGCAGGTGTATGAAGACGGCGCGCCGTTCGCGTTCGGCCGCGCCATCGTCCATTCGACCGGCAGCGACCTGAACATCATCGCCTGCGGCATCACGCTGCACGCGGCGCTGGAAGCGGCCGCCCGGATGCGCGAGGACGGCCTGTCGGTGGGCGTGATCGACATGCCCACCCTCAAGCCGCTGGACCGCGAGGCGGTGCTGGCGGCGGCCGGGCAGGCCTCCGTCCTGCTGACGGTGGAAGAGCACAATGTGATGGGCGGCCTGGGCTCGGCGGTGGCCGAGGTGCTGGCCGATGCCGGCAGCGGCACGCGGCTGCGGCGCCATGGCATCTACGACGAATACAGCCTGATTGCCCCGCCCACCACGCTGTACGCCCACTACCGGCTGGACGGCGCCGGCATCGAGGCGGTGGCGCGGGAATTGGTGCGGCGCTAGGACAGCATTGAAGGGCGCCCGGCGTGGCGCCACGACACGGAGACAGCAATGAAGGAAATCAGCGGCAACACCCGCCTGTTCGGCATCCTGGCCGACCCGATCTACCACGTCAAAACCCCGCAGCGCATGAACGAGCATTTCGCCCGCATCGGCTTCGACGGCGTCTGCGTGCCGTTCCATGCGCGGCCCGACAACCTGGCCGAGGTGGTGGCCGGACTGCGGCGGCTGGAGAACCTGGGCGGCCTGATCGTCACCATGCCGCACAAGACGGCGATCCTGGCCCTGGCCGACGAGGCCACGCCGGTGGCGCGCAAGATCGGCGCGGCCAACGTGGTGCGGCGCGAGGCCGACGGCCGCCTGGTGGCGCACATGCTGGACGGCGAGGGCTTCGTGCGCGGCCTGCGCACGCACGGCGTGGCGCCCGAGGGCAAGAGCGCCTATCTGGCCGGCGCCGGCGGCGCGGCCAATGCCATCGGCTTCGCGCTGGCGCAGGCGGGCGTGTCGCGGTTGACGATTGCCAACCGCACGCCGGCCAAGGCCGAGGATCTTAAGGCACGCATCCTGTCGCTGCACCCCGAGGCCCGCATCAGCGTCGGCACGGCCGATCCGTCGGGCCACGACCTGGTGGTCAATGGCACCTCGCTCGGCATGAAACCGGACGACGCGCTGCCGCTGGACGCGGCGCGGCTGACGCCGGACCAACTGGTGTGCGAGGTCATCATGCAGCCGGCCGACACGCCGCTGCTGGTGGCGGCGCGGGCGCGCGGCTGCAAGGTGCACTACGGCGCGCCGATGCTGGCCGGGCAGATCGAGCTGATGGCGGAAATGATGGGCGTGGCGCCGGCCGCGCAGGGCTGAGGCGGCGACGGACGAGACGATGGGCGACTACGACTTCATTATCGCGGGCGGCGGCACCGCCGGCTGCATCCTGGCCAACCGCCTGACGGCCGATGGCCGCCACCGGGTGCTGATGCTGGAAGCGGGGCACGAGGCGCGCAGCATGTGGATCTCGATCCCGGCGGGCTTTTCCAAGCTGTTGGTGAATCCGGACTACAACTGGCGCTTCGCCACCGAGCCGGAGGACAACGTCTACGGCCGCACCATCGCCGTGCCGCGCGGCAAGGGCCTGGGCGGCTCGACGCTGATCAACGGCATGATCTACGTGCGCGGCCGGCCGCAGGACTACGACGGCTGGGAGGCCGCCGGCGCCACCGGCTGGGGCGGCGGCACCGCCGAGCGGGTGTTCCGCAAGATTGAATGTTATGAGCCCGGCGGCGAGACCCGCGGCAAGTCCGGGCCGATGCACCTGGAGGAAGTGGCCGAGCGCTTTCCTCTGTCCGACGCCTTCCTGCGCGCGGCGCAGGAGGACGGCCTGCCGCTCAACCCGGACTACAACGCCGGCCGCCAGGATGGGGTCGGCTACTACCAAGTGGTGCAGCGCCACGGCCGCCGCTGGAGCGTGGTCGACGGTTACCTCAAGCCCGCCGCCGGCCGCAAGAACCTGACGGTGGAGTGCGGCGCGCACGTGACGCGGCTGCTGTTCGAAGGTAAGCGCTGCGTCGGCGTGGCCTATCGCAAGAATGGCCAGGAATTCACCGTGCGGGCGCGGCGCGAGACATTGCTGTGCCTGGGCGCGGTGCAGTCGCCGCAGCTGCTGGAACTGTCGGGTGTGGGCAATCCCGCGCTGCTGCAATCCTTCGGCATTCCGCTGGTGCACGCGCAGCCGCAGGTGGGCGAGAACTACATCGACCACTTCGCCACGCGCATGAACTGGCGGGTCCGGAACACCGTGACGCTCAACGAGATGTCGCGCGGCTGGCGCCTGGCGCAACAGGTGGCGCGCTACTACACCCGCCGCAAGGGCATCCTGACGCTGGGCACGGGGCTGGCGCACGGCTTCGTCAAGAGCGCGCCGGACCTGCCGGCGGCCGACGTGCAGTATTTCTTCGTGCACGCCAGCTACGCCAACGCGGCCGAGCGCATTCTCGATCGCGAGCCGGGCATGACCATCGGCGTGGCGCAGCTGCGGCCGGAGTCGGTCGGGTCGATCCACCTGAAGTCGGCTGATCCGCTGGCCGCGCCGTCGATCCGGCCCAACTTCCTGTCGGCGCAGATCGACCGCGACAGCCTGGTGGGCGGCATGCGGGTGGCGCGGCGCATCGTGCAGCAGCCGGCTCTGCAGCGCTATATCGAGCGCGAGCTGAGCCCGGGGGCGGATGTGGACAGCGACGAGCAATGGCTGGACTTCGCGCGCCGCAACGGCCAGACCATCTACCACCCGATCGGCACCTGCCGCATGGGCTCGGATGGCGGCGCGGTGACCGATCCGCGCCTGCGGGTCAACGGCATCGACGGCCTGCGGGTGGTGGATGCCTCGGTGATGCCGAAGATGGTGTCGGGCAACACCCAGGCGGCGGTGATGATGGTGGCCGAGCGCGGCGCCGAGCTGATCCTGGAGGATGTTGCCGCCACGTGATGCGGTGTGGCGGCCGGTGAATCGGGCGGCATGCGCAAGCGTAAAAATTTCATTGATAAAAATGATTTTCCGTATTTTGGCCACGAAAAATCTATGGGAAAGCTCCGAAGCGGTAGGATTTATAGGGTAAATACTTAAAATCCCTGTCTTGTGGGGACGTTGAAATTCTTCTAATGTTTTTTCATTAATAAAATTGAATTTCACGATAATGCGCGCCGCTCCGGCGCCGCGCCACGTTCCCCACCGACGAGACGAGACATGACCCTACGTTTGCAAGACAAGCGCGCATTGGTGACCGCGGCCGGCAACGGCATCGGCCGCGCCAGCGCCCTGGCCATGGCGCGCGAGGGCGCCCAGGTCTGGGCCACCGACATCAACGAGGCCGCGCTGGCCGACCTGGCCAAGGAGGCCCGCGCGGCCGGCCTGGACGGATTGCGCACCCGCGTGCTGAACGTGCGCGACGGGGCGGCCGTGGCCGACTGCGCCCGCGAGACCGGTGCGGTGGACGTGCTGTTCAATTGCGCGGGTTTCGTCCACGCCGGCACCGTGCTGGACTGCGACGAGGCCGACTGGGACTTCAGCATGGACCTGAACGTCAAGACCATGTACCACACCATCCGCGCCTACCTGCCGCTGATGCTCGAGCGCGGCGGCTCGATCATCAACATGGCCTCGGCCGCCTCCAGCGTGAAGGGCGTGCCCAACCGCTTCGTCTATGGCGCCTCCAAGGCCGCCGTGATCGGGCTGACCAAGGCGGTGGCGGCCGACTTCGTGGCGCGCGGCATCCGCTGCAACGCCATCTGCCCCGGCACGGTCGAATCGCCCTCGCTGCGCGAGCGCATCGCCGCGCAGGCGCGCCAGCAGGGCAGTGACGAGGCCGCGGTGCGCGCCGCCTTCGTGGCGCGCCAACCCATCGGCCGCGTCGGCCGGGTCGAGGAGGTCGCGGCGCTGGTGGTCTACCTGGCCAGCGACGAATCCGGCTTCACCACCGGTACCATCCAGGTTATCGACGGCGGCTGGTCCAACTGAGCCGCCGTCCCGCTTTGTTCCCTTTCAAGGATTCCGCATGAAACTCGTACGCTACGGCCAGCCCGGCCAGGAAAAACCCGGCCTGATCGACGCCCAGGGCGCGCTGCGCGACCTGTCGGGCGTGGTCGCCGACATCGACACCGCCGCCATCGCCCCGGCCGAGCTGGCCCGGCTGGCCAAGCTCGACCCCGCCAGCCTGCCGCGCGTGGACGGCGCGGTGCGCTACGGCTGCCCGGTCAACGGCGTCGGCAAGATCGTCTGCGTCGGCCTGAACTACGCCGACCACGCCGCCGAGTCCGGCCTGCCGGTGCCGGCCGAGCCGGTGCTGTTCCTCAAGCCCAGCTCGTCGCTGAGCGGCCCGAACGACCCGGTGATCATCCCGCGCGGCTCGGTCAAGACCGACTGGGAAGTGGAGCTGGGCGTGGTCATCGGCAAGAAGGCCTCGTACGTGGAAGAAAGCGAGGCCATGGACTACGTGGCCGGCTACACCGTGGTCAACGACGTGTCCGAGCGCGAATACCAGATCGAGCGCGGCGGCCAGTGGGACAAGGGCAAGGGCTGCGACACCTTCGCGCCGGTCGGCCCGTGGCTGGTGACGCGCGACGAGATCGCCGATCCGCAGAACCTGGACATGTGGCTGGAAGTGAACGGCCACCGCTTCCAGAACGGCAGCACCCGCACCATGGTGTTCGGCGTGAAGACGCTGGTCAGCTACATCAGCCGCTTCATGTCGCTGATGCCGGGCGATATCATCAGCACCGGCACGCCGCCGGGCGTGGGCCTGGGCCAGAAGCCGCCGGTGTACCTGAAGGCGGGCGACGAGATGCGCCTGGGCATCGCCGGACTGGGCGAGCAGCGCCAGGCCCTGCAGGCCTGGGTCCGCGCCGAATAAAATCGGGTTCCACTCCTTTGCCGCCGCCATGACCGCATCCAAGATTCCCGTTCCCGATCCCGCCACGCCCGAGGCCGACGCCGCGGACTCGCCGGGCGCGCAACGCTACGCCGCGCCCGCCCTGGAAAAGGGGCTGGACATCCTGGAGGCGCTGGCCGCCAGCCCGGCCGGCTACACGCTGGCCGAGCTGGCGCAGAAGATCGGCCGCAGCGTCAGCGAGATCTTCCGCATGGCGGTGACGCTGCAGCGGCGCGGCTTCGTGCAGGTCGACGACAACGACCGCTACACGCTGACGCTGAAGATGTTCGAGCTGGCGCACCGCCAGCAACCGCTCAAGTCGCTGGTGAGCGTGGCGCTGCCGTTGCTGCGCGAACTGGCCAACCGCGCGCGCCAGTCGTGCCACCTGGCGGTCTACCAGGCCGGCCGGGTGGTGGTGATCGCGCAGGTCGACAGCCCCGAGCGCTGGTCGTTCGGCCTGAAGGTGGGCGTGATGATGGGCCTGACCGACACGTCCTCGGGCCACGTGCTGCTGGCGTTCCGCGACGAGGTCGAGCGCACCCGCATGCTGGCCGCCCACATCAAGGTGGAAGGCGAGCTGGAGTCCGACCCGGGCGAACTGTTCCCGATCCTGGCGGACGTGCGCAAGAACGGCTGCGCCTGCATGGCCAGCCGCCAGATCCGCGGCATCACCAACGTCGCCTATCCGGTGATGGGCGTGGGCAACCAGGTCATCGCCGCGATCAACGTGCCGCACATCGAGCGCATCGACCGCAAGGAATCGCCCAGCATCGCCCAGGTGCAGGAGATCGTCGGCAACGTCGCCCAGCGGTTGTCGACCTTGATGGGCTACAGCGGCTACCTGCCGGAGCAGGCCTGAGGGAGAGCGCGCTCACGCCGCCTGGATCGGGATCACCGCATGCACCGAGCGGCCGCGCGCATCGATCGCCACCGTCACCGGCATGTCGCGCACCTCGAACTCATAGATCGCCTCCATGCCCAGGTCCGCGAAGGCGACCACGCGCGCCGCGCGCACCGCTTGCGACACCAGGTAGGCCGCGCCACCCACCGCGCTCAGGTAGGCGCCGCCGTGGGACTGGATCGCCTGCACCGCCAGCGGTCCGCGCTCGGCCTTGCCGATGGTCACCAGCAGGCCGCTGTCGGCCAGCAGGCGCGGCATGAACTTGTCCATGCGGGCCGCGGTGGTAGGGCCGGCCGGGCCCACCGCTTCGCCGGCCACCGGGTCGACCGGGCCGACGTAGTACAGCGCGCGCCCTTGCAGCGGCACCGGCAGCGGTTCGCCCCGCCCCAGCAATTCATCCATGCGCTTGTGCGCGGCGTCGCGGCCAGTCAGCAACCTGCCGGACAGCAGCAGCGTTTCGCCCGCTTGCCACGAGGCGACCTCGGCGCGCGTCAGTGAGTCCAGATCGACCCGGCGGCCGGCGCTGTCCGGCAGGGCGTCCGGAATGCCGTCCCAGGCCGCGGGATCGGGCGGCGGCAGTACCGCCGGCCCGCTGTCGGGCATCGTGAACGTCACGAAGCGGGTGGCGGCGCAGTTGGGCAGCAGCGCCACCGGCAGCAGCGCCGCGTGCGAGGCGGCGGTCGCGACCTTGACGTCGAGCACGGTGGTGTCGCCGCCCAGGCCCTGGGCGCCGATGCGCAGCGCGTTGACGCGCTGGTGGACCTCGATCCGCAAGCGCTCGACCGGGTCTTGCGCGCCGCGCGCCAGCAGCTCGGGCATGTCGATCGGCGTGAAGAGGGCGCGCTTGGCCAGGGCCATGGCCTGTTCCGGCGAACCGCCCACGCCCAGCCCCAGCACGCCCGGCGGGCACCAGCCGGCGCCCATGCCGGGAAGTTGCGCCACCACCCAGTCGGCGGCCGAGTCGCTGGGATTGAGCATGGCATAGCGCGCCTTGACGTCGCCGCCGCCGCCCTTGGCGACTACGGTCAACTCCAGTCCGTCGCCTTCCACCAGTTCCACGTGCAGCACGGCGGGCGTGTTGTCGCGGGTGTTGCGGCGCAGGCCCAGCGGGTCGCGCACCATCGATGCCCGCAGCGGATTGGCGGCACAGCCATAGGCGCGCGCCACGGCCCGGTCGGCCAGGCTTTGCAGGCTGGGCGTGGGGCCGGGGCCGTCGGCGCGGATGCGCGCGTCCATGCCGAGCCGGGCATACACGTGGGCCACGCCGGTGTCCTGGCAGACCGGGCGCCGCGCCCGCGCGCTCATCTTGCTGTTGACCAGCAATTGCAGCAGCGCGTGGCGGGCGGCCAGCGCGGTCTCGCGCTCGTGGGCGGCTTTCAGCGCCCGCACGAAATCGGGCGGGTGCGTGTGGCTGACCGCCTGCAGGGCCTGGGCGATGCTGGTCTCGATATCGGAAGCGAGCAGGACGCGCATGATGTGCCGGGCCTATTGCAGCGTGATGCCGGCCTGCTTGATGACGCCGGCCCAGCGCTTGCCTTCGTCGGCGGTGAACTGCTGGAAGGCGGCGGGCGCGTACTGGCCCTCGGGCAGCAACTGGATGCCCTGTTCCACCATCTTGCCGGTGAAGTCCTTGTCGGCCAGCGCCTTCTGCCAGGCCTGGTACAGCGTCTGCACCACCGCGTCCGGCGTGCCCTTGGGCGCATACAGGCCGTACCAGGTGGATACCTGGAAGCCCGGCAGGGCCTGCTCGCCCATCGGCGCCACATTGGGGAACTGCGCCATGGCGCTGGCGGAGGTCAGCCCCAGCGCGCGCACCTTGCCGCCGCGGGTCTGCGGCAGCGCGGTGTTGGTCTGGTCGAACATGGCATCGACCTGGTTGCCCATCAGGTCGTTCAGCGCCGGCCCGGCGCCCTTGTAGGCGATGGGCGTGATCTCCATGCCGGCCTGGCTGGCGAACATGGCGGCCACCAGGTGCGAGGTCGAGCCGACCCCGGCATTACTGAAGTTGAGCTTGCCCGGGTGCCGCTTGCCGAAGGCGATCAGTTCGGACACCGACTTGTACGGCGAGCTTTCGCCCACCAGCAGCACCAGCGGCGTGTCGGGGAAGCGGAACACCGCCTGGAAGTCCCTGGTCGGATCGTACGGCAGCCGCGGGTACAGCGATGGCGCGGCGGCCATGTAGCCGATGTGGCCGACCAGGAAGGTGTAGCCGTCGGGCGTCGACTTGGCCGCCTTGGCCGCGCCGATGGTGCCGCCCGCGCCGCCCACGTTCTCGATCAGGATGGTCTGCTTGAGTTCCTGCGCGACGCGGTTGGCGATGTTGCGCGCCATCGCGTCGGTGGGGCCGCCGGCCGCGAACGGCACGATCCAGGTGATGGCGCGGTTGGGGTAGGTGTCCTGCGCGTGCGCGCCCGGTGTCAGGGCGAACGCCGCCGTGGCGGTGACCGCCGCGAGCCAGTTCTTCATGGTTTGTCTCCGTGGGTGTTTTTTTTTCGGGGGAAAGCCGGCGCCGCGGTTCAGGCGGCGCCGGGGTTGAGATGGGCGCGCATGCGGTCCACCATCCGGGGCGCGGCCCCGAGGTAGTGGACCGGATCGCACAGCCGTTCGATCTGGTCCGCGCCGAGCCGCTGCGCGACCCGCGCGTCCTCGCGCAGCGCGTCGGCCAGGCGGCGGCGCGACGTGGCCGCTTCGCGGCAGGCGTCGTAGACCACGTCGTGCGCGGTCTGGCGGCCGATGTGCGGGGCCAGGCCCATCATCACGGCCTCGGCCACGATCAGGCCGCCGGACAGGTCCAGGTTGCGCGCCATGCGCGCGGCGTCCACTTCCAGGCCGCCGAGCATGAAGCGGGCCTGGCGCAGCGAGCCGGCCGTCAGCACGAAGGCTTCGGGCACGGCCGACCACTCGATGTGCCAGGGGCCGGTGGCGCGCTCGAAATCCTGCAGCATGGCGTCCAGCGCCAGCCCGGCGTGCTGGCGCACCGTCTTGGAGGCGGCCCACATGAGTTCGCACGAGATCGGATTGCGCTTTTGCGGCATGGTGCTGGAGGCGCCGCGGCCCTTCACGAAAGGCTCGAACGCTTCGCCCAGCTCGTTGGTCATCATCAGCATGATATCGACCGCGATCTTGCCCAGCGAGCCGCACACCAGCGCCAGGAACTGCACCGTTTCGGCCAGGCCGTCGCGCGCCACGTGCCAGGTGACCGGCGCGGCGCCCAGGCCCAGTTCACGCATCAACGCGCCATGCACCGCCAGGCCCTGATCGCCGAGCGAGGCCAGCGTGCCGGCCGCGCCACCGAATTGCCCGATCAGCACCCGCGGCCGCAACTGCGCCAGGCGCTCGCGATGGCGCCGCAGCATCAGCAGCCAGACGGCGGCCTTGTAGCCGAACGTGATCGGCAGCGCGTGCTGCAGGTGCGTGCGGCCCGCCATGGGCGTGTCGCGGTATTGCCCGGCCAGGCCGTCAAGGATGCCATCCAGCGCTTGCAGGTCGGCGTCCACCAGATCCAGCGCCTCGCGCACCTGCAGCACGGTGGCGGTGTCCATGATGTCCTGCGTGGTCGCGCCCCAGTGCAGATATTCGCCTTCCGGACCGCATTGGCGCGACAGCTGGTGCACCAGCGGCAGGATCGGATAGCCGACGATCTCGGTTTCCTCGCGCAGCAGCGCCATGTCGAGGGCGGCGGCGTCGGCGCGCGCCTCGATGGCGCGGGCGGCCTCGGCCGGGATCACGCCCAGCCGGCCCTGCACCCGCGCCAGCGCGACTTCGGTTTCCACATAGCGCCGCACGGTGGCGGCATCGTCGAACACGGCCCGCATCGCGGCGGTGCCGAACATGTCTTTGAACAGGGCGGATTCGAGGACCGAGACTGGCATAAATGTACGCTCTTAAAAAGTTGTACGTACATTTAAGCAGGGCCGTCGGCGGACGTCAATGCCGGGGAATACCCGCGCCCGGCAGCAGATAGAATGGAGCCTGTCGCAAACACCCCCGGTTCCATGTCCATCTCGCTGTACACCCGCATCTCCGAAGAACTGGCACGACGGATCGCCGGCGGCGTGTATGCCGTGGGGGCCGTGCTGCCGTCCGAGAACGCCCTGGCCGAGGAGTTCGACGCCAGCCGCCACACCCTGCGGGCGGCGTTGCGCCAGTTGCAGGACCTGGGGTTGATCGCGCGCCGGCGCGGCAGCGGCACCGTGGTCACGGCGGCCCGGCCCAAGGCCGGTTTCAGCCAGTCGCTGCGTTCGCTGGAAGACCTGGTGCAACTGGCCGCGCGCACGCCGCGCACCATCCTGCAGGTGCAGGAGATCGTGGCCGACCTGGACCTGGCCGCGCGCCTGGGTGTCGGGCCGGGCACGCGCTGGCTGCGCTTCGCCTCCACCCGCGGCGCGCCGGGGCAGCCGCCGGTGGTGTGGACCGAGCTGTACGTGGATGCCCACTACAAGGGCGTGCGCAAGCTGGCGCGGCAGCACCCCGACCGGCTGGTGTCGGAATTGATCGAGGAACACTACGGCCGCCGCATTGCCTCGGTCGAGCAGACCATCTCGGCCTGCGCCATGCCGGCGGCGGTGGCGGGCGAGCTGCAGGTGGCGCCCGAATCGCCCGGCCTGCTGATCCTGCGTCACTACAAGGACCAGGCCGGGCAGATCGTGGAAGCATCGTGCTCGTACCATCCGGCCGGACGCTACGAGTTCTCGACGACGCTGATCCGCGAGCACTGAGCCGCGTCCGCGGCACGCGGGCGCGCGCCAAACCCGCGCCGACGCTGCAACAATCGGCGCCGATGCGCCTACACCGCGTACACCACCCGGTGCGCCTCCGTCGGCAGCGGCAGGTCCCAGCGGTGCAGCATGCCCAGCAAGGTCTTGTTCGGCAGCGACGTGTCGCGCCGGGCGTTGCGCCGCAGCAGTTCGGCGCGCGGCTGTTCCAGGTACACCAGCTCGACCTCGGCGTGGTAGGCGTACAGCAGGTCCAGCGTCTTCTTGCGCATCAGCTGGCTGAGGTTGGTGGCGTTCCAGACGAACGGCCGCCGCTGGCGCAGCAATGCCTTGGCCTGGTCGATCGCCAGGTGCGCCACCTTGCCCTCGTTCTTGCCGTGCGCCAGGCCGAGCGCTTCGCGCGCGTCGTCGAACGACACCACCGGCAGGTCGGGGTGGTGCACCGCCACCCAGCTGTTCTTGCCGCTGGCCGGCAGGCCCGCCATCACGATGACGCGCGAGCCGGGCTCCTGGAACAGGGGATAGTCCGGATGCACGTCGGCGCCGCGAAAGTAGCTGACGGCGGTGTGCGCATCGGCGAAGCGCCGCGGCTGGCCGTAGCAGTCTTCCTCGCGCGCGGCCTCGCGGAACAGCGCGATGTTGTCCAGCACCTGCCGCTGGTCGCGGCAGATGCGGCCACGCATGTCGGCCTCGGCCAGCATCGCCAGCAGCGGAATGCTCAGTTGCCACGACAGCTCGCGCACGATGAATTCCACCGATTTGCCGCGGCGCGAGCCGGACAAGGCGAAGAACGGCACCTGGTGCACGGCGATCAGGCGGCAGATGGCCTCGCGCACGGCGAAGGGCACGCCCGCGTCCCACAGCGCGATGCGCGCGTCGATCGCGCCCCGGGCGGAATGGCCGGGTTGCGAAATTGCGCCGCTGGCCGAGTCGATCACCGTGGTGGCGTGTTTGGCGACGTCGTGCAGCAGCGCCGCCAGGAACACGATCTCCTGGTCGGCGCGGCTGGCGGCCTGGTAATCGGGCAGCGCCAGCAGCGCTTCGACCACCATGCGCGTGTGGGTCCAGACGTCGCCCTCGCCGTGGTAGCGCGGGTCCTGCGGCGTGGCCTTGGCCAGCTCCAGCGCCGGAAAGGCCGCCAGGCAGGCGGCGAAGTCCGGCGCCTGGCCGGCGGCGGGCGCCAGGGCCCGCAGTTGCTCGTAGTTCATGATGTCTCCCTGTCGCCGCGCAGTGTGTCCCAATCCACCCGCGGTCGCGGGGCGTACAGGTCGACGCCGGGCGCGAGCTGGTTGGGCACGTAGGGCTGCTCGGAATGGTGCTTGTCGGCGGCCAGGATGGCCTGGACGAAGTCGGCGCGCACCCATTTGTATCGGCCCAGCGTCCTGCCGTCGGCCTCCACCTTGATGTACAGGCCTTCCGACAGGTCCGACTTGTCGCATTGCCGCCAGGCCAGCGCCAGGTCCAGGCCCTCGCGCCGCACGGTGGCCTCGAACGCGTCGCGCCACCGCGCCGTCTTGGCCAGCGACGGCCGCAGCAGGGCCTTCAGGTCGGCCAGGCGCGCGGGCGCCAGGCCGTCGTACAGGACAGGCACCGACAGCACCGGGCCGCCGGCCAGCAGTTCGCGCCGCGCCTCGGTGGACAGGAAGGCGCCGGTGCGGCGGTCGAGCACGTCGAACTCGAAGAAGTGGTGCGGCAGCGCGTCGTAGAACACGGAGTGCTTTTTCGACAGCGTTTCGCCGTACATCACGTAGCGGTCTTCCAGCCGTTGCAGCAGCCAGCCGGCGTGGGCCTGGGCCCAGGCCTTGATGAAGTTGAATTGGCGTTCGCGTCCGCCGCCCACCAGGTAGTGGCCGCGCGATTGCAGCAGCAGGTCGCCCGCGGGGCTGAAACTGATGCCGGTGTTGGCGCCATCGAGTTTCTCCTCCACCACCAGGCGCAGGCCGCGCAGGTCGCGGTAAGGCACGTGGTCGTGGCCGTGGTCGCCTTCCTGCAGCCGCGAGCCTTCCAGGTGCGGGGTGCGGGGGTAGCGGAACAGTTCAAGGGATTGCGCACAGGCGCGGAAATCCGGCGTCATGGGTCTTCTCCAGGAAAAGTGGGGAAGCCGACGACACGGTCTTGCGGGGAAGGGAAGCGAGGGGGGGGATGTGTTGCGCGTTCCGGAACCGCGCCTGCCGCGGGTCGCGCTCAAGACCGGGAAGGTCGAGCCGCGTGAATGGACAGGCTGACCGCGATTACCGGAAGGTAGTCGTCGGCGTTTAGGCGAATTGACGAATGGCAGACACGTTGGCACCCGGGAAAAAAGGGGTTGTTGAAAGGCAAGGGCGCATCCTAAGGCAACGGGGATGACGCTGTCAACGCCGTGTCCGCCGGTTGTTGTCCGGCGGACACGCGGCGCTGCGGCCAGCTTCGCGCCGGCATGGCGTGGCGCCGGGCGCCATCGCCGTATCGCGGTGCTATCACTTTGCTATCACGTTTATATCACAATCGTGTTTTCCTGACGTCACAGCCGCGTCACCTGCAGCACCGCGTCGGCGAAGGCCTCGGGCGCTTCCTGCGGCAGGTTGTGGCCGATGCCGCCGGTCACGTCGACGTGACGGTACTTGCCGCTGAACTGGCCGGCATAGGCGGCGGGCGCGGGGTGCGGCGCGCCGTTGGCGTCGCTTTCCAGCGTGATGGTGGGCACCGCGATCTTCGGCGCCACCGCCAGGCGCCGCTCCAGGTCGTCGTAGCGCGCCTCGCCCTGGGCCAGCCCGAGGCGCCAGCGGTAGTTGTGGATGACGATGGCGACGTGGTCGGGGTTGGCGAAGGCGCGGGCGCTGCGCGCGTAGGTGGCGTCGTCGAAGCGCCATTGCGGCGAGGCCAGTTGCCAGATCAGCTTGTTGAAGGCGTCGACGTTGGCGGCGTAGCCGGCCGCGCCGCGCTCGGTGGCGAAGTAGAACTGGTACCACCACTGGAATTCGGCCTGCGGCGGCAGCGGCTTGCGGTTGCCTTCCTGGCTGCCGATCAGGTAGCCGCTGACCGACACCAGCGCCTGGCAGCGTTCCGGCCACAGGGCGGCCATGATGTTGGCGGTGCGCGCGCCCCAGTCGAAGCCGGCGATGACGGCCTTGCCGATCTTCAGCGCGTCCATCAAGGCGATGATGTCGACCGCCACCACCGCCTGCTCGCCGTTGCGGGCGGTGCCGGCCGACAGGAAGCGGGTCGAGCCGTAGCCGCGCAGGTACGGCACGACGACGCGGTAGCCGGCGGCGGTCAGGCGCGGCACGACGTCGATGAAGCTGTGGATGTCGTAGGGCCAGCCGTGCAGCAGGATGGCGACCGGGCCGCCGGCCGGGCCGGCGTCGACGTAGCCGATGTCCAGGTCGCCGGCGCGGATCTGGCGGATGCCGGCGAAGGGAGCGGCGCTGGGGG
>NZ_QHHO01000046.1:255985-276776 GCF_003184165.1 Achromobacter sp. RW408
TGATCCGGGCGAAGTCGCCGCTGATGCCGTTGGTGGTGTCGATCAGCAGGACCTCCGCCGGACTGGTGCTGTAGATGCCGCCCAGCCGGAAGCTCACATCGGCCCCGAGCGTCACCGTGTCGGCGCGCAGCGCCGCGCCGCGCGTACCGGCCGTGAGATCCAGAATGGTGTGGTCGGCCATGCCGACGTTGCCCGCCACCCCCAGCGAGGCGGTCCCCTGCACCGCCAGCGTGCTGCCCGTGCCCGACACCCGCAGGTCGCCGGCCAGGCGGTTGGCGGCGCCGGTCGTCGCATCGCCATACTGCAGCGTCCCGCCCGTCACTTCGGCCATGCCCCCCAGCTGGTTAAGCACCACCAGCCTGCCGCCCGACACCGTGGTCTTGCCCAGGAACGCGCCATTGTCGCCTGTCAGGCGGGTGGTGCCGGCGATCTGGTTCAGGCCGTGGGAGCCATTGCCCACGCTGACGAGCCGCGTCGCGAATGCGTAGGCCGTGTCGCTATGATTGAAATTCACGGTGGCGTTGCCGGCGCCGAACAGGATATCGCCGGCGTTGAGCGTGCCCGCGCCCACGGCCGCCTGCCCCACCGGCGCGCCAATGTTGATCGTGCCGGAGGTCCGGTAGAACAGGAGCGAATCCTTCGCCAGCGAGACGCTCCCCGCGTTGCTGGCGCCGACGTTGACAACCCCGCCTTGCGCGATCGTCAGGCTGCCCGCGCCCGTCCCCACGCCGAATCCCAGCGTCATTGCGCCGCTGTTGTTCCAGGTGGAACCGGCGCCGCGGACGATGACATTGCCGCTGCCGCTCATGCTGCCCACGAAACTGTCGACGTTCGAGACGGTACCTGCCCCCTCGACCATCAACGTGCCCTGGCCCTCGACATCGCCCACCCTGAGCTCGCGGGCGTTGGCCCAGGTCGAGCCGCGCCCCGACACCAGGACGGTGCCATTGCCATTCTGGAGACGGCCGATGACGCCATCGACGCTGCTCACGTAGCCCCCCGCCAGGATCGTTACCGCGCCGCGCCCGCCTTCCGACCCCACCAGCAGGGCCGCGCGATTGACCCAGCGCGACCCGGCATCGGAAATCGCCACGCTCGCCGTGTCGTTGCGCTGGGCGTCGACCGTGGCGAACTGGTTCGAGACCGTGCCGCTGTTGAAGATGCTCAGCTCGCCCGGCCCGCCACCGCCGACGAACAGGTTATCCGTCAGGGCCCAGGTCGAACCGGGATTGAACACGCTGACCCGGGCCGTGGCGCCCGGAACCACGCCGGCATCGATCCGCCCCTGCGCGGTGCCCAGGATGTTGAGGACCACAAGGGATCCGCCCGAGACCATCGTGTTGCCGGCGAAACGCGAATTGTCGCCCTGCAATTGCGTGGAGCCCGCGTAATGATTGAGCTCGTGCCGGCCCGCGCCCAAGCTGTTCAGCGCGGGCGTGAAGATCACGGGCCCGACCGAATTGAAGTTGAGCGCGCCGGCGCCGGCGCCAAAACGGATCTCCGACGCATCCACCCAGCCGGCGGTATCGGTGGCCACGCTGCCGGGCGCGGAGCCGATGTTGATAACGCCGGCCGCGCCGGGGTTGCGGCCCAGTTCGACCCTCCCCAGGCCATTCGTACCCACCGAGACCGCACCGGAGTTGGCCAACGTCAGCGTGCCGTTGCCGCTGGCGCCGATGACCAGGCTGCCATTCATGACCCAGGACGCGCCCAGGCCCGAGACCTTCGCCGTCCCCACCCCGCCCGTCGTCAGCCCCAGCCAGCCGCTGGCGCTGCGCACGGGCGTGCCCGGGGGGTCGATCTGCAACGAACCGGACGCGGTATCGCCGACGACGAGGTCATTGGCATCGCCCCAGTTCACCACAGGCGTCACGTCACCCGTCACCGCCGCGCCGGCCAACGCCTGTGACACCGGCGTGCCGCAGGCCGCCGTCAATGCGGCCGCCAGCGCCAAGCGCCTTGCCCGGCCCTTGCCCCGCCCGCGGGCATGCTCGCTGGCGACCTGCCACTGGCCCGTGCCCCGGTTCAGGACGATGCGATAGGTGCGATTCATGGGGCCTCTCTTTTCTCTTGTCATGGCCCGGCGCCGGCGATGCCGGGGCGGGCGCGTATGGGTATCGAGGCCCCGCGCAAAGCGTCCGGCCCGCCAATTACAATTAGAAAAGTTCGGCGCGCCGCTGCATATCACTGAAACTGGGTAATTGAGCGGACGCAATCAAAGCGGAAAATGTCCGTCGACCCGGTGGCGGGCGATTGTTGATGCACCGCAACCGCGTCTATGCTCCATGCGAGCGTTTGTGAAATAAATATGACCGGTCATCAAACCACCCTCCCCGTTTGATTAAGATCTCGGCTTTTGCCGTTGGACACCCGCCGCCATGTCGGAACAGGAATTGAAACTGCACGTGCCCACGGCTTCGCGCCAGGCCGTGCTGCGAGAGATCAAGCAACGCGAGGCGACCCGCATCCGCCTGCATGCGATGTACTTCGACACGCCCGAGCGCGAACTGGCGCGGGCACGCATCGCCATCCGCCTGCGCCAGGAAGGCCGCGACTGGGTGCAGACCCTGAAGATGCCCGGCATCAACGCCATCACCCGCATCGAACTGAACCACCCGCGCCCGGGCCCCGTGCTCGACCTGTCGGTCTATGCCGGCACCGAGGTCGAAGCGGCGCTTGCCGCCATCAAGGGCGAACTCGGCCTGCGCTATGAGACCGACGTGCAGCGCATGCTGCGCAAGGTGCGCACGCGCTACGGCACCGTCGAACTGGCCTACGACACCGGCATCCTGCGCGCCGGCGCGCTGGAACTGCCGATCTCCGAACTTGAATTCGAACTGGTCTCGGGCCGCCCCGCCGCCATCTTCGCGGTCGCGCGCGGCTGGCAGCAGCGCCACAGCCTGGTGCTGGACCCGCGCAGCAAGTCCGAGCGCGGCGACGCGCTCGCGCAATTGGCGCAACGCCTGGCCGACGTCGACGCCGTCCCGGGCGACGACCTCGACAGCCGCCGCGCCCAGGCCATCGCCCTGTTCTGGGCGCCGCGCGGCGCCGCATCCGTCAAGCTGCGCGAGGACATGACGGCGGCGCAGGCCATGGGCCGCATCGCCGCCGAATGCCTCGACCAGATCGCCCGCAACGCGGCCGTGCTGGCCGAAGTCGACACCGAAGGCGTGTACCGCGCCGGCAACTCCGAACACGTGCACCAACTGCGCGTCGGCATCCGCCGCCTGCGCTCGGCCTGGAAGCTGTTCGACGGCTGGATCGGGCCAGTCCCCGACGCCATCATGCAGGGCGTGCGCGCCCACTTCGCCGCCTTCGGCGCCAACCGCGACCAGGACGTGCTGAACGAAACCGTGGCGCCCGCGCTGATGCGCGCCGGCATGCCGGTCATCCCGATGGAAGCCGCGCCGCCCGAACAGGACGCTCGCGCCATCGCCGGTGGCAAGGCCTTCCAGGCCTGGCTGCTGGAACTGCTGGAATGGAGCCTGGACGTGCCGCCCGCGCTGCCCGCCAGCGACGGCCAGCCCATCGCCAACGGCGTGCCCAGCGACGCGGCGCCCGAGCCGGCCATCCGCCTGGAAGGCGGCATCGCCGGCCCCAGCGTCAAGCCCACCATCATTCCCATGCTCGCGCCCGAACCCGATCCGCAGCAGCTGCACAAGCAACTGGCGCGGCGCCTGCATCGCTGGCACAGCAAGGTGGCCGACCAGGGCACCCAGTTCGCCACGCTCGACATCCCCACGCGCCACGAGCTGCGCAAGCGCGGCAAGCGCCTGCGCTATAGCCTGGCCTTCGCCGAATCGCTGCTGCCCCCGAGCAAGCTGCGCGGCTACCGCAAGCTGCTGTCGCGGGTCCAGGACATCCTGGGCGAGATCAACGACCTGGCCGTCGCCAAGGACTACTACGAGTCGTGTACGGCCACGCATCCGCAGGCCTGGTTCGCGCTGGGCTGGATCAGCGCGCGCCTGGAGGAACTGGCGGTGGACGCGCAACGCGCCTTCGACGACCTGGCAAGCAGCAAGCCGTTCTGGAAATAAGGCGACGCGGTCCCTCGCGGACCGCATTTGCGCCCGCCACAAACACCGCGCCCCACGCCTGCGATGCAGCAGACGTGGGGCGCGGTGCTTTCAGCGCCGGGCGCGAGGCCCGTGCGGGTATCAGCGGGACGAATCAGTCGGCCAGCAAGGCTCCGGCGAATTCGTCGGCCACGAACGGCTGCAGGTCTTCCAGGCTTTCGCCCACGCCGATCCAGTACACCGGGATCGGCCGCACGCCCTGGCTGCCCGCCGCCACCGCCGCCAGCGTGCCGCCCTTGGCGGTGCCGTCCAGCTTGGTCACGACCAGGCCCGTCAGGTTGATGGCCGCGTCGAACGCGCGGATCTGCGCCAACGCGTTCTGGCCGGTGTTGCCGTCCACCACCAGCAGCACCTCGTGCGGCGCGGCCGGGTCGGCCTTGCCGATGACGCGGCGGATCTTCTTCAGTTCTTCCATCAGGTGCAGCTGGGTCGGCAGGCGGCCGGCCGTGTCCACCATCACCACGCCCATGCCGCGCGCGCGGCCGGCGTTGACCGAGTCGAACGCCACCGCCGCCGGGTCGCCGCCATCCTGCGAGATCACGGTGACGTTGTTGCGGCTGCCCCATTCGATCAGTTGCTCGCGCGCGGCGGCGCGGAACGTGTCGCCCGCGGCCAGCAGCACGCTGGCGCCCTGGCGCTGGAAGGTGTGCGCCAGCTTGCCGATCGACGTGGTCTTGCCCGCGCCGTTGACGCCCGCGATCATCACCACCAGCGGCTGCGCGCGCTTCAGGTCGAAGGCGCGCTCCAGCGGACGCAGGTGGTCGGCCAGCAGCTGGCGCAGCGCGGCCTTGACCTTGGCCGGGTCCTCGATGCGTTCTTTCTTGACCCGCGCGCGCAGCGCGGTCAGCAGCTTCTCGGTGGCTTCCAGGCCGGCATCGGCCATAATGAGCGCCGATTCGAGTTCCTCGAACAGGTTCTCGTCGACCTTGACGCCGACGAAGATGCCGCCAATGCTCTGGCCGGTGCGCGACAGGCCCTGCTTGAGCCGCGACAGCCAGGACGCCTTCTTGGGCGCCGCTTCCGGCTCGGGCGCGGCGGGCGCCGGCGCGATGGCGGCGGGGGCAGCGGCGACCGGCGCCGGAGGCGTGACGGCGGGCGGCGATGCCACCGGCGCGGGAGCAACCGGCGGCGGGGCAATGGCCGGCGCGGCAGCGCTGGGCGTCACGGCCGGCGCGGCGGCTACGGGCGCGGAAGCGGGTGCGGTGGAAGCGGGCGTGGCGGCAGGCGCAACCACGGGCGCCGAGGCCTGCGGCTGCGGCACCACGGCCGGCGACGGTTGCGGCACGCTGGCCGACGCCGGCGCGGGCACCTCGGCGGACGGCACCGGCAGGGTCACCTCGGGCGTCGCGACGGGCGCGAATTCGCGCGCCGGAACGGCGGGTTCGACGGGCTGGGCGGGGACCTCGGCCTCGGCTTGCGGCGCGATCCCGGCGTCCACCTGCTCCGGCGGCGGCGCGGGCTGGGCCGGCGCGGCGGGCGGAGGGGATTTTTTCTTGAAGAAGCGGCTAAACATGGGTAACAAGTATATTCGTATCGTCGGGGGCCAATACCGGCGCACCCCTATCGTCGTGCCCGACGTGGAGACGCTCCGCCCGACGCCCGACCGGGTGCGGGAAACGCTGTTCAACTGGCTCAACCACCTGTGGGGCGGCGAATTCGCCGACAAGCAGGTGCTGGATCTGTTCGCCGGCAGCGGCGCCCTGGGTTTCGAGGCGGCCTCGCGCGGCGTGGCGCATGTGCAGATGGTCGAACGCGACAAGACCGCCGCGTCCGCGCTGCGGACACTGCGCGACAAGCTCAAAGCCGACATGATACGCATCCACGTGGGCGATGCGATGCAGGTCGCCGAAAGAATGGATGCGTCCCGATTTGACCTCATCCTCCTGGATCCGCCCTTCGGGCAGGGCTGGCTGCCGCGCCTGTGGCCGATCCTGCCCGGCATCCTGGCCGAGGGCGGACTGGTCTACGTCGAGGCCGAAAGCCCCATCGAGCCCCCCGAAGGATTCGAGATCCTGCGCCAGGACAAGGCCGGGGCGGTCCACTACCATCTGCTGGAATTTGCTGCATTGCGCAAATAGATCAATAATCCGAGCTTCGGAGGATGGTGTACACCACTAATAACGGTACGGAGCTCGCATGATCATCGCTGTTTACCCCGGCACTTTCGACCCGCTGACCAGAGGCCACGAAGACCTGGTCCGCCGCGCCGCCACGCTTTTCGACAAAGTCGTGGTCGGCATCGCGCACAGCCGCAACAAGAAGCCCTTCTTCAGCATCGACGAGCGCGTGGACATCGCGCGCGAAGTGCTGGGGCACTATCCCAACGTGGAAGTGCAGAGCTTCGGCGGCCTGCTCAAGGACTTCGTGCGCGACCAGGGCGGGCGCGTGATCGTGCGCGGCCTGCGCGCCGTGTCCGACTTCGAATACGAATTCCAGATGGCCGGCATGAACCGCCACCTGCTGCCCGACGTCGAGACCCTGTTCATGACGCCGTCGGATCAATACCAGTTCATCTCCGGCACCATCGTGCGCGAAATCGCCCAGCTGGGCGGCGACGTCAGCAAATTCGTGTTCCCGTCGGTGGAACGCTGGCTGCAGGAAAAGGCCAAGGAACGCCGCGAGCAATCCTGGCCGGGCTGAGCGTCCCGCTCTCCGCCCCACCGAACCCTCCCGGAGGGCGCCTTGCGCGCCCTCCCTGCATTTTGGCTGTCCGCATCCAGCGGGCCATGGGCAGGTCGGCGCCAGGGGCTTGCCCGGGCCGGCGCGGGCCCGGCAGTACAATTGCAGTATCCCTGCCGGATTCCGTTGCCCCTCCATCATGGCCCTGACCATCACCGAAGAATGCATCAATTGCGACGTTTGCGAGCCCCAGTGCCCGAACGACGCGATTTCCATGGGCGAGGACTACTACGTCATCGACCCTGACCGCTGCACCGAATGCGTCGGCCACCACGACGAGCCGCAATGCAAGGTGGTCTGTCCGGTCGAATGCATCGAACTGCATCCGCAATGGAAGGAAGGCCAGGAACAACTGATGGCCAAGTACCGCCGCCTGACCGGTGCCGCATGAGCGACACCGCGCAACCCGTCTTCGATCCCCCCGCCACCCGCCCCAACGCCCGCCGCGACCTGTCCGCTTCCGCCATCGCGGCCGGCCTGGTCGCCGTGCTGGTCAGCTTCGGCGGCACCGCCGTGCTGATGGTGCAGGCCGGCCATGCCGCCGGCCTGGACGCCGCCCGCATCGGTTCGTGGATCGGCTCGCTCAGCCTGGTGCTGGGCCTGGGCGGCGCGGCCTACAGCTTGCGCACCGGCCTGCCCATCGTCATGGCCTGGTCCACCCCCGGCGCCGCGCTGCTGGTCACCGCGCTGGCCGGCGTGCCTTTTCCCGAAGCCATCGGCGCCTTCGTATTGGCCGCCGCGCTGACGCTGGCCTGCGGCCTGTTCGGCTGGATCGATCCCATCCTGCGCCGCATTCCCGGCGAGGTGGCCGCCGCCATGCTGGCCGGCGTGCTGCTCAACTTCGGCATGGGCATCTTCACCAACGTCGGCAAGCAGCCGGCGCTGGTGCTGGCCATGTGCGCCGCCTACCTGGTGTGCCGGCGCTGGGCGCCGCGCTACGCGGTGCTGGTGGTGATGGCGGTGGCGGTGGCCATGGCCGCCGGCCTGGGCCTGATCCAGGTCGACCAGCTCGACTGGCACCTGACCGAATTCGTCTGGACCACGCCCGTCTTCAGCATGCAGGCCGCGGTCAGCCTGGGCGTGCCGCTGTTCGTGGTGGCGATGGCCTCGCAGAACCTGCCCGGCCTGGCCATCCTGCAAGCCGCCGGCTACCGCCCGCCGGCCTCGCGGCTGGTGGCCGCCACCGGTTTGCTCGGCCTGCTGGCGGCTCCGTTCGGCGCCCACAGCGTCACGCTGGGCGCGATCAGCGCGGCCATCTGCACGGGTCCCGAAGCGCATGCCGAGCCGTCCAAGCGCTACATCGCGGCGGCCACCTACGGCGTGAGCTATTTCGCGCTGAGCATCGTGGCCGGCGCGGTCGCGGTGTTCTTCCAGGCGCTGCCCGCCGCGCTGCTGGCAGCCTTGGCCGGGCTGGCGCTGCTGGGCACCATCATGGGCGGCATGGCCGCCGCCATGGCCAATCCGCAGCGGCGCGAAGCCGCGCTCATCACCCTGCTGGCAACGGCGTCGGGCTTCAGTTTCTGGGGCATCGGTTCGGCCTTCTGGGGCCTGGTGGCAGGCCTGCTGGCCCACACCGTGTTCGAATACCGGCGCAAGCCGGCGGCCTGATGCGGCGTTCGTCCCGCGTTGACCCCGGGCCTGTCGAGCGTCCGTGCGCGGCCCGCCGCCAGGCTCAGTCCGGCCAGGCGGACACGGGCGTGTCCGGATGCACCTTCATGATGCGGCACGGCACCTGCACGAAATTCGAGATCCACGCCGCGGCCAGTTCGCCTTCGTCGATCACGTCGATGATCTGCTCGCCGACCTTCATGCTGTAGCGCACGCTGTCGTCGTCCTCGATCACGTCCAGCGGAATATCCATGCGCAGCATGCCCGGCGCGCGCAGCACCAGATAGCCCAGGCGCAGTTCCACCGTCACGTCGGCCAGCCGCGGGCACAGCTCGCGGTTGAGCCACTGGCCTGAATCATTGGCGACCAGCCACTGGCGGTGATAAGGCGCGGCCTCGGCCTGCGACGTCTCGCCGCATTGGGCAATGGGTTGGAAAGTGGCGCCGCTCATTTGCCCAGCAGGCCCTTGAGCGCCTTGTCCACCGCCGCGCCGCCCTTGCCCTTGCCGGTCACGGCTTCGCGCAGCTTGTTTTCCAGGCTGCGCTTGAGAATGCCGGCGACGGCGTCCTTCCACAGCAGCGTGTAGGCAGGCTTGTCGAACGGCCCCTTGACCTGCACCGGAATGGTCACGTCCTTCAGGTCGATCAGTTCCTTGCCTTCCGGGTCGGCCGCCGGATTGACGACACGGGCGCGCGCCACCAGGTCCAGCTCGTTCTTGACGAAATCGATAGTGGCCGGCTCGCCCTGCGTCACGCGCAGCAGCGGCGACACCACGTTCAGCCGCTTCACGTTGGCCACACCCTTGGCAAATGCGAGATCGGCGTCCATTTCGGAGAAAGCGGTCTGCTTGCTGGTATCGGCCGCCACGGTCGCATCCTGCGATTCCGGCTTGAGTGCGGCCCTCAACTCGCGCAGGGTCTGCGTCAGGTTGATGCCCTTGACCGCGCCATCGCGCAGGCGTAGCTGCAGCGTGCCGCCCAGGCCGCTCTTCATTGCGTAGGCGTTGGCGCCGGCGGTCTTCAGGTCCAGCGCCAGGCTGCCCGTGCCGCTCAGCACGTTCTGCTGCGCCAGGTCCATCAACAGCGGCTCGATGGCGATGCCAGCCAGCGACATCTTGGTGGCGAGCTGATTGCCTTGCGCCGCATCCACCGACAACGCGCCGGCGAGCTTGCCGCCATACAGGCCGGCGGTCAGGCTGGAAATGTCGAGCTTGCCGCGATCCAGCTTGACGGCGGCGGCGACGTCGTCGGCCTTCAGGCCGCGCACCACCAGCTTGCCGACCTTGAGCGTGCCGTTCACGCTCGGCCCGACCAGCGCCGACAGGTTGATCGAATCGTCCGCGGGCGCGGCCGGCGCCGGCTGGGCCGGCTTGGTCTCGTCCTTCTTGCCTTCGGCTGGCGGCTTGGCGGGCGCGGTGGCAGAGACCGGCGGCACCAGCTTGTCCAGGTCCAGCGTGTCCACGGCCAGCGCGAAATTGACCTGCGGCGCATCGCTCAGCTTGGCGATGTCGGCGGTCAGGTCGAACTTGCCGCCTTCCAGCACGGCGTTGATCTTGCTGTTGGCAGTGTCCTTGAGCAGATCGACATTGAGGCTGCCGATCACCGGGATCTGCAGGCTGCCCTTGGGCAGGCCCGGATCGGTGATATTGACGTCGCCGCGCAAGCCGGACAGGCCGCCCTTGCGTTGCAGCAGGTTCAGCGACAGCGGCGAAGCGAAATTCAGCTTGACGACGCGCTCGCCTTTCTTGGAGGTGCTGTCGAGCTTGGCCTCCTTGATATCCAGCTCGGTGGCGTTGCCGCTGATGCCGTTCAGGCCAAAACTGGCGTCCAGGCCGCTGATGCGCACGCGGCCGGTCAAGGCCTCGCCCGTCGCCTGCGTCGGCGAGATGTTGAGCGCCGGGGCATCGACCGCGAATTCAAACGGGCCGTCGGCCACGCCGCCCTTGGCACGCACCGCCAGCTTCTCGATCTGCAACTGGCTCTTGTGGGGATCGATCGACAGCTTGGGCATGGCCACGCTGGCTTCGACATTCGTGGCGGGCGCGGCCGGATCGGTGACATCGCCCTGGAACACGACTTCCAGGCCGGCCACGTCCAGCGCCGACTTCTGGCCGTTGAACGCCAGGTTGCCGCGCACCGCCAGGCTCTTGGCCTGCGCGCCCGGCAACTTGCCGTCCATGCGCAGGTCCAGCTTCTGGGCCGCATAGCGCTTGGCCGAAGGATCGAGCGTCAGCAACGCCTGGCCATTCAGATTGGCGTCCATGCGGGGGTTGCCGCCTTCGACGCGGGCCGTCAGCCGCACGTCGAACGGCTGGTTGAAGGTGACCCGGCCCGTATTGGCGTTGATCTTGGTCACCGCCACCGCCATGCCCGACATCTGGTCCTGCAGCTGGACTTCGCCGTCCTTCAGGTCCAGGCCGGCGATGTCGATCTGCATGTTGTTGCGCGACGGCGGCAAGGTGCCGCTGGTCAGGGCCTGCGCGGCGGTCTGCGCCGCGCCCGCGAGCGCTTCGGCGGGATTGGACGGCGTGGCCACCACCGGCGCGGTGCCGCCCACCAGGTTGCTGAAATTGAACTGGCCGTCCTTGTCGCGCACGACCCGCGCCTTGAAGCCGCTGATGGCGACGTGATCCACCACGAAGCTGTTCGACAGCAGCGGCCACACCGCCACCGCCAGGCGCGTGCTCTCGATGGAAGCGAACGTTTCGGTGCTATTGGCTTCGGACAGCGACACGCCCTGCACCGACAGGCCGATGCGCGGGAACAGCGACAACTCGATTTCGCCGTCGATCGTGAGCGTGCGGTGATAGCGTTCCTGGACCAGCTCTTCGAGCTTGTACTTGTACGCGTTGGGGTCGAACGTCAGCAAAAAGATGGCCAGGCCAACGACGGCCACGACAACCAACACCACCAGGCCTATCAGAATGCGCTTGAACCACGTTTTCATTGCCGCCCCGTCGGTACCTCGACTGGTAATCCTTGAATGCCATCCGCCGCGCCGGGCGCGGGAATGGTGCTTTGCCGCCGCGCCGCGCGCGTGGCTTCCTGATATGTCCGTCTTCGATCGCGTGCCGCCGCGTGCGCCAAGCCGGGGGCCGGGGCGCCAAGCGGGGAGGAACTGCCATGGAAAGACCTGCTGAAGACGCCGGCATGACCAGCGTGCACATACCGCTATCGTAACAAATCGGGCCAGCCTGCGCGTCCGGCCCGAAACTGACGGTTTTCTGTCTTCGGGATTGTAGGGCTAGAATTATTGATCCATCAATCATTGATCGATCCAACAATGCCCGCCCCCGCTCCCAGCACGCCCTATTCACCCGGCCAGGTGCTTCCCTTCCGGCAGACCCTGCTCGCCATGCTGGGCATGTGCTTCGTCATGATGATGGTGGCCATCGACCAGACCGTGGTGGGCACCGCGCTGCCCACCATCGTGGCCGAACTCAAGGGCTTCGAGCTGTACGCATGGGTGGCCACGTCCTACCTGCTGACCTCGGTCATCACCGTGCCGATCTTCGGCCGCCTGGGCGACTACTACGGCCGCAAGCCCTTCGTGGTGGCGGCGATCGTGCTGTTCACGCTGGCCTCGGTGCTGTGCGGCGCGGCCGACAGCATGTTCACGCTGGTGCTGGCGCGGGCGCTGCAGGGCGTGGGCGGCGGCATGCTGGTGGGCACGGCGTTTGCCTCCATTCCCGACCTGTTCCCCGATCCGCACGTGCGGCTGCGCTGGCAGGTCATGCTCAGTTCGGCCTTCGGCATCGCCAATGCGGTGGGCCCGACGCTCGGCGGCGCGCTGACCGAGCACTACGGCTGGCGCTCCGTGTTCTACGTCAACCTGCCCATCGGCATCCTGGGCCTCTGGTTCGTGGCGCGCTACCTGCCGCACCTGCGCAACCATACTTCCGGCAAGGTGCGCCTGGATTGGCAAGGGGCGCTGCTGATCGCCGCCGCGCTCGGCAGCCTGCAACTGCTGGTGGAACTGCTGCCCAAGGAGGGCCTGAGCGCCACCATCGTGCTGCTGGCGGCTGGCAGCATCGCCGCCTTCGGCCTGCTGTTCTGGTGGGAGCGGCGCTGCCCGCACCCGCTGCTGCCGTTCGACATGTTCCGCAACCGCGGCCTGGCCATGCTGTTCACGCTGGCGCTGCTGGTGGGCGTGACCATGTATTCGCTGCTGTTCTACGCGCCGCTGCTGCTGCAGGGCGGCTTCGGCCTGTCGCCGCAGGACGCCGGCCTGCTGATCACCCCAATGGTGGTCTTCATCACCGTGGGCAGCATCATCAATGGCCGCATCATCACCCGTATCCGCAACCCCAACCGCATGCTGTACGCGGGCTTCATCCTGATGGCACTGTCCTGTCTGGGCATCGTGACCACCCACAACTACACCGCGCACGGCCTGATCGCCGCCTACATGCTCATGGCCGGGCTGGGCATGGGCTTCATCATGCCCAACCTGACCGTGTTCGCGCAGCAGACCGCCGGCCGCAGCCACCTGGGCATCGCCACCGCGCTGCTGCAATCGCTGCGCATGATCGGCGGCATGCTGGGCACGGCCGTGGTCGGCACCATGGTCAACCACAGCTATTTCAGCGGCGTCGAATCGACGCTGCGCGGCGCCTCGGCGCGCTGGCTGCCGCAGCTGGACGACCCGCAGATGCTGGTCAACCCCGAGGCCCAGACACAGTTCCTGGCACAATTGGCGCATCAAGGCCAGGATGGAACGTCGCTGATCGAGATCGCGCGGGTGGCGCTGGTCGGCGCCATCCACGAGGGGCAACTCATCGCCCTGGCGGTCGCGGTGCTGGCGCTGTGGTGCGTGCGGCGCGTCCCCCTGGTGCAATTGGCGCGCCCCGCCAAAACGGAGCCCGCCGCCGTCGGAGAGTAGCTTTTGCCCAAACAACAACAGGGCCTGCAGGTCATCCAGCACATGGGCCAGACCTACCGGGTCATGCAAAGCGCCTTCAGCGGCATGGTCGGCCACGCGCTGCCGCGCTGGCGCATCCTGCTGGCACTGCATGAATGCGGCCAATGTTCGCAGAAGCACCTGGCCGAGCGTTGCCGCCTCGACCCCGCTTCGCTCACCCGCCAGTTGCAGGCGATGCAGAAGCTCGGCTGGATCGCGCGCGCCGTCGATCCCGACGACAACCGCCTGACCAACGCCCGCCTCACGCCGGCCGGCCAGGCCGTGGTCGACGAAGCCCTGCCCAAGCGGGCGGCATTTTTCGACGAATCGCTCAAGGGGCTGTCGGCTTCGGATATCGACACGCTGAACCGCGTGCTCAACGTGCTGGAAGCCAACTTCCTGCGCGCGGCAGGCGGCAACAAGGGCGAATGACCGCGCGCGGGGCGCCCATGGCGGCGCTTCAACACCGCGGCCGAGCGCCTGCGCACCCGACAGCGTCGGGCTGGACCGCCTCTGCGATGAATTGCGCCGGTCCCGCCATCGATGAGCCGCCGATCGTCCCCTTCAGGGCTTTCCGCCCTCTCCAACGGTTTCCCCCGATTCAGGCGTTTCGTTGAGCGCCTGGCGCGCCAACGCGGCCCCAGCGTCCGCCCTCCACATTTGACATCCGGAAAGGTTATTGAATAACATTCAATCAATCTATTGATTGTTATTTCATTTTCCCGGAACCCGCACATGCCACCCGACCTCTTTCTTCGCGCCGTGCTGATCGGCGCCGGCGCCACGCTCGTCATGGACCTGTGGGCGCTGCTGCTCAAGCGCCTGTTCGGCCTGCCGTCGCTGGATTACGCCCTGGTCGGCCGCTGGCTCGGGCATCTGCCACGCGGACGCCTGACCCACCCCGGCATCGCCCGCTCGGCGCCCGTAACCGGCGAACGCGCCATCGGCTGGATCGCCCACTACGCCATCGGCATCCTGTTCACGCTCCTGCTGCTGGCCATCTGGGGCCCGGCCTGGGCCGCGCGACCGACGCTGCTGCCTGCACTGACCGTCGGCATCGCCACGGTCGCCGCGCCCTTCCTGATCCTGCAACCCGGCATGGGCGCCGGCATCGCGGCGTCCAGGACCCCGAAACCCGGCGTGGCACGGCTGCGCAGCCTGATGGCGCATGCGTCGTTCGGCGTGGGGTTGTATCTGGCGGGATGGGCCGTGGCAAAGGCGTTGTAGGCCTGAAGCGGCGCACGCCTCCCGGTCGGCCCGCACAGCCTTGCCGCGCGCGCGTTTTGCCAATTCCGCCAAGGGCTTTTAAAGTAACGGCCTGGATCACATTCATCGAGGTATTCGTCCCATGCGCCATTGATGCCGCCGTCGCAATGACGGCCAGTCTCCACCCGCCCCCGTTCGCAGGGGGAGTTCCTGGCATCCCTGGAAGCATCACGCATGACGACTCCCTATCTCACGCTGGAAAGCGTGTCGTACCTGCTGCCTGACGGCAGCCCGCTTTTTTCCGGACTCGACGAAACCTTCGACGCGCGCCCCACCGGCCTGGTCGGGCGCAATGGCGTCGGCAAGACCGTGCTCGCGCGCATCCTGGCGGGGCAGTTGCCGCCGTCGAGCGGACGCTGCCTGCGATCAGGCAGCGTCTTCTACCTGGCCCAACAGGTTTCCCCGCCCGCCGGCGCCACAGTCGCCAGCCTGGCCGGCCTGCAAGCCACGCTGGACGCGCTGGCGCGCATCGAGGCCGGCAACAGCGCGCCGGAAGACTTCGAGCGCGTCGGCGACCGCTGGGACATCCGCCAACGCCTGCAACACGCGCTGGAACGCGACGGCCTGGGCCATCTCGACGCCGCGACGCCGGCCAGCGCCCTCAGCGGCGGCGAAGCCATGCGCGTCGCGCTGGCCAGCGCCATGCTGTCCGAAGCCGAATTCCTCATCCTGGACGAACCCACCAACCACCTGGACCGCCGCAACCGCGAGGCACTGATCGAACGGCTGCGGCATTGGCCGCGCGGCTTGCTGGTCATCAGCCACGATCGGCAACTGCTCGACACCCTGGCGCGCATCGTGGAGCTGTCCTCGCTGGGACTGCGCGGCTACGGCGGCAACTACAGTGCCTATGCCACAAGCAAAGAACATGAACGCGCCAACGCGCTGGAACGGCTGGAACACCGCAAGCTCGAACGCCGGCGCGAGGAGCAGGCGATGCAGGCCCAGCGCGAGCGGCAGGAGCGCCGCCAGGCGCGCGGCCGGCGGCACGGCAAGCAGGCCAACCAGGCCAGGATCCTGCTCGACCGGCAAAAGGGCCGCAGCGAGGATTCGGCCGGCAGGCTGAGGCAGCAACACGCAGTCGCCCACGAACGCTTGGCACAGGCCGTGCGCGAGGCCGCGGAGCAAGTCGAACAGGACGCCGCAATCTCGCTGCATGCCCTGCCCGTCGCGCAAGCGGCGCAGCGGCGCGTGGCGCAACTGGACGACGTCACGCTGCCTTTCATCGTGGCGCCCACCCGCCATGTCAGCCTGCAGCTGGGCGGACAGCAACGCGTCGCGGTGACCGGCCCCAACGGCTGCGGCAAATCGACCCTGCTCAAGGTGCTGGCGGGCCAACTCGCGCCCTTGTCGGGCGAGAGGAAGGCGGCGCCCGAAAGCGTCTACCTCGACCAGCGGCTGGCCGGCCTGGCACCGGAGCGGCCCGTGCTCGAACAGCTGCAGGCCGCCAACCCCAACCTGGCCGAAGGCGAACTGCGCGCGCGCCTGGCCCACCTCGGCCTGGATGCGCGCAAGATCCTGGCGCCCAGCGGCTCGCTCAGTGGCGGCGAACGCCTGAAGGCGGCGCTGGCTTGCGCGCTCTACGCCGATCCGCCGCCACGCCTGTTGCTGCTGGACGAACCGGGCAATCACCTCGACCTGCCCTCCATGCTTGCCCTGGAAAGCATGCTGCGCGGCTATCCGGGCGCGCTGGTCGTGGTGTCGCACGACGAGGCGTTCCTGGACAACCTGGCGCTCACGGACAGGTTGCGGGCCACGCAAGGGGGTTGGCTGCTGGAACCGTGGTGAGCCCACACGATAACGATGCGTCGGCATGGCGATGAGGCCCCGCACTCCTCGCCATCGCCCCGCCCGCTCCCGTTCGCGCGGCTTCGCCATGCCCCTTAAACAAGTCTTCTTTTGCCGGCCCTGTGCGCGTTATGCGATCCAACCCGGGTGATATCCGGCATATTCCCTGGCAGCCATTCTCAATAAATAAAAATGCAAATCAATGGCGCTTCTTTTTCCAATATGAACAGGGATGAATTGTCATGCATCACCACTCGTCAGGCTCGTCCGCATTGCTTGGCCTGATCACGCTTGCCCTGGCATCCGCTGCCGCCCCGGTCCAGGCGCGGCAGCCGGATGCCGCCGGCAACACGTCGTCCGCACCGGCCACGCTGCCGGCCATTGAAGTGAGCGGGCAAGCCGACGAGCCCACCGAGGCGACACGCTCCTATACCGTGCCCTCGACCCGCGCCTCGACCGGCCTGACACTGAGTCCGAAGGAAACGCCCCAGTCCGTGTCGGTGGTGACCCGCCAGCAGATGGACGACCAGGGCATGCAGTCCATCGGCGACGTCCTGGGCAGCACCACGGGCATCACTTTCGTCGAGTTGGACAACGGCGGGCGCACCACCTACCGGGCCCGCGGATTCAACATCACCAACTACAAGGTCGATGGCCTGTCGATCATCGGCGGGTCCTCGTTCAACGGCGGCAGCAGCGGCGCGATCAACATGGATCTCTACGACCGCGTCAGCATCGTGCGCGGCGCGAACGGATTGTTGGGCGGCACCGGCGATCCCTCCGCCACCGTAGACCTGGTGCGCAAGCGCCCTGGCCGCGCGCTCGGCGCGAGCCTGACCGTGCGCACCGGAAGCTGGAACAAGAAGAATGCCGTCGGCGACATCAACATACCGCTGGCGGCGGATGGCCGTATCCGCTCGCGCCTGGTATTCAGCGGCGAGAACTCCGACGGGTTCCGCGACCACTCGAGCATCGAACGGCAGGGGTTCCTGTCCAGCTTCGCCATGGATGTGACGGACCGCACGCAGGTCGGCCTGGGCTTCCAGTACGAACACAGCATCTTCCACGGCGCCTCCTGGGGCGCCAACGTGCCCGCCTGGTTCGCGGACGGCTCGCCGACCCATTTCCGCCGCAGCCTCAACCTGGCGGCGGACTGGAGCAAGAGCGACATGGAAGCGAAGACGCTGTTCGCCTCGCTCGACCATCGCTTCGACAACGACTGGAAGCTGCGCGCCGATTATGCCCACACTTCGCGCGCGGACCTGAACAACAAGGGCGCGGTCAAGGTCAACAATGGCAAGGTCCGCTGGCCCCACTGGAAGCAGGACGGCAGCGGCGCCTACCTCAATGCCATCCATTCGGAGACGGAAGGCGAAACCGACGCGTTCTCGCTGGATCTGTCGGGGCCCCTGAAACTGTTCGGACGCCGGCACGAACTGCTCGTCGGCCTGAACGGCTCGCGCATGGACGAACCATCCTGGACCTTCAACAGCAGCAACTGCAGCATCGACGGCATCGCCGGCTTCAAGGGCCTCTGCCAATACCGCACCGAGTTGCCCGTCGCGGATTGGCGCGCCTGGCGCGGCGACGAATACGGCAACATCCGCGCGTTCCGCACCGACGCCCGCCGCGTCACCCGGACAACACTCTATGGCGGCTACGTCGCGGGACGCTTCGAGCTCGCCGACGACCTGACCCTGATCACCGGGCTGCGCCGCAGCGTCTACCAGATCCACAGCGACAACTACAACGCGGCGGGCGTCCGCGGCGCGCGCACCGGCGAAAACGCCGCTCACGCCTGGACGCCCTACTACGGCCTGGTCTATGGGTTGACGCCGACCTACTCGGTCTACGCCAGCTACACTGATGTCTTCACGCCGCAGACCAACAAGAACGAAAGCGGCGACACCCTCAAGCCCATCACGGGCGCCAGCTACGAGACCGGCATCAAGGGCGAATGGTTCAACGGCGCGCTCAATGCCGCCGTGTCGGCATTCCGCAGCCAGCAGAAGAACGTCGCCCTGAAAGACGGCGACAGGTTGACGCCCGATGGCGACCAGGCCTACCAGCCCGGCACCGGCGTCACCGTCAAGGGCCTCGACGCCGAGATCGCCGGCGCCGTGACGGCCGCATGGAACGTCTATCTGGGCTACACCTACCTGGACGTCGGCAACAAGGACACCGCCGAGCGTCCCGACCCGCGCCATCTGCTGCGGCTGAACACCACCTACCGGCTGCAGGGAATGCTGCGGGGGCTGACCATCGGCGGCGGCCTGACCTGGCAAGGCAAGACGGTGTCCGAGCCCTACCCCGGCCGGCCGGACGGCCGCGGCGGCTTCGACGACTCGCCGATTCCCCTGAAGGGCTATGCGCTGTTCAACGCGATGGCGCGCTACGACATCAACCGCCATCTGTCGGCCATGCTGAACGTCAGCAATCTGTTCGACAAGAAGTACTACCGGCAGTATGGGTTCTATAACGGCTTGATCTATGGCGAGCCGCGGCGGGTGACGTTGAGCTTGCAGGCGAAGTTCTAAATGAAGGGGCAGGCCTTTGATGCCAAAGGCCTGCCCCTTCCATGATGCGCGACCTGGCGCGCGTGGGAATAACGATCAGACGTTGAACAAGAAATTCATCACATCGCCATCCTGCACGATGTATTCCTTGCCTTCCGCCCGCATCTTGCCCGCTTCCTTCGCGCCCTGCTCGCCCTTGTAGGTGATGAAGTCTTCGTAAGCGATGGTCTGGGCGCGGATGAAGCCGCGTTCGAAGTCGGTGTGGATGACGCCTGCGGCCTGGGGCGCGGTGGCGCCGATCGGCACGGTCCAGGCGCGCACTTCCTTCACGCCGGCGGTGAAGTAGGTCTGCAGGCCCAGCAGCTTGAAGGCGGCGCGGATCAGGCGGTTCAGGCCCGGTTCTTCCATGCCCATGTCCGACAGGAAGGCCTGGCGGTCGGCGTCGTCCAGGTCGACGATTTCCGATTCGATGGCGGCGCAGATGGCGACCACCGGCGCGTTGCGAGCGGCGGCGAATTCGGTCAGGCGGTCCAGCAGCGGGTTGTTGGTGAAGCCGTCGTCGGCCACGTTGCCCACGTACATCGCGCGCTTGGCGGTGATGAAGCAGAGCTGGGCGATGTCGGCCTTTTCCTCGGTGGACAGGTCGAGCGCGCGGATCGGCTTGGCTTCGTTCAGTTGCGCCACGCACTTTTCCAGCACGGCGACGATGCGCTGCGATTCCTTGTCGCCGGAACGGGCGGTCTTCTGGTGGCGCTGCAGGGCCTTTTCGGCGGTCTGCAGGTCGGCCAGCGCCAGCTCGGTTTCGATGACTTCGATGTCGGCGATCGGATCGACCTTGCCGGCCACGTGGATCACGTTGGGATCTTCGAAGCAGCGCACCACGTTGACGATGGCGTCGGTTTCGCGGATGTGCGAGAGGAACTGGTTGCCCAGGCCTTCGCCCTTGCTGGCGCCCGCCACCAGGCCGGCGATGTCGACGAATTCGACCGTGGCCGACAGGATGCGCTCGGGCTTGACGATCTCGGCCAGCTTCTGCAGACGCGGATCCGGCACCTCGACCACGCCGACGTTCGGCTCGATGGTGCAGAACGGATAGTTCTCGGCGGCGATGCCGGCGCGGGTCAGAGCGTTGAAGAGTGTCGATTTGCCAACGTTGGGCAGGCCGACGATGCCGCATTGCAGAGCCATGGGAATCCTGTGTAAGTACGGTATTGATCGTTAACGTTCTAGTTTACCCCGCCGGGCGGCGCATCATGATGACCGCGCCCAGAGGGACGGCCGGCTCAACTCGCCGCCGTGGGGGCCCAGCGCATCACGGCCCAGATCAGCAAAATGGGGCCGGCGTTGAACATGGCGTGCAGCGCGATGGCCGCGCCGATGCCGCGGCGGATGCGGATCCAGCCCAGCACCAGGCCGGTGACCCATTGCGGCAGCACCAGCAGCGGCAGCAGCCAGTACGGCGTGTGGTTGAAGACGAAGTTGGTCAGGTGCACGGCGGCGAAAGTCAGCGCCACCAGGTGGAACACCCAGCCGAAGTGCTTCAGGTAATGGCGCCGCCAGGCGGTGTTCCAGCCATTGAGCGGCGCGGGGCGCGGCCGCAGCGACCAGCAGGCCAGCAGCACGAAGGCGGCCAGCAGCAGGCCGGTCCAGATGCGCGGGCCGTACAGCACCACCGGCAGCAGCGCCGGACACAGCCACAGTGCCTGCCTGGGACGTCGCAGGCCGTAGCGGAACAGCATTTCCTCGACCAGCGGCGCCCAGATCACCGCCGTCAGCCAGGGGATGTTGGCCGGGTCCAGCCGATGCGTGACGCCGCCGACGCCGGCGGCGGCGACCGCCACCGGCCCCAGGGCGAACAGGTTGATCAGCCACAGCAAGGCGGCCCAGGCCAGCAGGCGCCCCGGGCCAACACCCGGCCACCAATCCGACACCCAGCCGATCGCCGGGGCGCGCCCCGGC
>NZ_QHHO01000046.1:276786-300551 GCF_003184165.1 Achromobacter sp. RW408
ACGGCAAATCCACGTCCGTCTTCTTCAACAACGCAATCGCCGTCTGCAGATCATCCCGCTTCTTGCCGCTGATCCGCAGCTTGTCGCCGTTGATCTGGCTTTCGACCTTGAGCTTGGCGTTCTTGATCGCCGCGATCAGCTTCTTGGCCACCGGCTGCTCGATCCCCTGCTTCACCGTGATCTTCTGCCGCGCCCCGCCCAGGTTCTCCAGCGGATCCGCCACGTCCAGGCAGCGCACGTCGATCCCGCGCGCCGACAGCCGGCCGCGCAGGATGTCCAGCATCTGCTTGAGCTGGAACGCGCTCGACGCCACCTGCGTCACCACGAAGCCTTCCAGTTCGAACTTGGCATCCGTGCCCTTGAAATCGAAACGGGTGGCGAGTTCGCGGTTGGCCTGGTCGATGGCGTTGGTGAGTTCGTGTTTGTCGACTTCGGAGACGACGTCGAAAGTAGGCATGACACTGGGTCCTGTCGGTAGATGAAGAAAAGGCGGCCGCGGCCGCCGCGATTGCCCCATTTTACCGGGGCTCGCCCCCCCTCAAGCCATCAGCACCAGCAACCGGTCCGGCTGCAACGGATGCGGCATCACCTGCGCCTGGATGCCGTACGCCAGATACAGGTTGGCTGGCGTCAGCACCTGCGCCGGCGTACCCTGCGCGATCGCCTGGCCGCCGCTCAGCAACAGCAGCCGGTCGCACCAGCGCGCCGCCAGGTTCATATCGTGCAGGATCACCAGCACGCCGGTATTGCCTTCGTGCGCCAGTTGCGCCGCCCGTCGCATCAGGTCGGCCTGGTGCCTGGGATCGAGGCTGGCGGTCGGTTCGTCCAGCAGCAGGTAGCGGGCCTCGCCCGGGACGCGCGCCGCGCGGCATTGCACCAGCACCCGGGCGAATTGCACCCGCTGCTGCTCGCCGCCCGACAGCTGCGGATAGCGGCGGCCGTCCAGGTGGCTGACGTCGGCCCATTCCAGGGCCTGGCGCGCCAGGTCATCGACCTCGGCCGGCGACAGCTCCGGAAACGGATACGCGCCCATCGCCACCACCTCGCGCACGCCCAGGTCGAAGGTCAGCCCGGGCTTCTGCGGCAGCACCGCGCGCTTGCGCGCCTGCGCGCGGGGCGGCAGCGCGCGCAGCGGGCGGCCGTCCAGCGCCAGGCTGCCGCCATCGGCCTCCAGCTCGGCCGCCAATGCGCCCAGCAGAGTCGACTTGCCGGCGCCGTTGCTGCCCAGCAGGCCCACCACCTCGCCCGGACGGATCGCCAGCGAGACGCGGTCCAGGATGCGCTTGCCGTCGCGCGCCAGCGTCAGGTTCTCGGCGGCCAGCATCAACCGTGCCTCCGGCCGCGCGCCAGCAGCCACAGGAAGAAGGGACCGCCCACCAGTCCGGTCACCAGGCCGATCGGCAGTTCGGCCGGCACCACCACGATCCGCGCCAGCCAGTCCGCCAGCGTCATCACCAGCCCGCCGCCCAGCAGGCAGGCCGGCAGCAGCAGGCGGTGGTTGGCGCCCAGCGTCATGCGCGCCAGGTGCGGCACCACCAGGCCGACGAACACGATGGTGCCGCTGGCGGCCACCAGCGGCCCGACGATGAGGGTGCAGGCCAGCACCAGCCGGGCGCGCGCCTGCTTGAGCGAATAGCCCAGGTGCTGGGCCTCGCGCTCGCCCAGCAGCAGCGCGTTCATCACGCGCCATTGGCGCAGCAGCCAGCACGACAGCAGCAGCACCCATGGCCCCAGGAACGCCAGCAGCTTCCAGCTGGCGCCGGCCAGGCTGCCCATGTTCCAGAAGGTCAGGTCGCGCAGCTGCGCATCGGACGCCATGAACGTGAACAGCCCGATCAGGCTGAAGGCGATGGCCGTGATGGCCCCCCCCGCCAGCAGCAGCCCGGCCACGCCCGGCACGCGCCGTCCCACCACATAGGCCGACAGCGTCGCGACCAGGCTGCCGATGAAGGCGCCCGGCGCGGTGTACCAGAAGCCGCCGTGCGTCATGACGATGGCGATGACCGCGCCCAGCGAAGCGCCGGCGGAAATGCCGATCAGCCCCGGCTCGGCCAGCGGATTGCGGAACAGCGCCTGCAACGCCGCGCCGGAGATCGCCAGGCCCGCGCCCATCACCACCGCCAGCAATACCCGCGGCAGGCGGATGTCGATCAGCACATTGCGCCACAGCGCCTGTTCAGGCGTGGGCGCGCCCCACAACAGCGACGGCAGTTCACGCAGCGGGATCGGCACCGCGCCGCTGGCGCTGGCCGCCAGCACCGCCAGCACCAGCGCCGCGGCCAGCAGCGCCAGTGCCAGCGGCGCCCTAGCGCGCCATGGCATGCGCCGCCTCCTGCTTGAGCTGGATCAGCGCCTGCGGCAGCCGCGGCCCCAGGCCGAGGATCAGCAGATCGTCCATGACGATGATGCGCTGTTTCGCCGCGGCTTGCGTCGCCGCGATGCCGGGCAGGCGCGCAAAGCCCTCCAGGCCGCCGCTGGCCTGCAGCGATTCACGCGTGACGATGATCAGGTCGGGCGCCAGCGCGCCGATGGCCTCGGGCGACAGCGGCTTGTAGCCCTGCTGTCCCGCCAGCACGTTGTCCAGGCCGGCCAGGCGCATGATTTCGGCCGCCGCGGTGCCGCGCCCCGCGCCCTGCGGCGCGCCGCTGCGGTTGATCAGCAGCAATGCCCGCGCGCGCGTTGCCGGCATGGCTTCGGCCTTGGCCAGTTCGCCTGTCACGTCCCGCACCATCTGTTCGCCGGCCGGCGCCACGTCGAGCGCGGCCGCCACGGCGCGGATGCGCGCCTTGAGCGAATCGACCGACGGCGCGTCCGGCACGCTCACCACCCGCACGCCGACTTCGCCCAGGCGCTTGAGCGCGTCGGGCGGACCGGCCTGCTCCGACGCCAGCACCAGGTCGGGCTGGAGCGCCAGCACGCCTTCGACCGGCACGGCGCGGTAATAGCCGACCCGCGGCAGACGGGTCGCTGCCTCCGGATACAGGCTGGACTGGTCGTCGCCGACCAGCCGCTCGCCCTGCCCCAGGCCGTAAACGATTTCCGTCACGGTTCCGCCCAGGGTCACCACGCGCGCGGGCGGCGCCGCCTGCGCGGCCGCCACCAGCATCCATCCCGCCGCCACCGCCAGCCATTTCTTCATTGCATCATCCTCATGCGGCCAGCGGCACGCGGCACAGGCCCGACATCAATTCACGCCAACCCGTCAGTTCCGGCTTGCCCGGCTTGCGCTCGCCAAAGAACTGCGCGATCAGGTCGCCGCTGGACGAATACAGCTCCAGCGACGTCACCCAGCCATCGCTGGTGGGTTTGTTCACCACCCAGGCCGACGCGATGGCGCTGGTGTCCAGGTGCAGGTTGAAGGTCGGATCCAGCACGTTGAACCAGGGGCCGGTGCGGCGCAACTGGTGCACCGGGCCGGTGTGGATCTGGATCATGCCGCGGTTGCCCACGAAGCACATGATCGACAGGCCGCTGGCCGCCGCCGACTCCAGCATGCGTTCGACCGACTCCACCGGCACCGTCTGCGCCAGGTCCTCGCCGGCCGCGGCCAGCGCCGCCAGGCGCGACACCTTGAACTTGCGCAGCAGCGGGAAGAACTCGTGCGTGTCCTGCATGCCGAGCCAGGCCTGCCGCCACTGGGCGCTGTCCTCGACGCTCGGCGCGTCGGTGGCGGCGGCATAAGGCGCGGTGTCGGGCCAGCGCGAGGCGCCCGCGAACTTCGCCACCAGCGCGTCGTACGCGGCGGCATCGGTGGCCTCGGTGCGGTAGACCTTGTGCACCGCCACGCCCGCGCCGTCGAAGAACTGCAGGCTGTGGCGGCCGTCCTGCTCGACCGCCCAGGCGGAGGCCCAGCACGAGAAGAACACCCGCAGGTCGATGTCCGGCCCCAGCACCAGGCCGACCGGGCCGTCGGCCTGGATGTCGAGGTAGGCGCCATGGCGTTCGTGCACGCACCAGTCGTTGCGCGTCAGGGCCATCACCGGCCCCAGCGTGCCCAGTTCGCGGAAGATCTCCTGCGGCTGGCCATGCAGTTCGACTGCCTTGACACCGCCACAGCCGGCGGCGACCCATTCGGCCTCGGACACGCCGAGT
This sequence comes from Achromobacter sp. RW408, assembly GCF_003184165.1. Taxonomy (NCBI): domain Bacteria; kingdom Pseudomonadati; phylum Pseudomonadota; class Betaproteobacteria; order Burkholderiales; family Alcaligenaceae; genus Achromobacter; species Achromobacter sp. RW408. Next base: position 280,879 of record NZ_QHHO01000046.1, read on the forward strand.
TCCTGGGCCAGGTTGCGGGCGCGCAGGCCGGGCTTGGACGCCGCCAGCGCTTCGTTGCGGGCGCGCAGCTCGGCGGCGCGGGTGTCGAAATCGGGGTGCTTCACTTCGTTGCTCATTGCGGGCCCTCCGGCCGGAATGGAAAATCGGGACTGCCGCCGCTGACGCGCGGCGGCAGCGCGGGTCAGTATTGATACGTCAGTGAGACGCGCAGGCTGCGTCCCGGTTCGGCGTACCAGTCCACCGGCCGCGGCAGCGCCGTGGCGCCTGCGGTCGGCACGTTGATGGCTTCCCAGTACTTCTTGTCGAACAGGTTGAACACGCCGGCCTGCACCTGCAGGCCCTTCACCGAGGCCGGGCGCCAGTAGCCCATCAGGTCCACCACGCCATAGCCAGGCGCCTGGAAATCACGGTTGGGCGCCTTGGCGGAAGCGTCCGGATACTCGACCTTGTTGCGACGCAGGGCCGTGGTCAGCATCGCGTCCACGCCCCATGCGTCGCGGCCATAGCCGACGCCCAGCACGGCCTTGAGCGGCGCCACCGAATTCAGGTACTGGCCGGTGCCCTCGTCCTTGCCCACGGCCCATGCCAGCGAGCCCCAGGTGCGCCAGCCCGGCGAGAATTTCCAGTGCGCGCTGGCCTCGGCGCCATAGATGCGCACCTTGGCGCGGTTGACGTTGCCGGTGATGCCCAGCGGATACTGCCCGGCCCAACCCGCCTGCCATTGCGGCGAACCGGCGTCCAGCGGCACGTTGCTGTCGATGAAGTTCCGGTAGCGGTTATCGAAGAACGATAACGCGCCCCCCAGCGAATCGGAACCCAGCTTGGCGCCCAGTTCCCAGCCCTTGCTGGTTTCCGGCTTCAGGTAGGGGTTGCCGACCCGCAGGTAGGTGCCCGGGCCGCCGTAGTTGGTGTAGAGCTGCGTCGCGCTGGGCGCCTTGAAGCCGTAGGCGTACTGCGCGTACAGGTTCAGGTCGTCCGCGGCCTTCCAGGTGGCCAGCAGCTTGGGCGAGAAGCGCCCGCCGCCATTGTCGGGCGGCAGCGCGCCGCCGTTGCGGTTGCTGGCGTAGCTTTCGGTGGACTTGGGCTTCTGCTCGTAATGGTCGTAGCGCAGCGCCGGCATGACCGTGTAGCGGCCGTCGGCGAAGCTGAATTCGTCGGAGGCCCACAAGGCCCACTGGCTGCCCTTGGACAGCGGCACGTCGGCCTGGTTGGTGTGCAGCATGTCGCAGGTGCTGGGGAACGGCGGCCTGGGCGTGCCCGGAGGGATCGCCGGGCAATTGTCGTAACCGCTGGAGTTCTGCTCTGTCTTGTTGCCGTACCACTCGGCTCCCAGCGTCCATATTTGAGACACCGAGGCGCCGGCGAAACGCTTGGACAGTTCTGCATTGGCGCCGAACATGGTCTGGCGGATGGAATTGTTGCGGCCATAAGCGCCGCTTGGAAAGCTATTGGGACGGCTGGCAACCCGCTGCGCATCCAGCGCGCTGTCGAGCTGCATGCGCTGCCAATACACCACCGCCGTGGCGCTGTCGATCCAGCCGCCCTCGCCCGGCGCCTTGTAGACATAGTCGAACGACACGCGCTCGCGCTCGGTTTCCTTTTTGGTGGTGTTCTCGCCGATCTGGTAGCTGGTGCCCGGGCCCTGCTCGAACATGCTGTCCTGGGTGGCGTTGCGCTTGAAGTACTCGCCGGTCAGGCCGAAACGATGTCCGCCATCCACGCGCTGTTGCAGCTTGAGCAGGAAACTGCGCTGGTCGTAGTCTTCGGGCGTCGGCTCGCTGCGGCGCGGGCCGTAGCCGCCGACGTCGCCACGGTTGTCGAGCGCGTGGCCGTTGCGCACGCCCGCCTGCACCAGCCAGAAGGTGTTGTCATGGATCTGCCCGGCCAGCGCGGCGTTGGCGCCCCAACTGCTGTCGGCGGTGTCGTAGTCGGTCTTGGCCAGCGCGCCGAAGGTCTTGCCGTCGGTCAGCAGGTCGGCCGGGCTGAGCGTGTACAGGTCGGCCAGTCCGGAAATGGCCCCCGAACCGCCCGAGCCGGCGTCGGCGCCACGCACGACGTCCAGGCGCGACAGCGTATTGAAGTCCACCGCCTCCAGGCCACCCTTGACGCCCCGGGCGCCGTCGTCGAGCCACGGCAGCCGGATGCCATCGACCCGCGTCAGCACGCGGTCCTGGTCGAGCCCGCGGATGTTGATGCTGTTGTTCTGGCGGTTGAAGCTCACGCCGGGTTCGGCGCGCTTGCCCAGGTCGCTCCAGTTCTTGATCTGCAGATCGTCCATGCGCTTGCGGTCGGTGCGCGTTTCCCATGCCGGCGCCGCCACCGCGCCTTCGCCCTGGACCGTGACCGGCGCGAGTTGCGCGACACCCGGCTGCGGCAAGGCCTGCAACACGAATACGCCGGGGCTGCGCTCGCGCGCGGCCAGGCCGCTGCCGGCCAGCAGGCGGGCAAAGCCGTCAGCCACGGTGTATTCCCCATTCAAGCCCGCGCCACGGCGCTGGCCCACCAGCGCCGCGTCGAACAGCACCGTGACGCCGGCATGGTCGGCAAAGCGCGCCAGGTTCTCGGCCAGCGGGCCGGCCGGGATGCGGTAGCTGCGCGCCTGCTGCGCCGGCGCGGCCTGCGCCTGCGCGGCGGCGGCCGGCCACAGCATGGCGGCCGGCGCGGCCAACGCGGTGGCAAGGCGCAACGCCAGGGTCAGGCGGGTCAGTCGGCATGGGGCCTCTCGGTTGATGGGATAGCCGCGCACGCGGCTGGCGGGGAAATGAGCCATGGTCGTCCTTTCGATCCAACGGGTATCGGCATTCGTGTGCCTCTACTGACCATGACCCTCGACATTCGCGGACCGGACAGCGTGTCCTCGGCTTTTTTGTAACAACGACGATTCACGCCTGTCCGGCGCGCGGCGCGATCGTCACCCAATACGCGCTGCGATAGCGCACCCGCACCGGCAACGTCGACGGCAAGGCCGCCAGCACCGCGTCGGTGTCATGCAACTGGAACGCGCCCGAAAGCCGCAGGCCCGCCACTTCGGGGTCGCACCGCAGCAGGCCCGGCCGGTAGCGGCCCAGTTCAGCGGCGAACGCATCCAGGCGCCAGGCGTTGACGTGCAGCACGCCACGGGTCCAGTCGGCCGCATGCGGATCGGCCGGCTCGGGGCGCGCGGGCGCGTCATCGCGCAGCCATGCCTGCTCGCCGGCCGCCAACGGCACGACCACGCCGCCGCCCCGCAGGTTGACGCGCCCTTCCTGCACGCTAACGAGGCAGGCGGCGCCGTCCTGGCGCATGCAGAAGCGCGCCGCCCGCGCCTGCACCTCGCCCTGCCGGGCGCGCACCACGAACGGGCGCGGATGGGCGCCCGACTCTTCCACGGCGTGGACCGCGATCTCGCCGGCGCGCAGGCGCAGCAACCGCAGGTCGGCGTCGTACAGCACGTCGACCGCGCTGGCGGTGTTCAGGTGCATGGAAGAGCCGTCGCTCAGCGCGACCCGGCGCTGCTCGCCCGTGGCGCTGCGGTAGTCGGCGCTCCACTCGAACGGGCTGGCGCGCCACGCGGCCCAGCCGGCGGGGCCGGCCACGATCAGCGCGGCCAGGGTCTTGAGGGTCGCGCGGCGGCCGGCCAGGTCGGGCCGGTTCAGCGCCGCCATGCCCAACGAGGACGGCACCAGGCCGAGACGCTGGTTGACGCGCTGCGCCCGTTGCCAGGCATGTTCGTGTTCGGCCTTGCTGGCGCGCCACTGCGCGCAGGCGCGCACGTCGGCCTCGGTGGCGCGCTCGGAACTCAGGCGCAACAGCCAGCGCGCCGCCTCGCGCGCCACCTTGCGGTCGACGGCGGGCAGCTCGCCCGCGGCGCCCCACGGCGCGCTTACATCACCGCCATGATGCATTGTTCGTACCCCTTGGCGATGTAGCGGTGCACCGAGCGCAGCGACACGTTCAGCCGCGCGGCGATCTCGGCGTGGCCGAGGCCTTCGAGCTGCGCCATCAGGAAAGCCTGCCGCGCCGGAAGCGGCAGGCCCGCCAGCATCTCGTCGATTTCCTGCAGCGCCTCGAGGATCAGCAGGCGCTGCTCGGGCGACGGCGCCTGGGCCTCGGGCAGCGTGGCCAGCGCGTCCAGGTAGGCCCGTTCGAGCGAGCGGCGCCGGTGCAGGTTCAGCACCAGGCGCTTGGCGATGGTGGTCAGGTAGGCACGGGGTTCGCGCAGCGCGTCCAGCTCGTGCCGGTGGCGCAGCACGCGCACGAAGGTGTCCTGCGCCAGGTCGGCGGCGTCGAACGAATCGCCCAGCTTGGCCCGCAGCCAGTTGTGCAGCCATCCGTGGTGCGCGCGGTAAAGCAGGTGGACGGCGTCGCCGCAGGCAAGCGCAAGGTTGGACACGGTGGGCTCCCGAACACACTTGATCACAAATAAAAATCAATCTCATTCTAAATGGAAAACCCTGACCCAGGTCAAGAACCCCGCCCGCGCAAGGGTGGCGATATGATGGGGACGGACTTGCCCGACCGGCCGCCCCGGCGCTGGCGCGACGTCCCTTCCCCCTCTTGCCCAAGGCCGACCCGATGCTCTACAGCGCGTTCAAACTGATCCACCTGCTGGCCGTCATTCTCTGGGTGGGCGGCATGCTGTTCGCCCACTGTTTCCTGCGGCCGGCGGCCGCGCAGCTGGAGCCGCCACAACGGCTGCGACTGATGCATGCGGTGCTCGGCCCGTTCCTGAATGCCGTGCTGGCCGCGATCGTGCTGATCCTGGCCACCGGCGCGGCGATGATCGGCCAGGAGGCGTCCCAGGCCGCGCAGACGGGCGGCGCCTTCTTCATGCCGCGCGGCTGGACGGTGATGACCGCCGGCGGATTGATCATGGCCGTGATCTACGCCTACATCCGCGCCGCGCTCTATCCCCGGCTGCGGGCGGCGGTGGCCGCCTCCGACTGGCCGCGCGGCGGCCAGGCGATGGCCGGCATCCGCCGCTGGGTCGGCGTCAACCTGGCGCTGGGACTGGCGATCATCGCGGCCGTTTTCCTGCTCTGACACCCCGCGGTCCGGTCCGGCCGCTTCGGTGGCGCGCAGCTATCGGCCGGACCACGGCGGCTATCGGATTTCTTTGGACTGGTGCAATACGCCGTACATCCGGCGTGGCCACACTGGCTCGGACTCTCGCGGGTCCCACATAAAAGGAAAATCCATGATCAAGCGCATCCTGCCCCTGGCCGCCCTCGGCCTGTCCTTCGCCACCCTCTCGGTCGCCCTGGCCGCCGCCCCCATCGACAACAGCGCGCTGGAACAGCCCGCGTTCCGCGACCACAAGGCCACCTATGGCGTGGTGTACCGCCTGCCCAAGGAAGTCAACGCCGTGCTCGACGCCAAGGTCAACAGCACGCTCAAGCAGGACCTGCTCGCGCTGGGCCTGAAGACCGAGGCGGAAACGCCCAATATCCCCCACGTCACGGTGGTCCACATCCACAGCGCCGACCCCGCCACGCCGCAGCGCATGCTGCGGGCGCTGCCCAAGCCGCCGGCGCCGCTGGCCGTCACGCTCAAGGGCTTCTACCCCACCGAGGCCGCCAAGGGCGCGGGCCATCCGTGGTGGCTGGACCTGGGCGTGGTCAAGAGCGGCGCGGGCTTCGAGGCCATGATGGCCTACAACACGGTGGCCACGGCCGCGCTGGCGCCGCTGCGCGATGGCCCGCTGCCGCGCGTGACCGGCCCGGTGTATGCCAAGATGGGCGAGGCCGGCCGCGACCTGGTCAAGACCATGGGCGTGAGCGGCGTCAACGTGATGAAGGACGGCAAGGAAGTGCGCGCCCACAATCCGCACACCACGCTGGTCTACAGCATGGCGCCGTACGACGCCCGCCTGGCCGACGCCATGAAGCAGGAATCCGACAAGTTCAACGCCGCGCTGCCCGACGGCATCGCCACCACCTTCAAGGACGTGTCCATCGTCGAGATCGGCTTTGCCGGCAACGTGCTGCGCGAGATCTACCGCGTCAGCCTGGAAGACGGCTCGGCCATCGACGTGGCCAGCGGCAAGCCGGTCAGCCGCTAGCTGGAAGCATCCGCGGCCAGGCGCTCGCGCAGCACGTCGCGCACCTGGCCGCGCAGCCACGCCTGCAACGGCGCGGCATGCTGACCGGTATGGCGGTGGCGCAAGGCCTGAGCAGGCGGTCGAAGGTGGTCTCGCGCCCGTGCATCGGCTCGAACGCAAACCACTTGATGATTGAGGGCCGCGGCTTCCGGCTGCTGCCATTCCGTGGCAGCATTACGGCGTCCCGCCCTTGCCCGCCTACATGTCCCGCGCCGAACGACTCCTGGACCTGCTGCAGACCCTGCGGCGCCATCGCCTGCCCGTCAGCGGCCACCGCCTGGCGGCCGACCTGGGCGTGAGCCTGCGCACCCTGTATCGCGACATCGCGACGTTGCAGGCGCAGGGCGCCGAGATCGAGGGCGAGCCCGGCATCGGCTACGTGCTGCGGCCCGGTTTCATGCTGCCGCCGCTGATGTTCAGCACCGAGGAGATCGAGGCCCTGGTGCTGGGCACCCGCTGGGTGGCCGGCCGTTCCGACCCGCGCCTGGGCCAGGCCGCCGCCAACGCGCTGGCCAAGATCAGCGCGGTGCTGCCGCGGGAACTGCGCGACGAACTCGACGCCATTCCGCTGCTGGTCGGCCCCAGCAGCTGGGCGGTGGTCGACCGGGTCGACCTGTCCCAGATCCGCCAGGCGATCCGCTGCGAACAGAAGATCGCCATCACCTACCGCGACGACAAGGGCGCCGACTCCGAGCGCGTCATCTGGCCGTTCGCCCTGGGTTTTTTCGACAGCGTGCGCATCGTGATGGCCTGGTGCGAACTGCGCCAGGACTTCCGCCATTTCCGCACCGACCGCATCGCCACGCTCGAACCCGGGCAGCGCTACCCGCGCCGCCGCCATGCCTTGCTCAAGGAGTGGCGCGCCATCAATGCGGCCGAGTGCGACGGCTGCTGACGCGGGGCGGCCGGTGCGACATCCGGCCAAAGACTGCTGACAAAATCTGACAGCATGTCTTTCTAAGATGAGCGCTCATCCAACCAGGAGCGCATCATGTCCGCCAAGAACTTCGTCATTTTCTACGTCGACAAGCCCGAGGCCAGCGCGGCGTTCTACAGCGCGCTGCTGAACCGCCCGCCCGTCGAAAGCTCGCCCACCTTCGCCCTGTTCGCGCTCGACTCCGGCCTGATGCTGGGCCTGTGGTCGCGCCACACCGTCGAACCGGCGGCCGCCGGCCGCGGCGGCTGCACCGAACTGGCCTTCACCGTGCCCGACGCCGACGCGCTCGACCAGCGCCACCTCGACTGGAGCCTGCGCGGCCTGCCCATCCTGCAGGCGCCCACCAACATGGACTTCGGCCGCACCTTCGTGGCGCTCGACCCCGACGGCCACCGCCTGCGCGTGTTCGCCCCGGCGCCCGACACCACGCCCGCCGAGGAGGAACTGGTCACGATCCCAGCATTCCCAGGAGCCTGAACCACAGGAAGTCCAGCGGCACCAGCGCCACGAACGACACCAGCGCGGTCAGCAGGCTCAGCGCCAGGCCGCTGCGCGCCGGCACGTGGCCCATGCCCATCGCCACCACGATGGGCGAAGCCTGGTACGGCATGATGACGGTGGCGTAGCCGGCCACCTGCGCCATCAGCACCGTCATCAACGAAAAGCCCGATGCCTGCGCCAGCGTCTCGGCCAGCGGCGTGTACAAGGCCGGCACGCCGTTGGCCGTGACCACGAAGTTCAGCGCGGCCGACAGCCCCACCAGCGAAAAGAAGCTTTGCATCGGCGCGTCGGGCGACAGCGGCAGCCAGGCCTGCAGGGCGCGGCCGATGATGCCGCCCAGGCCGCTGTCCGCCACCATCGCGGCCAGCCCCAGGATGCCCGCCACATAGATCGCGGTGCGAAAGTTCACTTCCTTGCCGAACTGCTCGCCGCTGACGAACCCCACCCTGGGCAACAGGCACACGCAGGCCGCAGCCAGCCCGATCCAGGCCGGCGACACGCCATGCCATCCGTCGGTCACCCAGCCCAGCAGCGTCAACCCCAGCAACACCACCAGGCGCTTTTCAGCCCTCGTCAGCGGCGGGGCCGGCGCGGCGGGCGGCGCCGCTTCCGGCGTGTCGCGGAACAGCCACGCAATACAGGCCACCAGCACCGCGCCTTTCAGGATGCCCAGCACCGGCGCATGCAGCCACAGGTATGGCAGGTAGCCCAGTTGCAGCCCGTAGCTGGATTCGATGCTGCCGGCCATCACCAGGTTGGGCACGTTGGCCGGCAGGATGGAGGTGGACAGCTGGAAGGTGCCGAAGCCCACCGCCAGCGCCAGCCCGATTCGCCCGCGCCGTCCCGCCGCCAGCCCGATCCGGTCGGCGTACGCCAGCACGATCGGCATCAGCAGCGCGATGCGGCCCATGTTCGACGGCATCACGAAAGCCAGCAGGTACGTCAGCGCGACCACGCCGGCCACCACCTTCGGATATGAACCCGACAGGCGCCGCGACAACGCGCCCGCCATGCGGTCGGCCAGGCCCGTGTACTTCAACGCCAGCCCCAATACGTAGCCGCTCAGCACCAGCCAGAACGCCGCCGACGAGAACCCCGAAAACACCACATCGCGCGAGGCGACCGCCAGGATCATCGCGGCGCTGAAGAACAGCAGCGCCGTCAGGTACTCAGGCAGCCGCGAAAAGGCCCACAACGCGATCGTGATCGCGGTGATCAGCGCGGGTAGAATCGGAAAACCGGAGGCGACCAGATGCATGAAGAAACCACCAAAAAAACACGAATCGGCGCAGTGTACGGACCCTGTCCGCCGCTGAAAATGCGCCATTCGCAGAGGCAGCCTGCGCGCCTCGCGTAGGCTCGCCGCCATGCGTTTCGACCTGACCGATCTGGCGCTTTTCCTGCACGTGGTGCAGGCCGGCAGCATCACCCACGGCGCCGCCCGCGCCAACCTGGCGCTGGCCGCCGCCAGCGCCCGCATCCGCAACCTCGAAGCCTCTCTCGGCACGCCGCTGCTGGAACGCCGCCGCCAGGGCGTCATTCCCACTCCGGCGGGCCTGAAACTGGCCGCGCACGCCCGCGTGATGCTGGCCCAGGCCGACCGCCTGCGCGACGACCTGGCCGATTTCTCCGGCGAATTCGGCGGCTCGGTGCGCCTGCTGTCCAACACCAACGCCCTGACCGCCTTCCTGCCCGAAGCGCTCGGCGGTTTCCTGGCGGCGCACCCGCGCATCAACGTCGAATTGCAGGAGATGCTGAGCGACGAGATCGTCGAGTGCATCGCCGACGGCTCGGCCGACATCGGCATCGTTGCCGGCACCGTCGATACCGGCGCGCTGCAGACCTACCCGTACCATTGCGATCGCTTCGTGCTGATCGTGCCCGTCGGCCATGCGCTGGCGGGCACCGCCGAAATCGCCTTCCGCGACGTGCTGGACGAGGATTTTGTCGGCCTCGACCGCAGCAGCGCGCTGCAACGCTTCCTGGCGCGCCAGGCGCTGGTGGCGGGCGGGCCGATCAAGCTGCGCGTGCAGCTGCGCAGCTTCGACGCCATGTGCCGGCTGGTCGAGGCCGGCGTCGGTGTCGGCATCGTGCCCGAGACCACGGCCAACAGCATGTGCCGGCTGCTCGACGTGGTGTCGGTGGCACTGACCGACGCCTGGGCTTCGCGCGAACTGCTGCTGTGCGTGCAAGCGCGCGAAACGCTCAACGCCCGCGCCCGCCGCCTGCTCGACCACCTGCTGGCCGACGCCGCCCGGATCACGCCGCCGAATACAGATCGGTCATGAACTGCGTGGCCTTGATGCCGGTGCCGGTCAGCAGCACCACGGTGCGTTCGGCCTCGCGGATCGCGCCGCGCGCCCGCAGCATATCCAGCGCCGCCGCCGCGGTGGCGCTGGTGGGCTCGGCGTAGAGCCCCATTGCCGCCAGCCTGCGCACGGCGGCAACGATGTCCGCCTCCGGCACCGCGACGGTCTGGCCGCCGCTGGCGCGGATCGCCTGCAACACCTCGCGCAGCCGCACCGGCCGCTTGATCGCGGTGCCTTCGGCCACCGTCGGCAGCACCTCGCGCGGCACCGACGTGTCGACCCCGGCATGGAAGCTGGCGTCCACCGGCGAGCAGTTCAGGGGCTGGGCCACGAACAGGCGCGGCAGGCGTTGGATCTGCCCGGCCGCAAGCAGCTCGGCAAAGCCGATGGCGCAGCCCAGCACATTGCTGCCCGCGCCCGCCGGAATCACCACGTTCTCCGGCGCCTCGAAGCCGAAGTCCTCCCACATCTCATAGGCGATGGACTTGGTGCCCTGCAGGAAGAACGGCTGCCAGTTGTGGCTGGCGTAGAAGATGCGCGCGGACGCCTCGATCGCCGCGGTCTCGGCGTTTTCGCGCGGCCCTTGCACCAGTTGCACGTCGGCGCCGAATGCGCGGATCTGCGCCACCTTGGCGGTCGAGGTATAGGCGGGCGCGAAGATGGTGACGTCCATGCCCGCCGCCGCGCCAAAGGCGGCGATGGCGGCGCCGCCGTTACCCGAGCTGTCCTCGGCGATGGCGCGGATGCCGATCTGGCGCAGCCACGACAGCATCACCGCCGCGCCACGGTCCTTGAAGCTGCAGGTCGGGTTGAACCATTCCAGCTTGAAATGCGGCCGCAGGCCGCCCCAGGCGCGCTCGACCATCGGCGTGCCGCCCTCGCCCATCGACACCGGCCGCGCCACGGCGCCCGGCAGCGCGGCGCGGTAGCGCCACAGCGAACGCTCGCCCCGGTCGATGTCGTCCCGCGAGATGCCCGGCAGCGGCGAGATCATCAAGGGCGCGCGCGCATCGGAACACCAGCGGGCCTCATCCAGCGCATGGCGCGCGCCGGTGACGGGATCGAAATAGTGGGGATCTGACATGGCGATCAACCTGGAGAAAGTCGAGGATGGGCGCAGTCTAGGTCCGCCCGAGCGCTCCGCGTTGCAATATCATGTTGCGATAAATGCAATGGAGAACCGCCATGGAACGTGGCGCGCTATGGGAATACCAGGTGTTCTGCGCCGTCGCGGAACGCCAGAGCTTCGTGCTGGCGGCCCGCGCCCTGGGCGCCTCGCCCAGCGCGGTCACCCGCGCGGTGCAGGCGCTGGAACGCCAGGTCGGCGCGCAGCTCCTGCTGCGCAGCAAGAACAGCGTGGTGCTGACGCCGCAGGGCGAAAGCTACTTCCAGTCGGCGCGCGGCCTCCTGCGGCTGGAAAGCGAAGCGCGCGAGGCGCTGCGCGACACCCAGTCGGGCGATCAGGGCCGTCTGCGCTTCTCGGCGCCCGACCTGCTGGGCGTGACCCTGCTGCCGGCGGTGCTGCGGCGCTACGCGGCGGACTATCCCGGCGTCACGGTGGACATCAACTACACCGACAAGTGGGTCGACCCCATCGCGGAGGGCCTGGACTTCGCCATCCGCGGCGGCTTTCCGGCATCGAGCGAGCTGCTGGGCGCGCGCCTGTGGCCGTATGCGCGGCTGCTGTGCGCCAGCCCTGACTATGTGGCGCGCATGGGGCTGCCGCGCGAGCCCGAAGAACTGGCGCGGCACCGGCTCATCATGCACACCGGGCCGCGCGTGCTGAAGGACTGGCACCTGCGGCGCGACAAGCGCATCGTGCGCATGCATGCCGAGCCGGCGGTGCGGGTCAGCACCGGCAGCGGCCTGATGGCGCTGGCGCTGCAGGGTGTGGGCATCGCCAGATTGGCGGACTGGGCGGCGGCGCCGGAGATCGCCCGCGGCACGTTGGTGCGGGTATGCCCCGGCTACACCGCCACCTCGGCGCAGGGCGTGGCGCCGCAGATGCACGCCGTGTACGCCTCGCGCTCGCTGCCGGCGCGGGCCCGCGCCATGCTGGCGGCGATCCGCCAGTGCGCGGACGCGGGCGCAGTTTGAAACGCGCCGCCGGCAACACCGGGCGAGTCCGCCGGCGCAATCGCTAGGAGCGCTGCTGGCGCGCTTGCAGCACCACCGCCGCCGCGGTCTTGCGGAACAGCAGCAGGTACAGGGCCGCCAGCACCAACAGGAACGGCACGCCGAACACCAGCGTCATCTTGAACACGCCGGTGAAGTAGGTCGTGACCAGGATCGCCAGCATGGCGCCGGCGCCCAGCAGCGTCAGCAGCGGAAAGCCCGGCATGCGGAACGACAGCGCCGCGCCACCCTCGCGCGCCCAGCGGCGGCGGAAGAAGTAGTGCGTGACGAAGATCATCATCCACGTGAACAGCGCGCCGAACATCGAGATCGCCATCATCAGCGTGAACGAGGTCTCCGGATACAGCACGTTCAGCACGGTGGCGATGGCGATGCCGCTGGTCGACAGCAGCAGCGCGTTCAGCGGCGTGCCGCTGCGCGTCAGCTTGCCGAGAGCCGCCGGCGCATGCCCCGCGCGCGACAGGCTGAACATCATGCGGGTGGTGATGTACAGCTGGCTGTTCATGGCCGACAGCGCCGCCACCAGCACGATGAAGTTGATGACACCGGCCGCGTACGGCACCTTCACCGCTTCCATCACCGTCACGAACGGGCTGCCGCCCTTGCCGGCCTGGTCCCACGGCACGATGGCCAGGATCAGCGCCAGCGTCAGCAGGTAGAACACCACCAGCCGCACGATGGTGGCGCGGAACGCCTTCTTCACCGCGCGCTCGGGGTCCTCGGCCTCGCCCGCCGCCACCGCGATCATCTCCACGCTCAGGTAGCTGAAGATCGAGATGACCACCGCGATCCACATGCCCCACACGCCGTTGGGGAAGAAGCCGCCGTGCGCCGTGTACTGCGCCGTGCCGTACTGCGGATTGCCCCAGACCACATAGGCGCCCAGGATGATGAAGGCCACGATGGCGCTGATCTTGATGGTCGAGAACCAGTACTCGATGGTGCCGAAGGCCTTCACGCTCATGGCGTTGATGAAGATCAGCGCCGCCGAGAACAGGCAGACCCATTGCCAGCCGGGCACGGACGGGAACCAGAATTTCATGTACTCGGCCACCGCGGTGACCTCGGTGCCCACCGCCAGCACCACGCACGACCAGTACGCATAGCGCACCAGGAAGCCGGCCAGCGGGCCGATGTAGTGCTCGGCGTAGGCGCCGAACGAACCCGACGTCGAATGCGCCACCGTCATCTCGGCCAGGCAGCCCATCAGCAGCAGCGTGATCAGCCCGCCGATGGCGTAGCTGATGATGACGCTGGGGCCGGCGAAGCCGATCGCGAACTTGCTGCCCAGGAACAGGCCGGTGCCGATGGCCCCGCCGATCGCGATCATGCTCATCTGGCCGGACGTCAGGCGGCGCTTGAGCCCCTGTTCGCGTTCGGCGATCCTGCCGAATCCTTGTTGTTGTGTCATTGTCTCCTCCGGTACTGCGCTCTCTTGCTGGATGTCGCTCGGGCCGGCAACCGGCCGCTCAGGTCACGGCCGAACGCTGCTTGAACTCGGGCTTGTCCCAGGCCTTGCTGTCGAGCACGTCTTTCAGGATCTCGACCGCGTCCCAGACGTCGGCGTAGCCGAAGTACAGCGGCGTCAGGCCGAAGCGCAGCACCTCGGGCTCGCGGTAGTCGCCGATCAGGCCGCGCGCGATCAGCGCCTGCATGACCTCGTAGCCGTTGGGATGGCGCAGGCTCACGTGGCTGCCGCGCTGGGCATGGTCGCGCGGCGTCACCAGCGTCAGCGGATGGCCGACGCAGCGTTCCTCGACCAGGGCGATGAACAGGTCGCCCAGCGCCAGCGACTTCCTGCGCACCTCGGCCATGTCGGCCTCGCGCGCCACGTCCAGGCCGCATTCGACCATGGCCAGCGACACGATGGGCTGGGTGCCGCACAGGTAGCGGCGGATGCCGCCGGCCGGCTCGTAGGCGACCGTCATGTCGAACGGACGCTGGTGGCCCCACCAGCCCGACAGCGGCTGCCAGAAATCGGGAATGTGCCGCGGCGCCACCCAGATGAAGGCCGGCGAGCCGGGGCCGCCGTTCAGGTATTTATAGGTGCAGCCCACGGCGTAGTCGGCGTCGGCGCCGTTCAGGTCCACCGGCACCGCGCCGGCGGCGTGCGCCAGGTCCCAGATGACCAGCGCGCCGCGCTCGTGCGCCTGGCGCGTGACCGCGGCCATGTCGTGCATCTGCCCGCTGCGGTAGTTGACGTGCGACAGCAGCACCACCGCCACGTCCTCGTCCAGCGCCCGCTCCAGCGGCAGGTCGTCGTCGATCAGGCGCATCTCGTAGCCCTGCTGCAGCAGGTCGATCATGCCCTGGATCATGTACAGGTCGGTGGGAAAGTTGTCGCGTTCGGACAGGATCACGCGGCGCTCGGGCTGGCGCTTCTGCTGGATGCGCAGGCTGGCAGCCAGGGCCTTGAAGATGTTCAGCGAGGTGGTGTCGGTGATGACCAGTTCGCCCTCTTTCGCGCCGAGCAGGCCGGCCAGCTTGTCGCCCAGCCGCGACGGCAGTTCGAACCAGCCGGCGGTGTTCCAGCTGCGGATCAGGCCGGTGCCCCATTCCTGGGTGATGACCTCGGCGGCGCGCGCGGCGGCGGCGCGCGGCATCACGCCGAGCGAATTGCCATCCATGTACAGCACGCCGGGCGGCAGGTCGAAACGCGCCTTCAGCGGCGCCAGGGGGTCCTGCCGGTCGGCGGCGACACAGCTTTCACGGGTATGCATTCACAGCTCCTTCGGGCAATATGCTGGCTACATACTAGCAGCGCGGCCAAGCCGAATAGTTGCAAAACAAGGCGTGACTAACCCTAGGATTTCGCATTAAATTGCGTCATAGCCATTTTTTTCGAATTGGATTGCATCATGCAACTGGACGCCATCGACCACCGCATCCTCTACCGCCTGCAGGAGAACAGCCAGCTCAGCAACCAGGACCTGGCCGAGCAGGTGGCGCTGTCGCCGTCGGCCTGCCTGCGGCGGGTGCGGGCGCTGGAGGAAGGCGGGCTGATCCGGGGCTATCGCGCCGTGCTCGACGCCGAGCGGCTGGGCTTCGAGCTGGAAGCCGTCGTGCACGTGTCGCTGGACCAGTCCCGCGCCGGCTGGCACGAGGAATTCCTGGCCGGCATCGCCCTGTACGACGAAATCACCGAGGCCAGCATCGTCACCGGCGCATCCAACTACATCCTGACGGTGCGCACCCGCAACCTGGCGGCGTTCTCGCAGTTCGTGGAGGACAAGCTCAGCAAGATCGCCGGAGTGCGCGACCTGTGTTCGCATATCGTCATGCGCAAAGTGAAGAACCGCGGCGGCATGCTGCCGCTGGCGGCCTGGCGCTGATCGGGCCCTACGCGTGGCGCAGGAAGCCGAACACCGTGACGAAGTGGCAGGCCGAGCCGCCCATGACGAACAGGTGCCAGATGCCGTGGGCATGGCGCCAGCGCTTGTCGTTGGCGTAGAACACCGTGCCCACCGTGTAGAGCGCGGCCCCGGCCAGCAGCCAGGCCAGGCCGGCGCCCGACAGCGCGCCGGCGATGGGCGCGGCGCACATCACGCCCAGCCATCCCATCGCCAGGTACAGCGGCAAGGCCGGCGCGGCGTCACGCGCCCACCACAATTCCCGGCCGATGCCGTATAGCGCCAGCAGCCAGATCGCCACCGCCATGGCGGCGCCCCAGCCCAGCTCCGGCGGCACGAATGCCAGCGGCGTATAGGTGCCCGCGATCAGCAGGTAGATGGCGCAATGATCGGCTTTGGCCCAGCGCGCCTTGCGGCGTCCGCGCGACCAGTGATACAGCACCGATGACGCATAGACGGCGATCATGGATGCCGCGAACACCGCGCAGGCCACGATCTGGCGCCATTCCACTTTCAGTTCCGCGGCCCGCGCGATCAGGGCCCCGGATGCAGCCACCGCCAAGGCCAGGCCGGCCAGGTGCGTGGCTCCGTTCAAGCGCTCTCCTTCGTACATGCTGCCCCTCTCCCGCGCGCAGGCGTGACGCCGACGCTTTTCATCTTGCCCAAGCCATGTGACAGCTTGGGGTCAAGACGGGCAGCAAGGTCGGGGCGGCCGTCGTCGCCCCGACACACGGGCTCAGGCGATGAAGTCGACCGCCGCCGGATAGCCTTCCAGCGCGCGCGCCGCCAGGATGGCGCGCTGCACCGCGATCGCCATGGCCTCGGCCGCCATCACGCCGAGCAACATCATGTTGGCGGGCTTGCCGGACGCGCCCGTGCCGAGGGCGAACACCGTATCGCCGTCGAGCATGGTGTGGATAGGATTGATGGTGCGGGCCAGGCCGTCGTGCGCGGTCTGCGCCATCTTCTGCGCCTGCGCCTTGGTCAACCTGGCATCGGTGGCCACCAGCCCGATGGTGGTGGCCGCGCCCTCGCGCATCGAGGTCGGCAGGTCGCCGGCCAGGATCGCCGCGCGCGTGTCCAGCAGCATCTTGCCGTCGGCGGTGCGGGCGCCGGCCAGCACGTGGCCGGTGGCCGGATCGACCACGTCGCCCACCGCATTGACCGCGACGATCGCGCCCACCGTGACGCCCGCCACGGTCAGCGAGGCGCTGCCCAGGCCGCCCTTCATGGCGCGCTTGGCGCCGTACAGCTTGCCGACCGTCGCCCCGGCGCCGGCGCCGACGTTGCCCTCCTGCGGCGGCTTGGCGCTGGCCGACTTGCAGGCCTGGTAGCCGGCCGCGGCATCGGGCCGGACCGAAGCGTCGCCCACGCCCAGGTCGAACAGGATGGCGGCCGGCACGATCGGCACGTGCGCCACGCCCACGTCGAAACCGATCTTGCGTTCCTCCAGGTAGCGCATGACGCCGGTGGCCGCCTCCAGGCCGAAGGCGCTGCCGCCGGCCAGCATCACCGCGTGCACTTTTTCGACCATGTTGACGGGGTTGAGCAGGTCGGTCTCGCGCGTGCCCGGCGCCGCGCCGCGCACGTCCACGCCGCCGGTGGCGCCCGCTTCGGCGATGATGACCGTGCAGCCGGTCGGCCGCCGCGTGTCGGTGTAGTGCCCGACCTTGATGCCGGCCACGTCGGTGATGCTGCCGCCGCCGGGCACCCGCCGCAAACCGCCGGCGCCCTGCGCCGGCATGACACTTGCGGACGCCGCGACACCCGCC
This sequence comes from Achromobacter sp. RW408, assembly GCF_003184165.1. NCBI lineage: Bacteria > Pseudomonadati > Pseudomonadota > Betaproteobacteria > Burkholderiales > Alcaligenaceae > Achromobacter > Achromobacter sp. RW408. The sequence goes on from NZ_QHHO01000046.1 coordinate 297,963, forward strand.
GCCGCCATCATGAAAGCCCGCCTGTTCCACTGTTGTTGCACGCCTGTCTCCATCTGGATACCGCCTGGATCAACCCCGAGCCGGGCGGCCGGGGCGCGAATACCGCATATGACTTGCCGCTATATTTTTACTATTCCTTATGCTTTGTGGAAAAATAGGCGCGTTGTTAGAGTGCGGCTACACCGGAAGGCGGCGCGATCGGCGCGGGCCTTTCGCAGTGATCTCTCATCCGTGGAGCATTGCCATGAAACTCTTGCGCTCGTTGTTCATCGCCGGCCTGGTCCAGGTCGCCGCCCTGTCCGCCGCCCACGCCCAGTCGGGGCTGGACCAGATCAAGTCCGCCGGCGTGTTCAAGATCGGCACCGAAGGCACCTACGCTCCCTTCACCTTCCACGACGCCTCCGGCCAGCTTACCGGTTTTGACGTCGACATTGGGCGCGCCATCGCCCAGCGCCTGGGCGTCAAAGCCGAATTCGTCGAAGGCAAGTGGGACGGCCTGATCGCCGGGCTCGACGCCAAGCGCTACGACGCCGTCATCAACCAGGTCGGCATCACCGACGCGCGCCGCGCCAAGTACGACTTCTCCGATCCCTACATCTCGTCGGCCGCGGTGCTGATCGTGCGCGATGACAACACCACCATCAAGTCGTTCGCGGACCTCAAGGGCAGGAAGTCCGCCAACACGCTCACCAGCAACTTCGGCAAGCTGGCGCAGAGCCACGGCGCGGAAGTGGTTGCCGTGCAGGGCTTTAACGAAGCCATCGACCTGCTGACCTCGGGCCGCGTCGAGGCCACGGTCAACGACAACCTGTCGTTCCTCGACTTCAAGAAGCAGAAGCCCAACGCCAAGGTCAAGATCGCCGCCACCGACAAGGCCGCCGAGTTCAGCAACTCCGGCGTGCTGCTGCGCAAGAACAATCCCGAACTGGTGGCCGCCATCAACAAGGCGCTGGCCGACATCAAGGCCGACGGCACCTACAAGACCATCTCGGTCAAGTACTTCGGCACGGACCTGTCGGCGCAGCAATAAGCGGCCTCCTCGATGACGCTCCCCGCCTGGCTGCACAACGTCCTGCCCGACTGGATCCTGTCCCAGGTCGACACCCTCGCGGTGCCGGCCTGGGTGCAGTTGATGGCCGACTCGTTCTGGCCCTTGCTGCACGCCGGGCTGGTGTTCACCGTCCCGCTGACATTGATGTCGTTCGCGCTGGGGCTGGCGCTGGCCTTCGTGGTGGCGCTGATCCGGCTGTTCGGGCCGGCGCCGCTGGTGGCGCTGGTGCGCTTCTACGTCTGGCTGATCCGCGGCACGCCGCTGCTGGTGCAGCTGTTCGTGATCTTCTACGGCCTGCCCAGCGTCGGCGTGGTGCTCGACCCGTTGCCGGCGGCGCTGATCGGCTTCACGCTGAACGTCGGCGCCTACAACTCCGAAGTGATCCGTGGCGCCATCGAGTCCATCTCCAAGGGCCAGTGGGAAGCCGCCTATTCATTGAGCATGACGCGCGGCCAGGCGCTGCGCCGCACCGTGCTGCCGCAGGCCGCGCGGGTGGCGGTGCCGCCGCTGTCCAATTCCTTCATCGCCCTGGTCAAGGACACCTCGCTGGCCGCCGTGCTGACCGTGCCCGAGATCTTCCAGGCGGCCCAGCGCATCGCCGCCGTCACGTATGAACCGCTGATCCTGTACACCGAGGCCGCGCTGATCTACCTGGTGTTCAGCTCGGTGCTGTCCGCCGCCCAGGTGCGCCTGGAAAGGCGCTTCGGCCAGCACGCGGTGTTTTCCGAGAAGAACCGATGATCCGCCTGGAACAGATCGAGAAATCCTTCGGCGGCAACCTGGTGCTCAAGCAGGTCGACGTGGCCATCGCCGAAGGCAGCGTCACCGCGCTGATCGGCCCGTCCGGCAGCGGCAAGAGCACCCTGCTGCGCTGTGTCAACCTGCTGGAGGTGCCCGATCGCGGCACCCTCGAGATCGGCCCGGAACAGGTCCACTTCGAACCCGGCCTGAAGCTCTCGCGCGACCAGGTGCAGCGGGTGCGCATGCAGACCGGCATGGTGTTCCAGAACTTCCAGCTGTTCCCGCACCAGACCGTGATCGGCAACGTGATGGAAGGCCTGGTGACGGTGCAGAAATGGCCCGCCGACCGCGCCCGCGCGCGAGCCGAGGAACTGCTGCGCAAGGTCAACATGCTGGACAAGGCCGAGGCCTGGCCCGCCAATCTGTCGGGCGGCCAGCAGCAGCGCGTGGCGATCGCCCGCGCCCTGGCGCCCGCCCCCCGCGTATTGCTGTGCGACGAACCGACCTCGGCGCTCGACCCGGGCCTGGCGGCCGAAGTGGTGGACGTGCTGCGCCAGCTGGCCGCCGAGGGCATGACCATGCTGATGGCCACCCATGACCTGCGCCTGGCCGCCAGCGTTTCGCGTGAAGCGGTGTTCCTGCTCGACGGCAACGTGGTCGAAGCCGGCGCCTCGCGCGACCTGTTCACCCGACCGCGCGATCCGCGCACCGCGACGTTCATCTCGACCTTGACGCAAGAAGCCGGCCAGATCGGTTGAGGCGGCGCCCCCCATCGAACGCGCGCGTCCCCTCCCCCC
>NZ_QHHO01000046.1:300561-314550 GCF_003184165.1 Achromobacter sp. RW408
TACTGCGCGGCGACCAGGGGCTGGAGCTGACCGATAACCCGGAAGACGCCGACGTCATCCTGTTCAACACCTGTTCGGTGCGCGAAAAGGCCCAGGAAAAGGTCTTTTCCGACCTGGGCCGCGTGCAGCACCTGAAAAAGACCAACCCGAACCTGGTGATCGGCGTGGGCGGCTGTGTCGCCAGCCAGGAAGGCGAGGCCATCGTCAAGCGCGCGCCCTACGTGGACGTGGTGTTCGGCCCGCAGACCCTGCACCGCCTGCCCGACCTGATCCAGCGCCGCCGCGCCGAGGGCCGCTCGCAGGTCGACATCAGCTTCCCGGAGATCGAGAAGTTCGACAACATGCCGCCGCCGCGGGTCGAGGGCGCCACCGCCTTCGTCTCGATCATGGAAGGCTGTAGCAAGTACTGCAGCTTCTGCGTCGTGCCGTACACGCGCGGCGAGGAAGTCTCGCGTCCGTTCGACGACGTGCTGGTCGAAGTGGCCGACCTGGCCGACCAGGGCGTCAAGGAAGTCACCCTGCTGGGCCAGAACGTCAACGCCTACCGCGGCCGCATGAGCGACAGCGGCGAAATCGCCGATTTCGCCATGCTGCTGGAATACGTGCACGAGATCCCCGGCATCGAACGCATCCGCTACACCACCTCGCACCCCAAGGAAATGACCCAGCGCATGGTGGACGCCTACGCCCGCCTGCCCAAGCTGGTGTCGTTCCTGCACCTGCCGGTGCAGGCCGGCAGCGACCGCGTGCTGGCGGCCATGAAGCGCGGCTACACCACGCTGGAATTCAAGTCGGTCGTGCGCCGCCTGCGCGCCGCGCGTCCCGACCTGACGCTGTCGTCGGACTTCATCGTCGGCTTCCCCGGCGAAACCGAGGAAGACTTCGAAAAGACCATGAAGCTCATCGAGGACGTCGGTTTCGACACCTCGTTCTCGTTCGTCTACTCGCGCCGCCCCGGCACGCCGGCCGCCGACCTGCACGACGACACGCCGCAGGACGTCAAGCTGCGCCGCCTGCAGCGCCTGCAGGCGCTGATCAACGAACAGGCCGCCGCCATCGCCCGCAACATGATCGGCACGCGCCAGCGCCTGCTGGTGGAAGGCCCGTCGCGGCGCGACCCGAACGAGCTGATGGGCCGCACCGAGAACAACCGCATCGTCAACTTCGCCGCGCCCGCGCGGCTCATCGGACAGATGGTCGACGTCATCATCACCGAGGCGCACACCAATTCGCTGCGCGCCCGGGTGGCCGACGTCGACCGCGACTCCCAAGAGGCCGAATGACCACTTCCCGCCCCCGCGCCCGCCGCAGCCTGCCCACCGTCGTCATCCTGGACGGCGACAACACCCACCTGGCCAACCTGTGCGGCCCGCTGGACGAGAACCTGCGCCAGCTCGCCGACGGCATGGGCGTGAAGCTCTCGCGCCGCGGCAGCCGCGTCACCATCGAAGGCGACAAGGCCGAACTGGCCGGCCGCGTGCTGCGCCGTTTCCATGAGCAGGCCGTGCATCGCGCGCTGTCGGTCGACGACATCCAGCTCGGGCTGGTCGAGATCGGCGTCGGCCGCCAGGAAGAGAAAACGCAGGACGCGCCGGCCCGCGAGGCCGACCCGCTGCCGGCGCTGGACGACGACAGCGACGCCATCGCCCTGCGCACCAAGCGCAGCGACCTGCGTCCGCGCACGCCGCGCCAGCGCGACTACCTGAACAACATCCTCAAGCACGACATCACTTTCGGCGTGGGCCCGGCCGGCACCGGCAAGACCTGGCTGGCGGTGGCCTGCGCCATCGACGCGATGGAGCGCGACACGGTGCAGCGCCTGGTGCTGACGCGCCCGGCGGTCGAAGCCGGCGAACGGCTGGGCTTCCTGCCCGGCGATCTGGCGCAGAAAGTCGATCCGTACCTGCGCCCGCTGTACGACGCCCTGTACGACCTGATGGGCTTCGAGAAGGTGCAGCGCCTGTTCGAGAAGCAGACCATCGAGATCGCGCCGCTGGCCTACATGCGCGGCCGCACGCTGAACCACGCCTTCGTCATCCTGGACGAGGCGCAGAACACCACGCCCGAACAGATGAAGATGTTCCTGACGCGCATCGGCTTCGGCAGCAAGGCCGTCATCACCGGCGACCCGTCGCAGGTGGACCTGCCGCGCGGCCAGGAAAGCGGCCTGGCGCACGCCGTCAAGGTGCTGCACGACGTGCAGGGCATCGCCACCACTCGCTTCACCAGCCGCGACGTGGTGCGCCATCCGCTGGTGGCGCGCATCGTCGATGCCTATGACCGGGCCGCGGAAAATGACGCCTGAACTGTCCCTGTCCGTCCAGTACGGGGTCGAGGAACCCCGCCTGCCGCGCTGGCGCCTGCGCCGCTGGGCCGAGCGCGCGCTGGCCGCCGCGGCCGAGGATGGCCTGGTGGAATTCAGCGCCGCCGAGCTCAGCCTGCGCCTGGTGGGCGCGGCCGAGGGACGCCGCCTGAACCGCGACTTCCGCCAGCGCGACTACGCCACCAACGTGCTGACCTTCGAGTACGGCGTCGATCCGCTGGGCGTGGCGCGCGGCGACATCGTGATGTGCGTGCCGGTGCTGGTGCGCGAGGCCCGCGAGCAGCGCAAGGCGCTGCTGGACCACGCCGCCCACCTGACGCTGCACGGCGTGCTGCATTCGCTCGGCTACGACCACATCAAGGCGCGCGACGCCCGCCGCATGGAAGCGCTGGAAACCGCCACGCTGGCGCGCATGGGCATCGCCGATCCCTATCTTGCCGCCTGATTCACGGGCCTGGGGTCAACCCTGAGCAATCGACGCGAAATGGCGGCCAGCAAGGCGCAGATCGCGTCGGTTGGACCCATTTTCCGGGGTCGCGTTACAAATTGCGCGCCAGATTCGGTTATGCTGGCCCCTCCATAACTTGTCCTCCCGGACGATGTCTGACCCTTATCCTGCTCCCGAAGCGACTCCCTCTCGCTCATCCAAACCCGCCACCAAATCCCTTCTAGACCGCCTGCTTTCCCTCGTGCGCCGCGAGCCCGAGGACCGTGAAGGCATCAAGGCCGTCCTGGAAGCCGCGCATGACCGCGACCTGCTGGACGCGGAGTCCTACAAGATGATCAAGGGCGCGCTGGCCGTGTCCGAAGGCACTGTCGGCGACATCATGGTGCCGCGCTCGCGCATGGACCTGCTCGACGTCACGCAGCCCATTCCCTACCTGGTGGCCACCGTGATCGAAACCGCCCATTCGCGGTTCCCGGTGTACGAAGGCGACCGCGACAACATCATCGGCATCCTGCTGGCCAAGGACTTGCTGCGCTGCATGCTCGAACCCGACATCGAGGTTCGCACGCTGGTGCGCCCGGCGGTGTTCATCCCCGAATCCAAGCGCCTGAACGTGCTGCTGCACGAGTTCCGCGCCAGCCGCAACCATCAGGCCATCGTCATCGACGAGCATGGCGGCATCTCCGGCCTGGTCACGATGGAAGACGTGCTGGAACAGATCGTCGGCGATATCGAAGACGAATTCGACGAAACCGAGGAAGACTCGATCTTCCCCGAAGGCGAGAACCAGTGGCGCGTCCTGGCCGCCACCGACATCTCGCACTTCAACGACGTGTTCGGCTGCCAGTTGCCCGACGACGAATACGACAGCGTCGGCGGCTGGATGGGCGGCCAGTTGGGCCGCATCCCGCGCCGCGGCGACAGCGCCGAATTCGACGGCCTGAAACTGGAAGTGGCGCGCGGCGACGCCCGTCGCGCCATCTGGCTGCGCGTCAAGCGCGTCGCGCCGTCCCGCGGCGTTCCGCCCGATACCGACGCATGAGCCGCGCCTCCCGCGGTCCGTTCCTGCTGGGCGCGGCCGGCCTGACGCTGGCCGGCGCCGTCCAGGCCCTCACCTTCGCCCCCGGTCCGCTGCCGGGCTGGGCGCTGGCCATCACCCAGGTGCTGGCGCTGGCGGTGGCCGCCCGCGTCACCCTGTACGCGCCCTCGGCCCGCCAGGCCTGGCTGCGCGGCTGGCTGTTCAGCTTCGCCACCTACGCGCTGGGGCTGTACTGGATCTTCATCAGCCTGCACCGCTACGGCGACCTGGCCGCGCCGCTGGCGGTGGCCGCGGTGCTGGCGCTATCCGCCTTCCTGGCGCTGTTCCCGGCCACGGCCGGCGCGCTGGCGCGGCGCTACGTGCCGCTGACGGCCGACTCGGCGCCGGGTCGCGTGCTGTCCGGCACGCTGGCCTGGGGCGCGCTGTGGGCCGGCTTCGAATGGGTCCGCGCGGTGCTGCTGACCGGCTTTCCCTGGCTCAACATCGGCTACGCGCAGGTCGACAGCCCCATCGCCGGCTGGGCGCCGCTGCTGGGCGTGCATGGCATGGCGCTGGTGGCGGCCTTCGCCGCCGCCGCCATCGCCAGCCTGTGGCGCCCGGCGGGCGACCGGAAACAAGCGCGCGACGGCCGCCGGGCGCTGGCCGCCGGCGTGGCGCTGGCGCTGGCCGCCGCCGGCTGGCCGCTGTCGCGCATCGACTGGTCCACGCCCAGCGGCGATGCGCTGAACGTGCGGCTGGTCCAGGGCAACATCGAACAATCGCAGAAGTTCGACCCGGCGCTGCTGGACCAGAGCCTGCGTCGCCATCTCGAACTGGCGGCCCTGCCGCCGGCCGCGGGCGTGCCGCCGCCACAGATGATCATCCTGCCGGAAACCGTGCTGCCGATCTTCCAGGACCAGCTCGATCCCCGCGTCTGGGACGTCTGGCGCCAGGTGGCGGCGCGGCAGAACGCCGTGATCGCCATGGGCGCGCCGATCCACGACGTGCGCAATGGCCGCGACCGCTACACCAATAGCGTCATGGGTTTCGACGGCCAGACGCCGCTGGAACAGCTGACCGGCGGCAGCACCGCCATGCGCTACGACAAGCGCCACCTGGTGCCTTGGGGCGAATACGTGCCGCCGGGCTTTCACTGGTTCGTCGACATGCTGAACATCCCGCTGGGCGATTTCGACCGCGGCCCCGAGCGCCAGACGCCGTTCGCGGTGGGCGGCCAGCACATCGCCTTCAACATCTGCTACGAAGACCTGTTCGGTCCCGACCTGCTGCCGGCGCTGCAACCGGGCGCCAATGGCGAACCGGGCGCGACCATCCTGGTCAACGTCAGCAACCTGGGCTGGTTCGGCGATACGTGGGCCCTGCGCCAGCATCTGCAGATCGGGCGCCTGCGCACGATCGAAACCGCGCGCCCCATGCTGACCTCGACCAACACCGGCATGACCGCGGCCATCGACGCCAAGGGCCGCGTGGCGGCGCAACTGGCGCCGCTGCAGCCGGGCGTGCTGCCGGTCTCGGTGCAGGGTATGACGGGCCTGACGCCCTACGCCCGCTTCGGCGACAAGTCGGCGCTGGCGCTGATCGGCCTGGCCCTCATCGCCGCCTTCGGCAGCCGCCGCGCGCGTCGCCCCTGAACCAGGAACGGGCCGGGTTCTGCCTGGCCCGGTTCCACTTCACAGGCCTTTGCAGGCCGCCCCCTTGCCGGCCACGCCTTTACCGGCCGTGCCGTGCCTTTACTGCCAGCGCTTGTCCTGGCGCGCCCCTAGCGCAACAAATTGACCGGCAACGCGCCGCTATCGTTGACCGGCCGCAGCGGCCCCACTCCCGCGCCCGTCAGCTCGATCGCGTCGGCGATGCGCGCCATGTCGTCGCTGTCCAGCTCCAGTTCGGCCGCCCCCAGCACGCCATCGACCTGGGCCGCGTTGCGCATGCCGACGATGGCGCCGGTGACGCCCGGCCACGCCAGCGTCCAGGCAATGGCCACCGCCGCCTGGGTGGTGCCGTGGCGTTCGGCGATGGGCTTGAGCGCTTCGGCCAGGGCCAGGTTGCGCGCCAGGTTGGGCGCCTGGAATTCGGCGTTGCGGGAACGCCAGTCATCCGCGCCCAGGGCCTGCGCCCGCGCGGCGGAAAAGGCGCCGCTGAGCAGGCCCGACTGCATCGGGCTGTAGACGATGACACCGGTGCCGTTCTGCGCGCACCACGGAATCAGGTCGTTCGCCGCCCCGCGCTGGATCGCCGAGAACGGCGGCTGCAGCGAGTCGACGTGGCCGAGCGTCTCGGCGTCCTGCAACTGCGCCAGGTTGTGGTTGGACAGGCCCACCGCGCGCACCTTGCCTTCCTGCTTCAGGTCGAGCAGTTCCTGCCAATAGGCTTCGAGCGGCGTGCCGTCGCCGGCCGGCCAGTGCATCTGGTAGAGGTCGATCCGTTCCACGCCCAGGCGTTGCAAGGAGCCTTCGATTTCACGGCGGATGCTGGCCGGCGCGCCATTGCGTCGCGGCGTGGCCCGCGGCTGGTCGGGGGACCAGGTCAGGCCGCACTTGGTGAAGACGTAGGGCCGGTCGCCGGGGCTCATCTGCGCCAGCGCCCGTCCCACCACTTCCTCGGCATGGCCCAGCCCGTAGACGGCGGCGGTGTCGATCCAGTTGATGCCGCGGTCCACCGCCAGGCGGATCGCGGCGATCGAATCGCCATCGTCCTGCGGGCCCCAGCCGATGGCCCAAGCGTTGCCGCCCATGGCCCAGGCGCCCACGCCAATCCGCGTGATGAACATGTCGCTGCGCCCCAACTGGCGCGTCGGAAAGGAAGTCCGGGTGCTCATGCGAAAGAATTCTCCTGCCGGCAAGACATCATGGCGGGATACACATTGTGCGCGCCCGCGACCTTCCCCACGATAGCATTCGCGCAAACCCTTGATTTATCTCCGGCTTCCCGCGCATGCGTCCCCTTGAAAGCGACTTCCACGCAACTTTTTCATTTTTTGCATCGAACCGACTTGCACGCCGAATTTAGTTCGTGCATAATCTCGTTTCTTCGCCAACGGCACTAAACAAAACCGGCAACGAGATACGAAAAAACGAGCGTGAAAGCGTTCGGGGAAACGTAAAACGTGGCTGGAGTTGATTAGAAAAACGGGGGTATAGCTCAGCTGGGAGAGCGCTTGCATGGCATGCAAGAGGTCAGCGGTTCGATCCCGCTTACCTCCACCAGTCCAAAGCGAAGAGTAGTAAATAGTGCAGTAGAAATAGTGCAGTAGTAAAGCACGACGAAAGTCCAAGTCCCCTTCGTCTAGAGGCCTAGGACATCACCCTTTCACGGTGAGTACAGGGGTTCGAATCCCCTAGGGGACGCCAGTCTTACTGGCAGCAGTACAAGATGCAGTTGAAGTGACACAGTAGTTGAGTATGCCGCTGCGGAGCGGTAGTTCAGTTGGTTAGAATACCGGCCTGTCACGCCGGGGGTCGCGGGTTCGAGCCCCGTCCGCTCCGCCAAGCACTTGCGTGCATCCCAGCAAGCCGCAAGATCCAGTTGTTCCGCAGGAGTCTTCCTGCACTGCGCCAGAAGGCGCCCGCCAAAAGCTCCGGATTCCGGGGCTTTTTTGCTTTGCGCGGCAGCAAGCGCCGTGCCGCCCCCTTCCCCCGTCTCGTCCGTTTATCCTCTGGACATGGCGCGTCTCGCAACGCATCCTGTGCGCTTGTGCCAGCCAAGCCAAGAGGCCCACGTGACCCCCAGCAACGCCGCCCCGCACGCGCATCGCCAGCACCTGCAACGCATCATCGCAGGCTTGAACGAAGGCATCATCCTGCTCGAAGCCAATGGCGCCATCGCCTGGGCCAACGCCAGCGCGCTGGCGCTGCATGGCATCGACACACTGGAGGCGTTGGGCAACACCCCGGCCGGCTACCGCAAGCGCTACGCGCTGACCTACCGCAACCACCACCGCGTGCCGGCCCGGCAGTATCCGCTGGATCTGCTGGCCGCGGGCGCCGCCTTCGACGACCTGCTGCTGGACCTGACCCGCAAGGACGACCCCGACTTCCTGCGCAACATCCGCGCGCGCGGCCTGCTGCTCGAAGACGACGACGCCGACTACCGCGTGCTGATCCTGGACGACCAGACCGAGGCGTTCAACGCCGAACAGCGCTTCGAACGCACCTTCGCCGCCAATCCCGCGCCGGCGTTGATCTGCCGGCTGTCCGACCTGCGCTACGTAAAAGTGAACCAGGGCTTCCTGGACATGACCGGCCTGCCGCGCGAGGCCGTGCTGGGCAAGTCGGCCTACGAACTCGACGTGCTGGACGGCGGCGAGGACAAGGACGACGCGGTGGCCAAGCTGAATGCCGGCCTGACCATCAGCCAGCGCGAAGGCGTGCTGCGGCTGGGCGACGGTGGCGCCAGGTTCGTCATCGTCGCCGGCCAGCCGATCGACATGCAGGGCGAGCCCTGCATGCTGTTCACCTTCATCGACCTGGAAAAGCGCAAGCGCGCGGAAGAGGCCCTGCAACACAGCGAGGAGCGCTTTTCCAAGGCCTTCCGGCTGGCGCCGGTGCCCATGGCGCTGTGCGAAGGCGAGTCGCTGCGCGCGCTGGACCTGAACGACGCCTTTGCCCGGGCGGTGGGCGTCTCGCCCGAGGACGCCGTCGGCCGCGAACTGACCGCGCTGGGCCTGCGTCCGTCCGAAGGCATGGCCGAGAGCCTGGCGCGCGGCGAGAGCGTGCGCAACCGCGAGGCCATGCTGGTCGCGGCCGATGGCGGCCAGCTCGACTGCCTGGCGTCCGCCGAACCGGTCATGATCGGCGGCGAGCGCCGCGTGCTGCTGGTGATGCAGGACATCAGCGAACGCAAGCGCAGCGAGACCGAACTGCTGGCCGCGATCGAGGCGGTAATGCAGGACACGTCATGGTTCAGCCGCGGCATCATCGAAAAGCTGGCGCAACTGCGCGCGCCGGCACCGGCGTCACGCGACGTGGCCGACCTGGCGCAACTGACGGCGCGCGAACGCGAGGTGCTGGGCCTGCTGTGCCAGGGGCACGACGACGACGGTATCGCGCGCCAACTGCGCCTGTCGCGCAATACCGTGCGCAACCACGTGGCCACCATCTACAGCAAGATCGGGGTGCACCGCCGCAGCGCGGCGATCGTGTGGGCCCGCGACCGCGGCATCACCGGCCACGAAAAGCCGCGGACCCGAGGCAAAGCCGGCCAAGGCTGATGCCGGGCGCGTGGATTTACAAATTGAATCAAAATAATCCGGGGTTACGGCTGCGCGAAGATGGCGCCGCGTTAGATCCGCATCCCCGCTAAAAAACGCCATATCCACCGAAATCGCCCTCAACGCACCCGCAAAAACACGGACAGGCCCGAGATTGCGCAAACCCTGCGCAGCTTCTTACGATCCGCCGATCAAGCCGCCCCGCCAAGGCGCGCGGCGCGATCCCCGCAAGCCTTCCTGGAGTCCGTTGATGCAGACCGCCTACATTCCCGTTCCCAAGCCGTCCCGGCCGCAACCCGCGTCCGCGTGGAGCAGCGCCGCCGTGATGGAGCTCTACGACTTGCCGTTCATGGACCTGGTGTATCGCGCCCAGCAGACGCACCGCGCCCATTTCGATCCCAACGGCATCCAGCTGTCGAGCCTGCTGTCGATCAAGACCGGCGGCTGTCCCGAGGACTGCGGCTACTGCTCGCAGTCGTCGCGCTACGACACCGGCCTGGAAGCCGAAAAGCTGATGCCGCTGGACGAGGTGCTGGCGGCGGCGCGCGCCGCGCAGGCCGGCGGCGCGCAGCGCTTCTGCATGGGCGCGGCCTGGCGCAGCCCCAAGCCGCATCACCTGGAGGCCGTGGCCGAGATGGTCAGCGCGGTCAAGGCGCTGGGCCTGGAGACCTGCGTCACGCTGGGCATGCTGCGCGAGGGCCAGGCCGAACAGCTCAAGGACGCCGGCCTGGACTACTACAACCACAACCTGGACACCGCGCCCGAGTTCTACGGCAAGGTCGTCACCACCCGCACCTACCAGGACCGCCTGGACACCCTGGAACGGGTGCGCGGCGCCGGCATCAACGTCTGCTGCGGCGGCATCGTCGGCATGGGCGAATCGCGCCAGGAGCGCGCCGGCCTGATCGCGCAACTGGCCAACATGGAGCCCTACCCCGAATCGGTGCCGATCAACAACCTGATGCGGGTGGAAGGCACGCCACTGGCCGACGCCGAGCCGCTCGACCCGTTCGAGTTCGTGCGCACCATCGCGGTGGCCCGCATCACCATGCCGCGCGCCATGGTGCGCCTGTCGGCCGGGCGCGAAGCCATGGACGACGCCATGCAGGCGCTGTGCTTCATGGCCGGCGCCAATTCGATGTTCTACGGCGACGTGCTGCTGACCACCGGCAACCCGCGCATGGAGGCGGACCAGCGCCTGCTGCAACGCCTGGGCATGCGCATCGACGCCGGCCAGCACGCGCACCACCACGCGCGCCAGGACATCTCGGCGTGACGCTGGCGCCCGGCCTGTCCTACCTGCTGGCCAGCGTCGCCTGCAGCGTCGCCGTGGCGGCGATGCTGAAGCTGGCGCGGCGCTGGCAGCTGGACGTGCGCCAGGCCATCATGGTGAACCACGCGGTCGCCGCCCTGCTCTGCTGGGTCGTGCTGCGGCCGGATCCGGCCGCGTTGCTGACGCCGCAGACGCCGTGGGCCGTGCTGCTGGCGCTGGGCCTGTTGCTGCCGAGCGGCTTCATGGCGATGGCGCTGGCGGTGCGCCATGCCGGCGTGGTGCGCAGCGACGCGGCCCAGCGGCTGTCCTTGTTCATTCCCCTGCTGGCGGCGTTCCTGCTGTTCGGCGAGCCGGTCAGCGGCCGCAAGCTGGGCGCCATCGCGCTGGCCTTCGCCGCGCTGTTCTGCCTGCTGCGCCGGCCCGCCGCCACGGGCGCGGCGGCCCCGGGCGCGATGGACGCCGCGCAACGCCGCGCGCTGTGGCTGTGGCCGCTGGCGGTGTGGGTGGCCTACGGCGTGGTGGATATCCTGTTCAAGCAGATGGCGCGCGCCGGCACCGCGTTCGCCGGCGGCCTGTTGCTGGCGTTCGCGCTGTCCAGCGCGCTGATGCTGGCCTACCTGCTGTGGCGCCGCGCGCGCTGGGCGCCGCGCCACCTGGCGGCCGGCGTGGCGCTGGGCGCGGTGAATTTCGGCAACATCATCACCTACATCCGCGCGCACCAGGCGCTGCCGGAGCACCCCGCGCTGGTGTTCGCGTCCATGAACATGGGCGTGATCACGCTGGGCACGCTGGTCGGAACGCTGGTGTTCCGCGAGCCGCTGACGCGCCTGAATGGCCTCGGCCTGGCCCTGGCGCTGGCGGCCATCGTGCTGATGGCGCCCTGGTGAATCGCGGCGGCTGTCAGGTGCCGGTGCGGGCCTGGCGCTCGGGCTCGGCGGGTTCATCCCGCGGCGCCTCGGCCGCCTCGGTCGCCCCGCCAGGCGGGTCCACGGCGCCCGCGCCTTCCACCGGCGGCGTGGCGGGCGCGGCGGCCGGATCGGGCTGCACCATTTCGATGCTGATATCGTTTTCGACGTCGACCCGCGGATCGAGCACGGCCGCGGCCGGCGAGCTCTGCAGGGTGTCCGGCATCGGCACGAAGTGGACCGGCGCCTCGTCGACCTGGTGCGCGCCGGTGACGCGCGTGGGCCGCACCTGCCAGACCAGGATCAGGGCGCAGGCCGAGATGAAGACGTAATACATGCTGTGGCCGGCCAGCGACATCAGCACGCCGGCGATCATCGGGCCGACACAGGCGCCCACGCCGTAGGTCATGAGCAGCACGGCCGACAGGCTGACGCGGCGCTCGGATTCGACGTGGTCGTTGGCGAAGGCGGCGCCCAGGGGATACAGGGTGAACTGCAGGATGCCGAAGGCGCACGACAGCAGCACCAGCGCCCAGAACGGCAGCGTCAGCCAGCCCCACATGACGACCGGCAGCAATACCAGCAGCAATGCGTTGAAGCGGATCAGGCCGGCGCGGTTGATGCGATCGGACAGCCAGCCCATGGGCCATTGCGACAACAGCCCGGCGGTGACGGCGGCGGCCACGAAGATGGCGGCCTGCGAGGTGGTCATGCCGTGCTTGGCGCCGTAGACGGCGGCCAGGCCGTAGAAGGCGCCCGACAGGTTGCCGGCGACGAACAGCACCGTCATGGACAGCGGCACGCGCCGCATGAAGAAGCGGATGTCGAGCGCGGCGGGCAGCGGCGTGGGCGGGTGCGAACGCGCGGTGACGGCGATCGGCACCAGGCACAGCACCAGGCACATGGCCACCAGGGTCAGCGGCCGCAGGTCGAGCGTGGCGTAGGCCGTCAGGGCCAGTTGCCCCAGCACGGTTCCCAGGCCGGACACCACCATGTAGACGGAGAACACGCGCCCGCGCTGATGGTTTTCGGTTTGTTCATTGAGCCAGCTCTCGATGACCATGAATTCGGTCACCATGACGATGCCCGAGATGACACGGAACACCAGCCACAGCGGCATGGAATCGACCAGCGTCTGCGCCAGGATCATGCTGGTGGCGACGGCGGCACAGGCGACGAAGGCGCGGATGTGGCCGACGCGGATGATGAGTTTGTGGCCCAGCCGCGCGCCGCACACCAGGCCCAGGTAGTAACCGGCGATCAACGCGCCGATCCAGATCTCGCTGACGGACTGCGCGGTCAGCCTCAACCCCATGTAGGTGTTGAACAGGCCGGTGCCGATGAGCATCAGCAGGGTCGCGACATACAGCGACGAGAAAGAAGAGAGGGTTGCAAGCATGGCGTCTGGCTGCCCCTGCCGGGGGGAGCGACGCGGGCCGCCTGGGCGGCCCGCGCATTGAGCGATGAAACAGTAACTGCGCGGGGAATCAGACTTGCGACAGCAGGGTCGCGGCGTCGCTGACTTCGAATTTGCCGGGGCCTTCGACATTCAGCTGCTTGACCACGCCGTCGACGATCAAGGCCGAGTAGCGCTGCGAGCGCACGCCCATGCCGCGCTGGATCAGGTCCAGCTCCAGGCCCAGGGCCTTGGTCCACAGGGCGGAACCGTCGGCCAGCATGCGGACCTTGCCGCCGGTCTTCTGTTCGCGGCCCCAGGCGCCCATGACGAAGGCGTCGTTGACCGACACGCACCAGATTTCATCCACGCCCTTGGCCTTGAGGGCCGCGGCCTGCTCGACGTAGCCCGGCAGGTGCTTGGCCGAGCAGGTCGGCGTGAAGGCGCCGGGCAGCGCGAACAGGACGATGGTCTTGCCGCGGGTCAGGTCGGCGACCTGGAAGGCGTTGGGGCCGAGCGAGCAGCCTTCGCTTTCGGTTTCGATGAATTCGGTCAGGGTGCCATCGGGCACGCGATCGCCGACTTTGATGCTCATGGGAGGATCTCCAGTGTTGGGGCGTTGCATTGGGGCGGACGTGCCCCACAGCCCTCATCATAGTTCGTGTCTGTTGCGCTTGCTGGCCCGGCGGACAGATCGGGAAAGAAACCCGCACAGTCTGAAACGACTCCACACGCGGGGCGGCGCGGGGATCATTGCCATAATGTGGGCGTGATCAATGCCCGGGCGCGATGGCCGCGCGCGGGCGCTTTGCGGAGATGAACCGATGCGCAAGATGTTGATCGGCCTGGCCTTTACGATGGCCGCGGCCGCCCCGGCCTGGGCCGCGCCCGACGCGGCAGAGCAGGCCCAGTTCGAATCGTTCGTGGTGGCGGCGGGCGCCTCCAACGGCGCGGCCCGTTCCTGCGGGGCGTCCGAACCCGACCTGGCGCAGCACCAGGCGACCTCGCGCAAGAACCTGGAGCGGTATGCCAAGGAATACGGATTTTCCGCGGCGGGGTATGACGGGCTCTATCAGAAGGGGCTGGCGGATGGGACGCGGATGATGGAGGAGATGAAGCGGTCGGGCGTCGACGGGTGCCGGGGGGTGCTGGGGAGTTTTCAGAATGAGCGGGTGATTTCTTATGAGGATATGAAGGCGGCGTTGGCTGAGGTTAGTGATGGGTTGCCGGGGGAGAGTGCGGAGAAGTGAATTCTCTGCGGTTTTTTTTTGCTGGCGGGGGATTGAGTTCTTGAGCCGCCCGGCGGGACGGCGGCAGGCGGGGGCGGGGCTACGATTGCGGTCCGGAGCGTTCGCTCCGGACTGCCCCATCCTCATCCTCGTCCTCGCCTTCGGCGACT
>NZ_QHHO01000046.1:314560-357025 GCF_003184165.1 Achromobacter sp. RW408
GGCAGGGACGGGCGCAAAGACAGGGGCATGGTCGGGCGATGGCGGTACGGCGGGAATGCGCCCGACTCTAGCAGCCGATCATGACAACCGCGCGATGGCGCGCCGCATCGGGCGCTTCGGCCAGGCGCAGGCAGGCACCTTCCTGTTGCGGTCTGTAGCGCTGCAGAAAAAAAACCTGATCCATCGATCAACGATTCCTTTCTTCGCTTCATGGGTCTTTCACCTTGCGTCGCCACTATGTGGGCCACCCACAAAGCGGGTTTCGAAAGGGAAAGAGCATGCAGTTATTGAAGTGGAAGCGCTGGTGCGCTGCGCTGGCGGCCCTGGGCGCGCTGGCCGGCTGTGGCGGCGACGACGACAAGGACGACGACACGGCGGCGCCGCCGACCGTGCAACCGGGCAGCGGCGCGAACGCCAAGGTGCTGTTCATCGGCATGGATGGCATCACCTACGATGCCTACCGCCAGGGCATGACGGACAAGTCCCTGCCCAACCTGGCCCAGTTGACGGCGACCCGTTCCTGGACCGGCGGGGTCATTGGCGGCGTGACGCAGCAACCGACGCTGCTGGCGCCGGGCTGGGCCACGCTGCTGACCGGCCAATGGGCCGACCAGCACGGCGTGCGCAGCAACGCGCCGGGCCAGGCGCCCAAGTCGGCCACGCTGTTCCAGCGCATCAAGGCCGCCAAGCCGGCCACGCGCGCCGCGGCGGCCTTCAATTCGTCGCTGCTGGCGGGCCTGGTGGGCGGCGATCGCGATGCCGGCTACCTGCAAAGCCTGACCGACTGTGCCGGCGTCGACGATTGCGTCGCCAGCCAGGCGCGCGACCGCATCACCGAAGGCTATGACGTGGTGGTGGCGCAGTTCGGCGCCGCCGAGCGCGCGGCCGCCAGCGCCGGTTTCGGCGAGGGCTATCGCGCCACCCTGCGGCAGGCCGACAGCGCCATCGGCGCCTTGCTCAAGCAGGTCGCGGACCGCCGCGCCGCCCATCCGGATGAGAACTGGCTGGTGGTGGTGGCTTCCAGCCACGGCCTGGATCGCACCGGCGGCAGCGACGGCCTGCCGCTGTCGCTGAACAAGACCACGTTGCTGGCGCTGAACCGCGCGCCGTTGCTCGGCGGCAGCGCCGACGATGCCGCGGTCGACGGCGTCTGGGACACCGCGTGGTACGGCCTGCCGAGCGCGGCCGACGCGGCGCCGACGCTGCTGGCGCACCTGGGCGCGCTGCCGGCCCCGGGCCAGTACGACATGGCCGGCACCTCGCTGTTCGAAGCGGTGGCGCTGCGCCGCGGCGCCAGCCGCACCTCGATGGACAACAAGAGCGTGTCGCTCAGCTGGAGCCGCGTGGGCACGCCCACCGGCGAGATCGTGATCACGCGCGACGCCAAGGAAATCGCGCGCCTGCCGGGCACCGCCACGGACTACGTCGACACCGGCTTCACCTTCACCACCGAAGGCGTGCACGAGCTGAACTACGCCATCGCGGTGGGCGGCGCCGTCACGGCGGTGCGCGCCACGGTGGTCTACACCGCGCCGGTGCCGCTGCTGCCGTCGCTGAGTTCCGGCCTGACGATGCTGTTCCCGTTCGAAGGCAACCTGACCGACAAGGCCGCCGGCGGCGGCGTGATCACGCCCTATGACGGCGTGCAGGCGCCGGCGTTCGCCGACAAGGGCGTGTTCGGCAAGATGTTCCGCAACGAGCGCGGCGGCGATCCCATCGGCGCCTTCAAGCTGGACTACCCGGCGGGCCTGCTCGACAGCGTCCAGGCGTTCACCATCGGCTTTTGGTACCAGTCCGACGGCACCGCCAACGACCGCTCCATCCTGGGCAACAAGGACTACAACTCCGGCGCCAACCCGGGCATCACCATCGCCCAGTGGGCCGGCCCCGAGCTGCGCTTCAACCTGGCCGGCGGCAGCCGCGTGGACATCAATGGCGTCAAGTTCACGGCCAACAAGCCGGTCTACGTGGCGATGGTCGTCAACAAGACTGCCAAGACCATGGCCGCCTACGTCTACGACACCGAAATGGGCTGGTTCAGCCGCTCGATCTCCACCGGCACCGTCAACTTCGCCCAGATCGCCGGCCTGTTCGGTCCGCACCTGGGACTGAACGAAGACGGCAAGGGCACCTACGGCGTGTGCTGCGCCGGCACCAAGGGGCCCTACACCATGTATTTCGACGACCTGGCCTTCTGGTCGCGCGCCCTGACCGAAGCCGAGGTCAAGTCGCTGGCCATGTCCGGCAAGTCCGTTTCCGAATTGATTCCCTGATGTCCGAGGATAGACACCCCATGAATACCGCCAACCCGATCCTGCGCGCCTGCCTGCGCATGGGCGCCGCCCTGATGGTGGCCGCCGTCCTGACCGCCTGCGGCGGCGACAAGGATGACGACGACGATGCCGGCAACCCCGGCAACCAGCCCGAAACGCCGACCCAGCCGGCCAAGCCCCAGTTGCGTTGCGCGCCCTGACGCCGCGCCTTCTCCAGAATCCAAGGAATAGTATCCGTGACGTCCGCCAAAGACCCGATCCACGCCGGCAAGCGCCGCTTCCTGCGCAACGCCGCCGCCTCGACCGCCGGCCTGACCGCCTTGTCGATGTTCCCGCCCGCCATCCGCCGCGCGCTGGCCATCCCCGCCAACAACCGCACCGGCACCATCAACGACGTCGAGCACGTGGTCATCCTGATGCAGGAAAACCGCTCGTTCGACATGTACTTCGGCACGTTCAAGGGCGTGCGCGGTTTCGGCGACCGCATCACCGTGCCGCTGCCGCAGAACCGCTCGGTCTGGGAACAGACCAACGGCACCCGCGTGGTGCTGCCGTACCACCTGGACAGCACCAAGGGCAACGCCCAGCGCGTGTCCGGCACGCCGCACGACTACCCGGATGCGCAGAACGCCTGGGACGGCGGCCGCCTGTACCAATGGCCGCGCTATAAGCAGAACCAGTCGATGGGCTACTACACCCGCCAGGAGCTGCCGTTCCAGTTCGCGCTGGCCGAGGCCTTCACGCTGTGCGACGCCTACCACTGCTCCTCGCACGGCGGCACCAACACCAACCGCCTGTTCCACTGGACCGGCACCAACGATCCGCTGGCGCTGGGCAACGGCCCTTCGACCCGCAACCAATGGGACGGCCTGGGCGCCTCGACCATCGGCTGGACCTGGAAGACCTATCCCGAGAAGCTGCAGGAGAACGGCGTCAGCTGGAAGGTCTACCAGAACCTGCCCGACAACTTCACCGACAACCCGCTGGCGGGCTTCCGCCAGTTCCGCAAGGCCTATGAGCTGTCCGGCAACGACCCGACCGCCAGCAACCCCAATCCGCCCGCCTGGACGCCCGCGGCCGACAGCGGCAATCCGCTGTACAAGGGCGTGGCCAACACCATGGCCGGCGACAACGGCCTGCTGCAGTCGTTCCGCGACGACGTGCTGAACGGCTCGTTGCCGCAGGTGTCCTGGATCGTGGCGCCGGCCAACTATTCCGAGCACCCCGGCCCGTCGAGCCCGGTGCAGGGCGCCTGGTACATCCAGGAAACGCTCAACGCCCTGACGGCCAATCCGGACGTCTGGAGCAAGACCGTGCTGCTGATCAACTTCGACGAGAACGACGGCTTCTTCGACCACGTGCCGTCGCCGGCCGCGCCGTCGCTCAACCCGGACGGTTCGATGGCGGGCGCATCCACCATCAACACCGACCTGGAGCGCCACATCAAGCCGTCGCTGCAGGATGCGGCCGACAAGCGCGTCTACGGCCCCGGTCCGCGCGTGCCGATGTACGTCGTCTCGCCCTGGAGCCGCGGCGGCTGGGTCAATTCGCAGGCCTTCGACCACACCTCGGTGCTGCGTTTCCTGGAAGCGCGCTTCGGCGTCAAGGAAACCAACATCAGCGATTACCGCCGCGCGGTGCTGGGCGACCTGACCTCGGCCTTCAACTTCGCCACGCCCAACAGCGAGCAGTTGCCCGACCTGACCATGTGGACCAAGGCCACGGCGGACCAGACCCGCGCCGACCAGCAGGCGCTGGCCCAGGTGCCGCTGCCCGACACCACCACCCAGGCCAAGCCCAGGCAGGAAACCGGCGTGCGTCCGTCGCGCGCCTTGCCCTACGAGATGCACACCAGCGGCCGCGCCCAGCCCGGCAGCAGCGCCATGTGGCTGGTGTTCGCCAACACCGGCAGCGCCGCCGGCGTGTTCCACGTGTACGACCGCCTGCACCTGGACCGCCTGCCGCGCCGCTACGCGGTCGAGCCCAACAAGCAGCTGGAAGGCAGCTGGGACGTGGCCGCCGACGGCGGCAAGTACGACCTGTGGGTGATGGGCCCGAACGGCTACCTGCGCCATTTCGCCGGCGACCTGGCGCTGGCCCGCACCGAAGGGCTGGGCGCGGAAATCCGTGTCTGCTACGACATCGCCAACGGCGACGTCTACACCAGCTTCATCAATAGCGGCACCAGGCCCTGCACCTTCGTCATCACGCCGAACGCCTACTACACCAACAATGAGAAGTGGACGATCACGGTGCCGGCGGGCAGCCAGGTCGAGCAGTCGTGGTCGCTCAAGGCCAGCGGCAACTGGTACGACTTCACGGCGCGCCTGAACGAGGACCCGGCCTACATCCGCCGCTTTGCCGGCCGGGTGGAGACGGGCAAGGCCTCGGTCACCGATCCGGCGATGGGCCAGTAAGGTCCGCCGCGCCCGGCGCAACGCCTCGTGTCGCTTCCGCCCGGGAGACGACGCGGGGCGTTGTCGTTAGAGGCGGACCTGCGCCGGCTCTTGCGCGTCACGCGCCCGGAAGGCCGCGGCGCAGGCTTCGCAGATGGCCGTCGTGATGCCCTGGCGGGCGTGCTCGCGCCGCTCCAGCATGCCGATGGCGCGCGCCGCCGGCCCCAGGTCGTCGGGCAGGGGCAGGATGCGCAACTGCGGGCTGTCGCTCCAGTTCGAGCCGTTGATCAACGGCAGCAGCGTCACGCCAACCTCCTGGCGCACCAGCTCGACCAGGGTCTCGATCGCGTTCAGTTCCAGGAACTCGTCCAGCGGCACGGCCAGCCGCCGCAGCAGCCGGTCGATCTGCAGTCCGGTGCGCTGGGTGCGGTCAAAGCGCAGGAAGGGGTTGCCCGCCAGCACCTGGCGCGCGTCGCGCCCGGCGGCCGAGGGCGGGGCGATCACCACCAGCGGTTCTTCATACAGCGGGGTCCAGCGGGTGCTGGCCATCTTGCGGCCGGCCTCCACCAGGAAGGCCGCGTCCAGTTCGCCGTCCTCGACCTTGCCGGCCAGCTCGCTGGCCTTGCCCGACAGGATGCGCACGTCCAGCTTGGGATGCGACTTCTTCATGCCCGACACCACCTTGGACAAGGTGCCCATGCAGGACACGATGCTGCCCACCGAGACCGACCCGGCCAGTTCGCCCGGCACCGTGCGCGGTAGTCGCATGCGGTCGTATAAATCCAGCAAGTGCTTGATTTCCGGCAGCAATTCCCGGCCCGCCGCGTTCAGGATGGCCAGCCGCCCGCTGCGGTCGAACAGCTCGCGCCCCAATTCCGCCTCCAGCGAGCGCATCTGGAAGCTGACGGCGGCCTGCGTCAGGGCCACCTGTTCGGCCGCCTCCGAGAACGAACCATGGTGCGCCACGGCCAGGAAGGTGCGCAGGAATCGGATGGTGCTCATGGGATCAATTCAAAAAAATTTCTTTTATTACCGAACAAAAAATCAAATTGATTTAATTAGATCACGGGAGTACCTTCGCCTGCTTACCTCTATGAGACAAGCGCCATGAAATCCTTCGACTGGGTCAACCCGTATCCCTCCATCCGCATCCCGCTGTTCGCGCGCAATGTGGTGTCGACTTCGCACCCGCTGGCCGCCCAGGCTGGCCTGCGCATGCTGCTCAAGGGCGGCAACGCGGTCGACGCCGCCATCGCCGCGGCCGCCACCATCGTGCTGGTCGAGCCGGTCTCCTGCGGCCTGGGCGGCGACTGTTTCGCCATTGTCTGGGACGGCAAGGAACTGCATGGCCTGAATTCCTCGGGCGTGGCCCCGGCCGCCTGGAATGTCGAGTACTTCAAGCGCAAATACGGCGTCGGCGCCGACGGCCTGGCGATCCAGCCCAAGCGCGGCTGGGACGCGGTCACGGTGCCGGGCGTGGTGGCCGGCTGGTCCGCGCTGCACGAAAAGCTTGGCAAGCTGCCCTTCGAACAACTGTTCGAGCCGGCCATCGAGATCGCCGAGCGCGGCTACGCCGTGCCGCCGGTGGTGGCGCACAAATGGGCCGCCGCCGCCAATGAACTGAGCAGCCAGCCGGGCTACGCCCAGGCCTTCATGCCCGAGGGCCGCGCGCCCAAGGTCGGCGAGCACTTCCGCTTTCCGGACGCCGCCTACACGCTGCGACGCATCGCCGCCACCAAGGGCCGTGATTTCTACGAAGGCGAGCTGGCCGAGCGCATCGCCGCCTTCAGCCAGGAATGCGGCGCCGCCATGACGCTGGAAGACCTGCGCGGCTACCGCCCGGAATGGGTCAAGCCGATCTCGCGGTCCTATCGCGGCTACGAGCTGCACGAGATCCCGCCGAACGGGCAGGGCATCGCCGCGCTGATCGCGCTGGGCATCGTCGAGCGCTTCAACATCGCCGACATGCCGGTCGACTCGGTGCAGTCGCAGCACGTGCAGATCGAGGCCATGAAGCTGGCCTTCGCCGACCTCTACAAGTACGTGGCCGACCCGCGCTCGATGGAGGTCACGCCCGAGCAGATGCTGTCGGATGACTACCTGGACAGCCGCGCCAAGCTGATCCGCCTGGACGGGGCCACCCATTTCAGCGCCGGTCGTCCGGCCGCCGGCGGCACCATCTACCTGACCGCCGCGGACGAGAACGGCATGATGATCTCGTTCATCCAGTCCAACTACATGGGTTTCGGCTCGGGCGTGGTGGTGCCGGGCACGGGCATCAGCCTGCAGAACCGCGGCGTCGGCTTCTCGATGGATCCCAAGTCGGCCAACGTGGTCGAGGGCGGCAAGCGGCCGTTCCACACCATCATCCCGGGTTTCCTGACGCGCGGCGGCAAGCCGGTCATGAGCTTCGGCGTGATGGGCGGCGACATGCAGCCGCAGGGCCACCTGCAGACCGTGATCCGCATGGTCGACTACCACCAGAACCCGCAGGCCGCCTGCTGCGCGCCGCGCTGGAAGGTCAACCGCGATTTCTCGCTGGACATCGAGACCAATATGAAGGCTTCCACTATTGCGGGCCTGAAAGACCTGGGGCATGCTTTGAAATCCGTGGACGATCCGTACATGGATTTCGGCGCCGGCCAATTCATCTGGCGCATGTCCGAAAGCGACAACGAGCTCGGCTACGTCGCCGCCAGCGACAGTCGCCGTGACGGCCAGGCCGTGGGTTTCTGACGCGGGCATTGCTGTCACGCATCGCGGCCCGGCCTTGCAGCCGGGCATTGCAGCCACAAGGGGAATAAACACAATGAAACGCTTGACCATGACCTTCGGCGCCAGCGTGCTGGCGCTGGCCGCCGGCGCCGCGTGCGCCCAGAACATCCGCATCGGCCTGCAGGAAGATCCGGACGTGCTGGACCCGCACCGCGCCCGCACCTACGTCGGCCGCATCGTCTTCACCTCGCTGTGCGACAAGCTGGTGGACATCGATCCCAAGCTGCACTTCGTGCCGCAACTGGCCACCTCGTGGTCGTTCAGCCCGGACAACAAGGTGCTGACCTTCAAGCTGCGCGAAGACGCGCTGTTCCATGACGGCAGCAAGTTCGACGCCGCCGCCGCCAAGGCCAACCTGGAACGCGCCATGACGCTGCCCGACAGCCTGCGCAAGGGCGAGCTGGCCTCGGTCGAGAAAGTCGAGGCGCCCGACGCCGCGACGCTGGTGCTGACCCTCAAGCAGCCCGACGCCACGCTGCTGGCGCAGCTGTCCGACCGTGCCGGCATGATGCTGTCGCCCAAGTCGTTCGCCGACGCCGACGTGGCCTCGGTCGGCCGCAAGCCGATCTGCTCGGGTCCGTACAAGTTCGTCGAGCGCATCCAGAACGACCGCGTCGTGCTGGAGAAATTCGACCAGTACTACGACGCCAAGGACTACGCCTTCAAGCGCATCACCTTCCTGCCGATCCCGGACACCACCGTGCGCCTGTCGAACCTGCGCGCCGGCGACCTGGACCTGCTCGAGCGCCTGAATCCGTCCGACGCGGCGCAGGTCAAGGGCGACGCCAGCCTGACCTTCGCGCCGGTGGCCGGCCTGGGCTTCCAGCAGTTCATGTTCAACGTCGCCAACGGCAAGCGCGCCGAGGACAATCCCTTCAAGAACAAGCTGGTGCGCCAGGCATTCCAGCTGGCCATCGACCGCAACGCCATCAACGAAGTGGCCGGCGGCGGCATCTTCGAGCCGGCGCAACAGCCGTTCCCGCCCGCCAGCCCCTACCACAGCGACAAGTTCCCCGTGACCAAGCGCGACGTGGCCAAGGCCCGCGCGCTGCTCAAGCAGGCCGGCTTCGAGCGCGTCAAGGCCGAGGTCATGTTCGGCAACAACACCACCACCTCGTCGGTGGCCGAGATGGTCCAGGCCATGGCCTCCGAGGCCGGCTTCGACCTGTCGCTGCGGCCCACCGAGTACGCCGCGCTGCAGAAGGAATCCGCGGGCGGCAACTTCCAGGTGGTGATGCTGGGCTGGTCGGGCCGGGTCGATCCGGACGGCAACATCCACAGCTTCGTGACCTGCAAGGGCGCGCTGAACGACGGCCACTACTGCAACCCGGACGTCGACAAGCTGCTCAACGAGGCCCGCACGGTGCCCGATGAAACCAAGCGCCGCGCCATCTACGACCAGGCGCAGGCGATCATCCAGGACGAGCTGCCCGGCGTGTATAACTACTACCAGCCATGGCCGTTCGCGCTGGCCAAGAAGGTCAAGGGCTTCGTGCCGTACCCGGACGGCATGATCCGCCTGAAGGGCGTGACGTTCGCGCAGAAGTGATCGCGGCGCGGCGGTTCGCCGCCGCGCCCGCCGGCTGCCTGAACGCGGCCGGTCGTTTCCCGCGGCGGCCGCGCGCCGTGCCCTGACGGGCCGGCTCCGTCCGCCGCTTTCGTTCTACGGTTTTCCCTCATGCTCAAACTCATCTTGCGCCGCGTGATCGTCGCGATACCGACCCTGATACTGGTGTCGATGATCGTCTTCATGCTGCAGAAAATCCTGCCCGGTGACGCGGTGCTGACCATGGCCGGCGAAGAGCGCGACCCGGCCGTGCTGGACTACCTGCGCGAAAAATACCGCCTCAACGACCCGCTGCCGGTGCAGTACGTCGCCTGGGCCACCCAGGTGGTGCAGGGCGACCTGGGCAAGTCGCTGCGCACCGACGTGCCGGTGACCACCCTGATCGGCCAGAAGCTGCCGGTCACGCTGCAACTGGCCGCCATGGCGATGTTCTTCGCGCTGCTGATCGGCATTCCCATGGGCATCGTCGCGGCGGTGCGCAAGGGCAAGCCGGTCGAGATGGGCGCCAACATCGCGGCGCTGTCCGGCATGTCGATACCCAATTTCTGGCTCGGCATCATCCTGATCATGGTGGTGTCGGTGCAGTGGAAGCTGCTGCCGGCATCCGGCTACGTGTCGCCGACCGAGGACTTCTGGCTGTCGATCAAGACCATGCTGATGCCGGCGCTGGTGCTGTCCACGGCGATCGCCGCCTACCTGATGCGCCACACCCGCTCGGCCATGCTCGAGGCCCTGTCGGCCGACTACGTGCGCACCGCGCGCGCCAAAGGCGTGTCGCCGCGCCGCGTGGTGCTGCGCCATGCGTTGCGCAATGCCCTGATGCCGATCGTCACGCTGGTGACGCTGCTGTTCGGGGAACTGATGGCCGGCGCCGTGCTGACCGAACAGGTCTTCACCATCCCGGGCTTCGGCAAGCTGGTGGTCGACGCCGTCTTCACGCGTGACTACGCGGTGGTGCAGGGCGTGGTGCTCTGCGTCGCGGTGGGCTTCATCCTGATGAACCTGCTGGCCGACATCCTGTACATCCTGGTCAATCCCCGTCTGAGGCACGCATGAGCGCACTTCCCGCAACGGCCGCCGCCGTCACGCCGCCCCGCAGCCGCAGCCGCGCCTGGGCCAAGTTCAAACGCAACCACGTCGCCATGCTGGGCCTGGGCATCGTGCTGTTCTTCGTGCTGGTGGCGCTGGTGGCGCCGCTGGTCGCCAACCACGACCCGTTCCAGACCAGCTTCACCACCATCCGCAAGGCGCCGTCGGCCTCCTACTGGCTGGGCACCGACGAGCTTGGCCGCGACATCTTCAGCCGCATGGTCTATGGCGCCCGCGCCTCGCTCATGGCTGGCCTGGTGTCGGTGCTGATCGCGCTGGTGGTGGGCGTGCCGTTCGGGCTGGCCGCCGGTTACTTTGGCGGCTGGACCGACAGCTGCATCTCGCGCGCCACCGAGGCGCTGCTGGCGATCCCGTTCCTGATCCTGGCCATCGCGCTGGCCGCCTTCCTCGGCCCCAGCCTGACCAACGCCATGATCGCCATCGGCGTGTCGGCCGCGCCCAAGTTCATCCGGCTCACGCGCGGGCAGGTGCTGGCGGTCAAGAGCGAGGACTACGTGCAGAGCGCCCGCGCGCTGGGCGCCTCGGACCTGCGCATCATCTGCCGCCACGTCTTCCCGAACGTCATGCCGCCGCTGATCGTGCAGGCCACCATTACCATCGCCACGGCCATCATCGCCGAGGCCAGCCTGTCGTTCCTGGGCCTGGGCCTGCAGCCGCCGAATCCGTCGTGGGGCTCGATGCTGAACACCGCCAAGAACTTCATGACCCAGGCGCCCTGGATGTCGATCTTCCCCGGATCGGCCATTTTCCTGGTGGTGCTGGGCTTCAATCTGCTGGGCGACGGGCTGCGCGACGCGCTGGATCCCCGTCAGGACAAGTAATCATCATGGCAACCATGGATCCCAAACGCGTCGTCCAGGTCAACGACCTGACCGTGCGCTTCAAAACCCCCGAACGCGTCGTCGAAGCGGTGCGCAACGTGTCGTTCCACGTCGACCGCGGCGAAACCCTGGCGATCGTGGGCGAGTCCGGCTCGGGCAAGTCGGTCACCTCGCTGGCGCTGATGCGCCTGGTGGAATACGGCGGCGGCCGCATCGTCAACGGCGGCATGCTGCTGCGCCGGCGCAACGGCGACGTGCTGGACCTGGTCAACGCGCCCGACAGCACGCTGCAGCGCGTGCGCGGCGCCGACGTGGCCATGATCTTCCAGGAGCCGATGACCTCGCTCAACCCCAGTTTCACGGCCGGCAACCAGATCGCCGAGGCCCTGCAACTGCACCAGGGGCTGGACGCGGCCGCGGCGCGCGCCGAAACGCTGCGCATGCTCGAACGCGTGCGCATCCCCGAGGCCCGCGCCATTCTCGACCGCTATCCGCACCAGTTGTCCGGCGGCATGCGCCAGCGCGTCATGATCGCGATGGCGCTGTCCTGCAAGCCGCAGCTGCTGATCGCCGACGAACCCACCACGGCCCTGGACGTCACCATCCAGGCCCAGATCCTGCAACTGATCCGCCAGTTGCAGGAAGAAATGGACATGGGCGTCATCTTCATCACCCACGACATGGGCGTGGTGGCCGAAGTGGCCGACCGCGTGCTGGTCATGTACCGCGGCGACAAGGTCGAGGAGGGCGGTTCCGACGACGTCTTCGCCCGTCCCCGGCATGCCTACACCCGCGCGCTGCTGTCGGCCGTGCCGCGCCTGGGCGCCATGCATGGCACCGACGAGCCGGCGCCGTTCCCGCTGCTCAAGGTCGAGGAGGCCGCGCGCCAGGCCGAGCCGGCCGCCGCCCCGGTGGCGCAGCCGTCCACCGTGCGCCGCGACAACGGCCCGGTGCTGAAGGTGCGCGACCTGACCACCAGCTTCGATATCACCGGCGGCATCTTCGGCCGGGTGCAAAAGCGCGTGCATGCGGTCGAGAAGGTCAGCTTCGACCTGTATCCGGGCGAGACCCTGTCGCTGGTGGGCGAATCCGGCTGCGGCAAGACCACCACCGGCCGTTCGCTGCTGCAACTGGTCAAGAGCAAGAGCGGCACGATCGAGTTCGACGGCCAGAACATCGGCGCGCTGCGCGGCAGCGCCATGCAGACGCTGCGCCGCCACATCCAGTTCATCTTCCAGGATCCGTTCGCCTCGCTCGACCCACGCATGACGGTCGGCTATTCCATCATGGAACCGCTGCTGATCCACCGCGTGGCCAGCGGCGCGGCGGCGCAGGAGCGGGTGCGCTGGCTGATGGACAAGTGCGGCCTCGCGCCCGAGATGATCGACCGTTATCCGCACGAGTTCTCGGGCGGCCAGCGCCAGCGCATCTGCATCGCGCGCGCCCTGGCGCTGAACCCCAAGGTGGTGATCGCCGATGAATCGGTGTCGGCCCTGGACGTGTCGATCCAGGCGCAGATCGTCAACCTGCTGCTCGACCTGCAGCGCGAGCTGGGCGTGTCGTTCCTGTTCATTTCGCACGACATGGCGGTGGTCGAGCGCGTCAGCCACCGCGTGGCGGTGATGTACCTGGGCCAGATCGTCGAGATCGGTCCGCGCCGCGCCATCTTCGAGAACCCGCAGCATCCCTACACGAAGAAGCTGATGGCGGCGGTGCCGATCGCCGATCCGCAGCGCCGGCACCGCGAGCGCTCGCTGCTGGTCGACGAAATCCCCAGCCCGATGCGCAAACTGGGCGACGATCCGCTGGTCGAGCCGCTGGTGCGGGTCGGGGAAGGGCACTACGTCGCGCGCCATTCCGTCGGCGTGTACTGAGCCACTGCCTGATCGCCCGCCGCATCGGCGGCGGGCGGCGGCCGTTGCGCGGGGCCGGCCGCGCCACAGGCGGTATCATGGCGGCCTTCAGTCATTCGCCCCATTCAACGGATTTTCTCGCCATGGCCCTGCGCGCCACTATCTACAAGGCCGACCTCAACGTGGCCGACACCGATCGGCACTACTACGGCAGCCACTCGCTGACGGTCGCCCGCCATCCCTCCGAAACCGACGAGCGCATGATGGTGCGCCTGGTGGCCTACGCGCTGCAGGCCCAGGAAGAACTGGCCTTCACCAAGGGCCTGAGCGACACCGACGAGCCGGACCTGTGGGTCAAGGACCTGACCGGCGCCATCACCCTGTGGATCGAAGTCGGCCAACCCGAAGAACGCCGCATCCTGCGCGCCTGCGGCCGCGCCGAGCAGGTCATCGTCTACTGCTACGGCGGTTCCGCCAGCAAGATCTGGTGGGACGGCGTGCGCAACAAGCTGGAGCGCACCCGCAACCTCAAGGTCATCAACCTGCCATCCGAGCAGACCCGCGCCCTCGCCAACCTGGCCGAGCGCACCATGCAGCTGAATGCCAATATCTCGGACGGGGTGGTGTATTTCTCGGCCGACAAGGGTGAAGTCAGCATCGAGCCCGAAATCTGGCGCTGATGGCCAGACCCGTCCCCTTTTGATGCCCGTTCGTTCGGGCCGCGAGGCGCGCAACGCCTGCTGTCGCGGGTGATCGCGACGCTGTAGTGCGCCGCAACAAAAAAAGCGTGCAAAGCGTCCGGGGTGGGTTTATATTATGGTCATCATATTCAGGAGTCCCGACCATGGCCGGCCCCGCTTCCCGCAAAGAGCTCTCCCATGACCGCATCGTGGAAGCGGCCGCGCGAGCGATTCGCCGGGAAGGCTATGCCGGCGTGGGCGTGGCGGACGTCATGAAAGAGGCCGGGCTCACGCACGGCGGCTTCTATGCGCATTTCCCGTCGCGCGACGCCATGCTGGTGGCGGCGATGGAACGCGCCGGCCGCGATGGCGCCGCCCGCATGGCGCAGGGCATGGCGCGGCGCCGCGCCGAAGGCGCCAGCCCGCTGCGCGCCCTGGTCGAGAGCTATCTGTCAGAGGGCCACCTGGTCGGTTGCGAAGGGGGCTGCCCGATTTCGGCGCTGGCCTCGGAGATGCCGCGCCAGTCGCCCGAGGTGCGGGACATCTCGGCCAGCCGGGTGACCGGGCTGGTCGGCGTGGTGCAACAGGCGCTGCCGGCCGACGCCGGCCCGCACGCCGCGATGGCGATCACCAGCAGCCTGGTGGGCGCCATGCAACTGGCCCGCGCGCTCGGCAACAACGCGCAGGGCCACGCCATGTTGGCGGCCGCGCGCCAGTCCATTCTCGACCAGTACGACAGCGAGGGCCGCCAGGCCGCCCACTGAAGCCCCCTTTTTCGGGCCGCATTGCGCGGCCTTTCTTCATCCCATAAATATGATGATCATCATATTTATATAACCGGCCGGTGTCACCGGCCACAGCCAGAACGCAGCACCCAAGGAAAGACATCATGGAACTGAAGAACGCTACCGTCCTCATCACCGGCGCCAACCGGGGCATCGGCCTGGCCTTCGCCCGCGAGGCGCTGGCCCGTGGCGCGCGCAAGGTCTACGCCGGCGTGCGCGATCCGGCCAGCATCTCGCTGCCGGGCCTGCAGGCCATCAAGCTCGACGTCACCAGCGACGAGGACGTGGCCGCCGCGGCCGCGCTGGCCAAGGACGTGACGCTGGTCATCAACAACGCCGGCATTGCCGCGACCGGCGGCTTCCTGGCCGACGACAGCATCGAATCGGCCCGCCGGCACCTGGAGACCAACCTGCTGGGCCCGCTGCGCGTGGCGCAGGCGTTCGCGCCGGTGCTGGCCGCCAACGGCGGCGGCGCGCTGCTGAACGTGCTGTCGATCGCGAGCTGGATCAACCGGCCGCTGCTGGGCGTGTACGGCATGAGCAAGTCGGCCGCCTGGGCCCTGACCAACGGCCTGCGCCATGAACTGCGCGAGCAGGGCACCCAGGTGCTGGGCCTGCACATGGGCTTTGTCGATACCGACCTGACGCGCGGCCTGGACGCGCCCAAGAGCACGCCCGAATCGGTGGTGCGCCAGGCCTTCGACGCGTTGGAAGCCGGCGCCGAGGAAGTGCTGGCCGACGACGCCACGCGCCAGGTCAAGCAAGGCCTGGCGGCCGAGCCGCCTGTCTACCTGCAGGCATGAACCGCGGGCGCCACGCCTTCGCGACCTTCCCGACGCCATTTCCGAGTCCGATCGACATGCATTCCAATGCCACCCCCGCGGCTCCCCAAGCCGCCGCCGCGCCGTCCGCGACAGAATCCCCCTGGCCGATCTTCTGGATCGCCAGCGTGGCCGTGTTCCTGGTTTCCCTCGACGCGACCATGCTCTACGCCGCGTTCGGCGCCATGCGCGCCGGCTTTCCCGAGGCCTCGGCCGCCGACATGTCCTGGGTGCTGAACGCCTACACGGTGGTCTATGCGGCCATGCTGATCCCGTCCGGCGGGCTGGCCGACACGCACGGGCGCAAGCGCATGTTCATGATCGGCGTGCTGCTGTTCCTGGCGGCCTCGGCCGCCTGCGGCCTGGCCGGCACCGTCGGCTGGCTGATCGCGGCGCGCGTGGCGCAGGCGGTCGGCGCGGCGTTGCTGACGCCGGCCTCGCTGTCCATCGTGCTGGCGGCGTTCCCGGCCGCGCAGCGCTCGGTGGCGGTGAGCCTGTGGGGCGCCGTGGCGGCGCTTGCCGCCGCGGTCGGCCCCAGCCTGGGCGCGTTCGTGGTCGATGCCGCCGGCTGGCCCTGGGCCTTCTACATCAACCTGCCGCTGGGCGCGCTGTCGCTGTGGTTCGGCGCCGCCCGCCTCGTGGAATCGGTGCGGCCCGAAGCGCGCCGGCGCGTCGATGGCGTCGGCATGGCGCTGCTGATGGTGGGCGTGGGCGCGCTGGCGCTGGCCATCGTGCAGTCGGAATCGCCGCACTGGAGCAGCGGCGAGCTGTGGATGGTGGCGGCCGTGGGGCTGGTGTCGCTGGCGGCCTTCGTGGGCTGGGCCCGCAGCACGCCGCATCCGCTGGTCGACCTGGCGCTGTTCAAGCATCGCACCTATCGCTACGTGAACCTGGCCACGCTCAGCTTCGGCATTGCCTTCGCGATGATGTTCTTCGCTTTCTTCTTCTACATGACGGGCGTCTGGCACTACAGCCTGCCGCGCGCCGGCCTGGCGGTCACGCCGGG
The DNA here is from genome assembly GCF_003184165.1 of Achromobacter sp. RW408. Taxonomy (NCBI): domain Bacteria; kingdom Pseudomonadati; phylum Pseudomonadota; class Betaproteobacteria; order Burkholderiales; family Alcaligenaceae; genus Achromobacter; species Achromobacter sp. RW408. The sequence goes on from NZ_QHHO01000046.1 coordinate 330,648, forward strand.
TCCGCTGCTGGTGATGCCGACCGCGATCATCACCGGCAAGCTGGCCGCGCGCATGGGGCATCGGCCGTTCCTGGTGGGCGGCGCGCTGGTCTATGCCGCCAGCGGCCTGTGGTTCCTGCTGGTGCCCGGCGCCGAGCCCGCCTACCTGGCGCATTGGCTGCCGGGACTGCTGCTGAGCGGGCTGGGCGTGGGCATGGTGCTGCCCTCGCTGGCTGGCGCCGCGGTCAACCGGCTGCCGCCGCAGCACTATGCGGTGGGCAGCGCGGTCAACCAGGCCACGCGCCAGATCGGCGCGGTGCTTGGCGTGGCGTTGACGGTGCTGCTGCTGGGCAAGGGCGCGCTGAGTCACGCGGATTTCGACCCGCTGTACATCGGCCACGTTGGCCTGGCGTTGCTGACGGGCTTGCTGTGCCTGGCGGTGGACACGCGGCCGCGTCCGGCGCCGGCCCATGCGTGACCGGCGGCCCGGGGGCAAGGGCGCGGGATTGCATGGCGTGGGATGGCGCGCGGGCGGCCGCGCCCGCGGCATTGCGCCGCGCCTAGCGCGGCGTGCGCTGGTGCGGCACCAGCGGCGGCGCCGCGCGGCCCGCCAGCAGCTTCCAGAAGTCCGGCAGGAAACACTCGGCCACCAGCAGCGGCTGGCCCTGGCGCCAGAATACCGAGCGCCGCGCCCACACGCGGCCAGCCTCGCGCGCCTTGCCATTGGCCGCGAGGGCGCCCAGGGCGGTGGCGTGGAACGGCACCGGCGAGGCAAGGCGGCGACAGGCGAAAGGCGAACGGATCACCGTGCTGTCGTGGTACAGCATGTCGGCCAGCGGTCGCGTCAGCAGCCGCCGCATGCCCTGCCAAGCGCCGTGCGAAGCGCGCAAGGGCGTCAGGCTGCGCGCCGGCACGCTGTCGATGCCGTCGACCGACATCAGGACTTCGCGCACCCATACGGGCGCGCCGGGCGCGATGCGCATGGCATGGGCCTCGTCGGCGGGGGCGCCGTCCGCATATTCGGCCAGCACCCGCAGGCGCACCTGTCCGACCTGGCGCAGGCCGGCGGTCAGGGCGCCCGGGCGGAACAGCCAGTGGCGCTGCGTGAGTGTCAGGACGGGCGGCGCGCTGGCCAGCCAGCCCGCGGCGAGGGGAGGGTGATGTGCTGCGGCTAGATTCATCATGGCTGCGTATTATGCCAAGGCCGGCGCGCCGTCCGGGCGCGATGCCCTGTGGCCGATTGCCGCAGGCGCGCCGGCGCAGGCCCCGAGGCGGGGGCGCCGGCGGGGCCTGCGCATACAATACCGCCCATGGAAAAAGTACGAATCTCCAAGCTCATGTCCGAGCGTGGACTCTGTTCGCGCCGCGAGGCCGACAGCTATATCGAACGCGGCTGGGTGCGGGTCGACGGCGAAGTGGTGTCCGAACTGGGCGCGCGCGCCTTCCCCAACCAGGTCATCACGCTGGAACGCGCCGCGCAGGCGCGCCAGACTTCCCGCGTCACCATCCTCATCAACAAGCCGGTCGGCTACGTCTCGGGCCAGGCGGAAAAAGGCTATACCCCCGCGGTCGCGCTGATCGACGCGCGCTCGCGCTTTGCCGGCGACCGCAGCCCGCAACGCTTCGAGCGCGGCCACCTGGACGGTCTGGCCGTGGCCGGGCGGCTGGACATCGATTCGCAGGGCCTGCTGGTGCTGACGCAGGACGGCCGCGTGGCCAAGCTGCTGATCGGCGAGGACTCCAGCATCGACAAGGAATACCTGGTGCGGGTGCAGGGCGACCTGTCCGAGAACGGCCTGGCGCTGCTCAACCACGGCCTGTCGCTCGATGGCAAGGCGCTCAAGCCGGCCCAGGTGCGCTGGCAGAACCACGACCAATTGCGCTTCGTGCTGCGCGAAGGAAAGAAACGCCAGATCCGTCGCATGTGCGAACTGGTGGGCCTGAAGGTGGTGGGCCTGAAGCGCGTGCGCATCGGCCGCGTGGCCCTGGGCGACCTGCCGCTGGGCCAGTGGCGCTACCTGCGCGACGACGAACGCTTCTGACGGGCGCGGCGGCGCAATGCCGCCGCACGCTTGCGGGCCCGGCCCTTGCAGGCCGCGTACAGATTTTTCAGTCTGTTTCCGAGCGCCCTTCATTTCATGAAGGGCGCGGTATCCTTCGCCTGCCCGTCGCCGCCCAGGCGCTCCATCAGGAATTCGATGAAGATCCGGGTCTTGGCGGGCAACAACCGGGTTTCCGTGACGGCATAGACCGGGAACGGGCCCAGTTGCCAGTCCGGCAGCACCCGTCGCAGCTGGCCCGATTTCTGCTCGGCCGTCTGGCCTCCCACCAGCACGGTGATCCCCGCGCCCAGCATCGCCAGGCGCCGGGCCATCGCTACGCCATTGACGGAAAAGCGGTTGCCGGGCGTGAACTGGATGTGCTGGTCGCCGCTGTTGAGCGGCCAGCGGGTCACGCGGCCGGCGCCTTCGGCGCGGAACTCGATGCACTCGTGGCGGGTCAGGTCACTGGGGTGCTTCGGCTCCCCGTGCTTCTCCAGGTATTCGCGCGAGGCGTACAAATGGGCCGGCAGCATGCCCAGCAGCCTTGCGATCTGCGTCGAATCGGGCAGTTCGCCGATCTCGATGGAAATATCGCTGGTCTGGAACACGCGCTGCGCGTGGTCGGGATTGGCCAGGTCCAGGAAAAAGGTGACGTCGGGATAGCGGCGCGAGAACTCCATGAACGATTCAGCCAGGAAGTACGTGCCGAAATCCGCCGGCATGTTCACCCGCAGCGGCCCCGACGGCGTGTCGACCAGCTTCTGCAGCTCCTCGTGGGCGATCTGGGCCTCGGCCACGATGCGCTGGCAGCGTTCGAAGTACAGCCGGCCGGCGTCGGTCAGCTCGACCTTGCGGGTGGTGCGGCTGAGCAGGCGCAGGCCGACCGACCGTTCCAGTTCGGCCACCTGGCGAGACAGTGTTGATTTGGGCACTCCCAGGGCGGCCGCTGCACGGCTAAAACTGTGCGTCTTGGCGACCTCCACGAAGAGCTCCATGCCTTGTAAGCGTTTCATGGAAGGAATTCTGTCACATGGCGGGGCGAATTATTGTCCCATATCTGGAATGATGTTTTCGTAATATGCCTCTTTGTTTCTCGGGCGGGATAACGCAAAATGCCGATTCTGCAATGCAGCAAAGCGTCGAAGCCCTGCCTGAATGTCTGAGGCGAAACCACCCCAGTCAATCCTCACGAGCCGAACCGATGCATGGTTCGGCTTGCGCCGTCGTTGTCGCCGGAATCCCGGCGGGCGCAGGCCCCGGTGGGCGGGTGTGAGGGCTACCTTTTTAGTTGGAAATCGGGAATGCAATCTATGAACAAGAAAAGCGCTATGTGGCGCGGCGCGGCGGTGGTCACGCTGACGGCATCGGCCCTGACGTTGGCCGCTTGCGGCAAGAAGCAGGAAGCACCCCAGGCGGGCAAGCCGCAGGTGACGGTCGTCACGCTCACCACCAAGCCGGTTTCCCTGACCACTGAATTGCCGGGCCGCACCTCGCCGTTCCGCGTCGCCGAAGTGCGGCCGCAGGTCAACGGCATCGTGCAGAAGCGTCTGTTCACCGAGGGCGGCGAGGTCAAGGCGGGCGAACAGCTCTACCAGATCGACCCCGCGCTCTACCAGGCCAGCTTCGACAGCCAGAAGGCCGCCCTGGCGCGTGCCCAGGCGCAGCAGAAGACCGCCGCGCTGCTGGCCGAGCGCTACAAGCCGCTGGTGGCCACCCGCGCCGTCAGCCAACAGACCTATGACAACGCCGTGGCCGCGCGCGACCAGGCCGTCGCCGACGTGCTGTCGGCCAAGGCCGCGCTCGACACCGCGCGCATCAACCTGGTCTACACCAAGGTGCTGTCGCCGATCAGCGGCATCATCGGCCGTTCCTCGGTCACCGAAGGCGCGCTGGTCACGGCCAACCAGGCCACGGCCCTGGCCGCCGTGCAGCAGATCGACCCGATCTACGTCGACGTGACGCAGTCCAGCGTGCAGCTGCTGCGCCTGCAGAACGCGCTCTCCAGCGGCCAGCTCAAGAAGGCCGAGGGCGAGCAGGCCGCGCTGGTCACGCTGACGCTGGAAGACGGCTCGCAATACACCCAGCAGGGCAAGCTGCAGTTCTCCGAAGTCACGGTCGACCCGGGCACCGGCTCGGTCACGCTGCGCGCGGTGTTCCCCAACCCGGATCGCCGCCTGTTGCCGGGCATGTTCGTGCGCGCCCGCCTGGTCGACGGCGTTGCCGCCGACGGCCTGCTGGTGCCGCAACGCGGCGTGACGCGCAACCAGCGCGGCCTGCCCACGGCGCTGGTGGTCAATGCCGAGAACAAAGTCGAACTGCGTGAAATCAAGACCGACCGCGCCATCGGCGACCAGTGGCTGGTCACCGACGGCCTGAAGGCCGGTGAGAAGGTCATCGTGGAAGGCGTGCAGATGGTGCGTCCGGGTGTCGAGGTGGTTGCCACTGAAGCCAGCGCCAAGCCGGCGCAGCAACCGCAAGCGGGCGCCGCGGCGGCCAAGCAGTAGTCAGGGAGCCTTGCATGGCAAAGTTTTTTATCGATAGACCGGTTTTCGCGTGGGTGATCGCGATCGTGCTGATGATGGCCGGCGCGCTGTCCATCCTGAAGCTGCCGGTTTCGCAGTATCCGAACATCGCGCCGCCGGCCATCGGCATCGCGGTGACCTATCCGGGCGCCTCGGCGCAGACGGTGCAGGACACCGTGGTGCAGGTGATCGAGCAGCAGATGAACGGCCTTGACGGCCTGGAGTACATTTCCTCGGAAAGCAACTCCGACGGCAGCATGTCCATCACGCTGACGTTCCGCCAAGGCACCAACCCCGACACCGCCCAGGTGCAGGTGCAGAACAAGCTGTCGCTGGCGCAGCCGCTCTTGCCGCAGGAAGTGCAGCAGCAGGGCATCCGCGTCACCAAGGCCACCAAGAACTTCCTGATCGTGGCGGGCTTCGTGTCCACCGACGGCACGATGACCAAGGACGACCTGGCCGACTACGTCGCCTCGTACGTCCAGGATCCCATCAGCCGCACGCAGGGCGTGGGCGACTTCCAGCTGTTCGGTTCGCAGTACGCCATGCGCATCTGGCTGGATCCGGCCAAGCTGGTGAACTACGGCCTGACCACGGTCGACGTGGTCAACGCCATCAAGGAACAGAACGTCCAGGTCTCGTCCGGCCAGTTGGGCGGCCTGCCCGCGGTGCGCGGCCAGCAGTTGAACGCCACCATCATCGGCCCCTCGCGCCTGGAAAAGCCGGAAGACTTCGGCCGCATCCTGCTCAAGGTCAATGCCGACGGCTCCCAGGTGCGCCTGGCCAACGTCGCCCGCATCGAACTGGGCGGCCAGACCTACGCCATCGACAGCTACTACAACGGCAAGCCCGCCTCGGGCCTGGCGATCAAGCTGGCCCCGGGCGCCAACGCGCTCGACACGGCGCAGGCGGTGCGCGACACCATCAATAACCTGAAGCCGTACTTCCCGCCGGGCATGGACGTGGTCTATCCGTACGACACCACGCCGTTCGTCAGCCTGTCGATCGAGGAAGTGTTCAAGACGCTGGTGGAAGCCATCATCCTGGTGTTCCTGGTGATGTACCTGTTCCTGCAGAACTTCCGCGCCACGTTGATCCCGACGCTGGCGGTGCCGGTGGTGCTGCTGGGCACCTTCGGCGTGCTGGCCGCATTCGGCTATTCCATCAACACCCTGACCATGTTCGGCATGGTGCTGGCCATCGGCCTGCTGGTGGACGACGCCATCGTGGTGGTGGAAAACGTCGAGCGGGTGATGGCCGAAGAGGGCCTGACGCCCAAGCAGGCCACCCGCAAGTCCATGACCCAGATCACCGGCGCGCTGATCGGCATCGCCATGGTGCTGGCCGCCGTGTTCATCCCGATGGCGTTCTTCGGCGGCTCGACCGGCGTGATCTATCGCCAGTTCTCCATCACCATCGTGTCCTCGATGGTGCTGTCGGTGATCGTCGCCATCGTCTTCACGCCGGCGCTGTGCGCCACGCTGCTCAAGCCGATTCCCAAGGGCCACCACGGCACCAAGCGCGGCTTCTTCGGCTGGTTCAACCGCGCCTTCGACCGCAGCAGCCATGGCTACGCCAATACCGTGGCGCGCGGCCTGGGCCGCACCAAGCGCCTGATGGTGGTGTACCTGGCCATCGTCATCGCCATGGGCTGGATGTTCACCCGCATCCCCACCGCGTTCCTGCCGGCCGAGGACCAGGGCATCCTGTTCGCCCAGATCCAGACGCCCGCCGGCGCCACCGCCGAGCGCACCAAGGCCGTCATCGACGAGGCCACCAACTACCTGCTGACCGAAGAGAAGGACGCGGTCACCTCGGTGTTCGCGGTCAATGGCTTCAACTTCGGCGGCCGCGGCCAGAACGCCTCGATCCTGTTCATCAAGCTGCGCGACTGGGAAGACCGCGGCGACGCCAAGCTCAAGGCGGCCGCCGTGGCGGCGCGCGCCAATGCCCACTTCAGGAAGACCGAGCGCGACGCCATGCTGTTCGTGGTGCCGCCGCCCTCGGTGATGGAACTGGGCAACGTCGATGGTTTCGACTTCCAGCTGATGGACCGCGCCGGCGTGGGCCATGAAAAACTGCTGGCCGCGCGCAACCAGCTGCTGGGCGAGGCGGCGCAAAGCAAGATCCTGCAGGGCGTGCGCCCCAACGGCATCGAGGACGCGCCGCAGTACCAGCTCGACATCGACCGCGAGAAAGCGCGGGCGCTGGGCGTGGCCGTGTCGGACATCAACAGCACGCTGTCCACCGCCTGGGGCTCGTCGTACGTCAACGACTTCATCGACCGCGGCCGCGTCAAGAAGGTGTTCGCGCAGGGCGAGGCCTCGGCCCGCATGCTGCCCGAAGACCTGGACAAATGGTACGTGCGCAACAAGGATGGCGACATGGTGCCGTTCTCGGCGTTCGCCAAGGCCACCTGGAGCTTCGGCCCGCAGAAGCTGAACCGCTACAACGGCGTGCCGTCGTACAACATCCAGGGCCAGGCGGCGCCGGGCTACAGCTCGGGCGCGGCGATGGAGGAAATGGAACGCATCGCCAGCAAGCTGCCGGTGGGCGTGGGCTTCGAATGGACCGGCATGTCGTTCGAAGAACGCCTGTCGGGCGCCCAGGCGCCGGCGCTGTACGCGATTTCGCTGATCGTGGTGTTCCTGTGCCTGGCGGCGCTGTATGAAAGCTGGACGATCCCGTCCGCGGTCATGCTGGTGGTGCCGCTGGGCATCATCGGGGCGCTGGGCGCGACCATGCTGCGCGGCCTGTCCAACGACGTGTACTTCCAGGTGGGCCTGCTCACGACCATCGGCCTGGCGGCCAAGAACGCCATCCTGATCGTGGAGTTCGCCAAGGAGCACTACGAGGCTGGGGCGAGCCTGACGGAGTCGGCGATCCACGCCGCCCGCCAGCGCCTGCGCCCGATCCTGATGACGTCGCTGGCGTTCATCCTGGGCGTGGTGCCGCTCGCGATCTCCTCGGGCGCCGGTTCGGGCAGCCAGAACGCCATCGGCACGGGCGTGATCGGCGGCATGCTGACCGCGACCTTCCTGGCCATCTTCTTCGTCCCCGCGTTCTTCGTGATCATGCTGCGCCTGTTCAAGGTGGAACGCATGAGCGCGCGGCGCGATCCGCACGACCCCAGCGCCAACGATGCGCAGGACGTGTCCGTCGAAGGAAAACCGCAATGAAGCTGCAGATGAGAACCCTGGTTTCCCTTTCCCTGGCGGCGGCCCTGGCGGGCTGCTCGCTGGCCCCGACCTACGAACGGCCCGACGCGCCGGTCTCGTCGGCCTATCCGAGCGGCCCGGCCTACAAGGCCGACGCCGTCGGCGCCGTGGCCACGGCCGACATCGGCTGGCGTGATTTCTTCGCCGATCCGCTGCTCCAGCAACTGATCGAGCAGTCGCTGGCCAACAACCGCGACCTGCGCGTGGCGGCCCTGAACGTCGAGGCGGCGCGGGCGCAGTACCGCATCCAGCGCGCCGACCTGCTGCCCAGCGTCGGCATTGCCGGCAAGGAAACCGCCCAGCGCACGCCGGCCGACCTGTCGCCCAGCGGCCAGGCCAGCACCAGCCACAACTACCAGGTCGGCGCCGCGCTGTCCTCGTGGGAACTGGACCTGTTCGGCCGCATCCGCAGCCTGAGCGACAAGGCGCTGGAATCGTACCTGGCGCTGGACGAGACCCGCACCGCGACCCAGCTGACGCTGATCGCCGAAGTGGCCAACGCCTACCTGACGCTGCGCGCCGACCAGGAGCTGCTGAGCCTGACGCGCGACACGCTCAAGAGCCAGGACGACTCCTACAAGCTCACCAAGCAGAGCTACGACCAGGGCTTGTCCACGGCGCTCGACCTGAGCCAGGCCGAAGTGTCGCTGCGCACCGCCCAGCGCAACCTGTCGCAGTACACGCGCCAGGCCGCGCAGGACCGCAACGCGCTGGTGCTGCTGGTGGGCCAGCCGCTGTCGCCGGAAATCTCGGCGGCGCTGGACAACGCCGTCAAGCTCGACGACGGCATGCTGCCGACCGCGCTGCCGGCCGGCCTGCCGTCCGAACTGCTGGCGCGCCGCCCGGATATCCGCGCGGCCGAGCACCAGCTCAAGGGCGCCAACGCCAACATCGGCGCGGCCCGCGCCGCGTTCTTCCCGACCATCAGCCTGACGGGCAACGCCGGCACCGCCAGCGCCAGCCTGGGCGGGCTGTTCGACGCGGGCTCGGGCGCCTGGAGCTTCGTGCCCCAGATCACGGTGCCGATCTTCGCCGGCGGCTCGCTGCTGGCGGGCTTGGACCTGGCCAAGGTGCAGAAGAACATCCAGGTCGCGCAGTACGAGAAGACGATCCAGACCGGTTTCCGCGAAGTCGCCGACGCGCTCGCGGGCCGCGGCACGCTGGACGAGCAGATCCAGGCCCAGCAACTGCTGGTGGCCGCCAACCAGCGCGCCTATGACCTGTCCGAGCAGCGTTTCCGCCAGGGCATCGACGACTACCTGACGGTGCTGGATTCGCAGCGTTCGCTCTACACCGCGCAGCAGGCGCTGGTCGATACGCGCCTGTCGCGTCTGTCCAACCTGGTCACCTTGTACAAGGTGCTGGGCGGTGGCTGGACCGAGCGCACCGTCACGGCGGCGCAGCCCGCGCCGGACGCGGCGGCCGCGCCTGGCGGGCAGCCGGGCTGAGCCTCGCGGCGCGCCGACAGTGGTAAAAAAAGCGGGCCGATCTTTCGATCGGCCCGCTTTGCATGGCGCGCGCCAGGGGCGTCAGCCGCGCTTCTTGGCGATGAGGCCGACCACGAACAGCACGATGATCGCGCCGACCACCGAGCCGATCCAGCCGGCCGGTTCGCCCGGGGCATACCAGCCCAGGTTCTGGCCGAGGAAGCCGGCCACGACCGCGCCCACGATGCCCAGTATGGTGGTCATGATGATCCCCATGTTCTGGTCTCCGGGCATGATCGCGCGGGCTATCAGCCCGACGATGAAGCCGACGATGATCATGATGATGATGCTCATGCGCGTACTCCTTGCGAGGGTAAAGGGCGATGTGCCCTGATATTACTCACGCGCGTGCCGCCGGGGCTGTAACAACTGGTGTGTGGGGCAAGCACGCAACATGCTGCGCCGCGTCGTCGGTGCAGCAATGTTGCACGGCGCCCTACGAGGTCAGGTCGATGAGCAGGCGCAGGTCCTTGGTCATCGCCTCGATGCTGTCGGTGTCCGAGGCCAGCAGACGGGCGCGGCCCTGATTGTCGAAAATGTACACGCCGCGGCTGTGCGTCACCTCGTACTGGTCGGCGTCGTCGCCGGGCCGGGGCTTTTCGATCTGGTAGGCCACGCGGTAGCGGCGCGCCAGGTCGGCCACCTGCTTTTCATTGCCGGTGACGCCGATGGCCTGGTTGTTGAACGCATTGACGTAGGCCTGCAGGATGTCCGGGGTGTCGCGATGCGGATCGACGCTGACGAACACGATGCGCACGTCGCGCGCCTTGTCGCCCAGGTTCTGCAGCACCGCCGTCAACTGCGCCATGGTGGTGGGGCAGATGTCGGGACAACTGGCGTAGCCGAAGAACAGCAGCACGGTCTTGCCCTTGAGGTCATCGCTGCTGACGGTCTTGCCGCCGGCGCCCGGTAGCGAGAACTTCAGGTCGGGCAGGTGGCCCTTGACGTTGTAGAGCGTCCAATCGACATTGCGGTCGCCGCAGGCGGCAAGCAGCATGCACAGGGCCAGGAAGAGACCGCGCCAGGCGCGTCCGGTAAGCAGGTGTCGCATGGGTTCCATCGCCGGTTGGAGGGATAAACCCGTCGATTCTACCCGTTGGCGGCGCGCTGGCCGCGCGCCGCCAATGGTGGTGTTTGTCCCGGCGCAAGGCGCGCGCGGCGCACTTGTGAAGCTTTGTCGAAATATTGTTGGAGAAGTGGCAAATCGGGCCATGCGAACGGTTGTTGACAGCTACAGTCAGGATATTGTCAGTTACCGGCGAGGTGCCACCCTATGAACACCGCGGCCAGCCACGCGCTGGGCTATCCCTATTTCCCGTATTACCCCGTGGTGCTCGACATCCTGCGCAGCCGCCTGGCGGGGCGTGTGCTGGACGCGCCTTGCAATCGCGGCTGGCTGGGCGACATGGTGCGCCCGGCGACCGGACGCGATGTCGAACTCGATGGCATCGGTCCGGCCGGGTTGCCGGCCTCGGCCAATGGCTACCGGCGCCTGACCGTGCATGACCTCGAAACGCCGCTGCCCGCGGCCGCGCCCTACGATGCCGTGGTCTGCAGCGAAGCGATCCACCTGGCGTCCAACCCCGGCCTGCTGGTGCGCGGCTTTCATGACGCGCTGCGCCCGGGCGGCACGCTGGTTCTGACCACGCCCAACGCGGGCCGCGTGCGGGTCCGCCTGCGGGCGCTGCTGCGCGGTGTGCATGTCGATCCCTGGAGCGCCGCGGCGCGCACGGAAGGCGCGCTGTTCCCCCTGGGTTTTGCCCAGCTGCATCAATTGCTGGCGCATCATGGATTCCACGACATCACCCTGCATTCCGTGGTCGAAACCAGGCAAGGGCGCTGGCTCGATCATCTGCTGGCCTGGCCCGCGCGGCGCTATTGCCAGGCGCGCCTGAAACACGCGCAGGACGAGGACAGCCGCCACTTCTGGCGCCAGGCCGGTTCGGAACCGTCGGTGCATGGGAACTGGCTGGTGGTATCGGCGCGCCGGCCGGGGGAGCGCTAGCGCGGCCAGCCAAAAAAATGGCCCGCTCGCAAGCGGGCCCTGGATCATGCGCGAATCGATCAGCCCGCGCTCATGCCACTGTGGCGCAGCAGCGCGTCGATGCGCGGGGCACGGCCACGGAAGGCGGCGAACGATTCGGCGGCGGGGCGCGAGCCGCCGACGGCCAGCACTTCGCGGCGGAAACGCGCGCCGGTGGCCGGATCGAGCGTGCCCAGGGCGTTGCCGGCCTGCCTTGCCGCGGCTTCTTCAAATGCCTCGTAGGCGTCGGCGGACAGCACCTCGGCCCACTTGTAGCTGTAGTAGCCGGCGCCGTAGCCGCCCGCGAACAGGTGCGAGAAGGCATGCGGCAGGCGGTGCCAGGCGGGCGGGAACAGCACCGCGACCTCGGCGCGCACTTCCTGCAGCAGGGCCAGCACTTCGCTGATGCTGGCGCCCTTGGCGCGGTCGTGCATCAGCATGTCGAACAGCGCGAACTCGATCTGGCGCACGGTCTGCATGCCGCTCTGGTAGTTGCGGGCCGCGACCAGGCGGTCGTAGAGCGCGCGCGGCAGCGGTTCGCCGCTGTCGACGTGGGCCGACAGCTTCTGCACCACCGCCCATTCCCAGCAGAAGTTCTCCATGAATTGCGAGGGCAGTTCGATGGCGTCCCATTCGACGCTGGCGAAGGCGGCGGCGCCGGGCTCGTCCACTTCCGACAGCAGCGCGTGCAGGGCGTGGCCGGTTTCGTGGAACAGGGTGATGACGTCATCGTGCGTCAGCACGGCGGCGCGGTCGCCGTTGGGGCGCGAGAAATTGCAGGTCAGGTAGGCGATCGGCGTCTGCACGCGGCCGGCGACCACGCGGCGGGTGCGCTCGCTGTCGACCCAGGCGCCGCTCTGCTTGCCGGCGCGGGCGTACAGGTCCAGGTAGAGGTAGCCGATCAGGTCGCCCTTGGGGCTTTCGACGCGCACGCCGCGCACGTCGGCATGCCACGACGACACCGGCGTTTCCGCCAGGCGCACGTCGAACAGCGTCTCGATGACCTCGAACAGGCCGGACAGCACGCGCGGTTCGGTGAAGTATTGCTTCACCTCGTCTTCGGAATAGGCGTAGCGCGATTCGCGCAGGCGCTCGGAGGCATAGGCCACGTCCCAGGGTTGCAGCTCGGCCAGGCCGAGTTCGGCGGCGGCGTAGGCCTTCAGCTCGGCCAGGTCGCGCTGGGCATACGGTTTGGCGCGCGCGGCCAGGTCGCGCAGGAAGGTGGTGACTTCCTTGGCGTCGCGCGCCATGCGCGTCTGCAGCCGCAGCGCGGCGAAGGTGCCCAGGCCCAGCAGGGCGGATTCCTCGGCGCGCAGCGACAGCAGTTCCTCGATCAGGGGCGAGTTGTCGAACCGGGCGTCGCCCTGTTCCGACGCCACCGTGCCGTAGCCGCGGTACAGCGCCTCGCGCAGCGAGCGGTCCTGCGCGTACTGCATGACGGGCAGGTAGCAGGGCATCTTCAGCGTCAGCTTCCAGCCCGGCTGGTCGTCTTCCTCGGCGGCGGCGCGGGCGGCGGCCCGCACGTCGGCGGGAATGCCGGCCAGGCGGGCCTCGTCCTCGATCAGCAGCGACCAGGCGTCGATGGCGTCCAGCACGTTCTCGGAGAATTTCTGCGAGGCCTGCGCCTCGCGGTCGGAAATGGCGGCGTAGCGCTCGCGGTCGGCGCCGCGCAGTTCGACGCCGCTCAGGCGGAAGTCGCGCAGGGCCATCTCGACGATGCGGCGGCGCACCGGCGACCACGACGCGAAATCGGGCGCGGCGGCCAGGCGCTGGTACTGCTGGTACAGGCCTTCGTGCAGGCCGACCCAGGTCGAGAATTCGGTCACCAGCGGCAGCGCGGCGTTGTAGGCCTCGCGCAGTTCGGGCGTGTTGACCACGGCGTTCAGGTGACCGGCCACCGACCAGGCGCGCCACAGCCGCTCGGACGCGGTATCCAGCGGCTCGACCACGGCTTCCCAGGTGGGCGCCAGCGCCGGATCGGCGGCGCGGTCCACGGCCTGGCGGGCGATGCCCAGCAGTTCCTCGATGGCGGGCACCACGTGGGCGGGCTTGACCGCCTGGTAGTCGACCAGTTCTGAGACGGGGGCGAGCAGGGGATTCTGGGTCATGGTGTTACCAATAGCGTGAGAGGAGGGCGGGCAGCACGCGAGCGCGCCGGCAGGCATAAGGATCAGGTTGGGGCGGCAGGCCGAAAAGCAAGGGCAGGCCCTGGGCGCGCCCGGTCTCGCGCACCACGCCCAGAGACGACTGTGGGTTTGCCCCCGTCCCCCGGAAGGGCGCGGGGCAAACCCACAAGGGTGCCACAGCGGGGCGCGGGACCGGTCTTCAGGCCGCGGCCCGTTCCGCCGCTTCGACGGTGTTGACCAGCAGCATGGCGATGGTCATGGGGCCGACACCGCCCGGCACGGGCGTGATGGCGCCGGCCACCTGGCTGGCGGAGGCGAAGTCGACGTCGCCGCACAGCTTGCCGTCGGCGCCGCGGTTGATGCCCACGTCGATGACGACCGCGCCGGGCTTGATCATCGAGCCGTCGATCATGCCGGGCTTGCCGGTGGCCACCACCAGCACGTCGGCGCGGCGGGTCTGGGCCGCCAGGTCGCGCGTCTTGGAGTTGCAGATGGTGATGGTGGCGCCGGCGGCCAGCAGCAGCATGGCCATGGGCTTGCCGACGATGTTGCTGGCGCCGACGATCACGGCCTCGGCGCCGCGCAGGGCCACGCCTTCCGATTCCAGCATCTTCATGACGCCATAGGGCGTGCAGGGGCGGAACAGCGGCTGGCCGGTCATCAGCAGGCCGGCGTTGCTGACGTGGAAGCCGTCCACGTCCTTCTCGGCGGCGATGGCCTCGATGACCTTGTGCGCGTCCATGTGCTTGGGCAGCGGCAGCTGCACCAGGATGCCGTGGATGGACGGATCGCGGTTCAGCTTGTCGATGCGGGCCAGCAGTTCGGCCTCGGTCATGTCGGCGGGGTACTGCTCCTTGACGGAATGCAGGCCGGCCTTTTCGCACGCCGCGACCTTGTTGCGCACGTACACCTGGGAGGCGGGGTCTTCGCCCACCAGCACCACGGCCAGGCCGGGGCGGGTGCCCTTGGCGGCCAGCGCGGCGACGCGTTGGGCGACTTCTTCGCGAATGCGCTGCGACAGGGCGGCGCCGTCAATGATCCTGGCGGACATCAGGCAACCTCCGCGCGGTGCGCTACGGTATTCGCCTTGGGAACGGCCCGGCGGCTCATGCGTGTGCCTCGGGTTTGGCCAGGGCCACTTTCATCAGATCGGCAACGGTGGTCACTTCAAGTTTTTCCATGATATTGGCGCGGTGCGCCTCGACGGTCTTGATGCTGATGCCCAGGTCGTCGGCGATCTGCTTGTTCAAGCGGCCGGCGACGATGCGCTCCAGCACCTGCTGCTCGCGCGCGGTCAGGCGCGCCAGCATGGCTTCGTGGTCTTTCTGGGCCTGGTGCTTGCTCACGCGCTGCGTGGCCTGCTCCAGCATGCGCGCCACGATTTCGCGCAGATCGGATTCGTTGAACGGCTTCTCGAGGAAGTCGACGGCGCCCTTCTTCATGGTCGACACGGCCATCGGCACGTCGCCGTGGCCGGTGATGAAGACGATGGGCAGGGGGGCGTTGCGGGCGATCAGCTGTTCCTGCAGCTCCAGGCCGCTCATGCCGGGCATGCGCACGTCGGCGATCAGCACGCCGATCTGGCTGGCGTCGTAGTCTTCCAGGAACGACTCGCCGCTGGCGTAGGCGCGGACGCGGTAGCCGTTGGCTTCAAGCAGCCAGCGCAGCGAATCGCGGACCGCTTCGTCGTCATCAACAATGAATACCGTGCTCGACAGGTGGGGCGTGTTCATGCGTGCAACTCCTCTGACTGGTCATTCTGGGCCTGCGTCTGGGACGCAGCGCAGGGCAGGGTAAAGCGGAAAATAGTACCGCCGGCGGGGTTCGGGTCCGCCCACAGGCGGCCGTGGTGCGATTCGATAATGGTACGGCAGATATTCAGCCCCATGCCCAGGCCCTGGGTCTTGGTGCTGAAGAAGGGTTCGAACAGGCGTTCCGGCTCGGCCAGGCCGTGGCCACGGTCGACCACCGCCACCTCGATGTGCTGCTCGTGCAGGATCACGGCCACCTTGAGCTCGTCGGACTCGCTCTTTTCCATGGCTTCCAGGCCGTTCTTGAGCAGGTTCAGCAGCACCTGTTCGATCAGGATCGGGTCGGCCAGCACGTCCGGCGCATTCGACGGCACGAAGCTGTCGATGCGGATGCGGCGCTTGCGGGCGTCGATCTCGGCGAAACCGATGGCGTTGTCGACGATGCGGCCGATCGCCACGCGCTGGCGGCGCGGCTCGCTGCGCTTCACGAATTCGCGGATGCGGCTGATGATCTTGCCGGCGCGCTCGGCCTGCGAGGCGGCCTTCTCCAGCGCCGGCAGCAGCATGTTGGGGCTGGTGTGGCCGGCCTTGACCAGGGCCACCGCGCCCATGCTGTAGTTGGCGATGGCGGTCAGCGGCTGGTTCAGTTCGTGCGCCAGCGACGAGGCCATCTCGCCCATGGTGGTCAGGCGGCTGGTGAGCTGGATCTTTTCCTGCTGCACGCGCGAGGCTTCTTCGTGGGTGCGGCGCTCGGTGATGTCGCGCGCCACCTGCATGCGCACGCGGCGGCCGTCGGTCCAGGCCAGCATGCGGTGGTGCACTTCGAACCAGCGCTGCACCGAGGGCGCGAAGACTTCCACGGATTCATCCGTGAAGCGGCCGCGGCGGCCGGCCAGCAGCTCGTCATGGCCGCCGGTCTGGGCGCCGAACACGCGGCGGTAGGTGCGGTTGGCGAACAGCAGCTCCAGGCCGTCGTGGGTGTCGGCGGTGACCGAGATGGCGTCGTCCAGGCCTTCCAGCACCGTCATGAAGCGCTCGTGCGCGGCGGTCAGGGCCTCGCGGATGCGCTTGGGCTCGGTGATGTCGGTCATCGACGTCATCCAGCCGATCTGGTTGCCGTTGGGGTCCAGCAGCGGCGATACGTACATGCGCGCCGTGAAGCGCGAGCCGTCGCGGCGCTGGGCCTCGACTTCCAGGCCGCTGCTGGGCGTCTTGCCGGACATCAGCACGTCCAGGGTGTGCTGGTGCTGTTCATGGCGGCCCGGCACCCAGTAGGGGAAGGGCGGGCTGCGGCCGATCAGGTCGGCCTCGTTCCAGCCGATCATGCGGCAGAAGGCCGGATTGACGTAGGCGATGCGGCCTTCCATGTCCAGCACGCGCATGCCGGTCGACATGGAGTTCTCCATGGCGCGGCGAAAGCCGGTCTCGGCGATCAGGGCGGCCTCGGCGGCGGAACGGAAGCGTGTATAGCGCCACAGCATCAGCAGGCTGATGACGATCACGCAAGACAGCGCCAGCACCACCCAGATCAGGCGCTGCTGCCGCATTTCCTGGTCGATGGTCACGAACATGACGCTGTCGTCATGGATGCGCTGCAACCAGAAGAACACCCCCATCACACAGATATAGAGGATCAGCACCATCGCGGGCGTGACCCAGTACACCCCGCGTCGGCGCGTGCGGGCGTGGTCGTGGAACGGCGTGGGTATATTGGACTTGGGCGCGCTGGACATGGAGTTCGGGCCGGATAGGCCGGGCATTTTTCATCGCCGGGCCGCCTCAAGATGAAAACGGCCCCGCGGGGCTGCAAGCCGAAGGCGCGGCGTGGGGGGCATTTTAATGCGTGTCGGAACGGAATTGCCGGGAATCAAGCCGGACAGGCGGATGATCGGCTAAAAAAGTGGGGAATATCGCTTTAAGCTTCTGTTCATGTTTTCGCATTATGAAATGCCGTACCGCAACATGAAATTTTCCTTGCGACCGGTTAATCTTCTTTCTTAGAATGCCGGCTGATAGGGAAACCGCTCCCGAGTAGCTGGTCTCTAGCACAACACCCCGACCCATGCATGGCATGGTAGCCCGGATGATCCCGACTACCATGGCATGTCCGCGAGTAGATAAATAAGCGGGTGCGGTCACGAACGAACCCCAACAGGAGACACACGATGTCCTCTTTCGCCCAGGCTGGCGCCGTGCAGGCTGCCAACGACGAAGACACCCTAGAAACCCAGGAGTGGCTCGAAGCCCTGGCGGCAGTCCTTGATCGCGAAGGACCGCAGCGCGCGCACTACCTGCTGGAACGCCTGATCGACGAAGCCCGTCGTTCCGGCGCCCACATCCCGTTCTCGCCGAATACCGCTTACGTCAACACGATTCCGCCCGGCCTGGAGCCGGCGCACCCGGGCAACCTGGAACTGGAATCGCGCATCCGCTCGTACGTGCGCTGGAACGCCATGGCCATGGTGGTCAAGGCCAACAAGCACAATCCGCCGGACGGCGGCGACCTGGGCGGCCACATCGCCTCGTTCGCCTCGCTGGCCACCATGATCGGCTGCGGCCAGAACCACTTCTGGCACGCCGAAGACGAAAACCACGGCGGCGACCTGGTCTACTTCCAGGGCCACACCTCGCCCGGCATGTACGGCCGCGCCTACCTCGAAGGCCGCCTGACCGAAGACCAGCTGAACCACTTCCGCCAGGAAGTGGACGGCAAGGGCCTGTCCTCGTACCCGCATCCGAAGCTGATGCCGGACTTCTGGCAGTTCCCCACGGTGTCGATGGGCCTGGGCCCGCTGATGGCCATCTACCAGGCCCGTTTCCTCAAGTACCTGCACGCCCGCGGCATCGCCGACACCAGCAAGCGCAAGGTCTGGGTGTTCTGCGGCGACGGCGAAATGGACGAACCCGAGTCGCTCGGCGCCATCGCCCTGGCGGCCCGTGAAAAGCTCGACAACCTGATCTTCGTCATCAACTGCAACCTGCAGCGCCTGGACGGCCCGGTGCGCGGCAACGGCAAGATCATCCAGGAACTGGAAGGCGACTTCCGCGGTTCGGGCTGGAACGTGATCAAGCTGATCTGGGGCGGCTACTGGGATCCGCTGCTGGCGCACGACAAGGAAGGCATCCTGCGCAAGATCATGGAAGAAACCGTCGACGGCGAGTACCAGGCGTACAAGGCCAACGACGGCAAGTTCGTGCGCGAGCATTTCTTCGGCAAGCACCCCAAGCTGCTGGAAGCCGTGTCGCGCATGAGCGACGAAGACATCTGGCGCCTGAACCGTGGCGGCCACGATCCGCACAAGGTCTACGCCGCGTTCGACGCCGCCTCCAAGCATGAAGGCCAGCCGACCGTGATCCTGGCCAAGACCATCAAGGGCTACGGCATGGGCCACGTGGGCCAGGCCAAGAACCCGACCCACCAGCAGAAGAAGCTGGAACTGGACTCGATCCGCGAATTCCGCGACCGCTTCGGCATCCCCATCCCGGACGACAAGCTGGCCGACCTGCCGTACTTCAAGCCGGCCGACGACTCGCCCGAAATGAAGTACCTGCACGAGCGCCGCGCCGCGCTGGGCGGCTACCTGCCGCGCCGCCGCGCCAAGGCCGACGAACAGCTCAAGGCGCCGGCGCTGGACGCCTTCAAGGCCGTGTTGGAACCCACCGCCGAAGGCCGTGAGATCTCCACCACCCAGGCCTTCGTGCGCATCCTGAACCAGGTGCTGCGCGACAAGCAGCTGGGTCCGCGCGTCGTGCCGATCCTGGCGGACGAATCGCGCACCTTCGGCATGGAAGGCCTGTTCCGCCAGATCGGCATCTACGCGCCGGAAGGCCAGAAGTACACCCCGGTCGACAAGGACCAGGTCATGTACTACAAGGAAGCGGCCGACGGCCAGCTCCTGCAGGAAGGCATCAACGAAGCGGGCGCGATGAGCTCGTGGATCGCGGCGGCCACGTCGTACTCCTCGAACAACCGCATCATGATCCCGTTCTTCATCTACTACTCGATGTTCGGGTTCCAGCGCATCGGCGACCTGGCCTGGGCGGCCGGCGACATGCAGGCGCGCGGCTTCCTCTTGGGCGGCACCGCCGGGCGCACCACGCTCAACGGCGAAGGCCTGCAGCACGAAGACGGCCACAGCCACATCCTGGCTTCGACCATCCCCAACTGCGTCTCGTACGACCCGACCTTCGGCCACGAACTGGCCGTGATCATCCAGCATGGCCTCAAGCGCATGGTGGAAGACCAGGAAAACGTCTACTACTACCTGACGGTGATGAACGAAAACTACCCGCAGCCTGGCCTGACCGCCGGCGACGAGGAAGGCATCATCAAGGGCATGTACAAGCTCAAGTCGCACGGCAAGGGCAAGAACCGCGTGCAGCTGATGGGCTCGGGCACGATCCTGCGCGAAGTCATGGCGGCCCAGGAACTGCTGGAAGCCGACTGGGGCGTGGCCTCGGACCTGTGGAGCGTCACCAGCTTCACCGAACTGCGCCGCAACGGCCTGGACGCCGAGCGCCACAACATGCTGCACCCCGACGAGAAGAAGCCGCAGGTGGCCTACGTCACGGAGCAGCTGGCCAAGACGGAAGGCCCGATCATCGCGTCGACCGACTACATGAAGCTGTTTGCGGACCAGATCCGTCCGTTCGTGCCCAAGGGCCGCGAATACAAGGTGCTGGGCACCGACGGTTTCGGCCGTTCGGATTTCCGCGCCAAGCTGCGCGAGCACTTCGAAGTGGACCGCCACTTCGTCGTGGTCGCCGCGCTGCGCGCGCTGGCCGACGAAGGCAAGGTGCCGGTTGCCAAGGTGGCCGAAGCCATCAAGAAGTACGGCATCAACCCGAACAAAGCCAACCCGCAATACGCCTGAGGGTAAAGAGACATGAGCAACGTCGTGCAAATCAAGGTTCCCGACATCGGCGACTTCAAGGAAGTGGAAGTCATTGAAGTGCTGGTGGCGGTGGGCGACACGATCAAGGCCGAGCAGAGCCTGATTACCGTCGAATCCGACAAGGCCTCGATGGAAATCCCCGCCTCGCAGGGCGGGGTGGTGAAGTCGATCGCGGTCAAGGTCGGCGACAAGGTCGCCGAAGGCGCCGTGGTGCTCGAGGTGGAAGCGGCCGACGCCGCCGCCCCGGCCGCCAAGGAAGAACCCAAGGCCGAGGCGCCCAGGCAGGCTGCCGCCGCCGCGCCCGCCGCCAAGGCCGAGGCCGCCGCGCCGGCCGCCAGCAGCGGTCCGGTCGAGATCGAAGTGCCGGACATCGGCGACTTCAAGGAAGTGGAAGTCATCGAAGTCATGGTCGCCGTGGGCGACACGATCAAGGCCGAGCAGAGCCTGATCACCGTCGAGTCCGACAAGGCCTCGATGGAGATCCCGGCCTCGCAGGGCGGGGTGGTCAAGGAAGTGAAGGTCAAGGTCGGCGACAAGGTCGCCAAGGGCTCGGTCGTGGTCGTGGTTGAAGGCAGCGCGCCCGCCGCCGCGGCCGCGCCGGCCGCCAACGCCGAAGCCGCGCCGGCCAGGTCGGAAGCCCCGGCCGCCAAGGCGGAAGCGCCCGCGGCCCCGGCCACGCCCGCCGTCGGCTCGCGCCCGGCCCCGGCCGCCGCGCTGGAAGACGCCAACCTCAAGCCCGGCCAGCTGCCGCACGCCTCGCCGTCGGTGCGCAAGTTCGCCCGCGAACTGGGCGTGAACCTGAGCAAGGTCAAGGGCACCGGTCCCAAGGACCGCATCACCGCCGACGACGTGCGCGGTTTCGTCAAGACCGCGCTGGCCTCGGGCGCCGCCCCGGCCGCCGCCGGCGGTTCGGCCGATGGCGCCGCGCTGGGCCTGCTGCCGTGGCCCAAGGTCGACTTCACCAAGTTCGGCCCGATCGAAGCCAAGCCGCTGTCGCGCATCAAGAAGATCTCCGGCGCGAACCTGCACCGCAACTGGGTCATGATCCCGCACGTCACCAACAACGACGAAGCGGACATCACCGACCTGGAAGCGCTGCGCGTCACGCTGAACAAGGAAAACGAGAAGTCGGGCATCAAGGTCACGATGCTGGCCTTCCTGATCAAGGCCGTGGTCGCGGCCCTGAAGAAGTTCCCCGAGTTCAACGCCTCGCTGGACGGCGACAACCTGGTGCTCAAGCAGTACTACCACATCGGCTTTGCCGCCGATACGCCCAACGGGCTGGTGGTGCCGGTGATCCGCGATGCCGACAAGAAGGGCATCCTGCAGATCGCCCAGGAAATGACCGACCTGTCCAAGAAGGCGCGCGAAGGCAAGATCTCGCCCGCCGAAATGCAGGGCGGCTGCTTCTCGATCTCGTCGCTGGGCGGTATCGGCGGCACGTCGTTCACGCCCATCATCAATGCGCCCGAAGTGGCCATCCTGGGCGTGTCGCGTTCGTCGCACAAGCCCGTCTGGGACGGCAAGCAGTTCGTGCCGCGCCTGATCGTGCCGCTGTCGCTGTCCTATGACCACCGCGTCATCGACGGCGCCGCCGCTGCCCGCTTCAACGCCTATCTCGGCGCCTTGCTGGCCGACTTCCGCCGCATCGCGCTGTAAACGGGGAGCCCCATGAGCAATACCGTTCAAATCAAAGTGCCGGACATCGGTGACTTCAAGGAAGTCGAGGTCATCGAGGTGCTGGTCGCCGTGGGCGATACGATCAAGGCCGAGCAGAGCCTGATCACGGTCGAGTCCGACAAGGCCTCGATGGAAATTCCCGCCTCCACGGGCGGCGTGGTCAAGTCCATCAACGTCAAGGTCGGCGACAAGGTCGCCGAAGGCTCGGTGGTCCTGGAAGTCGAGGCGTCCGACGCCGCACCGGCCGCCAAGCAAGCGCCCAAGGCTGACGCGCCGAAGGCCGAAGCCCCCAAGGCCGAGGCCAAGCCGGCCGCAGCGGCCCCCGCCGCCGCGACCTTCAAGGGCTCGGCCGACGCCGAATACGACATGCTGGTGCTGGGCGCGGGCCCCGGCGGCTATTCGGCCGCCTTCCGCGCCGCCGACCTCGGCCTGTCCGTGGTGCTGGTCGAACGCTACGCCACGCTGGGCGGCGTCTGCCTGAACGTGGGCTGCATCCCGTCCAAGGCGCTGCTGCACAACGCCGCCATCATCGACGAGGCGCGCGAGCTGGCCGCCCACGGCATCAGCTTCGGCGAGCCCAAGATCGACCTGGACAAGCTGCGCGGCTACAAGGACAGCGTGGTCGCCAAGCTGACCGGCGGCCTGGCCGGCATGGCCAAGGCGCGCAAGGTCACCGTGGTGACCGGCGTGGGCGAATTCGCCGATGCCAACCACCTGGCGGTCAAGGGCGCCGACGGCAAGTCGCAGACCATCCGCTTCAAGCAGGCCATCATCGCCGCCGGCAGCCAGTCGGTGAAGCTGCCGTTCCTGCCGCAGGACGAGCGCATCGTCGATTCCACCGGCGCCTTGCTGCTGCGTGAAATCCCCAAGAAGATGCTGATCATCGGCGGCGGCATCATCGGCCTGGAAATGGGCACGGTGTATTCCACGCTGGGCGCGCGCCTGGACGTGGTGGAAATGCTGGACGGCCTGATGCAGGGCGCCGACCGCGACCTGGTCAAGGTCTGGCAGAAGAAGAACGCCGGCCGCTTCGACAACATCATGCTCAAGACCAAGACGGTCGGCGCGGAAGCCAGGAAAGACGGCATCTACGTCACCTTCGAGGGCGAGGGCGCGCCGAAGGAACCGCAGCGCTACGACCTGGTGCTCCAGGCCGTGGGCCGCAGCCCCAACGGCAAGAAGATCGGCGCCGACAAGGCGGGCGTGGCCGTGACCGACCGCGGTTTCATCGAGGTCGATCGCCAGATGCGCACCAACGTGCCGCACATCTTCGCCATCGGCGACATCGTCGGCCAGCCGATGCTGGCGCACAAGGCGGTGCATGAAGGCCACGTGGCGGCCGAAGCCGCCGCCGGCCAGAAGTCGTTCTTCGACGCCCGCGTGATTCCGTCGGTGGCCTACACCGATCCGGAAGTGGCTTGGGTCGGCCTGACCGAAGACGAAGCCAGGAAGCAGGGCATCAAGGTCGAGAAGGGCGTGTTCCCGTGGGCCGCCTCCGGCCGCGCCATCGCCAACGGCCGCGACGAAGGCTTCACCAAGCTGCTGTTCGACGCCGAGACGCACCGCATCCTGGGCGGCGGCATCGTCGGCACCCATGCCGGCGACCTGATCAGCGAAGTGGCGCTGGCCGTGGAAATGGGCGCGGACGTCATCGACATCGCCAAGACCATCCACCCGCACCCGACGCTGGGTGAATCGGTGGGCATGGCGGCCGAAGTGGCCGAAGGCGTGTGCACCGACCTGCCGCCGATGAAGAAGAAGTAGATCGCCGTGGCTTGCCGGATCTTCGGATCCGGACGCCGGCACCGCAGCCCGAAGCGCCCAACGGCCTTCGGGCTGTTTTCATTGGGGTCCCCTTGCCGTGACGCCCGCGATCACTGCGCGCAGGGCGAGGCGCGAGCCGCGAACCACCCGCCGGCCGGGCCATGATTGGTACGGTTTTCTGGATAATCTATCCGGTCGCACCCGGCTGATCCGGCCCGCGCGGCTGCCTAGAATCGAATCTCCATCGACACATGCGGGAGATTTTCCATGGCAGACCATTCCATCAAGGGCAAAGTCGTACTGATCGCCGGGGGCGCCAAGAACCTGGGCGGCCTGATCGCCCGTGACCTGGCGCAGCACGGCGCCAAGGCCGTCGCCATCCACTACAACAGCGCGGCGTCCAAGGCAGACGCCGACGCCACCGTGGCCGCGATCCAGGCCGCCGGCGCCAAGGCGGTGGCGCTGCAGGCCGACCTGACCACCGCCGGCGCGGTCGAGAAGCTGTTCGCCGACGCGGTGGCGGCGGTGGGCCGGCCCGACATCGCCATCAATACCGTCGGCAAGGTCTTGAAGAAGCCGCTGACCGAGATCAGCGAGGCCGAGTACGACGAGATGAGCGCGGTCAACGCCAAGACGGCCTTCTTCTTCCTGAAAGAGGCTGGCCGCCACGTCAACGACAACGGCAAGGTCTGCACCCTGGTGACCTCGCTGCTGGGCGCGTTCACGCCGTTCTACGCCGCCTATGCCGGCACCAAGGCGCCGGTCGAGCACTACACCCGCGCGGCCTCCAAGGAGTTCGGCGCGCGCGGCATCTCGGTCACGGCGGTCGGGCCGGGCCCGATGGATACGCCGTTCTTCTATCCGGCCGAAGGCGCCGACGCGGTGGCGTACCACAAGACCGCCGCCGCGCTGTCCCCGTTCTCCAAGACCGGCCTGACCGACATCGAGGACGTGGTGCCGTTCATCCGCCACCTGGTCAGCGACGGTTGGTGGATCACAGGCCAGACCATCCTGATCAACGGCGGCTACACCACCAAGTAACCATCGAGCCCCGGGCCGCCGCTCGCGCGCCGGTTTGGGGCGTGCCTGGCGACGCGTGCGGGCGAAGCCGCCGTCGGATGCCCGCGACGGCTGCCGGAGCGGCTATGCTGTCACGGGCGGCGGGGTGCCGCCGGCACTGCCGCAAACCGGGGGAGCATGGACAGGTTCGAACAGTATCGCGTCTTCGCGCAAGTGGCGGAGATGGGCAGTTTCATCAAGGCCGCCAACGCGCTGGAGTTGCCGCGCGCTTCCGTCTCGGCCGCCGTCCAGCAGCTGGAAGCGCAACTGGGCGCGCGACTGCTGCACCGGACCACGCGCCAGGTGCGCCTGACCGCCGATGGCGCCCAGTTGCTGGAGCGCTTGCGGCCGCTGCTGTCCGAAGTCGAGGACATCGACCACCTGTTCCAGCAAAGCCAGCGCCAGGTGTCCGGCCGGCTCAACGTCGATGTGCCCAGCCGCATCGCGCGCCGCCTGGTGGCGCCGGCGCTGCCGGGCCTGCTGCGGCGCCACCCCCGGTTGCAACTGGCGCTGGGGTCCAGCGACCGCGCCATCGACCTGATCCAGGAAGGCGTCGACTGCGCGGTGCGCGTCGGCGCGCTGCACGACAGCAGCCTGGTGTCGCGGCCGCTGGGCAATATCGGCCTGGTCAATTGCGCCAGTCCCGCCTATCTGCGCGACCAGGGCGTGCCCCATGCGCCGGACGAATTGCCGGCGGGGCATTGGATGGTGGGCTACGCCTCGCCCACCACGGGGCGCGAACTACCCTGGGAGGTGGTGGCCGACGACGGCGGCCGCCAGCTCATCGCGGTGCCCAGCCGGGTGGTGGTGAACAACGCCGAAAGCTATATCGCCTGCTGCCTGGCGGGCCTGGGGCTGATCCAGATTCCGCGCTTCGACGTGCAGGACCTGCTGGAAGCGGGCGAACTGGTGGAAGTCATGCCGGCGCATCGCGCCGCGCCCATGCCGGTGGCATTGCTGTATCCGCACCGGCGGCAGCGTTCGCGCCGGTTGGCGGTGTTCCTGGAGTGGTTCGAGGAATTGATGCGCAGGCACCTGGAGGCCTGACGGCGTGAGCCGGGGCTGACAGGGAGGCGAAAGGGGGCGCGAGAGGGCGGCGCGAAAAGGCGGCGCGAAGGGCTGCGCACGAAGAGGGCGCGCCAAAGCGAAGGGAGCGCGGCAATCGTTGCCGCGCGCCTGGGCGATTTATGCCTGGGTATTGATGCGGGTGCCGATCTTGCCGTCGATGGCGACGACCGGCAGGGACTGCATCAGCGTGGCGACCGTGTCGGCCTGGGCGTTGATGGCTTTCTTGGTGACGCGGGCCTGGACTTCCTGCATCAGCTGCGCATCACGCATGGCCAGGCCGGTGTTCACGGTGTTGCTGACGGAAAGATCCATGGTGGGGAGTCCTGTGAGGCTTGCCGGACGGCGTCCGGGACAGATGGATTATGCGTGATTATTGCGTACTTCAACGTCTCGCGCTGAAATTCTCGGACGAAGATTGCGCAGGGTCAGGGTTGGGCCGGACATTCCTTGACGGCGCCCCAGCCCTGGTTCGGGCCGCAATACTGCTTGCGCGCCGCCCAGGCGCAATCGGGGCGTTCGAAAAAACCCAGCGTGGCGCAGCGCGCCAGTTCGGCTTTCAGGTTGTCGACCCAGGCATGCGGATTCTCGGCGGGAATCTCGGTGATGCGCAACGTGGGCTTGGGCATGGCGGGGCTGTCCGCGTGCGGAGCGGCGCCTTCGCGGGCCGGGATGGCGGCTGCGGCGGGCGCCGCGCTCGCGGCGGACTGGCCCTGGGTGTGCGGCGTCGGCGCGGCGTCGTCAGGCGACGGCGCGGCGGAAGGGGG
>NZ_QHHO01000046.1:357035-415807 GCF_003184165.1 Achromobacter sp. RW408
GCCGCCTGACACAAGGACCACGACATGCAAAACCTGGCACTTTTCTACGACACCGAAACCACCGGCCTGCCGCTGTTCAAGGAACCGTCTGAACACCCGGGCCAGCCCCATATTGTGCAGCTGGCCGCGGCGCTGGTCGACCTGGACTCGCGCGAGACGGTCGCCAGCCTGGACCTGATCGTCCGGCCGGACGGCTGGATCATCCCCGATGAGGTCACCGAGGTGCACGGCATCACCACCGAGTACGCCATGGCAGTGGGCGTGCCCGAGACGCTGGCCCTGTCGCTGTTCCTGGAGATGTGGGCCGGACGCAAGCGCATCGCGCACAACGAGTCCTTCGATGCCCGCATCGTCCGCATCGCCCAGCACCGCGCCGGCGAACTGGAACACGACCTGGAACGCTGGAAGGCCGGCACGGCCGAATGCACCGCACGCCTGGCCACGCCCATCCTGAAACTGCCGCCCACCGCCAAGATGGTGGCCGCCAACCGCCACCACTACAAGACGGCCAACCTGAGCGAGGCGGTGCTGTTCTTCACCGGCAAGCCGCTGGAGAACGCGCATAGCGCCTTGGCGGACGTGCGCGGCTGCATGGACGTCTATTTCGGCATCCAGGACCTGCAGAGGGAGGCCGCGTAATCATGCATCCCTACATGAACCGCCACGACCGGCGCCAGGCCCGGCGCGCCGAGGGACGACGGCCTCGGGCGGGGCGCATGGCGCGTCCCGTGGCCGCCCCGTTGATTATGGGCTCAGAAATCGTGATGCGCCCCCTGGAACAGCTGTTCGACGAGCTGGACCGGACCGGCAAGGTGTCGGTCAACGCCAAGGGCTACCCGACCTTCGTGGCCTGCGACGGCCACAAGTACGAGGCCGCGCCCGCGATCGAAGGGCTGATCTGGCACTTCGAGATGTGGAGCATCCGCCACGCCAAGGAACTGCCGCTGCAGCCCCTGCGTGATCTGTACATCGCGCTGCACTACCTGGTGCCGATCCAGGAACGCACTATCGAAGGCCTGCGGCACGCACTGCCGATACTGCGCCGTGTGATCGCCTTGGGCCAGCGCGACGACCAGGGCGACCTGTTCCACCAAACCCGCATCAAGATCGCCATGGAGGCGCAGGCATGAGCAAGATCGAAAACACCTGGCGCCTGGCCCCGGTGGCCGCTGCACAGCACGAGCTGGCCGAGGTTCGCGCCGCCCTCGGCTTTCTTCCCCAAGGCTACACCGCCATGGCTGGCCTGGAGCGCCTCGCCGACCTGCTGGCGGCCGCGGAGCCTTCACCGACCTCGCCTGCAGTCAGCACCGAACAGGATGCCCCGATCACCGTTACCGTGGACCATGATCCGCGCGGCGTCAGCGTTGGCGTGTGGCAGGGATCGCACTGCATCTACAGCGGCGCGCATCCGATTCCCACCTCTGCTGGCGACGTGCGGCCCGTGCTGCCGCCGCTCAACGACGATCTTGCCGACATCCTCGGGCGGCCTAACTTCTGGTGCGCGGACTTGGCGGAATTGCTGCGGGCGGATGGCCGAGAGATCAAGCGCAAGTCCGAACACGAGCAGGCGGCGGTGATTCACTTCCTGCTGGGCCATTATCTGCAACATGGCTCTGACTGGCGCGAGACGGCCGGCTCTGCCCTCGACGCCATTGCAGCACATCGTAAGAGGGATGCCTGATGGCCCTGCCCTACAGTACCGCAACCAGCGGCGAGAAGGCACTGGGCGAGATCCAGAAGCTGCTGCGCGCCTTCGGCTGCAGCAAGTTCGGCAGCATGGTGGACGACGGCGCCGGCGAGCTGCTGGTGCAGTTCGAATACCGGGGCCGCCAGGTTTCCGTGAAGGCATCGACGAAGGGCTACGCCGCGGCCTGGCTCAAGGAGAACCCGTGGAGCCATCGCCGCACCGGCACGCGGGCCCAGTACGAGAAAAAAGCCATGGACGTGGCGAGCGTCGCCGTGTATTCGATCCTGCGCGACTGGATCAAAGGCCAGATCATGGCCATCGAGACTGGCATCCTCTCGTTCGAAGGCGCGTTTCTCGGACAGATCATGCTGCCGACGGGCCATACCGTGCTGGAGCATGCAGCGGCGGCCAACCTCCTGCCGGCGCCGGACGGCGGCCAGCAGGTCCGCCAGGCCGCGGAGGGGTGAACATGGCAGTCACAATCACCGATCATGCCGACGCCCGCCTGAAAGAGCGTCTCGGCCTGCCGAAGTCGGCCCGCGCTGCTGCCGCGCAGCGCGCCTTCGATCAAGGCAAGCGGCACGGCGACGCGGCCGGGAAGCTCAAGCGCTTCTTGGACAAGTGCTGGCTCCAGCACCGCAGGGCCAACAATGTCCGCATCCACGCCGAACACATCTGGTTTTTCGCCCACGAAACCCTGGTGACCGTCTACGAGGTGCCCAGGAGCATGCGCGCGGGCGCAAAGGACTGAACTATGAATGAACAGAACAATATCGCGCAGCCGGCGATTGTCGTCACGCTCACTCGCACCCTGGGTGCGTATGGCGCAGCGTTTGACCTCCCCGGACCGCACCGGGCATTTACGTACCGCCACCAGCCGGGGAATATCGGGGCGCACCGCCTCGGTGCCGCTTGGCAAAAGGCAGCCAGCGGTAGTTCGGGCGACCTCATCGACAGAGGGCTGGGGCTGCTCCAGGCCCTACAGGAGGTCGGGTTCGGTGTCTTTGAGGTGTCGGAAATTGCCGCCCCTGTAGCCGAAGAGCGGGCAGCATGCCCTACCGACGTATGCAAAGCCGGGCAGGCCGATGCCGTGCTGTGCGCGAACGACGAGTGCGACCGCGCCAACGGCGTGCGGCCGCCCATGTACCGCATCCCCGGGGTCCGCGAGGACGTGCTGCGACGCGCCGCCCTGGCAAGCGCCCCTGTAGCCTGCAATTGCCCCGGGGGTAACAAGCCCGTGGACCTGCACGCACCAAACTGCCCGGTACGAACGGCAAAGGCGACCCTCATCGATCCTTACGATGGCGGCACATGGCTGGCAAGCACCCCTGTAGCCGGGGAGGCGGTGACGTGGGAAGCAGTGCGCCAAGAACTGGCGATCTTTCTGATGGGCGCAACCGGGCGTTCGTCGAAGGAGTGGCACCGCCCGCTGGATAACGCATCGGAGGGCGGTGCCCTGGCGAGAATGCGCGCATGTCTTGCCGCTCCCCAGGCCAGCGCCGAGGACGTGCGCAATGCGGCGCTGGAGGAAGCGGCGAAGCTGATGGACCAGACGCTCCGCAGCAACGGGGCCGCCCTTATCCGCGGCCTCAAACGGTCCCAGGCGGACAAGGACGGCGGCCAGCAGCGCGCCGGGGATGGCAAGCCCCGCGAGGCCGTGGACTATCCCCGCGGTGGCGCGCTGAACTTCGACGACCCTGTGTCGGCCAGCGCCGAAGGCATCCGCAGCCCGTCCAACGCCTGCATGCACCGCCACGAGTGCCGCGCCATGCTGGAGCGTCAGACCGCCGCACGGAATACCCGACTGCGCGACCTTGCCGCCGAGGCGCTCACCTGGATGGAAAGCAGCACCGAGAAGCCCGTCAGCCTGTGCGCCGATCTGCGCACGGTCTTGACCTCCTCCAACTCGCGCAACAGTCAAGGAGGCATTGATGGCTGAGAACAGCAAAATCGAATGGACGGACCACACTTTCAACCCGTGGGAAGGCTGCCAGAAGGTCGGGCCCGGCTGCGATCACTGCTACGCAGAGACGCGCAACGCCCGCTTCGCCGGTGGCAGGGCTGTCAACTGGGGGCCGGGCGCGCCGCGTCGGCGGACCAGTGCCGCCAACTGGCGCAAGCCGCTGTCTTGGAACGGTAGCCCGTTCTACCAATGCCTGGACTGCGGATGGCGTGGACACGGCGCGGGCAAGATCAACGGAGGCCTGCCTGTCTGCCCGGTGCCGAAATGCGCTTCCCTGAGGCTGGCCCCGGCCCGAGCGAGGGTGTTCTGCGCCAGCCTGGCTGACGTCTTCGACAATGCCGTGGACCCGGCCTGGCGCGAGGACCTATACGGGCTGTTCGAGGCCACGCCCAGCCTGGACTGGCTGCTACTCACGAAGCGAATCGGCAACGTGGGCAATATGTTGCCGGTGCCATTCGACTTCAACCGGATATACCCCAACGTCTGGCTGGGCGCGACCATCGTCAACCAAGCCGAGGCCGACCGTGATATCCCCAAGCTGCTCGAGCTGCCGGCGCGCGTTCGCTTCCTGAGCATGGAACCGCTACTCGGGCCGGTCGACCTGGGCACCGCCTGCCGACGCGCTGGGTTGCACCTGGGCGAGGCGCTGGACTGGGTAATCGTCGGCGGCGAGAGCGGCCCCGGCGCGCGCCCCATGCATCCGGCCTGGGCCGCCAGTCTGCGCGACCAATGCCAGGACGCTGGAGTGCCATTCCTGTTCAAACAATGGGGCGAGTGGGCGCCAGGGTCTGGCGATTTCGGCGCCGGCGGCTATGACACCGCGGCGGTTGCCTGGGACGGTCGTGTTGCGCGCGACGACTACCCGGTCGGCGCAACGAGCGCGGACGGCTGGTCGATGGTTCATCGACCGGGCAAGGTGGCGGCCGGCCGGCTGCTCGATGGCAGCGAATGGAACGAGGTGCCGCGATGAAAGAACGGCCTATCCCTTTCAACGGAGCGATGGTGCGGGCGGTGCTGGCGGGCACGAAGACGCTGACGCGGCGCGCCAAGGCGCTGGAGTACTTTTCTCGACCGGAGAACGATCCAGGTGGCTGGTGGTGCGCGCGGGTGTCTGCCGGCGTCGCCTACATGGTCTACAAGCAGTCTCCGCATGAGCGGGCGGTGCAATGCCCCTATGGGGAGGCCGGCGACCGCCTCTGGGTGCGCGAGCCCTGGCGCAGCACCGCAGACCTGGACAAGCGCAGCGGCAGCGAGATCGCCGAACTGTGCCTGGACGCCGGCTACAGCGCGCCCTGGGCTCCGATCCAGTACGAAGCGGACGGCGCGAGGCGCGACTGGAAGCACACCGGCACGCCGCCCCATGACGGCCCGCCCCAACCGGGCAGGTATCGCCATGCCCGGTTCATGCCGCGCTGGGCGAGCCGCACCATCCTGGAAGTCACCCGCGTGCGCGTTGAACGGCTCCAGGCCATCAGCTACATGGACGCCCTGGCAGAAGGTGCGTTCGATGCCGCGGCTTTCGTCGGCCAAGAATGTACTGATACGGGCGAATCGGCGGATGAGTTGGCGCGCCGTCTGCAATGGCCGCAGCGCGCCTTCCGCGCGCTCTGGGAACAGATCAACGGCGCAGGCGCCTGGGACGCCAACCCCTGGGTGTGGGTGGTAGAGTTCCGGCGCCTGCCGCCTGGGGGACCGCGATGAAACCCTACCTATCGGACGACGAAATAAACGAAATTTGCGACCCGCTGACGCAGCCGCATGCGCAGATCCGGTATCTACAAGGCCTGGGCATCCCGGTCAGCCGCAAGCCCAGCGGCCGGCCGCTGGTGGGCCGCACGGCCTTTGACCGCGTCATGGCCGGCGCCCCCGCGGAAGCCGCGAACGACACGCATGCGCCGCCGGCTTCTCCGCAACCGGATCACGCCGCGCTGCAACAACTTTTCAACCGACAACGGAAGCATGGGACGCAAGCGAAAATCGGCTGACCTGGGGCTACCGCCGCGCGTCTACCTCAAGCATGGCGCCTTCTACTACGTACACCCCGGCAGCGGAAAATGGGAGCGGATCGGAACCGATATCAACGAGGCGAAGCGGCGGGGCAACCTGTACAACGACCCGGCCGGGGAATACGGCACCGTGGCGTACTGGCTGGGCATGTTCCTGGCCGACTGCCAAAAGCGAATCGGTCTGCCCAAGCTGCGTCGCGGTATCGCGCAGCGCACCTATGACGACTACGAGGCGGCCATCACACCGCTGACGGCATTCTTCGGAAAAATGCAGCCGCCTCAAGTCCAGGGATATCACGTCGCGCAGTACCTGGACGCCGGCGCACACGCGAACCGGGCCGTACGGGCGAACCGGGAAAAGGCGTGCCTGTCGGCGGCCTTCTCTTGGATGATGCGGAAGCCGGAAACCGGGGTGAAGGTCAATCCCTGTTTCGGAATTGCGCGCAACCCCGAGCAGAAGCGTGACCGGTACGTCGACCACGACGAGTACACCCTGATCTATGGCAGGGCTTCCAAAGCCGAGCAGATTCTGATGGAGCTGATCTACCGAACCTTGCAACGGCCCGAGGACATCATCACCTGGACCACCGCCAACGTGGTCAACAAGCGCGAGGCCGATGGCACCATCCAAAGGG
Organism: Achromobacter sp. RW408; assembly: GCF_003184165.1. Classification (NCBI taxonomy): domain Bacteria; kingdom Pseudomonadati; phylum Pseudomonadota; class Betaproteobacteria; order Burkholderiales; family Alcaligenaceae; genus Achromobacter; species Achromobacter sp. RW408. Next base: position 363,327 of record NZ_QHHO01000046.1, read on the forward strand.
TGATCCGCAACCGGCAGGCGAAAACGGGCCAGGTAGTCGACATCCGAATCACGCCGGAAATGGAGGCGATCCTGGCCAAAGCGGCGCCCGCGGATGCCCTCCTCGGGCCAGGCCTGCATCTCGTGCGCACGCGCAACGGGGATCCGTATACCTACGACGGGATATCGGCGATGCTGCGGCGCCGCATTTACAAGGCGGTGAAAGAGGGGGAGTTGACGGAACCGTTCGGGTTCTACGATTTGAAGGGAAAGGGCGCGACCGACATGTGGCTGGCCAACGTGCCACTGACCGAGATTCAGGTGCTGTGCGGGCACGAGTCCGTGCGGACGACGGAAATCTATGTGAAATCGCGCTGGAGGGGGACAGTCAGCCCCAACAAAACGGCGTTGCCGGCCGTCTAATATCAGCAGGCGAAGCCAGGAAAGACGCGGCCGCCAGAGGCGGCGCAGATGTGGAAATTTTGGACAGTTTCGGGAGGAATATCTATATTTGGCGCGGGTCTGCGGGCTGTTCAGACACCGGAATCATAATCCGCAGGTCCCCTGTTCGAATCAGGGATGCGCCACCAAAGAATTCAAAGGCCTCCGCGTAAGCGGGGGCTTTTTTCATTGGTGCGTTTTGGACGAGATATTAGACAGCATCTAATATCCAGTAGGCCATACAGTATGGCCGTCCGAGTCCGATTGTTTCGATGGGAGGTAGCTTGGAAAGCTTTCTGCAATGGCTTGCATCTTCGCCACCAGCCTCCTGGGTTCAGGCTCTAGGCACGCCCATCATTGGCGTGGTGGCAGTTTACGTAGCCTACCAAAGCGCCACCACCGCGCGCAAAAAGCTCAAGTTCGACATGTTTGAAAAGCGCGTGCGCGTCTATGAGGATGTGCGTGCATTCTTCAAACTGACGGACTCTGGGGCACTGACCTACCAGGAAATCCAGACGATCTCAGGACTTCGAGCACACGCCAAGTTCTTGTTCGCCAGCCCAGCTATCGACGATTTTCTAAACGAAGTGACCGAGCAAAGCCGGGAGCTAATCTACCTGCAGATGCCGAGGCGGCCGAACGCATCTGGCGATGGGAAGATCTTGTTTCCAGATGAAGACCCTATACGCGCGTTTCGCCGCAAAACTATGGATCAGTACATACTTTCGACGGTTACAGATGCTACCCCTCCGCCGGAGGACGGGCCTGAATACGACTGGCTGCCGGCGGCCAGATGGATTTACGATCACAAAAATCGTTGGGACACCCTGACCCTAGCCTACTTGCAGTTGAATCACTAATCGCAGATTCTGTATTGGCACTTCCCCAGGCGAGGAGCGAGTCATGTGCGGTCGCATCGTCCAGAAGTCCGGCCCGCTCGATTACGTCGAGCGCATATTCCCCAATCCGCGAGCCTTGTTCAGCGACCCGGCTGGCCCGCTCTACAACATCCCGCCGGGTACGCGGCCGATGGCAATGCATCGCCTGGCCAGCGACTTCGAACTGGAGCGCCTGCACTGGGGCTGGCGCCCGCACAATTCGAAGTACCTCATGTCAAGCGCGCGGCTGGACAAGATCCTCGCTGGCGCCTGGCCCTGGAAGATGCTCACAGCGCGCGGCCGCATCCTGGTGCCGGCGGACGGCTGGTATGAATGGAAGCCCCTGGTCGATGGGCCGAAGCCGCCCAAGCAGCCCTACTTCATCCACGCCACCGACAATACGCCCCTCTACTTCGCGGCGCTGAGCAACTGGCGCCCCGGCGCGGACAAGGACGAGGCCCACGGTTTCGCCATCGTCACCAACGATGCCGCTGGCGGCATGATCGACGTTCACGACCGCCGGCCGGTGGCAAGTACGATCTATGCTAGATAACGGCAACCGCCCCGCCGAAGCATAAACCCCTAGGGATATCCCGCGTACTTGGTAGCCAAAAGCTTTGATAGGGTTGGTTGACGCCATAGTGGATTGAAATCTGCCATGCCAACCCGAGTAAAGCTCCTGTATTTCAAGCCGACCACAGCCCGCGCACGCATCTGGCCCCTCGGCATCGCACTGAGATGGACTCTTGGCTTGATACCCGCCCCACAGTTCCTCACCATGGGCCTTACCGAGTATCAGATGTCGGACCTATCCGAGCTTTCGTTCTGGATCTTTGCCATTCGGGTCGCCCTCACGGGCGAAGCGATCATTGTCACGAAAGACGGATTGTGGGACCCCGCAGGCAAGGTCGACAGTGGTGGCGTCCACGCCTTTGGACGTGACTTCGAACTGCCTTAACAGCTTGAAGTCGTGCTAAATTCACATCGCCATCGGTGGACTCGCCGGAACACCGCATCGGCACAACGCCCCAGCCCCCTCACGGGTTGGGGCGTTTTCGTTTTGCGGCTCGCTACGGACCCCGCGCTAAAAATTGGGGACAGAAATAGTGGCAACCCAGCTGGTGGTACGCCGTAAACCGCTAGAGCGTTGTGCCGAGCCGACAGCCCCCCATCACACCGCCGAAATTACACTTGGTGTAATAGTGGTATATTGACATCCTCATCGTTACGCCTAGAATTGAGCAATGATAGTTGAGCATGAAGACGGCCTGCTGCAGCGATTAGAGACGGACCCCCACTTTGCGAATGGCGAGGACCCGCACACAGTGCGTTCTTTTCGTATGCGCCTCGTGATGCTTAGGAGCGCAACAAGCGTTCAATCCCTAGCCACATTGAGAATGCTGGACTTCCGGGTCGAAGGCGACGGCACCTGCTCAGTCCGCCTTACGACGCACAAGCGCCTCAGCTTTAAGCAAGAACCGAATCACACAGAAGAGTTGGTTAAGGTCCTTTCAATCGACACCGTCCATTGATGCCTGACCAGGAGAACGTTATGCAAGCAGCCGCAGCAGATTATTTCCCGCCGGGAGAAGTCCTCAAAGAAGAGCTTGAAGCTCGGGGATGGACTCAAGTTGAATTGGCCGAAATCATGGGCCGCCCTACCCGACTGATCAACGAGATCATCGCTGCCAAAAAATCCATCACTCCAGAAACGGCGATTCAGCTCGGTGAAGCTCTAGGGCCGGACGCGCGATTCTGGATGAACCTGGAAAGTCAGTACCAGCTTTCTAGAGTGACAAAGCCCGACAACCTTATCGCGCGACGGTCACGACTCTACGCACGGTTCCCTGTCCGTGACATGGTCAAGCGTGGATGGATCCAATTCAGCGAGAACATTGAGGTGTTGGAGCAGCAGTTCAAATCTTTTTTCAACATCGACCAGTTGGACCAACGCCCTCACTTTTCTCACGCTGCCAAAAAGACGGACGAAGCCGAAGAGGCCACCATCCAACAATTGGCTTGGTTGTTTCGCGCACGGATGATCGCAGCAAGTCACGTCAGCAAGAAATTCAAAAAAGAGTTGCTTGAGGCGGCGCTCCCTAAGCTGCACGCCTTGCTATCTGCTCCCGAGGAAATTCGTCACGCGCCCGGGATTTTGGCCGATTGCGGTGTGCGGCTTGTCTTCATCGAAGCCTTGCCGGGGACCAAGATTGACGGCGCGTGCTTTTGGTTAACGTCAACGCAACCGGCGATCGCAATGTCGCTCCGCTTTGACCGGATAGACAATTTCTGGTTCGTGCTTCGTCACGAGCTAGAACACGTGCTGCAAGGACACGGCAAAGACGCGGGCTATATCTTGGATGTGGATATGGATGGAGATGCTACAGACCAAGTGCTTGCGGAAGAGCGCATGGCGAATGAAGCAGCTGCCGATTTTTGCGTGCCCAGAAAAGAGATGGAGAACTTCGAGGCTCGTGTCGCGCCGTACTTCAGTGACGAACGGGTCATGCTGTTTGCCAAGCGCCTCGAAGTCCATGTTGGAATCGTAGCCGGTCAGCTGCGTAAGCGGTTGAATCGCTATGACAGGTGGAGCAAGTACCTAGTGAAAGTTAGGCACATTGCAATTCAAAGTGCCCCGACCGACGGTTGGGGAAACGTAGACCATTGACTAGAGGACGATGCACTCATGTCGGCATACTCGAACGCAGTGAAAGAATACATCGAGCGCTATCAGCGTGAAAAAGGTGATGAGAGCGGGCTACTTGACGCACATGAGCTCGCGGCCTGGGCCTATAAAAATGGCCTCCATAAGCCAAACGCCAAGACGATCATTGATGCAATCGCAGCCGATATAGCCCAGGTATTTCGCGAAGAGTACAGAACGGATCGTCATGGCCGGCGCTACCGCGCGAAACACGCTACGACCAAGAAGGAGGGGAACAAAACGCTCTCACTGTGGGCAGACCTTGACGACCCCAACGCCCCGCACGAGCACTTTCAACGTTCGTTCGCCCAAAGACGCCTTCAAATTGTTGGGGATTGCTTTCAGCTCAAGACGGACGTGGATGTCTATAACGACCAGCGTCAACCCGAGAAGCCAATTCAAGTTGTTTTGGACTTCTCAGACGACGTGGAAGAACTCCAACTCCGCAATAACAAGAGAGCAGCTTGATGAATAAGGGCTTCGAAGCGCGCCAACGCCCGAAGCCCCGAAAGAATGCGAAGCCCAAAGGTCCCATGGACGACGCACCTTGACTGCAAAGTAGAAATTGCATCGTAGTCGGTCGCCAAGCCGGCTGTCAAATGTCAAGGCGAAAGTTGGGGCGGCGTTTTGGAGCATACCTATGCAGCCGAACGACACCGAAGAAGTCATCTATCGGATGACTATTACCGTAAAGGGACGGGTCATCCGTCGCCCTGACGGTCGCCCGTTCCGGATTGTGTTGCGCAAGAAAAAAGCCAACTAAGCCGGTATCAAAAAGCCCCTGGCCCAAGGCCGGGGGCTTCTTGTTTTTGTGCATCTCGCCGCCCCTGACCCGGCCGATACCGGAATGGCTAACGCAGACGAGCCTGACTCGCCTCCAACTGCGCCGTCAGTTGCTGGATCCCGGCCCGGAGGGCGAAGTAATCCGATCTAGCGGCGGGATCAAGTTTGGCGCGGGCTCCATGATCCACGCCGGCGGCGGCGCCGGCGTCGGACACTCCACTGCCGTCCGCGGGGCAGGCGGTACGGACGTGCGGCCATCGTCAAACTTAAGCGGAAACTACGCCGCTTTTTTCTTTTTGAGAGTCTTGTTTTCTGCGGAAAGATCTCTCACCTTCTCGTTGAGCTCCTTAATACGAGCCACCTTCACTTTAGTTGCAGCCTTCTCCGCTTCAATGCGCTTTTTCAACTCCGCAATTTGCGCATCTTTTCGCTGCTCACGTGCCGAAAGATTTTTGTCACCGGTCGCTCTTGCCATAGCACCTACTCCACAAAGTTGAGAAAGCTCGACGATATCACTATGTATTTAAAAATGTCTAATTACATCAAGTGATGGCTCTAGAATTTCCACTTGAACTGCTTTTTAGGCGTCCGTGCTTTACCTAAAGGGTTTCGACAATCCCCCATAAATGCGCTCACATGTCAGTCCCGCGATTCGGGCACGGTCTGCAACGCCCGCAAGCGCTTCAGCTCGATCGACAGCGCGGCCGAACATGTAGGCGAGCAGATCGACGGCAGCGGCTCCTGACGGGCTTCCGTCGGCAAGGGCGGGATCTCGGGTGACTGCGGCGCGAGCCAGCGTGTCTGCGCGGGCACGCAGCCGGTCGCGCTCATCACGAGCGCCAACAGCATCAGCAGCCGCGGCAGCGGCCTGTTTCTGGGCATCATCACGGGCGATCTCCACGGCGGCCATGCGCCGCCTTTCTTCATTTCTGACCGCCTCGATGGCGGCGGCCGTAGCCGTGGCTTGCGCGGCTTGTTCCTCGGCGTGGTCGGCACGCATTTCCGCCAGTTGCGCCGTATAGCGCCAGGCCTGCACCGCCGAAGCCGCGCCACCAGCGGCGAGCGCCCCGACCAGTACCGCGGCCGCGTACCCGCGCCACCCCACCAGCAGGCCGGCAACCTTGACGCCTGCGGCCATCATGCCGCTGCCTTCCAGCCCCGCGGCAGCTGAAAGTGCGGGCCGTCCTTGAGCGATTTCCAGTCCCCGCCCCACTCCACGGGCGTGCCCAGCTCGGTCGCGCAGGCCTTCACCACGTCGGCCAAGCGGCGAAATTGCTCCCAGTCGCTCCACGGAATCGCGCCACCGACCAGCGGCGCCAGGTCGACGGCGTGGCCATAGCCGTCCTGCTGCTGCAGGTGCAGGCTGTTTTGCGTCTGGCTGGCGCCTTGGGCGACCAGCTCGCGCTGGCGTTCGGGCGTGCGAAGCCCCTCGACCACAGTGAAATCGACCGCGGTGCGTTGGATCGCCAGTTTGACGATTTCGACAAGTCGGGGGTGTACCCCGTCCAGGCGCTGCAGGCTGCGCGCCGAAAGGCTGAATGCGGACATGATGGCTCCTCGAAAAAGAAAAGCGCGCCGGAGGGCGCGCCGTGGTTGGATCAGGTGGTAGGCCGTCAAGGACGGGCGCTGCGGGCGTGCTGGTCGGCCAGCGCGGCCAGGCGGTTACGGGCGCGGTACAGCAGGTCCAGCTGCGCGCGCTTCTCGTCGGCCGGGATGCTCGCGCGCTCGAGCGCCTTGATCTTGAGATTGACGTCCCGGAGCTGGCTGTCGGCAGCCTTGAACAGTGCGCGCAGGCGCATCTGGTCGTCGCCGGCCAGCTCGCGGGCGCGCTCGAGGTCGCCCAGCTCGCGCGCCTGTGAAAAGGCGGCGTAGACCTGGTTGACTTCGCGCTGTTCGTCATAGAACCGCTGGATGTACTTGCTCGAGCGCGGGTCGGATTCCTTCACGAAATCGCCCACCACGAACCAGTTATCCAGGCGGCTCAGGTCGCGGCGCGGATTCTCGGGCAGGCCCGACAGCGGCCTGGCCAGGTGATCGGACACGTTCAGCGCCTGAGTGCCCAACCAGCCGAAGTAGCCGCGCACCAGGTGTTCCAGGCGCTGCGGCGATAGGCCCAGCGCCTTGCCCAGCGCCACCGCACCGGCCGAGGTCGACGCCGTGAAGCGATCGCCGGCCGGCAGGCGCTGCTGACCGACGCTGTCGATGTCGCGCTCGCGGAAGGAGTCGTAGTTGAACGCCGCTTCCATAGCCGGCTTCACCAGCTGCGGGACCGGGTTCATCGACAGCTGCTCGCTCAGGATGGCGCCGACCGTACGGCCGAAGTCCCGCAGGCGGAAATCGTCCCCGCCAAAGGCCAGCTCGGTGCCGCGCTCGACCACGCTGCCCAGGGCCCCGATCTCGAACGGCTTCGGGATGTAGACGAAGCGGTCGGTGCCCGGCAGTTTCGTGATCCAGAACGAATTGCGCGCCCAGTCGGGCAGATGCTTGTAGTCGTCATCGTCCTTCATTCCCAGGTACAGCAGCGCCGACGCCATCGCCACGGCGCCCGTCACCGCGGCGAACCGGGCAGGGTCTGCGGCCGCGCCGCGGCCCAGCTTGTACATGCCCTGCAGGCGTGCGTTGAAGAACGGCACCACCTGCGACAGCATCCGCACCGCGGAGAACGTGCCGCCGGCGGTGAAGTCCATCAGGTCGCGGGCGGCATAGCTGGCCTCCAGGTGGCTGCGGCCGGCCTTGCGCGCCTGCTGGTAGATCGCCGCGCGGTTGATCGTCTCGGATCGGTCGCCGGTTTCCTGATACCAGTCGAAGGCCTTGCGCAGCGCGCGGCCCATGCCGGCTGGCGACGTGATGACGTCATCGGGATGGGCGCCCAGCTCGTCGACCAGGCGTTTCACGTTGCGGGCGTTGCCGTCGTTGAAGGATCCGAAGCGCACCGCCCCGCCGCCAGCCATGAGCCGGCGCCAGGTGTCGCTCTCGGCACCCGTCGCCTTCCAGCCTTCGACCAGGTTGCGCAGCGGGTTCGTGGACAGGTTGCTGTCGATCGCCATCGCCTGGATCGTGTCGCGCAGCAGGTTGCGCACGCGGAAGGTCGGGCTGATGGTCACCCCCACGGTCAGCGCGTGCTTGAACTTGCGCGCCGCCTTGGTGAACGGGTCATTGGAGCCGACATAGTGCAGGGCCGTCAGGGCGTTCAGCACCAGGGGATCGGACACCAGGTAGTGCCGCTCCTGGCCGGCGAACATCGCGCGCACGCTGCCGCGCTCGGCCTGGCGCACGCGCGTGGCGACACCCAGCTTTTCCGCCTCCTGCAGCGCGCCCTGCGCGGCCAGGTTCTTCATGCTCGCGGACAGCAGATGCGACCAGTTCGACACCGTGTTGGCGACCAGGTCGCCCAGCTTGTCCGTGCCGCCCTTGAGGCGCTTGTATGCGTGCTGGCCCACCAGGCCGCCGATCTGGCCGGGCCCCATAGTGCCGGTGGCGTCATCCTCCATCACCCGGTAGAACGGCACATAGAACTCGCTCTCCCACAGCTTGCGCGAGCTGGGATCTACCAGGCCAGCCTCCTGCGCCACGTCCAGGACGGAGCGCTGCAGCTCGTTGAACTGGGCCAGGGCTTCGCGGTAGACGGTGGCGCGATCGCGGCCGTCGGCCATCTTGCCCTGAGCGAGGCGCTTGCCGGCCTCGATATCGTCGGGCGTGAAAAGCCGCTCGCGCGACGCGGGCTCGGCCATGGCGCCGGGCCACTTCGCCGCCTCGGCGCGCGCGGCGGCCTCGTTTGCAAAGCGCTCGGCCACGCCATTGTCGAACCGCACCTGCCATTCGGCAGCCAGGCGCTCGGCCCGGTTGGCGGCGATCCAGGCCATGAAATGGTCGTGTTCGCCGTTCAAGCCGGCCAGGATTTCCGCCAGCCCCTTGCCGCCGGCAGTGTCCAGCGCGCCGTCCTGCAGCTTGACCGCGCCGTGCCGCACCAGGTATTCGGCGGCGCCGTCGGCTCCCTTGGACAGCCGCGCCTGCATGTAGGCGGTGGCGCTGATGCCCTTGAGCGGTGCGAACTGATCGAAAATTCCCTGCACCAGCTTCGCCTGCCAGCGATCAGACGCCTTGGCCAAACGCGCCTTGATGGGCTCCTGTTCCGCCCAGGCGCCGATTTTCCCCAGGAACTTGTTGCGCTGGCGCCGCTCGATGTCCGACAGCGTCTCGCCCGGCCGCTCGACCTTGGCGCCGCGTTTGGGCTCTCGGGCCGCACCCGGCTGCGCCGGCGGCGCGCCGGCGGTGGCCGCGGCCGCCCGCGATTCCATGGGCCCAGAAGTACGAAGCCCCGCGGCGGGCGGGGCTTCTTTGTGGCGGCGGCGCGACTCGAGCGCGCCAGGGTCGAACACCCAGCCGGCTCGCCCCTCCCTGTTGACGATCGCCGCGATATCTTCTACCGTAAAGGCTCGCCCTGACGGCGTCCGATCTGCGCCCGCTTTGGAAGCGGGAATGCTTACGGCGGACGTGTTGTCGGGGCGCTTTGCTTCCACCACGTCGGAAAGATCGTGGTCGTAGAACAGGTGACCATTGGCGTTTTCCTTCACAACCAGACGCGCCAGGTAGTCCTGGCCAGCGATCTCCACGGGCGCATACAGCGTGTGGACCTGGCTGGTGAAGGGATCACGCTGCTTGTTGCGGTTGGCCTCGGAATGTCCCAGGATGGCCTGTTCGATCAGGCCCGGCAATGCCACCATGGACTGGACCTTGCTGATGCGGGCGCTGCGTGACAGCGATTCCTTGATGCCGCGTTGGCTGACCTGCACCGCCCAACCGGTCGCGCGGTTCACGAAATTTTTCCCTTTCAGGTTCTCCGCCGCCCAGGCACGCGCAGCGTCGCGCAGCTCCTTAGCGCCCAGCTCGGCCGCGCCCAGCTCCTCGCCTGTCAGCACCGTCACGGTCGCGCCGGTGGTGTCGGCACTGCGGCTGGCCGCCATCGAGGCCGCGGCTTCCTGCATGCCGGCGCTCACTCGCGCCGCCGGCGCGCGCTGCAGGAACCGGCCGGCGTCGACGACCATCTTGCGGATATCGACGTTGTTCAGCTGCAGGTTCAGGCCCAGCCGCCGCAGCGCAGCGCGGATCATGCCGTAGAGACGTTCCAGGAACACAGGGCGCTTGCCCTGCTCGGCCATGCGCGCCAGGACTTCGCGGGCGCGGTTGGCGGCCGAATAGTCCGGGTAGCGCGCCGTCACCGCCTCGAAGGTGGCGTAATGCGCATGGTCCGGGCCCGCGTCGCGTGGGATGTGCACGCCATCCGGCGCGCGAGCCAGGCGGCGCACGTCGGCCAGCACGTCGCGGAAGCGATCGCCCAGCAGCGCCTCGACGCCGAAGTGGCCGACCACCTCATGCGCCAGCACCTGCTGCAGGCGCTCCGCCGTGGGCAGGTTTTCCGCCACCAGGTAGATCCGGCCGCCATCGCCCGCCGGGTAGTAGGCTCCCTCGGCCATCGCGGACGGTTTCGCCCCCTCGGGAATCTGGTCGGCGCGCTCCACCACAGACACTCGCAGGCCGGCAGCGCCTGGCAACTTGCCCATGAAGTTGGACACCAGTTTCTTGGCCTCAGAAACAGAAACCCCGGCGCGGGACCGGGGCTTTTCGATCGTGCGGCGCTCGAGTGGCGGGCCGTCAGAGAGAAAGCTGCGCTGGCCTCGCGCGGCCGCGCGGTCCGCGTCCCTGTCGCTGCCGCTGAGGACGAAATCCCCGGCCTCTGTATCCGCCTGCGCTCGCGCTTCCGCGTCCTTCACAGCTTGGGCTTGCGATGCATCGTGCCGCGCCTGGCTGGCAGCCTGATCGCGCAGTCCGTCGACGGTGGGATTCTCGAGCGCTAGGGTTTGCGCGCGGCCCGCTGGATCACTTCCTGCGCCTGGTCCATCGCCTCGCGCTCCTGGTTGGCCTGGACCGCTCGCAGAATTGCCAACGTCCCTTCGGCCATACGCCGTTGCTTGGGACTTAACTGAGGCCTCGAAGACGCCGGGGTCTCCGTCGGCTTGGATTGAGGCGCGTTCGATAATGGCTTCTCGGGTTGAGACATCCTTGATTCCTTGCTCGCTCAGGTAGACCGCAGCATCGAATTGCGCCGCCAGCTCCTGCATGGTCGTGTCGGCCGGCATGGCGTCGATCGCGCCAAAAAGATCCTCGGCCAGCTTGTTTTTATCCTTGGCATCGCTGAACCGCTCGGCCTGCTGTTCAGCATACGCGCGGCGGACGGCCTCGTCCATCTGCTCGAGCGAATAGACCGCCTCGCCCTCCATCGCCTCGCGCACGCGGTCCATGGCTGTGCCCGCCAGGTCGACGGTGTCGCCGTCCATCGGCAGGTAGCCCGATTGCTGCATCGCCTCCACCAGGCGGTCGGCGTCCATCCCACCCTGCCGGAACAAGCCCGGCACCCGGCGATTCGCCAGGTGGGCGCGATCGCCGTAGATATCGGCTGCCAGCTCGGGGCGGATGCCTCCGGCCTGGCGCACCATCTGCAGGAAGTCGCGCCGCGCGCCGCGCGCGAAGTCGGCCGCAGAAGGTGCCGGCGCCTCTCGCGGGGGTTGGCCAGTGCGCGGGCGCGCCACAAAACCGCCATCCGCCGGTTCGACGTCGGCATTCCCGTGCAGCGTGGCGGCGCGCTGGGCCGCGCCACGGGTCAGGAAGGGGCGGCCGCCCTTGGCGGTAATGTCGGGCTCGGCCACCAGCGTACCCAGGCCGGATTCCGACGCGGGCTTCGTCGTGTCGCCTTCGTCGATCCAGCGCTTGAACGTGGGCACGTCCATCTGGGTGATCTTGCCCATGCCACGCCAGTCCGGCGTGTAGCTGTCGCGGTAGGCGCGCTCGGCGTCCTCGCGGGTGTCGTAGCCCAGCATCACCTTCGCTTCATCGAACCGGCCGCCAGCTGGATCGACCTGGTCAATGACGAACACCGGGCCGGCGAAATCGGGCGTGGTGCCCGGGCGAACGAATACGTCCACCTGGTCGCCGTCGGCGCCCTGCGTCCGACGGATGTAGCCATAGTGACCGGCCATCCGGTTGGCCCAGCTGGTGCCGTCGGGGGACGTGCCGCGGCGCTCCGACCCCTCGGGATTCTCGATCGAGATATCCAGGCCGGCGATGCGCGTGCGCCCGACCTTGTAGTTGCCGGCATCCTTCTGGGCGTCGGTCGGCTCGGGGCGGTCGTTCGTCGGCGACGTGGCCGCCTCGTGGGCTGCGGCGTCGGTTGCCGCGCCGGGGTGGCGCTCGCCGGCGGCCGCGACATCGGGCGTCATGCCCATAGCCGCCTGGCGCGCCAGCTCGGCGTCACGCTGGCCAGCGGTGGCCGCCACGCCCTCGCCGTCGACCTGATAGACCGGGGCCGGCAACGCGCGCCGCACCGGCGCACCCGACAGGGCGGCACCTACTGCTGCCTCCAGCTGCGCCGCGTTGTAAGGCTGCATGGCGTTCTCGTGGCGGATGATGGCGGCCGTCAACCCGGTCAGCGTCGCCGGGTCGCTCAGATCCAGCTGCTGGTTGGGCTCCACGCCCAGCGCACGCGCCACCTGGCCCACATATGCGCCGGTGTCGTTTTCAGACGGCGGCGCCCACCGGTTCAGGATGCCCTGCACGGTGCCCAGACCGTGCTGGCGCTGGTAGGTCAGCAGGTTCATCCCGATCGCGCGGATACCATCCTCCGGCGTGGCGAAGGTGGCAAAGCGCGGATCATTGCCCTCGACCTCGCCGTCGAAGCCGGCACCCTTCTGGATGTTGCCAGGGTTGTTGTTGCGAATCCCGCGCGGCGCGTTGGCAGGCATGCGCCACGAGTCGCGGGCGACGAAGCCCTCGCCAGCGGCGTACCCGTCCGGCGCCGGCAATGCCGCGCGCTGGATCGGCCCGTCCAGGACGGGAAAGGCCTCCGGCCCCTCGAGCGCCGCCGGGCCGCCCATGGCCTGGCGCAGCGAGTTGCCCGGCATGGGCTCGGCGAAGAGTTCGGACAGCCGCACGAAGCGGCCGCGGCCGTCGGCCGTCCGGATTCGGGCCAGCTGTTCACCGCCGGGGCGCGCGGTCGCGGCATTGCTCTCCACGCCCAGAAACTCGACGGGCAGCTCGCGGCCGTTCTGCCGCAGGTAGACCTGCTGGCGCGGCGCGAAGCCTGCGCCCTGGCCGTCTGCATTCGCCGTGTCCGCGGCGTCCGGCGCGCCCTCGGTGCCGCCGCTGCCCTCTGCTGCCGTCGGCGCGACGCCAGCGGCCTGCTGGTCGACCGCCGCCCCAGGCCGCACGATGAACCCGTTTTCGTAGCGCAGCACCTGCGCCCCCTCGCCCAGCTCCTCGGCGCGCTGGCGCGCGGCGCTGGCCGTCACAAACGGCTTGCCGCTGGCGTGCATCACGTCGCCCGCCTCGAGGCTTGGCGCCGACGGCACGCCACGGTGGCGCACGCTTTCGGTTGCGCCATGCACCGCGCCCGGCCCCATGCCTGCGACGAAGCCCAGGGCCGCGTTGCCGAATGATCCGGCCATCGGGTCCAGCGCCATGCCCGCGCCGGCGTTGATACCCTTCTGGGTGGCATACCCCTCGCCTACCTCTTGGACGGCTTCCTCGGTGCCGGCCAGGCCAGCCTTGCCCAGCGTCTGCGCCACCACTCCGCGATCGCCCAGCACCCGCCCGGCCGGCGACAGGATTCGGCCGGTAGCCGCGCCTCCGACAGCGGACACAGGCAGCGTGCGCACGAATGCGGCATTCTCGGCGTCGGCGCGCACCCGGGCGCGCGCTTCCTCCGGCGTCACGCCCTGCGCGATCAGATCTCGATATGCGGACGATGCGGCGGCCAGTTGCTGGTCGTCCAGGCCGTCGATCGTTTCTCGCGCCTGCTCGATCGCATTACCGCCGCCCATGGCGCCGCCAGCAGCAGCGCCTGCGGCCATGCGGGCCCCGACCCCCAAGGGGCCGGCGGCCACCGACGCGAGTACGGGCAGCGCGCTGGAACCGCCGGCGTTCAGCGCCTGCAGGGCCAAGCCCGATGCTGACGGGTCGCGGCCCAGCGTCCAGGTCTCCGGCTTGTCCAGGTCGCCGCCCGGTTGCGAGTCGGCCTCACGGCGCTTCGCCTCTTCCGTGCGCGAATCCAGCACTCGTTCGCCCAGGCGATGCGTTGCATCCGCCGCCCCCTCCAGTGGGTTGGTGGGGATTTCCAAGCCAGCATCAAAGGCCTGGTTCACCGCAGTCACGCCGACCCGACCCAGGCCTTCGGCAACCTTCCCCACGCCGCGCACGGCGCTGCCGGCGCCCTTGATCGCGCCGCCGGCGAGCGTCTTGGGGAAGTCGACGAACTCAATGCCGCCGCCATCCTGCTGCGGCCGCGTGTAGTCGGCTACGCGGAAAGTGAACGGCAAGGGCTTCCCGGTGGCGCCCGCCGGCGCACCGGCGTCCGAGAACTGGACATCCAGGTCGGCGCGGACCTGATCGCGGCGCGCTGCCACGTTGTCTTTGAACTCGATCCCGTCAGCGGGATTTTCAAAGTTTTCCATCTATTCCCTCTATTCTGCGGTGGTGCGGCCCATGGCGGCGCGCGTGAATTCGGATCCCTCGGTGGCGCGGGCCCAGCGTTCAGCCGCGGCCTGCTCGGCTACGCGGGCCAGCTCGACATCGCGCTCGGCCTGCTGCAACTGCGCGGCGTGCCTGGCGCGCGCCTCCTGGCCCGCTTTCAATCCGGGCGGGCTGGATCGCAATTGGCGTACGAGGGCTTGCGCCTGGCGCAGCTCGGCGCGGGCGGTATCGAGCTGGGCGCCCTCTGCGCTATCGGCCGCCGCTGCTGCGGGGGTGGCGGCAGCAGGCGCGGCGCGGCCGGCCGGCGCAGGCTTGGCCACAGTCGGCGCCGCCTGCGCAGGCCGAGATGCTTCGGCCGGAGCGGTAGCGGCCGGCGCTGCCTGACCTCCGCCCTGTGTAGGCGCTGCCACCAGGCGCGCTCGGATTTTTTCCTGCACCGCCTTGGGCACGACGGAAACCGGCAGGTATACCAATTGGCCCTCGTGCTCCACACCAAAGCCGAACTGTCGATCACCGAGCTGGATCGGCCTGATGTCGGCGGTCCCCGCGTACACATCTTGGGCGAGCGCAGCCAGGTTCCCGGCCGTCAGTACCTCGCCCGCAGGCGTGCCGGCATTCAGGCGGTTGATGTTCTCGCCGGTGGCGATGATGCCGCTCACCAACTTGCGCTGGTCATCGCCCAGCCCGTCCAAGCTGTCCACCTTGAAAATGCGCATGACGTGGTTGGCGAAATCCTTGTCGGACGTCGTCATCCTCGGCTTGCCTGCTTCACTGCCCTGGGCGCCGACCCTCAAGCCCCCCTGCCCATCGGGGGTGTACAGCGTTTGATCCTTGCCCACGAGACGCGGCTTGGCGAGTTCTTCCTTCATCCGCAGTTCGCTGGCCAGCATCTGCTCTCGGCGTTTCTGCTCGGCATCGAAAAGCAGCTTCGCCTGCTGCGCCACCATGGCCTGCTGCGCCTTTGGGTCGCTGATGCTGCGCACGAAGGTCTGCAACATGTTTTCGGTGATCGGCTGCTGCACCGGCTTGCCCGTCACGGTATCCACGCCGACGAAGTCGTACACTGGCGCGCCCCCGGCCTGTTCACTGCGGCGAGTGATCGCCTTCACCTCGATGCCTCCCGGCATGAACCGGTTCACGAAGGGGACATAGGCGTTCGGATCGCCGGTCAGCTGGTAGCGTCCCTGCGCCGCGGCGAAGGCCTGTTCACGGTGCTGGCCGATGTACTTCTCCCGATCCGCCAGCAATTGCATCGCTCGGCCAGGTTCCCCCAACTCCAGAGCCTTTCGATATGCCCGGGTCAACCCATCGGCGACCTGTCCGAAGTCGCTGGCACCTAGGTAATCAGCGGCTTCCGGACTTTTTTTTTCTGCCGTCGGCGATATGCCGGCCAATCCCAGCACCCCGCCCTGTCTCGCTCCAAAGCCGGCGCCACCGCTCGCCACATCCGCCAGGCCCACAGATTGCGCCACGGGCGCGACAGGGGGCACCGGCGTGCTGACTGCCACAGGCTGCAGGCCTGCTGTGTCATTCACCATAGTGGCGCCGGAGTCCGCAGTACGCTGTGCCGGAACCGGCTGGAGTCCAACGTCCCCCGCCTGCGGAGCGGCTGCGGCGGCCTGCCCGAGCATCTCCGAAGCCAGTTTCCTATCGACCATGCGCTTTCGGTCGTACTCCTCGCGTGCGCGCTTCCTATCAGCGGCGTCGTCCCACGCCCGCGAAATCGCCATTCCATTACGCAGCCCGTCGGCCAGGCCGCCCGCAAAGCTTCCGTTCATCGCCATCAGATCCTCTCCAGTCCAATCAGGCCGGCCGACAAGTCGCCCGACAATGCCGGCGGCAGTGCGCCGGCCGTTTTTTCGTCGGGTGCATTGCCCACCGCCAGGCCGGCGACGTCCATCAGTCCCACGTCGCTGCGCCGCCGCTCCAGACGATCCACCTTTTTGGCGAGCGCCCGGATCGCAGCGTGGTGCTTCCCGGTCACGCTGACCATGTCCAACCCCATCCCGCCAGGCGCCACGCCATCGCCGAACTGCGCCTGCATGTCTTCCGCATAGGGGCCAACGTGGCGGCCGCCGTCCTCAACGCCATCCTTGTATTTCCAGCTCTCGACAGGCACCTTGGTCAGACCTTCCAACGCCTTCTCGTCGTCGACGGGCTCGCCGTCCTCCTTGAGTTCTTTCGACGACGACATGAAGTACTGGCCCGCGAGCATCGCGCCGGTGCCTATAAGCGAGCCCAGCCCAGACTGGCCAGCTTGGCTGGCCTGCTGCTGCATGTTCATCTGCGCCAACCCCATCTGGCCGGCGGCACCGTAGGCGCCGCTCGCCATACCCAGCAGCCCCTGCCCCGTCCCCGCGGCATTGCCCTGGGCCGCCTGCGCCCCCATCACGCCAGTGGCGGAGTTCCCCGCCTGCAGGGCCGCCTGCGACGCCGCGATGCCGGTGCCGGTCTGGTTCCGGCCGAACTTCGCCGCGTTCTCGCGCAGGCTCATGCCCAGCAGCTTGGTGTCGTTGCGCTCCTTGTTGACCGCGCCCGCGGTTGCCAGCGCCCGCGCATTAGCCTGATCCGTCATAGCGGTGCTGCCCAAGCTGCTGGTGGGCGAAACGCCCATGCGAGCCATCTCGCGCGAGGTCTGCGCCTGCGTGTTGTCGAACTGCCTGCCCACGGTCGCCGCGGCCAGGCCTTCGCGTCGCGCGATCTCCTCCGGGCTGTCGTAGTTCATGGCCTCCTCGGCCATCTTGTTCTCGATCGGCTGGAATACGGACTTGTACTGATTCCATTGATCGTCGCCGCGCTGCGCGTTCTTGTTGGCCTCGCCCAGCGCATTGTTCAGCAGCCCCTGGTAGATCGGCGCGAACTGCTCCGTCAGCTGCTGGTTCCATTCGAAATTGCGCTCGGCAAGATCCTGGGCGCGCATGCCGATCTGGGCATTGGCTTCCTGGGCCCGGCCGACGGCCGGATCCTGTTTCACTTCCGTGGACATGCAGCCCATCTCAGTCACCTCGTGCGGCCTTCTCGGCCTCCAGGTTGGTCAAGTACTCGGGATACGGTTCAGCCAGCTGGCGCAGCTCCACCCCCACCGCGCGCGCCCATTCCATGCCGCCCAGCAGCAGCGCGCAATGGGTCACCAGGTCAACATAGGAGGCGCGCAGGACATAGGCCGTCCGCTTGCCCGCCACGCCGCCCGCGCGCTCCAGATCCGTGGCGATCGTCCAGTTGGTCGCGGCGTTCGCCAGCACCGCGTTCAGGCTGGCGAAATTGGCCTGGTAGAACGCATTGCGCGGCAGCACCACCAGAGCCTGGAACATGGCGCGGTTGATATCGGCGTCGCTGAGAATCCTGTCGCGGTCAACCAGGTCATCCCAGAAGTGCGCCACGTCGAACGCCGTGCGCAGGAAATCGACCGCGCTGGCGTTACCGCGCATCCAGCGCAGCACCGTCGCCTGGTCAAAAAAAGGCGCGCTCATCGGCGCGCCTTCGTGGTCTTGACGGGCTTGGTCGCCCGCCTGCGAGTGGCGGACACCTCGGCCTTGCGGGCATAGGCCGGGTCGATGGCACCAGCATCGTCGGAACCCTGCGCCGCCGCGGCGGGCGGCACCATGGACGCCGCGGCCGACAACGCCTCGCTACGAGCGGCTTCGACGGCCTGCTGCGCCACCTGCAGCAGACTCATCACCAGGCCCATGGCCAGCTCCTGGGTGATGCGGTTCCCCACGTTGGAGAAGATGGCGTTTTCGATTTCCTTTTGCATGTCGTCCTTGCCAGCGGTTGGTTAGAGAATCCCGGCCACGTCGATGATCGACACCTGCGGGCTGGGTGCATACGAGATAAAGGTATTGGTGCGGGTTGGGCTCCAACCAAAGAAGCGCACACCGAACTGCGGGAAGCCCGCCCAGAAGCCGTTCGCGGTCGCCTGCAACGCTTCGGCCATGAGGTAGGTTTCCCAGCCCGACACGCCGGGCAGCGAGTTGTATCCCTGCCGGACAAAGGCCTGGTTGTAGGCGTACTTGCCCGACACCAGCCCGCTGTAGGTCCAGCCGTCCTGATACGCCGTGCGGTAAGCGGTGTAGTAGTCGGGAATGTTCACGCTGCCGATGACGTTCAGCGGGCGCTGCGCCGCGGTGAAAATCTGCGAACCCGACTCGTTGAATGCATCCAGGTAACTCGGGGTTACCGGCCTGTCGAACACGTAATACTCGGCTGGCTTGTTGAACGCGAACTCCAGTGTGCCGCCCGAGAGATTGGCCCAGGACAGATAGCAGGCCTCGCCCACCGGGCGGAAGAACAAGACAGGGTCTAGGGCCACCACCGCTGCCGAATTGTTAGCTACGCCGGCGTGGCGCAGAAACATGTTGATGGACGAGCTGTCCACGATCAGCTCGCTGGCGCCGGAGAGCAGCTGAAAACCGGCAGCCATTCACCGCACCCCGTAGATGATGGTGGCGGTCGCCCTGTCGCCCGGCATGTCTTCCAGGAATTTCCACCGGAGGGTGATCCCGTCGCGCCAGACGAACGGCGCATTGACGCTCGCCGGGTTGCCCTGCGGCAGGGTCGCAAACCACGGTTCACCGCCCTCTGCCAGCCGGGCATCGGCGTGCGCCCCGTCCGACGTGCCGGTGGCGACCTTTCCGTATTGCCGACTGATCTTGCTCAGGTAGGACGTCAGGACGGCCCCGTTGGGCGCGTAGGTCTCGATGCCGGCCGGCATTACCAGATCCCCAGACGCACGCGCAGCACGTTGTTGGCGTCGAACACCAGCAGCAGGTTGTCGCGGATCTCCAGCCGCGCGCCGCTCACCGCCGTGCGCAGCAGGCCAATGGTGGCGGTGATTGCCGACAGGCTCGTCACATTGAGCTTGTCCGCCGTGATGGAGCCCGCGGCGATGCGCGCCGCGTTCAGCACGCCGGCGGTGATCTTGTCGGCGCTCAGGTTGGCGATCTTCGCGTTGGTGATCGCCGCGTCCTCGATGTTGGCCGTCTTGACGTAGGCAGTCGTGATAACGGCCAGGCGCGCGGACAGCGACGCCACCGTCAGCCGGTCCGCGTTCAGGCTGTTCACGGCGATGCGATCGCCGCTCATCTCCCCGAATGTGACCTTGGCCGCCGACAGGTTGGCGATCTTGGCGTCGGTGATCGAAGCGTTGCCCAGCTTGGCATTGGAGATGGAACCGTTTGCGACGTACAGGTCGCGGATGTAGATCCCGGCCGGCACCGGCACGCCGTTGATTTCCGTCGGTTCGGGAATCTCGTACAGCAGCGCCTTGGGGTCGCCAGCGGCCGACAGGACGTCGATCAGGTAGGCAGGGTCCAGCGAGATGGCGCCGGTCGTGCCGCCCACGGCGTTGAACGGCCCCACCTTGCCGCCGACGGACACGAACCGCACCCAGTAGAAATAGGTGGTGGCGGTGGCGCCGCCTACCGGATCCGCATACACCCAGCCGGTGGTCTGGCCGACGCTCTGCGCCTGCGCCTGGTTGTCGGTCGTGCCGCGGAAAATCTCCGCATAGCCGAAGTAGGCGAAGTTCGGCTTGTCCCATTCCAACACCACGGTGCCCAGGCCGGGCGTTGCCTTGAAGCCGGTCGGCGCCGGCGGGATGCCATCGACCACCGGCGGCGTGCTGGGCTGGAACGTGCCCCCCGGATTCTTGATGAGGATGGGCTTGCCATCGGCGCCGCGCATCGTGACGATGCCGTTCTCGACCAGGTCGCCCCAGGTTACCGCCTTGTCCACGGCCTGGCCGCCCTTCCCGAACCGCGTCGCCAGGGTCAGCCGCATCTGCTCGAGCGCGCGGGTCGCGGCCGGGTTAT
Source organism: Achromobacter sp. RW408 (assembly GCF_003184165.1). NCBI lineage: Bacteria > Pseudomonadati > Pseudomonadota > Betaproteobacteria > Burkholderiales > Alcaligenaceae > Achromobacter > Achromobacter sp. RW408. The sequence continues at coordinate 383,443 of NZ_QHHO01000046.1, forward strand.
CGGGCAGCCGGGCAGACTCGATCGCCGGCAGGTCTGCGTAGCGCAGGCCGGATCGTGCAGAGGTCGCCATCGTCAGACCGCCGTGACGTTGCCCAGGACCGACGCCACGGTCACCTCGGAGATAGCCGCGGTGCCCTCGACGGTGAACTCGTAGCTGCGGGCGCGATAGTTGCCGCGCAGCCGGAACGGGCGGCCGTTGGTCACCTGGTGCTGCAGCTCCACGTCCAGCGGCCCGCCAGACGTCTCGATCGTTGCCCGTAGCCGGAAAGTCACCGGGTAGGCGTCGGCCACCACCTGGGCGGCGCCGATGTTCTGGGCGCGCTCGAGGATGAACCGCTTGCTCACCCGGCGCATGGCCAGCGGCACCGCGCCCCCGTCCCATTTGTGCACGTTGCCGTCAGGCAGCGCCAGGAACAGCTCATCGCGCCGGCCGTCCGAGTACGAAGCCGTGGCATACACATCGGTACGGGTCAGCGACATGGCGCCGCGCGTCAGGTCGAAAATCAGGCCGCCGCGCTCGGCACCGGTGTCGAACCAGCAGAAGTAGCGGTTGTCGTGCACGCTGGCATGCATCGAGGCCGGCCGGTAGGCCTGCCACTGCGCCCGGGTCAGCAGCTCCTCGGTCACCACACCCACGCCGCCGGCCTGATCGACCATGACCAGGCCATCGGGAGAGGCGTAGACAACGCCGCCCTTGAACGCCCTGATGGTGCGCTTGGCGACGCACGGCTGGTTGCCGTCCAGGCGCAGCGGCGTCAGGGTGACCGGATCCGCCTGGGTCGCCAGATAGGTGTCGCCCTTGGTGCACACAACCGTGGCCTGGCCCATAATGGCGCCGCCCACAATCTCGTCGGCGACCGGCGAGTAGTAGGGCCAGCCGAAGGGCTTGAACACCTCCGACCGGTACACCCGCTTGCCAGAAAATCCGATCATGAACCCGCCGGGGTGCGCCATCAGGCCGAACAGGTCCGCCGGCGGCGGCACCAGCGCGCGCTCGGGCAGCGCTTCGCCCAGCTCGGTGAAGTCCACCTTGTCGGAAAAGGTCACGGCGCCGGCCGGCACTTCTTTCCAGAATCGCAGCACGGCCGTGCCGGCCGCGTCGGTGGTGGAGATGTAGAGCCGCTTCAGCGTGATGTTGTATTCGCCAGCCGGCGGCCCCTCCATGTTGATCACGTTCAGGGTGTCATTGGTGGCAGCATTGAACGGGTCGCTCACCTCGTTGGGCGGCCCTTCCTCGCCCCAGGCCGACACGAAGGTGTACGCCAGCAGGCACGACTGGCGCTCCAGGCCCGAGGGCGGATCGGGCTGCAGGGCGACCGTCACCGTGGCCCGCGACGTCGGCGCCGGGATGCCCAGCCGATACCACGCGGACGGCATCTGGCCGTCGGTTGTAGCCATGGTCGAATCCGTCACGCGCGGCGGCTGCCCTGCCTCGGTAAAATAGGTCCGCTCCTGGGCGTCGTCCGGAATGGCGCCGCGCGCCACATCGGTATCGTTCAGCCAGTGGAACCAGTAGCGCGAGTCGTCATCGATCGAGCGGCCGAAGCGATAGATCGCCAGCTTGGTGCCGACCTTGGCCAGGTCGGCGACCTTGGCCGGCGCCCGGTACGGCACCAGCGAGCCACGCTGCAGGCTGGCGTTCAGCACGTCCTGGCTGGCGCCGGCCGGCAACAGGTGCGGCTCAACCCTGGGCAGCATGCCCGTGAACGCCTTTTCCGCTTCCCGCATTGCTACCTCGCCCGCGCCGGTTTGGCGATGTTGGCGACGTTGCCGCGGGCCCGGAACACCAGGAACGCCAGCAGCAGCGTCAGGCCCAGCTGCCAGGGACTCACGGCCCCCTGCCGTGCCAGCACGTCGAGCGCCTGGCCGCCGGTCAGCACCACCATCAGGTACGCCACCACGGACATGCCCACGCGATACCGCGCGCCGCGGCGCTGGTAGCAGGCCAGGCGCAGGGCCGTGGCGAAATTGGCGACGACAAAAAGAAGGGCCACCAGATGGTGGCCCGTGACGGTACTGCCGAAGTCCCAAGGGTGCATGTCAGCCTCCCCGCTTCCAGAAGGTGAAATCTGCCGCCTCGATCTTCTTGATCGCCGTGATGGCGACGGTCACGGCCACCGCGGCCGCACCGAAGCCGGTCACCACGGTTTCCTGAATGCCGATCAGGCGGCCCAGCTCGGGCGCCGCGAAATAGCCAATCAGCCAGGACACCAGGCCGTAGACCAGCCGTTTTGCGACGCCCAGCTCGTTGCTGTGCACGATGAACAGGGCGGCGCCGGCGAACGCGCCGATCAGCGCGCCACCATCCACCCCGGGCAGCATCGCACCGAAAAGCAGCGCCGAGGCCGTGGGCAATGCTGCGCTGATCGCGCTGGTAGGTTCAGCCATCATTTCTCCTGTGTGAGGTCTACCAGCTAGGCCTTGATGGCCGCGGCGAGACGGAACAGGTCATCCCGCTTCGCTTGAGTAAGGCCGAGGACGTCAGCCGCAGCGTTGAGCACGGCGCTGCCATGCTCGAATACCTGCAGTTCATCCCAGGCACGCCGGTAGTACGCCGGCGTCGCCGGATCGTTCAGTAGCTCCTCGAAGGCTTCGAATAGGGTTCGCTCAGGGCGCCCCTCCGCAGGAAAGCGAGTAAGGCGCATCGCCTCGCGGCCCTGATAGCGCGAAACCGAGGCCGGAGGTCCTGCCGGCGGCTCGGGCATTTCCTCCAACGATGCGGGCACCAAGGTAAGCGGCGCATCGACTGGTCCGAACGGCGAACGGAATACATAGTGACCGGCCGAGTTATCTGCGATCACGTCGTCGTCGAACTGAAAGAAGCGGCCCGTTTCAGTGTCTTTGAAGGTGTGCATTATCGATACTCCCGCCAGCCGCTCAGGCTCGCGTTAGTGGTGCTTGCCCGATATGTCGAACCTGCTGGGACCAGGATGCAGCCGGGCAAATTCGCCGCGCTATTCGGGTAAAAAATCAAGCCGGCCGGAGTTTCGTCTATGGCAAAGAACAAGTAGCCCGCTGCTGCTGTCGAAGTGGTATACACCTGGACGAGGATTGGGCGCCCCGTCGTGTTCGTGTAGATCACCCCCAAAGACCGCGAAGCCGCGACGTTCTGCCATGTCTGATTGAAGCCAAACACTTGGCCGCGCATAGTCTGAAATGCCGCATTGAGCGTCGCATAGTCGCTCGCCAGTTGTGCGGCGTCGGCCGCGCCGGGATTGGTGACGGCGCCGAACGCCTGGATGGTCCAAACGCCCGTGACGTTCGTCGGCCGCGTCTCGGTAGCAGTTCGCGCAACGCGCGAAGCGTCGAACGTGAGCCGCTGAGTCGCATTTGAATACGGATATTCAGGGGCCGAGCCGCTGGTATTAGCGGTGTTGTTAAATGCGCCATCTGACGCCAACTGCACACTACCGTATGCAAGCCCCACCGAAGCGGTGATGTTCTGCAACGCATCACGCTGAACAGTCCCATTCACGCCGCCCGAAAGCGCCCCGTCGCCACGGAGAAACACAGCGCCAACCGCGCCAGCAGACTTACCATTGAGATCAGGCACCCGGATGGTAGTGGAGCCGTCGCCAAGCGTGTAGCTGCCTCGCTTGAGCGGGTCGGCCAGCCAGTCGGCTTCCGGCACCACCGGCACCGTGCCAGCCACCACCATGGCGGCAAGGTCAGGAAAGGTAGCGCGCGAAATGGTCTGGCCATCCGCAGGGATCCGGCCTGCCGGGATGGACGAGCGCAGTGGCCACCAGGCCACCGCCCCCACCGGTACCGGAGATACAACGCGGTATTTGCCCGCCGCGGCGTCGAACTCGGCCATGCCTTGCCCGTTGACATAGATGGGCCCGCCGTCCGCCGTGGGCAGCTCGCTCGTGTTGAACGGTTGCACAGTGCGGCGCAGCAGCCGCTGTTCCGACACCCATCCGTCATTTGCCGAGTTGCGGCGCTTGAGCCAGCCGGTCCCGGTGTCCGCCCAGCGCATGTACGGGGCGACGTAGGCGCCCGTCAACGTCGCAGGGTCCACGGCGCCGGAGAAGTCCGAAGCGACGTTGACGAAATTGTCGTCGACCTCGTCACGGGTCAGCAGGCGCGCCAGGTTGCGGCGCAGGGTGAGCAATCGGGTCATGGCTTACCCGCGCTGCTGGGCCAGCGTCCAGTTGATGGTGAACACGTCCTCGGGCTCCTTGTTCTTGACGCCGAACACAGAGCGATTCGTCATCGTGCCGGCAGCGGCCGCATTGAAAAGACCGGCCTCGGTGACGGGGCCCGACCCCACGCCTTCGCCGAAAGTCGCGGTATAGAGGCGCTGCGCGCCGGTGCCGGAGATGGTGACCGGCACACGGCTGCCTGCGATTTCCACCTCCAGGGCCTTGTCGGCACCCGCCGCCGGCGTCGTGCCGGTGCCCAGCGCCATATGGGAAATCACCCCCACCGCCTCGCCAGCGGCGCGGGCGGCCAGATAGGCCAGGCCGTCATCGGTGAACAAGTTCTTGATGACGAAGCGCTCGATTTGCCCGGTGCGCCCACGGTGGACGGTGATTTCCAGGTCACCCCGGTTCAGGGCGCCGGAGCTGTTCAGCATGTTGCTCATGGGAAAGTCCTTTCAGAAGGAAGTGGCGTCGCCGACGTAGTCGTCGGCATAGTCCAGGGCGTAGTTCTCCAGCACCACACGGCCGGAGTCATGCGACGCGGCTGCATCACGGCGCTCGCGGGCTACCGCCAGCGCCAAGACGTCGACCGCCACCGCAGAGTCGAATCGAATGGAGCGCACCTGCTGCCGGGCCCAATCCACTGCGGTGCCGGCCGACAGCCGCACGAACGCAAGGGCAAACCGGTCCAGCGCGCCAGCAACGTCGGCCCGGCCAAAGGCAACGCCAGCGCCCACCACGTCAGTGGCGACCGCGCCATCGCGGCGTTGGCCCACCACGGCGACGGCACGCCAGTCGACGGCCGCCGCCAGGTCATGGCGGTTTAGGATCCGCACCAGGCGGAAGTAGTCCACGGCCAGGCCGAGGTCCGCCAGGATGGGATTCAGGCCCAGGGGGTCCGCCACCGCATCCACGCGCGCCACCAGGGTGCCCGAGGCGTCGACCGTGGCGGCGACAATTTCATGCTCCAGGTGAACGGGGCCGGTCATGCTAGAACTGCTCCCGCACCTGGAATTTCAGGATGGCGAACGCCGTCTGGATGCGGCCATCGGGAAAGGTCACCTCGACCTCGCCTTCGAATTCGCCCGCCGTATCCAGGGCGTCGGCCGACCAATCCATGGCCAGGCGGCCACCACGGCCGGCCACGTCATAGGGCGGGCGGTAATCGACGTCGCCCGTCTCGGGGTCGACGTAGCCGGCGATGGCAAAGCAGGGCATCGTGGCCTTGACGATATCGGCGCCCACCTCGCGGAACAGCAGCCGGGCGGTGGTGCCGGGCGCGGACAGATCCAGCGGGCGCCGCGTGCGCTGATCCGTCAGTGACAGCTGCAGCTGGGGCGCGGTGTCTCCCTGCACCAGGCGGATTTTGTCGGTTGCCATGCGTTATTTCTGCTCGTTGGGGCTGGTCATCGCCTTGGCGGTGACGTCGCTGGTCAGGGTGGACTGGCATGCTGCCAGGTGCTGGGCGGCGCGCTGGTGGAACGCCGGCACCGTGTCGGCCTCTTTGAGGAAGGCGCGGTAGAGGATGTAGTCCACCAGCGCCGGCGCGTAGGCGCCCTCCTCGGCCAGCTCCTTGTCGCCGTCGTCCTTCGTGACCGCCGCCGGCGGCTTCGCGTAGGACAACTCGATCACCACCCCAGCTCGCGCCGGCGGATACACGTCGAACTGGCCGGGGCTGCGCTCGTCGTACAGGAAGTGGCGGATCTCCTGCGCCTTGGACTGGCTGCGCCAATTCGGGCGCACGCGGCCCAGCGCCGCGGCGTCGGCCACCGTGATGGCGCGCTGGCGCGGCGCCGAGACATTGCGCGGCACGTCGAACAGCATGCGGGCGCCACCCGGCAGAGCCTGGCGCGCACCTTCGGCGCAGGCGAAATCCTCAGACACCTCGTACAGGTCGGGCCGCAGGCGGTAAGCCTCCAGGCGGCCGTCGCTCAACCACATGGGCAGCTCGGTGTCGTCCCAGTAAACGGCGCCGTCGTCCTGCAGGATGGTGCGCGCGCGGGTGATGACTTCGCCGACTTTCATTTGAATTCGTCCCCGCCAGTGCGCATCCGGCGCTTGGCAAAGCCACGGGCGCCATCGTCGGCCAGCGTGTTGCAATCCCGGTCGAACTCCGTCTGGTAGCCTCCAGCGCGGCCGGGATCCGCGTAGCCCGCCTTATGCTGGTGCAGGCGCGCCAGCGCGCCGTTGGCCAACTTCTCGGCGTACCGATTCAGCAGCACGTCGTGCAGCTCGCGCGCGTTCCTGGTGGGCGCGTAGGCCACCTCGAGCCGCAGCGCCCGCGGCGCCTTGACCGTCACCGCCGGCACCAACTGCACGAAGCCCGGCAGCCGGCAGTAGAAATGCTGCACCTCGGCGGTGCTGCCAACCTGGCGCCAAGCCCAGCCGTCGGGAAACTCCTCTTCCAGCTCGGCGCGCGTGGCCGACGTCACCGGGCCCTCGGGCAGCCAAGCCGCCACCACATCGACAATCTGCGTGTCAGCCTCGGGCGGGTCCAGCTCGTACTCGGTCGCGCCAGGCACCAGCGTCACCGGATCGAGGAACGCGCGCAGCACGCGGGTGCGGGTGCAGAATTCGATCGCTGCGTCGACGATGGCATCCTCGACCGCCGGCGTGGGCGCGCCTTCGATCAGCGGCACCACGAACCGCTCGAAATCTGCGAGGGCGGCCATTACGTCGGTTCGCCCGCGGCGCGCGAGTTGGCCAGGCTGACGATCTGCTGGATCATCTCGTCCTTCTTGAGGGCCGCGTCGAGTTCATGGTTGAACTGGGCACGGGCGAACGTCGCCAGGTCTTCCTTCTTCATGCCCTGCAGGTTGGGCATGTTGAAAGGCGGCACCTGGCTCTGCTCGGACAATTTGCCGCCGCCGACCGCCTGCTGCGTGGTCACGACCAGGCCAATGTTGCCCGGGTTTTCGTCCGCTTCCTCCCAGGCCTCGCGCCAGACGTCCTTGTGGGGCGTCAGCTTGATGGCGATCAGCGGCGGTACGAAATGAATCTGCCCGCGCTCCCACACCAGGCCGGTGCCGGCGACCGTGTCCTTCTTCTGCTCCTTCGCCCCGATGTACATGATCGGGATGAGGTTGTCCTGTTCCATAGGGAACTCCAAAAAGGTGGGGCCAGGCGGTTTCCCGCCCAGCCCCGAAAGCCGCGCAATGCGGCGAGACAGCCCCGAAAAGGCTTAGGCGACGCCCACCATCTGGCCGTTGACCACGGCCGTCAGCTGCGGCGTGCCCGTGAAGGCGCCCCCGCTGATCGTGGCAACCAGCTTGACCGGCCGCTTGAACAGGATGGGATGGGCGATCGAATCGACGTTGCCGGCGGCGGCGATGTCGGCGCCGGCCAGCCAGGCGTCCAGGTCGGCGACCGGACCGTCGCTGGCGTCGTAGGGCTCGAAGCCCAGGTCCGCCTTGACGCCGGCGCCAGCGGCGTCGGTGACCAGACGCACGGCCGTGACGACGACGCCGGCCGGGATAACGCCCAGGTAGACCTTGTCCGTGGTGCCGGCCGGGCCGCGGTAGCCGTAGGTTTCGACCCAGGCATTGCCGAAGGCCTGCGTGTGCAGGGGCTTGGCGTTGTAGTCGGGAGAGTAGCGATCCATGAAGTTCTCCAGTTCCACCGGTGCAGGCGGCCAGCCGGCCGCCCGCCGCCGATCAGGTGTTGAGGTTGACGACGGTGTCCAGCACCATCACGCCGTGGTCCGTCGGGATCTTGTTGCCGCGCGCGTCCGGCACCGAGAAACGGAGCTTCGCCTTGCCGCACATGACTTCGCCCGCGACTTCGAGGTTGCGCTCGAAGTTGTAGCGGTTCTCCATCCAGTTGGCGTAGGTGTCCGATCCCTGGTTCTTGCCGTAGACGTGCGCCAGCGCCTGGGCGCCCAGCAGCATGCCGCGGTCGACTGCGAAGCCCGGTTGCAACGTCGGGATCGTGACGTCCGCCTCGGTGGCGCTGGCCTGGCCGGCCTGGGTGCAGTAGCGCACCGAATCACCCGGGTTCAGCCGGATGGCGCGGTCCATCTTGCGCACCAGGATGTTGTGCCAGATGCCGGCCTCGCCCGTGAACAGCGGGTGCTTCTTCGGACCGGTGAACGACGAGGCACGGTTCCAGGCGTTCTGCAGGAACGTGCGCCACTGCAGGCTGTTGGCCGCCGTGTTGGTCAGAATGCTCTGCCACATGCGGTTGGTCACCAGCAGCAGGTACAGCGGCTCGTCATCGGCGGCGGCGTCGCCCGCGATCTTGATCGGCTGGAGCTTGAACTCCATGTCGTCGATGATCGCGCCCAGGTGGTCCAGGTGTTCCAGCTTGAAGGTGTCGGTGGTATCGATCGCGCCCAGCGCCTGGCCGCCCTGCACCAGCGACGTGCCGTCAGCCACCCAGTGGCGGTTGTAGGTCGGAGCCTTGACCGGGTTGATCATGATTTCGGCGAAATCCGGATCGTTGGCCATGGGCACCACCCAGTCGGTGCCGACCTGGGAGCCGCGGGTGCCGGCCAGGTGCACGATGGTGGACTGGTCGTTGAAGCGGCGGAACCAGCCCTGCAGGTTCGCCATGGCCAGGCCGCGCAGGTTGTGCACGGTGCGCTGCTGGGTCATCTTGCCGCCGGCATCCACCACCTTGGTGGCCAGGTCGATGCGGATGTCCATGCTGGACATGTCCAGGCGCTCGCCCTTGCCCTCGGCCTGCTTGTCGCCCATGATCGGCTTGCCGCCGGTCTGGTTGATCAGGTCGACGCTGACCTGGTCGCCCTGGGACTTCGTCAGGTCGGTGACACGCACGAGCGGCATGTCGGGGCTGGTCTGGCCTTTCAGCTTCGCCTCGGCGGCCGATTGCTTCGGCGCCGCCCCGGTCAGGTTGTTCATCAGCGAGGGCTGACGTTGGGTGTTGGCGAACAGCGCCGCGCCGAAAACCTTGCGCGCGAGCGGCGAGCCAACGGGAACAGTAGTTTGGGACATAAAGCCTCCAGTTCGTGGGATTTACGAAGAGAGGCGCGCCAGCTGCGCTTCGATTTCATCCGGCGACATGTTCATGAAGCGGTCCGTCAGGGCACTGCCCGACAGCGCCGCGATGGCGTCTGCCTCGGATGCGGCGGCCGGCTGGCCGCCAGGGATATCGGAAAGCGTGGAAGGCCCCGACGCTTCGGCCTTCGCTTTCGCGACGGCCTCGGCAACGCGCGCGGCAGGATCGGCTGGCTGCTTGCCCGCCGCGGCGGTGGCCGGGTCGGGTAGCTCGATCGCGCCGTGTTCGGCTTCGTACATACGGAGGGCGGCACCGAACCGCTCGGCGAGCGGCTTGTCCTGCCATGCCGGCTTGGCGCGCAGCATGGCGTCGATGGCGGCGACCTCGTTGAACTCGGCCGGGGCGGTGGTACGGAGATGGGCGAGCTTGGGGATCGACACGATGGTGTCCTCGACGGTCACCAGTGCCTGCACCTGCTGTTCGCGGCGCGCGGCTTCCGCTTCCTCGGCGGCGGGCCGGCCGGCGTCGACCTGTTCGCTCAGGCTCTTGGCCAGGTCGATCAGGTTGTCCATCCGGCGCGCCACGTCGGGAGCCTCTTCGCGCAGTTGCTCCAGCAGCTGCTCGTCGACGATCTGGTCCAGATCGAGCGACTTGGTTGCCTTGCCCTGCTGGGCGGCAGCCTGGTCCTGTTCCAGCTTGGTCGTCAGATCCCGCACCATCTGCTCGGCACGGATTGCGCGTTCGCGCTCCTGCTGCAGCACCTGGTAGGGAATGACGTTCTTGCCGTCCCTCGCCAACACAACGGCTTCGCCTTCCTGCGGGGCAGCGGCGGCCGTGGCCCCCTGCTGCTTACCGCCCTCGTCGGTGCTGGGCGCTGCACCGCTGGTATCGCCCTGGGGTTTGGCGCCGGCGGCGGTGGCCGCGGCGTCATCGGCGGTCGACTGATCGGCGGCGCTGGTAGTGGCATCCTGCCCACCGACCAGCGCGGCCAGCGCGTCGTCCGTCAAACTGAGGGGGTCGCGCAAGACTTCATCGAGGTTGTCGATGGGGTTGCCCGTCGTGGTTTCCGTGGTCATCTCTTCCTGCTCCTAGTTCTCGGATAGGTCCGGGGGTTGAAAACGAAAAAGCCCCCGACGATTTCTCGGCGGGGGCCAGTGGTTGCCCGTATCCCAGGGCGGGGAATCTGTGTCGGCGCGCTACGCGGCCGTGGCTTGGCGGGTGCCCAGGCGTGCCAGCACCTGGTCGACCTCGTCCGTCAGCTGCTGGAACCGCTCCTGCAGCCGGGCGCCGCCGGTCTGCGCTTCGGCGCGAATGCGCGCGCGCACCGTCTCGGCCTCTTCGTGCATTTCGGTCTGCCGCAGGCGGGTCTGCCATTCGGTGGCGCGATCGGCCAGCTGCTGGCGCAGCTTCTGCACCTCTTCCTCGTAGCGCGCCAGCGCGCCGTCCACCTGGCCCACCGTATCGGTGTCGCCAGCGCCGGCCGCTTCGGCGCGGATGCGCTCGGCCTCGGCCAGCAGCTTCTGCGTCTTGGCCTCGCGCTCGGCGATCTTCGACTGGGCGTCCTGCATGGCGGTCTGCATCTGGGCCTGCGCGGCCTGATCGGCCTGCTGCTTGGCGGCCTGCGCCTCGGGCGAGTTCGGATCGGCCTGGATGCCCAGTTGGGCCCGCAGGAACGCCGCCATCTCCTTGCGCTTGCCGAAGTCGGACATTTCCAGCGCGAAGGGGATCAGCAGCGCCTGCATGTTGGGCGGCATGGACTTGAGGATTTCCGAGAAGGCCGCGAACTGCTGGGCGCGGTAGGTCGGGGTGCTGGGGACGTCGGACAGCGCCACCTTGACCGGCGCCGTCTGCACGTCGTTCTCCTTATAGGCTTGGCCCGTGACCGGATCCTTGCGGGGAATGTTGACCACCACCTTGCGCTTGACCGTGCCGTTGTCCACCAGGATCTCGGCCTGGTCGGTCATGTCCTCTTTGATGAGGTCCAGCAGCGCATTGCCGACGCCGCGGCGCGCGACCCGGTAGTTGTCGTTGATCTTGGCCAGCGTGGTGACGCCCTGCTCCACCAGCGACTGGATGGCCAGGCCAGAGCTGGCATTGGATTGCTGGCCCATCATGGCGGCGTACACGCCCGCCGCCTCCTGGATGGCCTGCTTGCGCTCCTGCATGACCTGGAACTGCTGCTGGGACAGGTCGAAATTCGATTCGACCCGGATATTGGCGCCGACGCGCAGCGCCTTCGGGTTCATCACGACGAAGGCGTCCGATTGGCCGATCTCCCGGCTGACATCGCTCATCGTGTTGTATTTCTCGTCCAGGGCGTCCGAGTCGATGAAGGTGCGCCGGCTGTTCATCAGCCACATCATGCGCGCCGCGCGGGCGTTCACCTCGTCCTGCGGGGACAGCATGGCCCGGATGATCCCATAGGGCACGCCGGTCAGATCCTCGCGGTAGCCGAAGAACGGGATGTACGGGAAGCGCCGGCGGTTCGTGGCGCGGTCCTGAACCCGGATCGGGCCGATGTGGAAGGCGCAGCGAATTTTGTCGTAGACGGCGAGCTTGGGCTGGACGGCGCCAGCGGCGACCAGCGCACGGTGCACCTGGTTCTGCTCGTTGAATTCCAGGGTGCGCCCGCCGGGCAGCGCCAGCACCAGGCCGCGCACCCAGATCCGATACCAGACCTCGAAGCACGTCACCACCCTGCGCTCGATGTCGCGCCAGTCCAGGTCATCCCAGGTGGTGCGCGTGCCCTGCCCGATGTCATTGAAGAAGTCCGCCGACATGCGAGCTTCGGTCGTCAGGTAGTCCGCCCAGTCGCGCCAGCCGGCCGCGGCCAGGATCATCTCCCGGTGCTGGGGGAAAAACGCGGCGATGTGGTCGGCGTCGTAGCGCTTCTTTCGCACCACATAGCGGGCATCGCTCCAGTCCAGGGCGCGGCTGCGCCAGTCCCAGTAAATCTCGGAGCGGGGAACACTGGTGACGCGGTAGGGGTAGTTGAAGGGGTTGCTGTTGCGTGACACCTCCACCACCCCGAAACCGGCCTTGATCTGGCTGGCGTAGGCATCCGACGTGGCGGTATCCGCCTGGGCCTCGCGCTCGGTTTCGTGCATCTTGGCCGACAGCGCCTCGGCCACGTCCTGGTACTGGTCGTCGTCGCCCCCGACGCGCCAGTCGGTACGGGTCTTGGCCTCCATCCCCAGCACGGCGTTGACCGTCGGCTGGATCAGGTTGGTGACCAGCGGCCCCAGGCCTTTCGCTTCCAGGCGGGCCAGCGTCTCGGCGTCCAGCTGGTTGCCGTCGTAATAGTCGCAGGCCTTGTCCGCCTCGCGGCGCCAGGTCGGCTGGTTGCGGATCTCGTCCAGCCAGCGTTCGAGCTGGGACACGGACAGCGCGCCGGCGTCGGCCGGCGCCTGATCGCGGGCGTGCGCGGTCGCGCTGTCGCTGCCATCGAGGAGGCGGAAGCCGGTTACGGAAGTGTTCATGCGCGCCAGTTTTCCCGGTGTCGTTTGAAGTTGATCGGTGCGTTGTTGACCGCGTAGCGAAGGGACATCACGCCGTAGCGCGATGCGGAAATGACGTCGTCATCGATCTTCACGATGGCGCCGTCCTTGCGGTGGTAGGTGCGGTACTCGGAAAGCCAGCGTTCCAGGTGAGAAAAGACCTTGAATCGGCCGGTGACCATGCGGTTGAGCATGATCTGGATGCCGGCCTCGACGCCATTCGAGCCATCCTCGAACTGCGTGCGCTCCGGCAGCATGGACACGCCCTCGGCCAGGTAGGCGTCCCGCATCGGCGTGCCGGTGTCCTTCTGCGCCTGCAGGGCGTCGTGCGGCCAGGCCACCGGGATCCAGCTGCCACGGCCCTTGATGGCGCTGGCGTGCACGGAAACCGGCTGTTTCTTGGCGGCGTACACGTCGTACACGTAGACGATGTCGGCGTCCTGGTTGTGCGCCAGCCAGGCCGCCGCCGTCGGGTGGTCCCATCCCAGATCCAGGCCGCAGATGCGCGGCCAGCTGTCGGGGATGTTGAACGGCGGCACCACGATGCTGGATTCCGGCACCGGAAACACCGCGCCGGAGCCCAGCACCGGCTTGCCATAGGCGCGGGCCTCGCGTTCGTGGTCCGGGTAGCTGGCCAGGATCGCGTCGGCCTGCTCGCGGGTGTAGTGCTCGGCATCGTAGATGCCCATGAACACCACCACGGTGCCGGCGTGCTTGTCGATCAGGAACCGCTTGACGGTCGCCGACATGCCCATCAGGGGCGTGAAGGTCAGATACACCGGGCCCAGCGTCGTGTTGGTCCGGGTGATGGCCTCCATGTAGATGTCGTGGGGCGGCTCCTCGTCCAGCCAGACGAAATCCAGGGTTTCGGCCTGGAACTTCTCCCGGCCCTGCTCGTAGTTGCGAAAGCCCAGCACGCTCTCGCCGCCCTGGACGTCGCCACCACCACCATGGCGCACCACAATCATGGACACCGCGCCCGGCACGCCGGCCAGCGGCGCCACCTCCTTGATGGCGTCTCCGGGGATGGCGCCGGTCCCGCGTTCACTGTCGACGCCAGGCCGGCCCAGCAGCAGGCGCTGCATGCCGTCGCGCGTCAGCGCCGACGACACCGAGGCCGCCCAGCCCGCCGTGGGCTTCTGGAAAACCTTGCCTTCCCACCATGCCGGGTAGCGCCCGGTCAGGTGCATGGCCGTCTCGTAGGCGCCCGAGAACGTCTTGCCAAGCTGGTTGCCGGCAGAAAAAAGGCGCTCGCGGTATGCGGCGCCTTGTGCGTGGAACTCCCTCTGTTTCTCGTACGGCCGGTAGTACTTCAACCGGTTGCGCTTGGCGCGCCAGGCACGCTCCTGCAGCGCCCTGGCCAGCATCACGCGCGGGTTGGACATCAGTGCATCGTGGTCCCGGCGCCAGCGCCGCCGGCGCGCAGCTGGGCAAGAACCTTCTCCACCGGGATACCCTCGGCCTGGGCAATTTCCTGGGCGGCCTGCGCGATGGCGGCATCCAGCTCGGCGTCGGACTTCTTGTCCAGGTCGCCCAGTCGCAGCTCCTTGCGCTCCACGAACATGCCCAGGTAGCGCCCGATCAGCTCCAGATTCGGGGTCTTGGCCGCCAGCTTGAGCGTGAAATTGCTGTTGCGGTCCCAGCTCCAGCCCACGATACAGCGGCGCACGCGCTCGGGCAGCAGCCGCAGATCCTTCGGGCTGGTGATATCGCGCAGTACGCCATTCTCGTCCGTCACCACCAGGTCCGCCGCGTCGTAGAAGCCCATGGCCACCCATTCCTCGAGGACGCGCTGGGCGGTGACTTCCAGCTTCGCCGACAGCTTATCGCGCAGGACCTGCACCGCCGCCGCGACGTTAGCCTGGTTCAACAAGCGCGACGCGCCGCTGATGGCAGCAGCACCGCGCGCCCGGTAAGCCGCCTCGTAGGCCTTGGTCTGGTTCTGGAAGCCGCCGGCGGCGAACTCGTCCACGAACCGGCGCTGCTGGGGCGTCAGCGGGCTATCCGCAGACACCACGCGGCGAGCGGCGGTCGACAGCGTGCGTTTCGAGCGCGCAGGCGCTTTCCGCCTCGGCTTGTGCGCTTGGGGCTGAGACGTAGGCTTTGGCATGGATGTAACAAAGTGCAATACAATCGACCCAACGTGGGGAGCGATATCTCTGACTTTTCGGTGGAATGAAGATGGCGGAACTGGACGACGTTGCAGAGAAGGCGAGGCGCAACCTGATGGTAATTGCCACTGGCATTATCACAGTGGCGGCGCTGGGCATTCCGCTAGACGGGCGACTAGTGGGTGCGGTTAATTTGAACGAAGTAGAGCCATGGCGTGCCTGGGCTTGCACGGGAACTGTGCTTTTCTATTTTTGGCTGCGTTTTCACTTGGCTCCGAGCCGTTCAGAGGCTCGATCGCATCACAAAGAGAAAAAGGCTCAGGAACTTGAATCTCGATTCAAAGCCTTTGCCAATGATCAGTTCTCCAGATGGACAACCAAAGGGGCCCGGTCCCTCAAGGTCACCCTGGCGGGGCCGTACGATCCTCAATCAATTGGGACCAGCCTCGTAAACGTCCAATGGAATCCGAGATTCAGCGGCGGCACTGCCCATATGATGCAGTACAGAATTGAGGACCTAGGAGTGAACTACGATAGGCCCATTGGCATGGGCAAACTACGTTTCAGGGTTACGCCCGCCGCTCGACTCTGGGTCTGGGCTTCTGTGCATATAAACCGCCTGCGTCACCTCACTTGGGAGGGTCTTGAGCTTTCTCTTCCGCATGTGTTATCCGGCGCAGCGGCGGCCGTCTGCATTTGGAAGTTTTGTACCGCGTTGTACTACTCGTTCCCTTTCATGCGCCACCTGATTCCCGCATGAAAAAACCCCGCTCGGTTTCCCGGCGGGGTCTTCAGACGCACTGTTGACCAGTGACAGAATGGGGCCGATTTTGCGGGTGCAATCCGCAAATGTCAAGCAACGGCCTCCTGCGCCCCCACGATGCCAGCCCCCCGCAGCAGGGATTCCGCCAGTTCCATGGCGCGGGCTTCCTCGCCCTTCTTGCCCTCCTCGACCACCCCGGCGCCTTTGCGCACTACGCGCGAGCCGCGCAGCCAGATGGTGATTTTTCCGTTCTGATCCGTGACGGTGCGATCGCTGACGCCAGCGTGCACGGCCAGGTCGGAGAGCATCACGCGGCCGCGGTTCGCCTTCGCGGCGAAGTACCGGGCGACGATGCCGTCGCGGACGGCGCGGTGCACGATGTGCCCGGATAGGATGCCGCTGGCCATGACGCCGTCGGACACCGCGCGCACCGCGGCGAACCAGTCCTGGTCCCACACGCTGCTACGGCAGCACGGGCATGGCGTCGTCTGCGGCAGAAACCGCGCCTCGAGGATGCGCTGGTGCAGCGGCGCCAGCGCCTGCAGCTCGCGCAGGATGAATCCGGCCTGGGCCGCGCCGTCGACGCCGGCCAGGCCGCGACCGGTGCGCGGCGTGCGATCGGCCATTTTCACCATGGCCGGCCGGTCCAAGGTGCCGGCGGAGTAGTTGAAGGCGTAGGTGAGCGCCTGGTGGGCACCCTTGAAAAGCGGTTCGGACACTGTGCGCTCCTGGCAATCGTGAAAATTCTGTACGCCGGCCGCCCCGGCCAGCTGATCATTCCTGGTCATGGAACCCACCGGTGCGCGCGCGGCTGCCGCCGTGCATCGAGTGCATGGGCGGCTGGGCGCCGATGCGTTCGGCGTTCAAGCCCAGCATCGCGGTCATGCACAGGGGCTTGCGAGTGGTGACGCCGGGCAGCACCTGCACCTGGCTGGCGTGAACCGGCGTGAGCGCGGGTTGCGCTGGTGTCGGATCCGGCTGCCGCTCTACCGGGACGCAGTCGGCCGTGCGGGTCGGGGTGCTGGCGTCGGTGGTGCTGGTGGCGACGGGCCCCGCAGATTGCCAGCGCGCATAGGCTTCCAGCTTCGTGGCCCCCACCCCTATGCGGCCGGCGCCGACGCACTCGTACCACTCGGAGCCAGCCGGCCGATCGGGCCAAAGGCGCAGCCGCGGGCGCACCACGGGCCGCGTCGGCGCCCCGGTGCTGACCGGGTATCGCCGGCGCTGCTTGGGCGGCTCGCCACGCTGGTGGCGCTGAACCGTGGTGACGATCTGCCACACGCGCTCGGGCGAGATGCCGTAGGCGCGCGCCAGCTCGGCGCTGGGTTCACCAGCCTCGCGCCGGCGAGTGATTTCCAGGTTGCGATCGCTGATCTTCATGCGGCAGTCTCCAGGCCGAACAGCACGGACTGCGGGTCGTAGGTGTGCAGCGGCGTAACGACCGCCACCAGCCGCGCGCCATGCTCGTCCGGTTCAGCGCGCCGCGCGTGGATCTCGCGCACCCAGCGGTCGTCTTCGAAAACCACGTCCTTGAGGCTGTCCAGGACGACCTTCTGGGCGTTGTCCAGGTCCAGGCACTGCACGGTGTCGTCCCAGGCGGTGCCATCTTTGCGCATGCGCTTCTGCCAGTCCTGCGGACGATTCGGGAACAGGGTGAATTCGACCTTGACGCGGCCGGTGATCGGCCGGGCGAAGCCGGCCTTGCGCGCCAGCGCCAGCACCTGCGCCTTGTAGGCCTTCGCCTCGGGCGTGACGTAGGTGCTGGTGAACGCCGGCTTGCCCTTTGGCTTTACCAGGCGGCTGGACCAGTAGCGGTTCGCGCTGATCGGGTACGGCAGCACCAGGATGTGGGATTGGATGGTCATCAGGCTCCCTCGCTGCGCAGGTCGCGCAGCCATTCGATGCGCGCCTCGGCCTTGGCCGCCGGCGCAGGTTGATAGGTCGCGCAGCTGCGGCGCCACAACGGGCTGACGAAGCTGCCGGGACGGTCGGTCATGAGCGCGCAGCGGCCCAGGCCTTGCGCGGCCATGGCGGTGTGCGGGTGGCGCAGCGTGAAGCGCTCGCAGTAGACGCACTGGACGGCCGTGTTCACAGATTCACCCCGTAGTCGGCACGCAGCCGCGCTTTGTCGTCGTCGGTCAGGCCGGCACGCGCGATCACTCGGTCCTTGAACTGCCAGAACGGCTCGGCATCGCCCTGGGTCAGGCCCAGCTTGGCGCCCTGCTCGGTGATGCCGCTGGCGCTGGTCACCCAGGCGAGCGGGTCGGCAGCCTTCGCGGTAGCGGGGCGCTTGCCGTCCAGCCTGCTGGCGGCCGCGGGCGGGTTCACGACCTTGTCGACGAACACGTCGAGAAACCCAGCCGTGATCGTCCCCTGATCGCCGTTCGCATCGCGGTCCGCCACGGCCAGCCCATACGCCTCGACCAGCTGCAGGCTGGAGACGCCGGCCTGCACCCAGCGGACGATGCGAGGGTCGTTGCTCTGCGCCCCGCGGGGCGGCTTGCCGCGGTCCTTCTCCTGCTGACGCAGCCAGACCGCGATGGCCATGGCCTTTTCGGACGGCGGTTTGCCCTCCAGCACCAGCGGCGGCGGCAGGTCGTCCGCAGGTTCGCGCGCGGGAGGATGTAAAGCCGCCGCTGCTATATCTTTTCTATTACTGGTTCCGGTTCCGGTTCCGGTAGCGTCACTCCCGCCGGAATCCCCCGGGAGTCCCGCGCCTGTCCCGCGGGACAATTCAGGACTACCAGCGGACGATCCGGGACTGTTTCCGGTCTGGGCCGCAGCGCGCTCGGCCTTCTTTCTCTCGCGGTATTCGGCCTTGCGGTTGCGTTCGCCATCGCGTCGCTCAATCATCTCCAGGACGCGTTCGGCCAGCGTGTCGTGGTACAGCCGACCATCGTCCGCCAGCCACCAGCCGCGCATGAGGCGCGCCTTGCTCGCCTGGAATTGGTCAAGAGGCATGCCGATGCGCGCCGCGATCAATTCATCGTCTTGAGGCAGACTGCCGCAAGGGGTTTGCTCCCAGGCGGTCATCCACAGCATGAGCAGCCACGGGCGGATCTCGGGCGCCGCAAGGGCCCAGGTGTCCGACTGGCGAATCCGTTCGTGGTCCAGCTCGAACCGCCAGCCCTTGGCGCGCGTGTCCGCCGGATAGGGCCTGGGCTTTGTCATGAGGCCTCCCTATGCTCGAGGCGCGCAAAGGCATCCCACATCCGCAGACTTGCCAGGCGCGCGATATCGACCGCTGCGGCCGGACTGATCGCCGGAGCATCGCGATTCGGCGCCGCACGGCGCACGCACTCCACGCGCATGGCTTGGCCGACTGGACGCGGGTAGCCGTCGCGGTCCAGCAGCAGGACGCCGCTCTGGCAGCTCGGAAGCGCCGCCAGCAGATCCGGGGTCCAGATCTCCTTGGGCAACGCGTAGTAGTGCTTCCAGACCTTGCGTGGCCAGTCCTTCGGTGTGCTCTTGTATCGGGCGCGCCGGTACTCGCGTTCGAGGCGCAGCTCGTTCATCCTCGGGCTATGGCGCAGCTCCGACACGGTGGGCCAGTAGCCAAGGTGTTCGCGGTGCCACCACTTTTCCTTCTTGGCGTCAGCTTTCAGGTCAGCCCGGCTGATCTTGATTTCGACGTCGATGATGCGCAGGTTCTCCGTCACCACCAACAGATCGCATTCGTGGCCGGTCCAATTGCAGTTCGGCACCACCACCAGGTATTTTCGGTTGAACGTCTGCCGCACCAGCGCGCGGGCGATGGCATGCTCTGACCAGGTCATGTCGTCACCCCGCGCCAAACGAAATCGCCCTTGTCCTCGCGCATGGCCGGCTCGTTCTCCTGGCACGGACATTCGTAGCCCGCCCAGCGATCAGCGACAGGCCGCCAGAAATTTCGCACGCGGCCAGAAGGAACGTGGTTGTCCTCTTTCGCGTCGATCAGATCGAACTCGTCCAGCACCCAGGCCGCATCCGCGGCGGAGCAACGCTCGCCGCTGAGGCTGACGCTCAGGTGGTATTCGGGCCCCAGCTCGGGCTCGCCGGGTTCGGGGACAGCCACCTCGACGGCGGACAGCACATAAAGGCCGCTGGCCTCATGCAACCAGGCGGCGATGGGAAAGCCAAATGCCAGGATCTGCGCCGGGATGGCGTTGCGGGGCACCTCCGTCCAGCCAGCCCCTTTGGGGCGCTTCGGTTGGATGATCGACAGAGTCATGCGCCCTCCCCGCCCCGCACGGCCAGCGCCGTCGCAATCGGCCGCACCCAGATGGGGGTACTCGACAGTTGGAACGACTCGCCGGCGCGCGACAGCAGGATGGCCCGGCCGATCTCCTCGGCCATGGCCTTGGCCGCCTTGCGCGGCACGGCGTTGCCGATGCGCTCCCGGTGGGCGCTGTCGGAAGTGCCGTCCATCAGGAACACCTCGCCGCGCTCCTCGGCCTCGGCGTAGTCGTCGGGGTCGTAGATGCTCTGCAGGGCCGCCAGCTCGAGCGTTGTGAACGGCCGGTGCCAGGTGCCATCCTCGGCGACGATGCGGCACACCAGCTTGTCGTTCGCCGCGGGCAGTACTGGAACATGTCCTGGAACATCGCCGCCAGAATGTGTTCCAGCGTTCCATTCGCCCCCGTGTGCCGCAGCGCCAGCCGGAACATATCGCGGGTCCGCGATCGACCATGAGCCGTTGTCGTGGCACGCCGACGCCGACACGGCGCCGACGTGCTTGTCCCAGGCGGCCACGCCGTAATGCCCAGCGGTTAGGTAATGGTCGCCACGCTCGCGGGCCAAGCCGGGCCGCGGATCCGCGACCGCAAAGGCTCCCTGGCCGGTGGTGCTGCCGGAAATGACAGTCCTGCTGGCGCCGTCCCACCCGGTGACCGCATATTTGCTGTGCCCCTCCGAGCCGCGCGGGTCCGCCACGCATTGCCCGGTGCCGTGGGCGCCTGTGACGGCGCGCGCCGCGGCGTCATAGCGGATGATGCGGAACTCGTTGCTGTGCTTGGCCGGGCCGTGGTGGCGCGGGTCAGCGACGCTGTAAGCGCCCTGCCCCGGACCTTGTTGGCCGGCGATCGCACCGGTCGACGCGTCCCAGCGGCGCACGCCGTAGGCCTGGCCGTCCTTCCACGCCGCTGACGGATCGAAACGCGGATCGGCCACCGAGAAGGCGCCATTCAGCGGATGGCTGCGTCCAGCCACCACGCCGGTGCTGTCTTGCATCGAATGCACGCCCAGGGCGCATCGGCGCATCTCCGGCACCAGCAGGAAGTCCCGCAGGTAGCCGTCCTGCACGGCCAGGCGGTTCAGGCTGCGCCAGTCGCTGCCGGCTTCCACGAACGCCAGGCGCACCCAGGTTTTCCAGCTCAGGTTCGGGATGCGGTGCATCGGGCCGGCGCGCAGGTCGCCCGGCAGGTGCATACGGCCGAGGATCTCGCCCACGGCCCGCAGCGGGCGCTTCGGCGGCTCGTAGATGAACGCCGGCACCTTCTCGGCGTGGCGCGCGATCAGCAAGAAGCGCTTGCGGCTTTGGGCCAGACCGCCCAGTTCGCCGCAGTCGTGGGCGGTTTCGCGCACGACATAGCCATAGTGGCGCAGCAGCTGGACGATCTGGTCCAGGAAGTGGCGCCCGCGCGTGGCGATACGCGGCACGTTCTCGAACAGGATGACCTCGACCGGGTCGTCCTTCCAGGCCTCCAGGCACAGCCAGATGCCGCGCAGCGTGAGTTCGTTGAGCGCCTGGTACTTGGCCGTGAGGCTGCGCGCGTGCGACAGCAGCCCCGAAAAGCCCTTGCACGGCGCGGACAGGAAAAGGATGTGCGGCCGATGCCCGCCCGCGGCGGCGCGGACGTCCGCCGGCATGGCCTCGACCCAACCTGACGGGGGCTCGTGGCCGTGGAATGCGATGTACTGGTTGCGGCTGAACATGTCCCGCACCGTGCAGCGCACGCCCGTGAATTTCTCGAAGTCGGCCGCGCCGGCCGGATCCACGTCGATCCCGCCCAGGCAGACCATCTCGCCCTCAAGGCCAGGGATGGCGGGCTTTGCGTCCTGCATGCCGGCCGCGCCGATGCCCGACCCGGAAAAGACGCCGAAATGGTTGATTCTCGATTTCGCCATGGCGTCATGCGACCGTGTTGGCGCGTGCGCGCACGTATCCGATCGCGCCGAACGCATGCTGTTCCAGCACAGCGCGCGCGTACTCGGCCTTGGTCTTGCCGCTCATCGTGGCCAGGGCCGCGATCGCGTCGTAGAGGTCACTGGTGCAGGGCACGTCCAGCCGTTCGGTGCACTTGCCACCGGTAGAGGTGTCGGCGGGGCGGGATTCCAGGGTATGCAGGGTCGGGTTGCTCATGGGTTACCTATCGGATATTGCTCGGCTGGGCCTGGCGCGCTGCGGCGGGCACAATGCCGGCATGCAGTCAGCTCAAGGGGAAGGCGGAAAAGGAACGTTCGGTCCGGGCGCAGCACTCACGGCAGCGCATTCACGAGCCGCCCTGATAGCTGCGCGGCACATCGCGGCGGCAGTCAGCACCGTCAGAACGGCGAAATGGGAGCGGTCGCCAGGCGGAAGGCACTGGTCAAGTTCGTCGGCGAGCGCCCGCTGCAGATGCGTCGGCCCATCCAACAATGTGTGCACGCGCGCCAACGCTACCCCCACGGCATGCCGGTCGGTGGAGAAGCGCGGCAGCTCGAAGGGCCAGGATTCAAGGGTTTCTGCCGGGATGCCGAAAACCACCTCAGCGACAGTGCGATCGAGCGCCAGCGCGGCGTCGTTCGGCCCGAGCTGGACGGGTGCGTCCGGGCGAGCGCATTCCAAGGACGTGCGCGTGGGCAAATCAGCCATGGCGCCCTCCCCGCACGGGGTTCCCACGCAACGTAGAATCGGAGGCTCCTACACCGCCCTTTCCTACGTTGGGGGAACTCTCGATGAGCAAGGAAATAGTCGTCATGCTTCACCCGGAGACGTTGACGCACCGAATGCTCGCGGCAGCGGCGACGCTGCTTGGCAAAAATCCACTGCAGCTTTACCCGGAAACGACGGGCCGGCCAGCGGCGCTGCAGGTGAAGTGCACACAGGTCGGGGCCACGGACTATGGTCTGGTCCGCCTTGTGCTGGGAGAGGACGGCCAATCGCCTGCGGTATCGGTGCGACCGGAGTTACTGATAGCAGTGTTCGATTCGGACGACCGGCTGCCAGCTGGCTTCCTTTCGGACTGAGCGCCCGACTGCGCCGCTCCTTCTCGATCGCTGCCTCGACTTGCCCCGCGAGGCGTGCAAACGTGGCCGCGTCGTACTGGCGCATCGCACGGATGAAACGCGTGGCGGCGTTAGACATGTCTGGCTGGCTTTCCCGGCGTTCCCGAGCCAGACGGGAAGTAGCCCTTTCGACCATGTCGCGCCAAGTTAGCTCGCCCACATGCAAGGCATCTCGCCTAAAGGCGGACAGCCGGCGCCGCGTCGGTTGCCGCCCCTGCAAAAAACCTAGGAAAACCTGCGCGTCCTTGAGGATGCCGGCCGCGTCCAGCGGCGTGTTGGCGCCCGCACGGCGTGTCACCGCGAGGTGCAGCGAGAATTCGACCGCCTTGGCGCGGATGCGGGCGTTATGCACGGCATTTTTCTTGCTCCCGGCCAAAATGTGGCGGCGGACCATCGTCGAGGCCTCGGATGTGCTGGGGAGTTGGGGCGTTGAATCGCGCTTAGACATGCTCCACCCCCTCGGCAAGGTTCGTACGAGCGGCCAGGCACGGGTTGCCAACTTCCGACAAGCGAGCCACGACGTCAGGAGGCAGGCCATCAGTCGGATATGGGTACAAGGTCGGACACAACTGATGTGGTGTCTTCTTCCAGCCCGTCAGTTCTGCGAGGAACAACGCCCGCCCGGGAGGGAGGCTATCCACCCATTTGGATACGGCCCACGGTGTAAGCATTTTGGGTTTGGCGCGCTTCGCTACGGCGCTGAGGCCACCGGCCAGGCTGATTGCTTCGGCGATGTGTGCTTTTTGGTCCATGCCGCAATCGTACAACTTAAAGTAGAAGTTTCCAACTACCTAAAATAGAAATGACTGCGCGCATGCTGACTGTTAGATTTCTACCTATGGTAGAAAGCAACAAGCTGCCCATCCGGTATCCGGAGTTTGCCGTCCGCATGAAAGATGCAATGGCAAAAGGCCAATGGGAAGTTCAGGGCATCGTTGATGCTCTGAAGCGGGCCGGTGTGCGCATTACGTATGAAATGGTCCGACGCTACACGCTCGGCCAAGCAATGCCACGGCCAGAGAAGATGGGCCAACTGGCGGGAATTCTTGGTGTGAGCCCGAGCTTTCTGCAGTACGGCTCGGACAGCGAAACTCCCTCGCCCCCCTCGAAGCCCAGCAGCCCCAAGAGCGAAAGACGCGCCGGCAGCGGCTTTTATCCATTTCTCCGCATACTCCCTGAAGACTATGCAGCTCTGGACGACGATGCAAAGGATGACATCGAGAGCATCATCGAGCTACGAATCGACAAGGCGGCGCGCAACTCATCGGCACGCAAGCGAGCTAGCAATCGCACTGGCACAGAGGATGCCTAGCGGAAGCTGCCGTGCATACCATCCTATCTGTCGTTGATAATGTGGTGTATGCAAGATTCGGCCGAAAATTTTCCCCGCCAAGTAACGAAAAGCTATTTCTGTAGCATTGTGCGGCTTACTTTTTTCTTGGCTTGACCGCGGCGCAAACAGAATGGGAACCAAACTTCACACCCACTATGACAATCTCAAAGTAGCCCGCAACGCTCCTGATTTTGTCATCCGAGCGGCTTATAAGGCCCTGTCGCAGCAATACCATCCCGACAAGCACGGCGGAGACCCGGCCGCGGCGAACGCCATGCGTCTCATCAACGAGGCATATGCCGAGCTATCCGACCCCGCCCGCCGCGCCGCTCATGACGCCTGGATAGCCAAGCGCGAAATGCAAGCGCGTGAGCAAGCGCAGCGAGCACAGGCCCAGCCGCAACACCAGGCACCTCCGAACTCGCCGCGACCGGCTACAAAGCCTGCGCGCCCTCAACCGACACCGCAACCTCCTACGGCCAGCCACGAGAAGTCGGACTTCTGGATTTACGGTATCGGCCTACTCATTCTTTTCTTTATCTTCGTGATGGCGAACAAGGGCGGGTCAAGTGGCAAAGCCACATCGCCTTCTCTCGCCACGGCACCGCCGGCGCCGATGCCTGGCATATCGAATCAACGTGCAGCACCGCCGGCAGCAACGACAACTCCGGCACCGGACCTGCGGGCCCCTGCTGTGCCAGTTTGGGAAGACATGCCGCGCGGCCGAGTGTCGGCGCAAGAATTGAACGTCCGCGCTGGCGCCGGGCCCAACTTCGACGTGATCGCACGATTGCGCTTTCTCGACACGGTCACGATTGAAGGACCGGCGACCAATGGATGGCTTCCTGTTTCGCACAGCGCTGGCTTTGGCTTCGTGAATAGCGCCTACATCCAGCTCGGTCCCGACGCGGACACGCTACAACGCGTTTGCGCGGACGGCTCTCCCCTTCCCACCACAGGAACGACCTTCAAACGCCCGACCACGGCGGGCGAACATGAATTGCGGATTACCTCTCCGGCCGGCCAAGATGCAATTGTCAAGCTCAAGGATGCCCAAGGCCGAACAGTCATCAGCGGTTATGTACGGCGCGGCGACACCCATACCTTCCGCGGGATCCCTGGAGGCAGCTACAACGCATGGTTCGCTACCGGAGAAGAGTTCAGCAGTCGCTGCGGTAGGTTTTTGCGCAACATGAATGTGACCTACGACCCTTCACCGCAACTGTTCAAGGTCACCTATTCTGGAAACCTGTCCTACTCGACCGTCATAACGTATTCGCTTCAAATGCAGCGGCAAGGCAATTTCTCGCCTACCGCCGCAGACACGACGAGCTTCCTGGTCGACTAATTCCCGTAAAGCCCCGCAAGGGGCTTTTCTCTTTCTCGCCCCAACAAACATCGGGGAGCTTAGGCGCACCCCCGGCTCTACTTTTAGTTGTTGACGTAAATTCTACTTTATGTAGAATCACTCCAATTCTTCTACTTTAAGTATTGGAAACGTCATGCACCAATCCCGTGCCGAGCTACGAGGCTCTGCGGCCCCCTCTCCGACAGCAGACCACCACACCGCCAGCTTGCCCTGCGCGGAAGCACAGTTGACTGACGCCGACGTTCTCAGCGTCCTCTGCGACTTGTTCGCCGGCCGCGCCGCTACCGCCTTCGGCGAGTCCTTGGAGTGGTGGGCGGAGACGTTTCAGTGCGACCTGGCCGCGAAGGCCGCCGGCGGCGTGGTGCTGGCGGCGATCAGCAAGTGGCCCTTCGATCAGCGCGCCGGCGCCGAGGGCGTTCAGCAGCTGCAGGCCGAACTGGTCAAGCGCGCGCGCCAGATCCTGGCCCGCGGGGTGCAACCGTGACCGGCGCCCTGATCCTCGTTCCCGTCGCCTATGTCATGGCGCGCGCGATCGACTTCATCGCGGCCGTCCTGCGCCGCACCGATCCCTGGAGCCCGACCGTATGACGATCCAAGTCCTTGGCGTCGACCCGCGCAGCCGGAGCAAGACCCAGCTGACCGCGCCCGCCCCCCTCCCCTACGTTTCCCGGCGCGCGCTGGCGCGCGTGCGCGATCGCATCGAGCCGCCCAAGGCGTGCCACTGCTGCGGCGGCCAGGTGCGCCTCATTTCGAACGCGGAGATATACGGCCGCGAATACGGCCCCTGGCCTTTCGCCTATCTCTGCAGCCAATGCGGCGCCTACGTGGGCCTGCACCCGGACACGGATCTGCCGCTGGGCATCATGGCCACCAAGGCGACTATCCAGGCGCGCAAGGTCGCCAAGGCCGATTTCCTGGCGCTGGTCGGCGAACGGTATGCAGGCAAGCAGAGCGCCGCCTATGCCTGGCTCGCGCGCGCTCTGGCCATTTCGCCGTCCATCTGCCATTTCGGCATGTTCAACGAGCAGCAGGCCGGCCGCGCCGGCGAAGTCTGCCGCCTCGCACGCGAGGCCCGCCAATGACCGCCGCCACCATCTGGGTGCTGTTCGCCTTCTTACCGGCCGGCCACGACCGCCCGCCGGTCATGCGCATCGAGCGGTTCGAAACCGCTGCGGAATGCGAGCGCGTCCGCGCGATCTTCCCCCGAAACATCACCACCGTCTTTACCTGCCTGCCCAGCCGCCAGATCCGCGCAGGGCAGCGCCTGCCCCTGGAGCCCCGCCAATGAAGCCCACCCGCAAGCTGGTCCGCGCCGACGGCACGGACACCGAATTGCACGGCCCGCACGCGCTGATCGACGTCCGCCAGCTCATCGGCGCCGACGCCCTCGAGATTGTCAGCCTCGGCCAGCGCCAGCACGCCATGCTCATCGACCAGTCGGCCGACGCCAAGGGCCTGCCGGTCAACGCCGCGGCGTCCCATCTGTACCAGGCTGCGCGCGGCGAGCCGCGCCCCATCCACGGCGACGTCGTGATCGTGCCTGACACCGACTACGCGAGGGAAGCATGATCCGCCGCCTCCGCTTCGTCTGGCGCCGCGCGCGCCGCACGGGCCGCGACCTGGACGCGGCTTCCTACGCAGCCGGCATCGTCGGCGGCGTGATCTTCCTGGCCGCCATGACGGGCGTGCTGGGCCCCACGCTCGACGCCCCGCGCCACCACCAGGCCGGCGCCGAACGCCACGCCTCCCGCTGAACGGAGCTGCTGACATGGAACCCAAGATTTTCACCGTCCGTGCCTCCAGCTGGGGCCGCCTGTTCGACTGCGCGCACGCCTGGGAAGGCACGCACATCCTGGGCATGAAGAAGCCCGCCGGCGTGCGCGCGCTGCTGGGCACCGCCGTGCACGCCGGCACGGCCGCGTTCGACCGCGCCCGCCTGGACGGCACGGCCTGCACGCCCGACGACGCCGCCGGCGTCCTGGTTGACGAGCTGCGCAACCCTGCCCAGGAAGTCGATATGGCGCAGGACGGCCTGTCGATCGACGAAGCCGAGCGCATCGCCCTGGTGGTGCTGGTCAAGTACTGCGCCGAAATCGCGCCCCGCTTCGAGTACATCGACGTCGAGACGACGCTGGACCCGCTCAATATCGACTGCGGCAACGGCATGACCGTGCGCCTGACCGGCACCATGGACCGCGCCCGCGTGGCTGCGACCGAGGGCGGCATCGTGGTGCCCGACGTCAAGACCGGCACGCGCGTTCTGGTCGACGGAAAGGCAGTGACCCAGGGCCGCGCCGCACAGACGGGCACCTACCAGCTCATGTACGAGGCCACCAAGAAGGTCACGACGGTCGGATCGCAAATCATCGCCCTGTCCACCAGCAGCCGGCCGGCCGCGGCCGTGAGCCCCATTTTCGACGCCCGCCGCGTGATGGTCGGCGAGCCCGACAAGCCCGGCCTGCTCGAACACGCTGCGGCGATGTTCCGCACCGGCCTGTTTCCCCCGAACCCCTCCAGCGTCCTGTGCAGCCCCAAGTACTGCGCGCGCTGGTCGTCCTGCCTTTTCCGATAACCAGAGGAGCCCCGCATGTCCCTTCACCCCGTCAGCCGCGACGTGTTCGTCCGGCGCACCGATCAGGCCGGCAAGTCGGTCGTGACCCAGCACCTGGCCTGGGATCCCGCCCAGTTCCTGGTCAGCCAGGTCGAGCAGTACCACCGCGACGCCAAGCCCGAGGAGCGCCAGACCGTCGCGCTCGCCACCGCCGCGGAGTACCGCGACTACCGCAACAGCCACAAGCAAGGACGCTGATTATGACTCAGACCACCACCGTTCAGAGCCTGCGCGCGGCGCCCGAAGCTCAGATGCCTGTCGTCGCGCCCGGATTCGGCAGCTTGCAGAGCTTCGAACTGATGCAGCGCGCCGCCAACCTTCTGGCCAGCAGCACCCTGGTGCCGGCGCAATACCGCAAGGTCATCGAGAAGCTGGACAAGTACGGCAACGTCAAGGAATCGCGCGAGAACCCTAACGCCCTTGCGAACGCCGTTGTGGCGCTGAACATGGCGCAGCGCATGGGCGCCGATCCGCTCATGGTCATGCAAAACCTCTACATCGTCGAGGGCCGCCCGTCCTGGTCCTCGCAATGGATCATCGCGGCCGTCAACGGCTGCGGAAGGTTCTCCCCGCTGCGCTTCGATATCAAGGTCCTGGGCCCCAAGGCCATCGACTACAAGTCGACCTACTGGGAAGCCGGTGAACGCCGCAGCAAGGTCGAGAAGGTCGAAATCGTCGACAAGGTCTGCGTAGCCTGGGCGATCGAGAAGGAAACTGGCGAGCGCCTGGAATCGCCCGCCGTGTCGATTGAAATGGCGGTGCGCGAGGGCTGGTATACCAAGACTGGCAGCAAGTGGCAGACCATGGACGAGGTCATGCTGCGCTACCGCACGGCCAGCTTTTTCGGAAAGCTCTACGCGCCCGAATTGCTGATGGGCCTGCAGACCGTCGAGGAAGCCCAGGACATCATCGAGGCGACCGCGGGCCCGGACGGCACGATCAGCGTGAACGTCGACGAGCTGCGCGCCAATGCAGCAGCTGCGCAGCGCCAGCCGTCGGCCGCGCACGCCGACGTCACCGATGTGGAAAGCCGGGACACGCAACAGGCTGTGCAAGTCGACACCGCTCCCGCGCAGGCGCAAGCCGAGGCCAGGGATCCGGCGCAGGAGACATCCGCCCCCACCACAACGACGAATGCCAGCGCCAGTGCCGCGCGTCAGGACGACCAGG
Organism: Achromobacter sp. RW408; assembly: GCF_003184165.1. NCBI lineage: Bacteria > Pseudomonadati > Pseudomonadota > Betaproteobacteria > Burkholderiales > Alcaligenaceae > Achromobacter > Achromobacter sp. RW408. Next base: position 412,643 of record NZ_QHHO01000046.1, read on the forward strand.
CCGATTTGCCCGGCGCTGGCGCTGCCGACGAGGAAACCCTGGACCCGGCCAAGGTAGAAGCGCGGTTGCGCGCCGCCAAGACCATCGACGTCCTGGACGTTGCCGCCGACTTCCTGCCCAGCATCGCCGACGACAACGAGCGCCACCGCCTCACGCACCTGTACCAGCAGATGCGCACCTCGATGACGGCCGCAGCCCAGCGCGGCGGCAGCACGCGGCGCCGCAGCGTCCAGGCGCCCGAATAAGGCCAGGTGACCGACATGGCTTTGTTCCGCAACCTCTCGGTCTACAGCCTACCCGGCGGGTGGGCCGTATCCCTGCCCCAGCTGGTCGGCATGCTGGAGCAGCATCAATTCGTGCCCACGACCGACCTCCAGGCCGAGTCCACGGGCTGGGCGCCGGTCCACGAGGGCTACGGGCTCGTGCACGAGGTGCAGGGCCATCTGCTGTTGCGCCAGCGCACCGAATCGCGCGTGATGCCCGCCAAGGCGATCGACCTGCTGGTCCAGGAGGCCGCGGCGAAGGTCGAGGAGGCCCAAGGCTACAAGCCCGGCAAAAAGCAGCGCAAGGAGATCCGCGAACAGGTGATCGACCAGATGCTGCCCGCCGCATTCCGGCAGCAGGACGACGTGCTGGTCTGGATCGACACCTACGCCGGCCGCCTGGGAATTGACAGCGCCTCGAGCGGCCCGCGCGACGCCGCGGTCGCCCTGCTGTGCGAGAGCATCGACCACTTCGCGCTTGACCGCCTGTCCGTGCGCACGGCGGCGGCTGGCGCGATGACTGCCTGGCTCGCCGATGATGAGGCGCCGGAAGGCTTCACCATTGACACGCTGGCGGACCTGCGGGCGGCGGGCGAAGGCGCCGGCGCCGTGCAGTACGTCAATCGCCCCCTGGACCCTGCGGAGGTGCGCCACCACATCCAAAGCGGCATGCAGTGCACTCGCCTCGCCCTGACGTGGCAGGACCGCATCTCGTTCGTGCTGGATGACGAACTGGTGCTGAAACGCATCGTCCCCGCCGACGTCGTGCAGATGGACGTCGAACGCTCCGCCAAGACGGAAGCCGAGCAATTCGAGGCTGATTTTTTCCTCATGGCGACCACCTTGCGCGGCCTGGTGGCCGACCTGGTCGACGCCCTGGGCGGCGAATACGTCGACGACCGCCAAGCGGACATGTTCCGCACCAGCACCGGCCCGGCCCTGCGCGCCGACGACACCGACGACGACGGCGACGACCCGCTGCTGGCAGAAGCCCGCCGCGTGGTGGTCGAGAACCGCCGCGCGTCCATTTCCCTTGTTCAGCGCCATCTGCGCATTGGCTACAACCGCGCCGCGTCGCTTCTCGAAGCCCTCGAGCTGCGCGGTGTGGTGACGGCCATGCGCCCTGATGGTGGCCGTGAATTGCTTGCCATCTCCTGAGGAGCAACCATGCGAATCAACCGTATCACCGTCGAGAACTTCCAGGGCGCCCGCGCCGTGGACCTGCAGTTGCCCACCCCGCTCGCGCTGGTGTCGGGCCTGAATGGCGCCGGCAAGTCGACCGTCGCCGAAGCCGTCCGCCTGGCGCTGCAAGGCGCGCCGGAACGGGTCAACCTGAAAAAGGAATACGACATGCTGGTCAGCGACGGCGCGAAGCTGGGCGCGGTGACCGTGGAACTGGACGCCGGCGCCGTGTCGATGACACTGCCCAAGGGCGTGGCGGATGGCCAGGACCTGGTGCCGACCAGCCCGGCCCTGCCCTTCGTCCTGGCGCCCGAACGCTTCGCCCAGGCCGAGGCCAACGACCGGCGCAGCCTGCTGTTCACGCTGACCGGCGCGAAGATCCGCCCCGACGATATCGCCGCCCGCCTGCTGGCCCGGACATGCAACGCCGAGCTGGTGACCCAGATCAAGCCCATCCTGCGTACCGGGTTCGCTGCTGGCTCAAAGTACGCCAAGGACCAGGCGACCCAGGCAAAGGGCGCCTGGCGCACCGTCACCGGCGAAGCCTACGGCGAGGTCAAGGCCAAGGACTGGGCGGCCGACGAGCCCGCGTTCGACCGCGCGGCACTCGAGAACACCGGCGCGGAGCTGGCCGGCCTGGACGAACGCATCGAGGCGACGGCGCAATCGCTGGGCAAGCTGGTGCAGAAGGCCGAGGCCTACGCGGCGGCGCGCGATCAGCTGGCCGCGCGCCAGGCCAAGGCGGCGCGCCTGCCCGAGCTGAACCGCAAGCTGGAATACGACCTTGCCGAGCATGGCAAGGCAGTCGCGCACGTCGAAGCGCTCCAGCTGCGCGCCGGCGCCGGCCCGCGGACGGGGCTGGTGCACGAACTGGCCATTTGCCTGGACGACGTCTACAACTGCGAGAAGGTGAACCTGCTGCTGCCCGGGCCGCTCGATATGCGGATCCTCGAGGTGCTGGAGCGCTACGAGGCCCAGTACGGGAAGCTCGACGCCCCCGGCGACGCCGAAGCCGCGGCCGCGCTGCCGAAGGCCATCGATGCCCGCGAGCTGATGGCGCGCAGCGTGGAGAACGACCGCCGCGATATCGCCGCCGCCCAAGAAGCCGCAGCCAGCTTGGAAGCCGTGAACGCTCCAGAGGCGATCGACACCGCCGACGTCGAAGCCGTGCGCGCGCAACTCAACGCCCTCAAGGAGCAGCGCAAGGAAGTCCACGAGCGGGTGCAGGCGCTACTGAACGCCAAGCAAGCCGCCGACAGCGCGAAACAGCGCACCGCCAATGCAGCGCAGTACCACGGTGAGGTACAGGCCTGGGCCAAGATCGGCGACGCGCTGGCGCCCGACGGCATCCCCGGCGAAATCCTGGCCGAAGCCCTGCAGCCGATGAACGACCGTCTCGCTCACCTGGCCAGCCTGGCCAACTGGCCGGCGGTGGCGATCGCCGGCGACATGGCCATCACCTACGGCGGCCGCGCCTATCGGCTCCTGTCCGAGTCCGAGCGCTGGCGCACCGACGCCCTGATCGGGCTGGCGCTGGCCGCCCAGTCCGGGCTGCGCTGCGTGCTGCTGGACCGCTTCGATTGCCTGGATCAGCCCGGCCGCGGCGACCTGCTGGGGCTGCTCGACACCCTGGCCGCCGACGGCGAACTCGACACCGCCCTGGTGCTGGGCACCCTGAAATCCGCCCCGCCCGCCCCCACCGACCTTTTCACCAGCCACT
>NZ_QHHO01000046.1:415817-545027 GCF_003184165.1 Achromobacter sp. RW408
GGTCCCGGGTTTTCAGTGCGCCAGTTCAGGTTGAAGATCAACACGGCCAGCAGCAGCGCGTGCACCAGCAACGCCAGGACCAGCGCGATCCGGTTGTCGTTGTTGGGCGGCGTGGCCGGGGGGCCGCTGTGGTGTCGAATGATGGGTGGCGTCATGAGCGTTGCAGGCCGGCGGCGCCGGCGGAGGACGTCGCGTTAGCGTTTTTTCGCGGGGGCGGGCTGGTTGCCGCCGGCGGACTGGTCCACCAGCAGGCCCAGGCGGGTGATGCCATTGGTACGCAGTTCGTCCATGACCTTCACGACCGTCTCGTAGGGCACCTTGCCGTCGGCCGCGATCACCACCGGCGTTTCCGCCGTGATGCGCGAACGCACCTGCGCCACCAGTTCGGGACGGGCAATGTCCTGCATGGTGGCGCCGGGTTCGCGCATGCGCAGCGCGATCTTGCCGTCTTCCGAAATCTGGACTTCCAGCGGCTTGACGGGAACGTCGGACGCGGCGCCCACCGAGGGCAGCTGGATCAGGCCCGGCGTGATCAGCGGTGCGGTCACCATGAAGATGACCAGCAGCACCAGCATCACGTCGATGTAGGGCACCACGTTGATGTCGGCCTTCATGCGGCGGCCGGACCTGCCGCGCGAGCTTACCGAGGGCATTAGCGCACCTGCCGTTGCAGAATGTTCAGGAATTCATCGACGAAGCTGTCGAAACGGATCGAGATGCGATCGATGTCGTTGGTGAAGCGGTTGTACGCGACCACCGCGGGGATGGCGGCGAACAGGCCGATGGCGGTGGCGATCAGCGCTTCGGCGATACCCGGGGCCACCGAGGCCAGCGTGGCCTGTTGCATGTTCGACAGACCGATGAAGGCGTGCATGATGCCCCAGACCGTGCCGAGCAGGCCGATGTAGGGCGAAACCGAGCCGGCCGAGGCCAGGAAGTTCAAGTGGGATTCCAGCGCGTCCATTTCGCGCTGGTAGGCGGCGCGCATGGCGCGGCGCGGGCCGTCGAGCACGGCGGTGGCGTCATTGCTGGCGTTGCCGCGGCGGGCCTTCAGGAACTCGGTCATGCCGGCATCGAAGATGCGGGCCAGCGCGCCTTGCTCGTCGCGGCGCGAGGCCACCGCCTGCTGCAGCATCGACAGGTCGCCGCCCGACCAGAAATCGTCTTCGAAACGGCGGGTCTGGGCGTGGGCGCGCTTGATGGCCAGCCGCTTGGCGAAGATGTACGTCCAGGACATGATCGAGATGCCCAGGAGCATCAGCATGATCAGCTGGACCGGCACGCTGGCGTGCGAAATCAACGAAAGCAACGACATGTCGTTGGTGGCTTGCATGGTTATTCCTGAATTGATTCCAGTTTGGCGCGGACGTCGGCCGGTAGTTCCACCGGCCGCATGTTGACGGCATCGACGCAGCAGACTTGGATATTGCCTTCGGCAAGCAGTTCCCCGTCCCGTTCTGCGCGCTGCGCGAAGTGTATCGAAGCGCGGCCCAGTCGTGTGACCCGGCTGCGTATCGTAAGCAAATCGTCCAGCTTGGCCGGTTTGCGATAAGACATGTCCAGGGCGCGGACAACGAACAGGCGCTGCTCGCCGACGGCCAGGTCGGATTGATTGACTCCCAGGTCGCGCAGCCATTCGGTGCGGGCGCGCTCCAGGAATTTCAAATAGTTGGCGTAGAAAACCACCCCGCCCGCGTCCGTGTCTTCGTAGTAGACACGGACCTGCAGGAGGGATTCGGTGGACTTCGGATCGGTCACGATGGGAGATTCGATGATGCGGGTCGGGACGCGAAAAGTCCGTAGTTACTTTAAGGTTTACAGCGTGTCGAGTTTCGTCAGCACGGTTTCAAGCGCGGACTCTACCGGAATCTTGGCCGCTTCGGTTTCCCGACGGGCCTGCAATTCCACCACACCGTCGTTCAATCCGCGTTCTCCAACTGTTACACGGAGCGGCGCGCCGATCAATTCCCATTCGGCAAACATGACGCCGGGGCGGGCGTCGCGGTCGTCCAGGATGACGTCCACGCCGCGCGCCAGCAGCGATTCGTACAGCTTCAGGGAGGTGTTACGCACGGTTTCGCTTTTGCCCCAGCCCACCGGGCAGATGACGACTTCGAACGGCGCGATGGCGCGCGGCCAGATGATGCCGCGGTCGTCGTGGTTCTGCTCGATGGCGGCGCCGACGATACGGGTGATGCCGATGCCGTAGCAGCCCATTTCCAGCACGGCCGGCTTGCCGGTTTCGTCCAGGAAGGTGGCCTTGAGGGCTTCGGAGTACTTTTTACCCAGATAGAAAACGTGTCCGACCTCGATGCCGCGCTGGATCGACAGCGTGCCCTTGCCGTCCGGCGAGGGGTCGCCGGCGACCACGTTGCGCAAGTCGGCCACCTGCTCGGGTTCGGGCAGGTCACGGCCCCAGTTCACTCCCTGGATGTGGAAGTCTTCGCGGTTGGCGCCGCAGACGAAATCGGCCATGTTGGCCACGGTGCGGTCGGCGATGACGTGCACCGGGCGCGCGGTGCGCACCGGGCCCAGGTAGCCGGGCTTGCAGCCGAAATGCTCGACGATTTCGCTTTCGGTGGCGAAACGGAAGCCGGCCAGGCCGGGCAGCTTGCTGGCCTTGATCTCGTTCAGTTCGTGGTCGCCGCGCAGCAGCAGCAGCCAGATCTCGACCTTGCCCTTGTCGCCATCGGTGGCCAGGACGATGGACTTCACCGTGCGCTCCAGCGGCAGGTCCAGCAGGCGGGCCACGTCTTCGCACTTGGCGGCGCCCGGGGTGGCCACGTCGGCCATGGGCTGGGTGGGCGCGCCGCGCTCGGCGTACAGGCCGGGCGCCTCGGCCAGCTCGATGTTGGCGGCGTAGTCGGAATCGGCGTTGTAGACCAGCAGGTCTTCGCCGGTGTCGGCGATCACCTGGAATTCATGGCTGCGGGTGCCGCCGATGGAGCCGGTGTCGGCCGCGACGGCGCGGAACTCCAGGCCCAGGCGGCCAAAGATGCGCATGTACGCGGCGTACATGTTGTCGTAGCTCTTCTGGGCGCCGGCTTCGTCGCGGTCGAAGGAGTAGGCGTCCTTCATGGTGAATTCACGGCCGCGCATCAGGCCGAAGCGGGGGCGGCGCTCGTCCCGGAACTTGGTCTGGATGTGATAGAAATTCAGCGGCAGCTGGCGATAGCTGTGGATCTCGTTGCGGGCGATGTCGGTGATCACCTCTTCCGAGGTCGGCTGCAGCACGAAATCGCGCTGGTGCCGGTCCTTGATGCGCAGCAGCTCGGCGCCGTACTGCTCCCAGCGGCCCGATTCCATCCAGAGTTCGGCCGGCTGGACTACCGGCATCAGCAGTTCGATCGCGCCCGAGGCGTTCATTTCCTCGCGGACAATGGCCTCGACCTTGCGGATGATCTTCAGGCCCAGCGGCATGTAGGTGTAGATCCCGCCCGCGAGCTTGCGGATCATGCCGGCCCGGGTCATCAGCTGGTGGCTGGCGACTTCGGCTTCGGAAGGGGCTTCTTTCAGGGTGTTGATATGGTAGTTGGATGCGCGCATGTTTAAAGGTGGCAGCAGATACGTATAATCGACTGTAATTGTATTGAATTCGGTGGGGGTGGCCCATGCTTGACCGCGAAGGCTACCGCCCCAATGTCGGCATCATTCTCGTCAATAGCAGAAACGAGGTCTTTTGGGGCAAGCGTATCAGGGAACATGCCTGGCAGTTCCCGCAGGGCGGCATCAAGTACGGCGAAAGCCCGGTGCAGGCCATGTATCGCGAGCTCCATGAAGAGGTGGGCCTGAAGCCCGAGCATGTCCGTATTTTGGGGCGTACACGCGATTGGTTACGTTATAACGTGCCCGATCACTTCGTCCGGCGTGAGTGGCGTGGCCACTATAAAGGACAAAAGCAGATTTGGTTCTTGTTGCGCCTGGTGGGACGTGACAGCGACGTATGCCTGCGCGCGACGCAGCATCCGGAATTCGACGCCTGGCGCTGGAGCCAGTACTGGGTGCCGCTGGATGCCGTGATCGAGTTCAAGCGGGACGTCTATACCCAGGCGTTGAACGAGTTGTCGGCAATCCTCTTTCGGCGTCATCACGAAACCCGCTACCTGCGTCAGCGCGTGCATGGGCAGCGGGCGGCGGAGAACTTGCCCGAAGGAACGGACGGTCATGCGCATATTGTTGGTTGAAGATGAACGGGACATGGCGTCCTGGCTGATGCGCGCGCTCGCGCAAAGTGGCTTCGTGCCGGACCACGCGGCCGACGCCCGCACGGCCGAGGCCTTCATGGCGGGCACCGAGTACGACGCCATCGTCATGGACCTGCGCCTGCCCGACAAGCACGGCCTGGTGGTGCTGCGTGAGATGCGCAACCGCGATGACCGCACCCCGGTGCTGCTGCTGACCGCCCAGGGCGCCCTGCAGGACCGGGTCCGCGGCCTGAACCTGGGCGCTGACGATTTCCTGACCAAGCCGTTCGCCCTGGAAGAACTGGAAGCCCGCCTGACCGCACTGGTGCGCCGCAGCCGCGGCCGCCAGCATCCGCGCCTGCAGTGCGGATCGCTGTCGTACGACAGTGAAAGCCGCGCCTTCACGCTCGACGGCTCCCTGCTGTTCCTGACCCCGCGCGAGCATGCCGCCCTGGCGGCGCTGCTGACGCGCAGCGGCTACCCGGTGGACAAGTCGCAACTGTTCGGCAAGGTCTTCACCCACGACAGCGAGGCCAATCCGGACGCCATCGAGGTGGTGCTGCACCGCCTGCGCAAGAAGCTGGCCGGCAGCGACGTGCGCATCGTCACGGTGCGCGGGCTCGGCTACATGCTGGAAAGCGTCGCCAGCGAAGCCGCCGACTCCTGACGCCCTCGTGAGCCTCCGGATCCCTGGGTTGCCGCGGGTCGGCATCCGCGCGCTGCTGATCATCCTGTTGCTGCCCGGCGTGGTGGCGCTGCTGGTCATCGACAGCCTGAACGACTACCGCACCCTGTCCGAGATCACCAACGAGGCCTACGACAGCGCGCTGGTCGAGCCTGCCCGGGTCCTCGAAAGCAGCCTGGAATTCACGCCCGACGGCTCGCTCCAGGTGGCGACGCCACTGTACGCCCAGGTCATGCTGGAATCGCGCGCCGGGCTGCGCAAGTATTTCCGCATCGAACAGATCGATCCGCCCTTGCCGGACGGCGCGCCGGTGCCTCTGGAGCAGGGCAAGACGCTGCTGGGCATGCCCGAACTGCCGCGCCCGCCAAGCTGGCCGCGCTCCAACGGGCCGCCGGTGTTCTACGACGGGGTCTACCGCAACGACCCGGTGCGGGTGGTATCGCTGGTGCGCGACCTGTATTACCAGGGCGTGCATCGCCAGGTGTTGGTGCTGGTGGCCGAAAGCACGGGCAAGCGCATCGAGGCCGAGAACAGCGCCCGGCGCCAGGAAATCCTGCGCGACGCGCGCATGCTGGCGCTCGTGGTGCTGCTGGTCTGGTGGGGGGTGTCCTGGGCCTTGAAACCGCTGCGCCGCCTGCGCGCCGACATCCGCAACCGCAGGCCCGACGACCTGACCCCGCTCGATGCCTCTCGCGTGCCCAGCGAAGTTGCGCCGCTGGTCGACGCCGTCAATCACCACATCGCCCGTTACCGCCGCGTGCTGGAAGAGCAGTCGCATTTCCTGGCCGACGCCTCGCACCAATTGCGCACGCCGTTGGCCATCATGCTGACGCAGGCGCAATACGCCTTGCGCGAACGCGATCCGGCGCGGGCCCAGGAAGGCTTGCGCGCCATCGTCGACCAACTGGGCCGCACCCGCCGCCTGACCGAGCAATTGCTGTCGCTGGCGCATGCCAACCAGGCGGACCAGTTGCCGCGCCAACTGCTCGACATGAACGCCGTCTCGCGCGAGGTGGTGTTGCAGTACCTGCCGCTGGCGCACGAAAAGCAACAGGATCTGGGCTGGGTGCAGGCCGTCAACGCGCAGGGCCAGGAAATCGGCGCGCCCGTGTCCGGCAGCGAAGCCGAATTGCATGAGGCCTTGTCCAACCTGGTCCACAACGCCATCCATTACGCGCCCGTCGGGGCGCGCATCACGGTATCGGTCAGCCGGGTCGAAAACCGCGCCGAGGTGGCCGTGTCCGATAACGGCCCCGGCCTGCAGCCGCTCCTGCGAGCCCGCGCCTTCGCCCGCTTCGAGCGTGTCGGGACCGACAAACCGGTGGCATCCTCCGGCTCGGGCCTGGGACTGGCCATCGCCCGGGCCTATGCCCGCCGCAACGATGGCGACATCGAATTGCGCGACGGCGAGCCCAACGCGCAGGGCGGGGTCGGCCTGGCCTCCGTGCTGTGGCTGCCGTTGGCGACGACCGTCTCGCAGTATCCGCGTCCCGCCGACGTCGAGTTCACCGGCGAACAATAATTCCGCCAAGCTTTCATTCCATCGCCCCGAGCCGCGTGGCGCGACGCATCTTTCTCCATCAGGGATAACCCCCGGATTCAGGATCGCGACAGCGCATAGAAAGCGGATTAGCAGCTTCCTTCCGTAATCTGCCAGCCGGCTTGTTGTAAAGAGCCGGATGGCGCACGCTCTTGGCGCCATCCCGAGGGCCCGCACGGCCCTGCTCCAGGAGGATGGAAGTGCAAAAAACAATTAATAGAAAGGACTACTACGGCGGCGCGCTGATGGTCCTTGTCGGGTTGGGGGCGATCTACGGTGGTACGGACTATCACATCGGAACGCTCAGTCACATGGGGCCGGGGTTCTTCCCCGCGGCACTGGGCGGCCTGCTGGCGCTGACGGGGATCCTGATCGCGATCTCGGCGCGCTCCGGCGAATCCACGCCGCCCGCGCCGGGCGATGGCCACGCGCACGGCCTGCCGGACCTGCGCGGCAGCGTCTGCATCCTGCTCGGGACGCTGGCGTTCCTGCTGTTGGGCCACTACGGCGGCCTGCTGCCCGCCACGTTCGCCATCGTGTTCATCTCCGCCCTGGGCGACCGCAAGAACACGGTCAAGCAGGCATTCGTGCTGTCGATCGGCATGTCCGTGATCGCGGTGGTGGTTTTCTGGTGGGCGCTGCAACTGCAGCTGCCGCTGTTTCGCTGGGGTTGATACGCCATGATTTCTCAAGCTTTGACCGATCTCTGGTACGGCTTCGGCGTCGCGTTCCAGCTCCATAACCTGATGTGGTCGTTCTTCGGCGTGCTGGTGGGCAACCTCATCGGCGTGCTGCCCGGCATGGGCGCGCTGTCGGCCATCTCGATCCTGCTGCCGCTGACCTACGTGATGCAGCCGGTGCCCGCCATCCTGATGCTGGCCGGCATCTTCTACGGCTCGCAGTACGGCGGCGCCATCGGCGCGATCCTGCTCAACCTGCCTTCGCATCCGCCGCACGCGGTGACGTGTCTTGACGGGTATCCACTGACCAAACAGGGCAAGGGAGGGACGGCGCTCGGCATCACGATGATCTGCTCGTTCTTCGCGGCCTCGGTCGGCATCATCGTCATGATCTTCGCCTCGCCGCTGCTGGTCGAGGTGGCCTTCAAGTTCGGCCCGACCGAGATCTTCTCGATCATGCTGCTGGGCCTGCTGGCCGGCGCCACGATGTCGCGCGGCTCGCCGCTCAAGGGCGTGGCCATGACGCTGTTCGGCCTGATGTGCGGCGTGGTCGGCACCGACGTGAACACCGGCACCATCCGCTTCTCGTTCGGCCTGCTGGACCTGTCCGATGGCCTGGAACTGGTGGCGATCTCGATGGGCCTGTTCGGCGTTGCCGACTTCCTGATGAGCGTCAACCGCATGACCATCATCGGCAGCGGCGCCAAGCTGCGCCTGCGCGACATGCGTCCCAGCAAGCAGGAAATGAAGACGGCCTTCTGGCCGATGGTGCGCGGCACCGCGGTGGGCACGCTGTTTGGCGCCATGCCCGGCACCGGTCCCACCATCACCACCTTCGTGGCCTACGCGCTGGAACGCAAGATCTCCAAGACGCCCGAGCAGTTCGGCACCGGCATGATCGCGGGCGTGGCCTCGCCCGAAGCCTCGTCGCACTCCAAGACGCAGGTCGACTTCATCCCCACGATGAGCCTGGGCATCCCCGGCGACGCGGTGATGGCGCTGATCCTGGGCGCGCTGCTGATCCAGGGCATCCAGCCCGGCCCGCAGCTGATCACCGAGCATCCGGACATCTTCTGGGGCCTGATCGCCAGCTTCTGGGTCGGCAACGTGCTGCTGATGGTGCTCAATGTGCCGCTGATCGGCGTCTGGGTCAAGCTGCTGCAGGTGCCATACCGCTACCTGTTCCCGTCGGCGCTGTTCTTCATCGCGGTGGGCGTGTTCAGTACCCAGAACAGCCTCTTCCAGATCTGGGAAGTGCTGGCCTTCGGTGTGATCGGCGCCATCCTCATGACGCTGGAATTCTCGGTCGCGCCCATCCTGCTCGGCTTTGTGCTGGGCCCCATGGTCGAAGAAAACTTCCGCCGCGCCTTGCTATTGTCGCGCGGTGACTTGGCGGTGTTCGTGCAACGCCCGATCAGCGCCTGGTTCATTGCCGCCAGCGCCTTGCTGATCCTGCTGCAGTTGTGGGCCTTCGCGCGCCGCAGCCGCGGCAAGAACAAGCCGCAGGTGCCGCAAGCGGCCTGACACCCGGCATTGTCCGCAGCGCAAACGGCCCGGCCTTCACGCCGGGCCGTTTGATTTGTGCGCCGTCTTCCCCCATGCTTGCGATTTCCCGAGCCCGTCCGGATCTACGCCATGCATATCCTCTTCGCCTGCCCCCTGCACGACCCCGACGTCTGGGTCCCGCGCCTGCAAGCCGCCATGCCCGGCTGTCGCATTTCCGTCTGGAATCCCGACGGCCCGCCATCCGGCGCCGAGGTCGCCCTGGTATGGAAGCCGCCGGTCGAGCTGTTCCAGCACGAGACCGGCATCGAGACGCTGTTCAACCTGGGAGCGGGCGTGGACGCTTTGCTCAAGATGAAGGAGATTCCGCCGCATGTGCGCATCGTGCGGCTGGAGGACGCCGGCATGTCGGTGCAGATGGCCGAGTACGCGCTTTACGCGCTGCTGCGCGTGTCGCGCGATTTCCAGGCCTTCGACGAATCGCAGGCGCGCCAGCACTGGGATACCCGCGAAGGCACGCGCCAGGCCGATTGGCCGGTGGGCGTTCTGGGCCTGGGCCAGGTCGGCGCGCGCGTGGCGCAGACGCTGGCCGAGTTCGGTTATCCGGTGGCGGGCTGGTCGCGCACGCCGCGCGAGATTCCCGGCGTGGAGTCCTTCTCCGGGCAGGACGCCTTGCCGGCCTTCCTGGCGCGCACCCGCTTCCTGGTGAACGTGCTGCCGCTCACGCCCGACACCCGTGGCATCCTCAACCGCGACACGCTCGGCCAACTGCTGCCCGAGGCGCACCTGGTCAACGTCGGCCGTGGTGAACACCTGGTCGAGGAAGACCTGGTGCAGATGCTGGAAGAGGGCGAAATCGCCGGCGCCACGCTCGACGTGTTCCACACCGAACCGTTGCCCAAGGATCATCCGTTCTGGCGCGATCCGCGCGTGCATGTCACGCCGCACATCGCCGCCCGCACGCTGCGCGACGAAAGCATCGAGCAGATCGCCGCCAAGGTCGCCCGGCTGATGCGCGGCGAACCCATCACCGGCGTGGTCGAGCGCGAGCGCGGCTACTGAGCGGCGGGCGCCGTGGCGCCTTGCTTCTCCAGCCGCTGATAGGTGGGGGGCAGGCGCTGCGACAGGAAATCCAGCAGCGTGCGCACCGCCGGCATCATGCCGCGCCGCGACGGATAGATGCAGTGCACGATGCCTTCGGGCGATTGCCACTGCGGCAGCACCGGCACCAGTTGGCCGCGGCGCAGTTCTTCCTGGGTCGCGATCGAGGGCAGCAACGCGATGCCGCGGCCGCGCACGGCGGCTTCCACCAGCACGATGAAGTCGTTGCACGAGAGCTGCGGCTTGAGTTCGATGTGCACCTCTTCGCCCTTGTCGTTGCGCAGCGGCCAGCGCACCTCGTTCTGCGGATCGCTGAAGCTCAGGGTGGTGTGCGAGGCCAGGTCCTGGGGCGTGTCGGGCGCGCCGTGGCGCTGCAGGTAGCCCGGGCTGGCCACCAGCGTGCCGCGCGCCGTGCCCAGGTGCCGCACCACCAGTTCCGCGTCGGTATCGAGCTTGGTGCGCACCCGCAGTGCCAGGTCCACCCCTTCGCGGATCAGGTCCACGCGGCGATTGGTCACCAGCAACTGCACCGAAATGGCCGGCCAGGCGTCCAGGAATTCCGGCAATAGCGGCGCCAGCACGTCCTGCGCGATAGAGACCGGGCAGCTGACCACCACCGGGCCGGTGGGTTCTGACTGCAACTGGCGCATGGCGTCGTCGGCCGCGCGCGCCGAGGCGGCCATTTCACGGCAGTAATGCAGATAGCGTTCGCCGGCGGCCGTCAGGCGCAGGCGGCGGGTGGTGCGTTGCAGGAGCCGCACGCCCAGGCTTTCCTCCAGGTGCGAGATGCGGCGCGACAGGCGTGATTTGGGAATGTCCAGGGCTCGCGCCGCCGCGCTGAAACCGCCTTGTTCGACGACTTGGGAAAAATAGTAGAGGTCGTTTAGATCTTGCATGATTGTTCTATACCTGGAACGAATAGTTCATCATACCCGGGTTTATGTGATCAATTAAGCGGTCTACAGTGACGCCATGCATTCAGGACCCGCGCCCTTCGCGGTCCGCACTGGAGATCACGTCATGAAGACCCTCGTCATCCTTTCCTCGATTCTCGGCAACCGCTCGCACAGCAAGGAGCTGGCCGATCACATGGTGGCCCGCATCAAGCAGGCCAATCCCGCTGCCGTCATCACCACCCGCGACATCGGCGCCGAGCCCTTGCCGTACTTCGACGGCGCGACCGCCGGCGCCCTGTTCACGCCCGCCGATGCGCGTACGCTGGAGCAGCAACGCATCGTCGAACGCAGCGACGCGCTGGTTGCGGAACTGCTGCAGGCCGATCGCATCGTGTTCGCGGTGCCGGTCTACAACTTCAACCTGCCCGCCCAATTCAAGAGCTACCTGGACCACGTGGCCCGTGCCGGCGTCACGTTCCGTTATACGCCGGAAGGCGTGGCCGAGGGCCTGGTGAAGGGTAAGCAGGTGTTCGTGCTGACCGCGCGCGGCGGCAAGGCGGAAGGCACGCCCGCCGATACCATGACGCCGTACCTGCGGCAGATGCTGGGCTTCCTGGGCATGGATGAAGTCACGTTCATCGCCGCCGAAGGCATGGCGATGGGCGAAGTCGCGGCGCTCGAAGGCGTGGCACTGGCGCGCCAGCGCATCGACGCGCTCGACCTGGCGCCGTCGCAAGTCTCGCGGCAGGCCGCCTGACGCAACGAAAAAGCGGACCCGGCTGGTCCGCTTTTTTCATGTCGGCGGGCGTTCAATCCCGCAGGCGCTTGATCAGGCTGGAAGTATCCCAGCGGCCGCCGCCCATTTTCTGCACGTCGCCGTAGAACTGGTCCACCAGCGCCGTCAGCGGCAGGCGCGCGCCATTGTGGCGGGCCTCGGCCAGCACCAGGCCGAGATCCTTGCGCATCCAGTCCACCGCGAAGCCGAAGTCGAACTTGTCGTCGACCATGGTGCCGCCGCGGTTTTCCATCTGCCAGCTCTGCGCCGCGCCCTTACTGATCACGTCCAGCACCAGCTTCATGTCCAGGTCGGCGGCCTGGCCGAACGCCACGGCCTCGGACAGGCCCTGCACGATGCCGGCGATACAGATCTGGTTGACCATCTTGGCCAGTTGGCCGGCTCCGGGCGGACCCACGCGCGTCACGGCGCGGCCAAAGGCCTGAGCCACCGGCTTGATGGCGTCGAACACGGCCTGTTCTCCGCCGCACATGATGGTGAGAACGCCGTTGACCGCGCCGGCCTGGCCGCCTGACACGGGGGCGTCGATGAAGTTCAGGCCAAGATCCTTGGCTTGCGCGTAAAGTTCGCGCGCCACGTCCGCCGAGGCGGTGGTGTGGTCGACGAACACCGCGCCCGGGGCCATGCCGGCGAAGGCGCCGTCGGGTCCCAGGGTGACGCTGCGCAGGTCATCGTCGTTGCCGACGCAGGCGAACACGATCTGCGCGCCCGCGACCGCCTCGCGCGGCGTCATGGCGCTGCGGCCGCCGAATTCAGCGGCCCAGGCCTGGGCCTTGGAAGACGTGCGGTTGTAGACGGTGACGTCGTGCCCGGCGCGGGCCAGGTGGCCGGCCATGGGCAGGCCCATCACGCCCAGGCCGAGGAATGCGACTTTCTGGGCCACGACCGCGTCGTAGCTCTTGGTACCGATCGATGCCATGCAGGGGACTCCGCTGTGGAAAGGAAAACCTGAGGCAGTAACCTTAACGCAATCAATAGCCGGCGGCGAGTCCATCGCGACGGCTGTCGCTGGCGCTGACGTAGCCGTCGACGGCGGGATCGCCCAGGCGCCAGATGAACTGGCCGGAGCCGAAATCCATGTACGGGTCGTCGATGCCTTCAAGCACGTGGCCGCGCGCGCGCAGGCCCTGCGCCACGGCGGCGGGCATCGAGGTCTCCACGTCGACCGCCAGCCCCTGGTTCCACTTCCAGCGCGGGGCGTCGCAGGCCGCCTGGGGTTGCTGGCCGTAGTCGAGCATGCGCACCAGCGTCTGCACCTGGCCCTGCGGTTGCATGTTGCCGCCCATCACGCCAAAGCTCATCACCGGCGCGCCGTCGCGCATCAGGAAACCGGGAATGATGGTGTGGAACGGGCGCTTGCCGCCGGCCACCGCATTGGGATGATCGGCCTGGTTGCTGAAGCAGTGGCCGCGGTTCTGCAGGCTGACGCCGGTGCCCGGCACCACCACGCCCGAACCGAAGCCCATGTAGTTCGATTGGATGAAGCTGACCATCATGCCGCTGCGGTCGGCCGCGGTCAGGTAGACCGTGCCGCCCTGCGGGGCGTGGCCGCAGGCGAATGCC
The DNA here is from genome assembly GCF_003184165.1 of Achromobacter sp. RW408. Classification (NCBI taxonomy): domain Bacteria; kingdom Pseudomonadati; phylum Pseudomonadota; class Betaproteobacteria; order Burkholderiales; family Alcaligenaceae; genus Achromobacter; species Achromobacter sp. RW408. The sequence goes on from NZ_QHHO01000046.1 coordinate 428,766, forward strand.
TGGGCGACGTTGGGATCGATCAGCCGGGCGCGTTCGGCCAGGTAGTCGGCGCGCAGCATCTGCTCGGGCGCCAGGCGCATGTGGCGGGCGTCGGCGACGTGGGCATAGACGTCGGCAAAGGCCAGCTTCATGGCCTCGAGCAGCAGGTGCTGCGTGTCGGGATGGTCGATGGGCCGTGCGGCCAGGTCGAAGTTCTGCAGGATGCCCAGCGCGATCAGGGCGGCGATGCCCTGGCCGTTCGGCGGAATCTGGTGCAGGGTGTGGCCGCGGTACGACTGGCTGATCGGCGTCACCCATTCCGGCGCGAAATCGCGCAGGTCGGCCAGCGTCATGGCGGCCTCATGGGCCTGTGCGTGGGCCACCAGCTTGTGGGCGGTTTCGCCCTCGTAGAAATCACGGCCGCCGCTTGCGGCGATGCGCTTGAGCGTTGCCGCGGCGCCTTTCAGGATGAAGTGCTCGCCGATCAGCGGAGCCCGTCCACGCGGCAGGAAGTGTTCCGAAAAGCCAGGCTGCGGTTGCAGCACGTCGGCCTGCGCCGCCCATTTCCGATGCACCATCGGACTGACGGCGAAGCCGCGCTCGGCGTAATCGATGGCGGGCGCGAGGACGTCGGCGAACGACAGCCGGCCCAGTTTTTCATGCAGCGCCGCCCAGCCCGCGACGCAGCCCGGCACCGTGACGCTGTCCCAGCCTCGGGTCGGTATCGCGCCCTGATGCCTGCGGCGGAAATAATCCGGGTTCCAGGCCATGGGCGCGGGACCCGATGCGTTCAGGCCGTGCAGTTTCGAGCCGTCCCAGACGATGGCGAAGCAATCCGATCCCAGGCCGTTGCTGACCGGCTCGGTCAGCGTCAGCGTCGCCGCCGCGGCGATGGCCGCGTCCACCGCGTTGCCGCCGCTGGCCAATACGCGTAGCCCCGCCTGCGCCGCCAATGGCTGCGAGGTGGCGACGATATTGCGGGCGAAGACCGGCGTGCGCGTCGTGGGATAGGGGTTGTTCCAGTCGAAATTCATGTCGAATCATCGCGTGGGGTAAACCCGTAGCTTAACGTAGATGCCGGTGTTTGCGCGCACACCTTGTATTGGGTTGTAGTGCTTTGTTTCGTATGCTGGCTCGCGCCGGCGCCGGCGCCGGCCCGCCAAGCCGCGCGCGCAAAGAAAAACCCCCGGCAAGCCGGGGGTCGGTAGGGGACGCGATGCCGCCGCGCGCGGCGGCATTGTCCTCAATCTTCTTCGACGAAGGTCTCTTCGCGCTTCTTGCGGATCGCCGGCAGGGCCACCAGCACTACCAGGAACAGCGCCACGGCCAGCAGCGAGGCCGACAGGGGGCGCGTCACGAAGGTGCTGAAGTCGCCGCGCGACAGCAGCAGGGCACGGCGGAAGTTCTCTTCCATCATGGGGCCGAGCACCAGGCCCAGCAGCAGCGGGGCGCCTTCGCACTTCAGCTTCGACCAGACGTAGCCGATGATGCCGAAGATGGCGGTGGTGAAGATGTCGAACGTGTTGTAGTTCAACGAATACACCCCGATCGTGCAGAACACCAGGATCGCCGGGAACAGGATGCGGTAGGGCACCTTGAGCAGCTTGACCCACAGGCCGATCAGCGGCAGGTTCAGCACCACCAGCATCAGGTTGCCGATCCACATCGAGGCGATCAGGCCCCAGAACAGCTCGGGGTGGCTCGTCATCACTTGCGGGCCGGGCTGGATGTTGTGGATCGTCATCGCGCCGACCATCAGCGCCATCACGGCGTTGCCCGGGATGCCCAGGGTCAGCAGCGGGATGAACGAGGTCTGCGCGGCCGCGTTGTTGGCCGATTCCGGGCCCGCCAGGCCGGCCGGGTGGCCCTTGCCGAAGCGTTCCGGATTCTTCGAGATCTTCTTTTCCAGCGTGTACGACGCGAACGACGACAGCACCGCGCCGCCACCCGGCAGGATGCCCAGGGCCGAACCCAGGGCCGTGCCGCGCAGCACGGCGGGAGCGGATTCCTTGAACTCCTGCTTGTTCGGGTACAGGGTACCGATCTTGTCGGTGATGTCGACGCGGTTTTCCTTCTGCTCCAGGTTGGTCATGATTTCGGCGAAGCCGAACACGCCCATGGCCACGATGGCGAAGTCGATGCCGTCCTGCAGTTCGGGGATGCCGAAGTCGAAGCGGGCCACGCCCGAGTTGACGTCGGTGCCGACCATGCCCAGCAACAGGCCCAGGATGATCATCGCGATCGCCTTGGGCAGCGAGCCCGAGGCCAGCACCACGGCGCCGACCAGGCCCAGGCACATCAGCGAGAAGTACTCGGCGGGGCCGAACTTGAACGCGACTTCAGCCAGCGGGGGTGCGAAGGCGGCCAGCAGCAGCGTGGCCACGCAGCCCGCGAAGAACGAGCCCAGCGCGGCGATCGCCAGGGCGGCGCCGGCACGGCCATTGCGCGCCATCTGGTGACCGTCGAGCACGGTCACCACCGCGGACGTCTCACCGGGCAGCGCCACCAGAATGGCCGTGGTCGAGCCGCCGTACTGGGCGCCGTAATAGATACCCGCCAGCATGATCAGGCCGGCCACCGGGGGCAGCACGTACGTGATCGGCAGCAGCATCGCGATGGTCGGGACCGGGCCGATACCCGGCAGCACGCCGATCAGCGTGCCCAGAATGCAGCCCAGCAGGGCGTACAGCAGGTTCTCGGGCGTGAACGCCACCGAGAAACCCAACATCAGGTGATCAATCAATTCCATGGCCGCTTGCTCCTTAATTCATGCCCAGAAACGACGGCCACAGCGGGAAAATCAGCCCCAGCCCCTTGACGAACGCCAGATACGAGAACACCACCAGGAAGATGCCGTTGGCGACGGCGACCTTGAGGCTGAACTCGTGGCTGGCCAGGCTGCTGAGCACCACCAGCAGGAACACCGAGATATAGATACCCAGCAGTTTCAGGACCAGGCCATAGAAAACCACGGACCCCACCACCAGGAACACGATGCGCCAGTCGAACTTGTCGACGTGGGTTTCATGGGCCTTCTTGGACAGCGAGCCAAGCAGCACGATGGCACCCAGCAATGCGAGAACAATGCCCAGCCAGAAAGGAAAATACCCGGGGCCCATCCGGGCGGCAGTACCCATTTGGTAGCTGCTGGCTTGCCAGGCGAATCCCAGTCCAAGGGCGATGAACATCACCCCCGACCAGAAGTCCTGTCGATTGCGTAGCTGCATGATTGGTTGGCTCCTGTTTACAGCATGTAGATAAAAAGGGCTTGTGGTCCGCCACGCCGCCCGAAAGGCGAGTGACAGGCACAAAAAAGGCACGTCTGGGGTGCCCTTGGGTTCTTCTGAAAGCGTCGGCGAGGCTTCTTGAAAGGGCGAATGGTAATGGACGCCCGCGGCGATGCAAACCCTGTAAGCTAGGTGAAAGCCTGGGGTTTTCCCTAAAATTGGGGAACTCCCGATCCCCAGTTGTAACGGGACGGGCCAATTGAGGGTTTTTTGAAAGCTAAGTGAAAGTTGATAGAAAGAAATGCGAAAGCGGTCGTGGTGTGATCGTCGCGTTCCTGCCGCGCGGGGGACTTTTCTAGTCGGGCTCGATCGGTTATGTTGCCCGCCGCCGGCATGACCGCCGCATTTCCTACTGAATATTGCCGTGTTTCTCACCTTGCGTGAAGAGGCCCGATTCCCCACTGGATGGTTTACGATAGCGCCCATGCTGCAAGACCTAGACCAACTCGCCGCCCGTATCGGGCAACTGGTGCAACGCACCCGGCAACTCCACGCCGAGCGTGACGCGCTGCGCGCGCGCCTGAACGACTCCGAAACCGAGCAGCGTGTGCTCAAGCAACGCGCCGCCGAGCGTGATGCCGACATCGCCGCGCTGCAGGCCAAATTGCAGGACAACGACGGCGCCGTCACCGCGATGCTTGAGCAGGCGCAACAGGCCGAAGCCGCCTTGCGCGAACAGCTCGCACGCGAAACCGCCGAGCGCCAGTCGCTCGAGACGCGTTTCTCCGCCCGGGAAACCGAACTGCAGGGCAACCTGCAACGCAGCGACACCGAACTACAGCGCCTGCGCGTGGCGGCCGCCGCCGCCCGCGAGCGCATCGACGCCGTCCTGGCCCGTCTGCCGGGTGCGCCGTCCGGAGAGCAACACTGATGGAACGCGTAGATGTAACGATACTCGGGCGCGACTACTCGCTGGCGTGCTCGGCCGAGGAAAAGCCCACGCTGCTGGCCGCGGTGCGCCACGTCGACCAGCTCATGCTGCGCATCCAGGGCACCGGCAAGGTCTCCAGCAACGAGCGCATCGCCGTGATGGCCGCGCTGCAGGTGGCTGGCGAGCTGCTCGCCATGAAAGCGCCGGATGGTCCGCTGGGTGGTTTGGCGGTCGGCGACTTCAAGCGTAGAATCGAGGACATGAACGCAGTCCTGGACGACGCCCTGTCAGGGCAAGAAAAGCTGCTCTGACGTTCATACGCGGTTTTCACCAAGGTTTTTCAGTATTTTCAGTTTGTCCCTGCCGTGTCCGTGACCTGGCCATACATTCTCTGAACCTATGTCTTATGGCATATTGGTTGCGGGAGTGCAGAGCTGGAGCGATTGTCTCTCGTAGACGAACCCGACGCTCTTCGGAACGCGACCACCTTGAACCTCAGGGTTCGAGATGCCGGCCTTGACGGCACAGGCGGGGCATCTATCCCAGCGGGCCTGCCACGAGCGCAGGTCCGCGTCGGGCGCCTCCCCATCGTCCTCCCTCATAGGACCAGTCCATGTCGAAATCCCCCGTTTTTTCGCTGACCAAACTTGGCGCGGCGTGCGCAGCCGTGGCCGCTTTGTCCATGGCGCAGCCCGTCTTCGCGCAGGCCCAGGCGCCGGCTCCCTCCACGGCGGAAGCCACGGCCAACCGGTCGCCGGAGCTGACCCTGCAAGCCACCGCGTCGTCCGAGGTCAAGCAGGACACGGTGCGCATCTCGCTGTCGGCCGAGACCGAGGCCGCCGACCAGCCCACCGCCGGCAAGAAGCTGACGGAGATGCTGGACGACGTGGCCAAGCGCGCGCGTGACACCAAGGGTGTCGAGGTGCGCACGGGCAGCTTCAACGTCTGGCCCAATTCCACCAGCAGCAGCAAAGGCAAGACCAGCACCACCTGGCGCGGCCAGGGCGAGATCATCCTCGAATCCAAGGATTTCGCGGCCGCCGCCGCGCTTGCGTCCAAGCTGTCCGACAAGACCGCCATTTCCAACATCAGCTTCTCGCTGTCGCGCGCCGTGCGCGAGGCCGAGGAACGCAAGCTGCTCAAGGAAGCCGCGCAGGCCTTCAAGGATCGCGCGCTGGCTGCCGCCAACGCCTTCGGCTTTTCGGGCTACCGCCTGAGCAAGCTCGAACTGGGCGGCTCCGGCGGCGTCACGCCGATGCCGCGCATGATGGGCGCCATGGCCAAGGACGCCTCGGGTGGCGCGGGCTTCAGCGCGGACGTCCCCCTGGAAGCGGGAGACGTCACGGTCAGCGTCGCCGTCAACGGGACGATCGTTTTGCAGTAAGCGCGAACATGATGGCGCCCAGGGCGACCATCGGCAGGGACAGCCACTGTCCCATGCTCAGTCCGCCCGCGAGCAGGCCCAGGAAGTTGTCCGGCTCGCGGGTGAACTCCACCAGGAAACGGAACGTTCCGTAACCCATCAGGAAGACCGCGCTCACCTGCCCCAGCGGGCGCGGCTTGCTAGAGAACCACCACATCAGCGCGAACAGCACGATGCCTTCCAGCCCCAGTTCATACAACTGGGACGGGTGGCGCGCGATGCCGTCGCCGCTGCTCGGGAACACCATCGCCCACGGCACGTCGGTCGGGCGGCCCCACAGTTCGCCGTTGATGAAATTGCCCAGGCGGCCGAAGCCCAGCCCCAGGGGAATCAGCGGCGCGATGAAGTCGCTGACGGCGAAGAAGGGCAGGCCTTTCTTGCGCGCGAACAGCAGCATCACCACGATCACGCCGATCAGCCCGCCGTGGAACGACATGCCGCCTTCCCACAGGTAGGCCACTTCCAGCGGATGGGCCAGGTAGTAATTCGGCTTGTAGAACAGCACGTAGCCCAGCCGCCCGCCCAGCACCACCCCCAGCACGCTATAGAAGATCAGGTCTTCCAGGTCGCGCACGTTCAGGGACGTGGTGTGGCCGCGGGTGATGCGGCGCCGGCCCAGCAGATAGACCAGCGCAAAGCCCACCAGGTACATCAGCCCGTACCAATGGATGGACAGCGGCCCGATCTGCAGGGCAACGGGGTCGAATTTTGGATATTGCAGCATGTTCCGCCCGACACAATGAAGTTGAATGATAATAACCGGCGAGCCCTGCGGTAGATCGACATGCCAGGCGGTTGCCCTCGAATGCCGATGTATCCCGAGACTCGCCCGCGAGCGAGCTGGCACCCTCCCGGGCGCGATCGCCATGTCCGCGCCCTGACGGCCGACAGGAGACAACAGACCATGTCGCACAACGAACGTTCCCGCCACATCACCCACGGCGTCGCCCGCGCGCCCAATCGCGCCATGTATTACGCGCTCGGCTACCAGGAAGCCGACTTCGAGAACCCCATGATCGGCGTGGCCAACGGCCATTCGACCATCACGCCGTGCAACAGCGGCCTGCAGCGCCTGGCCGATGCCGCCATCGAGGCCATCCGGGGCGCCAGGGCCAATCCGCAGGTGTTTGGCACGCCCACCATTTCCGACGGCATGTCCATGGGCACCGAGGGCATGAAGTACTCCCTGGTGTCGCGCGAGGTCATCGCCGACTGTATCGAGACCGCGGCGCAGGGCCAGTGGATGGACGGCGTGGTGGTCATCGGCGGCTGCGACAAGAACATGCCGGGCGGCATGATCGCGCTGGCGCGCACCAATGTGCCGGGCATCTACGTCTATGGCGGCACCATCAAGCCGGGCCATTACCAGGGCAAGGACCTGACCATCGTGTCGGTGTTCGAGGCCGTCGGCGAATACACCATGGGCCGCATGGACGAGGCCGATTTCAAGCAGATCGAAAAATGCGCCATTCCCGGCTCGGGTTCCTGTGGCGGCATGTATACCGCCAACACCATGAGTTCGGCCTTCGAGGCCATGGGCATGAGCCTGCCCTATTCCAGCACGATGGCCAACGAAGACGACGAGAAAGTCGCCTCGGCCGCGGAATCGGCCCGGGTGCTCGTGGATGCGGTCAGGCGCGGCCTGCGGCCGCGCGACATCATCACGCGCGAATCCATCGAGAACGCGGTGTCGGTCATCATGGCGACGGGCGGTTCGACCAACGCCGTGCTGCATTTCCTGGCCATCGCCCACGCCGCCGAAGTGCCCTGGACCATCGACGATTTCGAACGCATCCGCCAGCGCGTGCCGGTGCTGTGCGATCTCAAGCCTTCCGGCAAATACGTGGCGACCGACCTGCACCGGGCCGGCGGCATTCCGCAGGTCATGAAGCTGTTGCTCAACGCGGGCCTGCTGCATGGCGATTGCATCACCATCACCGGCCAGACCGTGGCGCAATCGTTGGCCGACGTGCCTGATACGCCGCGCGCCGACCAGGACGTGATCATGCCGCTGGACCGCGCCCTCTACCCCCAGGGCCATCTGGCCATTCTCAAGGGCAATCTGTCGCCGGAAGGCTGCGTGGCCAAGATCACCGGCCTGAAGAATCCGGTGATCACGGGCCCGGCGCGGGTCTTCGACTCCGAAGACGACGCCATGGCCGCCATCATGGCGCGCCAGATCCGCGATGGCGACGTGGTGGTGATCCGCTACGAAGGGCCGAAGGGCGGACCCGGCATGCGTGAAATGCTGGCGCCGACTTCCGCGCTGGTGGGGCAGGGCCTGGGAGAAACCGTCGGCCTCATCACCGACGGCCGCTTTTCGGGAGGCACGTGGGGCATGGTGGTGGGCCACGTGGCGCCCGAGGCCTTCGTCGGCGGCCCGATCGCGCTGATCCGCGAGGGCGATTCGGTTACCATCGATGCCCACAAGCTGCTGTTGCAGCTCAATATCAGCGACGAAGAGATGGCGGCTCGTCGCCAGGCCTGGGTCCAGCCCAAGCCGCGTTATACACGCGGTGTGCTTGCCAAGTTCGGCAAGCTCGCCAGCACCGCGAGCCGTGGGGCAGTAACCGATGCATTTGATACGTAGTCTGTTGGCGGTCGCCGCCGGCCTGCTGGTCGCCGGCGCGGCCCAAGGGCAAACCACCGGCCTGGATCTGGCCAAGAGCAAGGCCTGCATGGCCTGTCACCAGGTCGACGTCAAGCGCGTCGGGCCGCCGCTGGCCAGCGTGGCCGAACGCTACGCCGGGCAGGGCGACGCCATGGTGGATTACCTGGCCGGCAAGATCCGCAGCGGTGGCCGTGGCGCCTGGGGCGCCGTGCCCATGCCGGCGCAAACCCATGTCAGCCCGGAAGACGCCCGCCTGCTGGCCGAATGGATCCTGTCACTGGCGCCGGCCAAGAAGTAGTCGTATCGTTTCTGGATAGTTTCAGCAAAGGAATCGTCATGGCAGAACTACCCTCCCCAGGCAATGAGGTCGCCGTTCTCGGCGGCGGCTGTTTCTGGTGCGTCGAGGCGGTCTTCACCGACCTGCGCGGCGTCAAGAGCGTGCTGCCCGGCTACAGCGGCGGACACGTCGACAATCCCAGCTACGAGCAGGTCTGCGGCAAGGACACCGGGCATATCGAGGTTGCGCGTGTCGAGTTCGATCCCGTCGAACTGTCCTACAGCGACCTGCTGCGCGTGTTCTTCGCCACCCACGACCCGACCACTCCGGGCCGCCAGGGCAACGACATCGGCCCGCAGTATGAATCGGCCATCTTCTGGCAGAACGAAACCCAGCGCGAGCAGGCCGAGGCCGTGATCGCCGAGGTCGAGGCGCAGAAGGTCTACGACGCGCCCATCGTGACCAAGCTCCTGGCGCCCGCGCGATTCTGGCCGGCCGAAGACTATCACCGCGATTATTTCGCGCTGCATCCCGAGCAGGGCTATTGCCAGTTCGTGATCGCGCCCAAGGTCGCCAAGTTCCGCAAGCAGTTCCAGGATCGCCTGAAGAAATAGGCGGGACGAAAAAAACCTCGCGCAAGGCGAGGTTTCAAGGCCAGCGCCGGGCACATGGGTACCGGCGCTGGAGGGGGAAGCGGTCAGTCGACGGCCTTCACCACGCCGCGGCGCATCTGGTCCAGTTCGATGGATTCGAACAGCGCCTTGAAATTGCCTTCGCCGAAACCGTCGTTGCCCTTGCGCTGGATGATCTCGAAGAAGATCGGGCCGATCTGGTTCTCGGTGAAGATCTGCAGCAGCAGGCCGCCATCGGGGGCGCCGTCCAGCAGGATACGGTTCTTCTGCAGGCGCGGCACGTCTTCGCCATGGTTGGGCAGGCGGCGGTCCAGCAGTTCGTAGTAGGTTTCCGGCGTATCCAGGAATACCACGCCGTTGGCGCGCAGCGCCTCGATGGTGCCGTAGATGTCCTCGGTAGCCATGGCGATGTGCTGGATGCCTTCGCCACGGTACAGGTCCAGGTATTCCTGGATCTGGCCCTTCTCCTCGGTGCCTTCCTCGTTGATCGGAATGCGGATGTTGCCGCAGGGCGAGGTCATCGCCTTGGACTTCACGCCGGTCACCTTGCCTTCGATGTCGAAGTAACGCACTTCGCGGAAGTTGAACAGGCGCTCGTAGAACTCCGACCACTCGGCCATGCGGCCCTTGTGCACGTTGTGCGTCAGGTGGTCGACCAGCGTCAGCCCGGCGCCGCGGTGGTTCAGGTCGGCCTGCGCGTTCTGCGGATCCACCGGCACGAAGTCGACGTCATAGATGCTGATGTCGCCGATGCCGCCGTGGCCTTCCTTGCCGTTCCAGCGGTCCACCAGGTAGATCAGCGAATCGCCGATGCCCTTGATGGCGGGAATGTTCAGTTCCATCGGGCCGCTGTGTGAGTCGAAGCCCCAGGCGCCCAGCTCCAGCGCGCGCTTGTACGCGGCGGCCGCGTCCTGGACACGGAAACCGATCGCACAGATCGACGGGCCGTGCAGGCGGGCGAAACGTTGGGCGAAGGAATCGGGTTCGGCGTTGATCAGGAAATTCACGCCGCCCTGGCGGTACAGCGTCACGTCCTTGTGGCGGTGCCTGGCGATTGCCTTGAAGCCCAGCAGTTCGAACACCTTGCGCAGCGCGGCGGGGTCCGGCGCGGCATATTCGATGAATTCGAACCCGGCGGTGCCCATCGGGTTGTCCCAGGGTTGGAAAGCGCTGCTCATGAGTCTGCTCCCTTGAGTCGTTGTAGAGGCGACTTGTCGTTCAAGTCTAGGATGAAGATTGTAGGGAGGAAAGGCAGGCAGACAATTGCAAACATGTCGCGAAAGTGGCAAGGTTGAGCAATAATATTGCCCACGATAAAAAATATGGGGCTGAAAATGTCTGACATGGAGCTGGATAGGACAGATATAAGGATCCTGGCCGAATTGCAACGGGACGCCCGCCTCAGCAACCAGGAGCTGGCGGACCGCGTATCGCTGTCGCCCAGTCCCTGCCTGCGCCGGGTGCGGCGGCTGGAAGAGAAGGGTTTCATCAAGAAGTACGTGGCGCTGATCGACGCCGACAAGGTCGGGCTGGGCCTGCTGGCCTACGTCAACATTCGCCTGAACAAGCACAGCGGTTCCAGCCACGCGCCCATGAGCGACTTCGCCCGCGACGTCCAGCTCTGGCCCGAGGTGGTCGAGTGCTATGCCATGTCCGGCGACATGGACTACCTGCTGCGTATCCAGGTCGCGGACCTGGCGCATTTCTCCAAGTTCGCCATGGACACCCTCATGCGCCATCCTGCCGTGGTCGACATGCGGTCATTCTTCGCGCTCCAGCAGATCAAGGAAACGACGGAGCTGCGGCTGTAGCGAGCGGGATGAGCCCCTGCCTGGTCTTCCATATAGGTGTCTATATAGAGATCGGAGAGCGCCGCGGTCGGCTGGAGGCTTCCCGTCCGTGATGCTCTGTATATATAGGGTGTCATCAGGAAGAGGGGGGGGGGGCTCGGTGGATTTCCACTGAAACATAAGTGGGGCCGAAAACGGGAACGCCTATCTACTATCTATATAGGGACGTATGTCCATCTCGTCGCGCTGTGGGAGCCTTCAGCCAAGGGGCAATCCAGAGGGAGCAGCCATATGGATAGGTACTCTATATAGAGCGAATGGCGCAGAACGGATGACTTTCCCGTGGCAAATGCGGGGTGCGTCCCCGAAAAACATCATCTTTCTGCAAAATGGTTGTCATGCCGGCGTGACAGGCCGAAATTCTGTGCTATAGTCTCGCTCCTTCGCAGTTCAAGCAGTTTTGTTGAGCGGCGGGGCCAGGCAAGTGCAACGGATCCGAAGGGCTACGGCAAGCGGGTCTGCCGCAGGGCAGCAAGGCGGTGAGTCAGCGATGATTCTCTCGAACCGGCGGTCAGCGAATTTTGCATAGGATGGTGCGAATCAGGCAGAAGCCAGTTGCACGATCTGCAAAAATTGTGCTATAGTCTTGGGCTTGGCTGGTGACGGCGAATCAGGGTTTACCCGATAGGGTGGTCTGGTCAGCGTTGCAAGCCGGCTGGAGCGGTAACCAACCTCCGAAGCGATTCGGGGCTGCTGCGAAGTGAAGCGATTCACGAAACGGCGGGTTGCAAGATAGGATGCAAGTTAGGCAAAAGCCGGTTGCATAATCTGCAAAAGTTGTGTTATAGTTTCAGGCTTGGCAGTTACCGAAAAATTAGGGTTAACCCTGATATTTCGATAGCTGCTAAAGAGAGAAAGCCGGGCGCGAGCCTGGTGAGACCTGAAGAGGTCGTAGGCAAGGCAGCGAAGTGAAGCAAGCGACGCTGACTTGACAAACGATAAAAACTTCTTCATAATCTCGTTTCTCTGCTGCTGACACAGCGATCGACGCGAAAGCGAAATCGCCGAAGAAAGCAGAAGATGCAGTAAGTAGTTTGGTAGTACAGAATTTGGCAGTACCGCTCTTTAACAATTAAACAACCGATAAGTGTGGGCGCTTGATGCGGGTGCGCAGTGACTGGGTTTTAAACCCTTTCACAAGCACAATGAAATCAAGTGCTCACTAGAAGTGAAGTACCTTAGATGTCAAGTCTAAGCACATACCTCACTTCCTTTGAGTAGCGACGTATGACTCGGTTCTTCGGAACTAAGAAATACGAAACAAATACAGAGATTAAACTGAAGAGTTTGATCCTGGCTCAGATTGAACGCTAGCGGGATGCCTTACACATGCAAGTCGAACGGCAGCACGGACTTCGGTCTGGTGGCGAGTGGCGAACGGGTGAGTAATGTATCGGAACGTGCCCAGTAGCGGGGGATAACTACGCGAAAGCGTAGCTAATACCGCATACGCCCTACGGGGGAAAGCAGGGGATCGCAAGACCTTGCACTATTGGAGCGGCCGATATCGGATTAGCTAGTTGGTGGGGTAACGGCTCACCAAGGCGACGATCCGTAGCTGGTTTGAGAGGACGACCAGCCACACTGGGACTGAGACACGGCCCAGACTCCTACGGGAGGCAGCAGTGGGGAATTTTGGACAATGGGGGAAACCCTGATCCAGCCATCCCGCGTGTGCGATGAAGGCCTTCGGGTTGTAAAGCACTTTTGGCAGGAAAGAAACGTCGCGGGTTAATACCCCGCGAAACTGACGGTACCTGCAGAATAAGCACCGGCTAACTACGTGCCAGCAGCCGCGGTAATACGTAGGGTGCAAGCGTTAATCGGAATTACTGGGCGTAAAGCGTGCGCAGGCGGTTCGGAAAGAAAGATGTGAAATCCCAGAGCTTAACTTTGGAACTGCATTTTTAACTACCGGGCTAGAGTGTGTCAGAGGGAGGTGGAATTCCGCGTGTAGCAGTGAAATGCGTAGATATGCGGAGGAACACCGATGGCGAAGGCAGCCTCCTGGGATAACACTGACGCTCATGCACGAAAGCGTGGGGAGCAAACAGGATTAGATACCCTGGTAGTCCACGCCCTAAACGATGTCAACTAGCTGTTGGGGCCTTCGGGCCTTGGTAGCGCAGCTAACGCGTGAAGTTGACCGCCTGGGGAGTACGGTCGCAAGATTAAAACTCAAAGGAATTGACGGGGACCCGCACAAGCGGTGGATGATGTGGATTAATTCGATGCAACGCGAAAAACCTTACCTACCCTTGACATGTCTGGAATGCCGAAGAGATTTGGCAGTGCTCGCAAGAGAACCGGAACACAGGTGCTGCATGGCTGTCGTCAGCTCGTGTCGTGAGATGTTGGGTTAAGTCCCGCAACGAGCGCAACCCTTGTCATTAGTTGCTACGAAAGGGCACTCTAATGAGACTGCCGGTGACAAACCGGAGGAAGGTGGGGATGACGTCAAGTCCTCATGGCCCTTATGGGTAGGGCTTCACACGTCATACAATGGTCGGGACAGAGGGTCGCCAACCCGCGAGGGGGAGCCAATCCCAGAAACCCGATCGTAGTCCGGATCGCAGTCTGCAACTCGACTGCGTGAAGTCGGAATCGCTAGTAATCGCGGATCAGCATGTCGCGGTGAATACGTTCCCGGGTCTTGTACACACCGCCCGTCACACCATGGGAGTGGGTTTTACCAGAAGTAGTTAGCCTAACCGCAAGGGGGGCGATTACCACGGTAGGATTCATGACTGGGGTGAAGTCGTAACAAGGTAGCCGTATCGGAAGGTGCGGCTGGATCACCTCCTTTCAGAGCTTAGTGCTCGTGTTAAGCGTCCACTCTTATCGGTTGTTTGATATAGCTGGGATCGGTTGTGGGCTTGGGTAGAGGGACTCCTCCCTGTGTCCATGACTTCTGACTACTGATCCGGGAAGGTTTTGGGTCTGTAGCTCAGTCGGTTAGAGCACCGTCTTGATAAGGCGGGGGTCGTTGGTTCGAATCCAACCAGACCCACCAAGTATTCGCAGGTAGAGATGCCGTGAATATGGGGGTGTAGCTCAGCTGGGAGAGCGCCTGCTTTGCAAGCAGGATGTCATCGGTTCGATCCCGTTCACCTCCACCAAGACCTGTGCCTGGTGGGATGTAGAGGCTAACTCATAGTGTCGTGCGGATAGTATCTGCCCGGTCTTATGAGTTGGGTTTTACTCAACAGCTATATTCGTTCTTTAACAATCTGGAAGAAGCACAACGAAATGTGCTCATCAAGTAATCAGCTTGCTGATGAAGATGGGTACGGGTTGTGATTGCATTAATTTTGTTCCAAGTTCTCAAGACTGGGGTGAATAACCTCAGACTGCTTTGAAACTTATGAACGGCACAAACGCTAATACTCAGGTCCTATAGCCTACAGCGTTATAGGATCAAGCGACTAAGTGCATATGGTGGATGCCTTGGCGATCACAGGCGATGAAGGACGTAGTAGCCTGCGAAAAGCTGCGGGGAGCTGGCAAACAAGCTTTGATCCGCAGATATCCGAATGGGGAAACCCACTCCGTAAGGAGTATCCCTGACTGAATACATAGGTCAGTGGAAGCGAACCGGGTGAACTGAAACATCTCAGTAGCTCGAGGAAAAGAAATCAACCGAGATTCCGAAAGTAGTGGCGAGCGAAATCGGAAGAGCCTTCACGTTTTAGCATGCAAGATAGTCGAACGGAATGGAAAGTCCGGCCGTAGCAGGTGATAGCCCTGTAGACGAAATTTTGTGTGTGGAACTAAGCGTGAGAAAAGTAGGGCGGGACACGTGAAATCCTGTTTGAAGATGGGGGGACCATCCTCCAAGGCTAAATACTCGTGATCGACCGATAGTGAACCAGTACCGTGAGGGAAAGGCGAAAAGAACCCCGGAAGGGGAGTGAAATAGATCCTGAAACCGTATGCATACAAACAGTAGGAGCCTCCTTGTGGGGTGACTGCGTACCTTTTGTATAATGGGTCAGCGACTTACATTCAGTGGCAAGGTTAACCGAATAGGGAAGCCGTAGCGAAAGCGAGTCCGAATAGGGCGATTCAGTCGCTGGGTGTAGACCCGAAACCAGATGATCTATCCATGGCCAGGTTGAAGGCACGGTAACACGTGCTGGAGGACCGAACCCACTAATGTTGAAAAATTAGGGGATGAGCTGTGGATAGGGGTGAAAGGCTAAACAAATCTGGAAATAGCTGGTTCTCTCCGAAAACTATTTAGGTAGTGCCTCAAGTATTACTGCGGGGGGTAGAGCACTGTTATAGCTAGGGGGTCATGGCGACTTACCAAACTATGGCAAACTCCGAATACCCGCAAGTACAGCTTGGGAGACAGAGCACCGGGTGCTAACGTCCGGACTCAAGAGGGAAACAACCCAGACCGCCAGCTAAGGTCCCAAATTATCGCTAAGTGGGAAACGAAGTGGGAAGGCATAGACAGTCAGGAGGTTGGCTTAGAAGCAGCCATCCTTTAAAGAAAGCGTAATAGCTCACTGATCGAGTCGTCCTGCGCGGAAGATGTAACGGGGCTAAGCGATAAACCGAAGCTGCGGGTGTGCACTTTGTGCACGCGGTAGGAGAGCGTTCTGTAAGCCTGCGAAGGTGGCTTGTAAAGGCTGCTGGAGGTATCAGAAGTGCGAATGCTGACATGAGTAGCGATAAAGGGGGTGAAAAGCCCCCTCGCCGTAAGTCCAAGGTTTCCTGCGCAACGTTCATCGGCGCAGGGTGAGTCGGCCCCTAAGGCGAGGCAGAGATGCGTAGCTGATGGGAAGCTGGTTAATATTCCAGCACCGTCGTACAGTGCGATGGGGGGACGGATCGCGGAAGATCATCAGGGTGTTGGATGTCCCTGTTGACGTATCGAAGATGGCGCTTAGGCAAATCCGGGCGCGTAAATCAAGGGTACGGCACGAGCGAGCATTGCTTGCGAAGTGATTGGAAGTGGTTCCAAGAAAAGCCTCTAAGCTTCAGCTGTACGAGACCGTACCGCAAACCGACACAGGTGGACGGGATGAATATTCCAAGGCGCTTGAGAGAACTCAGGAGAAGGAACTCGGCAAATTGATACCGTAACTTCGGGAGAAGGTATACCCCGGTAGTGTGAAGCGCCTGCGCGCTTAGCATGATGGGGTCGCAGAGAATCGGTGGCTGCGACTGTTTATTAAAAACACAGCACTCTGCAAAGACGAAAGTCGACGTATAGGGTGTGACGCCTGCCCGGTGCCGGAAGGTTAAGTGATGGGGTGCAAGCTCTTGATCGAAGCCCCGGTAAACGGCGGCCGTAACTATAACGGTCCTAAGGTAGCGAAATTCCTTGTCGGGTAAGTTCCGACCTGCACGAATGGCGTAACGATGGCCACACTGTCTCCTCCTGAGACTCAGCGAAGTTGAAGTGTTTGTGATGATGCAATCTACCCGCGGCTAGACGGAAAGACCCCATGAACCTTTACTGTAGCTTTGCATTGGACTGTGAACCGGCCTGTGTAGGATAGGTGGGAGGCTTTGAAGCGTGGTCGCTAGATCACGTGGAGCCATCCTTGAAATACCACCCTGGTTTGTTTGCGGTTCTAACCTTGGTCCGTTATCCGGATCGGGGACAGTGCATGGTGGGCAGTTTGACTGGGGCGGTCTCCTCCCAAAGTGTAACGGAGGAGTTCGAAGGTACGCTAGGTACGGTCGGAAATCGTGCTGATAGTGCAATGGCATAAGCGTGCTTGACTGTGAGACTGACAAGTCGAACAGGTGCGAAAGCAGGACATAGTGATCCGGTGGTTCTGAATGGAAGGGCCATCGCTCAACGGATAAAAGGTACTCTGGGGATAACAGGCTGATACCGCCCAAGAGTTCATATCGACGGCGGTGTTTGGCACCTCGATGTCGGCTCATCTCATCCTGGGGCTGTAGCCGGTCCCAAGGGTATGGCTGTTCGCCATTTAAAGAGGTACGTGAGCTGGGTTTAAAACGTCGTGAGACAGTTTGGTCCCTATCTGCCGTGGGCGTTGGATACTTGACGGAGCCTGCTCCTAGTACGAGAGGACCGGAGTGGACGTACCTCTGGTGTACCGGTTGTCATGCCAATGGCATTGCCGGGTAGCTAAGTACGGAAGAGATAACCGCTGAAGGCATCTAAGCGGGAAACTCGTCTGAAGATTAGGTATCCCGGGGACTTGATCCCCCTGAAGAGTCGTTCGAGACCAGGACGTTGATAGGTCGGGTGTGGAAGCGCAGTAATGCGTTAAGCTAACCGATACTAATTGCTCGTGAGGCTTGATCCTATAACACTGATGGTTATGACCTGGTGGTATAGCGTTCCAAGTGTCGTTCAATACAAAATCTGGCTGCCCCGTCAGCAGCCAGCCAACACCAATTACACCCACTGTGCGGGATCATCGAGACACTCTCTGATCCCCACACGTTGCGCTTCTTCCAAGATTGGAGCGGTTGTCCCCAAAGACAATCTCTCAACCCGTTACGCCTGACGACCATAGCAAGGTGGTACCACTCCTTCCCATCCCGAACAGGACAGTGAAACGCCTTTGCGCCGATGATAGTGGACGGACGTCTGTGAAAGTAGGTCATCGTCAGGCTTTTATTGCTCAAAACCCCACAGGCTCGCGCCTGTGGGGTTTTGTTTTTGTGGCGTGTGAAACAAGAACCCCCGTGCGGCTGGCGCCGCATGGGGGTTCTTGTTTGTTGGGTCGATGACTTGCGGAGCCGGTTTCACCTCGGCGATGCTCCCTTCAAGGCGGCCCGACAGCTCGCGCAATCGACGTTCCGGTGATCTTCCCGGCGCTGAAAATGGACAGCCAAAATCTCCTCGAGCAAGCCTGCAAGCCGCGCCAGCATTGAATGTGCCTAAATAACAACGCTCGTGGGCCGGCTGGCTTTGTGCGGTAAGATTGACCGAGTCAATTGTTGGAGCGTAATCGTGAGTGATACCCAGACCCCCGCGCCCGGTACGGCATTAGACCTGCGCACGCTGACCCATGTGGCCTATGGCTTGTTTGCCCTGGGCTTTCTGACCAGTGGTTTCCTGGGCATTGCCACGCTGGCGGCCGTCGTGCTGATGTATCTGAAGCGCTCGGATGCCGCCGGCACCGTCTACGCCGCCCATTTCGACTGGCTGCTGCGCACTTTCTGGTGGGCGCTGTTGTGGCTCGCCATCAGCGGCCTGGCCCTGGTCATCTATATTGGATGGATCGGCGTGGTCGCGACGGTGGTCTGGGGCCTGTATCGCCTGATCAAGGGTTGGCTGGCCCTGCTGGAAGGTACCGCGCCGACCAGCTACGCCTGATCCCGGGCGATTTCCGTTAGAAAGGCCGACGTCACCGTCGGCCTTTTCATTTACAGCGAGCCCGGGGAATCATGTTTGCGCAAGCCAGGGCATGTCGCCCGCCGTCCCGGCAGGAACGCCTGGCTCAGTTCAAGACGACATACAGCGCCACCAGCAGCATGGAGGTGCCAAACACCGCAGCCTGAATCCGTAATGCGCGGGGCGATTCAAAGCGTCCAAGTATCACCTTGCCGCCGTAGATCCACGGGAAATGGCAGAACAGGCCCAGTACGACGAAAGCGGCGCTGAGCTGGCCGACCTGCGATGACAGGTTGGCGTCGGGCGCCAGGAACTGCGCGAACATGACCGCGATCATCGAATGGATCTTCGGGTTGAAGATCACGCAGATGAAGCCGTCGATGAAGCCGAGCCGCTTGCCGCCGGCTGCCTGGCTGGACGGTTTGGCGGAGGCGCGGAAGAACCCCCACGCCAGGTAGAGAAGGTAGACGATGCCGGCCCATTTCAGGGCCGCGTGTATCTCCGGATGCTCATGCAGGGCGCCACCCAGGCCCAGGCCGTAAATCAGGCACAACGCCAGGTTGGCTGCCTCGAAACCAGCCCAGAA
Source organism: Achromobacter sp. RW408 (assembly GCF_003184165.1). Taxonomy (NCBI): domain Bacteria; kingdom Pseudomonadati; phylum Pseudomonadota; class Betaproteobacteria; order Burkholderiales; family Alcaligenaceae; genus Achromobacter; species Achromobacter sp. RW408. Next base: position 447,615 of record NZ_QHHO01000046.1, read on the forward strand.
TGGCACCGAGCCGCCGACGCCGTGGCGGCCTCCCGCAGTGGCCAGCAAGGTATTGCCGGGTCCCGGGCTGATGATCATGGGTACCGCGTAACCCAGGAATGCCGCCCATGTTTCCCAACCCGCCATTGCCGCTCCTTTTTCGTGTATGAGCCGGCACGCGGGGATTCGATTGCCGGCGGAGCCGTTATTAGAAGAGGCTTATCCGGCGTGGCCAAACGATCTATTCTCATGCCTTCGATAACTCCAGCTAATCGACCATGCGACGCCTGCCTCCGTTGGGTGCGTTACGCGCTTTTGAAGCCGCTGCGCGGCACCTGAGTTTCACGCGCGCGGCAATGGAACTCTGCGTGACCCAGGCCGCCATCAGCCACCAGGTCCGACAGCTCGAACAATGGCTGGGCAGGCCGCTGTTCGAAAGGCGTGGCCATGTATTGGCACTGACCCGCAAGGGCGAGACCTACCTGGATGAGCTATCGCTCGCGTTTGATCGGATGGCGGCGGCGACCGAGCGGGTGCGGGAGCGCCGTGACGGGCCTTTGCGGATCACGGTGTTGCCATCTTTTGCGTCGCGCTGGTTGCTGCCGCGGTTGCCGGCGTTTCGCGAACGTCACCCCGAGATTGAATTCCGTGTTTCCAGTGCGACGCGATTGTGGGAGGGCAACGATGAATTCGATCTGGGGATACGGTCCGGCCTGGGGCGCTGGCCAGGTTTGAAAGCCGATTTGGTCGCACGGGAATATCTCAGTCCGGTATGTCATCCGGACCTGGCGCAAGGACCGCCTGCTTTGACCGAACCGGCCGATCTTGCGAAGGTCATGCTGCTGCATGACGAACCGCGTGCAGCCTGGCGTCTATGGTGCGAACTGGCTGGCGTGTCGCTCGATCTGGAGCAGGGAGTGCAATTCAGCGATGCCGCGCTGGTGTTGCAGGCCGCCGCCGATGGCGCAGGCGTGGCGCTGGGACGCCTGCTGCTGGCTGCCGACGATCTGCGCGCGGGCCGCCTGGTCCAGTTGTTCGACACGGTGCTGGCCAATGACTACAGCTACTGGCTGGTCTATCCGCGCGCGGCCTTGCAACGGCCGCAAGCCATGGCATTCCGGAACTGGTTGCTGCAAGAGGCGCAGCAAGCGCGTTTGCCGCCACATCCAGGGAAAGTTGCATGAGCCAGGCGTGGCGCGGCTTTGCGGCAATTCGTGCGATTGCTTGCGGAGCGTGGCGAAGTCATTGCGGGTGTGCAATGGCGCACTGATGACACGGCTCGCGCGCTGCAATTACGCATGATGATGCGTGGTGGGCGGAAAAGTTGGGGAGTTTGGCCATGTACCCATTGCGTGTATGGCACTGGCGCGGCAAAGCGGGGATGCTTGCCTGGCTGTGGCGTGGAGGTGCCACAGGAAGTCGGTTCCGCCCGGCGTTCAAGCCAGGGCGTCGCGACAGTATCGAGGCAGGGACGTACGGGGTACGCCCTTTGCCTGCTTACTTCAGATGTGCGTTGACCAGCTTGGTCAGTTCGAACATCGTGACCTGATCCTTGCCGAAGATCGGGCGCAGCTTGGCATCGGCGTTGATGTTGCGCTTGTTGCTCGCATCTTGCAGGTTGTGCTTCTTGATGTATTCCCAGATCTTCTTGGTGACCTCGGTGCGCGGCACGGCTTCCGAACCGATCACAGCAGCCAGTTCGGCGCTGGGAGTCAGGGGCTTCATGAATGCAGCGTTCGGCTTGCGCGCGGTCGCGGGTTTGGAGGTTGTGGCCATAATGCGGCGCTCCTTCTCTGGCTGTTGGAAAAATTGTCCTGCGGCCGGAGCATAACGTGTCTCTCCCGTAAAGACAAAGGCATTTATCCTCTGTAGCAACTAAAATATCCCAACCGTCCCCCTTCCCACGTCATTCTGTAACCTCCTATGTACGCACGTTCTCCTTTGGAATCAATTCGCCTGTTTCATGACGAATTGACGGCGCTGAGGCGCGACTTGCATGCCCATCCTGAATTGGGCTTCGAAGAAGTCCGGACCTCCGGGATCGTCGCGGGAGCGCTGGAAGCGCTGGGAATCGAGGTGCACCGGGGCATTGGCAAGACCGGCGTGGTAGGCGTGATCCGCGGCAGACGCTGTGATAGCGGGCGCATGATCGGCCTGCGTGCCGACATGGATGCCTTGCCGATGACCGAAGACAACGAGTTCGGCCACAAGTCGACCAAGCCGGGTCTGATGCATGGCTGTGGTCATGACGGCCACACGGCGGTCCTGATCGGCGCGGCCAAGTACCTGGCGCAGACCCGCAATTTCGATGGGACAGCCGTGCTCATCTTCCAGCCGGCCGAGGAAGGGCGAGGCGGGGCGAAAGCCATGATGGAGGACGGGTTATTCGATACCTTCCCCTGTGACGCGATCTATGCGTTGCACAATTGGCCGGGCCTGCGGCCCGGCACCATCGGCATCAATCCAGGCCCCATGATGGCGGCGGCCGACCGGTTCGAGATCCTGATCACCGGTCGCGGCGGACACGGCGCGCATCCTTATCAGACCATTGACCCGGTCACCATCGCCGGCCAGGTCATCACGGCATTGCAGACGATCGTGTCGCGCAACGTCAATCCGCTGGATTCCGCGGTGGTGTCCATCGGATCGCTGCAGGCCGGGCACCCGGGCGCGATGAGCGTGATCCCGCGCGAGGCCCGCCTGGTGGGCACGGTACGCACTTTCCGCAAGTCGGTGCAGGAGATGGTCGAGACACGCATGCGCGAGTTGGTCACGGCCATCGCCGGCGCGTTCGGCGGCACCGCCGAACTCACCTACGAACGCATCTATCCCGCCACGCTGAATACGCCGCAGCATGCCAATCTGGTCGCGGATATCGCGACCGAGATGATCGGCAAGGAAAACGTGGTGCGCGATCTGGTGCCTTCGATGGGATCGGAGGATTTTTCCTTCATGCTGCAAAGCAAGCCTGGCGCCTACTTCCGGCTGGGCCAGGGCGGAGCCGAGTCCGGCTGCGTACTGCACAACTCGCATTTCGATTTCAACGATGCCGTCATTCCCCTGGGGAGCGCGATGTTCTGCGCGCTGGCCGAACGGGGCATGCCGCTGGCAGATTAAGAAGCTTCCATATGTCTACGCAAAACACGACCCAACTGACGATTACCCGCCCCGACGACTGGCACCTGCACCTGCGCGACGGCGCGGCGCTGGAAGCGGTGGTGGCGGATACGGCGCGGCAATTCGCGCGCGCCATCATCATGCCCAACCTGAAGCCGCCGGTGACCACCACCGAGCAGGCGCTGGCCTACCGCGGCCGCATCCTGACGGCGCTGGCCAAGGCCGGTGGCAAGGTCGACGCCTTCACGCCGCTGATGACGCTGTACCTGACGGACAATACCTCGGCCGAAGAAATCTTTCGTGCGCACGAATCGGGCCAGGTCTATGCGGTCAAGCTGTATCCGGCCGGCGCCACCACCAACTCCGACGCCGGCGTGACCGACCTGCTGGGCAAGTGCGCCAAGGCCCTGGAAGCGCTGGAAAAATGCGGCATGCCGCTGCTGGTCCATGGCGAAGTGACCGACCCGTCGATCGATGTGTTCGACCGCGAAGCGATCTTCGTCGAGCGCGTGATGAAGCCGCTGCGCCGTGCGTTCCCGGCCCTGAAGGTGGTGTTCGAACACATCACCACCAAGGAAGGCGCCGAGTACGTGCGCGATGCCGAAGGCCCGATCGCGGCCACGATCACGCCGCAGCACATGCTGTACAACCGCAACGCGATTTTCCAGGGCGGCGTGCGGCCTCATTGGTATTGCCTGCCGATCCTCAAGCGCGAAACCCATCGGCTGGCGCTGGTGGAAGCGGCGACCAGCGGCAGTCCGCGCTTCTTCCTGGGCACGGACAGCGCGCCGCATGCGCGCGGCCTGAAGGAGCATGCATGCGGCTGTGCGGGCTGCTATACCGCGCTGCACGCGATGGAACTTTACGCCACCGCGTTCGACGCCGTCGGCAAGCTCGACAAGCTGGAGGGTTTCGCCAGCTTCCATGGTCCGGATTTCTACGGCCTGCCGCGCAATACCGGAACCCTGACGCTGGTGCGCGAAAGCTTCCAGATTCCCGAAGAGCTGCCGTTCGGCAATACCGCGCTGGTGCCCTTGGCGGCGGGCGAGACGCTGACCTGGCGCGCGGCCATCTGATCGCGCCGGCCGCCGCCCTCTATATATAAGAGGGCGGCCGAGTCATCTCAGAGGGCGCCTTCGCGGCGCGCCTCGAGCAATTCCCAGCGCGCGAATCTTTCCTCGAGTTCGCTTTCCAGCTTGGACAGCTCGGCGTTGATGCGTTCGACTTCGGCGGGCGCATCGCGGTACAGGCTGCCGTCCGCCAGTTTGCCGGCCAGTTCGGCCTGCTGCGCCTCAAGTGCGGCGATGGCATCGGGCAGGCCTTCGAGTTCGCGCAATTCCCACGAATTCATCTTCGCCGCGCGCGCCGGTTTCGGCTTGGCGGCCTTGGCGCGGGCCGCGGCTTCGTCCGCCGCGCGCGCCGCCTTGGCGGCATCGTCGTCCGCGCTGGAGGCGGGCGCCGGGGCGGGGCGCTGGGCAACCCATTCGTCGTATCCGCCGACATAGTCGCGCCAGTGGCCGTTGCCTTCGTAGGCGATGGTCTGGGTGACGACGTTGTTCAGGAATGCGCGATCGTGGCTGACCAGCAGGACGGTGCCCGAATATTCCTGCAGCAGTTCCTCGAGCAGTTCCAGCGTTTCGATATCGAGGTCGTTGGTGGGCTCGTCCAGCACCAGCACGTTGGCGGGACGCGCGAACAGGCGGGCCAGCAGCAGGCGGGCGCGTTCGCCGCCTGACAGGCTGCGCACCGGAGAGCCGGCGCGGGCGGGCGAGAACAGGAAGTCGCCCAGGTAGCTCATGACGTGCTTGCGGGTGCCGCCGATCTCGACCCATTCGCTGCCCGGGCTGATGATGTCGACCAGCGTTGCGTTCTCATCGAGCTGGGCGCGCATCTGGTCGAAATAGGCCACCGACACGTTGGTGCCGGTGCGGGTCTTGCCGCTGTCGGGCTGCATTTCGCCCAGGATCAGCTTGAGCAGCGTGGTCTTGCCGGCGCCGTTGGGGCCGATGATGCCGATGCGGTCGCCGCGCAGGATGGTGGTGGAGTAGTCGTCCACCACGATCTTGTCGCCGAAGCGTTTGCCGACGTGCTCCAGTTCGGCCACCAGCTTGCCGGAGCGCTGGCCTTCGGCCAAGGCCAGCGATACGTCGCCGACGCGTTCGCGGCGCTCGGCGCGTTCCACCCGCAGGCGTTCCAGGCGCCGCACGCGGCCTTCGTTGCGGGTGCGGCGGGCTTCCACGCCCTTGCGGATCCAGACTTCTTCCTGGGCCAGCAGCTTGTCGAAGCGCGCCTGTTCGAGGCGCTCGGATTCCAGCCACTGGGCCTTGCGCTCCTGCCACTGCGAGAAGTTGCCGGGGAAGCTGAGCAGCCGGCCGCGGTCGAGTTCGACGATGCGAGTGGCCACCGAATCAAGGAAGCGGCGGTCGTGGGTGATGATGACCGCGGCGCCCTTCCAGGCGCGCAGCATTTCTTCGAGCCAGGCAATGCCGTCGAAGTCGAGGTGGTTGGTGGGCTCGTCGAGCAGCAGCAGGTCGGGCTCCTCGACCAGGGCGCGGGCCAGCGCGACGCGCTTGCGCGTACCGCCCGACAGGCCGGCGATCTGGGCGTCCGCGGGCAGGCCGAGCTTTTCCAGCATGGCGCGTACGCGCGACGGGCGTTGCCAGTCTTCGTGGTCGCCTTCGACGTTGCAGACCACGTCGAAGACAGTGGCGTTTTCGTCCAGCGCCGGCTCCTGTTCGACCGTGGCCACGCGCAGCCCCGAACTGCGGGCGATGTCGCCGTCGTCGGGAACGGTGCGGCCATCCAGCAGCCGCAGCAGCGAGGACTTGCCGGCGCCGTTGCGGCCGATGAGGCCGATGCGCTCGCCGGCCTGGATGGCGAAGTCGGCGTGGTCCAGCAGCGGATGGTGGCCATAGGCCAGCTGGATGTCGGTCAGGGTGATGAGCGTTGCGAGGGCCATGTAGTGAGGTCGTTCTTGCGGCGGATAAGCGGATCAGGCCGTATTGTCGCAGGAACCCGGGATGGTGTTCGGGGACGGAGCGGAGAGCTGTACTAGAATACGCACCGCAGGGCGGATCGGGCGATCGCGGTGGATGCAAGTCCATCGAGGAAGGTCCGGACTCCACAGGGCAGGGTAGCGGCTAACGGCCGTCCGGCCGCGTTTTCGGGCGCGGCCGAGGAATAGGGCCACAGAGACGAGTCTGCGGGGCGGGCGCGCCAGTCGCGCACAGATACGGCCATCTCCGTATCGCGCCGGCCGGCAACGGTCGGCGGCATCGCAGGGTGAAACGCGGCAACCTCTACCCGGAGCAACATCAAATAGGCATGCGTGCGGCTTTCGGGCCGCGAAGGGCGGCTCCGTCCGAGCATGCGGGTAGGTGGCTACAGCGGCTCAGCAATGATCCGCGCAGAGGAATGATCGTCCGCCAGGGAAACCTGGTGTACAGAATCCGGCCTATAGATCCGTCCTGCATCGGATTTCAACCGGCGCGCGGCGCCACGGGGGCTTTTTTTTCGCCCCGACATCCGCCACCTGGCGCGCAACGCCCGCCAGTCTTCGGCAAGCGGGCTGGGTAAAACAATGCAAAGGCATTGTTAGCCGCCACTTCTTAAGAAGCACTTTTAGATAGTGATGCAACCTCCTGATTTATTGGGAGGTTTTTCTTTTTGCGTATTTACAAGTTGCTCTAAGTCCTTGTTGTGATTGAAAAAATTGCAACCGCGCGCTTGACCGCCCCATTGCCATACCGTAGAGTGGGAAATAGTAGGAAATTGTGCAATTAAGTGGGGTAAAAGTGGTGTTTCAGGGAAGCAGCGCGCTCACGCTGGATGCCAAGGGACGGATCTCGATTCCGACCCGGCATCGTGACGCGCTGATGGCGCAGGCCGAAGGCCGCCTGACCCTGACCCGCCATCCAGACGGCTGCCTGCTGGTGTACCCGCGGCCCGAGTGGGAAAAGAAGCGCGAGCAGATTGCCGCCTTTCCCATGACGGCGCGCGCGTTGCAGCGGCTGTTGCTGGGCAACGCTCAGGACGTGGAACTGGACGGCTCCGGCCGCGTCCTGATCGCGCCTGAACTGCGCAACGCTTCCGGTATGACGCGCGATGTGATGCTGCTCGGTCTGGGCGCTCATTTCGAGCTGTGGGATGCCGCTACCCTGGCGAGCCGCGAGGCTGAGGACCTGGCCAAGGGTATGCCGGATGTGTTGAATCAGTTTTCGTTCTGAAAGAGTTATGGAATTCGAACATCGGCCCGTCCTGCTGGAGCCGACGGTGGACGCGCTGTTGCTGGCCGATTTCGGCGGCAAGGGCGCGGCACGGTCGCAGCCCGGCGACGAGCCGGCTGCGGCTACGCGAGCGGAACGGGGTGTCTTCGTCGACGGCACCTTCGGTCGCGGCGGCCACAGCCGCGAGCTGCTCGGCCGCCTGGGACCGACGGCCCGCCTGGTGGTGTTCGACAAGGATCCCGAGGCGATCGCGGTGGCCAATGCGTTGGCGGCGGCGGATTCCCGGGTGACGGTGGTGCATGGCGGCTTTGCCACCATGGCCGAAGAGTTGCGGCAGCTCGGCATCGACAAGGTCGATGGCGTGATGCTGGATCTGGGCGTGTCGTCGCCTCAGATCGATGATGCCGAGCGCGGTTTCTCGTTCATGCGGGATGGCCCGCTCGACATGCGGATGGACACCACTCGTGGACCCACGGTGGCGGATTGGCTGGCGCAAGCCAGTGTGGATGAGATGCGGGAGGTCATAGCGGATTATGGCGAAGAACGGTTTGCTTTTCAGGTTGCAAAGGCGATTGCTGCTCGCCGCGCAACAAGGCCGCTGCGCACCACGCTCGAGCTTGCCGAGTGCGTCGCCAGCGCCGTCCGCACGCGCGAAAAGGGGCAGCATCCGGCCACACGCACCTTTCAAGCTCTACGGATTTACATCAATCGGGAACTCGAAGAGCTCGCGCGCACCCTCGCGTCAGCTCTAGACCTGCTCGCCCCGGGGGGGAGGTTGGCGGTGATCAGCTTTCATTCGCTTGAAGACCGCATGGTCAAGCAGTGCATCGCGGCGGCGGCTCGTCCGGCTGCCGCGCATGCGCGCCTGCCCCTGCGCGAAAGCGAAATGCCCCAACCCGTATTGCGTTCCCTGGGACGCGTGCTGGCCGAGGACGAAGAGGTTGCGGCCAATGCGCGCGCCCGCTCGGCGGTGCTGCGCGTTGCCGAACGCACCGCCACGCCCTTGTCCGCCGAGGGCGGCATGGCCTTCGTGAAAATCGGTTCGCTGCCCGGCAGCGACCTGGCTCCGCCGCCGCGCCGCGGCGGCAAGGGAGGGCGCCGCTGATGGGTCGCGTCAACCTGATCGTTGCGGCTTTGCTGATGCTGTCGGCCATTTCCCTGGTCACCAGCCGGTATCAGTCGCGCCAGCTTTTCGTGGAGCTGGGCCGCGATCAGGCGCAGGAGCGCGATCTGGAAACCAACTGGCGGCGGTTGCAGCTGGAACGCGCCGAACTGGCGCGCAATGCCCGGGTCGACGTGATCGCCCGCGACAACCTGAAGATGATTCCCATCGTGCCTGACCGCACGCTGTATCTGAATCAGGCGCCGGTCCCGGCCAGCGGAGGTGCCCAATGAAGCGCGTTCCGTTCTTCGACAATCCGGTGCTGCGCGGGCAGCTGCCGACCTGGCGCGCGCGCCTGGTGCTGATCCTGCTGTTCGGCGGATTCACCGTGCTGGCCGGCCGCGCGCTGTTCCTGCAAGGGCTGTCCACGGAATTCCTGCAGCAGCAGGGCGAGCGCCGCTACGAGCGCACGCTGACGCTGGCCGCGACGCGCGGCAAGATCATGGATCGCAACGGCGCCGTGCTGGCTTCCAGCGTGCCGGCGCGAGCCATCTGGGCGATCCCGGAAGACCTCAAGCAGGCCACGCCCGCCCAGCTGGATACGTTGGCCAAACTGTTGGAAACCCCGGTGGCAGACCTGCGCCGCCGGGTGGAAGAAGACAAGAATTTCGTCTACCTGAAGCGTCAGGTGGCGATGGACGTGGCCGACAAGATCAAGCAGCTCGGCCTGCCGGGCGTGCACCAGCAGCCCGAGACCCGCCGCTATTACCCGGACGGCGACGTGATGGCCCACGTGGTGGGTTTCAACAGCGTCGAGGACCAGGGACAGGAAGGCGTCGAGCTGACCTTCAACCAGCAGCTGTCGGGCCGGCCGGGCAGCCGCCGCGTCATCAAGGACCGGTTGGGCCGCGTCATCGAGGACGTGCAGGCCGTGACGCTGCCGGTGGACGGCCGCGACCTGCGCCTGTCGATCGATACGCGTCTTCAGTACCTGGTGTTCAAGGAACTGAAGGACGCCATGGACAAGCATCAGGCCAAGGGCGCCACCGCCGTGGTCGTCGACGTGCATACCGGCGAGATCCTGGCGCTGGCCAACGTGCCGACCTTCGATCCGAACAAGCGCGAGACCTTTCACGGCGCCAACCTGCGCAACCAGGCCATCACCGACACGTTCGAGCCCGGCTCGATCATGAAGCCGTTCACCGCCGCGCTGGCGCTGGACCTGGGCCGCATCACCACCTCGACCCTGTTCGAGACCGGCAATGGCCGCTTCACCTACCAGGGCAGCACCATCAGCGACGTCAGCCGCAATGGCACGCTGGACGTGGCCGGCGTGCTGCGCAAGTCCAGCAACATCGGCATGACGATGATCTCCGAGAAGCTGGAATCCCGTGAAATGTGGGATCGCTTCACAGAACTGGGCCTGGGCCAGGCGCCCCAGGTGGGATTTCCCGGCGCGGCGCCCGGCCGCCTGCGTCCGTGGGATCGCTGGCGCCTGATCGAGAAGGCCACCATGGCCTACGGCTACGGCCTGTCGGTGTCGCTGCTGCAGGTGGCGCGCGCCTACACGGTGTTCGCCCGCAACGGCGACATGGTGTCGCTGACCCTGGTCAAGCGCGACAGCGATCCGACCAGCGTCAAGATCTACACGCCCAAGACCACCGCGCTGGTGCGCGGCATGCTGGAAGCGGCTGCCGGCCCGGAAGGCACCAAGGCCGCCCAGGTCCAGGGCTACCGCGTGGCCGGCAAGAGCGGCACCGCGCGCAAGATCGTCGACGGCAAGTACAGCATGCAGCGCTATCGCAGCTCGTACGTCGGCTTTGCGCCGGTGTCCGACCCCAAGATCGTGGTGGCCGTCTCGATCGACGAGCCCACGGTCGGCGGTTATTACGGCGGCGCGATCGCCGCGCCCGTGTTCTCCCATATCGTCGGTGGGAGTCTGCGGTTGATGGGGGTGCGGCCGGACGCGCCCTTCGAATCGACAATTGTTGCTGGTATCAAGGAGCCAGGCAGATGAGCGCCAAGGGCTTCCTCTCATCCCCCGCCGCCACGGTCGAACAAGCCGTGGCGTGGTTGCATTCGCGCGTGTCGTTGACCGCGCACCTGAAGCTGGACTCGCGCGAGATCGAGCCGGGCGACGTGTTCGTCGCCTGCCCGGGCTTGTCCAGCGACGGCCGTCTATATATAGAGAAGGCGCTGGCGCTGGGCGCCAGCGCGGTGCTGTTCGAAGCGCCCGCGACCGCGGCCATCGAGGCCGCGGCCGCCGCCGGCGATACGCCGATGCTGCCGGTGACCGGCCTGCGCGCCCTGCTGGGCGAGCTGGGCGACACCTGGTACGGCCGGCCGTCGTCCACGCTGGCCGTGGTGGCCGTGACCGGCACCAACGGCAAGACCTCGTCGGTGCAATGGATCGCCCACGCACTGGGCCGCAACGACAAGCCCTGCGGCACCATCGGCACCCTGGGCGCCGTGCTGCCCGACGGGCAGACGCTGGGCGGCCATCTCACGACTCCGGATGTGCTGACCGTGCATCGCCTGCTGGCCGCCATGCGCGATGCCGGCGCCAAGGCGGTGGCGATGGAGGCATCGTCGATCGGCATCGAACAGGGTCGCATGGACGGCGTGCGGGTGGCGCTGGCTGCCTACACCAACCTGACCCGCGATCACCTCGACTATCACGGCACCATGGAACGCTACGAGGCGGCCAAGGCCAGCCTGTTCCGCTGGCCCGGCCTGAGCGCTGCGGTGGTCAATGCCGATGACGAAGCCGGGCGCCGCCTGATCGCTTCGCTGCCGGCGGACCTGTCGGTGATGGGCTACAGCCTGAGCGCGGATCCCGCGATTCCCGCGGCGATGCGCGCGCGCGACTTGCAGGCCACCGCGCAAGGCCAGATCTTCACGCTGGTGTCGCCGCATGGCGAGGCCCAGATCGTGACGCGCCTGCTGGGGGCGCACAACGTCTCCAACCTGTTGCTGGTGGCGGGCGTGCTGTACAAGCTGGGCCTGCCGTTCGCGCAGATCGCGCGCGAACTGGCCGCGACCGATCCGGTCGACGGCCGCCTGCAGACCGTGGAGCCGGTTGCCGCCAGCACGCAGGCCCATGCGGGCCGGGGCGCGCTGGTGGTGGTGGACTACTCCCATACCCCCGATTCGCTGGCGCGCGCGCTGATGGCATTGCGCCCCGTGGCCCAGGCGCGGGCGGGCCGCCTGGTGTGCGTGTTCGGTTGCGGCGGTGATCGCGATGCCGGCAAGCGCCCGGAGATGGGCCGCATCGCCGCCGAATTGGCGGATCACGTGGTGGTGTCCAGCGACAACCCGCGCAGCGAGTCGCCCGACGCCATCGTGGCGCAGATCCTGGCCGGCATTCCGGCGTCGGTGGCGGTCGAAGTGCAGGTCGACCGCGCCCGCGCCATCATGCAGGCCATCTGGGCCAGCGCGCCCGAGGACGTGGTGCTGCTGGCAGGCAAGGGCCACGAGACCTATCAGGAAATCGCCGGCGAGAAGCTGCCCTTCGACGATCGCGAGTGGGCGCGCCTGGCGCTGCTGCTGCCGCTGGTCAAGGGCGTTTCCACGGATACGCGACGCATTGGCGCCGGCGAGTTGTTCGTGGCGCTGGTGGGCGAGAACTTCGACGCGCACAACTATCTGGACCAGGCCGCAGAGCGCGGCGCTTGCGCCGCGGTGGTGGCGCACGCGGTGCCGGAATCGAGCCTGCCGCAGCTGGTGCTGGGCGATACGCGCGTGGCGCTGATGCGCATCGGCGCGGCCTGGCGCGCCCGTTTCAAGCTGCCGGTGGTGGCGGTGACGGGCAGCAACGGCAAGACCACCACCAAGGAAATGATCTCGGCCATGTTGGCCGGCTGGCGCGGCGAGGCCGGCCGCCTGGCCACGGCCGGCAACCTGAACAACGACATCGGCGTGCCGTTGACCGTGCTGCGCCTGCGCCCGGAACATCGCGCCGCCGTTTTCGAGCTGGGCATGAATCATCCGGGCGAGATCGCCCAATTGGCGGCCATCGCGGCGCCGAGCGTGGCGCTGGTGACCAATGCCCAGCGCGAGCACCAGGAGTTCATGCATACCGTGGAAGCGGTGGCGCTGGAAAATGGCGCCGCCATCGCGGCGCTGCCGGCGGACGGCGTGGCGGTCTATCCGGGCGACGAGCCTTACGCGGCCATCTGGGACAGGCTGGCCGCGCCGCGCCGCGCGCTGCGTTTCGGCCTGCAGCCCGGCCTGGATGTCTACGCCGAGCAGATCCTGGCGGACGTCGATTCGACGCGCTGCCGCGTGGTGACGCCGGTGGGCAGCGCCGACCTGACGCTGCCGGTGCCCGGCGTGCACAACCTGCGCAATGCGCTGGCGGCGATCGCCAGTGCCATCGCCGCGGGGGCGCCGTTGGACGTGGCGGTACGGGCGCTGGCCGGTTTCAGCCCCGTGGCGGGCCGCATGCAATACAAGAAATTGAGTGACGGAACGTTGCTCATCGATGACACCTACAATGCCAACCCCGACTCGGTTCGCGCGGCCATCGACGTGCTGGCGCGTATCGCCGGAACCCGCGTCCTGGTACTGGGCGACATGGGCGAGGTCGGGGACAACGGCCCCGCCATGCATGAAGAGGTGGGCAATTACGCGCGCGAGCTTGGCCTCGACGCGCTCATCACGCTAGGCGATGCCAGCCGGGCGGCCGCGGCCGCGTTCGGCACGGGCGCGCACGCCTGCGCATCGGTAGACGAAGTCGTTGCCGCATTGCGCGGCCTGCGCGCGTCCTGCGTATTGATAAAGGGATCGCGCTTTATGCGCATGGAGCGGGTAGTGACGGCTTTTATTTCGAATGACGGACAGGCGTCCAAGGGGCAGGGGGACAACCATGCTGCTTGAGATCGCCCGCCTGCTTTCCGATGATGTGCGCGCCTTGGGCGTGTTCGAGTACATCACGCTGCGCGCGGTGCTGGCGTGCGCCACCGCGCTGCTGATCGGCCTGGTGGCCGGCCCGCGCGTGATCCGCAAGCTGACCGAGATGAAGATCGGCCAGGCCGTGCGTTCGTATGGCCCGGAAAGCCACCTGGTCAAGACCGGCACCCCGACCATGGGCGGTGTGCTGATCCTGATTTCCATCGCCATCAGCACGCTGCTGTGGGCCGACTGGACCAACCGCTTCGTGTGGGTGGTGCTGCTGGTGACGTTCGGCTTTGGCTGGATCGGCTGGATGGACGATTACCGCAAGGTGGTCTATCGCGATCCGGAAGGCATGCCGGCGCGCCAGAAGTTCTTCTGGCAGGCGTCCATCGGCCTGGTGGCCGCGGTCTATCTGGCGTTCGCCGTGTCGGCGCCCGCCAACACCGAGCTGTGGCCGCTGTTCAAGGCCTGGGTGGGCAGCGGCTTCACGATGTCGCTGCCGACGCGCGCCGACCTGATCGTGCCGTTCTTCAAGACCGTCAGCTACCCGCTGGGCGTGCTTGGTTTCGTGGCGTTGACGTGGGCCGTGATCGTCGGCACCAGCAACGCCGTCAACCTGACCGACGGCCTGGATGGCCTGGCGATCATGCCCACCGTGATGGTCGGCAGCGCGCTCGGCATCTTTGCCTACGTGGTCGGCCGTGTCGACTATTCGAAGTACCTGCTGTTCCCGTACATCCCCGGGGCATCGGAATTGATGGTGCTGTGCGCGGCGATCGGCGGCGCGGGGCTGGCATTTTTGTGGTTCAACGCGTATCCGGCGCAGGTCTTCATGGGTGACGTCGGCGCGCTGGCGCTGGGTGGCGCGCTGGGCACCATCGCGGTCATCGTGCGCCAGGAGATCGTGCTGTTCATCATGGGCGGCGTGTTCGTGGTCGAGACCCTGTCGGTGATGATCCAGGTGACGTGGTTCAAGTACACCAAGCGACGTTATGGAACAGGTAGACGCATATTCCGCATGGCTCCGCTGCATCATCACTTCGAAGTTGGCGGCTGGAAGGAAACCCAGGTGGTCGTGCGTTTCTGGATCATCAGCATGATGCTGGTGCTGATTGGCCTCTCTACCCTGAAGTTGCGATGAACACGATGGAAACCACCTCCCGCGCCGATGCGCCGCTCGTCCTGATCCTCGGATTGGGCGAGTCGGGCGTGGCCGCCGCACGCTGGAGCGCCCGCCAGGGCGCCCGCCTGCGCGTGGCCGACACGCGCGCGGAGCCGGGTGGGCTGTCCGCGTTGCGTGACGCGCTGGCGCAGGCCGAGGTCGAATACCGCCTGGGTTGCGATACGTCTTTCGATGTCGCGTTGCTGGACGGCGTGAGCCAGGTCGTCGTCAGCCCGGGGCTCGCGCCGGACGGAGCGCCGGCCGGCGACCTGCTGCGCGAGGCCAAGGCCCGCGGCATCGAGGTCATCGGCGAGATCGAGTTGTTTGCGCGGGCGCTGGCCGAACTGGCCGAGACCCGCGAGTACCGCCCGCGCGTGCTGGCCGTGACCGGCACCAATGGCAAGACCACCGTCACCGCGCTGACGCGCGACCTGGTGGCGGCCAGCGGCCTGTCGGTGCTGGCCGCCGGCAACATCAGCCCGGCCGCGCTGACCGCCTTGATGCAGGCGCTGGATGCCGACGACCTGCCGCAGGTGTGGGTGCTGGAACTGTCGAGCTTCCAGCTCGAGACCACGCACACGCTGATGGCCGACGCGGCCGTCGTGCTCAATGTGACGCAGGATCACCTGGACTGGCACGGCGGCATGGACGCCTACGCGCGGACCAAGGCGCGCCTGCTGAAGATGACGCGCATCGCCATCGTCAACCGCGACGATCCGTACACCGTCGACATGGTGCCGTCGCTGGACGCCATGCCGGTGCGCAGCTTTGGCCGCGAGGTGCCTGAGCTGGTCGGCGACATGGGGCTGGAATTGGGCCAGGGCGTGGCCTGGCTGGTGGCGGCCGAGCCGCTCGATTTCGACGAACCGGTGGCGCCGGTGCGCCGCAAGAAGGACGCGCCGGAGTCGACCCGCGCCAAGGGCCGCATGAGCCGCCTGATGCCGGTCGATGCCTTGCGCATCCGCGGCATCCACAATGCCTTGAACGCGCTGGCCGCATTGCAGCTGGCGCGCTGCCTCGACCTCGGTTGGGGCCCCATGCTGCGCGCCCTGCGCGAATACGCGGGCGAGCCGCATCGCGCCGCCTTCGTGCGCAGTATCGGCGGCGTGGACTACATCAACGACAGCAAGGGCACCAACGTCGGCGCCACCGTGGCCGCGCTCGAAGGCATGGGCCAGCCGGTGGTGCTTATCGCCGGCGGCCAGGGCAAGGGCCAGGATTTTTCGCCGCTGATCCCCGTCGTGTCGCGCCATGCGCGCGCCGTGCTGCTGATCGGCCAGGATGGCCCCGAGATCGGCCGCGTGCTGGCCGCCACCGGCGTCGACTGCATCGCCGTGGAATCGCTGCGCGACGCCGTGCGCCGCGCCGCCGAACTGGCCCAGGCCGGCGACGTGGTGCTGCTCTCGCCCGCCTGCGCCAGCCTGGACATGTTCCGCAATTACCCGCACCGCGGGCAAGTGTTCGTGGAAGAGGTCGAAGACCTGGCCCGCGACCGGGGAGAGGTGGCATGAGCCTGATCGCCGATCTCACCGCCAGCGTCAATGCCGTACGGCCCGGCCGTACCCGCATGCGCAATTTCGACATGCCGCTCGCGATTGCGGCGTCGACCTTGCTGCTGCTCGGCCTGCTGATGGTGTATTCGGCATCGATCGCGCTGGCCGACGGTCCGCGCTATGCCTCCTATGGCCGCTACTACTTCGTGATCCGCCACGGCCTGTTCATCAGCGCCGGCCTGGTGGCGGCCGCGGTTGTGCTGGCGGTGCCGATCCGTGTCTGGCAGCGCCTGGCGGTGCCGCTGTTCGTGGTGGCGATGGTGCTGCTGGTGGCCGTGCTGATTCCGGGCATCGGCCGCGAGGTCAACGGCGCGCATCGCTGGATCCCGCTGGGCCCGCTGAATTTCCAGCCGTCGGAACTGATGAAGCTGGCCGCGCTGCTCTATGCCGCCGACTACACCGTGCGCAAGCAGGAACACATGCAGGCCTTCGCCCGCGGCTTCCTGCCCATGGCGTTCGCGCTGGCCGGCGTCGGCATGCTGCTGCTGCTCGAGCCCGACCTGGGCGCATTCATGGTGATCGTGGCGATCGCCATCGGCATCCTGTTCCTGGGTGGTATCAACGGCAAGTATTTCAGCAGCCTGCTGGCGGTGCTGGTGGGCACTTTCCTGATGCTGATCTGGCTGTCGCCGTGGCGCCGCGCGCGCCTGTTCGCCTATCTGGATCCCTGGAACGAAGACAACGCCTACGGCAGTGCCTACCAGCTGTCGCATTCGCTCATCGCCCTGGGGCGCGGGGAGTGGCTGGGCGTGGGCCTGGGCGCCAGCGTCGAGAAATTGCACTACCTGCCGGAAGCCCATACCGACTTCCTGATGGCGGTGGTGGGCGAGGAACTCGGCTTCGCCGGCGTGATGCTGGTGATCTCGCTGTTCGCCATCATCGTCTACCGCGGCTTCGACATCGGCCGCCAGGCCATCGCCATGGAACGCACTTTCGCGGGCCTGGTGGCGCATGGCGTGGCGATGTGGTTCGGCGTGCAGGCTTTCATCAACATGGGCGTGTGCCTGGGGCTGCTGCCGACCAAGGGCCTGACGTTGCCGCTGATGAGCTATGGCGGTTCGGGCGTGGTGATGAACCTGTGCGCCCTGGCCATGCTGATACGGGTGGATGTGGAAAACCGCATCATGATGCGCGGGGGACGGGTATGACCGCGTCGTCGCGCACCATCCTCATCATGGCCGGCGGCACCGGCGGGCACATCATGCCCGGCCTGGCCGTGGCCGATGTGCTGCGCCAGCGCGGCTGGCGCGTGCTGTGGCTGGGCAATCCCGACAAGATGGAAGGCAAGCTGGTGCCGCCGCGCGGCATCGAGCTGGTGCCGCTGCGTTTCGCCGGCGTGCGCGGCAAGGGCGCGGCTGCATTGCTGAAGCTGCCGTTCCTGCTGGTGCGCGCCTTTGCGCAGGCCTGGTCGCGGTTGTCGGCGGTGCGGCCGGACGTGGTGCTGGGCATGGGCGGCTATGTCGCCTTCCCCGGCGGCGTCATCGCGGCGCTACGCGGCACGCCGCTGGTGGTGCACGAACAGAACGCAGTGGCCGGCACCGCCAACAAGTGGCTGGCGCGCATGGCCCGTCGCGTCTTGAGTGGTTTTCCCGGCGTGCTGCCCAAGGGCGAGGCCATGGGTAACCCCGTGCGCGCCGACCTGTGCGCCTTGCCCGATCCGGCGCAGCGCTACGCCGGCCGCGGCGGCCCGCTGCGGCTGTTGGTGGTGGGCGGCAGCCTGGGCGCCCAGGCGCTGAACACCGCCGTGCCGCAGGCGCTGGCGCGGCTGCCGCAGGAGCGTCGTCCGGTGGTGGTGCACCAGGCCGGCGAACAACATCTGCCGGCGCTGCAGCAGGCCTACGCCCAGGCGGGCGTGGCGGCCGACTGCCGCGCCTTCATCGACGACATGGCCGGCGCCATGGGCGACGCCGACCTGCTGATCTGCCGCGCGGGCGCCATGACGGTGTCCGAAGTGGCCGCGGCGGGCGTGGCGGCGCTGTTCGTGCCGTTCCCCCATGCCATCGACGATCACCAGACCGCCAACGCGCGCTTCCTGAGCGACGCGCAGGCCGCCTGGCTGCAGCCGCAGAGCGCCTTGAGCCCCGAGTGGCTGGCGGACTGGCTGGGCCAGCGCAATCGACAAGAACTGCAAGCCGTCGCAGAACGGGCCCGCGCGCATGCGCACCCGCAAGCGGCGGCGCATATCGCCGACGTCTGTGAACAAGCAGCGGGGCGTTCATCATGAAACACAGAATCCAACATATCCATTTCGTAGGCATCGGCGGCTCCGGCATGAGCGGCATTGCCGAGGTGTTGCTCAACCTGGGCTACACCGTCAGCGGCTCCGACCTGAACGAGTCGGCCGTGACGCGCCGCCTGGCCGCGCTGGGCGTGAACATCGCCATCGGTCACGTCGCCAGCAATGTCACCGGCGCCGACGCCATCGTCACGTCGACCGCGGTGGCGGGCGACAACCCCGAGGTCATCGGGGCCCGCGCCGCGCGCATTCCGGTGGTGCCGCGCGCCATCATGCTGGCCGAGCTGATGCGCCTGAAGCGCGGCATCGCGGTGGCGGGCACGCACGGCAAGACCACCACCACCAGCCTGGTGGCCAGCATCCTGGCCGCCGGCGACCTGGACCCGACCTTCGTGATCGGCGGGCGCCTGAATTCCGCCGGCGCCAATGCGCGGCTGGGACAGGGCGACTACATCGTGGTCGAGGCCGACGAATCCGACGCCTCGTTCCTGAACCTGCTGCCGGTGATGGCCATCGTGACCAACATCGACGCGGATCACATGGACACCTATGGCCACGACGTGGCCCGCCTCAAGAGCGCGTTCATCGAATTCACCCAGCGCCTGCCGTTCTACGGCAGCGCGGTGCTGTGCACCGATGACGCCAACGTGCGCGAGATCATGCCGTTCGTGTCGCGCCCCATTACCTCGTATGGCCTGAACGAAGACGCGATGGTGCGCGGCTACGAAGTGCAGGCGGACGGCACGCGCATGCGCTTCAACGTGCAGCGCAGCCACCGCGACACGCTGCTGCCGCCGCTGCAGGTGGAGCTGAACCTGCCGGGCCTGCACAACGTGCGCAACGCGCTGGCGGCGATCGCCGTGGCGACCGAGCTGGGCGTGTCCGATGAAGCCATTCGCGACGCGCTGGCGTCGTTCAAGGGCGTGGGCCGCCGCTTTACGCAGACGGGCGAATTCCCGGTGCCGGCCGCGCATGGCGGCGGCACCTTCACGGTGATCGACGACTACGGCCACCATCCGGTGGAAATGGCCGCCACGCTGGCCGCGGCCCGCGGCGCCTGGCCCGACCGCCGCATTGTGCTGGCGTTCCAGCCGCACCGCTACACGCGTACCCGCGACTGCTTCGAGGATTTCGTGCGCGTGCTGGGCACGGCCGACGCGGTGCTGCTGACCGAGGTCTATGCCGCCGGCGAGCCGCCGCTGGTGGCCGCCGACGGCCGCGCCCTGTCGCGCGCCCTGCGCGTGGCCGGCAAGGTCGAGCCGGTGTTCGTCGAGGACGTGGCCGACCTGCCGCAGGCGGTGGTCGATTTCGTGCGCGATCGCGACGTGGTGATCGTCATGGGGGCGGGCTCGATCAGCAAGGTCCCGGCCCAAGTTGGAGAATTGGCATGAGCGCGAAATTCGGCAAAGTAGGTGTGTTGTACGGCGGCCGTTCCGCCGAACGCGAGGTGTCGCTGATGTCCGGGGCCGGCGTGCACCAGGCGCTGCTGAGCGCCGGCGTCGACGCGCACCTGTTCGACACCGGTGAACGCAGCCTGGCTGAATTGGCCGCCGAGGGCTTCGAGCGCGTGTTCATCGCGCTGCATGGCCGCTTCGGCGAGGACGGCTCGATCCAGGGCGCGCTGGAACTGCTGGGCATCCCCTATACCGGCAGCGGCCCGCTGGCCTCGGCCCTGGCCATGGACAAGACCATGACCAAGCGCGTGTGGCTGCAGCATGGCCTGCCCACGCCGGAATTCGAGTTGCTGGATGCCGACACCGAACTGCGCCTAGTGCCGGACCGCCTGAGCCTGCCGCTGATCATCAAGCCGCCGCACGAAGGTTCGACCGTGGGCATCACCAAGGTGGTGGGCTATTCCGACATGAAGGAAGCCTATGCCCTGGCTGCCAAGTTCGACGCCGAGGTGCTGGCCGAGCAGTTCATCCAGGGCCGCGAGCTGACCGTGGCGATCCTGGGCGGCGGCAAGAGCGCGCGCGCGCTGCCGGTGATCGAGATCGCCGCGCCCGGCGGCAACTACGACTACGAACACAAGTACTTCTCCGACGACACGCAGTACTTCTGCCCGGCGGCGCTGCCGCCTGCCGTTGCCGAGGAGGTCGCCGACATCGCGGTGCGCGCCTATCGCGCGCTGGGTTGTGAAGGCTGGGGTCGCGCCGACTTCATGCTGGACGCCGACAACCGCCCCTGGCTGCTTGAAATGAATACCTCGCCCGGCATGACCAGCCATTCGCTGGTGCCGATGGCGGCCCGCGCCACCGGCATGAGCTATGCCGAGCTGTGCGTGACGATCCTGGCCGACGCCTCGTGCAAGTTGCACAGCGCCGCTCGCAATACTTGACCCGGACATTCTGTGTGGAACGACGCTCGCACTACCAACCTGATCGCCAACACGCTTGCCGTGCTGGCGGTCTGCGCCATGCTCCTGGCGGGCGTGGTGTGGGTGGCGCAGCGTCCGTACTTCACGCTGTCGGCCATCGAGCTGGAGTCCACGCCGGACACCGAGCTGCACTATGTCTCGCCGGGCGCGGTGCGCGCGGCGATCGCGGGGCGCTTCAAGGGCAACTTCTTCACGGTGGACCTGGACGACGCGCGCGAGATCTTCGAGTCGGTGCCATGGGTGCGCCACGCCACGGTGCGGCGGATCTGGCCCAATGTGCTGCGCGTGCGCATCGAGGAGCAGCAGCCGCTGGCGCTGTGGAACGAGAACCAGATGATCAACACCTGGGGCGAGGCGTTCACGGCCAACACGGGCGAAGTGGACGACGAGACGGTGCTGCCGCAGTTCTCCGGGCCCGAGGGCACCGAGTCGCTGGTGGTGCAACGCTACGCCGAGCTGGCGCGCTGGTTCGCGCCGCTCGATATGCACGTCAAGCAGCTGGAGCTGAGTCCGCGCTACGCCTGGCGCGTGGTGCTGTCCAACGGCATGCTGCTGGACCTGGGCCGCGATCCGGGCGCCGATGCGCCGGACCCGCACGGCCTGCCCGGCGCGCTGCCTTTCGCGGCGCGCATTCAACGTTTTGTGCAGGCCTGGCCCGCCGTGTCGGGGCGCCTGGAAGGGCGCACCATCACGCAGGCCGACCTGCGCTATCCCAATGGTTTCGCCCTGGCGCTGGCCCCGTTGCCCGCGTCGGCAAACAAACCCAAATCCACACCGAAACCTCCCAAGAAACGCTAACGCCATGACCCGTGACATCAAGGACCTCATCGTCGCCCTCGATATCGGCACCAGCAAGGTGGTGGCTGTGGTGGCTGAAATCCTGCCCGAAGGGCGATTCGAAGTGCTCGGCCTGGGCCAGCACGAGTCGCGCGGCATGCGCAAGGGCGTGGTCGTCAATATCGAGACCACTGTGAATTCGATTCAGCGCGCGCTTGAAGAAGCCGAGCTGATGGCAGATTGCAAGATCCGAGACGTCTACACCGGCATCGCCGGCAGCCATATCCGCAGCTTCAATTCCAGCGGCATGGTCGCCGTCAAGGACAAGGAAGTCACCGCCACCGACGTCGCCCGCGTCATCGAGACCGCCAAGGCGGTGAACATCCCGACCGACCAGCAGGTGCTGCACGTGCTGACGCAGGAGTTCATCGTCGACGGCCAGGAAGACATCCGCGAGCCGATCGGCATGAGCGGCCTGCGCCTGGAAGTGCGCGTGCACATCGTGACCGGCGCCGTCAGCGCCGCGCAGAACATCGTCAAGTGCGTGCGCCGCTGCGGCCTGGAAGTGCAGGACCTGATCCTGCAGCCGCTGGCCTCCAGCCTGGCCGTGCTGACCGCCGACGAAAAGGAACTGGGCGTCGTCCTGGTGGATATCGGCGGCGGCACCACCGACGTGGCGATCTTCACCGGCGGCGCGATCCGCCACACCGCCGTGCTGCCGATCGCCGGCGACCAGATCACCAACGACATCGCGGCCATGCTGCGCACGCCGACGCCCGATGCCGAGGAAATCAAGCTGCGCTACGGCGTGGCCAAGCAGGTGCTGGCGAGCCCGGACGAGTCCGTGGAAGTGCCGGGCCTGGGCGACCGCGGCCCGCGCCAGGTCAAGCGCCAGGCGCTGGGCGCCGTGATCGAGCCGCGCGTTGAAGAACTGTTCACGCTGGTGCAGCAGGTGGTGCGCGACTCCGGCTACGAGGACCTGCTGGCTTCCGGCGTGGTGCTGACCGGCGGCTCGGCGCAATTGCCCGGCATGATCGAACTGGCCGAGGACGTGTTCCTCAAGCCGGTGCGCGTGGCGGTGCCCGAATACGAAGGCAGCCTGGCCGACGTGATGCGCAATCCGCGCTTCTCGACGGTGATGGGCTTGCTGCAGGAAGCGCGCATGCAGCGCGTGCGTGGCCGCAAGGTGGCCGCGCAGACCGGCAATTTCAAGAGCCTGCTGGCGCGCATGAAGGAATGGTTCATGAATTGAAGAGGGGGGCAGGTTGGGGCCTGCTCCTTGGCACGATCCGCGGCGGTAGGGCGGGCCGGGCCAGAAAGGGGAGGCGTCTCAAACCCGTTGCGGACCAAAGCAGTCGGCTTCGGCTTTGAGGCGATTCACAAAATATAGGTTGTTGGGGAATTTTTGTGATTTGCAAAATCGGACTTGTGAGGGAGTCATCATGATGAACTTTGAGATGCTTGAGAACAACACCAAAGGGACCGTAATCAAGGTCGTTGGTGTGGGCGGTGCGGGCGGCAATGCCGTCGCGCACATGATTCGCAGCGGCGTGCACGGCGTGGACTTCATCTGCGCCAACACCGATGCGCAGGCACTGGCGGCGACCAACGCCCCGGTGCAGATCCGCCTGGGCCGCACCGGCCTGGGCGCGGGCGCCAAGCCCGAGCAAGGCCGCGCGTCGGCCGAAACCGCGCGTGAAGAGATCCGTGCCGCCCTGAACGGCGCGCACATGGTCTTCATCACCGCGGGCATGGGCGGCGGCACCGGCACGGGCGCAGGCCCGGTCGTGGCCGAAGTCGCCAAGGAGCTGGGCATTCTGACGGTGGGCGTGGTCACCAAGCCCTTCACGTTCGAAGGCAACAAGCGCCTGAAGATGGCCGAGGACGGCATCGCCGAACTGGCCAAGCACGTGCATTCGCTCATCGTGGTGCTCAACGAGAACCTGTATGAACTGATGGACGAGGACGCGACGCAGGAAGACTGCTTCCGTTCGGCCGACGACATCCTGCACAACGCCTGCGCGGGTATCGCCGAAATCATCAACGTCGAAGGCAACGTCAACGTCGACTTCGAAGACGTCAAGACGATCATGGGCGAGCAGGGCCAGGCCATGATGGGCACGGCATCGGCTTCGGGCGCTGACCGCGCCCGCGTCGCCGCCGAGCACGCCATCGCCTGCCCGCTGCTGGAAGGCGTGGACCTGAACGGCGCGCGCGGCGTGCTGGTCAACATCACCGCCAGCCGCTCGCTGAAGATGCGCGAAACGCGCGAAATCATGGAAACGATCCGCAGCTACGCTTCGGACGACGCCACCGTGATCTTCGGCACCGCCTACGACGAATCGATGGGTGAAAACCTGCGCGTGACCGTGGTTGCGACCGGCCTGGGCCGTGCGCAGGCGCGTCCGCAACTGGTGCAGAACACCGCCGAGGCGCTGCGCACCGGCACCGACAACCTGCCCATGGGCACGATGCCGGCCGCCGGTCAGGGCGACTACCGCAATCTGGACATGCCGTCTGTCATGCGCAACCCGCGCAGCCAGGCGTCGGCCCAGGTGCGCGCGCTGGAAAGCTCGGGCATGGATCATTTCGACATCCCGGCATTCCTGCGCAAGCAGGCGGATTGAACCTGGAGCCTGGTTTCAGGCTCCTATGCACTCCCTCATCTCCGGCCTGCCTGTCCCCGCGGGCAGGCCGGAGGCGGAGCGGTCCGTTTTTCGTTTGTATGATGTGAATCGGGGACGGTTTTATCGGTCGGTCCTGACGCTTTGATGGCGTTGAGAACCGGACAGAGTTACAATACGTCAGTTACGCCGGCAATCTCTTGTCATCTTGCCGGCTTCCTGGCTCAAAATACCTTAGTCTCATGTTCCGACAGCGCAGCATTCAGAATCTCGTCCGCACGACAGGCGTCGGCGTCCACTCCGGACGGCGGGTCGAGCTCACTCTGCGTCCGGCGGCGCCCAATACGGGCATCGTGTTCCACCGCGTCGATCTGCCCGAAGTCGTCGACCTGCCCGCGCAGGCCACTGGCGTGGGCGATACGCGCATGGCCTCGGTGCTGCAGCAGGGCAACGTGCGCGTGTCCACGGTGGAACATCTCATGTCGGCGCTGGCCGGCCTGGGCATCGACAACCTGCATATCGACCTCACTGCCGAAGAAGTCCCCATCATGGACGGCAGTGCGGCAACCTTCGTGTACCTGTTGCGCTCGGCGGGTATCGTCGAGCAGAACGCGCCGAAGCAGTTCATCCGTGTGTTGAAAACGGTGGAAGTGCGCGAGGGCGAAGGCCGCAACGAGAAGTGGGCCCGGCTCGAACCCCATGAAGGGTACGCGCTGGCGTTCTCGATCGACTTCCGCCACCCCGCCATCGACTCAACCGCCAATTTCGCCGAAATCGACTTCGCCACCCATTCGTACGTGCGCGAGATCGCGCGCGCCCGCACCTTCGGCTTCGTCAACGAAGTCGAGGCGCTGCGCTCGATGGGCCTGGCCCGCGGCGGCAGCCTGGACAACGCCATCGTGATGGACGAGTACCGGGTGCTGAACAGCGATGGGCTGCGCTACGACGATGAATTCGTCAAGCACAAGATCCTGGACGCCATCGGCGACCTGTATCTGCTGGGCAAGCCCCTGGTGGCGCGCTACGTGGCCTGCAAGTCGGGCCACGGCCTGAACAACCAGCTGGCGCGCGCGCTGCTGGCGCAGCGCGACGCCTGGGAACTGGTGAGCTACGAATCGCAGGCCGAGGCGCCCCAGGCGTTCCGGCACGAATGGCAGCTGGCCTGAGGCCGGCTTGCCGCTGATGGTCGGTGCGCCGGGGGCCGTCCCCGGCTGACTACCGGCCATTTTCATTTGGATGGCGCCGATGGTTGCCATCCGACCGTCGCGCCCACACCCTGCGGGCGCAGGCCGCGGGCTCATCCTGTCGCGCCATCCGGCCATTGCGGCCATCCGAAAGACTGGCATCCGGACAAGCCCGGCTATCTCAGCTACTCTTGTGGTGCTTCAATAGCCTGGCGACCGCGTCGGCCAGCGGGCCGGGACGCAGGTTGTCATGCAGGGTTTCAAAGGCGCCCAGCGCCGCGTCTCCCAGCGGTTGCGCCTCTTTGGGAGGCAGCGGCTTGCGGGCGCCGGGCTTGGGCAGGCCGGCTTGTACCTTCACGGCAATTTCGTTAAGGTTCCAGCCTTGGTCGGCCAAGGCCTGCGCGATGCGCGGGGCCAATTGACGCATCTTCGCCGCGTGCGCGGCACTGGGCACCACCAGTTGAAGGCGCTGGTTTTCCAGCTTGCCTACCTGGCAGACGGAGCCCAACGGGGCGGGCAGGATCGCCGCCACCGCATATTGGATTTGCAAGTGCTTGCGGGCGGTCGCCAGTACCCCGGCGCCCCGCATGTCATGACCCAGCCATCCCAGGGCGGTATTTTCCCCTCGCCGGCTGGAACTGGAACGTTGACGGTATGAAGTGGGTCTATTCATCCCGGCTCTGAGAATTAGGAAGCAAACCTTGAAAATCGTGATTATGCACGCCCGCGACGGGCAGGACGGGCATTTCACCCTGGGAGGCGCGCGCTTGGCGTTGTTTCTGGGGGGCGCCCTGGTGACGGCCGCCATCTTCGGCGCCGCGCTACAGCGCTACATTACTCCCATCCTGCCCGCCGTACATACGGTGGGATGGCCTTTGTCCGAACAGCCGGGGCGCGACGCCGATTTCCTGCGCGGCAACATGAACCTGCTGGCCGCCAAGGTGGGCGCGCTGCAGGCCAAGCTGGCCAGCATCGACGGGCTGGGCCAGCGGGTGGCCCAGGTCGCCGGGGTGGCCTACACCGATCCTGAAGTGGCCAAGCAACTGGCCTCCGCGCCAGCCGAGGCGCCCCATGCGCCCGAAGCCACCCAGGTCATGGATGATCTTTTCACCGAGGGCACGCCGCCTTCCGCGGCCTCGGCCGAGGAGCTGGGACGCCAGCTGGACGAGATCCAGGAACGGCTGGCCCTGCAGACCGACAACCTCAAGCTGCTGGATGCGGCGCTGACCCGGCGCTCGGCCGACCAGGCCCGCATGCCGACGGCGATGCCGATCACCGACTATCCCTACCTGAGTTCTTCCTACGGTTGGCGCCGCAATCCGGTGACCGGACGTTCCGCCATGCATGAAGGGCTGGATTTCGCCGCGCCGCCGGGCACGCCCATCCTGGCCGCCTCGGGAGGGGTGGTGCTGGAAGCCAAATTCCATCCCGGCTACGGCAATATGGTCGAAATCGACCATGGCGATGGTCTGATTACGCGTTACGCCCACGCCTCGTCGCTGATGGTCAAGCAGGGCCAGTTGGTCGAGCGCGGCCAGCAAGTGGCGCGCGTCGGATCCTCGGGCCGTTCCACCGGGCCGCACCTGCATTTCGAGGTCCGGCTGGCGGGGCAGCCGCTGGATCCGCGCCTGTTCCTGGGGCCGCAGCAGAACGCGCCGCCGACGGTGGCCCAGGCCGGCGCCGGCACGGCCGCGCGCTGAATCCCGATCCGGGCTACAGTGCCTGCCTGGCCATAGTGCCAGGCTATTACGCGCCAGGTGCGTTAAACTGGTTCGTTTCCCAGCGGACCCCCGCTCAACCAATAACATCAAGTCACGGGCGACGCCGCCCTCTGCCCATCGCGGGCGCGGCGGGGCTCGTGCGGCCGACATACGCATGGTTTCTCTGCTCAAAAAACTCATAGGCAGCCGCAACGACCGGCTGCTTAAGCAGTATCGCAAGCTGGTAACCCAGATCAATGGGCTGGAGCCCAAGATCTCCGCGCTCTCCGATGCGGAGCTGGCGGCCAAGACCGAGGAGTTCCGCTCCCGTCATGCCCAGGGCACGTCGCTCGACGACCTGCTGCCCGAAGCCTTCGCCGTCGTGCGCGAGGCGGGCAAGCGGGTGTTCGGCATGCGCCACTTCGATGCGCAGCTGCTGGGCGGCATTGCCCTGCACAGCGGCAAGATCGCCGAAATGCGCACCGGTGAAGGCAAGACGCTGATGGCGACGCTGCCGGTCTACCTGAACGCGATCGCGGGCAAGGGCGTGCACGTGGTGACGGTGAACGACTACCTGGCCCGCCGCGACGCCGAGTGGATGGGGCGCCTGTACCAGTTCCTGGGCCTGACCACGGGCGTGGTGGTGCCGCAGCAGCCGAACGAGGAAAAGAAGGCCGCCTACGCCGCCGACATCACTTACGGCACCAATAACGAATTCGGTTTCGACTACCTGCGCGACAACATGGAATACCGTGTTGAGGACCGGCGCCAGCGCGCGCTGTTCTATGCGATCGTCGACGAAGTGGACTCGATCCTGATCGACGAGGCGCGCACGCCGCTGATCATCTCCGGCCAGGCCGAAGACCACACCGAGCTCTACATCCGCATGAACGCGGTGCCGCCGCTGCTGACCCGCATGGCCAGCGAGCCCAAGCCGCAGGAGCCGGAACCCGAGGGCGACTACTGGGTCGACGAAAAGAGCCAGCAGGTCTACCTGTCGGAAGCCGGCCACGTCAACGCCGAAGGCATCCTGGCGCGCCTGGGCATCCTGCCCGAAGGCGAATCGCTGTACGACCCGCGCCACATCGCGCTGATGCACCACCTGATGGTGGCGCTGCGCGCCAACACGCTGTTCTTCCGCGACCAGCAGTACGTGGTACAGGACGGCGAAGTCATCATCGTCGACGAATTCACGGGCCGCCTGATGGTGGGCCGCCGCTGGTCCGACGGCCTGCACCAGGCGGTCGAGGCCAAGGAAGGGGTGAAGATCCAGCACGAGAACCAGACGCTGGCCTCGATCACCTTCCAGAACTACTTCCGCATGTACGAGAAGCTGTCCGGCATGACCGGCACGGCCGACACGGAAGCGTACGAATTCCAGGAAATCTACGGGCTCGAGACGGTCATCATCCCGACCAACAAGCCCATGATCCGCAAGGACCAGAACGACCAGGTCTTCAAGACGGACACGGAAAAGTACAACGCCATTCTCGAAGACATCCGCGATTGCCACGAGCGCGGCCAGCCGGTGCTGGTGGGCACCACCAGCATCGAGAACTCCGAGCTGCTGTCGGGCCTGCTGAAAAAGGCCAAGCTGCCCCACGAAGTGCTGAACGCCAAGCAGCACGCGCGTGAAGCCGAGATCGTCGCCGAAGCCGGCAAGCCGGGCCACATCACCATCGCCACCAACATGGCGGGCCGCGGCACCGACATCGTGCTGGGCGGCAGCGTCGACAAGCAGGTCGACCTGATCCGCGCCGACGAGTCGCTGTCCGAAACCGAAAAGACCGCCCGCATCGAAAAGGTGCGCGCCGACTGGAAGCCGCAGAACGAGCAGGTCAAGGCCGCCGGCGGCCTGCGCATCATCGGCACCGAACGCCACGAATCGCGCCGTATCGACAACCAGCTGCGCGGCCGCGCCGGCCGCCAGGGCGACCCGGGTTCGTCGCGCTTCTACCTGTCGCTGGAAGATTCGCTGATGCGCATCTTCGCGGGCGACCGCGTGCGCGCCATCATGGAACGCCTCAAGCTGCCCGAGGGCGAGCCGATCGAGGCCGGCATGGTGACGCGCTCCATCGAGACCGCGCAGCGCAAGGTCGAGGGTCGCAACTTCGACATCCGCAAGCAGCTGCTGGAATACGACGACGTCGCCAACGACCAGCGCAAGGTGCTGTACTCGCAGCGCAACGAAGTGCTGGAAGCGGCCAGCGTCGGCGCAATGGTCGAGAACCTGCGCGATGCCGCCGTGGTCGACCTGTTCAATACCTACGTGCCGCCGGAATCGGTGGAAGAGCAGTGGGACATCCCGGCGCTGCAGAAGGCGCTGGAGGCCGACTGGCAGATCCATCTGCCGTTGACCGAGATGCTCGAGAAGGAAGCTTCCCTGACCGACGAAGACCTGCGCGAACGCGTGGTCGCCGCGGCCCGCGACGTCTACCAGGCCAAGGTCGACCAGGTCGGCACCGAATCGTGGTCGCAGTTCGAGCGTTCGATCATGCTGCAGGCGATCGACACGCACTGGCGCGAGCATCTGTCGGCGCTGGACTACCTGCGCCAGGGCATCCATCTGCGCGGCTATGCGCAGAAGAACCCCAAGCAGGAATACAAGCGCGAGGCCTTCGAACTGTTTTCGGGCATGCTGGACCGCATCCGCGACGACGTGGTGCGCGTGCTGATGACGGTGCGCGTGCAGTCGTCCGAGCAGGTCGAGCAGGCCGAGGCCGAAGCGGCCCAGTCGCACGTGCAGAACGTGCAGTACCACCACTCCGACTACGACGAGGCGCTGGCCCAGTCGGCCGACGACACGGGCGCCCAGCCGGTGCGCAACGCGCTGCCCAAGGTGGGCCGCAACGATCCGTGCCCGTGCGGCAGCGGCAAGAAGTACAAGCAGTGCCACGGCAAGCTGGTCTGAGCGGATAACGCCATGCTGCATGCCGTCGGCCAGACCGAGTTCGACCACGCCGTGGTCATGGTGCGCGACCGGCTGGATGCGCTGGCGCCGCACTTCGAGCGCCAGGGCTTTCACCTGAGCGAAAAGGCGGTGCACAACCTGGGTTCGTGCAACCGCCTGATCGTGCTCGAAGGCACCTACGTCGAACTGCTGGGCTGGCCGCCCGGCGCGCCGCCGGCGCGCAAGGAAATCGCCGATTCGCCCTTCGGGCTCGAAGCGCTGGTGTTCCGCACCTACGACGCCGAGGCCACCCGCGAGCGCCTGCTCGCGGCCGGTTTCGCCGTCAATCCGATGCAGGAACTGTCCCGTCCGGCGATGCTGGACGGCCAGGAAGTCGAGGCCCGTTTCCATACCGTGCGTTTCGCCGAGCAGCCGCTGCCCGGCATCCGCATGTATTTCTGCCGCCACCTGACGCCCGAGTGCGTCTGGTCGCCCGAACTGATGGCGCATCCCAACGGCGCCCGTAGTCTGCTTCGCATCGACGCCCGTGCCGCGCAGCCGCGCCAGGTGGCCGAGCGGCTGGCCCTGGTGGCAGGCGTGACGGCCGAGGCCGTCGCGGGCGGCTGGGACGTGCCGCTGGCCAACCTGCGCATCCACGTGCGGGAAGACGCCATGGCGGCGACGCCGGTGTTGTCCACGCTGACGCTGGAAAATCGCGACGGCGCCCATTACACGCTCGATACCGGCGTCTGATCCTGTCCCGCCCGCGATCGCCGGGCGGGCGCCTTCCCCTTCCTGAAATCTTCCCGCTCACCCTTCTTGGGGGACGGATCGTGGCCATGCGTGTTGCGGGCAAACCCGGGTTGTGAGGCGAAGTGTATGCACTTTAGTATGCACTTCATCCCCACCCCGGAGCGCCCTGGCGGCCCGCACGCTCATGACCTCATCCCGACCCGCAGCCCGCACCATGGCCGGCCAGGCCGAGCTGTACAACGCCGTCAAGGCGATGGCGGTGAGTTTCGAGTTCAAGCCGGGCGAACGCATCAACGAAGTCGAACTGGCCCGGCGGCTCAACGTGAGCCGCACGCCCCTGCGCGAGGTGCTCAACCAGTTGATGGTGGAGGGGTTCCTGACCCGCTCGGTTAACCGAGGGTTCATCGCCCGCCTGCTGGATGCCAAGCAGATTCACAGTCTCTATGAATACCGCGCGGTGCTCGAAGCCGGCATCGTGCGCGCTGCCTGCGAGCGCGCCACCGACGAGGAACTGGCAGCCTTGCGCGCCTTTGTCGAACGGTCCCGCGATGTGCCCGAAGACAGCGATGCGACCCGCCTGCTGGAACTGGACGAGGCGTTTCACCTGACCCTGGCGCGCTACTCGCGCAACGACGAATTCGTGCGGGCGCTGGAAAGCGTCAATGCCCGCATCCATTTCGTGCGCTGGATCGACATGCAGCAGGGGCGCCGCAGCCATACCCAGGCCGAACACATGCGCATCGTCCAGGCGCTGGAGCGGCGCGACGTCGACGCCTTGCCGGACATGATGCGCAGCCACATCGGCCGGCGGCTGGACCAGATCACCGATGTCATCCGCACCGGCTTTTCCACGATTTACATGCGGGACCAGGCCGCACCCGCTATCGCAGTGCCGGCCAACACCACAACAGCAGGGGAAAACACATGACCTACACAACCATGCGGCGCGCCTTGGCGGCCGTCTGCGCGCTCGCCGCGCTGGGGGGCGGCCTGGCCGCCGCGCCCGCCCGGGCGGAAGAAAAGCCGCTGATCCTGGTGGTGCCGTATCCGCCGGGCGGCAGCACCGACATCCTGGCGCGCATCCTGCAGCCACGGCTGTCCAAGGAGCTGGGCGGCCGCGCCGTGGTGGTGGAAAACCGCCCGGGCGCGGCCAGCCAGATCGCCACCGCCTTCGTGGCGCGGGCCGAGCCTGACGGCAGCACGCTGCTGGTCAGCTTCGACAACCACGGCATCAACCCGGCGGTGAAACCCAAGCTGCCGTACGACACCTTCAAGGACTTCGTCGCCATCACCCAGACCGTGCGCTTTCCGCTGGTGCTGGGCGCCAATCCGGGCGTGCCGGGCGACAACCTGAAGGAATTCCTGGCGGCCGCGGCCAAGCAGCCGCCCAACAAGTTCAACTATGCCTCCACCGGCGTGGGGTCGCTGAACCACCTGGCGCCCGAAGAACTCAAGCGCCTGTCCAAGGTGGAGCTGCTGCACGTGCCGTATGGTGGCGGCGGGCCGGCCATCCAGGCCGTGGTGGGCGGCCAGGCCAACATGACCTGGCTGAGCTTTGCCGCGCTGCGCGGCCAGATCCAGGCCGGCAAGATCAAGCCGCTGGCGGTGGCCGGCGAAAAGCGCCTGCCGGACCTGCCCAACGTGCCGACGGTGGCCGAGTCTGGCTTCCCAGGGTTCGTGGCCTATTCGTGGAGCGGCATGTTCGCGCCCAAGGGCACGCCCGAGGCGACCATCAAGAAGCTGACGCAGGCATTCAACACGGTGTTGGCCGATGCGGACGTCAAGAAGAAGCTGGAAGAGGCGGGCTTCGAGATCGTGGCGTCGAACGGCCCGGCGCTGGATGCCTACGTGAAGGCGGAGTACGACCGCTGGAGCAAGTTCATCAAGAGCAGCAACATCAACCTGGATAACTGAGCGGCCGGGGCGGGGCGCGATGGCGCGCCGCCCGGTCCGCGCATCGCGTGGAGAAGACATGGATACATTGACCGGCGCCGAAGCAATGGTGCGGATGCTGCAACACAACGGCGTCAAACATATTTTCGGCCTGTGCGGCGATACCAGCCTGCCGTTCTACGACGCGCTCTACCGGCTCGATCACGGCATGCAGCACATTCTGACCCGCGACGAACGCAGCGCCGGCTACATGGCCGACGCCTACGCTCGCGTGACCGGCAAGGTCGGCGTGTGCGAAGGGCCGAGCGGCGGCGGCGCGACCTATCTGCTGCCGGGGCTGGTGGAGGCCAACGAGTCGTCCATTCCTGTGCTGGGCATTACGTCCGATGTGGCGGTGGGCTCGCGCGGCAAGTACCCGCTGACCGAGCTGGACCAGGAGGCGTTGTACCGGCCGCTGACCAAATGGAACCGCACCATCGATCGCGCCGATCAGATTCCCGGCATGGTGCGCGCCGCGTTCCGCGCCATGACCACCGGCAAGCCCGGCTCGGCGCACCTGTGCTTTCCCTATGACGTGATGAAGCAGCAGGTCGATGCCGCCGACGTCTGGGCCCAACCGGAACACGCGCAATTCCCGTCGCTGCGCTACGCGCCGGATCCGGCGGACGTGGCGCGCGCGGCGCAGCGCCTGGTGGGCGCGCGTTCGCCTGTCATCATCTGCGGCGGCGGCGTGGTGATCGCCGGCGCCAGCGGCGCGCTGCAGGAACTGGCCGAGAGCCTGAAGGCGGCGGTGTGCGTGACCGTCAGCGGCCAGGGCAGCCTGGCCGACACGCATCCGCTGAATGCGGGCGTGGTGGGGTCGAACGGAGGCGTGATGGCCACGCGCGACGTGGTGGCCGCCGCCGACGTGGTGCTGTTCGTCGGTTGCCGCGCGGGTTCGACCTCGACCGAGCACTGGCGCTTCCCGAACCGCGACGTGCCGATCCTGCACATCGATATCGACCCGATGGTGATCGGCGCCAACTACCTGACCGAGGTCGGCATGGTGGGCGATGCCAGGCTGGCCTTGCAGGCGCTGGGCGCCGAGGTGCGCGAGCGCCTCGCGCACCGGCCATCCGACGCGGCCGATGGCGCGGTGCTGGCGGGTCGCGCCAAGGCCGCGCGGCGCGCGCAGCTGGAGCCGCTGGCGAGCAGCCTGGACGCGCCGATCCGTCCGGAACGCGTGGTGCAATCGCTCAATCGCCTGCTGCCCGACGACGCGGTGGTGTGCGCCGACCCCGGCACGCCATGCCCGTACTTCTCGGCCTACTACGATGTGTCGCGGCCCGGCCGCCATTTCATCACCAACCGCGCCCATGGCGCATTGGGGTTCTCGATGTCGGCGGCGCTGGGCGCCTGGGTCGGGCGGCCGAATGCCAAGTGCGTGTCGGTGATGGGCGACGGCAGCTTCGGCTTCACGGTCGGCGAGCTCGAGACCATCGTGCGCCACAAGGCGCCGCTGCTGATGGTGGTGTTTTCGAACTCGGTCTATGGCTGGATCAAGGCCAGCCAGAAGGCCGGCTACGACAAGCGCTATTACAGCGTGGACTTCGACCGCACCGACCACGCCCGCATCGCCGAGGCCTATGGCGTGAAGGCCTGGCGGGTCGAGGACCCGGCCAAGCTGGACGCGGCGATCAAGGCGGCCATGGAGCATGACGGCCCGGCGTTGATCGACGTGGTGGCGCAGCCGTTGCAGGATGCGGCGGCGCCGGTCAGCCAGTGGATGGGCTGAAGGCCAGGCAGGGAATGCGAAGCGGGGCCAGGGTTGGCCCCGCTTTTTTCATGGGCTCGATGCCGTGGGACGGGCGCCGTGGCGCGCGTTCAGTGGGGCGCCGGCGTGGGCACCAGATGGTTGACGCCGGTGCAGAGGTCGGCCTGGTCGACTCCGTAGATGTGCAGCGACACGGCGACGCCCGGGCCGGCGTTGCCGAGGCGGTGGATCTGATGCAGGCCCTGGGTGGCGGTGACGATGTCGCCCGGGCGGCGGCTGACCTGGCCGCAGGGCCGGGCCGCGCCCGCCGCCGGATCCCAGCGGTAATGGGTTTCGACCAGCTCGCCTTGCAGCACCTGGTAGGTGCACCAGGTCTTGTGGCCGTGCACCGGGCTGAATTGCCCCGGGCGCCAGATCAGGTAGGCGACGGTGAAGGCGCCATGCGGATCGGCATAGGCGATGTGGCGGGTGTAGTGCTCGGGCCGGCCGTCGCGCAGGTCTGGTGGCAGCGCGCGCAGCATGTCGCCCGCATTGGCGACGCTGGCGGCAAGCTCGCGCAGGAAGGCGCGCGCCGCGCTCATCTGGGCGGCCTGCACCGATTCACACAGCGTACGCAGGTCGGCGGTGGCGAGTGGAAGGTTGGGCATGGTGGCACGCCTGAAGGACAAGCCTTCATCTTAGGGATTCGGGTTGGAATGCCTTTGCCAAATTGGCCCGTGTCGAACCGATGTTTAGAAAAAAATTCCACCCCCGCGCGCCGCCCCGGCTCCTATACTGGTTCGCTTCTTGGTACCACTCTGGAGGGGGTTGGCATGGATCTCGGGATCAGCGGCAAGACGGCACTGGTATTCGGCGGCAGCCGCGGCATGGGCCGCGCCTGCGCCCTGCAATTGGCGCGCGAGGGCGTGGCGGTGACGATCGCCGCCCGCAATCCGCAGACGCTGGAGCAGGCGGCGGCCGAGATCTCGCGCGTGGCGGGCATCGGCGTGGGCTGGGTCGCGGCCGACCTGACCCGTCCCGAAGGGCGCGATGCCGCGTTGGCCGCCTGCCCGCGTCCGGACATCCTGGTGAACAACGCCGACGGTCCCATGCCGGGCGATTTCCGCGATTGGTCGCACGACGACTGGATCGCGGCGCTGGACGCGATGATGCTGGGCCCGATCGACATGATCCGCCGCGTGGTCGACGGCATGATCGAGCGGCGCTTCGGCCGCATCGTCAACATCGTGTCGCGCAGCGTCAAGGCGCCGCATGCCGAACTGGGGCTGTCCAATGGCGCGCGGGCGGGGCTGATCGGCTTTGTCAGCGGCCTGGCGCGGCAGACCGTCAGGCACAACGTCACCATCAACAACTTGTTGCCCGGCGCCTTCGCCACCGATGCGCAGGCTCGCCACATCCGCGGCATGCTGGAAGAGGGCGGCAAGACCTTCGAGCAGCTGTGGGACGAGCGCGGCCGCGCCAGCCCGGCCGGCCGCTATGGCCAGCCCGAGGAGCTGGGCGCGCTGTGCGCCTACGTCTGTTCGGCGCAGGCCGGCTACATGACAGCGCAGAACATCCTGCTCGATGGCGGCGGCTACCCGGGCACGTACTGACGCCGCGCCAAGGGCCGCCTAGGGTGTTCCTCGGGTGGACGGCGCGCAGGCGCCAAGGCAAGATGCGCCGATACCGCTTGAGGAGCCTCCATGGACCAGACCGACATCAAGATCCTGGCGTTGTTGCAGAAGGATGCCACCTGTTCGGTCGCCGAAATCGCCGAGCAGGTCAACCTGTCCGTCACGCCGTGCTGGCGCCGCATCCAGAAACTCAAGGACGACGGGGTCATTGCGCGCAATGCGATCCTGCTGGATCCCCGCGCGCTGGGCCTGAACCTGACCGTGTTCGTGTCCATCAAGACCAGCCAGCACAACGAGAAGTGGACCCAGAGCCTGATCAACGCGGTCATGGCGCTGCCCAACGTGGTCGAATTCCATCGCATGGCCGGGGATATCGATTACCTGCTCAAGGTGGTGGTCGAGGACATGGCGGCCTATGACCGCTTCTACCGCCGCCTGATCGCCGCCGTGGACCTGCTGGACGTGAGCGCCAGCTTTTCCATGGAAGTGATCAAGAGCACCACCGAGCTGCCGCTGGACGCGCTCTGACCGGCTGCCGGCCCGCGGGCGGCGTGTCCCCGCGCCGCGGCGCCGCGCGGGCCCGTGGCGGCGGCCTGGCGCCCGGACGCAATTTTTTTCTCCGGCGCGCGGCCGCCGCGAATACAAATTTCTTTCCGCGTGTTGCAGGCGCCCCATCTCGCAATTCTTTTGCGCGGCAGGCGGCGTAGCATATCCATCGTTCCCGCCATGGGAATGAACCCGGGATATCAGAGGACCCTATGTCGTTGGCAGTACCCGCCGGCTGCGCCGGACTGGCGAAGACGCTACCCGCGTCGGTGGAAGATCTTTTGGTTGGATGGAATGGCACCGACGACCTGTGGGTGTTCGCCTATGGTTCCCTGATCTGGCATCCCGGCTTCGCGTGGCGCGAACGCCGCCTGGCCACCGTGCGTGGCTACCATCGTTCGCTCTGCCTGTGGTCGCACGACCATCGCGGCTCGCCCGACAATCCCGGCCTGGTGTTCGGGCTGGACCGCGGCGGCTGCTGCCGCGGCGTGGCCTTCCAGATCGCGGCCTGCGATGTCCCCACGGTGTTCGCGGCGCTGTGGCGCCGCGAGATGGTGACCGGCGCCTACACGCCGCGCTGGCTGACCTGCCATACCGACCAGGCGCCAGTGCGCGGGCTGGTGTTCCTGCTCAATCGCGCCTGCCAGGAATACGCCGCCGACCTCACCGATGACCGCCTGCTGGCGTCGGTGCGCAATGCGGTGGGACATTCGGGTCCGTGCCTGGACTACGTGGTGGAGACCGAGAAGGCGCTGCGCGCCCACGGCATCGACGATTGGCGCCTGGGCGAGCTGGTGCGCCGCCTGGGCATGCAGCCCTGCTGAACGCGCGGGCTGCCGCCGGCGCGGCGGTGCCTGGCCGTCAGAAGGACCAGCGGCCGAACATGAACAGCACGTTGCCGGCGCCACGCGAGCCGGGGATGTAGGTGGCGTACAGCATGGTGTCCTTGTAGCCGGCCGAGACCAGTGGCAGCACGCCGGGGAACGGCACGTAGCTCATGATGTCGTGGCGTGCCGTCAGGAACACGGTGTAGCCGGCGCCGAGCCGGAAATTCTCGCTGACCCGTCCGATCTTCAGGAAGCCGTAGCCGGCGATCGGTTCGACCTTGCTGTGCGAATCCAGGAACGCCATGGCGTACAGGCCCTGCCAGTCGCCGTCTTCGTCGTAGATGCTGCGTCCGTAGCCGCCGCCCCACGCCAGTTCGTTGAAGCTGTTGATCTTGTCGCGGCTGTACATGGCGCGGTTGTGCCAGGCGTAGCCGCTGAAATAGAGGTCATTGCCGCCTTCCGTCCAGATCTGGTCCAGGCGGTTGCAGGCGGATTGGGCCCACGAGGGCAGGTTTTCGCAGGCATGCGCGGCGGCGCTGAAGGTCGAGAGCAGCAGGCAAAAAAGCACTGCCCGGAGTCTGGCGGTCATTGCGGAAACACGAAAGATGATGACAACCCCGTTACTGTAACGGAGCGCCTGTCATCTTTACTGTCACGCAGCTGTCAAATGCGGGCCTGGGACATGCCGTGAAACAATCACGTGCAGGTCCGTTGTGGACGCGCTACAGCAGGAAAATGGTGGCCAGTCCCAGGAATATGAAAAAGCCCAGCGAGTCCGTGGCGAAGGTCAACAGCACCGACGAACCCATGGCGGGATCCTTGCCGAAGCGGGCCCGCACCATCGGCACCAGCACGCCGACCGAGGCGCCCACCAGCATGTTGCAGACCATGGCGGCCATCATCACCAGCGCGATCGAGATCGAGTGCGAGATCGCCCAGGCGAACAAGGCCGCCACCAGGCTGCCGCACAGGCCCACCATCAGGGTCACGAACAGTTCGCGCTTGACCAATTGCCACAGGTTGCGGCCGGTGATGCGGCCCATGGCCAGGGCGCGGATGATCAGCGTCATGGTCTGGTTGCCCGAATTGCCGCCGATGCCGGCGACGATGGACATCAGGAACGCCAGGATCACGATCTGGCTGACCGTGCCCTCGAATTGCGAGGCCACGAACGAGGCCGTGGCGGCGGTACAGAGGTTGAACAGCAGCCAGGGCGCGCGGTTGCGCAGCGCCGTGCTGACCGGAGCGAAGATGTCCTCTTCCTGCAGGCCGGCGCGCGACAGCGCCTGTTCCTGGGAGTCTTCGCGCATCACGTCGACCACGTCGGCGATGGTGACGCGGCCGATCAGGCGGCCCTGGTCGTCCATCACGGGGGCCGAAACCAGGTCGTAGCGCTCGAATGCGCCGGCGGCGTCGGCGTCGGAGTCGAGCGGGTTGAGCGTCAGGAAGTCCGAGTTCATGACCGCGCGCACTTCGGTCTCGGGTTCGCTGACCAGCAGGCGCGACAGCGGCAGGATGCCCTGCAGCTTGTCCTGGCGGTCGACCACGAAGATCTGGTCGGTGTGGTCAGGCAGTTCGTGCAGGCGGCGCAGGTAGCGCAGCACCACTTCGAGCGTGACATCCTCGCGCACCCGGACCATTTCGAAGTCCATGATGGCGCCGACGCTGTCTTCCGGATAGCCCATGGCTTCCAGCAACTGGGCCCGTTCTTCCTCGGTCAGGCCCTTCTGCACCTCGGCCACCACGTCCGGCGGCAGGTCGGGCGCCAGGTCGGCCAGCTCGTCGGCATCCATGTTGCCGGTGGCGGCCACCAGGTCCTGGCGGTCCATCGCTTCGATCAGCGATTCACGGACCCAGTCCTCGACCTCGAGCAGCACGTCGGCGTCGTGCTCGGGGCTCACCAGCTTCCAGATGGACTGGCGTTCGTCCTTGGGCAGCGACTCAAGGATGAACGCGATATCCGCGGGATGCAGGCCGTCCAGCAGGGTCTTGAGTTCCGCCTCGTGCTGGCGGTGCACCAGGTCCTCGACCAGGTTGGCCTTGGCGTCGCCTTCTTCCTGGCGATGCACCAGGTCGGCGACCAATTGCTGGCGGCGCAGGCGTTCCTGGACTTCGGCCAGGGCGTGCTGCGCGTCTTCCGGGTCGAGGCGGCGGGGCGTCGCGGGCGGTTTCTGCGCGGCGGCGGACTGCGTCATGCGTTACGACTCAAAGAATGGGAAGAGGGCGGCTGCGCCGCGCTTCGTCGGTGGCGACGTAGGTCAGCGTGGCCTCGGTGACCTTGACGACTTCGGCGTCCAGGCGCTGGCGTTCCGCGTAGACCTCGACCGACACGGTGATGGAGGTCTTGCCGGTCTTGACGATGGACGCGTAGAAACTGAGCAGGTCGCCCACGAACACGGGCTGCTTGAACTGGAAGGCGTTGACGGCGACGGTGGCCACGCGGCCCGCCGCGCGGCGGGCGGCGGGGATGGACCCGGCGATGTCGACCTGGGACATGATCCAGCCGCCGAAAACGTCCCCGTGGATGTTGGCATCCGCCGGCATCGGCATGACGCGCAATACGGCGTCGCGATTGGCGGGCAAGGTCGTGAAGGGAGTTTTGGTGCTGGAGGTCATGCGGCCGGCTCCAATGCAAGGCAACCAGCCGATTATGCAGGAAAAACGGGGCGCCGGCGCGGGCCGGCGCCCCGCCGAGGCGCTTTATCGAAGCCGGCGCGGATCAGGACGCAAGCTTGACGATGCCGTAGCCGCCGACCAGCAGCCAGGCGTACAGGATCAGGCCCAGCGCCATCACGCGCGGACCGGCCTTGCGGATGTTGGCGAAGCGGGTCTCGATGCCCAGCGCCGTCATGGCCATGGTCAGGGCGAAGACGTCCAGGCGGCGGATGGCGGCGACGACGTCGGCCGGGATGATGTTGAGCGAGTTGACGATGGCCAGGACCAGGAAGCCGACCGCGAACCAGGGGATCGGCAGCTTGGCGCCCTTGGCGTTGCCGCCGGCGTGGCTGGCGGCGCTGCGCAGGTACAGGCCGAGGATCAGCAGCACCGGCACCAGCAGGGCGACGCGGGTCATCTTGACGATGGTGGCCACTTCCGTGGTGGCGGGGTCGATGTTGCTGGCCGCGCCGACCACCTGCGCCACTTCGTGGATGGTGCCGCCGATGTAGATGCCCAGCGCCTGGGTGTCGAAAGGCAGCCAGCCCGCGTGGTAAAGCACCGGATACAGGAACATCGACAGCGTGCCGAACAGCACCACGGTGGCCACCGCCACGGCGCTCTTGTGCGGCTGCGCGCGCAGGGTCGGCTCGAAGGCCAGCACGGCGGCCGCGCCGCAGATGGCGCTGCCGGCGGCGGTCAGCATGGCGGTGTCGCGGTCCAGTCCCAGCATGCGCTGGCCGACCCAGGTGCCCAGCAGCAGCGTGCCCACCACCACCGCCACCGACACCGCCAGGCCGGGCAGGCCGACGGCGGCGATCTGCTGGATGCTGATGTTCAGGCCGTAGAAGGCCACCGCGATGCGCAGCAGGCGGCGCGCGGTGAAGTTGACGCCCACGCCCCAGTCGACCGGCATGGTGCCGCGCAGGAAGTTGCCGTACAGCATGCCGCAGACGATGCCGACCACCAGCGGCGAAAAGCCCAGCTGGCGGATGGCGGGGAAGTCCGCCAGCTGCATGACCGCGGCCGACATGAGGCCGACGAACAGGACGCCGTTGAGCTTGTCGCGCCAGGGCGTGGCGGTGGCGGCCGACGCGCCGGGAGTTGCGGCAGGCGCGGCGGCGGGTGGCGGGGCGGTCGTGGTGGCGGTGCTCATGGCGGGCCTTTCTGCATATCTAAATAACTAGGCGAAATATTAATTTCGGCGCTGTTATTTGGAAAATTTTTATTTTTGATATGAAATATCAAGAATTCTGATATCAATGCCGCCATGGCCGCCGGCTCGCCAGGAACTCATGACTCCCGATCAATTGCTCACCTTCGCCACCGTGGCCGACGCCGGCAATATCAGCCGCGCCGCCCAGCAGCTGCATCTGTCGCAGCCGGCGGTTTCGGGCCAGTTGCGGGCCTTGCAGGAATGGTTCGGCGAACCGCTGTATCGCCGCAGCGGCCACGGCATCGCCTTGACCGAGGCAGGCGAGCGCCTGGCCGAGCAGGCGCGCCAGCTGCGCCAGGTGTACCGCCAGGCGCAGGCCGTGCGCGAATCGTGGCGCGGCCTGGAAACCGGCGTGCTGCGGTTGGGGGCCAGTACCACGCCGGCCAGCTACCTGCTGCCAGGCCTGGTGGCCGATTTCCGCCATGCCTTTCCGGCCGTCAGCCTGCACCTGTCCGATGGCAATACCCGGGAAATCGTCGAACGCCTGCCGGCGCTGGACCTGGCCTTCATCGAAGGCGACGTGCCCGCGGGCCTGCCGGCCGAGACCGCCGTGCATGCCTGGCGGCAGGACGAGGTGGTGGCCATCGTGCGCGCCGACCATGCCCTGGCGGGCAAGGGCGCGGTCACGCTGCGGGATCTGGCGGCTTCGCCGCTGGTGATGCGCGAACCCGGTTCGGGCGTGCGGCGGCTGGTCGAGCGCGCTTTCACCGATGCCGGCCTGGCGCCCTCGGTCGGCTTGGAGCTGGCCGGGGTGGAAGGCGTGAAGCAGGCCGTGCGCGCCGGCCTCGGCGTGGGGTTCGTGTCGGCCATGTCGATGCGGCACGAGGATGGCGCGCTGGCGGCGCTGCGGCTGTTGCCGCGGCCATTGACGCGCACCTTGAGCATCCTGGTGCCGCATGCCGACGCGGCCGCGCGCGCCGCCCAGCGCTTCCTGGCGATGTGCCAGGCAGTGCGGGCGGGGCAGGGAGTCATCTAGCGCGGGGAAGCCGTTGCCTTCTTCGTGAGGCAGGCGCCTTTCCCGGCGCCGCGTCAGGCCTTGGCCAGGCGCTTGAGCGCCAGCTGTACCCAGTAGGTGCCGCCCAGCGGCAGCAGTTCGTCGTTGAAGTCATAGCTGCCGTTGTGCAGCATGCACGGGCCCAGGCCATGGCCGGCGGCGCGGTGATCGCCAACGCCGTTGCCGATCCAGACGTAGCAGCCCGGCAATTCCTGCAGCATGAAGGCGAAGTCCTCGGCGCCCATGGTGGGCTGCACGTGGTCGTTGACCTTGTCGTCGCCGACGATGTCGCGCATGACTTCGGCACAGAAAGCCGCTTCTTCCGGATGGTTGATGGTGGGCGGGTAGTTGCGCTGGAAGGTGAATTCCACTTCGCAGTCCATCGCCGCGCAGGTGTGGCGCGCGATCTCTTCCATACGGCGTTCGATCAGGTCCAGCACCTCCAGCGTGAAGGTGCGCACCGTGCCGCGCAGTTCGGCGTGGTTGGGCACCACGTTGTCGGCGCTGCCGGCGTGGATCTGCGTGATGCTCAGCACCGCCGCGTCGAGCGGGTTGCGGTTGCGCGTGATGATGGTCTGCAGCGATTGCGCCAGCTGCACCGCCGCCATGACCGGGTCGATGCCCAGGTTGGGCATGCCGGCGTGGGTGCCCTTGCCCTTGATGACGATGGAGAACTCGTTGCTGGAAGCCATGATGGGGCCGGCGGTCACGCCGAACTGGCCGGGCGCCATGCCGGGCCAGTTGTGCATGCCGAACACCGCTTCCATGGGGAAGCGCGTGAACAGGCCGTCGTCGATCATGCGCTTGGCGCCGCCGCCGCCTTCCTCGGCGGGTTGGAAGATGACGTAGACCGTGCCGGCGAAGTCGCGGTGCTGCGCCAGGTAGCGCGCGGCGGCCAGCAGCATGGCGGTGTGGCCGTCGTGGCCGCAGGCGTGCATCTTGCCGGCGTGCTTGCTGGCGTGGGCGAAGGTGTTGGCTTCCTGCATGGGCAGGGCGTCCATGTCGGCGCGCAGGCCGACGGCGCGCTCGCCGGGACGGTCGCCGCGGATGATGCCGACCACGCCGGTGCCGCCGAGGCCGCGATGGATTTCAATGCCCCATTCCTCGAGCTTGGCCGCCACCACGTCGGCGGTGCGGAATTCCTCGAACGCCAATTCGGGATGCGCGTGGATGTCGCGCCGGATCTGGGAGATATCGTCGCGCCAGGCAACGATGGGATCGAGCAGTTTCATGGGAAGAACCAGGCGGAATTTGGGAACGCAACAAGGTTATCATCATTCAAAAACCAATTTAATGGAGACAAACACCATGACTCGCCCGTGGCTTGCCCATTACCCGCAAGGGGTTCCCGCCGACATCTCCATCGACGGCTATGCATCGCTGACCGACCTGCTGGACCGGGCCTGCAAGCAGTACGCGGGACGCGTCGCCTGCACCGCCATGGGCAGCGACATCACCTATGCGCAGCTGGATGCGCACGCCCGCGGATTCGCAGGCTGGTTGCAGGGCCTGGGGCTGCCGAAGGGGTCGCGGGTCGCGCTGATGATGCCCAACGTGCCGGCCTACCTGGTGGCCCTGCTGGGCACCTTGCGCACCGGTCATGCGGTGGTCAACGTCAACCCGCTGTACACGGCCGACGAATTGCAGCGGCAGTTGCTCGACAGCGGCGCGGCGGTCATCGTCATTCTCGAGAATTTCGCCCACACGCTGCAGAGCGTGGCCGACCGCGGCCAGCTCAGGCACATCGTGGTGACCGGACCGGGCGATCTGCTGGGCGGGCTGAAGGCGCCGCTGGTGAACCTGGCGGCGCGCTACATCAAGAAGATGGTGCCGCCCTGGCGGATCGATGGCGCGCTGACGCTGCCGAAAGTGCTGGCCAAGGGAGCCGGCCTGCCGTTCACCGCGCCGACCATCTCGATGGACGACCTGGCGGTGCTGCAATATACCGGCGGCACCACCGGGGTGCCCAAGGGCGCCATGCTGACGCATCGCAACCTGACCGCCAACGTGAAGCAGATGGAGGCGGTGGCGGCGCCGGCGCTGCGCGACATGGCGGATCGGCAGATCACCGTGCTGAGCGCGCTGCCGCTTTACCACGTGTTCGCCATGACGGTCTGCGGCCTGTATGGCATGTACGCGGGCATGCGCAACGTGCTCATCATCAATCCGCGCGACCAGCCGTCGCTGATCAACGCCTGGCGCAACACGCCCATCAACGTGTTCCCCGGCGTCAATACGCTGTTCAACGCGCTGGTGCACAACGAGGATTTCGCCAGGCTGGATTTTTCGGGATTGCGCCTGGCGCTGGGGGGCGGCATGGCGGTGCAGCAGGCGGTGGCCGAACGCTGGCTGAAGATCACCGGGCGGCCCCTGATCGAAGGCTATGGCCTGTCGGAAACCTCGCCGGTGGCCACGGTCAATCCCTGCGATGCCACGGCGTATTCGGGTTCCATCGGCCTGCCGTTGCCGTCCACCTATGTCGCCATCCTGGACGATGCGGGCAACGAGGTGCCGCTGGGCGAGCGCGGCGAAGTCTGCATCCGCGGGCCGCAGGTCATGGCCGGCTACTGGCAGAAGCCCGAAGAGACCCGTCATGTCATGACGGCGGACGGCTATTTCCGCACCGGCGATATCGGCATCATGGACGACAAGGGCTACACGCGCATCGTCGATCGCAAGAAGGACATGATCACCGTGTCGGGCTTCAAGGTCTATCCGAACGAGGTGGAGGCGGCGGTGTCGCAGATGCCCGGCGTGCTCGAATGCGCGGCCATCGGCGTGCCGGACGAGCACTCGGGCGAGGCGG
This sequence comes from Achromobacter sp. RW408, assembly GCF_003184165.1. Taxonomy (NCBI): domain Bacteria; kingdom Pseudomonadati; phylum Pseudomonadota; class Betaproteobacteria; order Burkholderiales; family Alcaligenaceae; genus Achromobacter; species Achromobacter sp. RW408. The sequence goes on from NZ_QHHO01000046.1 coordinate 492,494, forward strand.
TCAAGGTGTTCGTGGTGAAGAAGGATCCCGCGCTGACCGAGGCCCAGGTGCAGCAGTGGTGCAAGGACAAGCTGACCGGCTACAAGCGGCCGCGCTTCGTGGAGTTCCGTGACGAGCTGCCCAAGAGCAATGTCGGCAAGATCCTGCGGCGCGAGTTGCGTCCGGATGCCGAAGCCGCTGCCGGACAGGGCCAGGCGGCTTGACCCTGTGGGCTGCCGGGCGTCAGTCCGGCGGGTCCAGGTGCGGGGCGATCATCGCGTGCAGGGCGCGTTCGATGTCAGGGTTGCCGGCCACGACGCGTCCGCCGATGGGCCAGGAATCCCGCTGGTGCATATCGCTGCAGGCGCCGCCCGCCTCGCGCACGATCAGGGTGCCGGCGGCCACGTCCCACGGCGCCAGGCCCATTTCCCAATAGCCGTCGTAGCGGCCGCAGGCGGTCCAGGCCAGGTCGAGCGCCGCCGCGCCCATGCGCCGCACGCCGCGGGCGCGGTTGATGGCGTCGTGCAGCATGGGCATGTACTGGCTGGCGAAGGAGAAATCGCGGAAAGGGAAGCCCGTGGCCAGCACCGAGTCTTCGATCGTGCGGGTGCGCGAGCAGCTGATGCGGCGGCCATTGAGCCAGGCGCCCAGGCCATACACCGCGGTGAAGAGTTCCTCGCGGCTGGGATCGTAGACCACGCCGGCCACCGGCATGTCCTGCGCCAGGCGTTCATTGGCCGAGATGGCGGTGCCGGCGTGCGCGATCAGGGCAATCGAGACCGCGTAGTGGGGAATGTCGTGCAGGAAGTTGGTGGTGCCGTCGAGCGGGTCGATGTACCAGGTGGCGGCGCCCTGCGCCTGGCCGCCGGTTTCCTCGGCGACGATGCCGAACCGGGGCGTGCGCGCCCGCAGTTCGTCGATGATGGCCGCCTCGGCCTCGCGATCGGCTTGCGAGACGAGATCGTTGCGCGCCTTGCGATCGATCACGAGGTCGGCGCGGTGGTGCGCGTAGGATTGCAGGATGGCCGCGCCGGCATGGGCCGCTGTGACCGCGGCGTCCAGTGCCGCGCACAGGTCGATGGGCGAGGTCAGCGAGCGGGGCGTGTCGTAGGTTTCCATGAAACCAGTGTAAGCCCAGGTATGCGTCAGGACCGTTGCGGCGGGGCAAAAGCCGCGCCGCGCGTGGTGCGCATCCAACGCACGCGGCCACGTCGTCAGATAATCCCGCCTTGCCGATATTCCCGATTTTTACTTGAGCCGCCGTCCCATGTCCTCGTCCTATGTGCCCCTGACCCCCGCCGTTGCCGGATTCGACGAGCAGGGCCGGCTCTACAGTCCCGCGTATGGCGATGTCTACCATTCGCCGTCCGGCGCCCTGGGGCAGGCCGAGCATGTATTCCTGCGCGGCAACGGCCTGCCGGAGCGATGGCGCGGGCGCGATGCGTTCACGGTGTGCGAAACCGGCTTTGGCCTGGGCCTGAACTTCCTGGCGCTGTGGCGCGCGTGGCGCGACGACCCGCAACGCGCGCATCGCCTGCACGTCGTATCGCTGGAGGCGCATCCTTTCGGTCGTGAAGACCTGGCGGCGCTGCTGGCGCGGCATGCGCCCGAGGCCCTGGCGCCGCTGGCGGCGCAGCTGGCGGCGCAATGGCCGCCCTTGCTGCCCGGGCTGCACCGGCTCGAATTCGAGGGGGGCGCGGTGACGCTGACGCTCGGGTTCGGCGACGCGCAGGCGCTGGCACCGCGCCTGTCGGCGCGCGTGGACGCGTATTTCCTGGACGGCTTTGCGCCCGAGCGCAACCCGCGCATGTGGGAAGCGCCCTTGCTCAAGGACCTGGCGCGGCTGGCTGCGCCGGACGCCACGGTCGCCACCTGGGCCTGCACGGGAGAGCTGCGGCGGGCCTTGCAGGAGGCGGGTTTCGCGGTGCGGCGCGCGCCGGGCTACGGCGGCAAATGGCACATGACGGCGGGCACGGCGACTGCGGGCGCGGACGCCGCGCCGGCCGCGGTCGGCGAAAACGCCCGGCATGCGCTGGTGGTGGGCGGCGGATTGGCCGGCGCGGGCATCGCGCAAGCGCTGGCCCTGCGTGGCTGGGGCGTGACCGTGCTGGACGCCGGCCTGGCGCGGGGCGTGCCGGCCCATGCCGGCCATGTGGCGGCGGCGCTGACGCCGGTGCTGGCGCGTGACGACAATGCCCGCGCGCGATTGTCGCGCGCCGGCAGCGGCCGCGCCCTGGCGCGTTGGGCCGGCCTGCCGGGTGGCGCGGCGCCGCGGGTCTGCGGCACGGTCCAGCTCGAGCGTGATGCGGGCCGCGCGGCGGCATTGGCGGACACCCTGGCAACCCTGGCCTTCCCCGCCGACTGGGCGCGCGCGGTGAGCCGCGACGAAGCCAGCGCGCTGGCGGGCCTGCCGCTGGCGCGCGGCGGCGTGTTTTTTGGGCAGGGCATGTTGGTGCAGCCCAGCGAATTGATTCCGGCCTTGCTGGCAACGCCGGGCGTGCGGGCGGTGCCGGGCAGTGTGGCCCGGGTGGAGCGCGGCGCCGACGGCTGGCGCGCGCTGGATGCGGCGGGGGCGACGCTGGCGCGGGCCGATCATGTGATCCTCGCCAACGCTTTTGGCGCGCAACAGGTGCTGGCCGCCAGCAATCTGCTGGCGCCCTTGCCGCGGGTGGCGCAGATGCATGCGCTGGCGGGTGAAGTCACGCTGGTGCCGGCGGCCGCGCTGGGCGGCGGCCCGCGTTGCGTGGTGGGAGGCGAAGGCTATCTGCTGCCGGACACCGGTCGCGGCTGCGTGGCGGGCAGCACCTACGTGCATGGCGCCAGCGAGGCGCGCATCGGCGCCGAGGGCCAGCGCGTTACCTTGGACAAGGCGGCCGGCCTGCTCGGCGAAGGTTTTGCCGCCTTCCATGCCCTGGCGCCGGGCAGCCTGCCGGGCTGGGCGGGGTGGCGCGCGGTGTTGCCGGGGCGCCTGCCGGCGGTGGGCGAATTGCCGCATGCGCCAGGCCTGTGGCTGGCCGTCGGCTATGCCTCGCGCGGCCTGTCGTGGTCGGCGCTGATGGGCGACCTGATCGCGGCCCGCCTCTGCGGCGAGCCGTCACCTCTTGAAACGGATCTGGCTGGCCTGATCGCGCCCCGCTGAAAAAAACTTCGGGCTGGCGCGGGGCGCTGCGTCCGCTAGCGTAGAATTGTGGCAAATGCCAGGATTTGGCGCCAAATGGGTTCGCGTTGCGGACAAACCAGGCGTTTCGGCGGCGCGTCGGCAACGCTCTGGATGCCGGCCCGCCGGGGCTTTGTGACCCCTTTTTTGGATGATATCGCCGTCCAAAAGAGGGACCGAGTTTATTTCAAAGCTCAAATCCGTCAAAATAGCGTCTTTTGATGGTTTTTGGCTTAAGCCGGGGGATGCTCTGTGCCGCCCAAGTTCGACTTTGCCCATACTACCCAGCTCGACAACATCGAGCTGCTGACGTCCCGCCCCAGTCGCATCGATTTCGACGCGGGCGATGGGTTGCACCTGGTAGTCGAGGCGCATGCGCCTGGTGTGTTCCGCCTGCGCTGCGGCGAGGCGAACCACCTTACCGATGACAAACCCGGCGCGCGCGCGCGCGCCGTGGCCGAGATGTTGCTCGCGCGCCAGGAGGCGGTGGGCGAGGCCGCCATCGCCCCGCGCGACGGCGGCGACGGTTGGCGCATCACCCAGGGCGACGTGGCCCTGGAAATCCAATCCAATCCCGTCCGCTTCGCGCTCTACCGCAACGAAGAGCGGGTGTTCGAGTCCGAGGTTTCCGCGCATACGCCCGCATTCGGGCACAACGCGCTGGACCAGGCCGACGCCGCAGCCTGGACCGCCGGTTTCACCCTGCTGCCGGACGAACGCGTCTACGGCCTGGGCGAAACCCCGGGCGACCTGAATCGCCGCGAAGAATCCGTCGTGTCCGACGACCCCGAGCATCGCGCCCTGCCGCTGGCATGGAGTCCGCGCGGCTGGGGCCTGTACGTCAACACGATGCGCCGGGTCGAACACTCGGTCGGCGTGGCGCCGGCCGATTCTGCCTATGTCGTCAGTGTCGACGACGTGGTGCTGGACGTGTTCCTGTTCGCCGGCGAACCCGCCGAAATCCTGAACCAGTACACCGCGCTGACCGGCCGCGCCGGCCAGCCGGTGCTGTGGGCCATGGGCGCCTGGCTGCAGCAGGCCAGCGGCGAAATGCCGACGCAGACCGTGGCGCTGCTGGGCCGCATGCGCGAGAACCAGATCCCGGTCGACGCCGTGACGCTGGCGCAGCCGGCGGCCTGGGGCTTCCAGGCCGACAAGACCGTGTTCGAATGGGACGCCCAGCGCTTCCCCGACGCCAAGCAGATGCTGGCGCTGTTCCACAAGCACAACGTGCACGTGGCGGCCTCGGGTTTCCCGGGTGTCATCAAGACCAGTCCGCTGTTCGAGGAACTCGAGGACCGTGGCTGGCTGCTGACGCGCGAAGACGGTTCGGCACAGGTGTTCGACGGCAATGCCGCCACCTCGGGCCAGCCCTATGGCCTGCTGGACCTGACCTATCGCGACATCTACAACCTGTGGGTCGAGCGCCATCGCCAACTGGTCGAGGACGGCCTGGACGCGCCGGCCTGCGACGCCCAGATCGCCATCCCCGACGGCGTATCCGCCCGCAATGGCGAGACCGGCCCGGCGCTGCGCAGCATGTATCCGCTGCTGGTGCGCCGCGCGCTGTTCGACGCCGTCGCCGGCCTGAAGGTGCCGCCCGAAGGCGTGGTGCCCAGCACTGACCTGTTCCCGGCCGCGCAACGCCTGCCGTGGCAGGTGGGGCCGCAGGTCGACAACACCTGGGAAGGCCTGCGCCACACCCTGCGTACCGCGCTGTCGATCGGCGCCTCGGGCCTGCCGGTCCAGGTGCACGGCATCGGCACGGGCGGGCGCGGCACCGCCGACATGACGCCCGAGTTGTACCTGCGCTGGCTGACCGCCGGCGTGTTCTCGGCGAATTTCTCGTTCCAGGGCGTGGCCGGCCTGCTGCCGTGGGACTTCGGTGACGAGACCCTGGCCCACGTCAAGACCTGGATGCAGTGGCGTTACCGCCTGGTGCCCTACGTGCTGGGCGCCATCGAGGATGCCGCGCGCACCGGCCTGCCGGTGCAGCGTTCCATGGCGCTGTCGTTCCCGAATGATCCGCATGCCCACGAATGGGACCTGCAATACCTGCTGGGGCCGGCCTTGCTGGTGGCGCCGATCACCGCGCCGGGCAAGCAGGTGCGGGTGTATCTGCCCAAGGGCGAAGCGTGGTGGGACCTGAACACCGGCCATCGCTATGAAGGCGGCACCACCTGGACCATCGACTGCGAGCCGGGACAATACCCGGTGTTCGGGCGCGAAGGGCACATGCTCTGTCTCGGCCCGGCGGCGCAGCATACCGGCGAATTCAATTCGGCCCGCATCCTGGACGAAGTCTGGATGTTCGGCATGCCGGTGCACAACCCGGTGGTCATGCGCAACAAGATCCGCGTCATGCAGATGCAGGGCTCCAGCTACATCAAGGGGCTGGAAGGCCTGCGCATTTCGCCGTCCGAGGGGCTGGAGGTCAAGCGCCGCGGCGCGGAAGTCCGCATCTCGCGCGCTCGCTGAAGCCAGGCGAGGCCGGCGCGCCGGCCGCCGATAAAAAAAGGGCAGTCAGGAAGGCTTTCCTTCCCGACTGCCCTTTACGTCTTTGCGCGGACGTCTTTTATATTACTGTAAGTTATTAAAAATGGAAAAAACGGTCGTTCTCTTTAGAAGAGAAAAGATACAAAATCGCTTGCCATGATTCAGATCGAGAACCTATCCAAGACCTACGCCACGCCGCACGGCCAGTTCCAGGCGCTGCGTGGCATCAACCTGCATATCCAGCAGGGCGAGGTCTTCGGCATCATCGGCCCCAGCGGGGCCGGTAAAAGCACGCTGGTCCAGTGCATCAACCTGCTGGAGCGCCCGAACGAAGGTTCCATCGCCATCGGCGGCCAGGCCCTGACCGGGCTGAGTGAGGCGCAGTTGCGCGCCCAGCGCCGCCGCATCGGCATGGTGTTCCAGGGCTTCAACCTGCTGTCGCGCCGCACGGTGTATGGCAACGTGGCGTTGCCGCTGGAAATCGCCGGCGTCGCCAAGAGCGAGATCCCGGCCCGCGTCGAGCGCCTCTTGGCGCTGGTGGGCCTGGAGCACCTGCGCGACCGTTATCCCAGCCAGATCAGCGGCGGCCAGAAGCAGCGTGTCGGCATCGCGCGCGCCCTGGCCAACAATCCGGACGTGCTGCTCAGCGACGAAGCCACCTCCGCGCTCGACCCCGAGACCACGCACAACATCCTGGCGCTGCTGCGCGACATCAATCGCAAGACCGGTGTCACCGTGGTCATGATCACGCACCAGATGGAAGTGGTGCGCGAGGTCTGCGACCGCGTGGCCGTGCTGTCGCAGGGCGAAGTGGTCGAGATGGGCAGCACGCGCGAAGTGTTCGCGCAGCCGCGCCACGAAGTGACCCGCGCCATGGTGTCGGCCGCGACCGCGTCGGACCTGACCGACGCCACGCTGGCCGCCGTCAAGCAGCGCATCGAGACGCTGGCCGCCGCCAAGCCGGGCCAGGCCGTGCGCCTGCTGCGCCTGTCGCTGACCGGCACCGACGCGTCGGGCTCGTTCCTGTCCGACCTGTCGACGCAGTATTCGCTGGACGTGGGCCTGGTGCAGGCGCGCGTCGAAGACATCCAGGGCGTGGCCGTCGGCACGATGTTCGTGCTGGCCCAAGGCACGCCCGCCGCGGTCAGGGACGCCATCGCCGCGTTGACCGCCCGTGACATCACCGTTGAAGAAATTGCCCATGAGTCCGCAACTGATCGACCTGCTTATTACGTCGCTGCTTGACACCCTGCTGATGGTGGGCGTGGCCAGCGCCATCGCGGTGCTGGTCGGCATTCCGCTGGGCGTGATCCTGACCGTCACCGCGCGCGGCAACATGCTGGAGAACCAGGCCGTCAACCACGCGCTGGGCGCGGTCATCAACGCCACCCGCTCGGTGCCGTTCGTGATCCTGATGGTCGCCATCATCCCGTTCACGCGCCTGGTGGCGCAGACCTCGATCGGTACCACCGCCGCCATCGTGCCGCTGTCGGTGGCCGCGATCCCGTTCATGGCGCGCATCGCCGAGAACGCCATGCGCGAAGTCGATCCGGGCCTGATCACCGCCGCGCGCGCCATGGGCGCCTCGCCGATGCAGATCATCATGAAGGTGCTGTTGCCCGAGGCGCTGCCCGGCCTGATCGCCGCCACCATCGTCACCGTGGTCAGCCTGATCGGCTACTCGGCCATGGCGGGCGCCATCGGCGGCGGTGGCCTCGGCGACCTGGCGATCCGCTACGGCTACCAGCGCTTCCAGTCCGACGTGATGGCCGCCGTGGTCATCGTGCTGATCGTGCTGGTGCAGCTGATCCAGAGCCTGGGCGATCGCTACGTGCGCCGCATCTCGCACCGTTGAGCACACCGAACATTCTTCTCCTCCTTCCGACATTCGGGAAATTCGCAACATGAGCATCAAGGTTTTGAAGTCGCTGGCCGCGTTCGCCCTCGGCGCCGCCGTATTCGCCCAGCCCGCGCTGGCCCAGGACAAGCCGCTGAAGGTCGGCGTCACGGCCGGCCCGCACGCCCAGATCTTCGACGTGGTCAAGCAGGAAGCCGCCAAGCAGGGCCTGAACATCCAGGTGATCGAGTTCACCGACTACGTGCAGCCGAACGTCGCGCTGGCCTCGGGCGACCTGGATCTGAACAGCTACCAGCACCAGCCGTACCTGGACAACGCCAACGCCGATCGCGGCTACAAGCTGGTCAGCATCGCCAAGACCGTGATCTTCCCGATCGGCATCTACAGTAAGAAGATCAAGTCGCTGTCCGAGCTGAAGGACGGCGCCCGCATCGCGCTGCCGAACGACCCGACCAACGGCGGCCGCGCCCTGTTGCTGCTGCAGGCCAATGGCCTGATCAAGCTGCGTCCGGAAGCGGGCCTGAAGGCCACCCCGATCGACGTCATCGAGAACCCGAAGAAGCTGCGCTTCATCGAACTGGACGCCGCCCAGCTGCCGCGTTCGCTGGACGATACCGACGCCTCCGCCGTGAATACCAACTTCGCGTTGGAAGCGGGCCTGAACCCGGCCACCGACGCCATCGCCCAGGAATCGCCCAACTCGCCGTACGCCAACGTGCTGGTGGTGCGTGAAAAGGACAAGGACCGTCCCGAGTTCGCCAAGCTGGTGAGCATCTACCACAGCCCGGCCGTGAAGCAGTTCATCGAGACCAAGTTCAAGGGCGCGGTGGTCGCCGCCTGGTAAGCCAGGATCGCCTCTCCGATGCAGAACGGCCGCGCAAGCGGCCGTTTTTCGTTGGCGCGCGCGGGACGGCCATTTTTCATGGTCCCACCGGCGCGACCGCGGGGACGTGTGCACTGGCGCGTTGGGCGGGGCGCGAACGGATGTTGCGTCATTGAGGCGCCTCGTCTCCATTTTTTGACAAGGTCTGCGAAATCAGCCATAATTTCTGGCTTCGGTCGGGCTGATAGCTCAGTCGGTAGAGCAGCGGACTTTTAATCCGTTGGTCGCGAGTTCGAGTCTCGCTCAGCCCACCACCCCAAATTTGTTGGAGCCAAGTGCCTGCGAGGTTGTTCAGGTCTTTGTTCCTGGCGGCCAGATTGCCTCTGGCGCCGCCGCATCGAAAAGACGCCGCTTTCATAGCGGCGTTTTTTTTTTGCGACGCAGGCCTTGCCGCGGTTTTCTTCTGGCAGGGCCAGCATCGCATCCCGGCGGGGGAATCGTGTCATAATCAATAACGATTCCTATTTCCCTATTTTGTGCGCCGTGGACTCCCATCTGGCCAGAAACGCCCGCTTCGCCAGCATCTACAAAGACGATCATCCGTGGCTCGAGCGGCGCTTGCGCGATGGCCTGCGCAACCGGGAAGATGCGCAGGACGTCGCCAGCGAGACCTTCACCCAGCTGCTGCAGGCGCCGGCGCTGCACCAGTTGCACGAGCCGCGCGCGATGCTGGTCACGATCGCGCGGCGCATCACCTGGCGGCTCTGGCGCAGGCGTGAACTGGAGCGGGCCTGGCTCGACATGCTGCGCATCCAGCCCGAACTGGTGGAACCCTCGGCGGAGAGCCGCTACCAGACCTTGCAGGCATTGCAGGCCCTGGACGCCGTGCTCGATGGCCTGTCCTCCAAGGCCCGCATGGCGTTTCTCTACAGCCAGCTCGACGGCATGACGCACGTCGATATCGCCGGCCGCCTGGATGTGTCTCCCACGATGGTGCGCAAGTACATCGCCCAGGCCTTGCAGCGCTGCTGCGCGGTGTTCGACGCATGAGCGCCACGCCCGCCGCCGCGGCGCGCGAAGCCGCCATTGCCTGGCGGCTCTGTCTGTCCGGGGGCGCGGCCACGGAGGCCGACCAGCGCGCATTCGAGGCCTGGTTGGCCGCCAGTCCGTCGCACCAAGCGGCCTGGCACCACCTGGAGGCGGCGCTCGGCAGCGCGCTGCACGCCATCGATCCCCGTCTGTTGAGCGCTTCCGGCGCGTTGCGGCGCTCCTTGCTGCGGCCGCAGGAGGCCCAGCGGCGTCGGCTGAACAAGCTGCTCCTGACCGCTGGCGGACTGGTCGGCGGCGCCGTCTGCCTGGACCGGTTCCTGCCGCTGACCCACGTGGCGGCGGACTACCTGACCGCCACCGGACAGCGCCGTACCGTGGCCTTGCCCGATGGCGCCATCATGGAACTGGACGCGCGCACCGCGGCCAGCGTCGATTTTTCGGGCGGGCGGCGGCGGGTGCGACTGGAAGCGGGCGCCATCGTCGTGAGGTTGGCCGACGGCGCCGACGCGGTTGGCGGAGCGTCACCGCTGCGCATCCAGACCGCGCAAGGCACGGTGCTGCCGCGCAGCGGCAGCGTGCTGGTGCGATGCGCCGAGGACCGCAGCCAGTGCGTGGCGCTGACCGGACAGGCCGGGATCGTCAGCGTGGGCGGCCAGCAGCGCCTGCTGGCCGAGGGGGAGGGCGCGTGGTTCGACGCGCACAGGATCGACCCGGTCCAGGCGGCGCAGACCCATGCGGCCGCCTGGCAGGAAGGGCGGATCGAGGTCCACGACGAGCCGCTGCAACGGGTGGTCGACGCGCTGGCGCGCTATCGCCCGGGCTGGATCCGGGTGTCTGCCGCCGCCAGCCGCCTGCGGGTGTCCGGCCTGTTCCCGCTGGATGATACCGAGCGCGCCCTCGAGGCCCTGCGCCACACGCAGCCGATCACCCTGCGCCGCTTCGGCGCCTGGCTGGTGATGATCGACGTCGCTGCGCGGCAGGCCTGAGGCGCGCTTGCCGCGCCACAGGAAATTTTCCGCGCCGGGTGTTTTTTTGGCGATGCCATTGCACATACATGGAACGCGTCTTCACGCAATCACGGAGTGCTCCATGTTCTGCTTCAGGTCCCCGGCTTCCCGCGCGCTGGCCGCGCTCGCCTTCGCCAGCGCCGTCCCGGTCCAGGCGCAAGTCGCCCAGGAGGTCCGGTCGTATCGCATCGCGGCCGGTCCGCTCGACGTCGCGCTGACCCAGATCGCGCGGACCGCGGGCGCGGTGATCTCGTATTCGCCCGAACTGGTGGCCGGCAAGATGGCGCCAGCGGTCGCTGGCGACCTGACGCTGCGGCAGGCCGCCGGGCGCGCGCTGGCCGACTCGGGTCTGGAGCTGTCCACGGCGGCGGATGGCACCCTGACGCTGCGGCGGAGCGCGGCAGGCGTTGCCACGCTGGCGCCGGTGAATGTCGAAGGCGCCACGCTGGGGCCGGTCACCGAGGGCTCGGGCGCGTACACGATCGGTTCGATGAGCACCGCGACCAAGTTCCAGTTGTCCCAGCGCGAGACGCCGCAGTCGATCAGCGTGGTGACGCGGCAGCAGATGGATGACCGGGGCTTCCAGTCATTGGATGAGGTGGCGCGCGATACCACGGGCCTGACCACGCGCCAGATCGGCGGCGGCGAGCGGACCCAGTTCTTCTCGCGCGGGTTCGAGATCAGCTCCTTCCTGGCCGATGGCGTGCCGCTGGCCTATGACTACGACACGCAGGGCGTCGCCACCCTGGCGATGTATGACCACGTGGAGGTGCTGCGAGGCGCGTCCGGGCTGATGACCGGCGTGGGCAATCCGTCGGGCACGATCAATCTGGTGCGCAAGCGGCCGACCTCCACGCCGCAATTCTCGGTGACGACCAGCGCGGGCAGCTGGGACAACTACCGTGGCGAGGTCGATGGGTCGGGGCCCCTGAACGCCAGCGGCAGCGTGCGCGCGCGTGGCGTGGTCGCCTACCAGGATTCGCGCACCTTCAAGAAGGCGTACGAGCATCAGCGGCAGCTGTACTACGGCACGATCGAGGCCGACCTGGGCGCGAACACCACGCTGAGCGTGGGCGGCTACTACAACCGCGAGGACAACCCGGGCGCCGACTGGAACGGCCTGCCGACGCGGCGTGATGGCTCGTTCTATGACTTCAATCGGTCGACCCGCCTGACCCCCGACTGGGCCTACTGGAACAAGGAGAACTCCAGCCTGTTCGCCGAGCTGGACCACCGTTTCGCGAACGGCTGGAAAGGCCGGGTGACGGCCCGCGTGCTGCGCTCGAAGCTGGACATGCTGGGCACATATCTCTATCCCCTGGAGGATTCCGAGGACTTCGGCCAGGGCGCGGGCCAATACGCCTACGACAAGACGCAGCACAGCATCGACGGCTACCTGAGCGGTCCGTTCCAGCTGCTGGGCCGCACCCACGAACTGGTGCTGGGCGGCAGCTTTCGCCGCAACAAGGACGATGACGGCCCGGGCGGCTGGCCCACGGATTACAACGTGATCGTCGATCCCATGAACTGGGATTCCAGCGCGGTGCCCAAGCCCGCGTTCACCTACCCGTGGTCGCGCAAGGGCCACCAGCGCTTGTCCAGCGCGTACGCCACCACCCGGCTCAGCCTGGCTGATCCCCTGACGCTGATGCTGGGGGCGCGGGTCGATTCGTATGAATACCGCATGACGCTGAAGTCCGGCGACTACGTCGATCCGGCCGGCTACAAGGTGAGCAATGAGATCACGCCCTACGCCGGGCTGGTCTACGACCTGGACGCCCACCACTCGGTGTATGCCAGCTGGACCTCGATTTTCCAGCCACAGAACTACCAGACGGCGACGGGCGCGTTGCTGGATCCGGTGACGGGCACCAATCTGGAGGCCGGGATCAAGGGCGAATACTTCGACGGCAGGCTAAACGCCAGCGCCGCGATTTTCCAGATCAACCAGCGCAACCTGCCGGTCACGCAGTTGCAGTCCACCTGCGCGAATCCGACCCAGTCGTGCTATTCGCAAGCGGGCGAGGTGCGGAGCCGGGGGGTGGAGCTGGAACTGGCCGGCACCTTGACGCCGGGTTGGCAGGTCATGGCCGGCTACACCTACAACCAGTCCACGTACCTCAAGGATTCGGAGAACGGTCCCGCCGGCACGCGCTATGACACGCAGACGCCGCGCCACCTGTTCAAGCTGTCCACCATGGTCACGCTGCCCGGCGCGCTGAACGCATGGCGCGTGGGCGGCGCGGTCCGCCTGCAAAGTCCGATCAGCCTGCCGCGCTACAACGTGCGGCAGGCGGGCTATGGCATTGTCGATACGGTCGTGTCGTACCAGGCGAGCCGCAACCTGGATCTGCGCCTGAACGTGTACAACATCTTCGACAAGTACTACTACCAGGCGATCGGCAGCACCCAGGACAACAACCATTTCGGCGCGCCGCGGTCGTTCCTGCTGACCGCCAAATACACTTTCTGAGGCAGGGGGATCAGAGCGGCAGCAGCGCCGTCGCCTCGATCTCGACCAGCATGCCGTCGAGCGCCAGCCGCGGCACCGGGATCAGGGTGCAGGCGGGCGCCAGGTGGATGCCCCAGCGCGACTTGATCTCGTTGGAGAACAGCGCCAGGCGTTCCTGGGTGTGGTCGACCACCAGCACCGTCAGCTTGGCCACATCGAACAGGGTGGCGCCGGCCGCGTGCAGGGCGGTCTGCACGTTGTCCAGCGCCTGGCGCACCTGGACGAGGAAGTCAGGGGATAGTTCGCCCCGGCTGTTTTCGCCACCCTGGCCGGCCGCGAACACCAGCCGGGCGGGCGTGTCGGCCACGGCCACATGCGAGTAGCCATTGGGGCGGGGGTCGTACAGGCCCGGCGGGTTGATGAAGGCGAGCGAGGACAAGGCGGGGGTGATGCGGGACGACATGCGGGACTCCGGGAACAACCGTATTGGCGAAGCCGGAGTATCGAACCTAAACCGCGGTTGAGGTCAAGCGATCGCCCGCAATCGTCGGCGGGCCCCAAGGATCAGGACAGGGTGCGGGGCGGCATGGCCGACAGGTCGGCCAGGCTCAGGCCACAGCCGCGCGCGCGTTCGGCCAGGGTGGCGCTTTGTTCCAGCGCCCGTTTGCTTTCGATCAGCAGTACGTCGAGCTGCTCGTCCAGCGACGACGCCATGGCCCAGGCCCGCTCGGCGAATTCGGCCGAGAAGGCGTCGACACAGGATTTGCAGATGGACGAGCCATTTCTTTCCAGCAGCGGCGCGCCTTGGGCCAGCGTCGATAGGCAGAAATGGCAGGCGAGGGCGCGGTTCATGCGTCGGGGCTCGTGGTCGGGTGGAGGCCCGCCGCGGCAAGGGCTGCGGCGGGCCTGACCTACAGGACAACGGCCGATTCGGCGAAGTCTTAAATCGCCGTCTCCCCAGGCGTGTTTCAGGCGACATAGGCCGCGCGCAGCGGCGCGGCGATGGCCTGCGGCGTCACGTCGATGACGGTCTCGGCCGGCAGCTTGAAGAACGCCGCGGTGGCCGCCAGGCGCTTGGCCTGCTCTTCCAGCGATGCGGCCGCGGCCGCGGCTTCCTCGACCAGCGCCGCATTCTGCTGGGTGACGTCGTCCATCTGGGTGACGGCGCGGTTGATCTGGTCGATGCCGAGGGACTGTTCGGTCGAGGCTTCGGTGATCTCCGCCATGATGTGGGTGACGCGCTGCACCGAGGCGACGATTTCCTGCATGGTGTCGCCGGCCACGCGCACTTGCTGCGCGCCGTTGTCGACATTGCTGGAGGATTGCTCGATCAGGTCTTTCACTTCCCGGGCGGCCTGGGCGCTGCGCTGGGCCAGCGTGCGCACTTCGCCGGCGACCACGGCGAAACCCTTGCCCTGCTCGCCGGCGCGGGCCGCCTCGACCGCGGCGTTCAAGGCCAGGATATTGGTCTGGAAGGCGATGCCGTCGATCACCGAGACGATCTCGGCGATGCGGCGCGAGCTTTCCGAGATCCGGGCCATGGTTTCCACCACCTGGCCGACCGCTACTCCGCCGCGCAGCGCGACCCCGCGGCTTTCGGCCGCGAGGCCGTTGGCCTGGTGCGCATGCTCGGTGTTCTGCTTGACCGCGGTGGCGAGCTCTTCCATGGAGGCGGCGGTTTCCTCCAGCGAGGCGGCCTGTTCCTCGGTGCGGGACGACAGATTGGTGTTGCCCGAGGCGATCTCGGCGGCGCCGGTATTGATTTCGGTGACGCTGCGGCGCACCTCGGCGACAGTACGGGTCAGGCTCTCCTGCATGCGCTTGAGCGCCGTGAACAGGACGCCGATTTCGTTGTCCGAGTTCACCGCGACGCGCTGGGTCAGGTCGCCCGACGCGATGCGGTCGAAATGCAGGGCGGCGTCTTTCAGCGGTTGCAGCACCTGGCGGCTGATGAAGCGCCAGCAGCCCAGCGCCAGGACGGCGGCCAGGGCCAACATGATGATGGTGGACAGTTCCGCCCGGTCGTAACGCTGGTCGGAAGCCGTGTTGATGGCGGCACTGCGGCGTTCGGTGTGCTCCAGGAAGCCATTGACCCGCTCGACGAAGCGGGCGTCGGCGCCGCGCGTGTCGGCGACCGCGGCCGCGTAGCCTTCCGCCGACTGCTTCTGCAGCGCCTGCTCCAGGGTTTCGATGCTGCGCACGTAGCCGTTGAAGACGCTGTCCAGTTCGCTGGCAAGCCTGGCGCCGGCCTCGGTGTTCTTGGGCACCTGCTGGTAGACGGCGAAGCGCTTGCGCGCCTCGCGCAGGTATTGCGTGGCCTGGTCGATGCTGCCTTGCGCCTGGCTGCCCTTGCCGGACACGATGTCCAGGTAGGCGGCCACCAGCGTCAGCCGGCTGCGCAGCAGCAACGTCTGGGTGTCATAGAGCGGGCGGGTCTGCTCGGTGGCGACTGAGTTCAGGTCGTCCACCGCCGTGTCGGCGTCGAGCGCATACAGCCAGCCCATGCCGGTGGCGACCGCCAGCGCCAGGACGAAGATGGCCAGGACGGCCAGCAGGCCGGTGCGTATCTTCAGGTTCTTCAGCATGCTCGCAGGCTCCTATGTATGTCTTGGTGCTGACCCGTCAAAGCGCGGTGTCGGAAAAATCCGGATTGACTGTAAATTTGAATTACATATTTAACAATTGATCATTTTTCATCGGGGCATTCTGGTTTCGGCAATGCCAGCCGGCCGGCTAGAAAAACCGGTGCGTGTCGTTGCGGATGAAGCGCAGGAACCGGTGCGCGGCATCGGACAAGGGACGCGAGGCATGCGTCTGGAACTGCAGCTGGCCGGCGTTGAGCAGGGCATCGTTGAGCGGGCGGCAGATGAGCCGGCCGCTTGCCAGGTGATCGGCGGCCGTCAGGCGGGCGCACAGGGTGATCGCGTCGCCCGTCAGGACATAGTGATAGGCCGCTTCCGGCAGATTGGAGGTGAATGCCGCCGACAGCGTGATGTTGTACAGGCTGCAGGCCGTGTCCAGGATCTGGCGCAGGGCGCTGCCTCCGTCGGGCAATGCCAGCGGATACGCGGACAGCTGGGTGAGATGCAGGGATTCGCAGGCGGCCAGCGGGTGGTCGGGCCGCATCACGGCGACGATCTCCGCCGGATGCGCGTAGAAGACGGCAATGTCCTTTTCCGCGATGTGGCTATAGGTGACGCCAATGTCGGCCTGTGCCGAGCGGACGCTCTCGGAGACCTGGCCGGCGTCCAGGATATGCAGGTTGAAGCGGACCGAGGGGTGCTCGGCCTGGAAAGCGGCGAATTTGCGTGGCAGCGCATAGGTGGCAAAGCCGGGAGCGCCGGCGACTTTCACGGTCTGGGTATAGCGGCCGTTCTGGCCGTCGATCTCCGCATAGGTGCGGGCGGCGTCGGCTTCCACCCGGCGCGCATGATCCGCCAGGATGCGGCCGGCTTCGGTCACCCGCATGCCCTTGGGATGGCGTTCGAACAACTGGTTGTGCAGGCGTTGTTCCAGGCCGGCGATCTGGCGGCTGACCGCCGAACTGACGACATTGAGCCGCGCGGCGGCGCCATTGACGGATCCTGTGTCGACGACGGCGAGAAAGTAACGAAGCGCGGTGCTGTCGAATTGGAATCGCTTCATTGATATGAGTGCCGTAAATCGCAGTGTCGAGTCCGGGCGGCTGGCAACCGTAAAAGCAGCGCGCGAGACGGTGGCCCCTGACATACCGGTAAGCAAAGCGTACCGATACCCGTCGGGGGCGGCCGCGCGCCGTGGCGTCTTGTGAACGCCGCGGCCAACGGCGTCGGACCACGGAAGCGATGGCGGGTTGCGCGGCCGGCGGGACGGGTGCGCCGTCCGGGGAGCCCGGTGCGCGGGGATGCCAGTCCCGGGGCCTGCGGGACAGGCGATTGGGCCAGAGGTGGAATTTATTCCAGCAACACCTTTTGCCACAATCGCAAATTTATCAATATTGCATTCTAATTTCGGCAATAAGACGCTGTGGCTGGAGTTGCGGCCGGGCGCGGGCGGAAGACGAAAAAAAGCGCGCCGGAGGGCGCGCCTGCAAAGTGGACCGTGGCGGAGGGCGGATCAGTCCAGCACGAAGCCGCCGGGGCCGGCCTGGCCCAGCAGTTCACGGGCGCATTGCACCGCCTCGTGGGCCGTCGCCACGGCCAGGAACGGCATGCCGAAGGCGCGCGCCATTTTCTCGCCGCGTTTGCGGATCTTGTCCAGCGCGCCGGCGTCGCGCTCGACGGCGATGAAGGCGCGGCAGCGCGCCTTCAGCCGCGACATGTTGCTGGTCTGCCATTCGATCATGGCCTTGCGATCGTCGTGGCTGGCTTCGTTGCGCATGTCGGGCACCACCATGACGAAGGTCTGCGGGTTGTTGACCAGCATCTCCATCTCGCGGATCCAGCTGGCGGAATAGCCCGCCGGGGCGCTGCCGTGCTTGGCGGTGACGATGGGGAACTGGGATAGGTCGTGGAAGAAAAACTGGTCGCGGTTCATTCGAATTCTCCGATGGAAAGGGCGGGACCGCCCTTGTGGCAGCCGCAGCCGCCGTAAAGCACCAGGCTGTAGGAGTCCAGCGCGAAGCCGCTTTGCCTGGCGATCTTGCGCACCAGTTGCGTCATTGCGCTGTCGCTGGACTCCTGGATCCGGCCGCAATGGCGGCAGACCAGGTGGTCGTGGTGTCCCTTGTCATTCAACTCGTACACGGTGGAGTGCGAGTCGAGCTGAGTACGTTTGAGCAGTCCGGCGTCCTCGAGTTGCGTGATGACGCGATAAACCGTGGCCAGGCCGATGCTGCTGTGTTCCGAGATGAGGCTGCGGTAGATGTCCGCCGCGCTCAGGTGCTGGTCCGCGTGCTGGTGGAAGATGTCCAGGATCTTCAGGCGCGGGAAGGTGGCTTTGATGCCGGCCACCCGCAGGCGGGTATGGTCCATGATGATTCTCCATTCCGGGGCTGCTGCCCGAATGATGAGAATGATGTACATTTTCAAAAAGTCCCGCTAACGGGAACCCGTCAACCTGTAGCTCAAATCTGCCAACCATGTCCGACCTGGTCGTGGTCCACCACGCCATCCCCGATGTCTTGTTGACGCCCTTCAGCATCCAGCACCCCCGGGCGTCCAAGGGCATCTCCGTGCCCGACCATTCCCACAACGAGGGCATGCTGGTGCTCGTGCATGCGGGTCTGGTGCTGGTGCAGGTCGGCACCCAGGTCTGGACGGTGCTGCCCGGCAGCCTGGGCTGGATTCCACCCGGGGTGCAGCATGCCGCGCGCTGGTTCGGCGAGGCGCGTGGTTCGTTCCTGTACGTGCGGGCCGACGCCTGCGCCCGGCTGCCGGATCATTGCCGCTCCTGGCCATCGTCGCGACTGATCGACGCGTTGATCGAGCGCTTCACCACCAGCCAGTCGGGCGAGCTGTCCGACGTCTACCTGGAACAGCTGTTCGACGTGCTGCTGGCCGAGATCACGCAACGCGAGCACGCGCCGGTGTTGCTGCCGATGCCGCATGATCCGCGCCTGCAGGACCTGGCCAATTCCCTGCTGGGCACGCCCGACGACACCTCCGGCATCGACGAATGGGCGCAACGGTTGAACATGTCGTCGCGCACCCTGATGCGCCGTTTCCGCCAGGAGACCGGCGTCACGCTGGGCCAATGGCGCCAGCAGGCGCGGCTGTTGCGCGCTCTGGAAATGCTCTGCCGCGGCGGGTCGGTGACCGAGGCGGCGCTGTCTGTGGGCTACGAAAGCACCAGCGCCTTCATCGGCAGTTTCCGCAGCGCTTTTGGCATGACGCCCACGCGCTACCTGGCCGGCCGGGAATAGGCCGCCGGCATTTCCCGCCGGCCGCGTCCGGCCGCCGAGCCGGTTGCCCCGGCCATGCCCGGACGCGGTGGCCGTCCAGCCTTTACGCATCTTCACTTTTTCCCGACAGATTTGCGGATCTTCCCGCGCGCCCCTTGCCTACCATGGCGCCAGGGTAGGACAGGTCTTCTCGTCCCGCCCTCCATGCATCAAGGGTGTTCCATGACTTGCCAACCAATCTTCGCTTTCCCGCCGGCCGGGAGCGCCGGCGGCGCCGCGGCGCCGGCCCCGGTTATCGCCTTCGCCCACGTCCTGGCGCGCCTGCTGGCCGCCACGCGCAACGCCTGGCAGCTCGACGCCGTGGCCGGGAGCGCGCCGTGACGACGCCTCGCACCGGAGCGCTGCTGATCCATGGCCTGGGCGGCACCGAATTCGACATGGGCTCGCTGCACAAGGTGCTGGCGCGCGCGGGAGTGGAAACCCATGGCGTGACGTTGCCCGGCCACGCCGGCCGGCCCGAGGACCTGCTGGACGTGCGGGTCGAGGACTGGATGGACGTGGTGACGCGCCGCTACCGCGAGTTGTGCGAGCAGTACGAAGTCGTGCACGTCATCGGCATGTGCCTGGGCGCGCTGCTGGCCGTGGAGCTGTGCAAACGCGAATCGCATACCCGGGGCGCGCTGGTGTCGCTGTCCGCGCCCGTGTTCCTGGATGGCTGGAGCACGCCGTGGTATCGCGGCCTGCGCTACCTGCTTTACCACGTGCCGGGGGTGCCGCGCCGCATCCGGGTCGAGGAAGAAGACCCCTACGGCGTCAAGAGCGAACTGGTGCGGGCCTTCATCAAGGCCGGCTTCGCGCGGGGCGACGGCTTCCATTACCAATGGGTGCCGCTGGCCTGCGTGCGCCAGGTCGACCGGTTGCGCGGCATGGTCAAGCGCGGGCTGGAGCAGATGCGCTGCCCGACGCTGGTGATGCACGCGGTCGAGGACGAGCTGACCAGCCCGCGCTCGGCGCGCCTGCTGGGCGCGCGGATTCCCGGCGCGTCGGTGGTGTTGCTGCAGGACAGTTACCACATGATCTGCGTGGATCACGAGCGCGAGCGCGTGATGCAGAGCGTGCTGGCATTCCTGGGCAAGGATCCGGGCATCGTGCGTGTGCGGCGGCGCGCCGCAGAATCGCGGCGGACCCGCGGCGCAACCGCGCCGGACGAGGCGCAAGGCCTGCTGGTGGCCGCCCGCTAGCGGCGCTTGTCTGCGCAGGGCCGGGACGCCTTGCGCGGGGGCTCAGGCGGCCGCGGGCTGGTCGGGCTGATTGGGATGCGAAGGGCCCTGCGGGTCGTTTTCGGCATCGGGGCGCGGCGGCACTGCCGGCAGGCCCAGGGCCAGCCTCAGGCGCTGGCAATCGGGGTTGGGCGAGCCGTCGGGCTGCCAGATGTCGAATTCGCGGCAGGGTGTCGGGCGGTTTTCGTAGATGGCGCAATGGATGCCCGGCCGGCCCAGTTCGCCGCGCAGCGAGATGCAGCGGCCGCCGCCCATTTCGGTGCCTTTCATGCAGGCGCGCAGCGGGCTCATCTGGGTGACCAGATCCAGCGGCACCTGGCCGCCATTTTCACCGGCCAGTTCGCCGATATAGAACGACACCCGGAAATGCGAGCAACAGGCGCCGCAGTCCAGGCAGGGATTGGTGGCGGGGTTGTTGTCGCCGGCCAGCAGGGCGGGCGACACCAGGGTCAGGGCGGCTGTCTCGAGCAGGGACATGGCGGTGGATCCGAAAGCCCCGTCCGGGCCCCGGCATGGACGCAAAACGGGCTTGCATGCCGCAAGCCCGCCAGGCCGATCCGGGACGGCGCGCGGGCACGGCCGGCGCGGGATCAGGGTGGGAAATAGTAGCTGGATTCGGCTTGCGGCCGCTACGACTTTTTTCGGGGACGTTGCTGCGGTAGCATCGGAAACCCGACAGCCGCCAGGACGCTTCCATGAACGCCAATTCCGACTTCTCCGACGGCCTTGCCCGCTGCGGCTGGGTCGACACATCCGCCGAATACATGGCGTACCACGATACCGAATGGGGCTTCCCGCAAGGCGACGACCGCGCCCTGTTCGAGCAATTGTGCCTAGAAGGCTTCCAGTCGGGCCTGAGCTGGCGCACCATCCTGAACAAGCGCGAGGCGTTCCGCCGCGGCTTTGCCGGCTTCGATCCGGCCAAGGTCGCGCGCTTCGGCGAAGCGCAGATCCAGGCGCTGCTGGCCGATGCCGGCATCGTGCGCCATCGCGGCAAGATCGAGGCCGTCATCAACAACGCGCAACGCGCGCTCGAAATGATCGAGCGCGAGGGCTCGCTGGGGGCGTTCCTGTGGCGCTTCGAGGCCCCGGCCGGGGCCGCGTCCACGCGCGGCGCATCGACCTCGGCGCAATCCGAGGCCTTGTCCAAGGCGCTCAAGAAGCTGGGCTGGAAGTTCGTGGGGCCGACCACCGTCTATGCGTTCATGCAGTCGGTGGGCATGGTCAACGACCACCATCCCGACTGCCATTGCCACGCTCCGAGTGAGCGGGCCCGCAAGGCGTTCCGGCGGCCGGCCCAGGCTGCCGCGGACAAGGGCGGGGCAGCCGGCCCGTGATCGGCCGCCGCGTGGCTCAGCGCGTGGCAGTCAGCGGCGCGGACGCGGTTTGCGCGGGCGCGGCCGCGGCGGGGATGCAGTAGCGGCCCTCGCGGTAGGCCCAGCTGGGCCACAGCGCGTGTGCCAGCGCTTCCTCGGCCAGTTCCGGGTCCAGCGCCACCGGCGCGTAGTCTTCGGGCGCGGTGTAGCGGTATTGCACGGGCGTCTTGTTCGGCGCCATCACCAGCAGGTCGTTTTCCTTCAGGTAGCCATAGGTGTTGTCGTACTGCATGATGGCGCGGCCCGGGGTGCTGCGGGTCAGGTCGTGGCCCAGCATGGGGTGCTCGGTGTCGACGCCGATCAGCGACAGCAGCGTCGGCGCCAGGTCGATCTGGCTGATCAGGCGATCGTCGCGCCGCGCTTCGATACCCGCGCCCAGGATCACCGCCGGTATATGGAAATGGCGCACCGGCACCAGGCTGGCGCCGAACACGCGCGAGTCATGGTCGGCGGCAATCAGGAATACGGTGTTTTCCCAATACGGCGCGTCCTTGGCGCGCTCGAAGAAGCGGCCCAGCGCCCAGTCGGCATAGCGCACGGTGTTTTCCACCGTGGCCGGATTGCCGTCGGTCTGGATGCGGCCCGCCGGATATTCCCACGGCGAATGGTTCGACACGCTGAAGGCCAGGGTGAAGGTGGGCTGGTCGCCATCTTCGCGCAGCAGGCGGTCGAGCTGGTTGAACATGTCCTCGTCCGACGCGCCCCAGGTGCCGACGAAGGCGGGATCGACGAAGTCCTCGCGGTCGACGATCTGCTTGAAACCGTTGCCCAGGAAGAAGCCTTTCATGTTGTCGAAGTGCGATTCGCCGCCGTAGATGAAGCGCGAGTGGTAGCCGTGGCGGCCCAGCAGGTCGGCCAGCGAGAAGAAGCCGCGCTGCGATCGCGGCAGCTTCAGCACCGCCTGCGCCGGAGTCGGCAGGAAACCCGTCACCACGGCCTCCAGGCCGCGCACGGAGCGCGTGCCGGTGGCGTAGGCGCGGGTGAAGGTCCAGGCCTGGCGCGCCAGCGCGTCCAGTTCGGGCGTCAGGTCCATGCCGCCCAGGCCGGCGCTGTATTGGGCGCCCAGGCTCTCTTCCAGGATGATGACCAGGTTGAGGGGGCGGGCGGTTTTACGGCTGGCGGGCTGGCGATGCAGGCTGGGGTGGTCGGCATTGGCCGGCGGGTAAGGCAGGCCGGCTTGCGCCAGCACGCGGCGATGCATGTCGTCGTCGTCCATGCCGCCATACACGGCCGAGGCCGACTTCTCGTTCTTCATGCTGTAGACGGCGTAGAACACGTTGTACAGCGAGTTCAGCGCCAGGGTGTTGAGCATGCCGTCCGAACTGTAGGCGACCGATGACGGATTGATGGGACGGTGGCCCAGCGTGCCGCGGATCGCCAGGATCACCACGGCCAGGATCGCCAGGCTGGCCAGCGGCATCTGCCACCAGGCCAGCGGCGCATCGGGCACGGCGTGGCCGAACAGCTCATACGCGCCCCAGCCGATCAACCCCAGGGCGCCGAAGCCGCCCAGCAGCGCACCCTTGTAGCCACGCCACAGCATGCCGGAGACTTCGCGCGGGTGCTTCAGGTATTCGACGAACAGCCGGTTGGGACGGGTGTCGTATTCCAGGATGAAAGGCGGCGTGGCCACCTCGAGGAACGCCATCAGGATGAAAGCCACCAGATACCAGATGCCGGCGGCCGTGGCGGCAAATGGCAAATGCCCGAACCATGGCGACAACACCGCCGGCAGCGCCGCCATGACGCCGATCTGGTGGGCGTCGATGCGCAGGCCGCCCAGCAGCAGCGGCAGCAGGCCGCCCGCGTTGCGTACGCGCTGCCATTGCCATGCGGCCAGGGCCAGGCGGCTGAGGGTGAGCAGCGCAAAGGCCGCCACCACGAAAATCAAGCTTGAATGCCGCATCGGGCCTCCAGGTAGTGCCGCGGTTCCGCGCCGAACGCGCGGCGGGTCGATCGCCCCGCGCATTTGAACAGGGCCGGCGTCAAAAATTCGGTATGGATTATTCCTGCCATGCCAGCGAAACCTCCGCTTTCGCCCGGCCGCTTTGTAACTTTTGCCGACCGGGCTCTCTATGACATGGAAAAATCCGTACACATTATGGGGCCGGCAAGCTTAACCCGCCTGGCCGGGCGCGCTACCCTTGAGGGTAAATAGGGCCGGTATCGGCGTTCCGGCGGCAACGGCAAGGATCATAACGATGACACGCAAAACAAAAATAGCGGGCGGAATCGTGGGGGGCATTGTCCTCCTGGTGGCGGTGCTGGTGGTGGTGGTCGCGACCTTCGACTGGAACCGTGCCCGGCCGATGATCAACGAGCGGGTCAGCGCGGCCATCGGCCGTCCCTTCGCCATCAATGGCGATCTCAGCGTGGAATGGTCGCGGGAATCGGACGAAGGCGGCTGGCGTGCCTGGGTGCCATGGCCGCGCGTCGTGGCCAATGACATCAGCGTCGCCAACACCGAATGGGGCAAGGCGCCGCAGTTCGCCACCCTGAAACGCGGCGAGTTCAGCCTGTCGCCGCTGCCGTTGCTGAGCCAGCGGGTGGTGATACGCCGGATCCAGCTGACCGAGCCCGCCGCCGACCTGGAGCGGCTGGCGGATGGCCGCGCCAATTGGGTTTTCACGCTGCCCGAGTCGGGCGAGCCGTCGCCCTGGGTGCTGGATATCAATGAAATCGGCTTCGACAAGGGGCGGGTCGGCCTGTCGGACGCGATCCTGCAGGCCGACCTGACCGTGGTGGTCGACCCCTTGGGCAAACCGGTGCCTTTCGCCGATGTCGCGGGCGCTTCCTTCGTGCCGGAGGATGCGGCCGCCACGGCGCCGCGCGACTACGTTTTCGGCTGGAAGGCCGAGGGCAAATACAAGGGCCTGGCGACCAAGGGCGAAGGCAAGGTGGGCGGCATGCTCGCCTTGCAGGACCCCAGGCAGCCCTTCCCGGTGCAGGCCGATGTGACAATCGGCGGCACCAAGGCAGCGGTCGCCGGCACGCTGACCGACCCGGTGAACCTGGGCGCGCTGGACCTGCGGCTGAAACTCTCCGGGGGGTCGATGGCGCAACTGTATCCGCTGACCGGCGTGACCCTGCCGGACACGCCGCCGTATTCGACCGACGGCCATCTGGTGGCCAAGCTGCGCAACGCCGGCGGCGCCGTCTTCGATTACCGCGACTTCAACGGCCGGGTCGGCGGCAGCGACCTGCACGGCGACGTGTCGTTCGCGTTGAGCGCGCCGCGTCCCAAGCTGACCGGCAAGCTGACGTCCAGGCAGTTGCGCATGGAAGACCTGGGGCCGCTGATCGGCGTGCCCTCGGGCAAGCAGGCGCCGGCCCAGGACAAGCCCAAGGATGCGCCGGCCAAGCGGGCCGGCGGCAAGGTCCTGCCGACCCAGGCGTTTCGTACCGATCGCTGGCGCGACATGGACGCCGACGTGGCGCTGGAGGCCGGCCGCATCGTGCATGACGCCAAGCTGCCCCTGTCCGATCTGTCGGTCCATCTGGTGCTGCAGGACGGCCAGCTGACGCTGGACCCGCTGCGCTTCGGCATGGCGGGCGGCAGCATGGCCGCGACGGTGCGGCTGGACGGTTCCCAGCAGACGCTTACGGGACGCGTCGACATGCATGCGCGGCGGCTGCGCCTGAAGCAGTTGTTTCCCTCCGCGCAGGCCATGCAGAAGACGCTGGGCGAACTCAATGGCGACTTGGCGTTGTCCGGCACCGGCAATTCGGTGGCTGCGCTGCTGGGATCGGCCAGCGGTGATGTGAAGATGCTGGTCAACGATGGGGTGATCAGTCGCAGCCTGATGGAGATCGCCGGACTCAATGTCGGCAATTATGTGGTCTCCAAACTGTTCGGTGACGACGAGGTGAAGATCAACTGCGGCGCCGCCGATCTGTCGATGAAGAACGGCGTGATGACACCGCGCGTATTCGTGTTCGACACCGAGAACGCGCTGATCAACATCACAGGCACCACCGATTTCAAGAACGAGAAACTGGATCTGGACATCACGCCGGACAGCAAGGGTTTTCGCATCTTCTCGCTGCGTTCGCCGCTGTACGTGCGCGGCACCTTCGGATCGCCGGACGTGGGCGTGCACGTGGGACCGCTGGCGGCGCGCGGCGCGGGCATGGTGGCGTTGGGCGTGATCCTGACGCCCGCCGCCGGCCTGCTGGCCCTGATCGCGCCCAGCACGACCGACGACAATTCTTGCGGCACGCTGCTCAAGCAGATGCGGACACCGCCCAAGGCGCCCGCGCCCAAGGGCAAGTAGGCGCGGTCAGCGCGGCAGCGCCATGCGCGCGCCGTCCGCGGCATGGTTGTCCGCCACGCAGACCGCGTTGCGGCCGTGGTTCTTGGCGTAGTAGAGGGCGCGGTCGGCGCGTTGCATGACTTCGTCCAGCGTCGCGCCATGGGCGGGGTAGCAGGCCACGCCGGCCGACAGGGTGATGGGGGCGGGCAGGCCCGTGTCGGTCCCCAGCCGTTCGAGTTTCAGGCGCAGGCGCTCGGCGGCGCCCACCGCGGCCGCCAGCGACGCGCCGGGCATCAGCATCACGAATTCCTCGCCGCCGCTGCGGGCGACGGTGTCGCCGCCGCGTGAACCTTCGGTCAGCAACGCCGCCAGAATCTGCAGGGCGCGGTCGCCGGCGGCGTGGCCGTAGCGGTCGTTGATGTTCTTGAAGTGATCGATGTCCAGCGCCACGATGGCCAGCGGCGTCTCGGCCGCCTGCAGCAACGCCATGGCCTCGTTCAGGCCACGCCGGTTCAGCAGGCTGGTCAGGGTGTCGGTGGTGGACGCGCGGCGCAGGTCGCGGATCTTGTGCTGGATCGACGTCAGTCCCATCAACAGCGCGCGCTTGAGCTGCGAGGCCTCGAAATACCAGGAGCGCACCTTGCGGATGCGCTCGGCGGAATCGGGGTCCTGCATGCGCTTGGCAATGCCGGCCAGCTCGCCGAGCGGGCGGGCGATCCAGCGCGACAGCAACCAGATCAGCACGATCGACATCACCAGCAACGGCAGGGTGTTGCGCGCCGTCGCCATCAGCAGATCGTTCAGCGGCAGCAAGGTGCTGGCGACCGGCCGTTGCGCGATGATGGTCCAGCCGGTGCTGGGCACGGGCGCATAGCCTGCCAGGATCGCGTTGCGGGAGGCGTCGGTGAAACGGATTTCGCCGGTCTCGCCGCGCAACGCCGCGGCCAGCGCGGCCTTGTCGGCGGACGCCTGGCCGAGGCGGCTGCGGTCCGGATGGTAGATCAGGGTGCCATCGCGCGACAGCACGTACAACAGGGAATCGTCGCGGTTGAAATGCTGGCCCAGCAGGCGGTCCAGCACGTTGTCCTCGTGCAGGTAGAGCGTGCCGGCGATATAGCCGAGATAGCGGTAGTCGCGCGAGAAGATGGGATGGGTGTACAGGATCAGCCAGCGCCCGTTGCTGGCGCGAAACGGTTCGCTGATGAACGGCCGCCGCGTGGTCAGCGCCGTCTTGGCGGCGTCGCTGGTCATGTGCTGGCCCCGCAGCTGCGGATACGAGGTCGACACCGCCAGCACCTCGCCTTGCGCCGATACCACGAAGCTGGAGTTGAAATGGCCCAGCTGCTCTTCCTGGCGGCGGGTTTCCGACGCCATGAGTCCGGGATGGGTCTCCATGTCCGCCAGCACATCGGCGCTATAGGCCAGGTGCCGGCGCAGGTCGCCCAGGAAATATTCGGTGGTGGCCGCCAGCTTGGCCGCGTAGACCCGGTTGCTCTCGAGCGCGTTATGCAGCAGCAGGTCGCGCTGCACCAGGTAGCTGGCATGCAGGCCCGCCGCCAGTACCAGGAAGATCGACAGCAGGCTGATCCAGAGGATGAGGCGCCGTAGGTCGATGCGGAGCATGGAAGGGGGCGTCAGGCGTGAGCCCGGCCGGAGGGCGGGTCGGATTGGGGCGCGCTGCCCGTGAGCGCATCCCAGGCGCACATTGCCTGGCGCGCCACGGCTTGCAGGGTCTTGCGGCTGGCGCCGTCGCGCGCCTGGATCGACATTCCGTGAAGGATCGTGGTGTAGAACGCCGCGAGGCCTTTCAGGTCGGCCCCCGCGGGCAGCTCGCCGGCGCTGGCGGCAGCGGTCAGGCGGGCGAGGATGCGGCTTTGCATTTCGCGGCGGTTGTCGCCCAGGAAGACGCCCACGCCGTCGTGGCTTTCCGCGCCGGACGGCGCGCCCAGCACGATCAGGCAACCGGGCGGGGCGCCAGGGGCGGTGAAGCGCTCGGCCGCCGCCAGCAGCATGCCGCAGACCCCTTCGCGGGCGGTGGCGCCCGCGGCCAGCGCGCGGCGCGAAGCGGCGCCATCGGTGTCGCGATAAAGCTGCACGGCCTCGCGAAATAGTCCTTCTTTTGAGCCGAATGCGCCGTAGAGGCTGGGCGAGTTGATGCCCATCGCGGCCGTCAGATCGGTTAGCGATGCTCCTTCGTATCCCTTCGACCAGAAGACTTCCATGGCCTTGCGCAAGGCCTGGGCTCGGTCGAAGTTCCGGGGGCGCCCACGTTCTGCCATATGCGCATGATTTTACTCGGGACAGATATTTTGTGTTGATCGATAAAAAAATCATTGACGTCCGTTCGTGGGCGTCGGATCATATTTGTACTGATCACTACAAATTAAGGTTGAACCATGCAGAATCTGAACGGAAAAGTGGCTTTCGTAACCGGCGGCAGCCGCGGCATCGGCGCGGCGATCGTGCGGCGCCTGGCGGCGGATGGCGCCGACGTCGCCTTCACCTATGTCAGCGCGTCGTCGCGCGACAGCGCCGCCGCGCTGGCACGCGAACTGGAAGCCGGCGGCCGCCGCGCGCGGGCCATCCAGGCGGATTCGGCCGATCCGGCGCAGGTGCGCCAGGCGGTGGAGCAGGCCATCGACGAACTGGGGCCGGTGGACGTGCTGGTGAACAACGCGGGCATCTTCCTCGCCGGCCCGCTGGGCGAGGTCACGCTGGACGACTACGAGCGCACCATGAACATCAACGTGCGCGCGCCATTCGTGGCCATCCAGGCGGCGCAGGCGTCGATGCCGGATGGCGGGCGCATCATCAATATCGGCAGTTGCCTGGCGGAACGCTCGGGCCGCGCGGGCGTGACGCTGTACTCGGCCAGCAAGTCGGCGTTGCTGGGAATGACGCGTGGACTGGCGCGCGACCTTGGCGCGCGCGGCATCACCGCCAACGTGGTGCACCCGGGGCCCATCGACACCGACATGAACCCGGCCGACGGCGAACGCGCCGGCGACCTGGTGGCGGTGCTGTCACTGCCACATTACGGTGAGACGCGCGACATCGCGGGCATGGTCGCCTTCCTGGCCGGGCCGGACGGGCGCTACGTGACGGGAGCCAGCCTGGCGGTGGATGGCGGCTACGCGGCCTGATCGCGGCGCTTCAGTTGTCCCCGGCTGGCAACTTTTTGCGGCGGATCGACAACCGACTTGCACATTTAAAAAAAGCTCCCTATAATCTCGCTTCTTCGCAGTTCAAACACAACGAAACGCAGCGGCAACGACGCGAAAGCGCCGGGTCCCAAGCAGATGTGGATGAGCATGCAGGGCTGTTAGCTCAGTTGGTAGAGCAGCGGACTCTTAATCCGTAGGTCGAGTGTTCGAGCCACTCACAGCCCACCAGAATTCTCTAGTAGTACCAAGCGCTTAGCCCACCGGAAACGGTGGGCTTTTTGCTTTTTGCTTTTTGCTTTTCGGGAATTTTGGCCGCGGGAGTTTCGCCGCGCGTATTTCGACCGCGCAGTTTTGGCTATACATCTTCTGGCCTCACATGTTTTGGCCTTGCACCCCCTGGTTGTCTGGAACAACGCCGACCTTTTCGCGTGTGTATCATCGTCCTCGACAAGGCTGCAGCGGCTGTTGGATTGGCGTCATCTCCCCAGCCTGTCAGGCGCTTCCCGCAGATCGGCAGAGGGGGAAGCCATACAGGAGGATGCATGTACGACATCATTGGCGACATCCACGGAGAGGACCTGAAACTCGAGGGGTTGCTGCGCTGCCTCGGATACGTGCCGGCGGGCAGGGGCTACAAGGCCCCCCAAGGCCATCAGGCGATATTCCTTGGTGATCTGGTGGATCGAGGCGCGGGGCAGCGCCGTGTCCTGGAAATCGTCCGCGCCATGATGGATGACGGCCAGGCTTTGTGCATCATGGGTAACCATGAATTCAACGCCATCGGCTATGTCACCGCAGACCCGCACAATCCGGGCGAGTTCCTGCGTCCCAATCGTGGCGATTCGGAGAAGAGCCGAAAGAACCGCAAGCAGCACAGTGCCTTCATCAATCAGATAGGTGAAGGCAGCCCGGAGCATGCCGCCTGGGTTGCCTGGTTCCGCCAGTTGCCGCCCTACATGGACTTGGGCGGCATTCGCGTTGCCCATGCATGCTGGGACGACGGCGCCGTCAAGGCGTTGGCCGATGCGGGCTGGCTGCCTGGCCAGCCGCTGGATGACGCCATGCTGGTGGCCACTCATGAAAAGGGCTCGGATCTGGAGCGAGCGAGAAAGCTGCTCACTTCAGGCGCGGAGTTGGCTTTGCCTGACGGCCGCTACATAGAGGACAAGGAGGGGCACCGTCATTACGAGGTGCGGCTGGCCAATTGGCGCGATTGGGCGAGCGCTTTGCATGAGGTCGCCTTGGTGCCGGCTGGCCAGGAAGCACAGATTCACGGTTTGGCATTGCCCGAGGGCTTCAACCGGACTCCCACCACCGGCGCGCCCATTTTCATCGGCCATCATTGGTTCAAGGGGCAGCCCAGGATCGAGAGCGGGAAGCTCGCATGCCTGGATTGGTCGGCCGCGGCGGGCGGTCCCCTCGTGGCGTACCGTTGGGACGGAGAAGACACGCTGTCCAATGAAAAGCTGGTCTGGGAACGGGCATAGCGCCGCCACGGAGTCACCGGCACTCGCCAGCAGGAAGTACCGACAGGCAGGGTAGCCATGGACGCCTGGCAGTACTCCGCCGGACGACACTGCCGCCGGAACCAGCGGACGCGGGGCGGACCCGGCTAGAAATCCGCCGCCATCGTCGCGGCGTCAGCCCGGCCGCGCGCAATGGTCTCCGTCGCCCTGCCATCCCAGGTGTGTTCCACCATCAGGCGCCGGATCTCCTTGACGCCGATGAAGCGGAGCCAGAAGTCGAGATAGTCGGCCTGATGCGCGAAGCCGGGGCTGGCCGCGTACGTGGATGGATCGTGGCTCTGTCCGCGCACGTGGATGACCAAGGCGCGCGGGATGCCGAGCAGCGGTTCGTAGGCTTTGCCGTCGAAGCCGAACAACATTCCGCGCTGGCTGACCAGGTCGATCAGATGCTTGAGCTTGTAGGGGTAGTCGAAATTCCACATCGGCACCCCCAGGACGATCCGGTCCGCTTGCTGGAAGCGCCGCGCGAGCGCGCCGATGCGTGTCCAGATCGACGCTTCGGCAGGGTCCAGCGGTTCTTTCGACACGCCTTTGTACTTGGCGCCTATCGCCTTGCCGTCGAATTCCGGCAGGTCTTCCTCCCAGACATTCAGCGTATCGACCTGCAGCGCGGGGCAGGCCTTGCCGTAGGCATCGATGAAGGCGTTGGCGATGGAGATCGACGCGGAGCGGCGGCCGCGCGGGGAGGATTCGATGTTCAAGAGACGCATGCTGCGTGATCCGGAGAAGGGCGGGAAGGGCCGGCCGCGGCCAATCACGCCACGCCGGGCAAGATAATTGCAATTGCAATTGTTTCGATGGCAATTTTATCGTGACCCGATTCAATTGCAAGCCCGGCCGCTCCGCGCGTTCGCGCGCCGCCGGACGGCACGTTTTCGTGATCGTGGCGATCGCCCGCACTGCCCTGGATCGCGCCGCGCACGCCGGCCGTGCCAACTTCGCGCAGGTCTGCCAGCATTAAGGTTCAACTTAAAGGTGCTTGCATCCAGGCTAAATCACGGCTAGCGGCCATGTCTCTATAGTGGTGCCATCGAATTCCAAGGAGTATTGCCATGTCCGCCGTTGCCGCGCCCGCCGCCTATCCCCGTGTCGTGCTGTTCGATCTGTTGACCGCGTTGCTGGATTCCTGGACGGTGTGGAATGCCGCCGCGGGGTCCGAGGCGCGAGGCCGGGCCTGGCGCGCGGAATATCTGCGCCTGACCTATGGCTGCGGCGCCTACCAGCCGTATGAGCAACTGGTCGAGGCGGCGGCCGTGGCGGTCGGATTGCCGGCCAGCGCGCCGGCGGCGTTGGAGGCGGGTTGGGATCAGCTTGCGGCGTGGGATGGGGCGCGGGAGTTGCTGGCGGCCTTGCGGCCGCACTGCCGACTGGGCGTGGTGACCAATTGTTCGCGGCGCCTGGGACACCGCGCGGCGGACCTGCTGGGCGTGGATTGGGACGTGGTGGTGACCTCGGAAGAGGCGGGCTACTACAAGCCGGACCCGCGGCCCTACCAGCTGGCGCTGGCGCGCCTGGAAACGCCGGCATCGCAGGCGGCGTTCGTGGCGGGTTCCGGATATGACCTGTTCGGCACCAGCAAGGTGGGGCTGGCCACCTACTGGCACAATCGTGTCGGCCTGGCATTGCCGGAGGGCGCGCCGGCGCCCGCCGCGCAGTCGGCGCGACTGGAAGATGCGTTGCCGTGGCTGGCCCGGTTCGGCGAGGCCGGCCGCGACGGTACAAACTGTTGCGCGTAGCCGGCTGACACGGGGGACGGACCTGGGCTTAACATGATCCTGCCGGCATGGTGCCGGCGCACCGACAGGATCGTGGAGGTTGTCATGCACTCAAGAACAATGCTCAAGCGTATCGCTGTAGTCGCGGCATCGGGCGCCCTGCTGGCGGGTTGCGCCACCCAGCAGCAAACCAATACCGCCGTGGGGACCGGGGCCGGCGCCGCCGTGGGGGCCGGCATCGGCACCCTGATCGGCCATGGCACCGGCGCGGCCGTGGGCGCCGGCATCGGCGCGGTGGCCGGCGGCCTGATCGGCTACAACTGGAAGGTGGTGAAGGACGATGTGCAGCGGTCGGGCGCGACTTCGCTGGGCATCGACGTGGTCGAAATGCCGGATGGCAGCCTGAAGGTCAATATTCCCAGCAATGTGTCCTTCGACACCGACAAGACCGACCTCAAGCCGGCGTTGCTGCCGGTGCTGGACAGCGTGGCGCGTTCGCTCAACCAGCATCCCGAGTTGCGCGCCAAGGTGGTGGGCCATACCGACAGCACGGGCGCGTTGGCGCACAACCAGACCCTGTCGGTGAACCGGGCGCGCAGCGTGACGGATTATCTGTCGCGCCAGGGCGTGGCGGCGACACGGCTTTCGGTCGAGGGACGCGGACCCAGCGATCCGATCGGCGACAATGCCACCGCCGAAGGCCGGGCGCTGAATCGCCGGGTCGAAGTCTATCTGTACGCGGTCAAGTCGTAGCGGAGTTCACCATGAGCATGTTTCCCCCAGCCCGCATTGGCACCGACACCGCGGTCGCCGCCCTGTCCGGTTGGCAGGCGGTCGCGATGCGCGACGCCATCGAAAAGCGCTTCCGGTTCCCCAATTTCAACGCCGCTTTCGGCTTCATGGCGCGCGTGGCCATGTTCGCCGAGAAGCTCAATCACCACCCCGAATGGACCAATGTCTATAACCGGGTGGACGTCATGTTGACCACGCATGACGCGGGCGGCGTGACCGAGCTGGATGTGCGCATGGCGCAATTCATGGACGAGGCCGCCGCGCAGATGGGCGCGACCGCGCCGAAAGCGGGCCTCTAGGAGGCGGCGGGAAGGCAGTCCGCCCGCCCACCGGCGGGCGGACGAGCCGGCGGCGCTCAGTCTTGCGGCGCCTCGGGGCGCTCGCGCTGGTGCGCGATCAGGCGGTCGAGCATGTCGCCCAATTGGCGCTGCTCTTCGGCGCTCAGGCAGCCGAAGATATCCTGGTTGCGGCGCGCGATCAGGTCGATGATGCGCCGATACTGCGCCTGGCCGGTGGGGGTCAGGGACAGCACGACGCCGCGGCCGTCCGCGGCCGAATCCTTTTTCTCGATCAGCCCGCGCCCGGCCAGGGCCTGGGCCGAACGGCTGGCCTGGCCCTTGTTCAGGTTGGCGGCCCGGGCCAGGTCGTTGACCGATAGCGGCGCGTAGCGGCCGATGGCCGCCAGGCAGCGCGCTTCCCCCAGCGGGATGCCGCAATCTTCCAGGTAGGCGCGATTCGTGTCCCGGTCGGTGATCTTGTTGATCACGTGGAGGCGATAGGTCAGGAATCGTTCGAGGGCGGGCGTGGTCACGTCGGGCTGTCGGCGGTGGCGGCGGGATAGTTTGCCACAGGGGCGGCGCAGGCGGCCTCGGCCTGCGCCAGCAAGGCGCAGGCCGCCTGGGCGTCGGGCAGGCGCGCCAGCGCCGACAGGCCCAGGATCGACAGGAACAGCGGCGCCCGCGCTTCGCCCACCCGTGTCAGGGCCTGCGCCATCCGGGTGTAGACCTGGTCCAGTTGGTCGTCGTTCATGGTTGTGTCTCCTGGCGGGACGATTCGAGCATGGGGTAGTAGGGCGCCAGTGCGGCGCGCAGGGCCGTTGCGTCGAGCATGGCCCAGCGGCCCATCACGTAGCCGTCCGGGCGCAGCAGCCAGACCGTGCCGGGTTGCGCGCCAAACCGCTCGTGCAGATGCCCGTGCGGATCGCTCCAGGCGCCCGGCGCGGGCCCGCCCACCACGATCGTGACCAGCGGGCAGGGCGCCTGGCGGGTGGCGGCGGCCAGTCTTTGCAGGCCAGCGGCCATCGCCGCATCCGGCGCGCAGGCCAGCAGCACGAAGCCCTGGCCGAAACAAGCGCTGAGGTAGCGTGGCACGGCGTCGGCATCGGCCAGCAGCAGGTCGGGAGCCGGCTGGCCGGGCGCGGCGGCCAGGGGCTGCGCGGCGGCATCGTCCGCCAGGTTCAGCGGCGAGCCCTCGTAGGAGATGGGGGCGGACTGGCGCGGATTGATCAGCGGCCGCGCCCGCTCGTCGCTCAAGGCCAGCCGCAGCGCGGCCTCGCGCATCAGCCGAAAGCCGAAGTCGGGGGGCGCCATGAATTCGGTGCTCTTGGCGCCGTAGGCCAGGTTCTGGCGGGTGGCGTGGACGCGTTCGTCGCTGTAGCTGTCGAGCAGGCTGTCGGGCGCCTGGCCGCGCAGGACCCAGGCCAGCTTCCAGGCCAGGTTGCCGGCATCGTCCAGGCCCGAATTCAGGCCGCGCACGCCGAAGATCGGCACCAGGTGGGCGGCGTCGCCCGCGAACAGCACGCGGCCATGGCGGTAGCGCTCCAGCGTCAGGCATTTGGCGTTGTAGAGCGAGATCCAGAGCGGCTTCCATGGCGCTGTTTCGCCAATCATGTCCAGATGGCTCTGCACGCGGGGCAGCACGTTGCCGGGGGCGACGGCGTCGGCCGCGTCTTCGTCGTCGCGGATCTGGTAGTCCACCCGCCAGACATTGCCGGGTTGGCGGTGCATCAACAGCGTCGAGCCGGGATTGGAGGGCGGATCGAACCAGGCCAGGCGTTCCACCGGCCGGTGGGACGCCTGTTCGATATCGACGATGACGTAGCGGCCTTCGTATTGCATGCCCTCCAGCTTCAGGCCGAGCGCTTCGCGCACGCTGCTGCGCCCGCCATCGCAGGCCACCAGCCAGTCGGCCCGCAAGGCATGGCGGTGTCCGGCGATGTCCACATCGACCTGCACGCCGTCCGCCGTCGAGCGCACGCCGACGGCGCGGGCGGACCAATGCAGTGCCGCCGGGCCTGGCTGGCGTTGCAAGGCCTGATGGGCGTATTCCTCGACGAAGTACTGCTGGATGTTGACCATGGGCGCGAAGCGCTGCAGCGGGTCGTGCGGCATTTCGAAGTGCAGCACTTCGCGGTCGCGGTAGTAGCTGCGGCCGCCGGTCCACGGCAGTCCGGTGGCATTGAGCGCCGCGTCGGCGCCGATCCAGCCGAGTATTTCCTGCGAGCGGCGCGAGATGCAGATGGCGCGGCTGCCGTCGCAATAGCCGTCGTCGGCTTCCAGCGTGAGCGAGGCGATGCCGTAGTGCGCGAGCAGGGCGGCCAGGGTGAGCCCCACCGGACCGCCGCCGACGATCAGGACGGGCACGTGGGCAGGCAGTGTCATCAGGTCTCCGATAGTTGGTTGTTTGCGCAACTATATGATCGAAATGGTTGAGTGCGCAACCATTTCGACTGGACCAAAAAAAACCCGCCGGCGAGGGCGGGTTCCGTGTGGCGCGATGGCGTTCAGTTGCGCACTTCAGTTGCGCACGTAATAGATGCGCATCGCCTGCTGTTTCTGGTTGCCGTCCATGACGCGCAGCACCACGACCTTGGGCGTGA
Source organism: Achromobacter sp. RW408 (assembly GCF_003184165.1). NCBI lineage: Bacteria > Pseudomonadati > Pseudomonadota > Betaproteobacteria > Burkholderiales > Alcaligenaceae > Achromobacter > Achromobacter sp. RW408. The sequence continues at coordinate 528,121 of NZ_QHHO01000046.1, forward strand.
AGCCGTCCGGCAACTTCAACTGGCCCAGGGCGTAGTCGTAACGGTCGACGTTGAGGGCGGGGCCTTCCGGCGTGACGGTGGCGGCGCGGCCATTGGAGTAGCTGCCATCGATCGAGAAGGTGAGCGTGCCCTTGAAGGGCGCGCCGGTGCGCTCTTCGCGCATCACCAGCACCTGGTAGTCGAGCAGGCCGGGCTGGCGCTTGAAGGTGGCCGAGCGGATGCCCAGGTTGCCGCCGCGCGGATCGGGCGGCATGGCGTCCTGGAACAGCACCAGTTCCTTGTTCAGCGTGTCCAGCTTGGCGCGGGCGTCGGCCAGGTCCGCGGTGAGCTTTTCATGGCCGGATTTGTTGGCGTCACGCTGCTGCGTGGCTTCTTCGAGCTGGCTTTGCAGGCGCTGGTTTTCCAGCTTGGAGGCGCTGAGTTCGGTGTGCAGTTGTTCGGATTGCTCGACGGTCAGCCGCTGCGGGCCGTAGTTGGTCTGCAGGAAGAGCACGCCGCCCGCGCCGAGGGCGATGCCCACCAGCAGCAGGACCAGCCAGCGCGGCATGCGGCGCGTGCGTTGGCCGGGTTGGTATACGGAGGGCTTGAATACGGCCCGTTGCGATCTTCCAAACATCCCCATTCCTAGAAAACGTCCTGTGTGTTGTGCCTGGCCGCGCGCCGCGCGCACTGGCCAAAGCGTCAGAGAATACCCGGTTAACCGGGCGCGATGGGTACGCGGACAAGCCTGGTTGCGCACCTTGATATTGTGAAATATGTGGGCATCGAGCGGACCTCAGACCGGACTGGAACCGAGCTCGGCATCGAGGTCTGCCAGTCGTTGGGGGGTGCCGACGTCGACCCAGCGGCCGGTGTGGCGCGCGCCGCGGACGTGATCGTGCTCCATGGCCTGCCGCAGCAGCGGTGCGAGCCGCGCGGCCGTGCCGCGGGCCACGCCCGCGAATAGCATGGGATGGTAGACGCCGATGCCGGAGAAGGTCAAACGGGGTTCGCCGTCAGCGCGGACGCGGCCGTCGCGGTCCAGCGCGAAATCGCCGAGGGGATGTTGCGGCGGATTGTCGACCATCAGCAGCCAGGCGCCGCCCGTGGGCAGCGCGGTTGCCAGGGCGGGGGCGGCGGCCGGGTTCCAGTCGCACCAGATGTCGCCGTTGATGACGAGGAACGGATCCGGTCCCAGCAGCGGCAGCGCCTGGGCAATGCCGCCGGCGGTTTCCAGGGCGGCGGCCTCGGGGGAATACCGGATCCGCAGGCCGAAGGCGGCGCCGTCGGCCAGGGCGCGCTCGATCTCGTGGCCGAGCCAGGCGTGGTTGATGACAACGTCCCGGAAGCCGGCCGCGGCCAGCCGTTCCAGGTGCCAGGCGATCAGCGGCTTGCCGCCGACCGGCAGCAGCGGCTTGGGCAGCCGGTCGGTCAGCGGACGCATGCGTTCGCCGCGGCCCGCGGCGAGGATCATGGCGCGCATCAGAAGGTGTATCCGACGCTGACCTGGCGGTCGTCGAGCCTGTCCAGCAGGCGCAGCAGGGGCGTGAAAACGCCGTAGCGCTGCGCCACCTGGCGCACGTAGCCGTTCACCCGCGGCATATGGGCCAGGTAGTGGGCCTTGCCGTCGCGGTGGTTCAGGCGCGCGAACACGCCCAGGATGCGCAGGTTGCGCTGCAGGCCCATCCATTCGTAGGCGCGGTGGAACTCGGCGAAATCGGCGTCGACCGGCAGCCCGGCCGCGCGCGCCATTTCCCAGTAGCGGATGGCCCAGTCGAGCTGCTGGGGCTCTTCCCAGGTGGTCCGGGCATCCGTCACCAGCGACGCCAGGTCATAGGTGATGGGGCCGGCCAGGGCGTCCTGGAAGTCGATGACGCCGGGGTTGGGGCCGTATTGCGGCTGGTCGCAGACCATCAGGTTGGGCGAATGGTAGTCGCGATGCACCAGCACCGTGGGCTGGTTGCCATTGCTGGCCGAGAGCAGGGCGAAGATCTTTTCCAGGGCCTGGGCGGTCTTGTCGTCGAGCGTGGCGCCGTGGTGCTTCTGTACGTACCACTCGGGAAACAGCTTGAGTTCATCGGCCAGTCGCGCGCTGTCGTAGTGGGCCAGGCCGGTGGTCCTGGCCTGCTGCAGGCGCACCAGCGCCGCCAGGGCGTCGCGGTACATCGATTGCAGGCTGGCGTCGTCCACGCCGTCCTGGATGCGCTGGTAATAGGTCTGCTCGCCCAGGTCGGACAACAGCAGCAGTCCCTGGGCGAGGTCCTGTTCGATGACGGCGGGCACGTTCAGGCCGGCGTCGCTCAGAAGCTGGTCCACATGCAGGAAGGGGCGGCAATCTTCATGCTGGGGCGGGGCGTCCATCACAATCAGGGTACGACCGGCGGCGTCCAGGCGGAAATAGCGGCGGAAGCTGGCGTCGGCGGAGGCGGGGCGCAGGGTATCCACCGCCAGTCCCAACGCGGCGGGCAGGCCCTGCAGCCAGGCGCGGATCTGCTCCAGGCGGGGGTCATGATCGTTTTTCAAGGAAGATCCGTGTCAGAAGTGCAATATTGCGGAAAAATGGGTTGCGCGCACATAAGGCTGGGCGTCTGGCGCGGCTTCTCTATAATACCGGCTCGTTTCCGTTAGCATTGGCCCTTCCCGGGCGCCTTTGCCTGGTTCCCCCATCGTAAAAAAGGGCTGTTTTCACTCGTGCGCAAGGTTCGGTGGTTGATCCTATCTGCTATCAGCGTCGCCGGGGCCGTTCAGGCCCAGGGCAGCCAAGGTTCGGCTTCCTCGGCGACGTCGATCACCGCGGCCCCCGAGCTGCGCACGTCCCCCGGACTGCGGATGCACCGCCTGCCGGACGGCAACATCCCCGCCTATATGGAAGCGGACACCATCGAGGGTGATCCGGACTCCGACCTGACCCTGACCGGCGCGGCGCAGGTGCGCCGCATCGACGGCGTGATCAAGGGCGACCGCATCAACTACCGCAAGGACACCGGCGAGGTCGACGTGCAGGGCAACGCCCGCATGATGCGCGATGGCACGCTGGTCACCGGGCCCAACGCCAAGTTCAACGTCGACAAGTATTCGGGCGAAGTCGAAAAGCCGAATTTCTGGCTCGGCGCCACCGGCGGCTTCGCCGTGGCCGACAAAGCCGACATCTTCAGCAAGTCGCAGATGCGGCTGCACACGGTGACCTACAGCGGCTGCTCGTGCGAGACGCCGTCGTGGTACATCAAGGCCAACACGGTCGACATCGACTTCGACGAAAACGAAGGCGTGGCGCGCAATGGCGTGCTGTACTTCAAGGACGTGCCGATCCTGGCTTCGCCCTACATGACCTTCCCGGTCAAGAAGGAGCGCAAGTCGGGTTTCCTGATGCCGACCTACGGCACCACCAGCAAAGGCGGTTTCGACTTCTCGCTGCCGTACTACCTGAACATCGCGCCGAATTACGACGCAACGCTCCAGCCGCGCTACTTCTCCAAGCGCGGGTTGCAACTGGGGGGGGAATTCCGTTACCTGGGGGCGAGCTACGCGGGCAGTGTCTACGGCGCCTATCTGCCGCATGACAACGTAAGTGGCGAAGACCGCTGGATGTACTGGTGGCGTCACCAGCAATTGCTCGGCAACGGCTTCTACGCCGACTGGGACGTGGCCAAGGTCTCGGACAACGATTACTTCCGCGATATTTCGCAGCTGGGTTTGAACCAGGCGTCCACCACCTACCTGCCGCAGCGCGCGCGGGTGGGCTGGTCCTCGACGTACTGGAGCGCCTATGCGCAGGTCTACAAGTACCAGACCCTGCAGGATCCGGATGCGCTGTTGACGCCGCCCTATGACAAGCAGCCCGAGCTGTACCTGCGCGGCGCCCGCTACGACTGGGGCGGCTTCGACGTGGACTGGACCTCGACCGCGGTGCGCTTCAGCAAGCCACTGTTCCTGGGCAATCGCAACGGTCCCAACGGCGACCGGCTGCAGACCTACCCGACGGTGTCGTATCCGATCGTCCGTCCGGGCTGGTTCGTGATTCCCAAGGCCGGGGTCAATTACACCCAGTACCAGACCGATTGGTATCACGGCGACTGGCTCGGCTTGAACTCGGGCACGGCCAATGCCGGCACCTCGTTCGGCTACCCGCGCTCGCAGTCGCGTACCGTGCCCATCATGTCGCTGGATGCCGGCCTGATTTTCGAGCGCGACACTACGCTGTTCGGCAAGGATTCGATCCAGACCCTGGAGCCGCGGTTGTACTACCTGCGTGTGCCGTACCGCGACCAATCCAAGATTCCGGTCTACGACACGTCGCTGTCCGATTTCAGCTTTTCGCAGGCCTTCGACGAGAACATCTACTCGGGCGGCTGGGACCGCATTTCCAACGCCAATCAGCTCACTGCCGCGCTGACCACGCGCTGGCTCGATGCGTCGACCGGTTTCGAGCGCGCCTCGGTAGCCGTGGCGCAGCGCCTGTACTTCGCCGACCAGAAGGTCACCTTGCCGGGAGAAACGCCGCGCGAGAATGTCCGGTCGGACTTCCTCGTCGGCGCCAGCGCGGCGTTGACCGATACCCTCACCACCGACGTGGCCGCGCAGTACAACCCCTATGACAACCAATGGTCGCGCGGGCTGCTTAGCGCCCGCTGGTCGCCGCAGCGCTTGACGACGGTGGCGCTGGCCTATCGTTATCAGCGCGATCCGCAGCCCGGCGTGCTCTACCAGCCGCAAGGGCAGAACCAGATCAGTCTGGCGGTGCAATGGCCGTTCACCAAGCGCTGGTACGGTGTGGGTCGGGTCGACTATTCCTTGCGCGACGGCCCGTCCAGCACGGTCAATGGCACCACCGATTCGCCCCGTGTCACGCAGGCCATCGCCGGCCTCGAATACAAGGGCGACTGCTGCTGGGTCGGCCGCATGGTCTTCCAGCGCTACGCCGTGTCGGCCACCGACGCCAATACGGCACTGTTCTTCCAGCTCGAGTTGACCGGCCTGGGTTCCCTGGGAACCGATCCGATGAACCTGCTGAACAGAAGTATCCCCGGTTACTCGCGCATCACCCCGCCCGCGCCGACCGGGACCACATTTGAAAGGTATGAATGATGCGTAGGTTGCACTCTTTGCGCCGCTTCTCCGGCAATGCGCTGTTGCTGGCTGTTTGCGCCGCCTTTTCCGCCGCGCATGCGGCGGAGCCGAATGGCAAGGGGACCAAGAACGCGCCCGCCGCCACGCAGAAAAGCGCACCGGCGCCCGCCGGGGAGCAGTTCGTCGACGGCATCGCGGCCGTGGTCGACAAAGACGTGATCACCCTGCGTGAACTACGCGACGCCTCGCTGCGCATTGCCGCTGAATTGAAGACCCGTGGCATCCAGGTGCCCGACGACAAGGCGTTGCAGCATCAGGTGTTGCAGCGCCTGATCATGGAACGCGTGCAACGTCATGAAGCCGACCGGCTCGGCATCCGCGTCACTGACGCCCAGGTCGATCAGGCCATCACCACGATCGCGGGTCGCAACAAGATCAGCGTGGCGCAACTGCGCGCTGAGATCGAGAAATCCGGCGTCTCCTGGGACAGCTACCGCAAGTCGTTGATGGACGAGATCCGGTCGGACCGCCTGCGTCAGCGCGCGGTGGATTCCACCATCGTCATCTCCGATGCCGAGGTCGACGCCTTCCTGAAGGACCAGCGCCGCAATCCGGCCTTCGCGGCCGCGCCGCAGCAGGCCCAGCCGCAGCCGCAACCGGAAGCCGCGCCCGAGCAGGCCGCCGCGCCGGCCGGCCCGATGCTCTATGCCGTGGCCCAGATCCTGGTGCGGGTGCCGGAAGGCTCGTCGCCGGAGCAACTGGCCGCGCTGCGCAAGAAGGCCGAAGACCTGCTGGCGCGCGTCAAGCGCGGCGACGACTTCGCCAGCCTGGCCGCCGCCAGTTCGGACGGTCCCGAAGCGCTGCAGGGCGGCGTCATGGGCGTGCGCCCGCTGGACGGTTGGCCCGACCTGTTCGCCAAGGCCATCGCCAATCTGCAGAAGGGCCAGGTCAGCGGCCTGCTCCAGAGCGGCAACGGCTTCCATATCCTCAAGGTGATGGATCGTGGCACGGCCCAGCCGGCGCCCAGCCGCACCGCCCGCGCCCCGGTTCCCACGCCGGCGCCGCAGCCCCGTCCGCAGCCGCAGGCCCAGGCGCCGCAAGGCCCGGTGGAAGTGATGCAGACGCATGCGCGCCACATCCTGATCAAGACCTCGACGGTCATGAGCGACGAGCAGGCGCGCCAACGCCTGGAGCAAGTGCGCCAGCGCCTGGTGGCCGGCGATGCCAAGTTCGACGACATGGCGCGCCAGTATTCGCAGGACGCGACCGCGCCGCAGGGCGGCGACCTGGGCTGGCTCAACCCCGGCGAGACCGTGCCGCCCTTCGAGGCCGCGATGAACGCGCTCAAGCCCGGCGAGATCAGCCAGCCCATCCAGACGCCGTTTGGCTGGCACCTGATCCAGGTCGAAGAGCGCCGCCAGCACGACGCCACCGACGACCTGGCCCGCATGAAGGCGCGCCAGACCTTGTTCGAGCGCCGCGCCCAACCCGCTTTCGAAGACTGGCTGGATCAGTTGCGCGCCCAGGCGTACATCGACAACCGGCTTGAAAAGCAGGACCGTATCAACCAGAACAACCGCTGATCGCAGCCCGGGTTTTTCATGTCTCAACACCAGGCGCGCAAGCGCTTTGGCCAGAACTTCCTGACCGACGAAAGCGTGGTCGAGTCGATCGTGCGGGCGGTCAATCCCGCCCGCGGCGATACCGTGGTCGAGATCGGCCCCGGCCTGTCGGCGCTGACGCGGCCCTTGCTCGAGCGGCTCGATCACCTGACCGCGGTCGAGATCGACCGCGACCTGGCGGCGCGCCTGCGCAAGCAGTTCGAGGAAGGCCGCCTGACGGTGGTCGAGGCCGACGCGCTGACGGTGGATTTCTCGCAGTTCGGCGCGGGCCTGCGGGTGGTCGGCAACCTGCCTTACAACATCTCCAGCCCGCTGCTGTTCCACCTGATGGCCTGGGCCGATCACGTGCGCGACCAGCATTTCATGTTGCAGCGGGAAGTGATCGACCGCATGGTCGCGCAGCCCGGCAGCGGCGATTTCAGCCGCCTGTCCGTGATGCTGCAATCGCGCTATCGCATGCACAAGCTGTTCGACGTGCCGCCGGAGGCGTTCGATCCGCCGCCCAAGGTGGTGTCGGCCATCGTGCGCATGGTGCCGCTGCCGGCCGAGCGCCTGCGCCCGGTCAGCGCGCGCGCGTTCGAGACCGTGGTGGCGCGCGCCTTCTCGCAGCGCCGCAAGATGCTGCGCCGGGTGCTGGCCGACTGGGCGCCGCAGGTGCCCTGGGAGGCGCTGGACATCGCGCCCACCGCGCGCGCCGAGGATATCTCGGTGGACCGCTACATCCGCCTGTCGGATGCGCTGGTCGAGGCCGGCGTGTTGCAGGGCGGTTGATGCCGCGCCGCCACAGGCAAGCAAAAGCCCGCGATCAGCGGGCTTTTTTTCGTCATGACGCGGTGACCACTACAGCATGCGTTTCTGCGCCGCCATCCACAATTGCATGACGTCGCGCGCGCGGTCATGCAGCAGGCGTTCGGCATCGGCCAGGGCCTGTTGCAGGGTGATCGGACCGGGCGCCAGGCTGAAGGCGGCGCTGATGCCGCCTGCATGCAGGGCCTCGTAGCCGTCGCCCAGCGAGCCGGCCAGCGCCACCACCGGCACGCCGGCTTGTTGCGCGATGCGGGCCACGCCCGCGGGCGTCTTGCCGCGCAGGGTCTGCGCGTCCATGCGGCCCTCGCCGGTGAAGGCCAGCGTGGCGCCTTCCATGGCCTGGGCCAGCCCGCCCAGCTCGGCGACGATCTCGACACCGGGCCGGAAGTCGGCGTTCAGGAAGGTCTTGGCGGCGAAACCCAGGCCGCCGGCCGCGCCCGCGCCAGCGTCATGGCGGCGGTCGCTGCCCAGCTGGCGCGCGCAGATGTCGGCAAAGTGGCCGAGCATGGCGTCCAGCGTCTGCACCTGTTCGGGCGTGGCCCCCTTCTGCGGGCCAAAGACATGCGAGGCGCCTTGCGGGCCGCACAGTGGATTGTCGACGTCGGATGCGATGATGATGCGCGTGTTCGCCAACCGGGAGTCGAGGCCGCGTGGGTCGATGCTGGCCAACTGGCCCAGCGCGCCGCCGCCGGGAGGCAGGCTGCGGCCGTCCTTGTCGAGCAGGCGCAGGCCCAGCGCGGTCAGCATGCCGGCGCCGCCGTCGTTGGTGGCGGAGCCGCCCAGGCCGAGGATGATGCGCACGGCGCCGGCGTCCAGCGCCGCCAGGATCAATTCGCCCACGCCGTGACTGCTGGCGCGCAGCGGGTCGCGCCTGGACGGCGCGATCAGTTCCAGGCCGGCGGCCGCCGCCATTTCGATGACGGCGGTGCCATCTTCCAGCAAACCCCACACGGCATCGACCTTGTGGCCCAGCGCATCGTTGACCGTGCGTTGGCGCGCCTGGCCTCCCGCCGCCGCGAGCACCGCCTCGACCGTGCCTTCGCCGCCGTCCGCCATCGGGATGCAGACCGTGTGCGCGCCGGGACAGGCGGCCTTGACGCCGCGCGCGATGGCCGCGGCCGCGTCGGGGGCGGAGACGCTTTCCTTGAAGGAGTCGGGTGCGATGACGATTTTCACGAGGTCGGCCACGGTGCGTTGAGGGACGGGATGTCGATCATGATACCCGCGTGTCCGCCGCCGTCGTACCATAGCGCTTTCGTTGTTCATGTGAGAGTGGATCGCCATGCCTGTATTGCGCCGCACCAAAATTGTCGCCACCCTGGGCCCCTCGACGTCGACGCCGGAACGCATCGACGCCATGATCAAGGCCGGCCTGGACGTGGCGCGGCTGAACTTCTCGCACGGCAGCGCCGACGACCACCGCGAACGCGCCCGCCTGGTGCGCGAGAGCGCCGCGCGGCAGGGCCGCTTCGTCGCCATCATGGGCGATCTGCAGGGCCCCAAGATCCGCATTGCGCGCTTCACCGACAAGCTGGTGCAGCTGCAGGTCGGGCAGCCGTTCACGCTGTCGCGGGTGCATCCGAAGGACGCCGGCACGGCCAGCATCGTCGGCATCGACTATCCCGAGCTGGTGACGGACTGCCGCGTCGGCGACGAGCTGCTGCTCGATGACGGCCGCGTGGTGCTGGTGGTCGACAGCGTCGCGGGCGACGAGGTCCACACCACCGTCACGGTGGGCGGCCCGCTGTCCAACAACAAGGGCATCAACCGCCGCGGCGGCGGCCTGTCGGCGCCGAGCCTGACCGACAAGGACCGCGTCGACATCAAGCTGGCCGCCGAAATGCAGCTGGACTACGTGGCGGTGTCGTTCCCGCGCTATGGCAGCGACATCGACGAGGCGCGCGAACTGCTGCGCGCCGCCGGCAGCGAGGCCTGGATCATCGCGAAGATCGAGCGCGCCGAAGCGGTGGCCGACGACGAGGCGCTGGACGCGCTGATCCGCGCCAGCGACGGCGTGATGGTGGCGCGCGGCGACCTGGGCGTGGAAGTGGGCGACGCCGAACTGGTCGGCATCCAGAAGCGCATCATCCAGCATGCCCGCACCCTGAACAAGGTGGTGATCACCGCGACCCAGATGATGGAGTCGATGATCTCCAGCCCGATGCCCACCCGGGCCGAAGTCTCGGACGTGGCCAACGCGGTGCTGGACTACACCGACGCGGTAATGTTGTCGGCCGAGAGCGCCTCGGGTTCGTATCCGGTCGAGACGGTGCAGGCCATGGCGCGCGTCTGCCTGGGCGCGGAAAAGCATCCCACCAGCACGCAGTCGCATCACCGCCTGGGCGAGACCTTCACGCGCTGCGACGAAACCATCGCGCTCGCGGCCATGTACGCGGCCAACCACTTCCCCGGCGTCAAGGCCATCATCGCGCTGACCGAAAGCGGCCACACGCCGCTGATCATGTCGCGCATCCGCTCGGGCGTGCCGATCTACTGCTACAGCCCGCACAGCGTCACGCAGAACCGCGTGACCATGTTCCGCGGCGTCTACACCATCCCGTTCGCGCCGTCGGACTACGAGCCGGCTGATCTGAGCAACGCCGCCATCGACGAGCTGAAGAAGCGCAATCTGGTGAAAGAGGGCGACTGGGTCATCCTGACCAAGGGCGACTTCTACCGCGACAGCGGCGGCACCAACGGCATGAAGATCCTGCTGGTGGATTGAGCGGTCTCGCGGCGCGCGGTGCCTGTAGGCAGGCCTGGCGCGCCGTCGAGGCAGCGTGGCTGGCGGCCGGCGCCGTTCAACCGAAGAACCAGTAGCACACGCCGATGGCCGCCAGCACCCCGGCCAGGTCGGCGACCAGCGCGCAACCCACCGCGTGGCGCGCGCGCAGGATGCCGACCGAGCCGAAATACACCGCCAGCACGTAGAAGGTGGTCTCGGTGCTGCCTTGCACCACCGCCGCCAGCAGCGCGGGGAAGCTATCGACGCCGAAGTGCGTCATGGTTTCGAGCATCATGGCGCGGGCCGCGCTGCCCGAGAACGGCTTGACCAGCGCGGTGGGCAGCGCGTCGACGAAGCGCGTGTCCCAGCCGGCATTGGCGGCCAGCCAGCGGATGCCGTCGAGCAGGAAATCCAGCGCGCCCGAGGCCCGCAGCACGCCGACCGCGCACAGCATTGCCACCAGGTACGGCAGCAGGCTCTTGGCGATGTCGAAGCCTTCCTTGGCGCCTTCGATGAAGGCCTCGTACACCGGCACCTTCTTGCAGGCGCCGACGATGAGAAAGGCCAGCAGGATGCCGAACAGCGCCAGGTTGCCCATCAGCGACGACAGCGCGGCGATGGCGCTGGCCGACATGCTGGCCAGCAGCGCCATGAAGCCGCCCAGCAGCAGCGCCGCGCCGCCCAGCCACAGCATCACGACGGGATCGACCAGCCGCAGGCGCTGGCACGCCGCTACCGCCAGGAAACCCGCCAGCGTCGACGCGCTGGTGGCCAGCAAGATCGGCAGGAACACCAGAGTGGGATCGGGCGCGCCCTGCTGCGCGCGGAACATGAACAGCGTCACCGGCAGCAGCGTCAGCGACGAGGCGTTGAGCACCAGGAACAGGATCTGGGCATTGCTGGCGGTGTCGGGTTTGGGATTGAGCGATTGCAGTTCGCGCATGGCGCGCAGGCCGATGGGCGTGGCGGCGTTGTCCAGTCCCAGGCCGTTGGCGGCGAAGTTGAGCGTGATCAAGCCGATCGCGGGGTGGTTGCGCGGCACCTCGGGCATCAGGCGCGCGAACAGCGGCCCCAGCAGCCGCGCCAGTTTTTCCACCAGCCCGGCGCCCTCGGCGATGCGCAGGAACCCCAGCCACAGCGTCAGCGTGCCGAACAGCAGCACCATCACCTCGACGGATACGCGCGCCATGTCGAACAGGCTGGCGACCATGGCGCGGAACACGTCCGGGTCGCCGATGGCGAGCCAGCGGTACAGCGCGGCCGCGGCGGCGGTCAGGAAGAAGCCCAGCCAGAGTTTGTTCAGCATGCGGTGTGTGCCCGGATAACGATTGGATTGCGCACCAGCGCGGGGAGGCCCATTGTCGCAGAGTCGGACCATCGCGGTTTGGCCCCGATGGCGCAATTCTGGTACTTTGCCCCGATATGCCCAGTGGCATCGAACGACAGGGGGTCACATGGATTTCAACGCATGGCGCCGGCGCCGCATCTCCGAACCCGCGTACCGTTGGGCCCGCAACGCGATGCCGCCGCTGTCGGCCACCGAACGCGAGGCCATCGAGGCCGGCGACACCTGGTGGGAGGCCGACCTGTTCACCGGCAACCCCGACTGGCGCAAGCTGCTGGACGTGCCCGCCGCGGCCCTGACGCCGGATGAGCAACGCTTCATCGACGGCCCGGTGGCGCAGCTGTGCGCCATGCTGGACGAATGGGATATCACCTGGCACCGGCGCGACCTGCCGCCGGAAGTCTGGAGTTTCCTGAAGGCGCAGCGCTTCTTCGGCATGATCATTCCCAAGCGCCACGGCGGCCTGGGCTTCTCGCCCTACGCCCATTCCGAGGTGGTGCGGCGCATCTCCGCCTATTCGATCACCGCCGGCGTCACGGTCATGGTGCCCAACTCGCTCGGGCCGGGCGAACTGTTGATGCAGTTCGGCACGCAAGCCCAGCGCGACTACTGGCTGCCGCGCCTGGCCGACGGCCGCGAGGTGCCGTGCTTCGGCCTGACCAGCCCCGAGGCCGGCTCCGACGCTGCCTCCATGGTCGATACCGGCGTGGTCTGCCGCCAGGTGGTGGACGGCCGCGAGCTGATCGGCGTGCGCTTGAACTGGCACAAGCGCTACATCACGCTGGGGCCGGTGGCCACGGTGCTGGGGTTGGCGTTCAAGATGTCGGATCCCGACGGCATCCTGGGCGGCGGTCCGCGCGACATCGGCATTTCGGTGGCGCTGGTGCCGACCGACGCGCCCGGCGTCGAGATCGGCCGCCGCCACCTGCCGGCGATGCAGGTGTTCCAGAACGGCCCCAACCGCGGCCGCGACGTGTTCGTGCCGCTGGACGCGCTGATCGGCGGCGTCGAGCGCGCCGGCCATGGCTGGCAGATGCTGATGAGCGCGCTGGCGGCGGGGCGCGGCATTTCCTTGCCGTCGCTGTCGGCGGCGGCGTGCGTGATGAGCGCGCACGCCACCGGCATGTACGCGCGGGTGCGGGAACAGTTCGGCATCCCGGTCGGCAAGTTCGAGGGCGTGCAGGAAAAGCTCGCCAGCCTGGCGGGCAACGCGTACCTGGTGGAAGCGGCTCGGCGCCTGACCTGCGCGGCGCTGAACCAGGGCGTGAAGCCTGCGGTGGTGTCCGGCATCATGAAATACCACGCCACCGAGCGCATGCGGATATCGGTCAACGACGCCATGGATGTGCATGCCGGCCGGGCGGTGATCGACGGTCCCAGCAACTACCTGGGCGCGCTGTACCGGGCGGTGCCCATCGCCATCACGGTCGAGGGCGCCAACATCCTGACGCGCAACCTGATCATCTTCGGCCAGGGCGCGATCCGCGCCCACCCCTACCTGATGCCGGAGATCCTGGCGCTGGGCAATCCCGACGAAGAGCGCGGCATGGAGGTGTTCCACGACGTGTTCTGGCGCCACCTGCGCCACACCGGCATGAACACGCTGCGCGCCATCGGCCGCGCCTGGACCGGCGGCCTGCTGGCGCCGTCACCGGTGTCCGGCCCCACCGCCGGCCACTACCGCCGGCTGGGACGCTATGCGGCCGGCTTCGCGCTGCTGGCCGACGCCGCGCTGGCGCGGCTGGGCGGCGGTCTCAAGCGCCGCGAGCTGCTCTCGGCTCGGTTGGGCGACATCCTGGCCGAACTGTATCTGCTGTCGGCGGTGCTCAAGCGCTGGGAGGACGAAGGGCGCAAGCACGACGACCTGCCGCTGGTGCGCTGGTGCATGGAGCAGGGCTACGCCGAGATCGAAAAACGCATGGACCAGGTGTTGTCGAACCTGCCTGGCCGGCCGTTGGCCTGGGCGCTGCGCGCGGCCATCCTGCCGCTGCGACTGGCGCGGGGTCCGGGCGATGCGCTGACCCGCGAATGCGCGGAACTGCTGCTCAAGCCGTCGCCCACCCATGCGCGGCTGGCGGCCGACCTGCAACGTTCAGCGGGCGGTGGCCAGGGCGATGACGATCCGCTGGCGCTGTTGACCCGCGCCTTCGCCGTGGTCGATACGGTGCAGCCGATCCGTGACCGGCTGCGGCAGTCGGGCGTGCGCGATTGGCGCGAGGCGCACCGGCACGGCGCCATCACGGCGACGCAGGCGGCGCAGTTGGAGGAGGCCGAGGCGATCGTCTCGCGGGTGCTGCAGGTGGACGATTTCGCGCCGGAGGAACTGGCTCCGGGGCAGGAGCCGAGCTCGGCTCCCGTCCCGAAGGACGATCAGTCGTCCTGATTCGGGTCCATGCCGGGGAACAGGATTTCGGTGAAGCCGAATTTCGAGAAATCCTGGATCCGGGAAGGATAGAGCCGGCCGATCAGGTGGTCGCATTCGTGCTGCACCACGCGGGCGTGGAAGCCCTCGGCCTCGCGGTCGATGTCACGGCCGTAGGGATCCTTGCCCTGGTAGCGGATGCGACGGTAGCGCGGCACCAGGCCGCGCAGCCCCGGCACCGACAGGCAGCCTTCCCAGCCGTCTTCCATGTCGTCGGACAGCGGCGTGATGACCGGGTTGCACAGGATGGTCTGCGGCACCGCCGGCGCGTCGGGATAGCGCTCGTTGCGGTCAAAGCCGAAGATGACCAGTTGCAGGTCCACGCCGATCTGCGGCGCGGCCAGGCCCACCCCTTGCGCCGCCGCCATGGTCTCGAACATGTCTTCGATCAGGGCGTGCAGCTCGGGGGTATCGAAGCGCTCGACCGGCGGCGCGACGCGCAGCAGCCGGGGATCGCCCATTTTGAGGATGGAGTGGATCATGGCGATGGCGGGTGGGGTTCAGTCCACTCGTCCTTTTTTCTGGATGAATTCGATCTTGTAGCCGTCCGGGTCCTCGACGAAGGCGATCACGGTGGTGCCGTGCTTCATCGGGCCGGCCTCGCGGGTGACCTTGCCGCCGCGTTCCTTGACCTTGTCACAGGCTTCGTAGGCGTTGTCGACTTCCAGGGCGATGTGGCCGTAGCCGGTGCCCAGGTCGTACTTGTCGGTGTCCCAGTTGTGGGTCAGCTCGATCACGGCGCCTTCGGATTCATCCTGGTAGCCGACGAACGCCAGCGTGAACTTGCCATCGGGGTAGTCGTTGCGGCGCAGGACGCGCATGCCGAGCACGTTGGTGTAGAAGTCGATGGACTTGTCGAGGTTGCCGACTCGCAGCATGGTGTGGAGCATACGCATGGTGGAATTCCTTAAGCGATGAGAGGTGGCGGGAAACCCTGCACGTGGGGTTCCCCGGTTATGCCGAGGTCTTGCAGCGCGCCGCCCATGGCGTCGACCGCAAGCCGCATCTGGTCGGGCCCGAAGGCGCCGATGCAACCGACCCGGAAAGTGGGCGGTTCGGTGTTGGTGAAATTGCTGAGCACGAAGCCACGTTGCTTGACCGCGTCCACGAACAGCTGCAGGTTCCAGGTCGGCGCGTCGGGCGCGTGCACGTTGACGACGATGGGGCCTTGCAGCGCGGGCGGCAGGTAGGGGCTGAGCCCCAGGCCGGCCACGCCGTCGTAGAGGGCGCGCATGTTGGCGGTGTAGCGCGCCAGGCGGGCTTCGCGGCCTTCCTGATGATACAGCTCCAGCGCCACGGCCAGCGCCGCCAGTGTCGGCGCCGGCGGCGTGAAGCGCGGGCCGGCGTTGGGCGCCAGGGTGTGCTGGTAGATGTCGGCCAGGTCCAGCGACCAGCTGCCGGCGTTGCCGCGCGCCGCTTCCAGGCTGTCGCGGCGGCCCACCACGAAGGCGGCGCCGGGCAAGCCCTCCAGGCATTTGTTGGCGGTCAGCACCACGGCGTCCACGGCGGGCAGGGCGCGCATGTCGAGCGGCAATGCGCCGAACGCCGAGACCGCGTCAACGATGACGCGGCGGCCCAGAGAATGGGCGATGCGGGCCAGTTCCGGCACGTCATGGCAGATGCCGCTGCCGGTCTCGCTGTAGACCAGCGCCACGTGCGTCAGGCTCGGGTTCTGCTCCAGCGCCTGCGCCACGGCCAGGGGATCGACGCGGTCGCGCGCGCCCACGTACAGCGGCACGGCGACGCGGCCGGCCTCGGCGGCCAGTTTCTGCAGGCGGCCGGCGTAGGCGCCGGTGGAGGGCACCAGCAGGCGGCCGCCGGGCGGCACCAGGGTGCGGATGGCGGCTTCCACCGCGAAATGGCCGCAGCCCGGCAGCGCCAGCGCCACGTGCTCAGCCGCATCGGCCTCGGCCACGCGCAGCACGTCGGCGCAGACCTGGCGGTACAGCGCGCGGAATTCGTTGTCCCAGGGCGCGTAGTCCTGCGCCATGGCGGCCTTGACCCGCGCATCGGTCGTGACCGGGCCGGGAATCAGCAGAAGCATGGGGTTGTCTCCGTGGGGGCTGGGCCGATTGCGGGAGCGTCTCGCACCGACCCTAGAATTGCGGCAGCGAGGCCGGGTCGTGGCGCCGCAGCACGTTCTTGGCTTCCTCGAAATCGGGCAGGATCTGGCCGACCTCGCGCCAGAAATCCTGGCTGTGGTTCATTTCGCGCAGGTGCGCCAGTTCGTGCGCGATGACGTAGTCGATGATGGCCGGCGCGAAATGGATCAGGCGCCAGTTCAGCATGATGTTGCCGTCGCTGGTGCACGAGCCCCAGCGCGTGGCGGCGGACGACAGGCGCCAGCGGCGGATCTTCAGGCCGCTGATCTGCAGGAAGTGCGCCAGCCGGGCGCCGAACCAGGCGCCGGCGCGCTGTTGCAGCCAGGCCTGGGCGGCGTCGCGGATGCGGCCCTGGTCGGCGTCGGCCGGCAGCGCCAGCCACAGCGTGTCGCCGTCGGCCGGGGCTTCGGCATCGCCGGACAGGCGGGTCTGGCGGCTGTCGCCGCCCACGCCCAGGACGATGCGCCTGCCCAGGTAAGGCAGTTCGCCGCCGGCCTGCCAACGCGTGTGCGCCATGGCCAGCTGCTGCTTGCGGGTGTGCCATTCGCGCAGCTTGGCGACGATCCAGCGGGATTTCTCGCGCACCGCGTCGTCGATCTGTGCCAGCGTGACCCAGTTGGGCGCCGTGACGCGCAGGCCGTCGTCGGTGATGACGAAGCCGATGCTGCGGCGGCGCGAGCGCAGCAGCACGAAGCCGATGGGCTGCGGATCGGTGTCCACCTCGCGCCAGCGCGCGCCGGGTGGCAGCGGATCGGGGCAGGGGGTGGGCACGCGCGCCGCCGCATTGGGCGACAGCGTCAGCAGCGGTTCGCCGGCCGGCTTGGGCGCGGATGGCGCG
>NZ_QHHO01000046.1:545037-545858 GCF_003184165.1 Achromobacter sp. RW408
GCAGTACTGAAAGGCCCGCAACCTGGTTGCGGGCCTTTTGCATGGGCGCTTGTCCGGCCCCCGCCCAAACTCGGACGCTATCCCCCTTCAAAGTGGCGCAGCGCGCCGGTGTAGCGCGGCGCGTCGTTTGAGACGAAAAAGCGCGACGTTTGAGACAGGAAAATAGCCCCGCTGGGGCTATTTGATGGCTGGGGAGGGGAGACGGCATCCCTTTAGCATCCGGGAGGCCTGGCGGGCCGCTACGGTGCGTCCTGGCCGGTCATGGTGGCGTCTCGGGCATTTGGCGCAACATCCAAGACCGGGACCGCCTCGGGAACAGCTTGCAGGGCCTCCAGCAAAGCCGGATCGGCCTGGACGCCCTGAACGGCCGGAACAAACTGCCCGCCCTGATACAGCCACCCCTCGCGGGGCTGCGGGGACACTTCCGTAACATCGACCAGCTCGACGCTGGGCGGGAAGTTGGGGACCTCGGCGCTTTGAAACTTCCAATGCACCCGCCCGTCCAGGATTTGTACGAAAGTCTTCATCCGATCAGCTCCAGTTCGATCCGTCCATTGGCGCCGTTTCCACCATCGGCTCGCCCGTTAGTGGGGCCATTGCTGCCCCCGCCCCCGCCGCCGCCGGCACCGGAATTCGGAGCGGGCGTGCCACCATTGCCGCCGTTGGTGAGGCGCTGGCCAGAGCGGCCGCCACCCGCTCCGCCTGTGCCGAATGGCGTTGCACCACCATGTCCACCGTTTCCTGGAATGGCATTGCTGTAGACGTTCCCTGACGCCCAGACTTCGCCGGTCCCTGGCTGCCCGCCCGAAGCCCCCAACCCG
>NZ_QHHO01000046.1:545868-567468 GCF_003184165.1 Achromobacter sp. RW408
GTGGCCCTGGCTCCCGGGGCCGCCGCCTGGGCCGACGTCAAGATCGGCCTGCTGACCACGTTGACCGGCCCCGGCTCGGTGCTGGGGCAGGACCAGCTCGACGGCTTCATGCTGGCCGTGGAACAGGGCGGCGGCAAGCTGGGCGGCGTGCCGGTGCAGGTCATCAAGGAAGACGACCAGTTCAAGCCCGAGATCGGCGTGCAGGCCGCGCGCAAGCTGGTGCAGAGCGACAAGGTGCCGATCATCACCGGCATCGTGTATTCGAACGTGATGCTGGCGGTGGCGCGGCCGGTGACGGGCGCCGGCGTGTTCCTGGTGGGCTCGAACGCCGGCCCCACCAACCTGGCGGGCAAGGACTGTTCGCCGTTCTTTTTCTCGACCTCGTGGAACAACACCCAGCGCCACGAAGGCAGCGGCGAGATGGCCAACCAGATGGGCTTCAGGAAGGTCTACCTGCTGGCGCCCAACTACCAGGCCGGCAAGGACGCCATGGCCGGCTTCAAGCGCTTCTTCAAGGGCGAGGTGGTCAACGAGGTCTTCACCCAGGTCAACCAGCCGGACTACTCGGTCGAACTGGCGGCGCTGGCCGATGCCAGGCCCGATGCCGCCTATGTGTTCTTTCCCGGCGGCATGGGCGTGAACTTCATCAAGCAGTACCGGCAGGCCGGCTTGTTCGACAAGATCCCGCTGCTGTCGGTCGACACCATCGACGGCGCCACCCTGCCCGCGCTGCAGAAGGATGCGCTGGGCGCGGTCACCAACGTGCCGTATTCGCCGGACCTGGACAACGCCGCCAACAAGGCCTTCGCCGCCGCCTTCCGCCAGAAGTACGGCCGCGAGCCGTCCAGCTACGCGGCCCAGTCGTGGGACGCGGCGCAACTGATCGGCTCGGCGCTCAAGCGCACCGGCGGCAAGACCGACGACAAGGAAGCCTTGCGCAAGGCGCTGGAGGCGGCCGACTTCGCATCGGTGCGCGGCGAGTTCCGCTACCAACCCAACCATTTCCCGGTGGCCGGCTTCTTCCGCGCCGACGTGGCGGCGGGCGCGGACGGCAAGGTCGGTTTCGTCAACAAGGGCCCGATCTTCGCCGACCTGTCCAAGGTTTCGGACCAGTACGCCGCCCAGTGCGCCATGAAATGACGCCGGCCTGCCGGGCAAGAACGAGGTAAGGCGCCATGTCCGCGACATTGCTGCTGGTGCAGGCCCTGAACGGCCTGCAACTGGGTATCCTGCTTTTCCTGCTGGCCGCCGGGCTGACGCTGGTGTTCGGCATCATGAACTTCATCAACCTGGCGCACGGCTCGCTGTACATGATGGGCGCCTTCATCGCGGCCACCGTGTTCCGCCACAGCGGCTCGTTCCTGCTGGCGGCCGCCGCGGTGGTGGCGGGCATGGCGCTGCTGGGCCTGCTGCTGGACCGCATCGCGCTGGCGCGGCTGTATCCGCGCGAGCACCTGGACCAGGTGCTCGCCACCTTCGGTTTCATCCTGTTCTTCAACGAGCTGACCCGCATCATCTGGGGCCCGGCGCCCCTCAGCATGGGCCTGCCGTCGTGGCTGTCGGGCACCATCGACCTGCTGGGCGTCACCTACCCGCTGTACCGCTTTCTCATCATCGTGGCGGGGCTGGCGGTGGCGGCGGGCTGCTACGCGCTGATCCACCGCACGCGGCTGGGCATGCTGATACGCGCCGGCTCCACCGACCGCATGATGGTGGGCGCGCTGGGCGTGAACATCGCGCGCCTGAACACGCTGCTGTTCGTGCTGGGCGCGGTGCTGGCCGGCGTGGCCGGGTTGATGGCCGGGCCGATCCTGTCGGCGCAGACCGGCATGGGCGAACCGATCCTGATCCTGACGCTGGTGGTCATCGTCATCGGCGGCATCGGCTCGGTGCGCGGCGCCTTCCTGGCGGCGCTGATGGTGGGGCTGGTGGACACGCTGGGCCGGGCGCTGCTGCCCGCCCTGCTGCGCGCCGCGCTGCCGCCGGCCGCCGCCAACGCGGCCGGGCCGGCGATCGCCTCGATGCTGATCTACATCGTCATGGCGCTGGTGCTGGCGCTGCGGCCGCAGGGCCTGTTTCCCGTGCGGCACGGCTAGCGCCCAAGGAGGCCAACACATGCTTCGACTCTCTCCCCGCGCGTTCGCCGCCGGCGCGCTGTTGCTGCTCCTGGCGCTGGTGCCGCTGTATGCGCAATGGCAGGGCGAACCCTTCCTGCTGGCGCTATTCGGCCGCGTGCTGGTGTACGGCATCGCCGCGCTGGCGCTGAACCTGCTGCTGGGCTACGGCGGCATGGTCAGCTTCGGCCACGCGCTGTACCTGGGCCTGGGGGCCTATGCGGTCGGCGTGCTGAACCACTACGGCATCGAGAACGGCTGGCTGCACCTGCTGGCCGCATTGGGCGCCTGCGCGGCGGTCGGCCTGGTGAGCGGCTACGTGGTGATGCGCACGTCCGGCATCGCCTTCATCATGATCACGCTGGCGTTCGCGCAGATGTTCTATTTCCTGGCCACCGGGCTGGAAGGTTTCGGCGGCGACGACGGCATGTCGCTGTTCGCCGGCAGCGACTTCGGCCTGTTCCGGCTGGATACGCCGCTGGCGCTGTACTACACCGCGTTCGGCGTGCTGCTGCTGGCGCTGGCCGCGCTGCGCCGCCTGGTGCAGGCGCCGTTCGGCATGGTCCTGCGCGGCTGCCAGGCCAACGAGCGGCGCATGCGCGCGCTGGGGTTCGCCACGCTGCGCTATCGCCTGGCGGCCTACGTGCTGTCGGCGATGGTATGCGGCGTGGCGGGCGTGCTGCTGGCTAACCTGACGCTGTACGTATCGCCTTCGTACCTGGCCTGGACCACCTCCGGCGAACTGATCGTGATGGTGGCGCTGGGCGGACTGGGCACGGTGGTCGGCCCGGTCGCCGGGGCGCTGGCCTTCCTGCTGCTGGAGGAAGGGCTGAAGCTGCTGACCGACCATTGGATGCTGGTAATGGGCCTGCTGATCGTAGGCGTGGTGCTGGTGTCGCGCCGCGGCCTGTATGGCGGCCTGTCGGACAAGCCGTTGCGCCTGGGCGCCGCGCGCGCCCTGCCCCATCCCACCGGAGAACCGCGATGAGCGCGCTGCGCGTCGAACACCTGGTCAAGCGCTACGGCGGCCTGACCGTCACCGACGACCTGTCGCTGGACGTACGGCCGGGCGAGCTGCATGCCGTGATCGGCCCCAACGGCGCCGGCAAGACCACGCTGATCGGCCAGTTGAGCGGCGAGCTGCGGCCCGACGGCGGCCGCGTGCTGCTCGACGGCGAGGACGTGACGCGCCTGCCGGTCGAGCGGCGCGTGCGCCGCGGGCTGGCGCGCTCTTACCAGATCACCTCGGTGTTCAAGCCGTTCACCGCCCTGGAGAACGTGGCCATGGCGGTGCAGGCGCGGCGCGGCCACAGCTTCCGCTTCTGGCGGCCGGTGCTGTCGACCCCGGCGCTGCGCGAGCCGGCGCGCGAGGCGCTGGCGCAGGCCGGGCTCGACGGCCGCGCCGACACACCCGCCGCCGCCCTGGCGCATGGCGAGCTGCGGCAACTGGAGCTGGCCATGGTGCTGGCCTGCCAGCCCACCCTGCTGCTGCTGGACGAACCCATGGCCGGCATGAGCCAGCACGAATCCGAGGCCATGACGCGCCTGCTGCAACGGCTGCGCGGGCACTACACCATCCTGCTGGTGGAGCACGACATGCAGGCGGTGTTCGCGCTGTCCGACCGCATCACGGTGCTGGTGTATGGCCGCGCGCTGGCCTGCGGCGACGCCGACCAGATCCGCAACGCCCCGCAGGTGCGCGAATGCTATCTGGGCAGCGAACGCGGCCACGCCGGCCGCCGCGCGCAGGGAGCGCCGGCATGAGCGCGCTGCTGTCGCTGCGCGGCGTGACCGCGCATTACGGCGCCAGCCAGGCGCTCTTCGGCATCGACCTGGATATCGCCGCGGGCGAGTTCGTGACGCTGCTGGGCCGCAACGGCATGGGCAAGTCGACCACGGTCAAGGCCATCATGGGCCTGAACCGCGCCAGCCGCGGCGCCATCACGTTCGACGGCGGCGACATCGTCGCCCTGCCGGCCTACAAGGTGGCGCAATGCGGCATCGGCCTGGTGCCCGAGGGCCGGCACGTGTTCCCCAACCTGTCGGTGCGCGAGAACCTGGTGGCCACCGCGCACAATCGCCAGGGGCTGGCGCAGCCCTGGACGCTGGAACGCGTCTACGCGCTGTTCCCGCGGCTGGCCGAACGCGCGCGCCACCTGGGCAGCCACCTGTCGGGCGGCGAGCAGCAGATGCTGGCCATCGGCCGCGCGCTGCTGACGAATCCGCGCCTGCTGATCCTGGACGAGGCCACCGAGGGGCTGGCGCCGGTGGTGCGCGAAGAGATCTGGCAGGCGCTGGAAAGCCTCAAGCGCACCGGGCTGGCGGTGCTGTGCATCGACAAGAACCTGGAGCCGCTGCTGGCCACGGCCGATCGCCACGCCATCATCGAGAAAGGCCGGGTGGCCTGGAGCGGCACGTCCCAGGCCTTCATCGACGACGAAGCGCGCCTGCTGCAATACCTGGGCGTGTAGCGCGGCGGCCGGGGCCGTCGCGCCGCCGGCTCACATGCCGACGCCGGCCGCTTCCCGCGAGCGTGGCGCGGCCTCGGCGCCAGCGCCCGCGGCCATCTCCGCCGCTGGCGCGGCATCGGCCGGACCGGAAGGCGCGGGGTCGCGCGCCACCGCTTCCAGCGCATGCAGCGCCCCGTGTTCGCGCAGGATTTCCAGCTGCGCGGCCAGCGCGTTGACGAACACGGGCTTGTCGCCCAGGTCGCCGAACACCGGCCGATAGCCCGCCAGCACCAGGGCGCGGCGATACACGGCCTGCTTGGGCGCAGCCGCCCGCGCCGCCACATCGGCGCGCGCCAGCAGCCTGGACAACGGCGCGGCCAGCGGATCTTCGATGGGATAGCGCGCGCCGTGCTCGTCTTCGCCGCGCAGGTAGTGCAGCCAGGCCGCCACGGCGAGCGCCAGCCTGCGGATGTCGTCACCGCCGCGCAGGCGGTCGCGGATCGTGGCCAGCAGGCGGGGCGGCAGCTTCTGCGATCCGTCCATCGCCACCTGCCGGGTCGGATGCGGCAGCGCCGCGTTGTCGACCCGCGCCAGGAATCGCTGCCGATAACCTTCCAGGCCGGCATCCGGGATGCCCTTGAGCGTCGGCGCGATCTCGTGGCGCATCAGGTCGTCGACGAAGCCACGCAGCGCCGGCACCGCCGCGGCCTCGCGCATCGTGGCCGCGCCCAGCAACGTGCCCAGGTAGGCCAGCACCGAGTGCGGGCCGTTGACCATGCGTAGCTTCAGGCGCTCGTAGGGCGCGGCGTTGGCCACGAAGGTCGCGCCCGCCGCCTCCCAGGCCGGACGCCCGGCCGCGAATTTATCCTCGACCACCCAGTTCATGTAGGGCTCGCCGATCACCGGCCAGGCGTCCTCCACGCCCAGCCGCTGCGCGATGCGCGCGCGGTCGTCGTCGCGCGTGGCCGGCACGATGCGGTCCACCATGGAATTGGGGAAGGTGCAGTGCGTGTCGATCCAGCTGGTCAGGGCCACGTCCAGCCGCAGCGCGAAGGCCAGCACCAGGCTGCGCAAAGTGTCGCCGTTGGCCTGCAGGTTGTCGCAGGACAGCAGCGTCACGGGGGGCAGGCCGCGCTCGCGGCGCAGCGCCAGGCCGTGCACCAGCAGGCCGATGGCGCTGCGCGGACGGATCGGATTGTCCAGATCGTGCAGGATGTCCGGATCGTCCCAGCGCAGGTGGCCGGTGGCCGGGTCGTGGCAATAGCCCTTCTCGGTGATGGTCAGGCTGACGATGCGCGTCTGCGGATAGGCGATGCGTTCGAGCACCGCGTGGGGGTCTTCCTCGGCGACCATCACGCGCTGCACCGCGCCGACCACGCGCAGTTGCTCGCGCGCCGCGCCATCCGGGCCGCTGTCACGCAGCGCCAGGGTGTAGAGGCCGTCCTGCGGCGCCAGCGCGTCGCGCGTGGCGGGGCTGCGCAGCGACACGCCGAGAATGCCCCAGGTCAGGTCCTGGCTGGCGGCCATGGCCAGGTCCGTGGCCAGCGCCTGGTGCGCGCGGTGAAAGGCGCCCAGCCCCAGATGCACGATGCCCGGCGTCAGCCGGCTGCGGTCATAGGCGGGTTTCTCCACGTCCGCGGGCAGGCGTGGCAAGGACTCCGTATTCAAGCGTTCGAGCATGGATCGCAATGTCTCATGGCGCCGTCATGCATCTGCCCCGGGACAGGCGGAAAGGCGCGTTGGTAGGGAATTGCACACGGCGGGCGGGCTCGAAGCCGACGCCGTGATGCCGCGCGTCGCCAGGGTATCGCATGGTCGTGACGAAGGCAAAAAGTAACGTAGTATTACCAGTAAAAACCCACGGATCCTTGACCCGCCTCATGCCGAATCACGCCGGCAACCCATATCTGTTAAAAAGCCGCCACACCCGGCCTTATTACGCTTCCCATGTCGACCAATCCGCACCACTCGCCCTACAAAAGCACCGGCGGCCTGCGCCGCATCCTGAATGCGCTGCGCTACTCGCTGCAGGG
This sequence comes from Achromobacter sp. RW408, assembly GCF_003184165.1. NCBI lineage: Bacteria > Pseudomonadati > Pseudomonadota > Betaproteobacteria > Burkholderiales > Alcaligenaceae > Achromobacter > Achromobacter sp. RW408. The sequence continues at coordinate 552,466 of NZ_QHHO01000046.1, forward strand.
CCTGCAGGCCGCCATCAAGTACGAGGCCGCCTTCCGCCAGGAACTGGCGCTGGCCGTGCTGCTGATCCCGGCCGCGTTCTTTTTGGGACGCACCACCGTCGAGGTGTTCTTCCTGATCGGCACCGTGGTGCTGGTGCTGGCGGTGGAACTGCTGAATTCGGCGGTCGAAGCGCTGGCCGACGCCTTGTCTGTCGACACCCATCCCCTGCTGGGACGGGCCAAGGACCTGGGCAGCGCGGCCGTCATGCTGCTGTTGCTGTTCACCGTGGCCGTCTGGGTGGGCGTGGCGGTGAGCCGGTTCGTGATGCACTGAATTCCGGCGCCGGCTTGCCCGCCCCGGGGTCCGCGCCTCTATACTGGGAGCCATGATGCCCAACTCGACGCCAGCCCCTTCGGAACGCATCGTCATCGTCGGCGGGGGTGCCGGCGGCCTCGAACTGGCGGCCAAGCTCGGCCGCATCCACGGCCGCCAGCACATCACCCTGGTCGACAGCCGGCCGTTCCACATCTGGAAGCCGTCGCTGCACGAAGCGGCGGCCGGCACACTGGACATCCACCAGGAAGGCCTGTCCTACCTGATGCTGGCGCACCTGAACGGCTTTTCCTTCGCCCAGGGCCGGTTGATCGGTGTCGACCGCGAACGCCGGCTGATCAGCGTCGACGCCGTGGCCGACGCGCAAGGCCAGGAAGTGCTGCCGCGCCGCGAACTGGCCTACGACACGCTGGTGCTGGCGCTGGGCAGCACCTCCAATTTCTTCAATACCCCGGGCGCGGCCGAACACGCCGTCACGCTGGACACCACCGAGAACGCCGAGCAGTTCCGCCTGACCATGCTCAAGGCCATGGCGCTGGTCGACCAGGCCAAGGTGCGCGATCCGTCGGCGCGGCTGGACCTCGTGATCGTCGGCGGCGGCGCCACCGGCGTCGAGCTGGCGGTCGAACTGACCGAAGCCAGCCACGTCGTCAGCGCCTACGGCCTGCCGAATTTCCGCGCCGAGCGCGACCTGGCGATCACGCTGGTCGAGGGCGCGCCGCGCATCCTGTCGGCGCTGCCCGAGAAGATCTCCGCCGCCGCCACCGCGCGGCTCACCGAACTCGGCATCCGCGTCGAAACCGCGTGCCGGGTCTCGGAAGTCTCCACCGATTCCGTCAAGACCGCCGACGGCCGCGAATTCCCGGCGCGGCTGTGCATGTGGGCGGCCGGCATCAAGGGCCCGGCCCTGCTGGCCGAGCTGGACCTGCCGCTGAACAAGCTGGGCCAGGTCGAGGTCAATGAACGGCTCGAAACCGCCGACCCGCACATCCTGGCGCTGGGCGACTGCTGCGCCGCGCCCTGGCGCGACGGCCGCACCGTGCCGGCGCGCGCCCAGGCCGCGCACCAGCAGGCCGACTACCTGTGCAAGAAGCTCACCGCGCGCCTGCGCCGCGCGGCCGAACCCACCGCTCCCTACGTCTACGAAGACCACGGCTCGCTGGTCTCGCTGGGCCAGGACGCCGGCGTCGGCAGCCTGATGGGCAAGCTGGCCGGACGGGGACTGTTCGTAAGCGGTACACTGGCGCGCCTGATGTACATGAGCCTGCACCTGATGCACCACAAAGCGGTGCTGGGCATCTCACGCACCGCCTCCCTGGCCCTGGCGCGCCTGCTCATGCGGCGCACGCGCCCCCGGGTCAAACTGCACTGAACTCCCCATGAATTTCCTCCAAAGACTCGAACACGCCTGGACCACCAGCAACTCGCTCCTGCAAGTCGGGCTTGATCCCGACCCGCAACGCTTCCCGCGTGAACTGCAGGGCAAGCCGGACGCGATCTTCCAGTTCTGCCGCGACATCGTCGATGCCACCGCGCCCTACGCCTGCAGCTTCAAGCCGCAGATCGCCTACTTCGCCGCGCACCGCGCCGAAGACCAGCTCGAAGCGCTGTGCCAGCACATCCGCGACCAGCACCCCGACCTGCCCATCGTGCTGGACGCCAAGCGCGGCGACATCGGCTCCACCGCCGAGAACTACGCCCGCGAAGCCTACGAGCGCTACCAGGCGCACGCGCTGACGGTCAGCCCGTACATGGGCCTGGACTCGGTCGAGCCCTACCTGGCCTGGCGCGACCGCGGCGTGATCGTGCTGTGCCGCACCTCCAACCCCGGCGGGTCGGACCTGCAGTTCCTCAAGATGGACAACGGCGAGCCCCTGTACCTGCACGTGGCGGGGCTGGTGGCCGACAAGTGGAATGCCAACGGCCAATGCGGCCTGGTGGTGGGCGCGACCTTCCCGAACGAGCTGGCCGCGGTGCGCCAGCGCATCGGCGACGCGGTGCCGCTGCTGGTGCCCGGCATCGGCGCCCAGGGCGGCGACATCACCGCCACCGTCAATGCCGGCGCCAACGCCGCGCGCAGCGGCATGATGATCAACTCGTCGCGCGCCATCATCTACGCCAGCGGCGGCGATGACTGGCGCCAGGCCGCGGGCGAGGCCGCGCGCGGCCTGCGCGACGCGATCAACGCGGTGCGCTGAGCGCCGCTCGCGGGGCCAGGCGGCTCCCGCGGTATCCCTGGACCGCGCCATTGCGCGCGCGGTCCTCCTCAACGCCGGTTGACCGGCGCCCCCAGCAGTTCCAGCACCCCGCGCAGCGCGAATTCAACCGCCTGCTGGCGCACCTGCGCGCGATCGCCGCCGAAGACATGGGTGACGGCGCGGCTGCTGATGCCGTCGCCGACCCGCTGCGCGAAGCCGAAGCACACCATGCCCACCGGCTTGCCCGGCGTGGCGCCGCCCGGGCCGGCGATGCCGGTGGTGGACACCGCCACCTGCGCCGCCGGCGATGCCAGCAGCACACCGTTGGCCATTTCCAGCGCCACCGGCTCGCTGACCGCGCCGAAGTGATGCAGCGCATCCGGCGACACGTCCAGCTCGGCGACCTTGGCGTCGTTGCTGTAGGTGATGAAGCCGCGATCGAACCACTCGCTGGAACCGGCCACCGCCGTCACGGCGCCGGCCAGCAGGCCGCCGGTGCAGGACTCGGCGGTGCCCAGCACCAGGCCCTGGCGCCGCAGCGTGTCGCCCAGCCGCTCGGCCAGTCCATAAGCGGTGGCCTGCGCCAATTGTTCGGCCGACAGATTGGACCGGCCGCCTTCGTGTTGCTGGTTCATCCCAAGACTCCTGTGCGCACGACCAGCGCCATGATCAGCAAGGCGTATCCGGCCGCGACGATATCGTCCCACATTACCCCGAAACCGCCCTTCAGGCGGGCATCGAAGAACTTGATGGGCGGCGGCTTGACGATGTCGAACGTGCGGAACAGCACGAACGCCAGCGCCTGCGACAACCAGCCGGCCGGCGTCAGCCACAGCACCAGCCAGAACGCCACCATCTCGTCCCACACCATTCCGACATGATCGGGTTGCTGGAGTTGGCGGCCGACACGGTCGCAGGCCCAGCAGCCATACAGGAAGGCCAGCGCCAGGAAGATGCCGATGGCCAGGTCGGACGCGGCCGGCGCGGCCGCGACCCAGATCAGCCAGGCCAGCAACGTGCCCCAGGTGCCCGAGGCGGGCCGGATCAGGCCGCTGCCCAGGCCGAAGGCGATCAGTCGGCCCGGATCGCGGCAGACCCAGGACAGCGAGGGATAGACGGCCCGCGAGCGTTCGCGCATGGAGGGAGAGCGGGGAGAGAAGGACGACATGGATGCGGGCCCGTCAATGGCAGGGAAAATGGCAACGGAAATGGCGGTCTTGGCGGGCGCTGCCCGTGGCAGCGATTGTGCCAGGGTTTGGCGGCGCGCCTGGCAAGGCAGGCGCCCCCTCAAGCCGCGGGGAAATGGTCGAAGCCGGCGGGCAGCCGGGCCAGCGCTTGCCCGCCGGCATCCAGCACCGCCAGCCCCGGCCGGGCCGAAACGCTGCCCACCCGGGTCACGCGCGCGCCCGCCGCCTGCGCGGCGGCCAGCACGGCGTCGCGGCGGGCGGGCGGCGCGGTAAAGCAAAGCTGGTAGACGTCGCCGCCGCCCAGCACGGCGCGGCGCGCCAGGTCGGCGGGCATGCCGGCCAGCGCGGCGGCCACGGGCATGCGGTCTTCGTGCAGCACCGCGCCCACCCGGCTGGCCGTAAGGATATGGCCCAGGTCCTGCAGCAAACCGTCGGAAATATCGATGGCGGCGTGCGCGATGCCCCGCAACGCCAGCCCCAGCGCCACCTGCGGTTCGGGCCATTCCAGCGCGCCGCGGGTCGCGGCCAGCCGCGCCGCGTCGGCCGGGTACTGCCCGTCGAGCAGGCGATAGGCCACATCGGCCGCGCCCAGTTCGCCGGACACCCAGATGTCGTCGTCCGCCCGCGCGCCATCGCGGCGCAACGCGGCGCCGGCCGGCACGGCGCCGAACACGGTCACGCTGATGGCCAGGTCATGGGCGCTGCGGGTGGTGTCGCCGCCGATCAACGGGCAGCCATGGGCCGCCGCCAGCGCATGGAACCCGTCGGCAAAGACCGCCAGCCACGGCTCGTCCAGCCGCGGCAACGCCAGCCCCAGCACGCAACCGATGGGCCGCGCGCCCATGGCGGCCAGGTCCGACAGGTTCACCGCCAGGGCCTTGTGCCCCAGCGCCTTCGGATCGACATCGGGAAAGAAATGCCGGCCTTCCAGCAGCAGATCGGTGCTGGTGGCCACCTGTTCGCCGGGCGGCACCGGAAACAACGCGCAGTCATCGCCCACGCCCAGCAGGCCCGCCGGGGCGGAGCGCGTGAAATAGCGCGCGATCAGATCGAATTCGGACGCCACGACAACTCCGCAGTCCGGCGCAATGCGCCGGTATTGACTCCCACACCGGAGCCACGCTCCAAGGGAAGATTCGCGCCAAAGAGAGGCCCGCACCAAAGGAACGGAAAGGTAGCTCCGAAAGAAAGGAGACCGATCCAAAAAAATGTGCCTCCCCAGACCCGGGCCGCGCGGATCCGGCTCCGCCGGTCCGCAGCGGCGCCCCCCTGGGGGGGAAGCGCGCAGCGCTCCGGGGGGGGGTATCTACTTCTTCATCTCGTGCGAGCGCACGTCCGCCGCGAGCTTGTCGAGCACACCATTGACGAACTTGAAGCCATCCGTGCCGCCGAACGACTTGGCCAGTTCCACGGCCTCGTTGATGGCGACCTTGTACGGCACTTCGACATGATGGATCAGTTCGAAGCTGCCGATCAGCAGGATGCCGTGCTCGACCGGCGACAGCTCGGCCAGCGGGCGGTCGACGTAGGGCGTGAAACGCTCGCGCAGCGCGGGCGCTTCGCGCAGGACGCCATGCAGCAAGGTCTTGAACCACTGCGCGTCGGCCTCGGAGAATTCCTCGGTGTCGCGCAGGTGGGCATCGATCTCGCCGGCGTCCTGCGTGCCTTCGCCGCCGCGCAGCAGCCACGCGTACACGCCCTGCAGCGCGAATTCGCGCGCACGGCGGCGCGCGCTGCGGGCATTGGCGCGGGCTTGCGCCGCGCTATCAGCGCTGGTCGTCGTCTTCTTCGTCGTCAAAATCTTCGTCCTCGTCTTCGTCGTCTTCGTCTTCTTCCTCGGGCTCCAGGGCCGCCACCAGGTTGGCCATTTCGACGGCCACCTGGGCGCAGTCGCGGCCCTTGCCGGCGGCGCGGGCCTGTGCCTGCTCGTCGGTGTCCACGGTCAGCACGCCGTTGGCGACCGGGATGCCGGTCTCGAGGGAGATGCGGGTGATGGCAGTGGCCATTTCATTGCTGACCACTTCAAAGTGATAGGTCTCGCCGCGGATGACCGCGCCCAGCGCGATGAGGGCGTCGAACTCGAAGGTCTCGGCCATGTGCGACAGGGCCACGCCCAGTTCCAGGGCGCCCGGCACGGTGGCGACCATCACGTCGCGCTCGTCCACGCCGAGTTCAGCCAGTTCCTTCAGGCACGCTTCGAGTTCGGCCTGGCCGATCTCTTCATTGAAACGGGCGCGAACGATGCCGATGTGCAGCCCTTCGCCATTCAGGTCGGGGGTGAGGATGTAAGGGTTCATGTGTCGGCCTTCAGTGTGTTGCGGGAGAGTTCGGAGGGTCGCAATCGTAACCCGTAATGGTGAGCGAGAAGCCCGCCATGCTGGGCATCTTGCGCGGCCGGGCCAGCAGCTTCATCTGGCCCACGTTCAGGTCACGCAGAATCTGGGCGCCGATGCCGTAGGTGCGCAGGCCGAAACGGTCGGCGTTGGCGGGGTTGGCATTGGCCTTGGGGTCGTTCCAGCCGGCGATCTGGGCGAACAGGTGTTCAGTGGAGGACTGGCAGTTCATCAGCACCAGCACGCCGGCCGGCGCCTGCGAAATGGCCTGCAGGGCCTGCGCCACGCCCCAGCTGTGCGGGCTGGCGCCGGTATCCAGCACGTCCAGCACCGAGGCCGGTTCATGCACGCGCACCAGGGTCTCGACCTCTGGCGCCACGGTACCATGCACCAGCGCCAAGTGGGCCGAGCCGGTGGCGGCGTCTTCGTAGGCCACGGCCTCGAAGGTGCCCCAGGCGGTCTGCATGCTGCGCTTGCCGACGCGCTTGACGATGGATTCGTGCTCGCTGCGGTATTGGATCAGGTCGGCGATGGTGCCGATCTTCAGGTTGTGCTCGCGGGCGAACTCGACCAGGTCGGGCAGGCGCGCCATGGTGCCGTCCGGCTTGAGGATTTCGCAGATCACCGCGGCCGGGGTCAGGCCGGCCATGGCGGTCAGGTCACAGCCGGCCTCGGTGTGGCCGGCACGCACCAGCACGCCGCCGGGCACGGCGCGCACCGGAAAGATATGGCCGGGCTGGACCAGGTCGGACGGCTTGGCGTCGCGCGCCACCGCCACCTGGATGGTGCGGGCGCGGTCGGCGGCCGAAATGCCGGTCTCGACGCCTTCGGCGGCCTCGATCGACTGGGTGAAATTGGTGCCGTATCGCGTGCCGTTGCGGGCCGCCATCAGCGGCAGGTCCAGCTGGCGGCAGCGTTCTTCGGTCAGGGTCAGGCACACCAGGCCGCGGCCGTGGGTCACCATGAAGTTGATGGCCTCGGGCGTGACGAATTCGGCGGCCATGACGAGGTCGCCTTCATTTTCGCGGTCTTCTTCGTCAACCAGGATGACGATGCGGCCGGCGCGCAGCTCGGCGATGATCTCGGCGACCGAGGCAATATCGAAGGATTCCGGCTCGGAGCCGGGCAACGGGGACAACTGGACGGACATGGCGGGCACGCAAACCAGGCGGGAAAGCCCGGATTTTACCGCCCCCGGCGCCATATCCCCTACCGGGTCGCGCCGCCCCCGCCCAAACAGGGCCATCCGGTTAAACTTTCGGCCGGAGAACACCCCATAAAACCAAGGAAAAACGCCATGCAAGCCCTTGCGGCCATGCCTTTGACCGTCGCGGCGGGGATCCGCGTCGTGCTCACCGACATCGACGACACCCTGACCACCGAAGGCCGACTGCCCGCCGACGCCTACGCCGCCCTGGAACGCCTGGAACAGGCCGGCATCCAGGTGGTGCCGATCACCGGCCGCCCGGCCGGCTGGTGCGACCACATCGCCCGCATGTGGCCGGTGCGCGCGGTGGTCGGCGAGAACGGCGCGTTCTACTACGCGTACGACCGCCAGGCGCGCCGCATGGTCACGCACTACTGGACCGACGCGGCTTCGCGCCAGGCCAGCCGCAAGCAGCTGGACGCGATCCGCGACCGGGTGCTGGCCGAGGTGCCCGGCGCCGCCGTGGCCAGCGACCAGGACTACCGCGTGGCCGACCTGGCCATCGACTTCTGCGAAGACGTGCCGCCCCTGCCCGAGGCCGATATCGGCCGCATCGTGCGCATCTTCGAAGACGCTGGCGCCCAGGCCAAGGTCAGCTCGATCCACGTCAACGGCTGGTTCGGCGACTACGACAAGCTGACCATGACGCGCACCCTGTTCCAGCGCGAGTTCGGCGTGGACGTGGCCGGCGCGCTCGACAGCACGCTGTTCATCGGCGACTCGCCCAACGACGAGCCCATGTTCGCCTACTTCCCGGTCTCGGTCGGCGTGGCCAACATCCAGTCGCAGTTGCACCGTCTGACGCACCGCCCCGCCTACGTGGCCGCGTTCCATGGCGGCGCCGGCTTCACCGAGATGGCCGACCGCCTGCTGGCCGCCCGCGCCGTCACCGCCTGAGGCACGCACCGTGGCCACCGCCAAACCTTCCGCCCCCGCCGCCAACGACGGCCGCCGCAGCATCCAGTCCATCGAGGTCGGCGTGCCGCTGCTGGCCGCCCTGGTCGACGCCGCCAAGCCGCTGACCCTGCGCGACCTGGCCGCCGGCGCCGGCATGACCTCGGCCAAGGCCCACCCCTACCTGGTCAGCTTCATCCGGGTCGGCCTGGTGCAGCAGGACAGCATCACCGGCCAGTACGAGCTGGGGCCGTTCGCGCTGCAGATGGGCCTGGTCAGCCTGCAACGGCTGGATCCGGTGCGCATCGCCATGCCCGAGATCGCCAAGCTGCAATCCGAGATCGGCCACACGCTGGGGATCGCGGTGCTGGGCTCGCACGGCCCCACCATGATCCACATGACCGAGGCCAGCTACCCGGTGCACGTGAACATGCGCAAGGGCACCGTGATGTCGATGCTGCACACCGCCACCGGCCTGGTGTTCGCGGCCTGGCTGCCGCCCAAGGTCAGCGAGCACTACATCGCCCGCGAGGAAGGCGATACGGCGGTGATCTCCAGCGTGTCGCCGCCGCGCAAGGTCAGCCGCGCCAACATCGAGGCGCAACTGGCCGACATCCGCGTGCACGGCATGGCCCGCGCCCTGGGCAACCCGCTGCCGGGCGTGGACGCCCTGTCGGTGCCGGTCTTCGACAACACCGGCAACATCGTGCTGGCGCTGACCAGCCTGGGCCCCACCGGCCTGTTCGACGTATCCTGGGACGGCGCCATCGCCCGCCCGCTGCTGGCCTGCGCCCACGAGATCTCGCGCAAGCTGGGCTACCGCGCCTGACCTTCCCTCCTCTCGCCTGACCCGCAAGCCGCGCGACGGATCCCCCGATCCGCTCGCGTGGCCGCCGCGCTGTTCGCGCAAAAACGAACTCAAAGCGAACAAAACGAACAAAACCCGAAAAGAAACACAGGGACTTTCCCGAGTGTGCCTCCCGCGCTTGTATGTTTGAATTCAGTTACCAGTCATATTCAAACCTATAACAGGAGACATACGATGCGCGCCTTGCGTCTACTGCAAGCGGCCTCGCTGGCCGCGCTCGCGTTCGGGGCATCCGCCGCCCACGCCGCCGACACCTGCTCGAACCGGGGCGACCTGGACCAGAACTACTGCGACGCCAACAAGGACCTGGTGGCCGACACGCCCACCGATCCGGCCAAGCTCAAGACGCCGTCGACGCTGGTGTTCACCTACACCCCGGTGGAAGACCCCGCGGTGTATGAAGACATCTTCAAGCCGTTCACCAAGCACCTGTCCGAATGCACCGGCAAGCGCGTGGTGTTCTACCAGGTGCAGAGCAACGCCGCCGAAATCGAGGCCATGCGCTCGGGCCGCCTGCACGTGGGCGGCTTCTCCACCGGCCCCACCGCCTTCGCCGTGAACATCGCCGGCGCGGTGCCGTTCGCCGTCAAGGGCTACGCCGATGGCTTCCAGGGCTACAACCTGATCGTCATCGTCAAGAAAGACAGCCCGTACCAGAAGCTCACCGACCTCAAGGGCAAGAAGCTGGCGCACACCGCGCCGTCGTCGAACTCCGGCCACATGGCGCCCGTGGCGCTGTTCCCCAAGGAAGGCCTGACGCCCGACAAGGACTACAAGGTGGTGTTCTCGGGCAAGCACGACCAGTCCGTCATGGGCGTGAACTCGGGTGACTACGACGCCGCCGCCGTGGCCTCGGACGTGTTCAAGCGCATGATCGAGCGCGGCCAGGTCAAGGAAGCCGATTTCCGCGTCATCTACAAGAGCGAGAAATTCCCGACCTCGTCGTTCGCCTACGCGCACGACCTGGAGCCGAAGTTCCGCGACCAGATGCTCAAGTGCTTCTACGACTACCGCTTCCCGGCCGAGATGTCCAAGGCCTTCGACGGCGCTGACCGCTTCTACCCGGTGACCTACCAGAAGGACTGGGCCATCGTGCGCCAGGTCGCCGAATCCGGCGGCGAGAGCTTCAACCGCGCCGCGTACGACCGCGAATCCGCCAAGAGCAAGAAGTAATCAGCATGACGACGTCGCTACGCATTTCCGGCCTGGTCAAGGAATACCGGGCCGGCCGGCCGGTATTGAACGGCATCGACCTGCAGATCGCGGGACGCGGCCTGACGGCCATCATCGGCCCGTCAGGCACCGGCAAGAGCACGCTCCTGCGCTGCATCAACCGGCTGATCGAGCCGACCCGCGGCGAGATCGTGCTCGAAGCCGGCGACGGCGCGGTCGACCTGGCCCGGGTGCGTGGCGCGTCGCTGCGGCGCGCGCGCCGGCGCATCGGCATGGTGTTCCAGGAATACAACCTGGTCGAACGCCTGACCGTGATGGAAAACCTGCTGACCGGACGGCTGGGCTACACCGGCGCCTTCAAGGCCTGGACCCGCCGCTTCGAGGCCGACGACATCGAGCACGCCTACCAGCTGCTCGATACCGTCGGCCTGGCGGGCTTCGCCGACCAGCGCGCCGACGCCCTGTCGGGCGGCCAGCGCCAGCGCGTGGGCATCGCCCGCGCGCTGATGCAGCGTCCGCAGTTGCTGCTGGCCGATGAGCCGACCTCGTCGCTCGACCCCAAGACCTCGGTCGAGATCATGGAGCTGCTGGCGGCGCAGGGCGACGCCAGCGGCATCCCCGTCATCGTCAACATCCACGACGTGGAGCTGGCGCGACGCTACGCCGGCCGCATCGTCGGCATGTCGGGCGGCCACGTGGTCTATGACGGCGACGGCCATGGCCTGGACGCCAACATGCTCAAGACCATCTACGGAGGCGAGTCTTGGCTGGCGTAATGACTCCTCGTCCGTCCCACCCGCGTCCCTTCGCGCTGTCCGGCCGCGCCAAGGCCGGCGTGCTGCTGCTGGTGCTGTACACAATCTACGCGGCCGCGCAGCTGGACTTCAGCTGGGCCCGCTTCGAAAGCGGCATGGGCCATGCGTCGACCTTCCTGGCGCGCATGTTCCCGCCCAATTTCGAGAAGCCCGCCACGCTGTGGAAGGGCATCGCCGAAAGCCTGGAGATCGCGGTGCTGGCCTCGGTGCTGGGCATCCTGTTCGCGCTGCCCGTGGGCCTCTTGGGCGCGCGCAACCTGATGCCGGCCTGGGTCTCGTGGCCGGCCCGCTCGATCGTCGCGCTGTGCCGCGCGCTGCATCCGGTGATCGTCGCGATCCTGTTCGTCAAGGCCGTTGGCTTTGGCGCGCTGGCCGGCATCCTGGCGCTGACGGTGGCCTCGATCGGCTTCATCGGCAAGCTGTTCACCGAAGCCATCGAGGAAATCTCGCTCAAGCAGGTCGAGGCGGTGCGCGCCACCGGCGCCTCGTTCGCCAACGTGCTGGCCTTCGGCGTGCTGCCGCAGGTGTTCGCACGCTTCATCGGCTTTGCCACCTACCAGTTCGACTCGAACCTGCGCAACTCCACCATGGTCGGCATCGTCGGCGCCGGCGGCGTGGGCGGCACGCTGTTCTCGGCCTTCCAGCGCTTCGACTACGACTTCGTCAGCGCCATCCTGCTGACGCTCATCGCCATCATCATGCTGGGCGAGATCCTGGCGGGCTTCGTGCGCGCCGTGTTCCTGGACAACCTGGGCTTTGACCGCATCCTGCAGGGCCGCTTCGCCGGCGCGCGCGGCATTGGCTCGAGCGCGTCGAAGGCGGCCTACCAGGCCGCGCGCAAGGCGGAGGCGGACCAATGAACACGCACGCCCCCACCTTGCCCGCCAACCACGCGCCGCGCGTCTGGCACCGCTACAGCCTGGGCCAGCGGCTGCTGCGCTTCGCTCTCTACCTGCTGCTGGTCGCCGCCATCGTGCAGGCCATCCGCGGCGTCGAAGTGATTCCGGAGTTCCTGTACGACGCGCCCGAGCAGATGGCCGACCTGTTCCAGCGCATGTGGCCGGTGGACTGGGCCCACTATCGCGGCGGCGTGCACGACGCGCTGATCGAGACCCTGCACATCGCCACGCTCGGCACCATCCTGTCGGTGATCATGGCGGTGCCGGTGGGCCTGCTGGCGGCCAACAACCTCACGCCCAGCAAGACCATCAACATGCTCGCGCGCCTGATCCTGGTGTCAAGCCGCTCGGTCAATTCGCTGGTGTGGGCGCTGCTGTTCATCGCCATCTTCGGCCCCGGCGCGCTGGCCGGCACGCTGGCCATCGCGTTCCGCTCCATCGGCTTCGTCGGCAAGCTGGTAGGCGAAGCCATCGAAGAAGCGCAGCGCGGCCCGATCGAGGCGGTCACCGCCACCGGCGCCAGCAAGGCATCGGTGATCTGGTACGCCTACTGGCCGCAGATCCGTCCGGCGTTCTGGTCCATCGTGCTGCTGCGCTGGGACATCAACGTGCGCGAATCGGCGGTGCTCGGCCTGGTCGGCGCCGGCGGCATCGGCATGGCGCTGGACACCGCTCTCAACCTGTTCCAGTGGGACCGCGTGGCGCTGGTGCTGGTCGCCATCTTCGTGGTGGTGGTGCTGGCCGAAATCCTCATCACCCAGGCGCGCAAACGCATTCTCTGAAGCATTGCGCGCGCACGCCAAGAACGTTCCTTTGCGCCGCCCGGCAACGGGCGGTTTTTTTTGCCCGCGTGGGAACGCCGCAAGGGCGCGGGCCAGAGGCGACGGGTGGGAGGCGACGGATGAGAGGCGGCCGGCACGCCGCGACCCGCCCGCGCGGCAAGCGTCAGAAGCGGATCGCGAGATTGGCCCGCACGCCATGGTCCCGCGCCGCGCCGGCAAGCTGCCCCTGGTAGGCCAGGCCAAGGACGGTCCTGGGCGTGACCTGCAGATCCAGGCCCGCCTCGATCACCGCGCTGTCACGGGCGATGGCCACGCCCGCCACCGTGAACGCGTCGCCGGCCGAGAAAGCCTGCGTCGCCACCGGCTTGATGTCGCCCAGCGCGTGGCGCCAGCCGAGCGAACCGCGCGCCATGGCCTGCGCGGGACCCAGTTCGAAACCGGACGCGGCCCGCAGGCCCAGCGTGGTGAAGGTGGTCTCGGTGGTCTGGCCGCTGGCGTGCAGCGCGGCGGCGCCGCCGCTTTCTCGATAGCCGTCGGTGCGCAGGTTGACATAGGCCAGGTTGGCGAACGGTTCGAGCGCCACGGCCGCCGTCTCGATGCGGTACCCCAGGTCGATGAAGGCCTGCGCGGTGCGGCCGTCGTAGCCGGCCTTGAGGCGGTCGGCGAAGCCGGGCATGGCGACCGAGCGGCGCGTGGCGATGTCGTGCCAGCTGTACGCCAGGCCGCCACGCAGGCCCAGCGCGCCCCATTGGCCGCCGCCGTAGGCGCCCAGGTGGTAGTTGTCGCTGTGCCCGGACGAGGCGCGATCGTTGGCGTCGAAATCGCTGCGGCTGTAGCCGGCCATCAGGCCGAGCCGCCAGGCGTCGGCAACCGGCGCATCGACCCCCATCAGGAAGCCGCCGGTCGAACTCTTGACACCCGCGGCATTGCCGTCGCCATCGATCCGGCTCCAGTTGCCCATGCCCTGGATCCAGCTGGCGGGCCCGCCGAGTCTGGCCGGCGCCAGCGGCGCGGCGCCGCCTAGCGCGGCCAGCAACGGCGCGGATCGCGCGCCGGCCGCGCCCGCCGCCGCGCGCAGGCGGTCGCTCATGGCGTCGCGCAGATAGCGGCTGTCCTGCAGCAGCACGGTCTTGGCCGAGGCGTGCATCTCGCCGGACAACTGATCGAAGCCGGCTTGCAACGCGCCCGCATCGTCCGGCAGGCGCACGATGGCGTCATAGAGCCCGTGTCCGCCGGCCAGGCCGATGCTGTCGATGGCCGTGGCCGTGGCGCGCTGGTTGCGCGTCGCGCCCTTTGACGCCATGCGGGTCTCGTTGCGCGACAGGTTCAGCGACACGCGGCCCGCGCCGTAGTCATACGCCAGGCTGGGCGTGAGGAAAGCGAAGTCGGACGACACGTTATCGAAGCGGCCGGACAGCGCGCCGTCCACCTCCATGATCGTGTAGCTGGCGCGCAGGCCATAGTTGCCGTTGGCGCCGATGTGCACCACCGAACCGCCATTGAGCGTGGCGTTGCCGGTGACGTGGACGCGGTCCGCGCTGCTGCCCGCGGGGTCGGCCTCGACCAGGTAGCGCCCGCCCGGCTGCACCACCAGGTCGCCATCGATGGTGAGCATGCCGATCGAATTGCCGGGCGACAGCGCGCCCCCGGCGGCCACGGTGATGGTCGACCCGGCGCCCGCGCCGAGGGTGCCATTGCCCCCCAGCACGCCGCCATCGGCCACCGTGAACGAACCGCCCAGCCGGCCGTTGACCGCCACCCGGCCGCCGTTGACGAGCGTGCGCCCGCTGAAGCCGGAACTGTCGCCCTTCAGGTCGAGGACGCCCTCGCCGGCCTTGATCAGGTCGCCGCTGCCCGCCAACAAACCGGTCAGGCCCAGCGTGGTGTTGGCGGCCACGTCAAAACCGCCCGACTGCGTCACGGTGATGGCGCGCGCCGTGTCGAACGACGCCGTGGTCGCCAGCATGCCGCCGCCCTCGAGCGCCAGGCCGCCGGCGGCCGCGCCGAGATTGGCGTCGCGCTCGACCTCCAGCGTGCCGCCCGTGATGCGCGTGCCGCCGCTGTAGGTGTTGGCGCCGCCCAGCGCCAGCGTGCCGGCGCCGGCCTTGGTCAGCGTCCTGCCGTTCCAGCCGCTCGCCGCGTTGGCGGCCTGGTCGGCCAGCGCCGCACCGACCGTGAAGCGATCCGAAGCGTTGGCCAGCGTGAACGTGCCGTGCGCCAGACTGTTGCCGGCGGTCCAGGTCAGGCCATAGCGGGCCAGGTACTGGCGGTTGTCCGGCGACTTGCGCGTATTGACGCTCAGGTAGTCCACCGCGCCGGCGGCGCCGCCGGCGC
>NZ_QHHO01000046.1:567478-587767 GCF_003184165.1 Achromobacter sp. RW408
GTTCGTCGGGCAGGCCGGCCGCGTCGGCATCGACCACCTCGCTGCCATGCACCTGGCGCAGCCATAAGGGTTCGGCCGGCAGCGCGGCCCGCAAGCGGCGGCGGTTCTCTGCCACGGTGTCGGGATCATCGCCGGCACGGCGCCCCAGGTTGAGGGTGTCATGCGGGGCAACGCCCACGCCGCCGGCCCGGGTGGTGCAGAAATAGTTGACGCCGGCCCAGGCGGGGCCGGTCACGACGGGCAAGCCTTCAATCACGCGTTCCATGCGATCGCTTCCTGGACCAGGGTCATGTCCGCCGGCACGGGGGCGGCGAACTGGACCTCGCCACGCCCGCCCGGATCGTCGAAATGCAGGGCGCGGGCATGCAGCATCTGCCGCTGCGCGCCCGCGATGTTCTTGCCACCGTAGATCGTATCCGCCAGCAGCGGATGGCCGAGGCTGGCCAGGTGCACGCGGATCTGGTGGGTGCGGCCGGTCTCCAGGCGACAGACCACTTCGGTGGCGCGGCCGCCGGGATCGATCTGGCCGCGTCGCGCGGGCGCGTAGTGGGTGACGGCCGGCTTGGGCGCCACCGGCCGCTCGACGCTCATGCGCACCGGCACCCGCGGATCGCGCCCGATCGGGCGGTCGACCTTGCCGGCGGCGGCCAGCCAGCCATGCGCCAGCGCCACGTACTCGCGGCCCATGCTGCGCGCCTGCAGCTGGCGCACCAGGTGCGTCTGGGCGATTTCGTTGCGCGCCACCACCATCAGGCCGGACGTATCCTTGTCCAGCCGGTGAACGATGCCGGCGCGCGCCACCTGGGCCAGTTCCGGATACCGGTGCAGCAGGCCGTTGAGCAGCGTGCCGCTCCAGTTGCCGGCGCCAGGGTGCACCACCAGGCCGGCCGGTTTGTTCACCACGATCCAGTCGGGGCTTTCATCCACCACGGGAAAATCGATCGCCTCCGGCGCGAACGCCAGGGCTTCCGGCGCGGGCTGGGCCCAGACGGCGATCTCGTCGCCCGGGCCGACGGTCTGGCGGACCTTGCCAGGCGCGCCATTCACCTGTACGTTGCCAGCCTCGATCCAGCCTTGCAGGCGGCTGCGGGAATGATCCGGCAACAACCCCGCCAGCACCTTGTCGAGCCTATCGGCGCGCGTGCCCGACGGCACCGTTACAAGTTGCGGCTCGCCCCGCTGGTTTTCACCGGAGGATTCGCCGGGAAAGCCCAGGAGTTCATCGTCGGAAACGAGATCTGCGGGGGTGGCTGTATCAGACATGGAGACAAATCATATAATCAGCCTGCCATGCTAACACCAAGGATACGATTCTCGTGATTCACCACTCCGCAGCTCCCTTGAACCCCGCCTCCCGAAGCGGGTCGGTTTTGCGCGTGGTTATCGCGCTATTTGCCGTCATCGCGATCGCCGGTTGCGGTTCGACCAACAGCAAGTACGACAAGACCACCAACTGGAGCGCTGAACAGCTCTACGCCGACGCCAAGGCCGAAATCTCGTCGGGCGGCTGGAAGGAAGCTCGCGAGCGACTGACCGCCATCGAAAGCCGCTACCCGTTCGGCGTCTACGCCCAGCAGGCCCTGCTTGAACTGGCCTACGTCAACTGGAAGGACGGTGAAAACGAACAGGCCCTGGCCGCGATCGACCGCTTCCAGCAGCTCTACCCGAACCACCCCGGCACCGACTACGCGCTGTATCTGAAAGGCCTGATCAACTTCACGCCCGCCAGCGCCTTCATGAGCAGCATCACCGGCCAGGATCCGGCCGAGCGCGACCCGAAGGGCCTGCGCGCTTCCTACGACGCGTTCAACGACCTGATCAAGCGCTACCCGGAAAGCAAGTACACCCCGGACGCCGAAAAGCGCGTTGCGTGGCTGGTCAACACCATCGCCATGAACGAAGTCCACGTGGCCCGCTACTACTACGAGCGCGGCGCCTACATCGCCGCGGCGAACCGCGCGCAGACCGTCATCACCGACTTCGAGGGCGCCCCCGCCACCGAAGAAGCGCTCTACCTGATGGTGCAGTCCTACGACAAGCTCGGCATGACCGAACTCAAGAACGACTCGCAGCGCGTGTTCGACAAGAACTTCCCCAACAGCACGTTCAAGGACAAGGGCCTGAAGGCTGACAAGAGCTGGTGGAATCCGTTCAACTGAACTGAACACCGCCGCATGGGAAAAAGCCCTTCGATTCGTCGAAGGGCTTTTTTTTGGGTCCGTGTCGTCCTCTTGTGGTCCTATTCCTGCTTGCGCCGGTAGAAGGCCAGCACTTCCTCCAGTTCGCGCGTCCGCGCGAAGGGCGGCAGGCCGCGCCACAGTCGCTTGCCGTAGGGCTTCTCGACCAGTCGGGCATCGCCCACCATCAACACCCCCCAGTCGGATTCCGTCCGAATCAGGCGGCCGGCCCCCTGCTTGAGCGAGATGGCCGCCTCGGGCAATTGGTATTCCGAGAAGGGATTGCCGCCGTGGGCGCGGCAGGCCCGCAGCCGCGCCTCGATCACCGGGTCGTCCGGCGGCGCGAACGGCAGCTTGTCGATCGCCACCAGCGTCAGCACGTCGCCCGGCAGGTCGATGCCTTCCCAGAAACTGGCGCTGCCGACCAGCACCGGATGGGTCAGCTTGCAGAACCTGTCCAACAGATCGCGGCGGGTGCCCTCGCCCTGCTTGAGCAACGGCCAATCGTGGCCGGCATCGTCGAAAGCGTCGGCCAACAGGTTGGCGACCTTGTCGACCGCGCGCAAGGTGGTGCACAGCACCAGCGTGCCGCCCGGGCTGGCTTGCAGCAACGGCAGCAACGTCTGCACGAAACGGTCGAGGAACTGCGGCGACTGCGGTTCAGGCATGCCACGCGGCACGAACAGCAGCGCCTGCTCGGGATAGTCGAAAGGCGATTCCCACTTGCCGGTGCGCGCTCGCTCCAGCCCCAGCTGGCTGGTGAAGTGGGTGAACTCGCCGTTCACCGACAGCGTGGCCGAGGTCATGATCCAGGCCTGCCCGGGCTTGCGGTATTTGGAAAAAGCCTGCGCCACCGACAGCGGCGCGGAATGCAGCCGCACGTGATGCTGGCCATGCTCGACCCAGCGCACCGCCGGGCCAGTCCATTCACCTGCCGCCGCCGCGCCTTCGAGAATGGCCGTCGGCGTGGACAGGCCGTCCGCCAGCGCCGCCACGGGCGCGGGCGCCTGGTCGTCGCGGCCCCAGCCTTCATCATCGAAACCGGAGCCCCCCGCATCGCGCCCGGGCGTGGCCCAGCGTTTCAGGCGCACCGCGATCTCGGCGCCGCTGCGCGCGGCCGCCACCAGGTCGGGATGCCGCTCGGCGACCGAGCCCAGCGCGTTGGTGGCGACGTCGATGGCTTCGCGCAGCACCGCCAGCGCGGTGTCGAACTCCTCGGCATTGGGAATGGCCTCGAACGTGGCCTTGCGGCCCGGCATCCGGTCCAGTGGCGCACAGGCCAGGCGCAACTCGCGCGCCGCCGTCTCGACGTGGCGCGCCACGTCGCTCCATTTGGTGGCTTCGCGCGCATAGGCCAGGCCCGCGGCCTCCAGCGCGCGGCCAAAGTCCAGCAACTGGTGGGTCGACACGCTGCTGCCCAGGAAACGGGTGGCGGTGTCGGGCAGTTGATGGGCTTCGTCGAAGATGACGGTGTCGGCCTCGGGCAGCAGATCGGTGACGCCCTCTTCGCGCAGCACCAGGTCGGCCATGAACAGCGCATGGTTCACCACCACCACGTCGGCCTCCTGGGCCTGGCGGCGGGCCTTCACCACGAAGCAGTCGCGGATGCGCGGGCATTCCTGGCCCAGGCAGTTCTCGCGGGTCGAGGTAACGCGCTGCCAGATATCCGCATCTTCGGGCACCTGCGCCAGGTCGCTGCGGTCGCCCGTCTTGGAAATGCCGGCGAATACCTGGATCTGGCGCAATTGCTGGATCTCGGAACGCGATTTCAGCGCCCGGTCGTCTCCCTGCAGGCGATCCAGGTGGTAATGACAGACATAGTTGCCGCGGCCCTTGAGCAGCGCGGCCGTGACGGGCGCGGCCAGCGCGGCGCGCACGCGCGGCAGGTCGCGCGCGAACAGTTGGTCCTGCAGTGTGCGGGTGCCGGTCGAAATCAGCACCTTGCCGCCCTGGATGAAGGCGGGTACAAGATAGGCCCAGGTCTTGCCGATGCCGGTGCCAGCCTCGGCCACCAGGGTGGCGCGGTCCCGGATGGCCTCGCCAATCGCCTGGGCCAGCTCCACTTGGGACGGGCGCGGCTTGTAGCCGGGCAAGGCCGACGCGAGCGGGCCGTCCTCGGCGAAGAATTCGGAGATGTCCAGGTCCAGCATGGAAACAGCCTAGCGTCGCAAGCGACCGTGCCGAGGGACGGTCGGGGCGCCAGACACTGAGTGGGTGGGAAAGGATCAAATGATACCCGCTGGCGCCGCCCTTTTCCGCCGCAAGCGTCGCAAACGATGCACCAGAGGGGGACGGATGCATCCCGCCTGGCACTTTCTGTAACAGCGGCTTATGGCACAATCCGCCCCTTGTTTTTCCTTTTTGCCGTCGTATCGAGATGTCTGAAACTTCCGTTATCACGAACGTCGCCGCCGGCGTCGACAATGCCCGTATCGTGGCCCAGCTCGCCACCGAGCTTGGCGCGCGCGCCTCCCAGATCGCCTCGGCAGTGGAACTGCTGGATGACGGCGCCACCGTGCCGTTCATCGCACGCTACCGCAAGGAAGCCACCGGCGGCCTGGACGACACCGTCCTGCGCAACCTGGAAGTGCGCCTGGGCTACCTGCGCGAACTCGAAGAGCGCCGTGGCGCGATCCTCGAATCGATCTCGCAGCAAGGCAAGCTCACGCCCGAACTGCAGCAGGAAATCGCCACCGCCGATACCAAGCAGCGCCTGGAAGACCTGTACGCGCCGTACAAGCCCAAGCGCCGCACCCGCGCCCAGATCGCGCGTGAGGCCGGCCTGGAACCGCTGGCCGACGCCATCCTGGCCGACACCGCGTGCGATCCGGCCGCGCTGGCCGCCCAATACCTGAATCCCGAAGCCTCGATCAACGATGCCAAGGCGGCGCTGGACGGCGCCCGCGACATCCTGGCCGAGCGCTACGCCGAGAACGCCGACCTGCTGGCCGACATGCGCGAGCACCTCTGGTCCACCGGCTATCTGTATTCCAAGATGGTCGACGGCAAGGAAACCGAAGGCGCCAACTTCCGCGACTGGTTCGACTTCAACGAGCCGCTGCGCACGCTGCCGTCGCACCGCATCCTGGCGCTGTTGCGCGGCCGCCAGCAAGGCGTGCTGGAAATCCGCCTGGGCCTGGAAGCCGAACTCGAAGCGCAACTGCCGCATCCCTGCGTGGCGCGCATCGCCAGCTTCCTCAAGCTGGGCAACGGCCTGTTCGCGCTGGACGCCTCGCCGCGCGCGCGCTGGCTGGGCGAAGTCTGCCGCTGGACCTGGCGCGTCAAGCTGGTGACGGCCTTCGAAAGCGAACTGATCGGCCGCCTGCGCGAGACCGCCGAGGCCGAAGCCATCCGCGTGTTCGCCGCCAACCTGAAGGATCTGCTGCTGGCCGCGCCGGCCGGCCCCAAGGCCGTGCTGGGCCTGGATCCCGGCATCCGCACGGGCTGCAAGGTGGCGGTGATCGACCGCACCGGCAAGGTGGTCGACACCACCACGGTCTACCCGTTCGAGCCGCGCCGCGACCGCGAGGGCACCATCAACACCCTGGCCGCGCTGGTCGCGCGCCACAAGGTCGACCTGATCGCCATCGGCAACGGCACCGCCTCGCGCGAAAGCGAGAAGCTGGTGGGCGACATGCAGGAACGCTTCCCCGACCTGAAGGTGACGCGGGTGGTCGTGTCCGAGGCCGGCGCCTCGGTCTATTCGGCCTCCGAGACCGCCGCCCAGGAATTCCCCGACCTGGACGTGACGCTGCGCGGCGCCGTGTCGATCGCGCGCCGCCTGCAGGATCCGCTGGCGGAACTGGTCAAGATCGATCCCAAGGCCATCGGCGTGGGCCAATACCAGCACGACGTCAACCAGCGCGAGCTGGCGCGTTCGCTGGACGCGGTGGTCGAGGATTGCGTGAACGCGGTCGGCGTCGACGTCAATACGGCATCCGCGGCGCTGCTGGCGCGCGTGTCGGGCCTGAACTCGCTGCTGGCCAAGAACATCGTGGCCTGGCGCGACGAGAACGGCGCCTTCCCCACCCGCGAGCAACTGCGCAAGGTGCCGCGCTTTGGCGACAAGGCGTTCGAACAGGCCGCCGGCTTCCTGCGCATCCCCAACGGCGACAACCCGCTGGACGCCTCGTCGGTGCACCCGGAAGCCTATCCGGTGGTCGAGCGCATCGTCGCCAAGATCAAGGCGGAAGTGAAACAGATCATCGGCCAGCGCGACGCGCTCAAGGGCGTGTCGCCGTCCGATTTCACGGACGAACGCTTCGGCCTGCCGACGGTGCGCGACATCTTCGCCGAACTGGAAAAGCCCGGCCGCGATCCGCGTCCCGAGTTCAAGACCGCGCAGTTCAAGGAAGGCGTCGAGACGCTCAACGACCTGTATCCCGGCATGGTGCTCGAAGGCGTCGTGACCAACGTCGCCAACTTCGGCGCGTTCGTCGACATCGGCGTGCACCAGGACGGCCTGGTCCACATCTCGGCATTGGCCGAGAAGTTCGTGAAGGATCCGCGCGACGTCGTGCGCGTCGGCCAGACGGTCAGCGTGAAGGTGCTGGAAGTGGACGTGGCGCGCAAGCGCGTGGCCCTGACCATGCGCCTGAACGACACCGCCGCCCCGGCGCGCCGAGGCGCTGATGCCCCCAAGGGCGGCGATCGTCCCGGACGCCGTCCCCAGGGCGACAATGGCCGCGGCAACGCCGGCGGCGCCGGCATGAACAGTGCCATGGCCGACGCATTCGCCAAGCTCAAGCGTTGAATCGCGCCTGGCCGGCTCCCCCTCCGGGAGCCGGCCAGGCGGCGTCGCAGCACCTTCCGACCGGCGCCCAGGCGCCGGTTGTCATTCAACCTAGGACTTTCCCGCGGTTGCTACCTTTCCTTGCGTTCTCTCAAGCCGGATTCAACAAAAATAAGCGAAAATATCGAATTGTGTCCAAATAATAAAAGCCGGCGAAGTCGGGTCCGCACGGCAGTGGCACACCCATGATCAGGCGAGCTGCGGCGCAAGCGCCTATCGGGTAGAAGCACAAGAAAAATAGCGCCATACCTGAGAGACCGGAGATCCGCCCGCCATGCGCAATACCATTACGCTTGCCGCCAACGAAACGGCAACCATTACCGAAAAGGAAGCCAGCCTGAGCGGCGCCTACAACGAAGTCACCCTGGGCCAATACGCTCACCTGAAGGTGGACGGCGCCGAGGTCACCTTCAAGCACATCACGCTGGAACGCCTGGGCAGCCGCATCATCGAACTGACCAACGGCGCGCAATTGCATGTCGGCGCGCTCGGCTTTGCCAGCATGGGCGCAAGCATCATCTACCGTATCGGCGCCGGCTGTGTCCTGACCTTCGACGCCAGCCAGTGGGATCCGGAAGTCGTGGCCAACACCACCTTCGACTTCGCCAGCCAGGGCAGCGGAACGCTGAAGTACTTTCCGTTCATCAACCCGGAATGGCTCGATTGCCCGACGGTCACCGGCTATTCGGAAGGCGACATGCTCGAGATCGCCGGCCAGGGCAATGCGCAGCGCTTCCAGGTGCGCGACGGCCGCATCGTCTCCGCCGGCGCGCGTTAAGCGGTATCGGTTTCGGATTACAAACGACAAGGGCGGCGCAATCGCGCCGCCCTTGTCGTTGCGCTCGCCGCGTTATTCCTGCGCCATCGACAGCAACGCGTCGCGCGCTTTCGCCAACTGCGCCTGCGCGTCACCGGCGGCGCCCGCGGGCGCCGCCGCCACGACCGCGCCGTCCAGTACCGCGGCCAGGCCATCGGCGGTGGCTTGCAACAGCGCTTCTGGCGATTCCGACTGCAGGCGTCGCATCAGCGCGCCGGCCTCCTTGGGGTCGGCAAAACGCTGCGACAGCAGCAGTTCCTCGCCATCCGCGGCCAGCAGGCGGAAGCGGAAGCCGCCGTCTTCATCGCGGAAGCTGACGAAGCGCGCGCCCTTGCCCTTTTCCTTCTTGGCCTGCGCCTGCTTGCCCGGCGCCTGCGCATTCAGGTTGCGCAGGCCCACGGCCTCGCGCAGCTCGCGCATCATCGGCACCGCCAGCTTGCGCGCCTTGGCGGCGCCCGCCTGCAACACGTCTTCGATGCGGCCGGGGTTGGCCATCAGGTCGAAGTAGCGCTCGCGCATGGGCGCCAGCAGATTCTCCAGATGGTCGTAGAGCGCCTGCTTGGCCTCGCCCCAACCCAGGCCTTGCTCGAGCTGCTGGCGGAACGCCGTGGCCTGTTCATGCGTGGCGAAGGCGCGATAGATGGTGTACAGGTGCGAGCCTTCGGCGTCCTTGGGTTCGCCTGGTTCGCGCGAGTCGGTGACGATGCGCATGATCGAGGCGCGCAGGGCCTTGGCGCCGCCCTCGAACAACGGGATGGTGTTGTTGTAGCTCTTGGACATCTTGCGACCGTCCAGGCCCGGCAAGGTGGCCACGTCTTCTTCGATGGCAACCTCGGGCAGCGTGAAGTACTCGCGGCCGTACAGGTGGTTGAAGCGCTGGGCGATGTCGCGCGCCATTTCCAGGTGCTGGATCTGGTCGCGGCCCACCGGCACCTTGTTGGCGTTGAACATGACGATGTCCGCGGCCATCAGCACCGGATACGAGAACAGGCCCATGGTCACGCCGTCGTCCGGGTCCACGCCCTTGGCCACGTTCTGGTCGACCGAGGCCTTGTAGGCATGCGCGCGGTTCATCAGGCCCTTGGCCGTGACGCAGGTCAGCAGCCAGCTCAGTTCGGGGATCTCGGGGATGTCCGACTGGCGATAGAAGGTCACGCGTTCCGGGTCGAGCCCCACCGCCAGCCAGGTGGCGGCGATCTCAAGCCGCGAGCGTGCCACGCGGGCCGGGTCGTCGCACTTGATCAGCGCGTGGTAGTCGGCCAGGAAGAAAAACGCGTCGACACCCGGTTGCGTGCTGGCCTGGACCGCCGGGCGGATCGCGCCAGCGTAGTTGCCGAGGTGAGGGGTTCCGGAGGTGGTGATGCCAGTGAGGACGCGGGTATTCATGGACGATGAAGGCGTTTGCTTGGTGAAACGCCCAGTGTAACGTGCCGCGCGGGGCGCCTGAATGACCGGCGCCGCCCGGGCGCGACGCCGCCCCTGCGCGGCGGGTGCGCGCGCGGACGCGGACACCAGGCCGACGGTGCGCCTACAGGACGGCCAGCAAGGGCGCAGCCACCGCGCACAGCCCGCCGGCCGTCAACGCGGCGCGTGGCCGGAAGGTCAGGAACCAGATCAGCAGCAGGCCCGCGATGCTGAGGATGCCGATCCATTCGACGGTGCCGTAGCTCCAGCCCCAGACCGCGGCCGAGGCGCACAGGGACAGCGCCAGCGCCAGCCAGCCGAAGGTGCGCAGCGGCACGCGATGGCGGCGCGGCAAGGCGCGGTCGAACAGGTCTTCGTAGTGACGGTCCATGCCCAGGCACAGGGCGGAGAACCCCGCGTAGGCCAGGCAGAAGGCGGCGAGCGTCATGGCGTATCACCTCGGTTCATAGGCGGCTTCGGAAGGCGTGGCTTGCGCCATCGCGGACGCGACCGGCGCGCGCGGCCGGGCGACGGATTGGGCTTGCGTGTCGGGTTGGGGTCGGGCCTGGACTTGCGCCGGCGCCGCCGTCCGGGCCGCGGCCTTGCCGCCGGCCTTGGCCGGCGCCTTGCGCGCGCGGGCGGCCTTGCGCGCCATCCAGCCCAGCAGCAGCGCGCCCGCCAGGCAGGTCAGGTCGAAACCGGCCATCACCCAGTCACCGGTCGGCAGGGACACGCCCAGGTGGCGCGAGGTGGTCACGGCGTTGATCACCGGCACCAGCGCCAGCGACGCGGCGGCGGCCGAGAGCAGATCCACCCATTTGCGCTTGTGGAACACGAAGGCGTACACCAGCGACAGGCCCCAGGCCGCGAAGAACGCCCGCACTTCCCATAGCGGGCGGCCCGGCAGGTCGGCCGGCACCAGGCGGTTGGCCCAGAAGAACGCGGCGACCGCGATGAACAGGCCAGCGATGGTGCCGGCGTTCAAGCCATCGACCAGGCGCAGCGAGAAGGCCTCGCGCGCGCCGGGGCGCGCCTTCTGGCGCCGTTTGGCGATCCACAGCACCAGGCCGGAACCGACCATGCCGGTGCCCGCCAGACTGACCAGGAAATAGAACCAGCGCAACAGCGGTTCGGCAAACAGGCCCAGGTGCAGCCCGACGATCACGCCAGCGGTGCGCACGGTGGGACTGAGCTCGTCCTGCCCCTCCTGGAAGGCGCCGGTGACGCCATCAAAGCGCGCGTAGGGCGCGAGCCGGCCATAGGACACGCCATCGGCCGCATCGCGCGTCAAGGTGACGGTGGCGCCGGCGTCGCCGGGGTTGTTGACCGTGACGCGGCCGACCCGGCCCTGCCAACGCTGCTCGACCTGCTCCACCAGCGGCGCCAGCGCGACCAGCGGCGCAGGTTCGTTACGCGGTGGCGTGACCTTGAACCCGGGGAATACATCGTCGGAATACTGACGCGGGTTTTCGTAGACCGCCAGGATGCCTGCCGGCATCAGCATGGTCGCAAACAGCACCAGGCCGCTGAATGTGATCATCAGGTGGAATGGCAGCCCCAGCACCGACAACGCGTTGTGGCCGTCCATCCAGGCCCGCTGGCCGCCCTTCTTCGGGCGGAAAGTGAAGAAATCGGCAAAGATCTTCTTGTGGGTGATGATGCCGCTGATGATCGCCACCAGCATGAACATGCCGGCGATGCTGGCGAGCCAGCGCCCCCATGGGAACGCCGTTTCGAGTTCGAAGTGGAAGCGGTAGAAGAAATCCCCGCCGCGCGTCTCGCGCCCTTGGACGGCCTGGCCGGTCCGCGGATCGAGCTTGACGCGCACGAAACCGCGCTCGCCCGGCTTGGGCTTGGGCACCTGGTACAGCAGCTGGATCAGCGGCTCGCGGTCGGTCGGCGGCGTGATGAACCAGCGCTTGGCGTCGGGCGCATGCTCGGTCAGGTAACGCTGCGCCACGGTCACGGATTCGAGCGTGGGCGCGGCCTGCGCCTGGATCTCCGGCTGCATCCAGCGGGTGATTTCAGGGCGGAAGAATGACAGCGTGCCGGTCAGGAACATGGCGAACAGCACCCAGCCGAAGATCAAGCCCGACCAGGTGTGCAGCCACGACATGGATTGGCGCAGGCCCTCTTCGCCTTGCGCTTTTCCGGTACTGGGTTTCATGCGCCCCCCACCATGCGGCCGATCAGGAACAGGCCGCCGAACAGCGCCGCCGGCAACAGGATGCCGGCCCAGGCGCGCCAGGCGTTGCGGGTGGCGAACACCCAGATGACGCCACAGGTGTAGACCACGAAGGCCGACATCTGCGCCGTGACGACGGCATCGGCGCGCTGCATGGGCAGCCAGACGGCCAGGCAGGCCGCGGCCGCCGAGGCCAGGCCGTAGCCGCCGAGGATGGCGGCCAGGGCCCGCGAGGCCACGGCCAGACGGTAGCGCATCATGCCTGCGCCGGCTGCGGGAGCTTTCACTTGGTCACGTTGAAGGTCAGGGTGGAAACGTAGCGGATCTTGGCGTAGGCCTTGCCGTCGGCCTCGCCGGCCTTGTCCTCGACGTGGGCGGCTTCCAGCACGTACTGGCCCGGCCACGGCGTGGTGATCTCGATGCGGCCGTTCTCGTCGCTGCGCAAGCGCTTTTCCCACTTGGGCGGGCCGAACACGGTGACTTCGGTCTTGGCCAGCGGCTTGCCCTTGAACTGCAGCACGAAGGTATTGCTGCCCGCCGCGGCCGGCACCAGTTCCAGGTCGAGCTTGCCCTGGGTGTCTTCGCGGCCGGCCTTGGCGCCGTACTGCATCAGCGTGTCCTTGAACTGGATCGGCTGCGACAGGCGCACATCGCCCTTGCCGCTGGCGGCGAACTCGACGAAATCCGCCCCCTGGGCCGACGCCTTGAGCGCCTTGCCGTCGGCGCCGGTGACCACCGGCGCCACCAGGACCTTGCCCAGCAGGCCGTCGCGCTTTTCGCGCAGGTCGTCCGCCCATTCGCCGAAGTACGCCTTTGCCGGCCCCTGGTCGGCCCGCTCGAGCCAGACGAAGTGCGCCTGCGCCGCGCCGGCGCTGCCCAGCAGCGCCACGGCTGCCAAAGTCCTTGCGAATTTCATTGTCGATTTTCCTGTTGTGAATGCCGATCCGGAATCGCCCCGCGGCAGGTTCCGTGTCGGTTGGGATTGAATTATAACCATTCTCACTACGATGCGAGAGACTGCCTGAAAGCGTGTCCGTGGCCCGGCCGCGGACACGCCGGCCACGCTACCAGCGATAGCGCAGGCTGGCCTTGATCGAGCGCTGGTAGCCGTACCAGCACCACGAATCGCCCGAGCACGATGCGATGTATTCCTTGTCGAACAGGTTCTGGACGTTCAACGCCACCTGCATGCCCTTGAGCGACGGCGACACACGGCCCATGTCGTAGTCCAGCATCAGGTCGAACAGCGTCACCGATGGCACCTTCATGGTGTTGGCCTCGTCGCCGTACGACGACCCGATGTAGCGCACGCCGCCGCCCACGCCCAGGCCGGCCAGCGGGCCGCCCTGCAACTGATAGCGGGCCCAGGCCGAGGCCTGCTGTGACGGCACGCCCACCGGCGCCTTGCCCTTCAGGTTCAGGCCCGTGGTGCCGGGGTTGGCCTTGGAATAGGCGTTGTCCAGCAGCGAATAGCCGGCCATCAGCGTCAGGCCGCGCAGCGGTTCGGTCTTGGCCTCCAGCTCGATGCCCTGCGTGCGCAGTTCGCCGGACTGGATCTGGCAACGCGCGTTCGAGGTGCCGCACAGGTGCGTCGGATCGGGATCGGTGGTCAGCATGTTCTCGCGGCGGATGTCGAATGCCGCCACCGACAGCAGGGTCGCGCTGCCCGGCGGCTGGTACTTGATGCCGACCTCGTACTGGTTGCCCTCGATCGGCTTGAACGGCGCATTGTTCCAGCCCGTGCCCGACTGCGGCTCGAACGATTCGGAATAGCTGAAGTACGGCGCCACGCCGTTGTCGAAGTTGTAGATCACGCCGAAGCGGCCGGTGAAGGCCTCGGCGCGCAACGACGAGGGCGTGGTGCGGCCGGTGGCGATGGCGGTGCTTTCGCCGACATTGCGCGACCAGTCGTAGCGGCCGCCCAGCAGCACCGAAAGGCGATCGATCTTGATCTGGTCCTGGAAGTACAGGCCGGTCTGGTACTGCGTGGTGGTGGCGTCGGTGGAGAACGCCGGCACCGGGATGTCCTGGCGGTTGTCCGGGTTCATCACGTTCAGCGGGGGCGCGCTGCCGAAGCCCGACAGCGTGTCGGTCTTGACGTGCTGGTAGTCGAAGCCCAGCAGCACCGTGTGGCCGAAGGGGCCGGTATCGAAGCGCGCCTGCAGGTTGTTGTCGATGGTCAGCGCGCCGACCTCGACGTCGGTCGCGATCGCGGCGCGCTGCTGGTACAGGTAGCGGCTGTCGGTGTAGCCGTAGAAGCGGCTGGAGGCGCCGTAGACGCTGCGGTACTTGGCGTCGGAATGGGTCCAGCGCAGGCTCTGCGTCGCCTTCAGGTTGTCATTGAAGCGGTGATCCAGCACGTAGCCGAGCGAATAGCTCTTGCGATCGCTCTTTTCGAAGTTGGCGTCGCCGTCGTAGTAGCGCGGCGACAGGCGGATGCCATCCGGCGCCGACAGCAGCGAGCGCATGGGCGGCACAGCGCCATAGGAGCCCATGTCGGGATCGCGCTGGAAGTTCGTCAGCACGGTCAGCGAGGTATCGCCGTTGGGCTTCCAGGTGAAGGCCGGCGAGACGAAATAGCGGCGCTCCTTGGTGTGGTCGATCTGGCCGTCGGACATGTATCCCGATCCCACCAGGCGGTACAGGTACCTGCCGTCCGCATCCAGCGGGCCGCCGAAGTCGAAGTTGGCGCGCCGGTAGTCGTAGTTGCCGACCTGCAGCTCGACTTCGTGCAGAGCTTCTTCCAGCGGCCGCTTGCTGACCTGGTTGACCACCCCGCCCGGGCCGCCCTGCCCGTACATCACCGAGGCCGGTCCTTTCAGCACGTCCACGCGTTCCAGGCGGTAGGCGTCCACCTGCGGCAGGGCGTCGCGCCCGCCGAACACGCGCAAGCCGTCCAGGTAGGTCGACGCGGAAAAACCGCGCACGCTGAACTGGTCCAGCCGCGTAGCCGTGGCGCCGCGCGTTTCGGTCGCCACGCCGGGGGTGTAGCGCAGCACCTGGTTCAGCGTCTGCGCGCCCTGCTCCGCGATCTGCTCGCGCGTGACCACGGACACCGATTGCGGCGTCTCGATCAGCGGGGTATCGGTCTTGGTGGCGCTGACGCTGGCGCTGGCCACGTAGCCCACGGTCGGCGCCAGCGCGCTCAAGGAGCTGCCCGACACCGTCACGGCCGCCAGCGTCTGCGTGTCGCCAGCGGGCGCCGCCACCAGCGTCCAGGTGTTGCCGGCCTGGGCCCGCGCCTGCAGGCCGCTGCCTGCCAGGATGCGGGCGAAGCCCGCGCCCACCGGATAGGCGCCGTCCAGGCCTTCGGAACGCAGGCCGCGCACCTGCGCCGGATCGAACGACAGCACCACGCCCGCGTTGCGCGCGAATTGGGTCAGCGCGTCGCCCAGCGGACCGGCGGCGATCTGGTAGGTGCGCGGCGCCTGGGCCGCGGCGGGCGACGTTTGCGCCCAGGCGGCGGGCGCGGCGGCCAGCCAGGCGCCGGCGCAAGTGGCGGCAAGCACGGCCAGGCGGCCGGCGGTCAAGGGTGCGCCCAGGCGCGGGCAAGATGAAGCGGACACGAAAACTCCCTGTACGTAGGTCTCTATCTCTGCCTTTCCGTACCAGGAAGGAAAACCTGCAATGCGCCGGCCGGGAAATTTGTAACGGTCAGGCCGTGCGCGGCCCCACCTGCAACCAATACTGCGTGTGACGCGTCACCACGATAGGCAGGGCCGGCTCAAGCGCCTTGAGTGCGCGCTCGGCATCGTCCAGCGGGAAGACGCCCGACAGCCGCAGGCCCGCCACCGCCGGATCCACCCGGATCAGGCCGACCCGCTGGCGCGCCAGGTAGTCGGCGAAATAATCCAGGCGCCAATCCTTGGCCACCACCAGGCCGTCGACCCAGGCCAGGCGATCCGGATCCGCCGCCTGCCGTTCGACGCCGCCCTGGTCGTCGTAGCCCAGGCGTTCGCCCGCGTCGGCGGTCTGGGTGGACAGGCCTTCGCGCTGCAGCGCGACGCTGCCCTCGTAGACGCCCAGTCGCGCGCCGTGAGGCGTGCGGCGCACGTCGAAACGCGCGCTCCCGGCCAGCAGCACGCCATAACCGGTATCCACCCGCAATGCCGGAGCGCCCGGGCGCGATTGCGCATCGACCAGGATCTCGCCGCGCAGCAGATGGATGCCGCGCGCGCCGTCTTCCAGCCGCAGCCGCAGCGCGCTGTCGCTGTTCAGGGTGATGTGCAAGCCGTCGGCCACCGCCACCGCGCGCCGCTCGCCGATGCCGGTGCTCAGATCGGCGGCCAGGCGCTGCCAGGGCGCGTGCCGATAGCCGGCCCAGCCCGCCATGCCCACGCCGGCCAGTGTCAGCACATTGCGCAAGATGGCGCGCCTGCGTGGCATCGCCGGGCCTTCCAGCGCCGCATGCGCCAGCGCGGCCGGCACGCGGCGGGCATCGCGGCCGATCCTTTCCAGCCGCTCCCAGGCCTTGCGGTGCGCCGGGTCCCGCGCCAGCCAGGCATGACAGGCCTCGCGATCGCCGGCGTCGGCCACCCCCGATTGCAGGCGCGCCCACCAGGCGATCGCTTCGCGCACGACCGCCTCGGACGGCATGGCGGCGCGGTCGACCGCGCTAGTCATGAAACGCCGCATAACAGGCCGACATGGCGCGCACCATGTACTGCTGCACTGAACTGACCGACACGCCCAGCCTCTGGGCGATTTCGGGATAGGTCAGGCCGTCCAGCTGCGACAGCAGGAAGGCTGAACGCGCCTTGGGCGGAAGGCTGTCGAGCAGGCGGTCAAGTTGCATCAGGGCCTGCATCTGCTCGGCCTGTGTCTCGGGCGACGGCGCATGGGCCTCGGGCAGGTCGGCCAGATAGGCCAGGTAGGCATGTTCCAGCGCCGCGTGGCGCTGATGATCGATCACCAACCCCTTGGCGATGGTGGTCAGCAGCGCCCGAGCCTCGCCAGCCCGCACCGTCTTGCGGCCCTGGATCACGCGCACGAACACGTCCTGCGCCAGGTCCTCGGCGCGATGCGCGCATCCGAGCTTGCGGCGCAGCCAGCCGAACAGCCAGGGCCGATGGTCCCGGTACAGGCCGTCGACCTGCGTGGCGGGCGCATCGGCGCAGGAGGCCGGAGACGAAAGGATGGGGGAGGACACGGGAAGACTGCGGCGCGGGACCAGAAGTCTTCGGATGTTAATTGATAATGACTTGCATTACCAACGCAAATGCCGCAAATTGCGCCACGTCCGCCCCGCGGGCGGACGCTTGCGGCATAACTACAACGTTGCGGTCAGGCGGCGTTCCGACTCGAGGTATTCGCGCGACTGCATTTCCAGGATGCGCGATACCGTGCGATGGAACTCGTTGGCGAGCGCGCCCTCGGTGTAGATCTCTTCCGGCTCGCATTCGGCCGACATGATCAGCTTGACGCGATGGTCGTAGAAGACGTCGATCAGCCAGGTGAAACGGCGCGCCTCGGAAGCCTGGCGCGGACCCATGCGCGGCACGCCGGACAGGATCACCGCATGGAAGCGGTTGGCCAGTTCCAGGTAGTCGTTCTGCGAACGCGGACCGCCGCAAAGCGTGGCGAAGTCGAACCACACTACCGAACCAGCCAGCGCCAGCGCGCGGATTTCGCGATGCTCGATATGCAGCAGCGGCTCCTGCGGCGGCGTATCGGCCAGGCTGTCGAAGGCCCGCTGCAACGCCTGCTGCGCATGCTCGTCCAGCGGCGTGTGGTAGCACTGCACCTGCTCCAGCGAGCGGCGGCGATAGTCGACGCCGGCGTCCACATTCATCACGTCCATGCGCGCCTGGATCAGCTCGATCGCCGGCAGCACGCGGTCGCGGTGCAGGCCGTCGGGATACAGCGTCGACGGTTCGTAGTTGGACGTCATGACGAACGAGGTGCCGTATTCGAACAGCTTGAACAGCAGGCGGTGCAGGATCATCGCGTCCGCCACGTCCGACACGTGGAACTCGTCGAAGCAGATCAGGCGGTAGCGCTTGGCGACGCGCTTGGCGACCTCGTCCAGCGGGTCCTGCATGCCCTTCACTTCTTCCAGCTCGCGATGCACGCCGCGCATGAACTCGTGGAAGTGCAGGCGCGTCTTGCGCACCACCGGCACGGTGGCGTAGAAGGCGTCCATCAGGAAGCTCTTGCCGCGCCCCACCCCACCCCACAGATAGACGCCACGCGGCACATCGGGGCGGTTCAGCAGCTTCTTCAGGGCGTTCGAGCGCATCGCCTTGAACTTGACCCACTCGTCGTAATAGCGCTGCAGCCGGTCGATCGCCTTCTTCTGGGCTTCGTCGGGCTTGTAGCCGCGTTCGGCCAGGGCGTGTTCGTAGTATTCGCGGACGTTCATGGAGATGGCACAGGCAAAAGAAAAAAAGGGCGGGTCCGAAAACCCGCCCCCTTTGGCAGAGCCGCAGCGTGGCGGATCAGAAGTTCAAGGCGCGCTTGTCGACGGCCAGGGCGGCTTCCTTCACGGCTTCCGACAGCGTCGGGTGCGCGTGGCAGATGCGGGCGATGTCTTCGGCGGCGCCGCGGAATTCCATGATGGTCACGGCTTCCGAGATCAATTCCGAGGCCATCGGGCCCACGATGTGCACGCCCAGGACCTCGTCGGTCTTGGCGTCGGCGATCACCTTGGCAAAGCCGGTGGTGTCGCCCAGCGCGCGGGCGCGGCCGTTGGCCAGGAACGGGAAGCTGCCGGCCTTGTACTCGCGGCCTTCGGCCTTGAGCTGCTGCTCGGTCTTGCCGACCCAGGCGATTTCCGGCGAGGTGTAGATGACCCACGGCACGGTGTCGAAGTTGACGTGGCCGTGCTGGCCGGCGATGCGCTCGGCAACCGCCACGCCCTCTTCCTCGGCCTTGTGCGCCAGCATCGGGCCGCGCACCACGTCGCCCACTGCCCAGACGTTGGGCAGGTTGGTCTTGCAGTCGCCGTCCACGGCGATGAAGCCGCGCTCGTCGAGCTTCAGGCCTACCGCGTCGGCGTTCAGGCCGCCGGTGTAGGGCACGCGGCCGATCGAGACGATCAGCTTGTCCACCACCAGCTTCTGCTCGGCGCCCTTGGCGTCGACGTAGGGCACGGTCACCGACTTGGCGGTCGCCTTGATCTCGCCGATCTTGACGCCCATCTGGATGTTCAGGCCCTGCTTGGTGAAGGCCTTGAGGGCTTCCTTTGCCACTTGCTGGTCGGCGGCGGCCAGGAATTCCGGCATCGCTTCCAGGATGGTGACTTCCGCGCCCAGGCGGCGCCACACGCTGCCCATTTCCAGGCCGATCACGCCGGCGCCGATCACGCCCAGCGTCTTCGGCACGGCGCCGATGTTCAGCGCGCCGTCGTTGGACAGCACGACCTTTTCATCGAACGGCAGGCCGGGCAGCTCGCGCGCCGACGAACCGGTGGCGACCACCACGTGCTTGGCAACCAGGTCTTCCTCGGCGGTGCCGGTGACCTTGATGGCCCAGCCGCCCTCGACCTGGCCGGCGAACGCGCCCTTGCCGTGGAAGAAGGTGACCTTGTTCTTCTTGAACAGGTACAGGATGCCGTCGTTGTTCTGCTTGACCACCGAGTTCTTGCGGCCGATCAGCGTGTCGAGCTTCAGGCTGACGCCCTTGACTTCGATGCCGTGCTCGGCGAAGTGGTGGTTGGCCTGCTCGAAGTGTTCGGACGATTGCAGCAGCGCCTTGGAGGGGATGCAGCCGACGTTGGTGCAGGTGCCGCCGGGAGCCGGGCCGCCTTGGCCATTCTGCCAGGCGTCGATGCAAGCCACCGACATGCCGAGCTGCGCGGCGCGGATGGCGGCGATGTAGCCGCCGGGGCCCGCGCCGATGACGACGACGTCGAATTGTTTGGACATAGTGTTCTCGCGAATGAGGAGGGAGTGAAACTCGCCCCGGCCCGCGCAAGCCGGCCCCTGGGGCCGGCCGGGCGCCGCCGACACGAGGGTCGCGCGGACGCCGGGCTCAGGGCGCCGAGATTACAGGTCCAGCAACAGGCGCTGCGGATCTTCCAGGGCGTCCTTCATGGCGACCAGGCCCAGCACGGCTTCGCGGCCGTCGATGATGCGGTGGTCGTAGGACAGGGCCAGGTAGTTCATCGGGCGGATGACGATCTGGCCGTTCTCCACCACGGCGCGTTCCTTGGTGGCGTGCACGCCCAGGATGGCCGATTGCGGCGGGTTGATGATCGGGGTCGACAGCATCGAGCCGAACACGCCACCGTTGGAGATCGAGAACGTGCCGCCGGTCATCTCTTCGATGCCCAGCTTGCCGTCGGCGGCGCGGCGGCCGAAGTCGGCGATGGTCTTTTCGATTTCAGCGATGGACAGCTGGTCGGCGTTGCGCAGGATCGGCACCACCAGGCCACGCGGGCTGCCGACAGCGATACCGATGTCGAAGTAGCCGTGGTAGATGATGTCCTTGCCGTCGATCGAGGCGTTGATCAGCGGGAACTTCTTGAGCGCGGCAACGGCGGCCTTGACGAAGAACGACATGAAGCCCAGCTTGATGCCGTGTTCCTTCTCGAACTTGTCCTTGTACTTGTTGCGCAGATCGATGACCGCTTGCATGTTCACTTCGTTGAACGTGGTCAGGATCGCGTTTTCCTGTTGCGACTGCAGCAGGCGCTCGGCAATGCGGGCGCGCAGGCGGCTCATCGGCACGCGCTGTTCCGGACGGCCGTCCAGCGACAGCGTGGTCGGGGCCGGAGCGGCCGGGGCCTTGGCCGGAGCGGCCTTGGCGGCGGGGGCGCTGGCGTTCAGGGCGTCGCCCTTGGTGACGCGGCCGTCACGGCCGGTGCCGGCCACGCTGGCGGCGTCCACGCCCTTTTCGGCGAGGATCTTGGCGGCGGCGGGCGAAGCCACGCCGGCGGCGGCGGTGGAGGCGGGAGCGGCCGGGGCAGCGGCGG
>NZ_QHHO01000046.1:587777-602271 GCF_003184165.1 Achromobacter sp. RW408
TCTGGTGATCGAAGATGATGAGGACCTGGCCGACGCGCTTGTGCGTCGGCTGCGTCGTCTTGGGCATGCCGTTGATTGCCAGAAGGATGGGTTGAGCGCGGATGGGGTGTTGCAGTACGAGACCTTCGATCTGGTGATCCTGGACATCGGCTTGCCGCGCATGTCGGGGTTCGAGATCCTGCATCGGTTGCGGGATCGGGGCAGCAAGACGCCGGTGCTGGCGTTGACGGCGCGCATCGATATCGAGGATCGGGTGCATGCGCTGGATACGGGGGCCGATGATTACCTGGCCAAGCCGTTCGACTTCCGCGAACTGGAAGCGCGCTGCCGGGCGTTGCTGCGGCGGCCCAGCGTGCAGGCGGCAGGGGTGTTGCGGTTTGGCGATCTGGTGATCGACAGCGCGGCGCGGCAGGTCAGCCTGGCGGGGCAGCGCATCGATCTGCCCAAGCGGGAGTACAGCCTGCTCGAGATCCTGCTGGCCGGCATGAACCGCGCGGTGAGCAAGGCCGAGATCGCCAACAAACTCTTCGCGTTCGATGATGATGCCGCGCCCAATGCCATCGAGGTCTACATCGCGCGCTTGCGCAGGAAGCTGGAAGGCTCGCCGCTGCGCATCGAGACGCAGCGCGGCACCGGCTACCTGCTGAAGGCGGTCGAGGATGCCGACGCCGACGCGGCGCCGCGGGACTGAGCCGGTGCCGTCCCGCCGCATTTCCGTGCGCCGGCGCCTGCTGGCGATGCTGCTGGCGCTGTTCGTGGTGGGGTTGGGCACGCTGTACCTGCTGGTGCGCGGCTATGCGCAGCAGACGGCCGACACCACCTACGACCAACTGCTGCGGGCCTCGGTGCTGTCGATGGCGGACAGCCTGCAGCTGGTACAGGGCGAGTGGCAGATGGACATGCCGTACGCCGCCCTCGCGCTGTTGGAACAGGCGCCGCGCGACCGTGTGTTCTACCGCGTGGCGGCGGCCGATGGCGCGCTGATTTCCGGCTACGCCGACCTGCCTGCCCCGCCTGCTCACGGCGCCGACGCCAACGCCAACGCCGACACGCAACTGTTCACCGCCACCTACCAGGACCAGCCGGTGCGGGTGGCGTGGATGGAGCGCAAGATCGCCGGCCCACGCGCCACCGAGACGGCGCTGATCCAGGTGGCGCAGACGCGCGAAGCGCGCAACGCGCTGGCCGCGAGCATCCTGTGGCAGGGCACGCTGACGCTGATCGGTTTCACCGCCGCGGCGCTGGCGCTGGCCTACTGGGGCCTGCAGCGCTCGCTGTCGCCGATCCAGCGCATCGAGCGCGAACTGGCCGCGCGCAGCGCCGCCGACCTGCATCCGATCGCCGCGCCCGTGCCCGAGGAGCTGGACACGCTGGTGCATTCGCTCGACGGCTTCATGGCGCGGCTGTCCGAGAACCTCGACACCCTGCGCCTGTTCATCGCCGAGGCCGCGCACCAGCTGCGCACGCCGCTGGCGGCGCTGCACGCGCAGATGGAAGTGGCGCTGGACGAGGAAGATCCGGCCGAACAGCGCCGCAGCCTGTTGGCGGTGCTGCGCAATGCCGAGAAGCTGTCGCGGCTGGTGAACCAGCTGCTCAGTGACGCCAGCGTCATCCACCGCAGCAACGTGCGCAAGTTCGGCCCCGTGGACCTGGCCGAGCTGCTTTCGCAGGCCGTCTACGACACCGTGCCGCAGGCCGACCCGCAGCCCGATGTGCGGCTGCAACTGCCCGACGCGCAAGAGGGCGCGCCGCCCCGCATCGCGGGTGACAGCCTGATGCTGCGCGAGGCCTTCAAGAACCTGATCGACAATGCCCTGCGCCATGGCGCCTCGGCGGATGGCCACATCGACGTGCGGCTCGAACGCGACGACGCCGGCTGGCGCGTCACCGTGGCCGACCAGGGGCCCGGCATCCCGGCCGCGCTGGCGCAAAGCGCCTTCGAGCGTTTCTCGCGCGGCCCCAACCCGCGCACGCCCGGCGCCGGCCTGGGGCTGTCCATCATCAAGCGCGTGGTCGACATCCACCACGGCCGGCTCAGCCTCAGCAATCGCCCCGGCGGCGGCCTAGAAGCCGTCGTCCTCCTGCCCGCCAGCGCCCATGATGCCTAGATTTCCATTCCTCGCGCGCCTGGCAACGGCCGGCATTGCCCTGCTCCTGGCCAGCGCTGGCCAGGCCGCCGAGACCAGCGCCGACGGCCTGTCACTGGGCCCCGCCGACAGCAGGAACGTGCTGGTGCTGCACGCCTCCAACAGCGTGCAGGTGTTCCGGGGCGTGCTGGAGGACTTCAGCCAGCTCAATCCCGGCGTGCGCCTGGAGTACACGGAGCTGTCGACCCAGGCCCTGTATGCCGAAGTCGCCACCCGCGCCGCGCAAGCGCCGCGCGAGAAGGCCGGCCCCGACCTGGTCATCAGCAGCGCCATGGACCTGCAGACCAAGCTGGTCAACGACGGCCATGCCCAGCCGCACGTTTCGCCGGATACCCGCGCCCTGCCTGCCTGGGCCAACTGGCGCGACGAGGTCTTCAGCATTGGCACCGACCCCATCGTCATGGTCTACGACACCCGCCGCCTGGACGCTGCGCGCGTGCCGCGCACGCGCCGTGAGTTGCTGGCGCTGTTGCAGGCGCCCGACCAGCCGCTGGCCGGCCGGATTTCGACCTACGACGTCGAAGGCAGCG
Source organism: Achromobacter sp. RW408 (assembly GCF_003184165.1). Taxonomy (NCBI): domain Bacteria; kingdom Pseudomonadati; phylum Pseudomonadota; class Betaproteobacteria; order Burkholderiales; family Alcaligenaceae; genus Achromobacter; species Achromobacter sp. RW408. The sequence continues at coordinate 590,455 of NZ_QHHO01000046.1, forward strand.
GCATCGGCTACCTGGCCGCCACCCAGGACGCGCGCCTGGACAGCCTGGCCGGCGCGCTGCTGGCCGCCTTCGGCCGCAACGGCGTCGGCGTGCACGAGTCGACCGAACACGCGCTCGACAAGCTCGAACGCGGCGAAATCACGCTGGCCTACAACCTGCTGGAGTCATACACCCGTCACCGCATCGACCAAGGCGCGCCGCTGGCCATCATCTACCCGCAGGACTACACCCTGATGCTGTCGCGCTCGGCCATCATCCCGCGCCAGGCCCCGCGCCCCGACCTGGGCGCGCGCTTCCTCGACTACCTGCTGTCGCCGCGCGGCCAGGACATGATCGCGCGCCACTCCGGCATGCGGCCGGTCAGCGCCTCGGTCGTGCCGGCGGCCGGCGTGCGGCCGGTGGCGTTGGGCGTGGGGTTGCTGGTGTACCTGGATCCGCTCAAGAAACGGCATTTCCTCGAAGTATGGCGGGCAGCGGCACAGCCGCCGCGCCAGGCGGACTGAAGCCGTCAGGCCAGGTAAGCCGTCACCTCATCCGGCGTCAGATAACGCACGAACGTCATCGACGGCTGCTGCGCATCATGGATCGCGCCGTTGAAACCCGACCAGTTGCGTTGCATGCCCTCTTCCGTCTCCAACGCGATCAGCACCCGCTTGCCATGCCGGGCCAGATTGTCGCGCAGCGCCGCTTCGCCCCAGGCAAAACGCATGTCGTTGACCAGCTTTCCCTGCGCATAGGCATCGGCCTGCAGCCACTGGAAATCGGCGCTGTCGCGTTCGGCGTCGGGTTCGCGCGCGGCGATCTCGCGGCGCACGCCCAGGGCCTGGACGCGGTCCCGCATCAGGTTCTGCAACAGCGTGAAGGCGTGGAAATTGTTGTTGATGCCGTGCGCCCGCGCCACGAAGCCCGTGCCGGAAGTGGGCAACACCACCACGAGTTCTTCCTCGTAGCTGATGCGCGAGGCCAGCCACAGGTAATGCAGCTGCTCGAACGGCAGGTTGTCGTTGAGCATGGTCATGGCGTACAGCAGGTCCATCAGTTCGGCGTCGGCGACGAAGGCCTGGTGATTGCGCTGGTCGCGCATCAGCATGGCCATCATCGGCAGCACCAGCGTGTCGATGGCGGCGACCTGCGCATCGAGTTCCCAGCGCCGGTCCTCGGGAATGGCTTCAAGCCGCGCCACCGCCTCTTTCCAGGCCAGGCGGTCGGCTTCCTCGACCTCGGCGTCGTCATCCTCGACCTCCAGCGCGCAATACGGCCGCAGGGTCTGCAACCACGGGCCCAGCAACGCCTGCAACGCGGGGAACAGCAGCACGGGATCGGCGCCATCCTCCACCAGCGAACCGCACATCAGCGCCAGCGCCGCCGCCCGGCTGGGGTACAGCGACGGCAGCAGTTCGGCGCAGAACCGCAGGCTGGCGTCGGTGTGCGCCGGATCCTGGGCTTGCTCGTAGAACGCGCGGACCTCGGGGCGCTGGAAGAACGCGTCGAGGGTCTCCACGTCGTCGGCTGACGTGACCGGGGAACGGAGCGCGGCGGCAAGCGAGGCAAAAGAGGTCGGCATGGGCTGACAGGAATAGTGATTCGGGGGGCACCACTATGGCACAAACGGGCCCCACCCAAAACCGCCAGTTGCCGGCCGCGCCGACCGGCGCGGATCAATACCGGTAGTTCACCCCCAGCATCGCGCTGAACGGCGCGCCGTAGTAGTTGCTGTAGATGTTGGTGCTGGCGTAGTACTTCTTGTCCAGCACGTTGTTCAGGTTCAGCGTGGCGGACCACTGGCGGTTGAACTGGTAGCGCGCCATCAGGTCCAGCAGGGCGTAGCCGCTCTGCGACGAGTCCAATTGCTGGCCGCCCGGGCCGCGGCTGGTGAAGCCGCTCTGGCTTTCCCAGCGCACCCCGCCGCCCACGGTCAGGGCGCTCCAGTCGCCCGGCAGGCGGTAGGTGGTGTACAGCTTGGCGATGTGGCGCGGCAGCCCGACCTGGGTCGAGAAGCCCGTCGGCAGGCGGCGATCGACGTAGGCGTACGACAGCTGCATCTGCCAACCGGGCGCGAGTTCGCCGCTGAGCTCGGCTTCGACGCCGCGCAGCACGGCGCCGTTGGCGGCGACGTAGGCGCTGTCGCCATTGGGCGCCAGCTTGTCGCCGTCGACCATGGCGTAGTTGTCCTGGCGGGTGCGGAACAGCGCCAGCGCGCCGTTCAGGCGGCCGTCCAGCCAGGCGCTCTTCAGGCCGATTTCGTAGGTGTTGCCCTTGATCGGCGCAATGCCGCTGCCCGACACGGTCTGCGCCTGCTGCGGCAGGAAGATGCTGGTATAGCTGGCGTAGGCGGACAGCGTCGGCGTCAGGTCGTAGACCAGGCCGGCATACGGCGTGTACACGCCCTGCTCGCGCATGTTGTCCGGATAGGCCGAGCCGTCGTTGTAGGTGTACGAGGCCTGCTGGTCCCACCAGGTGATCCGCGAACCCAGCACCAGCGACAGCGCGTCGGTCGGGCGCAGGCGCAATGCGCCATAGACCGCGTTCTGCTTCTCGGTGTAGTAGCGCTTGCCGGTCGCCTGCCATTGGGGTTGCGGCATGTCGCCATCCCAGGCGCGCACGTCCGGGATAACCGGGTCATAGCCGGGCGCGGTCCACAGCGGATAGGTGTCGTAGTCGCCCCGGGTGCGCGACAGGCTCACGCCCAGCACCAGGTCGTGGCGGCGGCCCAGCGCGTCGAACGCACCGCTCAGGCTGGCGTCCAGCGCGTTCTGGGTCTTGGGGATCGGCCATTTGGCGACCCAGACCGAGGCGCCCTGCCCGGTCTGCGGGTTGGCCCAGCCGTTGCTGCTGAACCAGCCATAGGTGCGGTCGTTGTCGTCGCCGGTGCGCGACAGCGTCAGCGACCCCTTCCACGATGACGAGAACTCGTGGTCGAGCGTGGCGAAGACGTTGTAGCGCGTGCGTTCCTGGCGGCTCCAGTTGGTGGCGGAATTGAACCGTTGCCGGAAGTCGGTCTTGGAACCATCGGCGTAGTACGCGGGAAAGCCGAAGTACGAGCACGCCGTGCACTTCTTGCGCTGGTATTCCGCGCCCAGGGTCAGCAGGGTGCGCTCGGACAGGTCCGCCTCGACCACTCCATACAGCAGTTGCGAATCCTGCTTGACGCGGTCGATGAACGAGCCGCCCTCCTGCCAGGCGCCCACCAGCCGCCCGCGCAGCTTGCCCGACGCATCCAGCGGGCTGCCCAGGTCGAACTCGGTGCGCCGGTAGTCCCACGATCCGACGCTGGCGCCGACGCCGGCCTCGAATTCGCGGGTCGGTCGCTTGCGCACCAGGTTGATGGAGGCGGCCGGGTTGCCTGCCCCGCTCAGCAGGCCGGTGGAGCCGCGCACCACTTCGATGCGGTCATACAGCGCCGTGTCCAGCCCCAGGGCATTGAAGTCCTTGTGGGTCGGCACGCCGTCGACCTGCATGTTGGTGATCTCCATGCCGCGCGCATACAGGCCCTTCTCGTTGTCGTCGGCCGAGCCCTTCTTCTTGAAGGTCAGCCCCGGGGTGTTGACGATGGCGTCTTCCAGCGTGTTCAGGCCCTGGTCGGTGAGCCGCTGGCGCGTCATCACCGAGACCGACTGCGGCGTCTCGCGCAGCGTCATCGGCAGCCGGGTGGCGGTGTTCGATACGCCGACCGTATACGAATCGGTGCCTTCGCTCGGGGTGGGTTCGCGCGCGCCCAGCACTTCGACCGGCGCCAGCGTCTGCGCATTGGCGGCGCGCAGGCCATAGCGGTTGCCGCCCTGATTGACGGCCTCCAGCCCGGTGCCCGACAGCATCGCCGCCAGGCCCGCAGCCACGCCATAGTCGCCCTGCAGGCCGGCGCTCTGGCGGCCCTGGGTGAGCGTGGCATCGAACGACAGCACCACCCCGGCCTGGGCGGCGAACCGGCTCAGGGCCAGGCCCAGCGGGCCGGGCGGCACATCATAGTGGCGCGACGCCTGCGCGCTGGAAACGGCCTGTGCCTGCGCCGACGGCGTGGCGCCCAGGGCGCCCAGGGCGGTCAAGGCGATGACAACGGCGCGCGCCAGGGGCGCGAGTTTGGCGGAGTGACGAAGCAAGGGTACAGAAGGCATGGACTCAGGTTTCCGTATGGCAGATCCGACGTAATCCCTGCTAAGTCGGACGAGCGCGGAAAAAGGACAATGCCGAGCGAAAAAAATCAGCGGCGGGCGACGATGCGGACGTAATAACGGGTAAAGCGCGCGATGTTCACGGGCAGCGCGCGCGTCACGGCGGCCAGCGCCTGGTCGGTGTCGTCGACAGGAAACGCCCCCGACAGGCGCAACGCCGCCACGCCATCGTCGCATCGCAGCAGCCCGGGCCGATAACGGTCGAGCCGGGCAATGAAGTCGTCCAACCGCCAGTTGTCGACCACCAGCAGGCCCCGCGTCCAGGCGTCGGGCTCGCCGGTGATGGCGCCGGCCGCCTGCGCCCCCGCAGGCGCCAGCGTGCCCTGCTCGCCCGCCTTCAGGATCACTGGCGCGCCGCCCGTCGCGGGTTCCAGCGCCACCGCATGGCGCAGCACCGCCACCCGCGTCAGGTCGTCCTGCCGCGTGACGATGAAACGCGTGCCCAGGGGACGCACCGCGCCGTGCGCGGTGAGCACGCGCAAGGGCGGCAGGCCGGGACGGACGTTTTCGGTATCGACCAGGATCTCGCCGGCATGCACGAAGATGCGCCGCTGGCCGGCGTCGACGGTCACGTCGACCGCGCTGGCGCTGTCCAGCCAGAGCAAGGTGCCATCCGCCAGCCGCAGTTCGCGGCGCTCGCCTGCCCCGGTGCGGTAGTCGGCCAGCATCCGCTCCATCGGCAGGTTGCGCCAGGCCGCCAGGCTGCCGACGCCCAGCAGCGCCACCGCGCCCAGTCCGTTGCGCAGCGCCGCGCGGCGGCGCGAGAAATGCTGGTCGGCACGATTGAGCGTGTCGGCAGCCAGGCGCGCCGGCGCGGCTCCCAGCGTGCCGCGCAACCGTTCCACCTGCCCCCAGATGCGCGCATGTTCGGGATCGGCCGCCAGCCAGCGCCCATGCGCCGCCAGGTCGGCCGCGCTGACGTCGTCCGCGCAGAGCCGCGCGTACCATTGCGCCGCCGCGGCGATGGTCTTGTCCGCCATGGCCGCCTACTGCCGGGCCAGCGCGTACACCAGGCAATGCTCGGTGGCGCGCGCCATGTACTTCTTGATGGAACTGACCGTCACGCCCAGGCGGGCGGCGATCTCGGCGTAGCTGGCCCCTTCCAGCTGGGACATCAGGAAAGCGCGCCGCACCTTGTCGCCCAGGCCGTGCAGCATGGCGTCGATCTCGCGGATGGTCTCGAGCAGGATGGCCTGCGTCTCGGGCGATATGGCGCTGGCCTCGGGCTGCTGCGCCAGGGTTTCGAGCCAGGCGCGTTCGAGCACCTGGCGGCGGATGTGGTCGACCAGCGTGCGCTGCGCCACCGTGGCCAGGAAGCTGCGCGGCTGCCGCACGCCCTGCAATTGCGCCATTGATGCCGGCGACGCCAGCAGGCGCAGGAAGGTGTCCTGGGCCAGGTCGGCGGCCTCGGCCGGCACGTTCAGGCGCCGCAGCAGCCAGCCGCGCAGCCAGCCGTGATGGTCGCGGTACAGCCTGCCAAGCTCGCGGTGTTCCAGGGATTCCGTGGACGACATGGCCGTCGCGTCAGCGCCTTGTGAATTTCGGGAATGGGAATTGTAATCATTATTGATGAAGGCATTCAAATGCCCTTCCCATTACGGCCGACGCCGCCCGGTGCCTCACCACGTCACATAGAACATCGCCTTGGCCAGCACCACGATGCCGACCATGTGACAGAAAACGCTGATGTGAATGCGCCGCTGCACGGCCGGCGTCAGCCGCCGCTTGCGGGCCAGCGCCAGGGCCGTGACGACGTGCACCGCCACGCTCGCCGCCAGCGCGATCTTGATCGACAGCAGGATGCCCAGCGGCGAGCCGGCCGGATGCGCCAGCGCGTTGCCGTATTGCGACGCCAGGCCCAGGCCCGCCAGGTACAGCACCAGCACCGCCCACGGCACCGTGCCGCGCACGCGCGGGCCGAGCTGGGCGCCGAGCGCCTTGCGCACCTCGGGCGGCAGGCGCCGGTGCACCGGTTCCAGGAACAGCACCTCGAAGGTCACCGTGCCGACGAAGACGAAGGCGGCCAGCAGGTGCAGGATCAACAGCAAGGGATAGGTGTTCATGGCGGTGCCTGGATAGGTCATCAGAACCGGTAGGCCACGCCCGCGCTGAACGCCCTGCCGTTGCCTGGCAGGAAGATCGGCATGGCCGCCGTCGCGCTGTTGCGGATGGCGTAGCTGCTGGCGTAGGTCTTGTCGGTGAGGTTGTCGGCCTGCACGTAGGCGCTCCAATGCGCATCATGCTCGTAAGCGATCTTGAAACCCAGCAGCGCATAGGCATTCTGCTGCGTGCCCGGCGCGTTGGCGTGGTTGGTCTCAGTGTCGCTCATCAGCCAGCGCAGGTTGGGCCCCGCGCGCCAGCCGCCTTTGCGGTACATCAACTCGGCGCTCAGCAGGTGGCGCGGCACCCCGGCGATGCGGTTGCCCTGGAATTCCCCCTCGCGGAAACGGAAGTCGCTGAAGGTGTAGGCGACGCGGTAGTCCAGCAGGCCGTCGCCCGGCGCCGGCAGGCTGCCGGACAGGCCCGCTTCGATGCCCTGGTGGCGGGTACGGCCGCGGTAGTTGTAGGTGCCGGCCGGCGTGCCGTTGGCGTTGGTGACGGACATGAGTTCATCCTCCACCCGGCTGCGATAGAGCGACACGGTCCAGCGCAGGTCACGGCCGGCCACGGCGAAGGTGCCATCGCCGCCGAGTTCGACCGTCAGCGCGCGTTGCAGGTCGAGCTTGCTCATGGAAGTGACGGCGGTGGCCGGGTTCATGGGCGCGGGCACTTCGCCGTTGACGATTTCCCAGAAGGTCGGCGCCTCGTTGCTGCGGCTGACGTTGGCATACCAGCGCTGCGTCTGCGCCGGTTGCCAGACGATGCCCAGGCGCGGGGTGGCGTAGTTCCAGTCCTGGTCCAGCGTCTTGCCGCTGCCGCGCTCGCGCGCATCGCGCACCGCCTGGGTGTACTTCAGGTCGCCGACCATGCTGAGCTGCCCGGTGAGGTGCCAATCCAGGCCGATCAGCGCGCTGCGGTTCTCGGCCGTCAAGGCATAGTTGCCGAAGCGTTGCAGGCGGCGGCCATCGGCGGGACGGATGGCGTAGAAATCGCGGTCCATATTGCTACGCTGCCAGTCGAGCGCCACGCGGTAATCGACACTGCCCGCCTTGCCGGCCAGCTGCCACGCCAGGCCGTAGGTATCGCCGTCCGTGACGTTGGCGACCTGCGGGTTGGTGAAGTCGTCATTGGTGCGCTGCCAATAAAGGCCGGCGGTCTGGTTCAAGTCGTCGCTGCCCCAGTAGCTGCGGTTGGCGATGCGGAACTGGCTGGTCTCGCGGTGCGGGTCCCGGTTGTAGACGTTATTGGCCAGGTCCTGCGGCGAATTGCCGTCGCCCAGCACACCGCGCGGATCCGCATACATGCGGGCCTTGGGCACCGGCTGGGGAATGTCGAACCTGAGGTCGGTGTAGGACAGATAGGTACGGTTCTCGAAAGTCCCGCGACGAAAGCCCAGATTGCCCTGGAAGCTGGAGCGTTCGGACGCCGAATGATGGCGATAGCCATCCGACTTGTCGTAGCCGAAGCTGAAGCGGCCATCCAGGCGCTCGTCCTCGAAGCCCTTGGACAAGGTGACCGAACGCGTGCCGAAGCTGCCAGTGCCAAGCCGGATCTGGTCGCCCTGGGTGCCTGTGAGCGACCGGAAGTCGACTTCACCGCCCAGCGTCGTGGCGCCGGGCGCCAGCGCATTGGCCCCGCGCCGCACGGCGACCAGGCCCGCGTTGCGAGGTTCGAGCAGGCTGATGACGAACGAGCCGTCGGCATCGTTCAGCGGCAAGCCGTCCTGCATCAGCAGGATGCCGCGGCTGAGGGGATTGCTCTGGATGCCGGAACCGCGGATGTTCAGCCGGGGCTGGTCCAGTCCGCCGAAGAATTCCTGCACCACCACGCCCGGCTGGTAGTCGAGCGCATCACGCAGCGTGATCAGGCGCACCTCCTGCTGCGGCAGGATCAGGTTGGTGCCACCCGGCACGGCCTGTTGTTCGGCCTGGATCCGCCGGGGACCGGGATCGAGCCCGCGCGTGACGGACTCGCCGGACACGACCACCGGCGACAACGACGGCACGGCCTGGCCGGCCGCGGGAGGCTGCGGCTGGGCATGGGCCGCGGACAGGCCGAGCACGCCCAGGGTGAGGCTGGACGCCAACTGGCGTAGGAGGGGGGATGTCATGCGAGTACTTCCACGTAGCAAGGAAACAAAAGAGCGTTCATGGCGGAGCCGGCGAACGGGGAAATCGGAAAGACGGAAATCCTGGCAATGGCTGCGTCACGGCCCGGCGCCGGCCTCCAGCAACAGGGCGCGCAGGCGCACGGCCGACAAGGCGCCAGTGGCGTCCGGCTCGATGGCAATGACGCTCCCTTGCCGCACCAGCACGCAGCGGTCGACCAGGCCCAGCAATTCCTCGGGGTCGTGGCTGATGCACAGCAAGGCCGCGCCGCTACGGACCAATTCCTCGCGGCAATTGGCGGCCAGCTGGCGGCGCAGCGCCGGATCGAGCGCGCTGAAGGGTTCGTCCAGCATCAGCAGGTCGGGTCCCAGCGCCAACGCGCGGGCCAGGGCGACACGCTGCGCCATGCCGCCCGACAACTCGCCCGGCCACGACTGCATCGCCGCGTCCAGCCCCACCCGGACCAGCCATTGCGCTGCCAGCGCCCGCGCCCTGGCGGGCGCATGGCCGGCAGCACGCAGCGGCAACGCCACGTTGTCCAACGCGTGACGCCAGGGCAGCAGCCGCGGTTCCTGGAACATCAGCGCGGCGTGGCGAAAATCGTTGCGCAAGGAGCCGCCGCTGGGCCGCGCCAAGCCGGCGGCCAGGCGCAATAGGCTGCTCTTGCCGGCGCCGCTGGGGCCGATCAGGCCCAACCGCTCGCCCGGACGCAGGCGCAGGTCGACATCGCGCAACACGGATTGCGCGCCATAACGCAGGGACAGGCCGCGCAACTCAAGCATGGCTCGGCTCCATCCAGCGCCCCAGGCGCCGCTGCAGCGGTTGCAGGAAGGCGAATTCCAACAAGGCCACCAGGCCCAGGATCAGCAGCACCCAGGCATACAGCTCGGCCGTGTCGAAGGTGCTGCGGGCATTGGCCAGCGCGTAGCCCACGCCGTTCTCGGCGCCCAGCACCTCGGCCATGACCACCAGCCGCACGCCGCCGCAGGCGGCGATCAGAAGCGCCGCCAGCAGCGGCGCGCTGAGCGCGGGCAGGTACAGGTGCCGCAAGCGCAGCCAGGGGCCATAGCGGTAGACCTGCGTCATCTCGATCAGCTTGCGATCCACGTGCAGCATGCCCTTGACGGTGTTGACATACATGCCGGGCGCCATCATCAGCGTGGTGATGAAGATCACCATTGACGAACCCAGGCCGAACCACAGCATTGCCAGCACCACCACGACCACCGGCGGCATCGCCATCAGCAGCCAGCGCAGGGGCTCGATCAGGCCGCGCAGGCGGGCGCTGTGGCCGGCCAGCATGCCCAGCGCGAAACCCAGCGATGCGCCGGCCAGCACACCGACGCCGATGCGCATCAGGCTGACGCCAGCGTTGGCGAAGAATTGCGGGCCGCGCACCAGCGGGCCGATGGCGCGCAGCGCCTCCCAGGGCGTCGCCATGAGCAGCGGCCCGAGCTGGCGCGCGGCCAGGTGCCAGGCCAGCAACAGCAGCAGCACGCCGGCCGCGCTCCAGGCGCGCGAGGTGCGCAGGGCCGGCGCCCCCTGGCGCGAAAAACGCGGGCCGCTCATGGCCCGTAGAAGCCGACCGGCGGCAGGCCGCCGCCGATGGCCTGGGGATAGCGGTTGGCCAGCAACTGGTACAGGGCCTCGATGTCGGCACGCGCCTCGCGAGCGCTGCGGCTCCGCAGGCGCGTCTGGCGGATCGCGGCTTCGAGGGCGGCCTGCGGCATGTGCGGCAGATGCTCGCGCACCAACGCCGCGCATTCGGCCGGATGATCCATGCACCAGCGCGCGGACGCGGCATAGGCCGTGTCGACCGCCTGGCACAGCGCCACGTCGTCGGCCACGCCCGCGGCGGCCATGATGCCCGCCTGCGGCAAGGCAGGCTGCGCGGGGAACGCGGCGCGCCAGGCCTGCTCCAGGCTCGGACCGCGGTGCAACGTGGGCGCGCCAGCCTGCTGCCGCGCCCGCCACAGCAGCAGCGACGCCATGGGTTCGACCAGCAGCGCCTGTTCGGTCTGGCCGTCCAGCATCAGCGCGATCGCGTCCTGACCGTCGCGTGTGCGGCGCAGCCTGACGGGCGCCAGACCGCGCGCGGCCTGGGCCTCGAGCAGCGTATCCAGCAGCACCGCCGGCAGGTCGCGCTGGAATGGCACCGCCAGCTCGCGGCCGGCCAGGTCCTCGAACGACTGGATGGCGGGGTCGCGGCTGACCAGCCAGAGAATGCCCCACACCGAGATGTTCAGCAGCCGCACCGGCAGCCCACGGTTGCGCAACAGCGCCGGCAGCGTGCTGGGCGCGGCGCTGAAGTCGACGTCGCCGTTCACCAGCAGCGTGCGCAGCTGGTCGGCGCTTTGCCACAGGCGAAAGCGCACCGCGTCCGCCTGCCCGGCCAGGGCGCCGGTCGCGGCCATGTGCATCAACGGATAGCTGACCACGGCGCCAGGCCCGGCCAGCGTGAGCGTGGCGCGTGGACGGGGGCCGGCCACGCCCCAGCGCGGCAGCAGCGCCGCGGCGCTGACCGCGGCGCAGAAACGGCGGCGCGTCGGGATGTTCTTCATGGAATTTCAAATGGGAATTGTTATCGTTTAAAATTTTCCCATTCACGCGCAAAGACCCAGAATGACAAATATCAATCTGCCCGACCCGGTCGCGGCGGACCTGCTCGCCCGCCATCCGCTGCTGCGCAGCCTGCCGCCGCCGGCGGCCGCCGAAGTCGCCACGTACCTGGTGGGCGACGCCGTGCCGCTGCGCGCCGAGGCCGGACAGATCCTGTTCGGCGAAGGCGACGTCGCCCGCCACTACCTGTTGGTGGGCCACGGCCAGGCCGAGGTCATGCGCTATGGCTACAACGGCGACGAACGCGTCTTCCGTGTGTTCGAGCCGGGCACGCTGATGGCCCATGCCGCCATGTTCATGCCGCATGGCCGCTATCCGATGCAGGCGCGGGCGCGCACGGCTTTCCAGGGCTGGCGGCTGTGCCGTCGCCGGCTGCATGAGGCCTGCCGCCAGTGGCCGGACCTGGCGCTGGCGCTGCTGGCAGGGCTGAGCAAGAACCTCTACGACCAGGTCAACAGGGTCGACTGGATGACGTCCAGCTCCGCGCCGGAGCGGCTGGCCAACTACCTGATGGGATTGCGCGAGCGCCAGGGCGACACGGTGACGCTGCCGCTGAACCAGCGCCAGCTGGCCGCGCACCTCGGTATCCGCGCCGAGACCCTGAGCCGCCTGCTGAACGACTGGCAGACCCAGGGCCATGTCAGCGGCAAGCGCCGCGAATGGATACTGCACACGCCGGCCTACCTGGAAAAACTGGCGACGACGGCCAAACGGCCGTTCTGACGGCCGGCTGCCACGGCCGGCGCGCCGCGAAGCCGGCCGTGATGCCGGGCCCGCCAATGACATTCGTCATCGGCGCCGCCCTCCCCTCCGGCCGACAA
>NZ_QHHO01000046.1:602281-621611 GCF_003184165.1 Achromobacter sp. RW408
GGGCGCTTTGGCCGGATGGCCGCGCTTTTGTGATGGGTCGGGAACAGCGGGCGAACGCGGGTTGGCGCGTGCGCCGCCGGCCGCGCGTCGGCCGGCGAAGTCTCCTGGGAAGGTCGGTGGCGCTAGCGCTGGCTCAACAGGTCGAACTCCATGCGCACCTTGCGGAACGGAAATTCCAGCCGCGCGAAATACACCACGCGGCCGTCGATGCAGGCGTAGCGGCGCAGTTCGGCCACTGGCGAGGACACCGGGATGCGCAGCGATTCGGCCGACTCCTGGCCGGCCTCGATCACATTGAGCACCTGGCGCGCCTCGCTGATGCGGGCGCCGTAGAACTGGTCCAGCACCGGCGCCACCGTGCTTTTCTGGATGCGGGCGCGATGCTTGCGGAACAGGCTGCTTTCCAGAAATACCTCGCTATAGCAGAACGGCCCGGCCTCGGTGGTGTGCACCCGCCGCAGGTACTGGAAACTGCCGCCGCGCTGCGCCGCGCACGGCATGCCCAGCGTGTCGGGCAGCGGCGAATCGGCGCTCGACTCCACCAGCGACACCGTGCCCAGCTGGTTGCTCAGTTCGACCGTCTCGGCCCAGGTCTTGGGAATCAGCAGCGTCGGCGTCTCCGGCAGGTCGGCGTTGACGAAGGTACCGGACCCGCGCGAACGCCGGATCAGGCCGTCCTGTTCCAGCTGGCCGAGGGCCTGGCGGATGGTGGCGCGCGAGATGCCATAGGTTTCCATCAGCGCTTCCAGCGGCGGGATCTGCTGGCCCGGCCGCCAGGTGCGGTTCTGGATATGGCTGCGAAACAGCGCCGCCGCCTGCAGGTAGAGCGGTTGAGGGCTGTGCGAGAAAAGCGGGCGCGCGGGCATGGTCGGATCGGTCAGGAGGTGGCGGGGGCGGCGAGCAGGGCGTCGGCCATCTCGCGCAGCCGGTGTTTCTGGATTTTGACCGAATTGGCGCTTTCCACGGACGGAAACGCATCCAGCACCGTGAAGCCGGCGGGAACCTTGAAGCCGGCCATGGCCTGCTTGCAGGCCGCCGTCCAGCCGGTCGCGTCGGCGCTGGCGCCTTCCCGCAGCAGCACGAAGGCGTAGGGCACGGTCTTGCCGTCGCGGGTGGCGCCGACCACCTGGCAGGCGCGCACGCCGGGCAGCGTTTCCACCATCTGTTCGATCTCGACCGGATTCACCAGGAAGCCGGACAGGCGCAACGAGTCGCCCATGCGGGTCTGGAACACGAACTGGCGCGGGTTCAGGGTGTAGCCCAGGTCGCCGGTCCGGAAGTAGCCGTCGTCGGTGCAGGCGCGGGCGGTGGCCTCGGGGTTGTCGAGGTAGCCGCGCATGAGGCTGGGCGACAGGATTTCCAGCTCGCCCGATTCGCCGTGCGGCAGGATTGCGCCGCTGGCCGGGTCGCGCGCCCGCACCCGCGCCTCGGGATAGATCAGCGTGCCGCCTGGCTGGTGGCGCGCGGCCACGTCGCCCTCGGCGGGGTCGCGCGGCTGGCCGGCCACCAGCGCGATCAGTTCGCTGGACCCATACAGCCCCGTCAGCGGCACGCCGGCCGCGCGCGCCAGGTCCAGCATGTGGTCGAGCGCCGGCGTGAAGCTGGCGAAGCCGAACAGGCGCGCCGAGGCGAATGCGCCGGGCGCGGCCGCGCGCATCATGGCGACCAGCGCCTCGTTGTTGGCGTAGGTGTGGCTGACCCGGTGGCGCTGGATCGCGGCGGCCGATTCGGCCGCGTCGAACACCGGCGCGCACACCACCGGCACGCCCCGCGCCAGCCCGCCCGCCAGCGTGGCGAAGCCGAACGCGCCGCAGAACGGCGCGCTGGCCAGCACGCGGCTGTCGTCGTCGTAGCCGAACGCTTGCGCCACCGCGGCGCCGTGGCGCAGCAGGGTGCCCTGGTCATGCAGCACGAACTTCGGCTGTGAGGTGGTGCCGGACGTGGTGAAGCACAGCACGCCGGCGTCGGACTGGGGCGGCGGGGGCGTGTCGGCGCAGGCGCGCAGGTCGGCGTAGCGGTGCACCGGCTTGCCTCGCAGCGACGCGGCGGCGGGTTCGTCCGCTTCGGACACGGCGACGATGCCTCGCAGCCGCGCCAGGTGTTCGGGCGCGACGCCGTCCAGGATGCCCTGGAAGTCGATACCCTTGAAGCCGGGCCAGAACACCAGCCAGTCGGCGCCGCCACGGCCGAGGATGTCGGCCAGTTCGAGGGCGCGAAAGCGCGTGTTGACGGCCAGCGCCAGCGCGCCCAGGTGGGCGCAGGCCAGGAAGGTCTCGACCCAGGCGGCGCAATTGGGCAGCCATACGGCCACGCGCTGGCCGGGCCGCACGCCGATGCGCGCCAGGCCGGCGGCCAGGGCGCGGCTGCGCGCGCGCAGTTCGGCGTGGCTGATGGCCCGGTCGCGGTCGATCAGGGCGGGGCGCCCGGGGTGGCGCGCCGCCAGGGCGTCGAGGTGTTGCGAAAAGAGGAGGGAGGATTGCGTCATGGCGTCACACCGTGGCGATCGGCGTCACGGGCGACCCCACCGCGCCCGGCAGGCGCAGCGGCGGCGCGGTCAACAGGAAGCGGTTGCGGCCCTGTGCGTGCAGCCAGTCGGCCAGCGCCTTCAGGTACCACAGCTCGGCCAGCGGCACGCCCAGCTTGAACAGGCAGTGATGATGCAGCGGCAGGATCGAATGGCCGGGGCCGGTGGTGCGCGCCGGATAGGCCTCGACCGCGTAGTTGTCGGCGCAGATCGCTGCGATGCCGCTGTCGGTGATCCAGTCCAGCAGCGCCGGGTCGGCGCCGTCCAGCACCGCGCCGGTCTGCTCCAGCTGGTGCGGATCGGGCTGGCCGGCCATTTCCACCAGCGTTTCGGCGAAGCCGGTGCGCAGCACCAGCATGTCGCCCGGCTCGACCACCACGCGCTGCTCGCGCAGCGCCGCCTGCAGCTGGGTATGGCCCACCAGCGTGCGGCCGGGGCCGAAGGCGCGCGCCAGGTCCACCAGCACGCCGCGGCCCTGCATGCCTTTTTCGGCATAGCGGTCGATGCCCAGCCTGCGCGCATACGAGCCGCCCGGCGGGCAGCAGGCGTCGGGGCCGGCGTCCTCGCCGCCGAACACGTCGACGCCGGCGGCATAGCCGTTGTAGTAGACGCGGCGGGCCTGGCCGTCGCCCTGGATGTCGAACTGGGCGCCCACGTGGCACAGGCCGTCCCATTGGGTCGAGTACTGCAGGCTGAGCGTGACCTGGTCGTCCGACAGCACGTCGACGGCGTCGGGCTGCAGGCGCGCCATGGCGAAGTTCAGGTAGGGCGTGCCGTCGCGGAAGGTGGGCTTGAGTTGCGGCGGGTGGCGGCGCGGGTTGAGCACGTTGCCGCCGGGCAGGTCCAGCGGCAGCGACAGGCAGAAGACCTTGCCGGTCCGCACCTCGCGCACCGCCTGCAGCACTTTTTCCTCGGTCAGCAGGTTCAGGCGGCCGATCTCGTCGTCAGGCCCGAAATCGCCCCAGGTCGATCCCTCGGGACGGCGCGTCCAGCGTTTCATGGTTTGTCTCCGGTATGTTTTTCGCGTTCTTGTGAATATAGTACGTATTTACGTACTATAGGAAGTGTCCGCATCCCGCGGACGCCCATCGACAGCATCCGCCCCGAGGCGGAGCCAGAAGAAATCCGCGCCAAGCGGATTCGCGAGGAGACAGATCCATGACGCATTCCCTGCACAGGCGCGCCGGGCGCCGCGCGTTGGCCACGGCGGCGCTGGCCGTGCTGGCCGCGGCCCCGATCCATGCGGTCCAGGCGGCCGGCTATCCGGAGCATCCCGTCACCGTGGTCGTGCCGTATCCGCCGGGTGGCGGCGCCGACATCTTCGGCCGCGCCATCGCCAACGCGCTGCAGCCGGGCCTGAAGCAGACCGTGCTGGTCGAGAACAAGCCGGGCGCGGGCGGCAACATCGGCATGGCCTACGTGGCGCGCGCCAAGGCCGACGGCTACACGCTGGGGCTGGGCACCATCGGCACGCAGACCATCAACCAGTTCCTGTACAACAACATGGCGTTCGACCCCGAGCGCGACCTGGTGCCGATCGCGCTGGTGTCGACCACGCCCAACGTCATCGCCGTCAGCGCCAAGTCGCCCTACAGGACGGTGGCCGACGTGATCCAGGCGGCGCGCCAGAACAAGGAAAAGAAACTGACCTATGCGTCGCCCGGCATCGGTTCGTCGGTGCACCTGACCGGGGCCTACTTCGAGGCCATGGCCGGCGTGACCATGCTGCACGTGCCGTTCAAGGGCACCTCGGCGTCGCTGCCGGCGGTGGCGGGCGGCCAGGTCGACCTACTGTTCGACAACCTGCCCGGCGCGCTGGCGCAGATCAAGGACGGCAACCTGGTGCGGGGCGTGGCGGTGACGTCGGCGGCGCGCGATGCCTCGCTGCCCGACCTGCCTACCGTGGCCGAGTCCGGCCTGCCGGGCTTTGACGTGACGGCCTGGTTCGCCCTGTACGCGCCGCGCGGCACGCCGGAGCCGGTGGTGCGCCAACTGATCGAGGCGGCGCGCAGCGGCCTGGGCTCGCAGGCCATTGCCACCAATTTCGCCACCATGGGCGCGCGGCCCGGCACGCTGTTCGGCGCCGACCTGGCCGCGTTCGAAAGGCAGGAACGCGCCAAATGGGGCGGCCTCATCAAGGACAAGGGAATCACGGCGCAATGACAACCCCCATCGCATTGGTCACCGGCGGCAGCCGGGGCATCGGCCGCGCCATCGTCGCGCGCTTGTTGCAGGACGGCTTCGAGGTCGTCAACTTCAGCCGTCGGCCGCCGGACGCGGCGCTGCCGGGCGAAACCTTCCAGTCCGTGGACCTGGGCGATGCCGCCGCCACGGCCGCGGCCGCCGCCGCGCTGGCGGCGGCGCGGCCGGTGCTGCACCTGGTCAACAACGCCGGCGTGATCCAGGTCGCCGACATCGAGGCGGTGACACAGGATGAACTGGCGCGCATGGTGGCGGTGAACCTGACCGCGCCGTTGCTGTTGATGCAGGCGCTGCTGCCCGGCATGCGCCGGGCCGGCTACGGCCGGGTCGTCAACATCGGCAGCCGCGCCGGCCTGGGCAAGCCGGGCCGCACGGTCTACGGCGCCACCAAGTCCGGCTTGGTGGGCATGACACGCACCTGGGCGCTGGAACTGGGCAAGGCCGGCATCACGGTCAACACCGTGGCGCCCGGGCCGATCGCCACCGAGTTGTTCGACCAGTCCAACCCGCCGGGCGACCCCAGGACGGTGGCGCTGGAGGCCGCCATCCCGGTGGGGCGCATCGGCCGGCCCGAGGACGTGGCGCATGCGGTGTCGTCGTTCCTGGACCGGCGCGCCGGCTTCATGACCGGGCAGGTGCTGTACGTCTGCGGCGGCATGTCGGTCGGTCTGGCCGGGTAGGCGTTCACACGGCAAGGCGCCTCGCGCGGGCCGCGGGGCGCCGCCGCGTCAGTCGCGGCGCTCCAGCGGCCAGCGAAGTGGCGGCGTGATCCCCACCTGCAACCCGGCGCCGGCCAGCACGCCGTGCAGCCGGATGGCCTCGAGCGCCAGGACGTTCTCGGCCACCGGCAGGTCCTGCGCGATGAGGTCGCGCGCCCGCTTGACGCCGATGCCCAGCGCCACCGCCAGGCGGGCGACGGCGCTGGCCGTGGGCAGGTCGCCGGCCCGCACCCGCAGCGTGTAGGGCGTGCGGTCCATGATCGGGTGGTGCGGATTGGTGGTCGCCACCATCCAGCCACAGCCGCCGCAGCGCGCGATCAGGCTCAGCCCCTGTTCGGTGACGGTCTGGGGCTGGCCGCATTCCGGGCAGGGGGAGGACGGGGCGGATTCGCTCATGGCGTATGGGAAACGGGCCTGGACGGGATGATAGGGGCAGTCCGCGCGCGGCGGCAACGCCGGCGCAAGGTTTGTCTTGGCGCGACAGGCCCTACGGCCGGCCCGCTGCCCCGAGAGCATGGCGCACGGCCTTGTCCGAGGCCCTGCCGGCCGCGCGCAGGGCGCCTTCGCGCTCGCGCCGCAACTGGCGCAGGACCTCGGCCGGCGTCACGCCGAAATGCGCCGCGAACTTGCGCTGGAAGGTGCGGCGCGACATATGGCAGGCGTCGGCCATGTCGTCGACCGACCAGCGCGCCGACAGGCTGGCCTCGATCTTCTCCACCAGGTCGCGGAACGGCGCCGCCAGGCGGTCCTGCAGGCGCAACGACTGGCTGTACTGGCGCTGGTCGCCGTCGCGCCGCATGAAGACCACCAGGCGGCGCGCCACGTCCTGCGACACCCGCGCGCCCACGTCGCGCTCGATCAGCGCCAGCGCCAGGTCGATGCCGGCGGTCACGCCCGCCGAGGTCCAGACGGCGCCGCTTTCGATGTAGATGCGGTCGTCTTCCACCTTCAGGCCGGGATGCAGCTGGCGCAGGCGGTCGGCCGAGCGCCAGTGGGTGGTGACGCGGCGGCCATCGAGCAGGCCGGCAGCGGCCAGCAGGAAGGCGCCGGTGCACACGCTGCAGGTGCGGCGTGCCTGCGGGCTGCGGCGGCGCAGCCAGGCCAGGGTTTCGCCATGGGCGGCGGCCTGGTCGATGCCGGGGCCGCCCGGCACGAACAGCATGTCGATCGGCGCGTCGTCGTCGGTGGCGAAGGTGGCGTTGACCTGCATGCGCAGGCCCTGGTCCCAGGTGCCGACCACCGGCGTGGCCGCCACGGTGCTCAACTGGTAGCCGGCGCCGCCTTCGTCGTTGGCGCCGCTGAATGCCTGCCAGGGCCCGGCCAGGTCGAGCGGCTGGAAGCCGTCGTACAGCAGGAAGACAATGCGTTTTGGCGCGATCGTGCCGCCATTTGGCGCACGCGCGCCGGCCTGTCGGTCTACGCTGGCGGTTCCATTCTGCGAAGGAGCATCGTCGTGCATGTCAATATTCTCTTGTTCGAAGGGCTGACCCAGCTCGATATGACCGGGCCTTACGAGGTGCTCGCCGCCGCGCCCGGGTTCAGCGTCGATTTTGTCGCAAAATCGCCCGATCCGGTACGCAGCGATCGCGGCCTGTGTTTCGTGCCGACCCAGACGCTGGCGTCGGCGCCGCCCTGCGATCTGCTGGTGGTGCCCGGCGGGCCGGGCACGGATGATGCCATCCTCGACCCGGACTGGGTAGCCTTCACGCGCAGGCAGGCGTTGGGCGCGCGCTACGTCTTCGGCATCTGCACCGGTTCGCTGCTGCTGGGCGCGGCCGGCCTGCTGTGCGGCAAGCGCGCCTCCAGCCATTGGCGCGCGCGCGAACTGCTGGCACATTTCGGCGCCGTGCCGACCGACGCGCGGCTGTGCGTGGACGGCAACGTCTTCACCGCGGGCGGCGTCACGTCGGGCATCGACATGGCCCTGAAGGTGGTGGCCACGCTGTGCGGCGACGAGGTCGCCAAGCTGATCCAGTTGCAGATCGAATACGACCCCGAGCCGCCGTTTCCCGGCGGCACGCCCAGGACCTCGGAACCGGACATCGTGCGGCAGTACCTGGCGCAGTCGCAGGCACGCTTCGAGCAGCGCAGCGCCAAGGTGCGCCAGGCCGCGCTCAATGTCCCAGGTGGTCCAGCGGCAGCGGACTCTGCGGCTTGACGGTCTGGATGGCGAAGTTGCTGCGGATGTCCTTCACCCCTGGCAGCTTGAGCAGCGTGGTCAGCAGGAAGCGTTCGTAGGCGCGCAGGTCGGGCAGCACCACCTGCAGCAGGAAGTCCGATTCGCCCGACACCAGGTGCGCCGCCACCACTTCCGGCAGGGCGCAGACTTCCTTGCGGAACTGGTCGGCGTCGCGTTCGTGGTGGCGCTCGACCTTGACGCCGACGAAGACGGTCAGGCCCAGCCCGACTTCGTCCGGCGCCAGCCGGGCTTCGTAGCCCTGGATCACGCCGGCTTCTTCCATCAGCCGCACCCGCCGCAGGCAGGGCGAGGGCGACAGGCCGATCTGCTCGGCCAGCTCGACGTTGGTCAGGCGGCCGTTCTGCTGCAGGGCCTCGAGAATGCGCCGGTCATAGGCGTCCAATTGGCGTTTTGGCATGGAATGAAATTTTGGAGGGATTGATTGGTCCAAGATGCCAATCATGTTATTCCTGTTGGCAGGAATAGCAAGCACATGCCGATGCCTTTTCCCTAGAATGATCGCCATTTCCTGCTGCACGGAGCGTGGCTCATGGCCGATATGGCGTTGTTTCTCGGGGCATTGTTGATTGTCTATGTGGTGCCGGGGCCGGACATGATCCTGCTGCTCGAAACCGGGGCGCTGCGCGGGCGCGGCCAGGCGCTGGCGGTGGCCGTGGGCCTGGCCCTGGCGCGCGCCGCCCACGTGACACTGGCGGCGCTGGGGCTGGCGGCGCTGTTCAAGACGCATCCGTGGGCCTTCGACGCGGCGCGCACCGTGGGCGGCGGCTACCTGATCTGGCTGGGCTTGCGGTTGCTGCGCGCCGGGCCCATGTCGTACGGCGTGGCGCACGAGGCTCAGGCGGCCGCGCGCGGCAAAGGGCTTGGCGCGGCGTTGCTCAGCGGGGTGCTGACCAACGTGCTCAACCCCAAGGCGTTGTTGTTCTGCTCGGTGCTGCTGCCGCAGTTCGTGTCGCCCGCGCAGGGGCCGATCGGCCAGCAGTTCGCGTTGCTGGGCGTGATCCTGGTGAGCCTGGGGCTGACCTTCGACGTGCTGTGCGCCCTGGCCGGCGGCGCGCTGGGGCGCTGGATGGCGGCGCATCCGCGGGTGCAGAAATGGCAGGGCGCCGTGTTCGGCGGCGCCCTGATCGCCTTCGGCCTGCGGCTGACGCTGAATCGTTGAGGCGGCGCAGGACGGGGGCCGCGCGGGCGGCGCATGCGGGACGCGCCGGCGGCAAAGAAAAAAAAGGCCTGACTTGCGTCAGGCCTTTTGCCTACTTGCCGAAGGCGAAGGACGCTTCGTCCTGGTCCTGGCCTTGGTCCTGGTCTTCGCCATCGGCGCGCGCCGGCACGGGGCGGGCGCCGTCGGCCAGCATCTCCGCCTGCGTCAGGCCCTTGGTCAGCTCCAGGGCCTGGCGCTCGAACAGGCGCCGGTACAGGCCGCCTTTCAAGCGGATCAACTGGTCGTGGCTGCCTTCCTCGATGATGCGGCCGCGGTCCATCACCAGCAGGCGGTCCAGCGCGCGCACCGTCGACAGGCGGTGCGCCACCACCAGCGTGCTGCGGCCGACCATCAGGCGTTCCATGGCCTGCTGGATCAGCACCTCGCTTTCGCTGTCCAGGCTCGACGTGGCTTCGTCCAGGATCAGGATCGGCGCGTCCGCCAGGAAGGCCCGGGCGATCGCCACCCGCTGGCGTTCGCCGCCCGACAGCTTGACGCCGCGCTCGCCCACCAGCGTCTCGTAGCCCTTGGGCAGGGCCATGATGAAGTCATGCGCGCTGGCCAGCCGCGCCGCCTGCTCGATCTCGGCCTGCGTCGCACCAGGGCGGGCGTAGGCGATGTTCTCGGCCAGCGTGCGGTGAAACAGCACCGGCTCCTGCTGCACGATGGCGATCTGGCTGCGCAGCGACGCCTGCTTGACCTGGGCGATGTCCTGCCCGTCGATGGTGATGCGGCCGCTGTTGACGTCATACAGGCGCTGGATCAGCTTGATGAACGTGGTCTTGCCCGAACCCGAATGCCCGACCAGGCCGACCCGCTCGCCCGGCGCGATGCGCGCCGAGAAGCGGTCGTACAGCGCCACGTCGTGCCGGCCATAGCGGAAGGTCACGTCCTCGAAGCGGATCTCGCCGGCCGTGACGCGGATCTCGCCCGCGCCAGCGCGGTCGTCCACGCCCAGCGGCTGCTTCTCCAGCGCCACCAGTTCCTCCATGTCGTTGACCGAGCGCTGCAGGTTGCGGATGTGCATGCCCACGTCGCGCAGGTGGCCCTGCAGCATGAAGAACATCGTCAGCGCGAAGGTGATGTCGCCGACGCTGGCCTGGTTGCGCGACCACAGCAGCAGCGACGCGCCCAGGATGCCGGCCTGCATCGCCACCAGCATCGCGCCCTGGATGCCGCCGTTGATCGTGGCGCGGATCCAGGTGCGGCGCGTGCGGCGGCGCCACTTGTCGACCACGCGTCCCAGGCGTCCTTCTTCGCGCGTTTCCGCGCCGAAGGCCTTGACCACGGGGTTACAGCTGATGGCGTCGGCCAGCGCGCCGCCCATGCGGGTGTCCCAGGCATTGCCCAGCCGCGCCGCCGGCGCCACATAGCCCAGCGACAGCACCGCCGTCACCGCGATGTACAGCACCGAGCCCAGGCCCACCACCAGGCCCATTACCGGCCAGTGCACGCCCAGCAGCACGGTGGCGCCGACCAGCATCACCACCGACGGCAGCAGCGCCACCAGCAGCGTGTCGTTCAGCACGTCCACCGCCCACATGCCGCGCGTGATCTTGCGCACGGTCGAGCCGGCGAAGCTGTTGGCATGCCAGTCGGTGGAAAAGCGCTGCACGCGGTAGAAGGCGTTGGACACCATGCCGTTCATCATCTTCAGGGTGAAGACGATGATGTTCTGGAACACGCCCTGGCGCAGCAGCGTGCCGCCGATGCCCAGCGCGATCAGCAGCCAGAACGCGGTGACGGCCGCGCCCCAGACCTGCGCGTCGGACGAGGCGCCGGAGGCCACGGCGTCGACCAGCCGGCCCGCGTACAGCGGGGTCAGCACATCGGCCACGGCCGACAACAGGGCCAGCGCGACGATGAGGGTGGTGCGCCAGGGCTGGGCGCGCCAATAGCGGAAGGTAAAGCCGAGGACGTCCTTGAAGGCTTGTCCTCGCAGATCGATTTTTGTTCGATTCATTGCGATCGCCCGGCAACGCGAAGGCGCCGGTTTCCTTTTGGGAAGAAGGTGATACGACCTGCGCCTCATGGCGCGGGCATTGCGTTCAGGGGTTTGGGGCGGGCACGGCGGACCAGTCGCCAGGTAGTCTGGCGATGGGGCCGCGCGGGCGACGACTTAATGGCGTCGCGGAGATACGCGCGGGATGGCGGTATGCGGATTCATCATCTTGCGCCTCCCAGGTGTAGGTGAAGGGAAAAAAGAATGGGCACAGGCCCGAATTGAAGATTCTATAGAAGTGGTGTAGGCGGATCAACCGCGCGAGCGGTGGGGGAATGCTCGCGTGTGGGTTTTTCCCCACGGCGGTAGGTGCGCCGGCGCGCCGCGCCACGTGGGCGCGGCGGCCGGCCAGGCGCCTTACTTCAGGAACCCCGTCGAGATCCACGGCACCGCGGCAATGAGCACGATGCCGACCGCCATCGAACCCAGGTAGCCCAGGATGGGGCGGATGCCGGCTTCGGGCGCGACCCGGCCGATGGCGCAGGCGGCGTAGTAGCCCACCCCGAACGGCGGCGCGAACAGGCCCAGGCCCATCGCCAGGATCACCACCATGGCGTAGTGCACCTCGTGGATGCCCATCTGGTGCGCGATCGGGAACAGCAGCGGCCCGAACAGCACGATGGCGGGGATGCCCTCCAGCACGCTGCCCAGGATGACGAACGCCACGATCGACACCGCCATGAAGGTGGCCGCGCCGCCGGGCAGGCCCGCCATGGCCTGCGCCAGCTGGGTCGAGAAGCCCGATTGCGTCAGCGCCCAGGCCATGGCGGTGGCGGTGCCGATGATCAGCAGGATCGAGCCCGACAGGCAGGCGGTGTCCACCAGCATGGGCTTGAGCCGCTTGGCGTCGAAGCAGCGGTAGACCAGCAGCCCGATCAGCGTGGCATAGACGATGCCGATGGTGGACACCTCGGTGGCGGTGGCCACGCCCTCGACCACGGCCGCGCGGATCACGAACGGCAGCGCCAGCGCCGGCAGCGCCACCAGCAGGGCGCGGCCGATCTGGCGGCCGCTGGCCTTGCGCACCGCGCTCAGGTCTTCGCGGCGGTTGCGCCACCAGACCACCAGGCACAGCATCACGCCCAGCACCAGCCCGGGCAGCAGGCCGCCGGTGAACAGCGCCGTGATCGACACGCCGGTGACCGAGCCGATGGTGATCAGCACCAGGCTGGGCGGCACGGTCTCGGTCTGCGCGCCGGTGGCCGACAGCAGCGCCACCAGGTCGCCCTCGTCGGCGCCGCGCTCGCGCATCTCCGGGAACAGCACCGGCGCCACCGCGGCCATGTCGGCCGCCTTGGCGCCCGAAATGCCCGAGACCACGTACATGGCGCCGATCAGCACGTACGACAGGCCGCCGCGCACGTGCCCCAGCAGGCTGGCCAGGAAGGCCACCATGCGCTTGGCCATGCCGGTCATCTCGATCAGCACGCCCAGGAACACGAACAGCGGCACCGCCAGCAGGATCAGGTGCGACATGCCTTCGTCCATGCGCCCGACCACCACCATCATCGGCACGTCGGTGGTCAGCGACAGGTAGCCGAAGGTGGCCAGCCCGAACGAGAAGGCGATCGGCACGCCCGCGAACACCGTGGCCGCCACCACGCCGACGAAGAAGATCAGCAGGTTCAGGTTGCCCAGTCCCGCCAGCACCGGCTGCAGCGCCGTCATGGCGGCCACCACGCCGCCGACCAGCAGCAGCGCCAGGCCGGTGACGCGCCACTGCGCGCGTTCGACCAGCCGCAGCAGCGCGATCAGCAGCATCAGCGCGGTGCCGACCGGCAGGGCCGCGGCGCGCCAGATGTTGGGGATCTCCAGCGCGGCGGTGGTGACGTACCGTTCCTCCGAAGCGTATTCGTAGCCGGGCGCCTGCAGCAGCAGCAGCAGGAACGCCAGCGCCGCCGCCACCGCCACCATGTCCAGCAGCGCGCGGGTGGCGGGCGAGGCGCGATTGACCAGCGCGCCCATGCGCATGTGCTCGCCGCGGCGGAAGGCGATCACCGCGCCCAGCATGGCCAGCCACAGGAACAGGATCGAGGCCAGCTCGTCGGACCACACCAGCGGCGTGTGCAGCACGTAGCGCGCCACGATGCCCGAGAACAGGATGACGATTTCCGCGACCACCAGGATGGCCGCGGGAATCTCCACCAGGTGGCCCAGGGCATTGTCGGCGGCGATGGCCCAGGGCCGCCGGCTGCCCGGGGCGGCACCGGCCGTGGGCAGCACTTCCGCCGGATGCGTGAGCGCAGCCCTCATGACAGGCTCCCGGCGGCCTGCTCCAGCAGGCCCCAGGCCTTGTCGCCGTATTTTTCCTTCCAGCTGGCGTAGAAGCCGGCGCGGCGCAGCGCGTCGCGGATGGGCGCGGGGTCGGGGGTGTTGAAGGCCAGGCCCTGCTCGGCCAGCTTGGCCTGCAGCTGATTGTTGAGCGCCAGCACGTCGGCGCGCTCGGCCATGCCGGCGGCGTTGATGTGTTTGGCGACGACCTCGCGGATGTCGGCCGGCAGCTTCTCCCAGGCGCGGCGGTTGCCCAGGAACCAGAAGCCGTCCCACATGTGGTTGGTCATCGAGCAGTACTTCTGCACTTCGTACAGCTTGGCGGTCTGGATGATGGCCAGCGGGTTTTCCTGCGCGTCCACCACGCGGGTCTGCAGCGCCGAATAGGTTTCGTTGAAGTTGATGCTGGCCGGCGACGAGCCGAGGGCCTTGAACATCGAGGTCCACAGCGGGCTGACCGGCACGCGGATCTTCAGGTCGCGGAAATCGTCCGGGCCGGTAATGGCGCGCGAGCTGGTGGTGACCTGGCGAAAGCCGTTGTCCCAGATGCGATCCATGACGAACAGGCCCTTGCCATTGATGTCGGCGCGGATGTGGGCGCCCAGGTCGCCGTCCATGGCCTTCCAGACCGAAGCGTAATCGGGGAAGGCGAAGCCCACGCCGCTGATCGACGCGCTGGGCACCAGGGTCGACAGGATCAGGCCCGACAGGGTGAAGAACTCGACGGCGCCGGCGCGCAGCTGGCTCAGGGTGTCGGTGTCGGAGCCCAGCTGGCTGCTGGGGAACACCGCCAGTTCGAAGCGGCCGCCGGTGTCCTTGAGGATGTTCTGCGCGGCCTCGTTGGCGCGCAGGTTCATCGGATGCGAGGGCGGCAGGTTGTTGGCGTACTTGTAACGGAACTGGGGCGCCGCCAGCGTGCGCTGGAACGGCGCCAGGGCAAGCAGCGCGCCGCCTCCCGCGGCGCGCATGAGGTTGCGTCGAGTCGTGTTCATGCTGTCTCCTTGGTTATGAGATCCGGCCGCCGTCGAGGACGGCCGGATAAAGCGCCTTGCCAGGCTTGTTGCTTTATCTTTGCATGAGGTCCATTATATGGACCTGCTTACTACCCTTAAATTCATTAAATCATATTGATTCGCTAGCGTAAATCTATAAAACTGGTGCAGAATGAAAAAACAAAATCACATTGATGGTCCACAAAATGGACCTGATGAAAAAACAGGCGGAGACGTGACGGAGACCTCATCCCAGGTCGGTGGCGCCCAGGCGATATCCCGCGCAATGCTGGTGCTGCGCGCGGTGTCGCGCACCCGCGGCGAAGGCGCGGGCCTGCTGGCGTTGACGCGCGACACGGGCATGAGCAAGCCCACCGTGCACCGCATCCTGGCCGCGCTGGCCGCCGAAGGCATGGTCGAGCAGGACCTCGCCAGCCGCCGTTACTTTCTCGGGCCCGAATGCCACGTGCTGGGCAACATCGCCAGCGAGCGCTTCGGCATCAACCGGCTGGCCGCGCCGGTGGTAGCGCGGCTGGCCCACGAATGCGGTGATTCCGCCTTCTTTTCGCTGCGCCGCGACGTGTTCGCGGTCTGCGTGCTGCGCGAGGACGGCGACTACCCGCTCAAGACCCACGTGCTGTTGCCCGGCGATCGCCATCCGCTGGGCATCGGCGCCGGCAGCCTGGCCATCCTGGCGGCGCTGCCCGACGACGAGGTCGACGCCTGCCTGCAGGCCAATGCCGGCCTGATAGAACGGCGCTATCCGCATTACTCCGTGCCGCTGATCCGCACGCTGGTCGATGAGGTGCGAGAACAGGGCTATGCCGTGAACCGCGGCTTGGTGGTGCCGGGTTCGTGGGGCATCGGCATGCCGCTGCGCGACGAGCAGGGCCATGTGCTGGGCGCGCTCAGCATCGCCGCGGTCGAATCGCGCATGGACGAAGAAAGGCAGTTCCAGCTGGCCAAGCTGTTGTCACGCGAGGCCAAACGCCTGCTTGCGCAGGCCAACCCGGCAGGCCGCGAGGCGCGGGCGCGCCCGCCGGCCGCCAAGCCCAAGCCCTGATCCGCCATGCCGGCGGGGCGGGGCTGCCAACAGAGGAGACAGCAATGAGCAAGCGTGCCGTCATCGTGGGGTGGTCGCACATCCCATTCGGCAAACTCGACGACCCCGACACCGAAAGCCTGATGGCGCGGGTATCCGGCGCCGCGCTGGAGCACGCGGGCGTGAGTCCGCAGGCCGTGGACGGCATCTATGCCGGCGTCATGAACAGCGGTTTCCAGAAGCAGGATTTCCAGGCCGCGCTGGTGGCCCTGGCCGATCCGGCATTGGCCCATGTGCCGGCAACCAGGCTGGAGAACGCCTGCGCCACGGGGTCGGCCGCGCTGTACGCGGCCATGGATTTCATCGAGGCCGGGCGCGGCCGCGTGGCGCTGGTGGTGGGCGCCGAGAAAATGACCGCCCGCTCCACCGAGGACACCGGCGATATCCTGCTCAATGCCAGCTACCGCAAGGAAGAAGCCACGCTGCCGGGCGGCTTTGCCGGCGTGTTCAGCCGTATCGCCACGGCCTATTTCGAGCGCCATGGCGACCACGGCGAGGCGCTGGCCCGCATCGCCGCCAAGAACCACGCCAACGCGCTGGACAATCCCTATGCGCAGATCCGCAAGGACCTGGGCTTCGAGTTCTGCAATACCGTTTCCGAAAAAAATCCCTATGTGGCGGCGCCGCTGCGGCGCACCGATTGCTCGCCCATTTCCGACGGCGCGGCGGCGCTGGTGCTGGCCGACGCGGAAACGGCGGCGGACCTGCGCCGCGCCATCGGCTTTCGCGCGCGGCGCCACGTCAATGACTTCCTGCCGCTGAGCCGGCGCGATCCCATCGCCTTCGAGGGCGCGGCGCGGGCCTGGCGCGAGGCCTTGGCCGAGGCCGGCGCGACCCTGGACGATTTGAGCCTGGTGGAGACGCACGACTGCTTCACCATCGCCGAATTGATCGAGTACGAGGCCATGGGCCTGGCGCCGCGCGGCCATGGCGTGCGGGCATTGCGCGAAGGCTGGGTGCAGAAGGGCGGGCGCCTGCCCGTCAACCCGTCGGGCGGACTCAAGGCCAAGGGCCATCCGGTGGGCGCCACCGGCGTGTCGCAGCACGTCATGGCGTGCCTGCAACTGGCCGGCGAGGCGGGCGCCATGCAGGTGCCGGACGCGACGCTGGCCGGCGTCTTCAACATGGGCGGCGCGGCCGTGGCCAACTACGTCAGCATCCTGGAGCGCGTCAAATGAGCGGCCCGTTGCAGCAGGTCGCGGCGCCGCCCGGCGGCGTGGCGCCGGTATCGCGGCGGGTGATGAACCTGGCGCATTTCCTGGTGCAGGCGGCGCGCCGCCATCCGGCGCGCGCCGCGCTGGTCTGCGGCCAGGCGCGCCTGAGCTGGCGCGAGCTGGACGCGCGCACCGCCGCGCTGGCGCGGGCGCTGGCCGAGCACGGGGTGGGCAAGGGCGACCGGGTGCTGGTTCACGCGCGCAACAGCTTCGCATTCGCCGAAACCCTGTTTGCCGTGTTGCGGCTGGGCGCGGTCTGGGTGCCGACCAACTGCCGCATTTCACCGGACGAGGCCGTTTACCTGGCGCGGGCGGCCGGGGTCAAGGCCTTCCTGTGCGAGGGACAGTCGCCGGCGCACGCCGCGGCGGTGGCGCAGGCCATGCCGGACCTGGCCCTGCTGGCGCGGCTGGGCCCGGGCGAGTTCGGCGCGGCCGACACCGCCTCCCTGATCGATGCGCGCCTGCAGGACGCGCCGGCGGCCTGCGTCGACGTGGACTACGACGACCCCTGCTGGTTCTTCTTCACTTCCGGCACCACCGGCCATCCGAAGGCGGCGGTGCTGACGCATGGCCAGATGGCCTTCGTGCTGACCAACCACCTGTGCGACCTGATGCCGGGCACCACCGAACACGACGTCAGCCTGGTGGTGGCGCCCTTGTCGCATGGCGCGGGCATCCATTTCCTGACCCAGGTGGCGCGCGCGGCCGCCACCGTGCTGCCGGAGGGCGAGCGCTTCGACCCGGAAGAGGCCTGGCGCCTGGTGCAGGCGCACCGGGTGACCAACATGTTCACCGTGCCGACCATCGTCAAGCTGCTGGTCGAGCATCCGGCGGTGGATGCCTTCGACCACACCAGCCTGCGCTATGTGATCTACGCCGGCGCGCCGATGTACCGCGAAGACCAGAAGCGCGCGCTGGCCAAGCTGGGCCGTGTGCTGGTGCAGTACTTCGGGCTGGGCGAGGTCACCGGCAACATCACCGTGCTGCCGCCGGCGCAGCACCATGACGGCGACGGCCCCGAGGCGCGCGTGGGGACCTGCGGCTACGAGCGCATCGGCATGCAGGTCAGCATCCAGGACGAGGCCGGCAACCCGCTGCCGGCGGGCCGGACCGGGGAGATCTGCGTCTGCGGGCCGGCGGTGTTCGCCGGCTACTACGACAACCCGGCCGCCAACGCCAAGGCATTCCGCAACGGCTGGTTCCGCACCGGCGACCTGGGCTACCAGGACGACGCGGGGTATCTCTACATCACTGGCCGCGAATCCGATATGTACATCTCGGGCGGCTCCAATATCTATCCGCGCGAGGTCGAGGAAAAGGTGCTGGCGCATCCGGCGATCGCGGAGGCGGCCGTGCTGGGGGTGCCGGACCCGGTGTGGGGCGAGGTGGGGGTGATGGTGTGCGTGCTGCGACCCGGCGAGACACTGGAAGAGGAGGCCCTGCTGGCCTGGCTCGGATCGCGCATGGCGCGCTACAAGCTGCCGCGCCAGGTGTTCTTCTGGGATGCGCTGCCGCGGTCGGGCTACGGCAAGATCACCAAGAAGCTGGTGCGCGAGGCCCTGCGCGAGCGGGGCTGCCTGGCGCCTGCCTAGGAAACGGGGCCGCCGCGCGGCGGCCGCGCAAGAGGGTGCGGACATCGCGAACACATCGCGAGCACACAACGAGGAGACCGAGTCATGGATGGAGCGCAGGAAGCGGTGCTGGTCACGGGAGGCGCGTCGGGCATTGGCCTGGCCGTCGCGCGTGGCCTGCTGGGCGCGGGACGCCGGGTGCTGGTGGCCGACGTGTCGCAGGAACGACTGGACGAGGTGCGAGGCCTGGCGCCGGCGGATCGGTTGGGCTGCGTGCGGATGGATGTGTCCGACGAGGCGCAGGTGAGCGAGGCGATCGCGAGGCTGGAGTCCGACTTCGGGCCGATCGCCGGGCTGGTCAATTCGGCGGGTATCGGCCGCGACGTGCCGTTCCTGGAGACCGACGCGGCGTTGCTGCGGCGGATCCTGGAAGTGAACCTGGTGGGGTCGTTCGTGGTGGCGCGCGAGGCGGCCCGGCGCATGCGCGATCGCGGCCGCGGGTCGATCGTGAACATCGCGTCCGTGTCGGGCATCCGCGGCAACGCGGGCCGGGCGGCGTACGGGGCTTCCAAGGGAGGCGTGGTGACGCTGACCCGGGTGATGGCGGTGGAGCTGGCCGCCTACGGCATCCGCGTGAACGCGGTCGCGCCCGGGCCGATCGAGACGCCGCTGGTGAGCCAGATGCACACGGATGAGGCGCGCGCGGCCTGGCGTCGGGTGGTGCCGCAGCATCGCTACGCGGCGCCGGAGGAACTGAACGGCACCATCGGGTGGCTGCTGGACGAGTCGCAGTCCAGCTACGTGACCGGGCAGGTGATCTGTGTGGACGGCGGCTTCACCGCGGCGGGCATGCTGCCGGCGGTGCATTGACGCCCGCGTTTTCAGCTTTCATTCCCATCTTGCGCCACAAGCGCACGGAGTGCACATCATGCGAACCACCACCGTGGATCGTTCGTTGCGGGGATCACCGGTATTGCCCCGCCCCAGGACGCTGATACACCCGGGAGCCTTCAACCCGGTCCGGATACACAGCCGCTGCGCGCGGCGCGGCCGCCATGTCCGGCTGGCGCTGCAGCCCGGCGCCAGCCTATTCGAGGCGCTGGTCAATGGCCTGGCGCCGCTGGGCGTGGAGAACGCCTCGATGACGCTGCTGAGCGGCGAATTCAGCCATCTCGACTACTGCACCGCGCCGCCGGACCCGGCGCATCTGCGGGTGGTGGCGTACACCGCGCCGATCGCGGCGGGCGCGGCCACGCTGATCTTCGGCAACGCCACGCTGGGCAAGGGCGACAACGGCGAGCCGCTGGTGCACTGTCACGCGGCGTTTTGCGATCA
>NZ_QHHO01000046.1:621621-642312 GCF_003184165.1 Achromobacter sp. RW408
GGCAGCAATGAAATCGAACGGGGATGCCGGCAGGATAGGTACACTGGAAAAGACCGTCTACCGCCAGCTGGACATGAATCGTCGAGAAATGGACAAACCCAAACCGCCGTCGCGCCTGGCCGGCTCGCGCAAGCCCGCCGATCTGGACCTGTTCCCATACGAATCCTCGCTGCGCCCGGTGGCCGCGCTGGCCGTGGACTACGAGGACGGGCATCGCGTGGGCCGCCATCGTCACCGCCGTTCGCAGCTGGTGTATGCGATCTCGGGCGTGATGGTGGTGGATACCGACGCCGGCATCTGGGTGGTGCCGCCCACGCGCGGCGTGTGGGTGCCGGCCTGGGTATCCCACTCCATCCGCATGAGCGGCGAGCCGCGCATGCGCACCGTGTTCGTCGAGCCGGGGGCGGCCTCGCACCTGCCCACCGAATGCTGCGTGCTGTCGATCTCGCCGCTGTTGCGCGAGCTGATGGTGGCGGCCGCGGAGGTGCCGCTGGACTGGAAGCCGGGCACCCGCGATGGCCGGCTGATGCTGCTGCTGCTGGACGAATTGAAACAGGAGCCGGTGCTGCCGCTGCACCTGCCGCAGCCGTCCGAGCCGCGCCTGGCGCGCATCTGTCGCGCCATCGTGCGCCACCCCGAGCGGCAGGCGGGCGCGGCCGACTGGGCGCGCGAATTGGGGGTGGATCCCAAGACGGTGCACCGCCTGTTCCTGCGGCATACCGGCATGACCTTCGGCCGCTGGCGCCAGCAGGCGCGCCTGCTGGCGGCGATGGAGCGGCTGGCGCGCGGCGAGCGGGTATTGGATGTGGCCCTGGACCTGGGCTATGAAAGCCCCAGCGCCTTCGCGGCCATGTTCCGCAAAGCCCTGGGCGAGCCGCCCAGCGCCTTCGCCGCGCGCGGCGCGGCGTCCGCCTGATGGCCGCGGCGCGGTCTCGGGGCGGCCTCGGAGGCGGTCCGCGGCCGCTGGGCGCCGGAACCAGCGTATTATTTACCGTTTTGCCGCCCACGCTAATAGCCTGAGACAAGATCATGCCGCACTACCGTTCCCGCACCTCGACCCACGGCCGCAACATGGCCGGCGCCCGCGCCCTGTGGCGCGCCACCGGCATGAAGGACGGAGACTTCGGCAAGCCGATCATCGCGGTGGTCAACTCGTTCACGCAGTTCGTGCCGGGCCACGTGCACCTGCGCGACCTGGGCGCGCTGGTCGCCAAGGAAATCGAGGCCGCCGGCGGCGTCGCCAAGGAATTCAACACCATCGCCGTCGATGACGGCATCGCCATGGGCCACGGCGGCATGCTGTATTCGCTGCCTTCGCGCGAACTGATCGCCGACTCGGTCGAATACATGGTCAACGCGCACTGCGCTGACGCCATGGTCTGCATCTCGAACTGCGACAAGATCACCCCGGGGATGCTGATGGCCGCGATGCGCCTGAACATCCCGGTGGTGTTCGTGTCCGGCGGCCCGATGGAAGCAGGCAAGGTCAAGTCGCCGACCGACGGCAAGGTGATCGCCAAGATCGACCTGATCGACGCCATGATCAAGGCCGCCGATCCCAACGTGTCGGACGCCGACGTGGCCGAAGTCGAACGCAGCGCGTGTCCGACCTGCGGCTCCTGTTCCGGCATGTTCACCGCCAACTCGATGAACTGCCTGACCGAGGCCATCGGCCTGGCGCTGCCGGGCAACGGCACCATCGTCGCCACGCACGCCTGGCGCAAGGGGCTGTTCGAGCAGGCCGGCCGCCTGGTGGTGGACCTGTGCCGCCGCTACTACGTCGAGGAAGACGAATCGGTCCTGCCGCGCAGCATCGCCACCAAGAGCGCGTTCCAGAACGCCATGGCGCTGGACGTGGCCATGGGCGGTTCCACCAACACCGTGCTGCACCTGCTGGCCGCGGCGCAGGAAGCCGGCGTCGACTTCACCATGGCCGACATCGACCGCATTTCGCGCAAGGTGCCGTGCCTGTGCAAGGCCGCCCCGGCCACCGACAAGTACCACATCGAAGACGTGCACCGCGCCGGTGGCATCCTGGGCATCCTGGGTGAACTGGCGCGCGCCGATCTGCTCGACTTGTCCTGCGGCAACGTGCACAGCGGCACGCTGGGCAACGCCATCGCGCAATGGGACGTGGCCGGCGGCGCCGGCGAAGCGGCGCAGAAGTTCTATCGCGCCGCGCCCGGCGGCATCCCCACCACCGTGGCCTTCAGCCAGGACGCCACCTTCCTGACACTGGACACCGACCGCAAGACCGGTTGCATCCGTAGCAAGGAAAACGCCTACTCCAAGGACGGCGGCCTGGCCGTGCTGTACGGCAACCTGGCCGAGAAGGGCTGCATCGTCAAGACCGCCGGCGTGGATGAATCGCAGTGGGTCTTCACCGGCCGCGCGCGCGTGTTCGAAAGCCAGGACGACGCCGTCGAAGGCATCCTGGGCGACAAGGTCGCGCCGGGCGACGTGGTGGTGATCCGCTACGAAGGCCCCAAGGGCGGCCCCGGCATGCAGGAAATGCTGTACCCAACCTCGTACCTGAAGTCCAAGGGCCTGGGCAAGACCTGCGCGCTGTTCACCGATGGCCGCTTCTCGGGCGGCTCGTCGGGCCTGGTGATTGGCCACGCCTCGCCCGAAGCGGCCGAGGGCGGCACCATCGGCCTGGTGGAAGACGGCGACACCATCGAGATCGACATCCCCAACCGCAGGATGCACCTGGCCGTGTCCGACGAGGAACTGGCCCGCCGCCGCGCCGCGATGAATGCGCGCGAGGATGGCGGCTGGCTGCCGGTGGATCGCGAACGCGTGGTGTCGCAGGCCCTGCAGGCCTACGCCGCGCTGGCCACCTCGGCCGACCGTGGCGCGGTGCGCGACCTGTCGCAGCTCAAGCAGAAGCGTTGATCGGCCGGCGGTCGATCCCATGGAAAAAGCGGCGCCGCGTGCGCCGCTTTTTCTTTTGCGGCCGCAGAGCCAGATAACCCTGCCGTCGGCCCGGCCACCGCGCAATCGGCGCGTCCACGCGCTATAAAATTCCGCTACTCGTGATCCGGAGTCAAAAATGGCGCTCAATTCCGAGGCCCTGCGGTTGTTCCTGGGCGTGGTCGACGCCGGCTCGATGAGCGCCGCCGCCGAGATGCTCGGCCAGACCGCGTCCGGCGTCAGCCGCGGCCTGTCGCGCCTGGAAGAGGACCTGGGCGTGACGTTGCTGAACCGCACCACCCGGCGCATGGAACTCACGGCCGAAGGCGCGCATTTCCTGCAGAAGGCGCGCCAGATCGTGCAGTCGCTGGAAGAAGCCGAGGAATGCATGCGCATCGTCAACCAGCAGCCGGCCGGCCGCCTGCGCGTCGATGCCTCGGTGCCGGTGATGCTGCATTGCGTGGTGCCGCACGTGGCGGACTTCCGTCGGGAGTATCCGGCGATCTCGCTGGAGCTGACCAGCAACGATCGCATCGTCGACCTGATCGAGCACCGCACCGACGTGGCCCTGCGCATGGGGCCGTTGAATGATTCCACGCTGCATGCGCGGCCCATGCGGCCGCGCCCGCGCTGGCTGATGGCGAGTCCGGAATACCTCGCGCGGCGCGGCGTGCCGCGCACCGTCGAGGACCTTGCCAGCCACGAACTGCTGGGCTTCACCCAGCCCGAAAGCCTGAACGTCTGGCCGCTGCGCCACGCGGGCGGCTCCACCTACCTGGCCACGCCCACGCTGGCCACTTCCAGCGGCGAGACCCAGCGGCACCTGGCGCTGCGCGGCGTGGGCATCGCCTGCCTGTCGGACTTCGTGTCGCGCGACGACCTGCGCGAAGGGCGGCTGGTGCGCATCATGGAAGACCTGCACACCGACTACCTGCAGCCGATGCACGCGGTGTACTACCGCAATACGCAGCTGTCGCGGCGTATTGCGTGCTTCCTGGATTTCTTCGCCAGCCGGTTGTGAGGGCAGGGGCCTGGCGCGACCGATGACGGTCCGCGCCAAACCCCTGAGCGCTGCAACGCGCTTTAGCCGTGCAGCGCCCGGCCGAAAGCCGCCAGCACCGATTCGTGCAGCGTTTCCGACAGCGTCGGATGCGCGAACACGGTGTGCATCAGGTCTTCCTCGGTGGCTTCCAGCGCCGCCGCCACGCCGTAGCCGGCGATCAGCTCTGACGCCTCCGGGTGGATGATGTGCGCGCCCAGCAGCTCGCCGGTGCCGGCATCGAACACCGTCTTCACCAACCCCTGGTCTTCGCCCATGGCAATCGCCTTGCCGTTGCCGACGAAGGTGAATCTGCCGACGCGGATCTCGCCGCCCGTCGCCTTGGCGTGCTCGCGGGCGCGGGCCTCGGTCATGCCGATGCTGGCGACCTGCGGATGCGAATACGTGCACGCGGGAATGCGCAGCGGATCGAGCGCGTGCACCGGCAGGCCGGCGATGGCTTCCACGCACAGCACCGCCTCGTGGCTGGCCTTGTGCGCCAGCCACGGCGCGCCGGCCACGTCGCCGATGGCGTAGACGCCCGGTTCGGCGGTGCGGCACAGGCCGTCGGTGACGATGTGGGTCTTCTCCACTTTCACGCGGGTCTGCTCCAGGCCCAGGTTCTCGACGTTGCCGACAATGCCGGCCGCGACGATGACGCGCTCGACCTCCAGTTCGATCTGCTTGCCCTGTTGCTCCAGCACGGCCTTGACGCCGGTGGCCGTCGGGCTGGAAGACTTGACCGCGCACTGCGTCAGCACGCGGATGCCCTGCTTTTCGAAGGCCTTGCGCGCCAGCGCGGAGATCTCGGCGTCTTCCTGCGGCAGGATCTCGGCCGTCATGTCGATCAGCGTCACCTCCGCGCCGACCGCGCGGTAGAAGCTGGCGAACTCGGCGCCGATCGCGCCAGCGCCCACCACCAGCAGCGACTTGGGCAGCGCCGGCGGCGTCAGCGCCTGGCGGTAAGTCCAGATTCGTTCGCCCACCGGCAGCGCCGGCAGCTCGCGCGCCCGCGCGCCGGTGGCCAGGATGATGTGGCGGGCCGACAGCGTGGCGCCGTTGTCGAGCGCGACGTGGCCGCCGCCGGCCAGTTTGGCGCTGGCGGCAAAGACCGTGACGCCGTTCTTCTTCATCAGGTGCGTCACGCCCTGGCCCAGGCGGCCGGCGACCTTGCGCGAGCGCGCCACCATCGCGGCCAGGTCGGGTTGGGCCGCGCCGGCGCCGGTCACGCCGTACTGGTCGGCCTCGCGGCAGGCGCGCAGCACGGTGGCGCTGTGCAGCAGCGCCTTGGTCGGGATGCAGCCCCAGTTCAGGCAGATGCCGCCGAGTTCGGCGCGTTCCACCAGCGCGGTGGACAGGCCCAGTTGCGCCGCGCGGATGGCGGCCACGTAGCCGCCGGGGCCGCCGCCCACCACCACCAGGTCAAACGAAGTCTTGGTCATGGCGGGGCTCACAGCAGGATGCGCACGGGGGCTTCGATCAGCGCGCGGAAGGCGGCCAGCCAGCGCGCGCCGACGGCGCCGTCCACCACGCGGTGGTCGGCCGACAGCGTCACCGTCATGACGGTGGCGGCCTTCAGGTCGCCGTTGTCGTCCACCACCGGGCGGCGCTCGGCCGCGCCCACCGCCAGGATCGCCGCCTGCGGCGGGTTGATGATGGCGGCGAACTGCTTGATGCCGTACATGCCCAGGTTGCTGACCGTCAGCGAGCCGCCGGTGAATTCCTCGGGCTTCAGACGATTGACCTTGGCGCGGCCGGCCAGTTCGACGATCTCGGCGGCGATGGCGGACAGCGGCTTGACGTCGGCGTCGCGCACGATGGGCGTGACCAGGCCGCCGTCGGTGGCCACGGCCACGCTGATGTCGGCGCCGGCGTGGAATTCAATGGCATCGTCGTGCCAGCTGGCGTTGACCTCGGGCACCTCGCGCAGCGCCAGGGCGGCGGCGCGCACAATGAAGTCATTGACCGACAGCTTGACCGCGCCGCCCTGGTTGGCCTGGGCGCGCAGGGCCAGCAGCGCGTCCATGCGGCAGTCCACCGTCAGGTAGAAGTGCGGCACCTGCTGCTTGCTTTCGGTCAGGCGGCGGGCGATGGCGCGGCGCATGCCGGAATGCGGCACGCGGCGCGCGGCGGCGCGATTGGCGGACGGCGTTGCGGCAACGGGCGAGCGGCCGCGCGCGGCCTCGACGTCGCGGCGCACGATGCGGCCGCGCGGGCCGGTGCCCTGCACGTCGAGCAGGTTGACGTGCC
Source organism: Achromobacter sp. RW408 (assembly GCF_003184165.1). Taxonomy (NCBI): domain Bacteria; kingdom Pseudomonadati; phylum Pseudomonadota; class Betaproteobacteria; order Burkholderiales; family Alcaligenaceae; genus Achromobacter; species Achromobacter sp. RW408. The sequence goes on from NZ_QHHO01000046.1 coordinate 627,824, forward strand.
ATTGCGCGGCCAGGCGGCGCGCCAGCGGGCTGGCGAAGCGGCGCGTGCCGGGCGTGGGGGCGTCGGAAGCGGCGTCGCGTGCGGCGGGCGCCGGCGCGGCGATCGGTGCCGCATTGGCGGTGGCCGCAGGCGTCGCTGCCGGCTGCGCGGCGGCAACGGGCGCGGCGGGCTTTGCTGCCTGCGCGCCGTGTTCCGCCAGCGCCTGATCGATCGCGGCGGCGTCTTCGCCCGGCGCCAGCAGCACGCCGATCACGGTGTTGATCGGCACCGACGCCGGCCCGGCCTGCACCACGATGCGGCCGAGCACGCCCGCGTGTTCGGCGTTGATCTCGACGATTGCCTTCTCGGTTTCGATTTCCGCCAGCGCCTCGCCCACGGCGACCGTGTCGCCTTCCTGCTTGAGCCATTGGTGCAGCGTGCCGGCGTCGGCATCGGCCGCGACGGAGGGGAGCTTGATAAGGTGTGCCACGTGTAGTTCGTCCTATTCTGCGCGCATGGCCAGGTCGGGCCGATAGGCCGCCGGGTCGTCGTATTCGACCAGTTCCAGCACATTGCCTTCGGGGTCGCGGAAGAAGGCCAGCCAGGTGCCGGGCCGCACTTGCATCGGCGCCGGATCGCTGTCGAAGACCACGCCGCGCGCCCGCAGGCGCTCGACGGTGCCGGCCAGGTCATGCACGATGAAGGTCAGGTAGGTGCTGCCCTGGCGGTCCAGGATGGCGGCGCCGCGCACCGCGGGCTCCGGCGCCACGGCCGGCTGCAGCAGCTTGATGCGCTCGCCGTACGAGGTCTGCAGGCGCGCCACGTCGTAGCCATGCTGCGTCAGGCCGGTGGCGCGGGCCTTGTCGGCCGGCACGCTGACGCGGTTCACCAGCGTCAGGCCGACTATGTCGGTGTAGAACGCCAGTTGCGCGTCCAGGTCGGCGCAGCAAATGCCGACTTCCATCGGCACGCTCATGCGCAAGGCGGCGTTCATGCGCGTTCTCCCAGGTCGGCCAGCACGTCGTTCAGGCCGGCGATGACTTCTTCCGTGTCGGCGAAGGCCGCGCGCTCCAGCACCTTGGAGATGCTGGGCGAGGCCTCGCCGCCCGTGACGCGCTTGACCGGCTGGTCGAGCCAGTCGAAGTAGCGGCGCTGGATCTCGTCGGCCAGCATGGCGCCGTACGAGGTGCCGCGCGCGCCCTGTTCGACGATCAGCACGTTGTTGGTCTTCTGGATGCTGGCGCCGATGGTGTCCCAGTCGAGGTTGGCGCGGTCCAGCGTGCGCAGGTCGATCACCTCCGCATCCACGCCGGTTTCCTCCGCCGCCTTGAGGGCGCGGCTGACCATCGACAGGTAGGTCAGCACCGTGACCTTGGAACCGGCGCGGCGCACGCGCGCCTTGCCGAACGGAATGGCGTAGTCCAGGTCGCCGTCGGGAACCTCGCCCGACGAGGCGTACAGGTCGACGTGCTCGATCACCAGCACCGGGTCCTTTGAGGCCAGCGCGGTGTTCATCAGGCCGATGTACTCATACGGCGTGGACGGCGCGACGATGCGCCAGCCCGGGGCTGTGGCGAAGACGCCGGCCGGGTCCATCGAGTGCTGCGAGCCGTAGCCCGTGCCCATCGCCACCTTGGTGCGCAGCACGAAGGGCACGTCGATGTCGCCGCCGAACATGTGGCGGGCCTTGCCGATCTGGTTGAAGATCTGGTCGGCCGCGACCCACATGAAGTCGGGGTACATGAATTCCACCACCGGCTTGTAGCGACCGTCCATGGCCAGGCCGCCGCCCAGGCCGGCGAAGGCGTTCTCGGAAATCGGCGTGCCCAGCACGCGGTCGGGGTACTTGTCCTTCAGGCCGCGGGTGGCGCCGTTGGTGCCGCCCTTCAGGCGGTGCACGTCCTCGCCCAGCACCACCACGCCGGGGTCGGTTTCCATGCGGCGATCGAGCACGTCGGCCACCGCGTCCACGAACTTGCGCTCGACGCGGGCGCCGGCATGGTCGGCGGCGTCCTGGTAGCGCAGGCCGGCCAGTTCCGAGCCGTCGCTGCGCAGGCCCACGTCGCGGAAGTCGGGGCGCGGCCACAGGTCGGCGCGCACGCGGCGCTTGCCGCCGTCGGTGGCCTCGGTCAGCCGGCCCGACACGTCTTTCATCACGTCCTTGCAGCGCTGGCGCAGGGCGTCGACCTCGGCCTGGGTGATCAGCTGACGGCCGATCATCTCGCTGGCGATCTTGTCGAGCGGATCGCGGCGGCGCCATTGCGCCTCTTCTTCCTTGCTACGGTAGCCGAAGGCGCTGCCGGGGAACGGGCCGTTCTGGTGGAAGAAGCGGTAGACGTCCACCTCGATGATGGTGGGGCCGTTGCCGGCGCGCATGTGCGCCACGGCTTCCGACATGGCCAGGTGCACGGCCAGCGGGTCCATGCCGTCGACCTGCCAGGCCGGGATGTTGAAGGCCTGGCCGCGGGCCGACAGGCGCGGCTCGGCGGTCGATTCCTCGACCGTGGTGGACACGGCGTAGCGGTTGTTCTCGATGAAGAAGCACAGCGGCGTCTTCCACGCGGCGGTCAGGTTCATCGTCTCGAGCACCGAGCCGATGTTGACGGCGCCGTCGCCGAAGTAGGTCACGGCCACGCGGTCGGTGCCGGCGTGGTGGTGGGCCCAGGCCGCGCCGGCGGCCAGCGGCACGCCGCCGCCGACGATGGCATTGGTGCCGAGCGCGCCGGCTTCCAGCCAGCGCAGGTGCATGCTGCCGCCACGGCCGCGGCAGTAGCCTTGCGCCAGGCCCATGATCTCGGCCAGGGTCTTGTGCAGCACTTCGTCGATGGCGGGCGTGAGCGGGTTGCGCGGATCCAGGCCCAGCGGCGCGACGTGTTGCAGCGCTTTGGCCAGGAACTGGTGGTGGCCGCGGTGCGAGCCGTTGATCTGGTCGCCGGCGCCCAGCGCCAGCACCGAGCCGACGGCGCCGCCTTCCTGGCCCACCGACGAGTGGGCGGGGCCGTGCACCAGGCCTTCGGCGGCCAAGTCCAGCACCGCTTCCTCGAAGGCGCGGATCCAGTGCAGCTGCGTCAGCATGGTGGCCAGCAGCGCGGGGTCGGCCTGTTGCCAGTCCGAGGCCTCGACCGTCAGTTGCCGCCAGGGCGCCTGGGAACCAAGCGGTTGGTAGGTGGCCATGAGTGAATCTCCAGAATGTAGGTAAGCGTCGATGCGTCAGAGGTAGCTGTAGCGGCTCCAGCCGCCATCGGCCACCAGGGTGTGTCCGGTGATGTAGGCGGCCTGGCTGGACGCCAGAAACACCGCCAGGTCGGCCATTTCGGCCGGTTGCGCCAGGCGCCGCAGCGGCGTGCGCTGCTTGAGGCGTTCGGGGTCGAGGCGGCCGCGCGCGGCCAGGTCGCGCACCAGGTCGGTCTCGACGTAGCCGGGCGCCAGCGCGTTCACGCGCACGCCCGCCGGGCCCCATTCCACCGCCAGGGTCTCGGTCAGCAGTACCACCGCGCCCTTGGTGGCGCAGTAGGCGGCGCGGTCGGGCGCCGCCACCACGCCATACATGGAGGCCAGGTTGATGATGCAGCCCTCGCCCTTGGGCACCATGCGGCGGCCGGCGGCCTGGGCGCACAGAAACACGCCGGTCAGGTTGATGTCGACGGCGCGGCGCCATTCCTCGGGGGTGACGTCCAGCGACGGCTTGTTGGCCGAGATGCCGGCGTTGTTGACCAGCACGTCGATGCCGCCCCAGGCCTGTTCGACCTGGGCGAAGACGCGCTCGACCGCGTCGGCGTCGGTGACCGAGGCCTGCGCGGCCAGCGCTTGGCCGCCGGCCGCGCGCAGCCCGGCCACGGCCGCGTCCAGCGCTACCGGGTCCATGTCCAGCAGCGCCACCCGCGCGCCCTGGCGCACGAACGCCTCGGCCGTGGCGTAGCCGATGCCTTTGGCGCCGCCGGTGATCACCACGTTCTTGCCGCGCAGGTCGGCGTGGCGTACTTCAGGGGTATTGTCCAAGTGCTTGCCTCTACAGATAGGGCCGCGGTCAGACCGCCAGCCATTCCTGGACCACGTCCTGGCGCTCATGCAGCTGCGCGGGCGGTCCTTCGAAAACGATACGGCCATGGCCCATCACGCTCACCCGCGTGGAGACCTTCAGCGCGATGGTCAGCTTCTGCTCGACCAGCACCACCGACACGCCGCGCTGGTGGATGTCGCGGATCACGTCGGCGATCACTTCCACGATCTTGGGCGCCAGGCCCTCGGTGGGTTCGTCGATCAGCATGACCTTGGGATTGCCCAGGAGCGAACGGCACATGGTCAGCATCTGCTGTTCGCCGCCGGACAGGTTGCCGGCGCGGGTATTGCGGCGTTCCTTCAGGCGCGGGAAGTAGCCGAACATCTGCTCGATGGTCCAGGCCGGCGCGTCGGGCCGGACGGGCTGTTCGCCCATGCGCAGGTTCTCGTCCACCGTCAGGTTGGCGAACACCTCGCGTTCTTCCGGCACGAAACCCAGTCCGGCGCGAGCGATCTCGAAGGGGCGCTTGTTGGTGATGTCGCGGCCTTCGATGGCAATGCGGCCGCCCGTCACGTCCACCAGCCCCATGATGCTCTTCATGGTGGTGGAGCGGCCGGCGCCGTTGCGGCCCAGCAGGCTGACCACTTCGCCGCGGCCCACCGTCAGGTCGATGCCGTGCAGGATGTGGCTCTTGCCGTAGTGCGCGTGCACGCCTTGCAGGGCCAGCAGGGGGGATTGCATGCTCATACCGTTTCCTCTCCCAGGTAGGCTTCGCGCACGCGGGCGTCGCCGCGGATCTCGGCGGGCGTGCCGGTGGCCAGGATCTCGCCGTACACCAGCACGCTGATGCGGTCGGCCAGCGAGAACACCACCTGCATGTCGTGCTCGACGATCAGCAGGGTGCAGTCGCGCGTTACGTCCTTGATGAGTTCGACGGTGTAGTCGACCTCGTGCTGAGACATGCCGGCCATCGGCTCGTCCAGCAGGATCACCTTGGGCCGCGAGGCCAGCGTCATGCCGATTTCCAGCGAACGCTGCTCGGAGTAGTTCAGGTCGCCCGCCGCGGTGTGCTGCTTGGCGGCCAGGCGCACTTTCTCCAGCAGCTGGTCGACGTTCTCGTTGACGGCGCGGTGGCGCGCGATGGGGCGCCAGAAGTTGTAGACCAGGCCGTGCATGCGCAGCACCGCCAGCCGCAGGTTTTCGCGCACCGACAGGCGCGGGAACACGTTGGTGATCTGGAACGAGCGCGCCAGGCCGAGGCGGTTGATGCGTTCGGGCGGCAGGCCGCCGATGGGTCGCGAGCGCAGGCTGATGTCGCCCGAGGTCGGCGCGAACGAGCCGGACATCAGGTGGAACAGCGTGGACTTGCCGGCGCCGTTGGGGCCGATGACGGCGTGGCGTTCGCCGGCCCGCACTTGCAGGTTGACGCCGCGGATGATCTGCGCGTCGCCGAAGGACTTGCGCACGTCGGTCAGGGTCAGGATCTCGTGGCTCATTTTGCGGTCTCCAGCACGGACGCGGCCTCGGCCTCGCCGCGCCACAGGGCCAGCGCCCAGCGGCAGGCCAAGAGGCCGGCCGCGAACAGCGCCAGCGGCAGCAGCCAGGTCGACAGCGCCAGCGGCGCCCAGTCGTGGCCGAACAGGGAAATGGCGGGCCAGCCGGCATCGGGGTTCATCGCCAGCAGCGAGCGGTAGTCGCGCGCGAACATGCGTTGCAGCAGTTCCACCGAGAACACCGTGGCGCCGGTCAGCAGCAGGCCGCCGACGACGGACACCGCGGCGCGCGGCAGCCAGTCGGCCAGCCCGCGCTGGCGCAGCGACTTGGCGGCGCGCTGCACCAGGCCGACCAGGCCGTCCGGCACGAACAGCATCACCAGCACGAACAGGATGCCCTGGTACAGCAGCCAGGAACGGGTGATGTCGGCCAGCGTCTGCGACAGGAAGGTCAGGATCGACGCGCCCAGCACCGGTCCCAGGAAGGCGTTGACGCCGCCGATGTAGGCGAACAGCACCGCGTCGGTCGACAGCTTGACCTCGAACAGCACGTAGTTGCCGGCCTCGATGTTCAGCGCTTGCAGGCCGCCGGCGATGCCGGCGAACATGGCCGACAACGCGAACACCATGGTCTTGAGCGTGTGCGGCCGGTAGCCCAGGTAGCGCAGGCGGTTGGCGTTTTCGCGCAGGCCCAGCGTCAGGCGGCCCAGCGGCGTGCGGGTCAGGCCATACAGCGCGGCCAGCGACACCAGCACCCAGGCCAGCACCAGGAAGTACACCTCGACGTCCGAGCCGAAGGTGAAGCCCCAGGCCGGCATGCGCATGGCGGACAGCCCGGCTTCCCCGCCGAACACGCCTTTCAGGTGCGGCGCCAGCGCATGCAGCAGTTCGGCCAGCGCCAGCGTGATCATCGAAAAGTACACGCCGGCGCGCATGGTGGCGAACCAGCCCGCGACCAGGCCGAACAGCAAGCCGGCCACGCCGCCCGCCAGCGGCATCAGCGGCGTCGGCAACAGGCCCGCGCCGCCCAGCGCGTTCATGGCGTGGATGGTGGCGAAGGTGCCGACGCCGAAGTAGGCCGCGTGGCCGAAGGACAGCATGCCGCCCTGGCCGGCCAGCAGGTTGAAGGCGCAGGCGAACAGCGCCGCGATCAGCATCTGCACCGCCGCGACCAGCTGGCCGGCGGGCAGCAGCCACGGCAGCGCGCACAGCGCGGCCACGCAGACGATCAGCAGCAGGCCGGCGGTGGCCCGGCGAGACGAGTTCTGGCTCATGCCTGTTCTCCTTTCAGGCCCGAGGGCTTGACCAGCAGCACCACCAACATCAGCAGGAACGGCAGTGTCGCGGCCAGGCTGGAGATCTTCACCGTCATCAGGCCGCCCACGCTTTCGGCCCACTCGCCGGCGCCGAACAGGCCGAACAGGGTCGCCAGGCTGGCGTCGATGCCGACCGAGAACGAGCTGATCAGCCCGATCAGCAGCGAGGCGATCATGGCGCCTTCAAGCGAGCCCAGGCCGCCCACGACCACCACCACGAACACCAGCACGCCCAGTTCCAGCGCCATGTTCGGATTGGTGGTGTAGAAGGCGCCCGCGACCGCGCCCGCCAGGCCGGCCATCGCCGCGCCCACGCCGAACACGCTCATGAACACCAGCGGCACGTTGTGGCCCAGCGCCTCGGCCATGCGCGGCCGGTAGATGGCCGAGCGCACCACGATGCCGACGCGGGTGCGCGACAGCAGCAGGTAGATCACCGCGAACATCGCCAGCGATACGCCGCCCATCAGCAGGCGGTAGAACGGATAGTCGGCGTCGAACACGCGGAAGGCCGCGAAGTTCAGGAACTGCGGCACGCGGTAGTCGACCGGGAAATCCCCGTAGAACAGCTTGATGAGCTCGGCGACGATGAACGCCAGGCCGAAGGTCACCAGCAGCTCCTGCGCGTGGCCGAACTTGTGCACGCGGCGCAGGAAGAAGCGCTCCACGCCCATGCCGAGCACGCCGGCGATGACGGTGGCCAGCACCAGCGCGGTCCAGAACCCGGTGACGGGCGTCAGGGTATAGGCGGCGTACGCGCCTATCATGTAGAAAGAGGCGTGCGCGAAGTTGAGCACGCCCATCATTCCGAAGATCAGTGTCAGGCCTGCCGACACCATGAATAGCAGCAGGCCGTAAATCACGCCGTTCAACAGCGAGACGGTAAAGTATTCCATGTCCGCTCCAAAATCCTTGCGCGCAGGCGCCGGGCGCCTGGCGATCCATCACGCTCTGTTGTGTCCCGGCCCCGCGCCGGCGAGCGCTTTATCGGCGAGTGGCCGCGGACGGCATGCCGTCCGCGGCCATCGCGTCATCAGTCCGGGCGAACCATCTTGCAAGTGGCCTGCACCGGCGCGGACACGTCCGCGGCGGACAGCACCTTGACCGGCTCGAAGCCCATGTCGGTGCCGTCGGCCTTGTACTTGGCGTTCTTGCCGACCTTGGACACCACCATCGGCAGCTGCACCTGGTGGTCTTCGGCGCGCATGGTGTAGGTGCCCAGCGGCGAGGTGTAGGTGACCTTCTCCAGCGCGCGCGCCAGGTCCGGCACCGACAGCTTGCCGTCCTTGGGCTTGACCGTCTTGAGCGCCTCGCCCAGGAAGGTGATGCCGATGACGGTCTGCGGCTCGGTGTAGCTGGGGTAGTGGCCGGTCTTGGCCTTGTAGTCCTCGGCGAACTTGGCGCCTTCCTCGCCCGCGGCCTCGATGTTGTAGGGATGGGCGATGTAATGGCCCAGCGCCACGTCGCCGGCGTTGGCGAGGTTGCCGACCTGGTCCAGGAACACGGTGGCGAAACGCACCTTCAGGCCGGCCGACTGCGTGGCCTTCATCAGCAACAGCAGGTCGTTGGACCAGTTGCCGGTGATGACGGTGTCGGGATTGGCCGAGCGGATGCGGGCCACGTAGGGCGCGAAGTCCTGGATCTTGTTGACTTCGTGCAGCGTCTTGCCGACCACCTCGTAGCCGTACTGCTTGGCGAAGCGCTCGGTGGCGCCTTCCATGTCCTGACCCCAGGAGTAGTTCTGGTTGATGGCGTAGACGCGCTTGCCCAGCGTGCCGTCGGCCGACATGACCGAGGCCAGCGCCTTGACGCGCAGGTCGGCGTTGGTGGTGAAGCGGAAGTGGTAGAAGTGGCACTTCTGGCCGGTCAGTTCCAGCGCTTCGCCGCCCACGTTCAGGAACACGACTTCCTTGCCCGGGTTGCGCAGGTTGTGCTTGCGCACGTCCTCGGTGAGCTGGCCGGAGATGGCCGACGACGAACCCTGCACCAGGATCTGCACGCCTTCGGCGGCGGCGGCGCGGAAACGGTCGGAGGCGCCCACGGGGCCGCCCTGGTTGTCGAACTCGACCAGTTCCAGCGGCTGGCCGTTCCAGCCGCCGGCGGCGTTGATGCGGTCCAGCTGGTACTTGACCGCGGCGCGGAACATCAGGCCGGTCGAGGCCTGCGGGCCGGACAGCGTTTCGATCAGGCCGATCTTGACGGGCGCGGCCTGGGCCGATGCGGCGATGCCGGCCAGGCACAGCAGGCCGGTGGTGAAAGCCAATTTCATGCGTGTCTCCTCCGTGGAACGGGAGTGGTAGGTCCGTGAATCAAGCAAGCGCGTTCAGCAGTTCCTGCTGCGGCTTTTCTATGCCCAGGAAGCGGGCAATTTCGGTGAGTTGTCCTTCCAGCATGTAGAGGCCGGGATGGGTGCGGCAGCCGCGCGCGGCCGCGGCGCGCAGCAGCGGCGTGTCGACGCGGCTCATGACGGCGTCGGCCACCACCGCGCCGGGCGCCAGGGCGTCCAGCTGGAAGGGCAGGGGATCGTTGTCGTCCAGGCCGAGGGTGGTCGCGTTGATGGCGATGTCACAGGTTTCGGGACGCGGGCCGGCCACACCGATGGCCAGGCCGGGATAGTGGCGCGCCAGGCGCGCGGCGAACGCCTCGGCCTTGCCGGGCGAACGGTTGTACAGGCGCAGGCTGGCCGGGCCGGCCTCGGCAATGGCGCAGGCGATGGCCTTGCCGGCGCCGCCCAGGCCCGCCAGGTAGACGTGGCGGCCGGCGGGCTCATGGCCCTGGCCGCGCAGGCCGGCGACGAAGCCCAGGCCGTCGAAGTTGCCGCCGGTCAGGCAGCCGTCGCGCAGCCGCACCGCATTGACGGCGCCGATCAGTTCGGCGGCGGGGGTGAGGGCGTCGCACAGCGTGGCGGCGCGTTCCTTGTGGGGCACGGTGACCACCAGCCCGCCCAGGTTGGCCAGGCCGCGCAGGCCCGCGAACAGGCCGGGCAGGCCGGCGGCGGCCACGTGGAACGGCACCATGACGGCGTCGATGCCGCGTTCGCGCAGCAGGGCGTTGAGCCGCTGGGGCGTCTTGACGTGCGCGATCGGGTCGGCCGCGATCGCGAATACGGTTGTGCTGCCGGTGATTTCCACCTGGTTGTCCCCTGCCTGTCATGCGGCCGTTGGCCGTGTTTTTCCGACCTGCTTGCCTGAAATCGCCAGTTGCTTTACGCTTTCAACACAAGTTGTCAGGCAACTTTATTAAGTTGTCCGATAAATCATAGGGCAAGCGTTTTTCCCGTGTCAAGCGATGCATTTGGCGGTTCAATCGAACCGTCGGCGGCGCCCCGGGAGCGGGCGCTTGCCGTCGAAAAAGCGCTTTGGAGACAGCATGATTTCGTTCGAAGGACAGGTAGTCGCCATCACCGGCGCGGGCAATGGCATCGGTCTGGCGACCGCGCGGCTGATGGCCGCCCATGGCGCCCGGCTGGTGCTCACCGACATCGACAAGGCGCGCCTGGACGAGGTGGCCGCCGAGCTGGACGCCAGCGGCCAGCGGGTGTTCGTGCACGCGCTGGACGTGGCCGCCTCGCACGATTGCGACCGCGTGCTGGAACGCGCCGCGCACCACTTCGGCGGCCTCGACCACCTGGTGCATTGCGCCGGCATCTACCCGGAGCAACTGGTCAAGGACACCAGCGACGAGGCCTGGAAGAAGCTGATGGGCGTGAACCTGGACGGCACCTTCTACGTGTGCCGCGCCGCCCAGCGCCACCTGCGCCAGAACGGCTCGATCGTGCTGCTGACGTCGTTGGCGGCGCAGCGCGGCAGCTACGCGCACGCGGCCTATTCGGCGTCCAAGGGCGCGGTGCAGAGCTTCACCCGCAGTCTGGCGCTGGAGCTGGCGCCGCAGATCCGGGTGAACGCGGTGGCGCCCGGGATCATCGCCACCTCCATGACGCACGACCTGATCGGCCAGAAGGGCGCGCAGTTGCTGGAAAGCACGCCGTTGCGGCGCTTCGGCACGGCCGAGGAAATCGCCGGCGCGATTGCTTTCCTGTGCTCGCCGCTGGCCGGTTTCGTGACGGGCGAGGTGATGCAGGTGAACGGCGGCATCTATATCGCGTAAAGTCTGAAGCGGCCGCGCCCTTGATTCCGGCAAAATCCTATAATTTTCAAGGGCGCCGCCGCAGTGAAACGTCGAGAATTCCTATAACCACGGGCCGGCGCGCCCCAGGGGCTTCCCCGCCGCGAGCCGCCTTCACGTTTTAACGATTCCACATGCAGCCCACTCAAGCACAGGACTCCGACCCGCAGCGCGCCGCGCCCAGGCATTCGCTTTCGGCGGGCGTGGCCGACGCGCTGGCCGAGCAGATCCGCCAGGGCACGCTGGCGCCCGGCGACCGCCTGCCCACCGAGAAGCAATTGACCGAGATCTACTCGGTCAGCCGCGCCGTGGTGCGCGAGGCGCTGGCGCGCCTGAAATCCGAAGGCTTGATCACCTCGCAGCAAGGCAGCGGCGTGTTCGTCGATCCGAACTTCCAGCGCAACGCCTTCCGCATCGCCGCGCCCACGCCGGGCGACAACCAGGACCTGGAACACATCCTGGAGCTGATGCTGTCGATCGAAGTGACCGCCGCGCGCTACGCGGCGCAACGCCGCACCGAACCCGACCTGAAGAAGATGCGCCAGGCGCTGGTGGGCATGGAGTACGCGCTCATCAACGACAAGCTGGGCGACGAAGAGGACTACCAGTTCCACCAGGCCATCGTGCAGGCCACGCATAATCCGCACCTGGTGGCGCTGAACGATTATCTGGAAGCGAATGTGCGGCGCGTCATCCGCAGCGCGCGCAACAACACGGCGCGCATGTACGCCGAGCGCATGGCGGCGGTGCAGAGCGAACACCAGGCGATCTTCGCGGCCATCGAGGGTGGGGATTCCGATGCCGCCGGCAAGGCCGCCGAGCAGCACCTGCGCAATGCCGCCGACCGCCTGCGGCTGTTCCAGGCGGAACGTTCGCCGCCGGTCTGACGGTCGCCGGCCCGTCCCGATTCACGCGGGGCCGGGGGCGGCATGGCGAGGCGCCGCGTTCAGGCGAAGGTCTGTTCCATTTCGCGGCGGAACTGCACGGCGGCCGAACGATCGTCGTATTCCACGTCGCTCCAGCGGATCGCCTGCGACTGCCGCACCGCGTGCTTGAGCTTGACCTGGTGCGACAGGCCCAGCGGCAGGTAGCCCTCGTCGACCGAATCGCGCGCCGGCATCAGCCGGCCATACACGGTGTAGCCGCCTTCGCCGTCCAGCAACTGCCCGGCCTGCAGGTCGCGCTTGGCCGTGGCCACCACATCGCCATGCCAGCCGGCCGGCGCGCCGGTAGGCTCGCGCCGCAGGCCGACGCTGGCCACGCTGATGCCCAGTTCCAGCCCGATCAGGTGATACGGCTTGTACATGGCGGTGTAGTTGCCGCTGGGATCGGTGACCAGGCCGTATTCCTTGAAGCAGCGCCGCACGTAGTCGCTGTCGGCCGCCAGCGTCACGTACACGCCCCAGCGCAGGTCGCGGAACACCGGCCGGCCGTCGCGTTCGAGCGAGGAAATCACTTCCACCTGGCCGCGGTGGTGCAGGATGCCGCCGTCCTCGCGCGGCCGCAGCACGCGCGCCAGGTCGTCCACGCCGCAGGGCGGAAAGTGCAGGCCCGAGGGCGAGGGCAGCAGCCCGGTGGCGTTGGAGACCGCGGCCATCTCGATGGCGCTCTTGGTGCCGTCCAGGAAGCTGTTGAACATCTGCGCGTTGAAGTCGCCGGCCGCCACCATCTCGGCGGTGAAGCCGTAGTAGGGCCAGACGGTGTCGGGCGTGGAAGTATGGAATTCGGGCAGGTACTTGGTGCCCTTGCCGGCCGCCATCACCTCGAAGCCGCTGGCGCGGGCCCAGTCCACCATTTCGCAGATCAGCGCCGGCTGGTCGCCATAGGCCAGCGAATAGACGATGCCGGCTTCGCGCGCGCGCCGCGCCAGCAGTGGCCCGGCCAGCGCGTCGGCCTCGACGTTGACCATGATGATGTGCTTGCCGTGCTCGCAGCAGGCCAGCACGTGGCCGATGCCGGCGGCCGCCTGGCCGGTGGCGTCGATGACGATGTCGACGTCCGGACTGGCGATGACCGCGTGGGGATCGTCGGTGAAATAGACCTTGCCTTGCTTGAGGGCGTCGCCGGTGCTGGCGGCGTTGAGCGCCGTGGCCGGCCAGCCGACCCGGGTGAGCGCGGCGCGGGCGCGATCCGGGGTCAGGTCGGCCACGGCCACCAGCCGCATGCCGGGCGTGCGCGGGGCCTGGCTCATGAACATCGCGCCGAACTTTCCGGCGCCCAGCAGCGCTACGCGCAAGGGCTTGTGATCGGCTTCTCGCTGCTTGAGCAGGCGGTGCAGATTCATGGTGCAGGCTCCTCCAGGGTGTGGGGATACAGCACCACAGAATAGCCTCAACCCCGGCCGCTGAACAGGGCCGGCCACCCGGCCGTCAGGATGTCATCCAGGCGTCATTCGTCGGCCGTATACAGCTCGCCGGCCAGCACGTTGCGCCAGTTGCTCCAGGTGATCCGGGGACGGTCGGTGACGTCGCGGTTGTAGGGCGCGTCGAACAGGACGTGCTTCCAGCGCGGCTTGACCGCGCCCTGGATCACGGGCTTGTCGTCGATCAGCAGGTTGCCGTGCACCAGGGTCTTGTCCTTGGTCAGGATCAGCCGGTTGGTGGCCTCGCGGCCCAGGTGTTTCTCGACCCACAGGTATTTCTCGGCGACGCAGTTCTCGAACTGCGACAGGGGCGAGGTGCAGATGCGCACGTCCATGCCCAGCGCCAGCAGTTCCTTCACGGCCTCCAGCGCCCCCGGCACCGGCGGCAGGTTGCGGATGAACCCGGGCGCGGTGTAGATGGCCTCGGCCATGCCGCGCAGCTCGGGCGCGTAGTCTTCGCGGATATAGAAGGATTTGCGGTCCTCGAACGCCACCGGCGCGATGTCGGGATGGCGCGCGCGCCAGGCATCGATGAAGGCGTGTTCGAAGTCGGCCAGCACGCCGTCTTGGTCGAGCAGGATGATCATGAAGATCCTAAGTCGTTGCGACGCGCTCGATTGTGCCAGAGCGCCGGCGAGTGGCCTCAGCCCGGTTGCGGTTTGGAGCGGGCGACGACGCGGTAGCGGCTGCCGCCGTCGGTGGATTCGGACGCCACCAGCACCATGCGGTCGTAGTGCCAGGTCAGGGACGGCGGGGCGTCGGTGGGCGGGTCGTTGCGCTCGATGTTGCGCAGCAGCGTGACGTGGGGGCGGAACGGCTGGGCGGGCGGCACGAAGCCGAAGGCTGACAGCCACAGCCACAGGCCGTCGTGGCTGGCCTGGAGCGAAGCCGGGGTCTGCGCGGGGCCGGCCCAGAGAATGCGAGGGCGGGCGAAGACGCCGTAGCGGTCGAGGGTGACGGTGCCGGGTTGCAGGCGGTGGTAGGGGGTGGCGTCGATGAGTTCGTCGGCGATTTCCTTTTCCACGGAGCCCAGGAAGGCCAGCGTCATGTGCAGGGTTTCCGTGCGCATGGCGCGGCCGCGGCTGTGCGGTTGGGCTTGAGTGGCCCAGGTGGACAGCGTGTTGGCCAGGGGGGTGTCGGGCCAGAGGGCGTAGAAGAGGCGGATGGGCGACATGGCGGAGATTGTAGGGGGTGTTAGGTGTCGCGAGGGGGGG
>NZ_QHHO01000046.1:642322-659106 GCF_003184165.1 Achromobacter sp. RW408
CGTTGAGCCGGGCCCAGCCTACCGACTGCACGCCGCTGGTGATGGACGCGGTGCAGGCCGCCGCCGACCAGCTCGGCTACGCCAGCATGCGCCTGCCCAGCGGCGCCGGCCACGACGCCGTCTACATGGCGCCCACCGGCCCCATCGGCATGATCTTCATCCCCTGCCTGAACGGGCGCAGCCACTGCCCCGAGGAGTGGATCGAGCCGGCGCAGCTGCTGGACGGCACCCGCGTGCTGTACCAGACCGTGCTGGAACTGGATCGCAGGCTGCGCGGCTAGCGCCGCGATCCGGCCGTCCGGCGCAGGACGCCGCGCACAACCGCGGCGCCCAGCGCCAGCGGCAGCGCGATATCCCACTGGTCCAGGAACAACTCGAAGGTCGCCTCCCCGCGCGCCCAGGTGTTGCCGAACACCTGGGGGTTCGGCGGCCCAAGATAGATGGCAAGCAGCGCCGCCACGGCGACGAGCGCGGCGCGCCCCGGCGCCGGCAGCCTGGCCCGCCACAACCGCTCGGCCAGCGCCAGGGCCGCCGTCGCGACCAGCCCGGCGAACATCGCATCCAGGAAGAAATCGGCGCGCTCGTACATATAGGGCGCCTGGGGCATTTCCAGCCCATAGCTGCCCGTGCGCAGCTTGGCGGTCAGGCAGGCGCCGAACAACGACGCCGTGGCGAAGAACAACAGGAAATCGCGCAGGCGCGACAGCAATCTGGGCATGGGAAAGGTCGGGAAACGGCAGGCAGCCCGCAGCATGCCACAAAGCCGCCT
This sequence comes from Achromobacter sp. RW408, assembly GCF_003184165.1. Classification (NCBI taxonomy): domain Bacteria; kingdom Pseudomonadati; phylum Pseudomonadota; class Betaproteobacteria; order Burkholderiales; family Alcaligenaceae; genus Achromobacter; species Achromobacter sp. RW408. Next base: position 643,092 of record NZ_QHHO01000046.1, read on the forward strand.
CGCGTCGCCCGCGCATACGGCCGCCGGGGCGCGTTCCCCGGCATCCCGCCCCCGAGCCGCAAGAACCACGCCCCCCGCGCCGGGCGTAAACTGGCAATAGCACCATACGCTGCATGCGGCCGCCGAGGGGCAGCCGCCGGAGATGACCATGCATGCCACCACCACACGCGCACTTGCCTTGCTGGCCGCCCTGCTGATTCTGGGCGGCTGTTCCTCGCTGGGTCCCGGTGGCCCGCCGCACCCGGGCGCCGCCAATCCCTACAGCAGCGGCGGCTTCCATGATGCCGGCCCCAACTATCCGGACACCGGTCCCTGAAACAGGCCGGATCGCCTCGCACGCGCCATCCGCCGGCCCGCGCGGGGTACTGTTGACTGTCGATGCCCGCGCTAGGCGCTCCGGGCCGCGTCCAACGCGGCCCGCGGCTCATTGGCCAGCCGGAACCAGCGCTGCACCCGCTGCCAGTGCGCATCGCCATAGAGCCGGCGAAACCGCAGGTTGTCGTCGGATTGCGGATCCGCCATCGCCGCCAGACGCTGCGCGATGAATTCCGGAGTCAGTGAAAGGCCGCAGTCGATCGTGATGCAACGGTGCCACTGCGCATAGGTTTCGGGGATCATTCCAGCTTTCCTCAGATCAACAGCCAGGCCGTCACCACCGAGGTCGCGGCCTGGCGGGCCGCCAGGGTTCAGGCGTGGCGGGCGCCGACCACCGCCACTTCCAGGACTTTCGCTTGCACCATGCGCGGCTACTTGTGCTTGGCCCCGCCCTGGCGCGCCTTGAAGCGCGGATTCGATTTGCAGATCACGTAGATGCGCCCGCGGCGCTTGACCACCTGGCAATCGCGATGGCGGGTCTTGGCGTCTTTGAGAGAGGAAAGGACTTTCATGCGGAAGGCTCCGGCAAGGGGATGGAACGAGGGGCGATGGCCATCGAGGGCCGCCGGCGATATTGAATGATATGTAATAACATTACAATTGTCACGCCGGTCACGCCAAGGCCGCTTGCGCCCATCTCGGACCAAGGGTAAATTGTTGACAATCAATCATCATACGGCTCTGCTTATCGGGTTTTCACCCGAAAAATCATCCGATTGTTGACACAATGAGCAAAGTGCTGACGTTGCCGAGCGCCGCGCACGACGACAGCGAGACCCTGGCGGAACAGATCTTCCGCAAGATCCAGTCCGCCATCGTCAAGGGCGAGATCGCCCCGGGCAGCAAGATTTCCGAACCGGAACTGGCGCGCATCCACGGCGTCAGCCGCGGCCCGCTGCGCGAGGCGCTGCACCGGCTCGAGGGCCAGCGATTGCTGGTGCGCGTGCCGCACGCCGGCGCCCGCGTGGTCTCGCTCAGCCCGCAGGAACTGGCCGAACTCTACGAAATCCGCGAATCGCTCGAAGGCATGGCCTGCCGCCTGGCGGCCGAACGCATGGCGCCGGCGGAAGTCGAGGAAGTGCGCCAGGTGCTGCACGCCCACGAAAAAGACGAAGCCTTCCAGGCCGGCATCGGCTACTACCAGCAGGAAGGCGACTACGATTTCCACTACCGTATCGTCAAAGGCAGCGGCAACCAGATGCTGTTCCGCATGCTGTGCGACGAGCTCTACCAGCTGGCGCGGATGTACCGTATCCAGTACTCGACCACCCCCAACCGCCCGCGGCAGTCGTATGCCGAGCATCACCGCATTCTGGACGCCATCGCCGACCGCGATGGCGAGCTGGCTGAACTCCTGATGCGCCGCCACATCCGCGCATCCCGTCTCAACATTGAAAAACAGATCGCTCAGGGCAACCTGAAGCGCACCGAGGCATGAACAAATCCTATCGCAAGCCCCTGCAAGGCACCCGCCTGGACTATTTCGACGCGCGCGCCGCCGTGGACGCCATCGCCCCCGGCGCCTACGACCGCCTGCCCTATACCTCGCGCGTGCACGCGGAGAACCTGGTGCGCCGCTGCGATCCGGTGCTGCTGACCGACGCGCTCAAGCAGCTGATCGAACGCCGCCGCGACCTGGACTTTCCGTGGTATCCGGCGCGCGTGGTCTGTCATGACATCCTCGGCCAGACCGCGCTGGTCGACCTGGCCGGCCTGCGCGACGCCATCGCCGACAAGGGCGGCGACCCCGCCAAGGTCAACCCGGTGGTGCCGGTGCAGCTGATCGTCGACCACTCGCTGGCGGTGGAATACGGCGGCAACGATCCCGACGCGTTCGCCAAGAACCGCGCGGTGGAAGACCGCCGCAACGAAGACCGCTTCCACTTCATCGACTGGACCAAGCAGGCCTTCCGCAACATCGAGGTGGTGCCCCCGGGCAACGGCATCATGCACCAGATCAACCTGGAGCGGATGTCGCCGGTGATCTACACGCAGGACGGCGTGGCCTTCCCCGACACGCTGGTCGGCACCGACAGCCACACCCCGCACGTGGACGCGCTGGGCGTGATCGCCATCGGCGTGGGCGGCCTGGAAGCCGAGAACGTGATGCTGGGCCGCGCCTCGTGGATGCGCCTGCCCGACATCGTCGGCGTCGAACTGACCGGCCGCGCCGGCCCCGGCATCACCGCCACCGACGTGGTGCTGACGCTGACCGAATTCCTGCGCAAGGAAAAAGTCGTGGGCGCCTACCTGGAGTTCCACGGCGAAGGCGCCGCCAGCCTGACGCTGGGCGACCGCGCCACCATCTCCAACATGGCGCCCGAGTACGGCGCCACCGCCGCGATGTTCGCCATCGATCAACAGACCATCGACTACCTGCGCCTGACCGGCCGCGAGGACGAGCAGATCGCGCTGGTGGAAACCTACGCCAAAACCGCCGGTCTGTGGGCAGACAGCCTCAAGACCGCCGAATACGAGCGCGTGCTGCGCTTTGACCTGTCGACCGTGGTGCGCACCCTGGCCGGCCCGTCCAATCCGCACCGCCGCCTGCCGGTGGCCGACCTGGCCGAGCGCGGTATCGCCGGCACGGTCGAGAACCAGCCCGGCCTGATGCCCGACGGCGCCGTCATCATCGCCGCCATCACCAGCTGCACCAACACCAGCAACCCGCGCAACGTCATCGCCGCCGGCCTGCTGGCGCGCAACGCCAACCGCGCCGGCCTGACGCGCAAGCCGTGGGTCAAGAGTTCGCTGGCGCCCGGCTCCAAGGCCGTGGCCCTGTACCTGGACGAAGCCGGCCTGACCGCGGACCTGGAGAAACTCGGCTTCGGCGTCGTGGCATTTGCCTGTACCACGTGCAACGGCATGTCGGGCGCGCTCGACCCCGTGATCCAGCAGGAGATCATCGACCGCGATCTGTACGCCACCGCCGTGCTGTCCGGCAACCGCAATTTCGACGGCCGCATCCACCCCTACGCCAAGCAGGCCTTCCTGGCCTCGCCGCCGCTGGTGGTGGCCTATGCCATCGCCGGCACCATCCGCTTCGACATCGAGCGCGACGTGCTTGGCACCGACGCCAGCGGCCGCGAGATCCGCCTGAAGGACATCTGGCCGAGCGACGAAGAGATCGACGCCATGGTCAAGGCCGCCGTCAAGCCGGAACAGTTCCGCAAGGTCTACGCGCCCATGTTCGGCCTGCGCAACGAGCGCGACGCCGCGGTCGAGCCGCTGTACGCCTGGCGCCCGCAGAGCACCTACATCCGCCGCCCGCCGTACTGGGAAGGCGCGCTGGCCGGCGAGCGCACGCTGCGCGGCATGCGGCCGCTGGCCGTGCTGGGCGACAACATCACCACCGACCACCTGTCGCCGTCCAACGCCATCCTGATGGACAGCGCCGCCGGCGAATACCTGCACAAGATGGGCCTGCCGGAAGAGGACTTCAACTCCTACGCCACCCACCGCGGCGACCACCTGACCGCGCAGCGCGCCACCTTCGCCAATCCCAAGCTGTTCAACGAGATGGTCAGGAACGCCGACGGCACGGTCAAGCAGGGCTCGCTGGCCCGCGTCGAACCGGAAGGCAAGGAGATGCGCATGTGGGAAGCCATCGAGACCTACATGGACCGCAAGCAGCCGCTGATCATCGTGGCCGGCGCCGACTACGGCCAGGGCTCGTCACGCGACTGGGCCGCCAAGGGCGTGCGCCTGGCCGGCGTCGAGGCCATTGCCGCCGAAGGTTTCGAGCGCATCCACCGCACCAACCTGATCGGCATGGGCGTGCTGCCACTGGAATTCAAGCCCGGCGTGAACCGCAAGACGCTGGCCCTGGACGGCACCGAGACCTACGACGTGGTGGGCGAACGCAAACCGCGCGCCGACCTGACGCTGGTGATCCACCGCCGCAACGGCGAGACCCTGGAAGTGCCGATGACCTGTCGCCTGGACACCGCGGAAGAAGTGTCGATCTACGAGGCCGGCGGCGTGCTGCAACGCTTCGCGCAGGACTTCCTGGAAGCCGAATCGGCCGCCGGTTCGGCCAAGAAGGCCAGCTGACACCCCACCGCATGGCGGGCGCCGCGGCGCCCGCCTTTCCCACCCAAGACATCAGGACTGCCCCCATGGCCCATGCCCCCCAGATCAAGATTCCCGCCACCTACATGCGCGGCGGCACCAGCAAAGGCGTGTTCTTCAAGCTCGACGACCTGCCTGAATCCGCCCGCGTGCCGGGCCCGGCACGCGACGCGCTGCTGATGCGCGTGATCGGCAGCCCCGACCCCTACGGCAAGCAGATCGACGGCATGGGCGCGGCCACCTCCAGCACCAGCAAGACCGTCATCATCGGCAAGAGCAGCCGCCCCGAACATGACGTCGACTACCTGTTCGGCCAGGTCTCGATCGACCAGGCCTTCGTCGACTGGAGCGGCAACTGCGGCAACCTGTCGGCCGCCGTCGGCCCCTTCGCCATCAGCAACGGCCTGGTGGACCCGGACCGCATCCCGCGCAACGGCATCGCCGTGGTGCGCATCTGGCAGGCCAACATCCAGAAGACCATCATCGCCCACGTGCCCATCACCGACGGCGCGGTACAGGAGACCGGCGACTTCGAGCTGGACGGCGTGACCTTCCCGGCCGCCGAGCTGCAACTGGAATTCATGAACCCGGCCGAGGAAGGCGACGGCGGCTCGATGTTCCCCACCGGCAACCTGGTGGACGACCTGGAAGTGCCCGGCATCGGCACCTTCAAGGCCACCATGATCAACTCCGGCATCCCCACCATTTTCCTGGACGCCGAGGCGCTGGGCTACACCGGCACCGAGTTGCAGGACGACATCAACGGCGACGCCGCCGCGCTGGAGCGCTTCGAGACCATCCGCGCCCACGGCGCGCTGCGCATGGGCCTGATCCAGAAACTGGAAGAAGCCGCCGCGCGCCAGCACACGCCCAAGGTGGCCTTCGTGGCCCGTCCCAAGGCCTACACGTCCTCCAGCGGCAAGCAGATCGGCGCCGGCGACATCGACGTGCTGGTGCGCGCCCTGTCCATGGGCAAGCTGCACCACGCCATGATGGGCACCGCCTCGGTCGCCATCGCCACCGCCGCGGCCGTGCCCGGCACGCTGGTCAACCTGGCGGCCGGCGGCGGCCAGCGCGACCAGGTCAACTTCGGCCACCCCTCGGGCACGCTGCGCGTCGGCGCCCAGGCCCAGCTGATCGACGGCGAATGGACCGTCACCAAGGCCATCATGAGCCGCAGCGCGCGCGTGCTGATGGAAGGCCGGGTGCACGTGCCGCCCACCGGGTTCTGAGGCCGGGGCCGCGCCGCCGCCCGGGCAGGCCCCCCCGGCGGCGGCGCGCCTTTTCGGCCGATGCCGGGCGCTTGGATATCGATGTTGATAATGGTTACTATTAACGTCTGATCTACCCGCCCCTGCCCGGCCATGACCCAAAGCAGTCCCCATGCGTCTTTCGAGGATCTCTACGCGCAGCACCAGTCGTGGCTGCGCGACTGGCTGCGCCGCAAGACCGGCTGCCCCTACGACGCCGCCGACCTGACCCACGACACCTACATGAAGGTGCTGTTGCGCAACGAAGACGCGCGCGACTTGCGCGAGCCGCGCGCCTACCTCGTCACCATCGCGCATGGCTTGCTGGTCAATCTGTTCCGTCGGCGTGACATCGAGCGCGCCTATCTCGATTGCCTCGCGGCCCGCGAGGAAACCTCCTGGCCCTCGCCTGAACGCCGGGCGCTGGCGCTGGAAGCGCTGGTACGAATCGATCGGCTGCTCGATGGCCTCCCGCCCAAGGCGCGGCGCGCGTTCCTGCTGCTGCAACTCGAAGGCCTGAAGCACGGCGAGATCGCCGAACGCCTGCAGGTATCGGTCAGCTCCGTGCGGCAATACCTGGCGCTCGCCATGCGCCATTGCCTGGCGTCGTGCTGAACCGTCGCGCGGCCGCCGGCCTGCCCGATGCCGTCCTCCAGGCCGCCAGCGTCTGGTTCGTGCGCCTGGGCGCGGAAGACGCCGGCGCGGACGATCGGCGGCAATGGCAGGAATGGCTGCGGTCCGATCCCCTGCACCAACAGGCCTGGGAACGGGTCGAAGCCCTGGGGCGGGAATTCGGCCACATCGAACCGCGCGCCGGCCTGACGGCCCTGGACAGGCCACGCTCAGCGGGCCGGCGCAAGCTGCTCAAGACCTTGTCGCTGGCATTCGTGGCGGGCGGCGGGGCCCTGGCTGCCCAGGAGCTGCCGTGGGATGCCTGGGGCGCCGACGTGCGCACCGCCACCGGCGAACGGCGGCGGCTGGCGCTGGCCGATGGCAGCATCCTCACCATGAACACCGACAGCGCCGTGGACCTGGCATTCGACGGCGCAAAGCGCGAACTGATCCTGCGGCGTGGCGAAATCCACATCGAGACGCGCCCGGATCCGCTGCGTCCTGCCCGGCCCTTCCTCGTCAGCACGCCCGTCGGCCGCGCCACCGCGCTTGGCACCCGGTTCGACGTCAACCTGATGGGCGATCACGCCCAGGTCGCGGTCGAACAGGGCGCGGTGCGCCTGGAACCACGCCTCGCGACCCATGCCTCGGTCGTCGTGCCGGCGGGCATGGCAGCCACTTTCGAGGCCGGTTCGGCGACAGCGCCCACGGCCTTCCCGCCACAGCAACAGGGATGGGTCGACGGCATGCTGTATGCGAACGGCATGCGGCTGGACGCGTTGGTGGCGGCGCTGGCGCGCTATCGGCCCGGCCGCCTGGCCTGCGACCCGGAGGTCGGGTCCCTGCGCATCTCCGGCGCCTATCCGGTGGACGATACCGACCGCGCGCTGGCCGCGATTGAACGCGTGCTGCCGGTTCGCGCCGACCGCCTCACCCGCTATTGGGTCACGGTGAGGGCGCGCTGACAGCGACGGGATTGTCACTTTTCCGATCTCGATTGGCATACAGGTGAAGCCTCATTTCTCTTCACCGGAAATCCATCGACATGCACGCTCCCACACGGCGCCCCCTCGCCCCTCGACAAGACGGTCCACGCCTGGCCGGCCTGGCGCTCGCCCTGCTTTCCGCCCTGGCTGGAACCATGCTCTGCCCGGCCGCCGCCCTGGCCCAACCCGCCCTCCAGGCCGACAGCCGCGCCGTCGACATCCCGGCCGGTCCGCTGGGACCGGCCTTGGCCGCCTATGCCCAGCGCATGCGGGTACTGCTGTCGTTCCGTCCCGCCCAGACCGACGGCCTGTCGACGCCCGGCCTGAGCGGCAGCTACGCCGTCGAGGAAGGCTTCGCCCGCCTGCTGTCCGGCACCGCCCTGCGCGTGCGGCGCCTGCCCGACGACAGCTACGCGTTGGAGGCGGCCGCCGCCGAGGGCATCAGCCAACTCGCCGCTGTCACCGTACTGGGCGCGGGCGCCACCACCGAAGGCACCGGCGCCTACACCGCAGACTGGATGCGCTCGGCGAACGGCCTGGTGCTGGCGCAGCGCGACACGCCCCAATCGACCAGTATCGTCACGCGCCAGCAGCTCGACGATCAGGCCATGGGCAGCGTGCGGGACGTGATGGAGAACGCCACCGGCATGAACGTCCAGCAAAGCGAGACAGACCGGCTAAGCTACTACTCGCGCGGTTTCCAGATGGACACCATGCAGTTCGACGGCGTGGTCAAGCCGCTGGACGGCACCTACCAGTTCGGCGAAGGCAATCTGGACCCCGTCATCTACGACCACGTCGAGATCATCCGCGGCGCCACCGGATTGATGAGCGGCACCGGCAACCCGGGCGGTTCAGTGAACTTCATCCGCAAGCGGCCCACGCGCGAATTCCAGGGCAGCCTGCGAGCCATGGGCGGCAGCTACGACACCTATCGCGGTGAAATCGACCTGTCGTCGCCCCTGACCGCGTCCGGCGCGATCCGCGCGCGCATCGTCGGAGCCAAGGAAAGACGCGGCGACACACTGGATTTCTACAGCAAGAAGCGCGACTTGGCCTATGGCATCGTCGAGGCGGATCTCGCGCCGGCCACCACCCTCAGCGCCGGCGCCTCGACGCAGCGCTCGCGTCCCAAGGGCGTGATGTGGGGCGGCCTGCCGATCTTCGACACCAACGGCGATCAGGTCGACTGGAAGAAGGGCCAGACGGTCGGCGCCAAATGGACCACCTGGGACACCGACTCGACCGAGTACTTCGCCCAGCTGGAGCACGGCTTCGCCAACGGCTGGAACGGCCGGCTGTCGTACTCGCGACTGGACAACGACTTCGACGCGTCGCTGCTTTTCGCGGCCGACTTCCCGGTGGACGCGGACACTGGCTACCTCTCGGGCACGCCGACGCTGCGCAAATACCGTGGCCGCAGCAAGCAGGACGTCTATGGCGGATCGCTGACCGGCGACTTCGGCCTGCTCGGCGCGACGCACGAATTCAACCTGGGCTTTTCGCATTCCAGGACGCGCAGCCGGACCAAGGGCTGGAACTCTTCAGACCAGGCCACCTACCCGGTCCCCAACATCCATGACTGGCATGGCGACTGGCCCGAACCGGTCTGGGACCTGGCGGTATCCGACCAGCAATTGCGCACCACCCAGACCGGCATCTTCGGCACCGCCCGCTTCAATCTTGGCAGTCGCCTGCACCTGCTGACCGGCGCGCGCTGGACGCGCTGGGAAGCCGATGAATACCACTGGAACCAGTGGTCGCCCGATTCCGCCCCCATCACGCTGTCGCAATCGCAGCGCTACTCCGAGATAACGCCCTACCTGGGCGTCACCTACGACCTCGACGACACCTACACGGCCTATGTGAGCTACACCAACATCTTCCAGCCGCAGATGTACAAGACGCGGGACTGGAACATGACCGGTCCGGCGTATGGCCACAATTACGAAGCCGGCATCAAGGCTTCGTATCTGGAGGGCCGCCTGAATGGCTCGTTCGCCGTGTTCCAGACCAACCAGAAGGACGTGGCCGAATACGCCGGCTTCGACGCCGCCCGCAATGAGTCCTGGTACGAGATGCTGGACGGCACGCGCACCCGCGGATTCGAATTGGAACTGGCCGGCGAGGTATCGCCCGGCTGGAACCTGTTCCTGGGTTACACCTACCGGGTATCCAAGGACAACGCCGGCAGGAAGGTCCAGACCACGCAGCCCGAACAGATGCTCAAGGCCAGCACCACGTACCGCCTGCCCGGCGCGCTGCGCGATCTGGTCATCGGCGGCGGCATGCGCTGGCAGAGCCGCACGCGCGCCGTGGGCTATTACGGCGAACAATCCGCCGCCGTGGAGCAACAGCCCTACGCGCTGTTCGACCTGATGGCCCAGTACGATCTCGGCAGGCAGACCCAGCTGCAGCTGAACGTTCGCAATCTCGCGGACAAGCGCTACTACCGCGCCATGGGCTTCTACAACTCGGTCTACTACGGCGAAGGCCGCACCACCCTGGTCACCCTGACGCACCGGTTCTGACTCCGGCATCCTGGCATGGGCCGCGGTATTCTCGGCCGCAGCCCATGCCCTGATCGACGAAGCCGCACATGCCACGCCCGCGACGCTTACCGGCCCTTGTCCTTCGGCGCGCTGGCCACCAGCGCGTCGAAGTCCTTGTCCAGGCTGGCCAGGGAATCGGCGATGTGCGCCCGGCGTTCCTTGATCCACTTGTCCTGCGAGGCCAGCTGTTCGCGCGCCTCCTTGACCATGCGTTCCATTTCCGCCGGCTGCGGCCCGCCGCTGGTGGCGCGGTTCTTGACGATGGCGACCGGGTCCAGCGTCGAGCGGAACTCGGCCTCGCTCATCGGCAGCTCGTTCGGATACTTCGACCCCTTCATCGCCTCGGCGTAGATGCGGCGCGCCTGGTCGTACGGGAAGTCCAGCGGCTTGATGTTGTTGGTCTTGGCGTAACTCACCACCTCGGAAGCGAAGTGGTGCCCGTCACGGAACGGCAGCTTGTACTTGCGCATCAGCACGTCGGCCAGTTCCTGCGAGGCGGTCCAGTCGCTGTTCAGTTCCTCCAGCGCGCGATCGGGGCTGATCACCATGGCCTTGAGCACGCGGTCCCAACGCTTGAGCGCCGCGATGCCGGCATCGACCATCGCCGAGTTCTGCTTGACGTCCTTGGGGTCGCTCATGCCGGGCGTGATGTTGTGCGTCTGGATCACCGGCCCCATCGCCAGCGTCACCGCGGTCGACGCGTCGCTGCGCGTGTCGTTGAGCAAACCGGGATTGCGCTTTTGCGGCATGGCGCTGGACACGTAGGTGTTGCCGCCGCCCTCTTCCAGCAGGATCCACGGGCGCGACTGGGCGTACTGCGTCATCACGTCCTCGACGAAGTTGCCGGTGCGCAGCGCGATGCTGGTGACGATGGACGCCACTTCCACCGGCTGGTCCATCGACGAGATCTGCGAGGCATCGTAGGCGTTGTCCACCAGCGCCGTGAAGCCCAGGTACTGCGCCATGCGCTTGCGGTCCAGCGGCCAGCTGGTGCCGTTGAGCACGGTGGTGCCCATGGGCGAACGGTCGATGCGCGCGTAGGCTTCGCGGATGCGCTGGGCGTCGCGCGCCAGGCCGGCGGCCTGCCCCAGCAGGTAGTGGCCGTAGCTGTTCGGCTGGGCCGCCACGCCATTGGTGTAGTTGGGCACGATGGTGGCGCTGTGCTTGGCGGCCAGCTCCACCAGCGTGGTCGACGTGGCATTGAGCTGGTCCGCCAGATCCAGCAGCTTGTCGCGCAGGATGGCGCTGCGATAGGTGGCGTGCATGTCCTGGCTGGAGCGGCCGGCGTGCAGCAGCGTCACGTCCTCGCCCGCCGCCTTGATCAGCAACGGCTCGAAGGTGATGACGCTGGCCGGCCGCTTGGCGCCGGGCTGGTTGCCGTCATTGATCACCTTGGCCACGCCCGCCGCCAGCCGCGGCGCCATGGACTTGTCGAGCAGGCCCTGCTCGGTATTGATCACGGCCGTGGCCTTGTTGATCTCGCCGAGCCAGAAGAAGGGATCGCGCGGCGGCTTGGCGGCGGAGGCCTGCTGGCCCCAGGCGGCCTGGGCGCCAAGGGACAAAACGAGGGCGGCGCCCAGCGCGGGCAGGAAATGTCTCATGGTGTTCTCGTTATGAGTTATCAGGGAGGGGAAAACAAACCCCTGTATCAAACACCATTTCCACGCGCCATGTGCCACAAAATGCAAGCCGGCGCGCGACAGGCCGGGCGCGGCCGCCGCCATCTCCGGGTTGACCCGGATGCCCTGGCGGCAAGCTGAACGCTATGCCGCCGATGCCGCCGCCCAGCGCAACACGAAACGCGCGCCGCCCAGCGGACTGTCCGCCACGCAGATGCTGCCGTGGTGGCCGGCCGCGACACGCTGCACGATCGCCAGGCCCAGCCCCGCCCCGCCCGTGCCGCGGTCGCGGCTCTCATCGAGCCGGATGAAGGGCTCGAAGATCCGCTCGCGGTCGGCCACCGGGATGCCCGGCCCGTCGTCGTCGACGATCAGTTCGAAATGCCCTGTCGGACTGTGCGTCAGCGCGATGTCGATGCGGCCGTGGGCGTAGCGCACGGCGTTCTGCACCAGGTTCAGCAAGGCCCGGCTCATGTAGCGCGGATGCAGGCAGACGTGCGGTGGATGGCCATCGGCCACCCGGCACTCCACGTTGCGCGCCTGCGCCTGGTGCGCGACCTGGGCCAGCGCCTCGCCCAGCCAATCGCGCGTGTCGACCGTTTCCAGCCGCACGGTCTCTTCGGTGGGGCGTTCCAGCCGCGCGTACACCAGCAGTTCCGCCACCATGCTTTCCAGTTCGGAGATGTCCGCGCGCATGTCGCGCAACACGTGTTGATGCGTCGGCGGCAGGCCGCCACGGCCCAGCATGTCCACCTCGAACGAGAGCCGCGCCAGCGGCGTGCGCAGTTCGTGCGATACCGCGTTCGTCAGGCTGCGCTGGTTCTCGATCAAGGCGGCGATACGCTCGGCCATCTGGTTGAAGCTCTCGCCGACATGGCGGATGCCGGCGATGCGCGACAGCCTCACGCGCTGGCTCAGTTCCCCCTGGCCCATGCGCAGCGCGGCATTGCGCAGCGCATCCATGTCGCGCCACATGGGCAATGCCCATAGCCCCAGCAGGCCGACCGCCACCACCACGCCCAGGCAGAGCCACACGGACAAGGCGACCACGGTGTCGAACACGTTGGGCAGCCGCAATTCCAGCCATTGCGCGGGCTCGCCCGGCAACGGCACCAGGTGCGTATCGAAGTCATCCCGCATCACGACGCCAAAGACCTGCCGTTGCTCGCGCTCGTCCTCGGTCAGGTGGACCTGCTCCGCGGGCAGCACCCGCAGCGCGATGCCGTAATGCGGCTGCACCTGCTCGCGCAGCAGGCTGTCGCGCTGCGCAGGCGGCACCGCGTCCAGCCGCTCGTGCAACTCGTGGAACTGGCCGCGCAGCGACTGGAAGGCGACCTCTTGCACCATCGGCTTGAGCAGCGTCCCCAGTCCCTTGTCCACGAACAGATAGGCCAGTCCGAGACTGACCAGGACCACGATGACGACGCGAACGAGGAATTTAAGCATCAATAGCCTTGGGACCGGCGGCCCACGGCCCGGCCCGGCGCGGCGGGTACGCCTGCGCCGCGGAGCGAGCGGAGAGACAGCGGCAAGAGAAGGAGCCGGCGCGACATGGCGCGGCCGGCACGACGCCCGGGCGCCGCGGCCGGCGCGCGGTGCCTCGGATCATAGGGAATGAGCCGGCGCCCGTTCCGCCGGTTTTTGTGTGGGTTTTGTGAAAAACGGTGAAAGCGCGCGCCTGCCGTCCGCCAGCAGGGATCAGGCGTTGGAGCGCGCTCCGCAGCCGGCCGGCGCCTTGATCAGGAATTCCTTCAGGCTGGCCACGTTGCTCTTCTTGAAGATGCGGTTCTTGTAGGTCACCACCGTGGTCGGCGACAGGCCCAGTTCGCGGCCCACTTCCTTGGCGGTGCGCCCCTGGCGCAGCAGGTCCGCCACCTGGACCTCGCGTTCGGACAGGCCATCCGACCAGATCGGCGCGGGCGCGGCCTCGCGCCGGCACAGCTGGTGATGGCGCCGCGCCAGCGCAATCAGCAGCGGGGCGCGTCCGCGCATCACGTCGGTCACACCCGGCGGATGCGAACGCGAAAAGTACAGGTTGATGTAGCTGGCGCCTTCGCTGCGCGCGCCGATCAGCGAGATCTTGCTGGCGAAGCCGGGCCGCTCGAACAGCAGTTCCCGGTACTCGGCATCCAGGATGCGCTCGGGCGCCGCGGCCTGGATGATCAGGTCCGGATGATGCTCGGGTCGACAGGCCAGGTCGCGCAACAGCGCGTAGTTGGGATCGCGGCGGTAGAACTGGTCGTCGACATAAACCGTGGTGGTCCACTCGATCAGCGACTGGTTCAACAGGCTGGCGGCCGACGAATACTGCACCGAGCCGTCGTGCCCGTAGAAGACGTGCGACACGTGGTCGGCGGCCACGGTTTCGCGCAGCGCCATCAACAGCGCCGCGTGGAACATCGGTCCGCCCAGGTCCATGACGGCGGACGCCGCCCACTGGTCCGTCCCTCCGTCCACGGCCAAGGGTTTGCTTGTCTCATCCATGGTTATCGTCCCCCGTTCGGGCGTGTTTTTCCCGATTCTAAGGGCTTCCCGGCGATCCCGGTGTCCTCTCTCGTGAGGACATGACGCGCTCCGCCCGCGCTCCTAGAGTGGTGCCTGTGACATGCCTCGCAGAACCCTTGGAGCACTAGGGAAAACGATGACAGAGCTTCCCCTCTACCCCTACCTCAGGCCGGACGAGATGGATCGTCCGCGCCCTGCCCCCCACCCCGTCGCGATCGTCGGCGCCGGGCTGACCGGCCTGACGCTGGCGCTGGATCTGGCGCGGCGCGGCATTCCCGTGGTGGTGCTGGACGACGACAATACCGTCGGCGTGCGCGGCCTGGCCTCGCGCGGCATGGTGTGGGCGCAACGCACGCTGGACATCTTCGACCGCCTCGGCATGGCCGGCGCCGTGGTCGACAAGGGCGTGCGCTGGAACGTCGGCCGCGTGCTGTGCCGCGACATGGCGGTGGCCTCGTTCACGCTGCAGGACCAGCCCGACATGCGCCACAACGGCTTCGTCAACCTGCAGCAGTATTACCTGGAAGCCTTCCTGGTCGAGGCGCTGCGGCGCGAACCGCTGGCCGACCTGCGCTGGCTCAACCAGGTGGTCGGCATCGAGCCCTGTGCCGACGGCCCGGCCACGCTGCGCGTGCGCACGCCGGACGGCGCCTACGCCACCCGCGCCCAATGGGTGGTGGCCTGCGACGGCGCCAACAGCGCGGTGCGCGGCCTGCTGGGCCTGCGTCCGCGAGTCTACGACCGCACCGAGGACCGCTGGATCATCATCGACATCGTGCTGCGCGGCACCGCCTGGCCCGAGGAACGCTGGACCTGGCTCGACGCCCGCAGCAATCACGGCCGCGCGGTCTGGCGCCACAAGATGGCCGACGACACCTGGCGCCTGGACTTCCAGTTGCGCCCGGACGAAGACCCCGAAGCCGCCGCCACCGAGGCCGCCATGCGCCAACGCGTCTGGGACCTGCTGGGCGAACGGGTCGACTTCGACATCGCCTGGCACGGCGTCTGGGCCTACCGCCATGAATGCCTAGACCGCCTGCGCCACGGGCGGGTACTGTTCGCCGGCGACTCGGCCCACCTGGTGGCGCCGTTCGGCGCGCGCGGCGGCAATGGCGGCATCCAGGACGCCGACAACCTGGGCTGGAAACTGGCGCTGCTGCTGCAGGGCCGCGCCGACGCCGGGCTGCTCGACAGCTACGACGCCGAGCGCAAGCACGCCGCCATGGAGAACATCCGCCAGGCCCGCCGCTCTTCGCGCTTCGTCTATCCCGGCGCCGCCCGCTCGGCCGCGCTGTGGCGCGACGCCATCATCGCGCTGGCGCCGCGCCACGCGCTGGCGGCGCGCATGATCAACACCGGCCGGCTCTGCATGCCGGCGGTCTATCCCGCATCGGCCTGGGTGCGCGGCGACCACGCCCACGCCGGCCGCGCCCTGCCCAACGTGCTGCTGCGGCAGGACGACGGCCTGTCCCTGCACGCGCTGCTCGGGCCCTGGTTCACCGTGCTGGTATTCGCCGACGCGTTGCCGCCGGACGTGCGCGACGATGCGCTGCTGCGCTGGGTCGCGGTGGGCCCGCTGTGCGATGCGCGCGGGCGCGACGCCCTGGCGCACCAGCTCGGCCAACCGATGGACGGCAGCGCCTGGCTGCTGCGGCCGGACCAGCACGTCATGGCCGCGGGCGGGCCGCAGGCCCTGCCGCCCGCTACGCTCGCGGCCTGGGTCAGCGACGCGCTGCGACCGGCTGGCGCCGATGGCATCGATTCCCAACCCGAGGCCGCCGGCCTCCCGCACGCAAACGGAGACGCGCGCCATGCCGCAATCCCAGCAACAGCTTGACGACCTGCTCGAACGCCTGATCGCGCTGACCGACCAGTGCGACGCCGCCGACCAGCGCGACAGCCTGGCGCGGCTGTCGCTGCTGCTGATCGAAGCGGTGGACGACGCGGCCCGCGTCCGGGCCGCCGTCGACGAAGTCCTCGCGGCGCGCGGCGAACCCGCCCCCCTGCACATCCCCTGACCCACGGAGACCGCGCCATGACGCAGC
>NZ_QHHO01000046.1:659116-745477 GCF_003184165.1 Achromobacter sp. RW408
TCCTGTCACGTTGGACTTCTAAGATGCGAGGGTCGCTGAAAGACAGGCAGTGGAAAGCCTGCCAAAGACTCCTCTAACGAGCACAGAAGGAACCAAGATGTTCAAACGTGTCTTCAAACAAGTTTCCCTGGGCGTCGCGCTGAGCGCCGCCGTTTTCGCCGTCCAGGCCGCCGATGTGACCGGCGCCGGCGCTTCGTTCCCGTACCCGATCTACGCCAAGTGGGCGTCGGACTACAAGGCTGCCACCAACAACGCCGTGAACTACCAGTCGATCGGTTCGGGCGGCGGTCAGCAACAGATCATCGCCAAGACCGTCGATTTCGGCGCCTCGGACGATCCCATGAAGGCCGCCGATCTGGAAAAGAATGGTCTGCTGCAGTTCCCGGCCGTCATCGGCGGCACCGTGGCCGTGGTGAACATCGACGGCATCGAGCCGGGCAAGCTGAAGCTGTCGGGCAAGGTCCTGGGCGACATCTTCCTGGGCAAGATCAAGAAGTGGGACGATGCCGCCATCAAGGCGCTGAACCCCGACCTGAAGCTGCCGTCGGCCGACATCATCGTTGTGCACCGTTCGGACGGTTCGGGCACCACCTTCGGCTGGACCAACTACCTGTCCAAGGTGTCGCCGGAATGGAAGGAACAAGTCGGCGAAGGCAAGGCCGTCAAGTGGCCCGTGGGCCAGGGTGGCAAGGGCAACGAAGGCGTGGCCGCCTACGTCGGCCAGCTGAAGAACTCGATCGGCTACGTCGAATACGCCTACGCCAAGCAGAACAAGCTGGCCTGGACCCAACTGCAGAACAAGGCCGGCAAGTTCGTCCAGCCGGAACAGAAGGCCTTCGCCGCCGCTGCCGCGAACGCCGACTGGAAGAGCGCGCCTGGCATGGGCGTGGTGCTGACCGACGAGCCGGGCGCCGATTCGTGGCCCGTCACCGCCGCCACCTTCATCCTGGTCCACAAGTCGCAGGACAAGCCGGTGCAAGGCAAGGCCGTGCTGGACTTCTTCGACTGGGCCTTCAAGAACGGCGCCAAGTCGGCTGAAGCCATGGACTACGTGCCGCTGCCGGAAGCCGTCACCAAGGAAATCCGCGCCGCCTGGGGCGAGGTCAAGTCCGCCGACGGCAAGGCCGTCTGGAAGTAAAGCGGTTGCCCGGCGCGACGGCCCAGCCACGCGCCGGCATCTGCCAACTGCCCCGGCATCCGGTTCGCCGGACGTCGGGGCGGGTCTCCCGGACCCATTTGTCGTTTCCCCCAAGGTTTCCTAAGGAAAGTCCATCCATGAGCGCGGTAATGGATAATAGTGTGCCGCTTCCGCCCAGCGTGGCGGACTCCGTGACTACCGGCACGCCTTCGCCTATGAAGCAAAACAAAAACGCGCTGATGGATGCGCTGTTCAAGAACCTGACCCGCCTGTTCGCCTTCCTGGTGTTCATCCTGCTGGCGGCGATCCTCGTTTCCCTGATCTATGGCAGCCGCGAATCGCTGGCCAAGTACGGCCTGTCGTTCCTGTGGCTCAACGATTGGGACCCCGTCAAGCAGAACTATGGCGCGGTGGTGCCCATCATCGGCACGCTGCTGACCTCGGCCATTGCCCTGATCATCGCGGTGCCGGTGTCGTTCGGCATCGCCATCTTCCTGACCGAACTGTCGCCGACCTGGCTGCGCCGCCCGCTGGGCACCGCGGTCGAGATGCTGGCGGCGATTCCGTCGATCATCTACGGCATGTGGGGCCTGTTCGTCTTCGTGCCGGTGTTCCAGCAATACGTGCAGCCTTTCCTGATCGCCACGCTGGGCAGCGTGCCCGTCATCGGCGGCATCTTCGCGGGACCGCCATTCGGCATCGGCATCTTCACCGCCGGGCTGATCCTGTCGATCATGATCATCCCGTTCATCGCCGCGGTGATGCGCGACGTGTTCGAACTGGTGCCCGCCATGCTGAAGGAATCGGCCTACGGCCTGGGCAGCACGACCTGGGAAGTGATGTGGCGCGTGGTGCTGCCGTTCACCAAGTCGGGCGTCATCGGCGGCATCATGCTGGGCCTGGGGCGCGCGCTGGGCGAGACCATGGCGGTGACCTTCGTGATCGGCAACGCCTTCAAGTGGTCCGGTTCGCTGTTCTCCCCGGGCAACTCGATCGCCTCGGCCCTGGCCAACGAATTCAATGAAGCCGGCGGCATCCAGAAGTCGGCGTTGCTGGAACTGGGCCTGATCCTGTTCCTGATCACCACGATCGTGCTGGCGCTTGCCAAGATGCTGCTGGTCCGCCTGTCGGCCGGTGAAGGCAAGCGTACCTGACCGGCGCCGCACAAGGAAAAGATCATGGCTGCTGTATCCGTACTCAATATGCAAAACGGCGTCTACCGCCGGCGCCGCGTGGTCAACCGCGTGATGCTGACCATCTCGCTTGGCACCCTGGTGTTCGGCCTGTTCTGGCTGTTCTGGATCATCCTGACGCTGCTGCTCAAGGGCGCGCCGGCGCTGTCGTACACGCTCTTCACCGAGATCACGCCGCCGCCGGGGCAGTCCGGCGGGCTGGTCAATGCCATCTTCGGCAGCGTGATGATGGCGGGCGTGGGCACGCTGATCGGCACGCCGGTCGGCATCCTGGCCGGCACCTACCTGGCCGAATACGGCCAGCGCGGCTGGCTGGCGCCGGCCACGCGCTTCCTGAACGACGTGCTGCTGTCGGCCCCGTCCATCATCATCGGTCTGTTCATCTACGCCGTGTACGTGGCGCAGGTCGGGCACTATTCGGGCTGGGCCGGCGCCATCGCGCTGTCGATCCTGGTGATCCCGGTGGTGGTGCGCACCACCGACAACATGCTGCTGCTGGTGCCCAACAGCCTGCGCGAAGCCGCGGCCGCGCTGGGCTGCCCGAAGTGGCGCATGATCACCCTGGTGTGCTATCGCGCCGCCAAGACCGGCATCATCACCGGCGTGCTGCTGGCGATTGCCCGCATCTCGGGCGAAACCGCGCCGCTGCTGTTCACCGCGCTGTCGAACCAGTTCATGTCGACCAACATGAACGGCCCGATGGCCAACCTGCCGGTCGTGATCTACCAATACGCCGCCAGCCCCTTCAAGGACTGGAACGACCTGGCCTGGGCCGGCGCCACCCTGATTACGCTGCTGGTGCTGGGCATCAACATCATCGCCCGCAACATGTTCCGCAAATAAAGATCGCTTTGCCGGCGCGCGTGCCGCGCCGGACCTAGGGAAACCAAATGGAAAACACCGCCACCGCCGTCAAGAACAAGATCGAGGTCAAGAACCTGAACTTCTACTACGGCAAGTTCCATGCGATCCGCAATGTGAACATGTCGATCCAGGAGAAGAAGGTCACCGCCTTCATCGGCCCGTCGGGCTGCGGCAAGTCGACGCTGCTGCGCACCTTCAACCGCATGTTCGAGCTGTACCCGGGCCAGCGCGCCGAGGGCGAGATCATCCTGGACGGCGAGAACCTGCTGACCGCCAAGACCGATATCTCGCTGATCCGCGCCAAGGTCGGCATGGTGTTCCAGAAGCCCACGCCGTTTCCCATGAGCATCTACGACAACATCGCCTTCGGCGTGCGCCTGTTCGAGCGCCTGTCCAAGGGCGAGATGGACGAGCGCGTGGAGTGGGCGCTGAGCAAGGCCGCGCTCTGGAACGAAGTGAAGGACAAGCTGCACCAGAGCGGCAACAGCCTGTCGGGCGGCCAGCAACAGCGCCTGTGCATCGCGCGCGGCGTGGCCATCAAGCCGGAAGTGCTGCTGCTGGACGAGCCGTGTTCGGCACTGGATCCGATCTCGACCGCCAAGATCGAGGAACTGATCGCCGAACTGAAGAACGACTACACCGTCGTCATCGTGACCCACAACATGCAGCAGGCCGCCCGCTGTTCGGATTTCACGGCCTACATGTACCTGGGCGAACTGATGGAATTCGGCCAGACCGACCAGATCTTCGTGAAGCCGTCGCGCAAGGAAACCGAGGACTACATCACCGGCCGCTTCGGCTGATCGGCGGCGGGAGCGCGCCTGGCGGGCAACCGGCGGGCGGCGCTCCCGCGGCGCTTCATCACGGTGGTATCGGCGGCGCGCCCGGAAGGGCGCGCCGTTGTCATTTCCGCTGGCCTGCGTTGCTCGCCCGGCAGATGGGCAGCATCAGGAACGCTGCTGTTCCAGCGTCCGCGCGCCGGCCGCGGGTTGCGCCGACGCGCCACCGGCGTAGCGCCCCGGGATCAGGATCACGAACACCGCCGCCAGCACCGCCGCGCACGAGAACGCCATGAAATTCCATGCCAGCGGCAGCTGCAGCCCGGCCAGATAGCCGCCGACGATGGGGCCGCTCATCGCGCCGATGCGGGCGAACGACAGCGCCCAGCCGGTGGCGGCGCCACGCGCATGCGCCGGGTAGTAGCCCGCCAGATAGCCGGTCAGGATCAGCGAAGACGAAATGCTGCCGATCCCTGCCAGCGCCACCCACAGGTAGTTGACCGCCAGCGGATTGTTGTAGGTCAGGCAATAGATGCCGATAGCGCCCACCAGATAGAACAGCGCCACGATCCTGCGCGGTTCGCTCTTGTCGGCGAACTGGCCCAGCACCAGGCCGCCGATCGCGGAGGCCAGGCTGAAGACCAGCAGGAACGAGATGCTCGACCCCAGGTCGTAGCCGTTCTTGCGCATGATCTGCGGCAGCCAGGTGTTCAGGCCGTAGACCAGCATCATGCCCAGGAACAGCGCTCCCCAGAAGCACAGGGTGGCGCGCAGGTGGCGCGGCGCGAAAACCGCGGCCATCACATCGCGCCAGGTGGTCTTCTCGCCCGTCACTTCGCGCGGGCGGAACGGCTCCAGCGAGGCGATGCCCAGGCGTTGCGCCATGGCGCGGGCGCCGGCCTCGTCGCCCTTGGCCAGCAGGTATTCGAGCGACTCGGGCAGCAGGCGCGCCAGCACCGGCACCAGCAGCAGCGGCGCCGCGCCCACCAGGATCACCGCGCGCCAGCCCCAGTGCTGCAGCACCGCCATGGCCACCGCGGCCGAGCACAGGATGCCGAGCGAGTAGCCGGAGTACATGACGCCGTAGTTGAAGCCGCGCTTTGCGGGCGGTGAATACTCGATCGTCAATGCCGCCGCCACCGGGATCACGCCGCCCAGCCCCAGGCCGCCGATGAAGCGGAAGGCCGCGAACCAGGTCGGGGTGGGCGCCCAGGCCGCGCCGATCATGGTCAGGGAGAACAGCGTCACGCAGGCCAGCAGCATGCGCCGGCGGCCCAGCAGGTCGGACAGCGTGCCCACCGCGAACGAGCCGACGAACATGCCTGCCAGCGCGTAGCTGCCCAGCATGCCCAGTTCGATCGAACTGAGATTCCAGCTCTTGTCGTCGGCCAACGCCGGCAGCACCGCGCCCATGACGCCGACGTCGTAGCCCTCGAACAGGATGGCCAGCCAGCAAACGAACAGCACGGTGTAGGTGGTCCGCGCGGGCGTGGCCCAGGCGGACGGAGTGGAGGCGTTAGCCATGTGGTTCCCGATGAATGTCGTTATGAGTCGTGGGGCTCTGAGGGCCGCATTTAATTTATGCTTCAACTATATAGGTGTCAATCAGGGCACGCCCGACGGGCGCGGAGCGGCGGCATGCTCCCGATGTGGTCGGGGATGGCGCCGGTATCTGGTATAGTTGCGACCCTCGGGGCGTAGCGCAGCCTGGTAGCGCATCTGCTTTGGGAGCAGAGGGTCGCGAGTTCGAATCCCGCCGCCCCGACCAGGAAACACAAGGCCGTTAGTGAACGCGTTCACTAACGGCCTTTGTCGTTTCCCGCTCGAGTTTTTTTGCGGCGATAAGCGGAACGGGCGTTTATCAAGCGGTTGTCCGCTCCGTGGCTTTGGCAACCTGTTCATTCAGGAAATGGTAAGCTTCCGCCTGCCCGGCCGACCTCGTCCTTGCCGCTCGGTGCTGATGTGAAAAATATAAGACCAAGAAGTTGACGCGTTACGTGCCGAAGCCGGGATGTTGGACACAGTTTGTTAAAATGCGGCAATAATTATTTAATTGAAACATTCTTATGCCGCATTTTCAGGGCCTTCGGCTACCCGCGTTGTTTCGGTTTTCTTTCGATCCTGGCAATGGCAAGGCTCCGCGGCTCGTGGATGTAGGGCTGGCCAGTGCGATTCCGTCACACATTTCCGAAGCGGCCGAGCCTTATGCACTGACCGTGCTGGAACCTTCCGCCACCATGACCCGGTTGCGGCAGGCCGGCTGGCGCCTGTGCCTGGACCCGTCCGGCAATATCCAGGCGCGCCAGCATGACAAGCGCCTGGACATCGAGCCAAAGGCCACCACCCCTTATGGCGTGATCTCGACCGAGGATTTTCTCTACGCCGAGGCCATGGTGCTGATGTCGCAAAGCGAGGCATCCTGATGCGCGACGGCGGCCAGATACGCCTGCGGATCATGCATTCCGAGGCGGCCACCACCTTCGGTGGCCAGGAAAATCGGATCTTCCGGGAAATGATGGCGCTGCGCGAGCGCGGCCATACGCTCGAGGCGATCTGCCAACCCGCAAGCAAGCTGTCTTCGCGCCTGCAGGCCGAGGGGTTTCGCGTGCACGAATTCCTGATGGACGGGATGTCGAACTACACCCGGGCGGTATATGGGATCCGCGGGATCCTGGCGCGCGGCAAGTTCGACGTCCTCAATACCCATAGCCGGCGCGATACGGTGATCGCGGCGATGGCGGGCAGGCTCGCGGGCACGCCGCTGATCGTGCGGACCCGTCACCTGGCGAAGCGGCCAGGGTCCCTATGGAGTTACACGCGGCTGCCACACCGCGTGGTGGCGGTCAGCGACTATGTCGCCACCCAGATGATCGAGCGCGGCGTGCCCCAGAGCCATGTCGCGACGGTGTCCGACGCCATTCCCATCGCGCCGAACGACGGCCGCTCCAGCCTGCGCGAAGAACTGGGCATTGCGCGGGCCGCCATCGTCATCGTCTGCGTCGCGCACCTGCGGCCGCAGAAAGGCCAGGGCCTGTTGCTGTCCGCGGCGGCGCCCCTGATGAACGGTCCGGCCGATATCCATCTGGTTTTCGCGGGCGAAGGCTCGCAGCTCGACGTCCTCAAGGACATGGCACGCCAGCATGGCTGCCAGGCGCGCACGCATTTTCTTGGCCGACGCGCCGATATCGGCAACGTGCTGGCGGCCGGCGACATCTTCGCGCTTGCCACCCAGTTCGAGGCCCTGGGCACTTCGTTCATCGAAGCGGCCGCCTGCGGGCTGCCCATCATCGGCACGCGCGTGGGAGGCGTCCCCGAAGTCGTGAAGCACGGCGAGACCGGGCTGCTGGTGCCCTACGGCGATGTCGACGCCTTGCGCGCCTGCGTGGAAACCCTGGCCGCCGACGCGACCTTGCGGCGACGCATGGGCGCCGCCGGCGCGGCCTACGTGCGCGGCGAGAAAAAATTCTCGCTCGCCGGCATGGCGGAAAGCATGGAAGCCGCCTATCTGCGATGGTTGAAGCGATGAGGTGGCCGTTGCACATGGCCCAGCACGCAACCTGATTCTTGGATCTACCGGAAAACGCCATGCGGGCGCAACATGACGTTTTCACAGCCGAATTCAGGATTCACCATGAGCCAACGCATCGACTACGCCCAAGCCGCGCCCGAGGGCTACAAGGCCTTTGGCGCCGTATACGCCTATCTGCGCCAATGCGGCCTGCCCGAGGAGCTGGTCAACCTCGTGTATCTGCGGGTCTCGCAGATCAATGGTTGCGCCTATTGCATCGACATGCACTCGCGCGACCTGCTCAAGCAGGGCGTCGCGGTGGACAAGCTGGTGCTGGTGCCGGTGTGGCGCGAAGCGGGCGCCTTGTTCAGCGGGCGCGAACAGGCGGCGCTGGCCTGGGCCGAATGCGTGACGCGGGTGGCCGACAGCGGCGTGCCGGATGATGATTACGAGGCCGCCTCGGCACAGTTCAACGACAAGGAGCTGGCCGACCTGACCTATGCAATCGGACTGATGAACGCGTTCAATCGCCTGGGCGTCACGTTCCGCAATACGCCGGCCGCCGTCCGCAAAGCCACGTCGGGCCAATGAGGCCGGCGGCGCGACAGAATCACGGCCAGACCAGCTTCAACGCGATCGCCAGCATGGCGATGCCGACCAGGACGTCCAGCACCCGCCACGCCGCCTGGCTGGCGAACACCGGCCGCAACAGGCGGGCGCCGAACCCCAGTGTGAAGAAGAACGTGAACGAAGCCGCCATCGCGCCCAGCGCGAAGGCAGCCTTGTGTCCGTCGTACTGGCTGGAGATCGAACCGAGCAGCACCACCGTGTCGAGATAGACATGGGGATTGAGCCAGGTGAAGGCCAGGCAGGTGGCCAGGGTGGCGCCCAGCCCGGCCGCTTGCCGACCCGATGGCGTCAGGCTGCCGTGGTTGCGCAGGGCGGAACGCAGGCTGCGCGCCGCGTACGCCAGCAGGAACAGCGCCCCGCCATAGCGCAGCACCGGTTCCAGCCAGGGCAGGGCATGCGATGCCAGGCCGAAGCCGGCCACGCCGGCGGCAATGAGGATCGCGTCCGAGACGGCGCATACCAGGCAGACGGCGAAGACGTGTTCCTGGCGCAAGCCTTGCCGCAGCACGAAGGCGTTCTGGGCGCCGATCGCGAGGATCAGGCTCAGGCTGAGGAAAAAACCGGGAAGGAAGGCGCTGGTCATGTCATACCCTGGATCAAGGGCGACAGACTAGCGGCTGCAGGGTGATTAGAGAATCTAAAGATGCTAATCCATCTTTAGGGATACTGAAGGAACGCCGGGCGGCTCAGTGGCGCGGACGGGTGGGTTCGGGCTGTAGCTTGTCGAGCTGGGCCTGCAGCGAATCGAGCAGCAGTTGCAGTTGTTCGGAGGTCATGGCGTAGACGCGGCCGCGGCCAGCGCGGCCCATCGCCGTGGGCGAAGGATCGCTCAGGAAATCCAGCCGCAGCAGCAGCGAATCATGTTCCCGCAGCGGCATCATGGCCCAGCCCGTCACGGGCGACACGGCTTCGCCGGCCTTGAAATCTCTGTCTTGCACCTTGCACCGTCCTGTTTACGCATCCGGCGGATGGCCGGAAGGCCTGATTTTATTAATTCAGTTATTTGTCAGCAAGCGGGCGCCTACATAATCGGACTGGATAACTGGACAAGGGCAGGAGCTTTACCCTGTCGATGGGCGGCGGACGCCGTGGCAGCGTGGCGGCAACGGCTTGCCAGGCAGCAAAAAGGCGCCGCGATGGCGGCGCCCTGCGCAATGATCGGGCTCGGGAAGGAGGGGGTCAGCCGGCGCTCTGGTCTGCCGCCTTCAGCAAGCTGTACAGCTTGTCCTTGAGCAGCAATTTTTCCTTTTTCAGGATTTCGACGCTGGTGTCCGAGGCTGGCACGATGCCCGCCTCCATATTCTTGATTTCCTGGTCCAGGTCGTTATGGCGCTGGAACAGGGCCGAGAAGTGACCGTTCTCGGCTTTCAGGCGGGTGATCAGTTGGCGGTACTCAGGGAACATGACGGCCTCTTGCTGGATCCGGGTGGAAGGGGACTGCGCGGGGCCGGCGGACCGGCCCGTAAATGAGCTGTCGGTTCCATGACATAACAATGCCCCGTCAAAGTCAACCCGCCGCGCCCGTGCCGCCGCGGCCGGTTTGACGCGGCGCAAGCACGGTTCAGGCGCGCCGTAGCCTGGTCTTATCTACTCACGTTTGTTTACATGGCATGCCTGGGCCGGGGATACACTCGCTTCCCCGTGGTCTGCCATAAAAGTGAAATGAATCAGCGCGCGCCCATTTACCGTCAGGTCCTGGATTTGTTCAAGCAGGACGGCCGCATCCGCCCCGGCACGGGAATGATCACCGGCGTGATCGCGTTGTTCCTGGCGATCCTGTCCGTACTGGGCGTCCTGGCATTTCATTTCCCGGCATATCTGACGACCCCGGAGCTACGCAGTTTCTATACGGTGGAGGCAATGCGCACGCTGCTGTTCGCCGCCTTGCTGGCCTCCGGCACCATTGCCTTGACCAACATCGTGTTCGGCCGCCAGCGCTGGCTCAACATCGCCGCTTTCGTGCTGGTGTGCTGCGCGGTCGCGGCGGGCGGCAGCCAGGTCGTGGTGATTTCCTCCAATACCGGCCACCACCCCTATCTGGGGCTGGACTGGTTCATCCTGGACCTGCTGGCCTCGAGCACGGTGTTCATCATCTTCGAGAAGCTGTTCCCCTTGTACCCGGGCCAGCCTGTGTTCCGCGGCGAATGGCAGGTGGACATGAAGCATTTCCTGTTCAATCACCTGTCGGTCGGCGCGGTGCTGTTGTGCATCAACTTCTTCGTGCACCGGTTGTTCTCGTGGGCCGCGTATGAGCCGCTGCAGCAGGCGATCCAGTCGTTGCCGTACCTGGCGGAACTGTTCGTGGCGGTGCTGGTGGCGGACCTGGTGCAGTATGCCGCGCACCGCGCGTATCACGAGGTGCCGTTCCTGTGGCGCATCCACGCCGTGCACCACAGCACCCGTACGCTCGACTGGCTGGCCGGTTCGCGCCTGCACATCGTCGAGCTGCTGATCACGCGGGTGGCGGTGCTGGGCGTGCTGTTCGCGCTGGGCTTTTCCAAGCCGGTGCTGGATGCCTACATCATCATCGTCGGCTTCCAGGCGGTGCTCATCCACTCCAACGTCAAGCTGCCGTGGGGCTGGCTGCGCTACGTGATCGTGACGCCGGACTTCCACCACTGGCACCACTCGTCCGACACCGAGGCCATCGACAAGAACTACGCGGCGCACCTGTCGTTCATCGACTATCTGTTCGGCACGGCGGTGCGCGGCACCGGCAAGCGCCTGCCGGAAAACTACGGCATTCTCGACAACGACATGCCCGGCACGTTCCTGGCGCAACAGGCCTACCCCTTCCGCAAGAGGTAGGCCCGCGAGGCAGGCGTGCGCCGGGCGGCTTACTTGCCCTTGGTGGTCGAGTACGACGCCATCAGGTTGCGATAGTCGGGGATGTGGTTGGCGAACAGCGTACCCAGGCCCTCGATGTCGTTGCGCCAGTCGCGATGCAGTTCGCAGGCCACGCCGAACCACGACATCAGTTGCGCGCCGGCCTGTTCCATGCGGCTCCAGGCGGCGTTGCGGGTGACTTCGTTGAAGGTGCCCGAGGCATCGGTCACCACGAATACGTCGAAGCCTTCCTCCAGCGCCGACAAGGCGGGGAAGGCCACGCACACTTCGGTCACCACGCCGGCGATGATGAGCTGCTTCTTGCCGGTGGCCTTGACCGCCTTGACGAAGTCTTCGTTGTCCCAGGCATTGATGTTGCCGGGGCGGGCGATGTAGGGCGCCTTGGGGAACTTGTCCTTCAGCTCCTGCACCAGGGGGCCGTTGGGGCCGTCTTCGAAGCTGGTGGTCAGGATGGTGGGCAGCTTGAAATAGGCGGCCAGGTCGGCCAGCGCCAGCACGTTGTTCTTGAATTGATCGGGTTGAAAGTCGCGCACCAGAGACAGCAGGCCGGCCTGATGGTCGACCAGCAGTACGGCGGCTTCGTTCTTGTCCAGTTTGACGTAGGGTTTGCTCATGGCTTTGCTCCGGTTGCGTGAGGGAGGCGGGCCCAGGGCCGCGCCGTGGTCAGAATCTTGAGTCTGTAGCCTGCATCCTAGATTAGCCGGGGAACATGTCGGTAGTGGTTCAAAGCGATCCTCAGCGTTCTATTCCTGGGACGATATATGCGCCCCTTGAACAATCTGCGGGCAATGGCGGCGCTGCGCCTGCGCTTCGAGTTCGCTGATGCCGTGATATTGCTCGGCCATGAAATCCAGCAGTTCGCGCACCGCCGGCAGCAGGCCGCGACGCGAGGGGAAGACCGCGTGCACGTTGCCCGGCTCGGGCTGCCAGGGGCCGCCCACGTTCACCAGGCGCCCCGCATCCAGTTCGTCGTGGATCATGACCATCGGCAAGGCGACGACGCCCACGCCCCGTAGCGCGGCCTGCTTCAAGGCCAGCATGTCGTCGGTGACAAACCGCGGCGAGTAAGGCACTTCCAGGCGCGCGCCATCGGCGCCATCCAGTCTCCAGACCGATTCGCGCTGCTCGGGCCCCAGCGCCAGCGTCGGCAGCTGGCTGAGTTGTTGCGGATCGGCCGACGCCGGCAGGCGCCGCGCCAGTGCGGGGCTGGCCACCAGGCACTGGCGTCCAACGCCCAGATGCTTCATCACCAGGTCGCTGCTTTCGATCTGGCCGAAGCGCACCCGTACCGCCAGGTCGTAACCCTCGCGCAGCACGTCCACGGGTCGGCTGAAGCTCTTCAGGTAAACGTTCACCTTGGGACACTGCTCCATGAAGCGCGCCACCATGTCGCCCAGGAAATAATAGATCAACGCCGGTGGCGCGCTCATGCGGATGGTGCCTTGCGGCTCGGCGTGGGTGCGGTCGATGACTTCCTGCGCCGCCTCCGCGCCAGCAAGCATCGACAGGCACTGCTCGAAATATTCCTGGCCCAGCTCCGTGACCGCGAAAGTACGCGTGGAGCGCTGGATCAGCCGTACGCCGAGCCGTTCTTCCAGTAGCGCGATCCTCCGGCTGAGGCGCGATTTGGGGATGTCGAGCGCGCGTCCGGCCGGCGCGAAGCCGCCGTTGCGCACCACTTGCACGAAGTAGTAAAGGTCGTTCAGGTCTTGCATGGGCGCGCCCGCATTCGCAGTGGGGAGTCCCCAAGCATATCGCCGATTCCCGGTCAGGCGCTCCGCGTCGCGTCGCCTGGAGGCCCGAGCCGGGTGGCTGTGCGGCTGCGGCCGTGCGTCGCAGGATCAGGCAGCCGCCAGCGCTTCGTCCTTCCAGCGCTGTTTGTCGCGCAAGGGCGGCGTGCCGAACAGGCGGCTGTATTCACGGCTGAACTGCGACGAACTCTCGTAGCCGACCGCATGGGCCGCCAGGGCCACGCCGGCATCATCGGTCAGCATCAGCCGGCGCGCCTCCTGCAGCCGCAGGTGCTTCTGGTACTGCAGCGGGCTCATGGCGGTGGCCTGCTTGAAATGATGATGCAGTGATGACACGCTCATATGCACGTCGCGGGCGATTTCCTCGACCCGCAATGGCAGCGCGTAGTTGTCGCGCAGGATGCGGATCGCCTTGGCCACCCGATTGAGCTGGCTGTCCTGCAGCACGGTCTGGCGCAGCACCACGCCCTGGCCGTTCATCAGCAGGCGGTACAGCAGTTCGCGCTTGACCATGGGCGCCAGGATGGGAATGTCGCGTGGCGTATCGAGCAGGCGGAGCAGGCGCAGCATCACGTCCAGCAGGGTGCCGCCAAGCGGATTGACGCACATGGCGCGCGAGGCTTCGGCCGGCACCAGCGGCGGCAGGTTCTCGTCGCTGATCAGGGCGGTGATTTCCTCTGGGTTCAGGTCCAGCCGCAAGCCCAGGTAGGGCAGGGTCGGGCTGGCCACCGAGACCTTGGCTACCACCGGCAGGTCGACTGAGGAGATCAGGTAGTGGAACGGATCGTACTCGTAGGCTTCGTCACCGATCAGCACCCGCTTGGATCCTTGCGCGATGACGGCCAGCGCCGCCTTTTGCAAGGCGGGCTTGGGGCCGGTCGGCTGCGAGATGCGGTGCAGGAACAGGCCTTCGATGGGTGTATCGAGCGAGCCTTCGAGCGTGCCGGTCATGCGCTCGAGCAGGCACAGCAGTTCGTGCCGGGCGGGTTCGAAAACGGCATTCGGCGGGGTGATCGTGTCGGTGGGGACGGGAGGCATGGAGGGGCTCCGGGCAAGGCGCCCTTGCGCGCGCGTGGCGGGCGGGGCGCCGGAGGATCAGGCGTCGTCGAGTGTAGATCCAACCAGCGAGCCTGCGTGCCATCCGGCAAGTGGGTGCGGAGGAATAGGCAAAAAACATGGAGGATCGGGCGCATGCCAGGGAGGGGGGCGGCCGGGCCGGAGGATCGGGCAAAAAAAGGGCAGGATCGAGCATCGCCGGCGGCCCCTGCGGCGCCGCATACTGTTTCCACCCCGGCCGTGCGCCGCCGCCGTCCCATCCCGGGCCGGTACCGCGCCGTGCCTGCGAAGGAGTGCACTCATGCGGTACAAGAAATTCGGCAATACCGGCCTGTTCGTTTCGGAATTGTGCCTGGGCACGATGACCTTCGGCGGCGAAGGCGAGTTGTGGAGCAAGATCGGCGCCTTGCAGCAGGAGGACGCCAACCGGCTGGTGGGCCGTGCCCTGGAGGCGGGCGTCAACTTCATCGACACGGCCGACGTGTATTCGGAAGGCCGTTCCGAGATCATCACCGGGCAGGCGCTGCGCGACCTGAAGGTGGCGCGTGACGATGTGGTCGTCGCCACCAAGGTGTTCGGCCAGACCGGGCCAGGGGCCAATGCCCGTGGCAATTCGCGTTTTCACATCATGGACAGCGTCAAGAAGAGCCTGGCGCGCCTGCAGCTGGACCATATCGACCTGTACCAGATTCATGGCTTTGACCCGGCCACGCCCATCGAGGAAACGGTGCGGGCGCTCGACAATCTGGTGCAGCACGGGCACGTGCGCTACGTCGGGGTATCCAACTGGGCGGCCTGGCAGATCGTGAAGGCGCTGGGCATCGCCGAGCGCCTGGGCCTGGCCCGTTTCGAATCGCTGCAGGCCTACTACACCATCGCCGGCCGCGACCTGGAGCGCGAGATCGTGCCCATGCTGCAAAGCGAGGGGCTCGGCCTGATGGTGTGGAGCCCGCTGGCGGGCGGCCTGCTCACCGGCAAGTACGGCCGCGATGGCCAGGCCGCGGCCGGCGACCGCCGCGCCCAGTTTGACTTCCCGCCGGTCGACCGCGAGCGTGCCT
This sequence comes from Achromobacter sp. RW408, assembly GCF_003184165.1. Taxonomy (NCBI): domain Bacteria; kingdom Pseudomonadati; phylum Pseudomonadota; class Betaproteobacteria; order Burkholderiales; family Alcaligenaceae; genus Achromobacter; species Achromobacter sp. RW408. Next base: position 673,941 of record NZ_QHHO01000046.1, read on the forward strand.
TCGACAGCATCGACGTCTTGCGCCAGGTGGCCGAGGCGCGCGGCGTGTCGGTGGCGCAGGTTGCGCTGGCCTGGCTGCTCCATCAGCGAGCGGTCACCAGCGTCATCATCGGCGCCAAGCGCGTCGACCAGCTGGACGACAACCTCGCGGCCACCGCCATCCGCTTGACCGGCGACGAACTGGCGGCCCTGGACAAGGTCAGCGCCCTGCCGCCGGAATATCCGGGCTGGATGTTCACGCGCCAGGGCGAGTTCCGGCGCAAGCAGCTGAGCGAGTCCGACGCCGTGTGAACGGATTTGGGCTGGTAAAGCGTCGATGGCGGCGGCTGCCGCCTGCCGAAGGGGCGGCCGGGCGGGTAGAATCCTGGAACCAGGCGCGGCCGGCCAGCCGGCCGCGCCGCCTATTTCCGGGAGCCTCCGTATGCCGCGCACCGCGCGCGTTGCCACCCTGGCGCAGCGTGACAAATCGCTGGCCGCGCTCGAACTCATGCCGCGCACCGGCTACGTGGGTCCGTGGGACCGCCCGACGCGCTAGCGTATCGCGTCGCCATGGCCATTCCTTTCCTGCGCCAGCTCACCGCGGTCAGCCGCACGCCGCAGGCCAACCGGCGGCTGGCCTACTTCCTCACCTTCGTCGCCGGGGCGGTCAACGCGGGCGGGTTCCTGGCGGTGCAGCAATACACCTCGCACATGTCCGGCATTGTTTCGATGATGGCCGATCACATGGTGCTCGGCAGCGTGGCAGTGGTCTTGCAGGGATTGGCCGCGTTGCTGTCGTTCCTGGCGGGCGCGGCGACGTCGGCCTCGTTGATCAACTTTGGGCGGCGTTCGCACCTGGCCAGCGAATTCGCGCTGCCCCTGGTGCTCGAGGCCTTGCTGCTGCTGGCCTTCGGCCTGCTGGGCGCGAACCTGGGGGACCTGCGCTGGTTCTACGTGCCGGGCACGGTGATGCTGCTGTGCTACATCATGGGCCTGCAGAACGCGATGATCACCAAGGTGTCCAAGTCCGAGATCCGCACGACCCACGTGACCGGAATGGTCACCGACATCGGCATCGAGCTGGGCAAGCTGTTCTACTGGAATCTGGCTCACGACGACAAGGCTGGCGGCCCGCGAGTGCGGGCCGACCGTGGCAAGCTGATCGTGCTCAGCACGCTGGTCACGCTGTTCTTCTGCGGCGGGGTGGTGGGCGCCTATTCCTTCTTCCACTACGGTTTCGGCTCGACCCTGCCGCTGGCGTTGTTCCTGCTGGTTCTGGCGGCGGTGCCGGTGGCCGACGACATCCGCCATTTCTTTGCGCGCCCCTAGCTTTGCATGACCCTGGCGCCTGGTCCGGGCGCGGCTCAGGCCTTGGCGTGTGCCAGAAAGACCTGCAGCGCGGCGGCCGTCTGCCAATGCAGGCTTTCGAGGCGGGCGTCCCTGGCCGGGTCGGTGATGGCGCGGCCCTTGGCGTCGATGGGGTAAGGCTCTCCCAGCAGCCGCGCCATGTCGATCTGGTAGTGGCTGCTGTCGCCATAGGGGCGCTTGCCATCGATGAACGGCATGGGCCAAAAGGCGTCGCCTTCACGCAGCACCGCTTCCAGTTCGTCCTTGCCGGCTTCGCGCCAGCTGGCCGCGCGCAGCAGCGTCAGGTGCTCGCGCCGCAGTTCGAAGCGGCCCTGCGCGTCGACGCCGCTGTCGGGAAAGTCGAACATCTCCCGGCGCTCCGGCGGCACGGCGTAGCGGCCGGGCGCCAGCCGTCCCAGCTGGCGAACATAGGTCGGCACCAGCCGGCAGACTTCCGCCAGCCGTTGCGCCGCCAGCGCGGGGTCGCGCGTGTCCAGTGCCGCCATGGCCGCGGCCAAGGTATCCCTGCCGCCCAGGGGATGCTCGAATTCGATGCCGGGCGCGCCCGATTCCACCGGAATCCAGATCACGCCCAGGCGCCGCATCAACGCGGCGTGTTGCGCGCCATAGCGGATCTGCCCGGGGGCGGCCTGGAACACCTGCCTGACAATGGTGTCGCGCCCCGGGCTCGCCCGGGCGCGCAACGGCGCGCAGGCCAACGCGGCCAGGGCCAGGGTGAAGCGGCGGCGGGAAGATGAAGGCACGATCGGCGGCATGCAGGCCCCAGGCTCAGGATGGAGCCCCTACGATATCGCGAAATCCCGGCATGCACGCCGCGCGGCCATGGGCCCGGCATTGCCGCCGGGCCCATGGCCGCTCTCCGAGGCTCGCCGCGATCACTTGGGCATGAGCACGGTGTCGATCACATGGATCACGCCGTTGGACTGGTAGACGTCATAGGTGCTGATATTGGCCACGCCGCCCTTTTCGTCCTTGACGACCAGGTTGTGCTTGCCGTTCATCATGACCCAGAGCTTGCCGCCGCTGGCGGTGGCCAGTTCCGTGACGCCGCCCTTCCTGGCCCGGGCGGCCAGCGCGTCGAAGTCCAGCTTTCCCGGAACGACGTGGTAGGTGAGGATCTTGGCGAGAGTCGCCTTGTTCTCCGGCTTGACCAGGTTGTCGACGGTCCCTGCCGGCAACTTGGCGAAGGCGGCGTTGGTGGGCGCGAACACGGTGAAGGGGCCCTTGCCCTGCAGGGTATCGACCAGGCCGGCGGCCTTGACCGCCGCCACCAGGGTGGTGTGGTCGGCGGAGTTGACCGCGTTGGCGACGATGTTCCTGGCGGGCATCATCGGTTGTCCGCCCACCATGACGTCGGCCGCATGGGCGGGCGACAGGGTCAGGGCAGAGCAGGCGATGGCAAGCGAGGCTAGCAGTTTCATGACGATCTCCTTTTTGGTTGGCCGTCACCAGGAGATACGCGGCGCCTGGGCCGTTGGATGCAGTCGCTTGATCAGTACAAACCCTAGGTGGAGCCATTTGGCGCCGGCCCGTGGCGCGGGCTCAGATCACCTTGCCACTCAGCACGATCGGACCGGTCGGAACGCCCTGCGGCGCGCCGCCCGGTGGTTCGAGCGAGACCGCCACCGTATCGCCCTGGCGTGGCGGTTGGCGGGGGGTGATGAAGGTGATGGCGCCGGGCGCCAGCAGCCCGAGCGAGCGCGGCGCCTGGCCCGGCGAAATGGCCCACAGCTCCAGCGCGCGACCGTCGGCCAGCGCCGTCAGGTCCTGCATGGGCTGGACAGCCAGGCGCTGATCCGACACGCGATTGAGCACCAGCAGGGCAGGCGTCTTGTCTCCGGCGAGGACGGCGATGGTCTGCGGCTCGCGCGGTGACGGGGTGGGCGTCAGCGTCAGGAAGGCCAGCACCACGACGGCCGCGGCCAATCCGGCCGACAGGGTGCGCCACCATGTCAGTCCGCGCCAGGACGAGCGTGCGGCGTCGCGCGGCGCCGCGATGCGAGCCCGTACCGCCTGCCAGACGCGCGGCGGCGGCGCTTCGGGCGGCAGGGCCAGCGCCAGTGGCAACAGCCGGTCCTCCCATTCGGCCACCGCCCGGCGCAGCGCGGCGTCTTCCCGCATCAACTGCATGAAGCGCCGCCGCGCGCCCGCGCGCAGGCCGCCGAGCACGTATTCAGCGGCCAGGCGGTCCTGCAGGTCGGGATCGCGATAGTTCATTCCAGGCACCTCTTGAGCCGCAGCAGGCCGCGGCGTATCCAGCTTTTTATGGTTCCCAGCGGCGCATCCAGGCGGGCGGCGATGTCCGGATGCGCCATGTCGTCGAAGAACGCCATGGCGATCGCTACCCGCTGCGGGCCTTCCAGCTGCCCCATGCAGTCGGCCAGTCGCTCGCCGTCGCGGCTGGCGGACAGGCGGGCCAGCGGGCCGGGCGCGTCGTCCGCCATGGCCAGCGTCAAGCTATCGTCGGGGTCTGGCAGTTCGATGCCTGGACGCCGCAACCGGTCGATGCAACGGTTGCGGACGATGCGGGTCATCCAGGTCATCGCCTGGCTCTGCTCGGCGCGGTATTGGCCGGCCTGGCGCCAGATCGAAACGAAACATTCCTGCAGCACGTCCTCGGCGGCTGCCTGGTCTCTCAACATACGCCTGGCGAGCGCAAACAGATGCGGGGACGCAAGCCTGTACAGTTCGGACAGCGCGGATTCGCGCTGTTGCGCACATTGGGCGAGCAGGTCCTGGAGGCGCTGGGCGTCGGGCATCGGATCCTGGAAAACGTCGATCGCGTCGGTGGGGGCAGGCCGGCTAAAGCATACCGGCGCGGCGCCCGCGCGTCACCCTGGCGCGACCACTACAATAGCGGGTTTGACGGCCGGTCCGGCACGCTGCCCGGGTCATGGCCGGCACGGGATGCCGGTAAGCGCGCCTTTCGGGCGTCTGTTCAAAACCTCGATCGGCTTTCGGCCGGTTAGTATCCAGGGAGCATTGCCATGCCGCGCACCGGCGCGCGGCATTGTCCGCGAATCGCGCGATTCGCTATTTTTCCGGAGGACAAGAACAAACATGGACGCGGAATTCTGGTTGGAGCGCTGGCGTGACGGGCGCACGCATTTTCATCAGACACGAGTGACGCCGCTGTTGCAGAAATACTGGCCGGCACTCTCGGTGCCCGCGGGCGGCAAGGTGCTGGTGCCGCTGTGCGGCAAGTCGCTGGACATGGTCTGGCTGGCGGCGCAGGGCTACCAGGTCCTGGGCGTGGAACTGTCGCAATTGGCCGTCGAGCAGTTCTTCACCGAGAATGAGCTCAAGCCGGTGATCCACGAGAGCGCCTATGGCAGGCACTACGTGGCGGGCAATATCGAGATCATCTGCGGCGACATCTTCAAGCTGGACGCGCCGCTGCTGTCGCACTGCGTGGGCGCGTATGATCGTGCCGCGCTGGTGGCGCTGCCCGCCGACATGCGCGGCGACTATGTGCGCCACGTCTATGGCCAGCTGGCGCCCGGCTACCGTGGGCTGTTGATCACCCTGGACTATCCGCAGGAAGAAATGGACGGGCCGCCATTCGCGGTGGTCGACGCCGAGATGCGCAATCTGTTCACCGGCGTGTCGCCAGCGGTCATCATCGACCGCCGCGACATCCTGGCCAAGGAACCCAAGTTCGCCGAACGCGGCGTCAGCCGGCTGGACACCGTCGTCTACCGGCTGGGGGTCCAGGCCTGAGAGCTTGCCGGGCGGCGCGTCGACGCCGCCCGTCGGGCGCTCGGGGCGTGCCCGGCCTGCCGCCTGGCGCCGTGTCCCGCTCGCCGGCTCAGAAGAACCAGCCGCCGCGGGTCAGGTCCTTCTCGCAGCTCTTGTACTGGCTGGCGAACTTGTCGGCGCGCGCCTGCACTTTCTTTGATACGGTCTTCAACCACGCCTTGCGGTCGTAGCTGCGGTTGCGATAGCCGGTCCAGCCCTCGTGGTAGTTCAGGTACTGGCCATAGGCGTCCCATTTGGAGATGCCATTCAGGCGCTGGGTCTTGTTCATGTACCAGCCCATGAAATCGAGCGCATCGGCGAAATTGTCGCGGCTGGCGCCCCAGCCGCCGGCATCTTTCTTGTAATCGGCCCAGGTTTCGTCCTTGGCCTGGGCGTAGCCGTAGGCGGAACTGACCCGGCCCCACGGAATGATGCCCAGGAAGTAATAGCGCGGCGGCACCGCGTCCTGCTTGAAGCTGGATTCCTGATACATCATCGCCATTGGCACCGGCACCGGCGCGCCCCATTTCTTCTGCACCTTCAGCGCGGCGTCGTGCCAATCCGGCTTTTCGCGGAAGATGGCGCAGATGTTCTCGGGATTCGAGGGCGGGGCGGTGGCGCAGCCGGCCAGCGCGGTCAGCAGCGGCAGCGGCATCAAGAGCCGTGTCATTGGCGGTTTTCTCCCGGTGCCGGCGGGCGGCGGTTACGTCTTGCTTGTCACGATTTGCGGTGATTGTATGAAAACGTATCGCCGTGAAAGTTCCGTCCCCTACTTTCGGACGCATGGCAGGGTGTGTCAGTCCGATCTGCGGCTTCGCCAAACCCGTGGGCCGCGCCAATGAAAACGGCCCCGGATCACTCCGGGGCCGTGTCGCAGGCGAGCCTACGTGGCGAGGTTTACACCTCGATCACGTCCGCCACGTCCTTGTAGTCGGCGATCTTGTCGAAGTTCAGGTACTGGTAGATCTGGTCGCCGCTCTTGTTGATGACGCCCATGTCGGCCATGTACTCGTCCTTGGTCGGGATGCGGCCCAGCTTCGAGCAGATCGCGGCCAGTTCGGCCGAACCCAGGTACACGTTGGTGTTCTTGCCCAGGCGGTTCGGGAAGTTGCGGGTGCTGGTGGACATCACCGTCGCGCCTTCGCGGACCTGCGCCTGGTTGCCCATGCACAGCGAGCAGCCCGGCATTTCGGTGCGGGCGCCGGCGGTGCCGAACACGCCGTAGTGGCCTTCCTCGGTCAGCTGGGTGGCATCCATCTTGGTGGGCGGGGCCACCCACAGCTTGACCGGGATGTCGCGCTTGCCTTCGAGCAGCTTGGACGCCGCGCGGAAGTGGCCGATGTTGGTCATGCAGCTGCCGATGAACACTTCGTCGATCTTGGCGCCGGCGACTTCCGACAGCGTCTTGACGTCGTCCGGGTCGTTCGGGCAGGCCACGATGGGCTCGTGCACGTCGGCCAGGTCGATCTCGATGACAGCGGCGTATTCGGCGTCGGCGTCCGGTTCCAGCAGCTGGGGATTGGCCAGCCAGGCTTCCATCGCCTTGATGCGGCGGCCCAGCGTGCGCTCGTCTTCGTAGCCGTTGGCGATCATCCACTTGAGCATCACGATGTTGCTGTTGATGTACTCGATGATCGGTTCCTTGTTCAGGCGCACCGAGCAGCCGGCGGCCGAACGCTCGGCCGAGGCGTCCGACAGTTCGAAGGCTTGTTCGACCTTCAGGTCGGGCAGGCCTTCGATTTCCAGGATGCGGCCGGAGAAGATGTTCTTCTTGCCTTGCTTGGCGACCGTCAGCAGGCCCTGCTTGATGGCGTACAGCGGGATCGCGTTGACCAGGTCACGCAGGGTGACGCCGGGTTGCAGCTTGCCCTTGAAGCGCACCAGCACCGATTCCGGCATGTCCAGCGGCATCACGCCGGTGGCGGCGGCGAAGGCGACCAGGCCCGAACCGGCCGGGAACGAGATGCCGATGGGGAAGCGGGTGTGCGAGTCGCCGCCGGTGCCGACGGTGTCGGGCAGCAGCATGCGGTTGAGCCACGAGTGGATCACGCCGTCGCCCGGACGCAGCGAGACGCCGCCGCGGGTGCTGATGAACTCGGGCAGCGTGTGGTGCGTCTTGACGTCCACGGGCTTCGGGTAGGCGGCGGTGTGGCAGAACGACTGCATCACCAGGTCGGCCGAGAAGCCCAGGCAGGCCAGGTCCTTGAGTTCGTCGCGGGTCATGGGACCGGTGGTGTCCTGGCTGCCGACCGAGGTCATCTTCGGTTCGCAGTAGGTGCCCGGACGGATGCCGCGGCCTTCCGGCAGGCCGCAGGCGCGGCCGACCATCTTCTGGGCCAGCGAGAAGCCCTTGCCGGTGTCGGCCGGGTCCTTGGGCAGGCGGAACAGCGTCGACGGGGCCAGGCCCAGCGCTTCGCGCGCCTTGGCGGTCAGGCCGCGGCCGATGATCAGCGGAATGCGGCCGCCGGCGCGCACTTCGTCGAACAGCACGTCGGACTTCACTTCGAATTCGGCGATGACTTCGCCGTTCTTGATGGCCTTGCCTTCATAGGGGCGCAGCTCGACCACGTCGCCCATTTCCATCTTGGAAACGTCGAGTTCGATCGGCAGGGCGCCGGCGTCTTCCATGGTGTTGTAGAAGATCGGGGCGATCTTGTTGCCCAGGCACACGCCGCCGAAACGCTTGTTCGGCACGAAGGGGATGTCTTCGCCGGTGAACCACAGCACCGAGTTGGTGGCCGACTTGCGCGAGGAGCCGGTGCCGACCACGTCGCCGACGTAGGCGACCAGGTGGCCCTTTTCCTTCAGCGATTCGATGAACTTCACGGGACCGCGCTTGCCGTCTTCTTCCGGTTGGAAGGCGGCGCCGTCGCGCTTGTTCTTGAGCATCGCCAGGGCGTGCATCGGGATGTCGGGGCGGGTGGTGGCGTCCGGGGCCGGCGACAGGTCGTCGGTGTTGGTTTCGCCGGGCACCTTGAAGACCGTGATGGTCAGGCTTTCGGGCAGTTCGGGGCGGCTGGTGAACCACTCGGCGTCGGCCCAGCTCTGCATCACGGACTTGGCGTTGGCGTTGCCCTTGTCGGCCTTTTCCTTGACGTCGTGGAAGGCGTCGAACATCAGCAGGGTCTTTTTCAGGGCGTCGGCGGCGATCGTGCCGATTTCCTTGTCGTCGAGCAGTTGGACCAGCGGGCCAATGTTGTAGCCGCCCAGCATGGTGCCGAGCAGTTCGGTCGCCTTGGCGCGGCTGATCAGGGCACAAGCTTCGGTGCCCAGGGCCACGGCGGCCAGATACGAGGCCTTGACCTTGGCGGCATCGTCCACGCCGGCCGGAACACGGTGGGTCAGCAGATCGACCAGGTTCTGCTCTTCGCCCGCGGGCGGGTTCTTCAGCAGTTCGATCAGTTCAGCGGTTTGTTTTGCCGTCAGGGGCAGCGGGGGAATCCCCAGGGCCGCGCGTTCGGCAACGTGTTGGCGGTAAGTATCCAGCATGTGAGGCCTGCTCAAAGTCGGGTTGGAAGAAGGGTTGTCGCCGGAATTGTAGAGGGAAGAGGGGGCCGCTAGCAAATGTCTTATATCTTATATAAGACTTGGGTCGATAGACGTTGCCTGCGGGCCACGCCGGGGCGTCGCCCGGCATGGCGGTGGCGGTCCGGCGAGCCTGAAAATGGGGTCGATTCGGCCTTCCGCGCCGGGGGGCGTCCCGGGCGGGACGTCGCGGGCGCGCTGCGTCAGGCACCATAGCCGCGGTGGAGTAACGGTGCCTTTGCGCTGCCTCGATCAATTGCGGGCGGGCCGCGCCGCCCGTGGCTCAGTTGGCCTTGGCGTCGTATACCACGCCCACGCGGGCGAAGTTGGCGCCATACTGCTTGACGTCCAGCTGGAACGGCGCGCTCTCGCCCGGCTTGAGCTTGGGCAGGCGCAGCTCCGAATAGCGCGCGCCGGTCAGCTTGTCCTGGGCGTCGTAGAGGCTGACCCAGACCTTGACGTTGTCGATCTCGGCGTTGTCGTTGTTGCGCACCCGGCCATGCACGGTGACGTACTTGTAGCGATAGCGGTAGGTGAAATTCAGGGTGCCGGTGCCGATGCCGGCCTCGGTGTTCTCGACGCTGATGTCCAGCGCCGGGCGCGAGCCGGGCAGGGCCGCGCGCTTGGCCGGCTTCCAGTGGGTCTTGACCTCGGAATAGCGCTCGAAATTCTCGCCGTTCAACAGCACCGGAATGCGCTCGCCGGGATAGAGCATGGCCGGCAGCGACCATTCCTGGCGCAGACGCAGGGGGCGCGAGCCGTCGAACACCGAGATCTCCATACCCGGCGACAACGCCACGTACTTGTCGCTGCGGTTGACCACCTCGGCCAGCAGCAGCGGACGTTCGATCTCGTCGAGCAGGCGGCGCGGCGGCGACAAGGCCAGCGCCGCCGGATCGAAAAGGGCGAAGTCCGGATCCAGCAGTTCGGCCGTGGTCAATCGCACATCGTCGATGATGCGTGGGTTGGCGGGGCTGACACGCACGATGCGGCTGGCGGGGCCTTCGGGAACCGGCGCCGTGGCGGCGGGCGCCGGCGCGGCCTGGGCTGCCTTGGGCGCGTCCCAGGGCAGCAGGCCGTTGTACTTGGCCAGGGCATAGCCGCCGGCGGCCAGGATGATCAGCACCAGCCCGGCCCGGGCGGGCCGCGACAGGGGCCGTGCGGGGGAACGGTCAGCCTTCACTTTGCACCATGTAATCGTAGGATCCGACCTTGCCTTCGGCCAGCATGTCGCAGCGCACGTCGAACGAGGTCAGCGCGCCGGGGGCGAGCGGACTGGCCGACCCGTAGCCATTGCCGGTGCCGATCAGCTTGCCGTCCTCGCCGTACAGCATCACCGTCACCTGGGTGCTGCTGGCCGCGGCCGTGCCCTTGTTGCGCAGCAGGCCCACCAGCCGATAGGCGCCATCGTTGCGCACCAACTGCACTTTGTCGGCGGCGACCTCGCGGGCGTTGCTGTGCGCCAGCGACGGCGTGGCCGGCTTCAGGACGTAGCGGCTATAGGCGGTGTCCGGCAGGGAGATCGTCACCGGGGTGTATTCGCCCGGCAGCAGGGTGCGCGCCATCGGCGAACCCGAGGAGGACGACAGGGTCAGCTCGCCCTGGTAGAACGTGGCGGTGACGCGCGGCGCATCGATCTTCTTGCCGGTCTCGTTGCGCATCAGCATCACCAGTTGGCTACGGCCGCGCGAACGCACCTCCTGCACGTCCGTCAGCTTGACCAGCGCCGCATCGATCGGCGGAGGCGCCGCGCGCGAAGGCGGGCGGGTCGACGAACCACTGGTGAACAACGAGGCGGTGACCGGCACCAGGATGGCGGCAAGCACCACCAGCCCGATCGCGATGACCGCGCCGGGCTGCAGCCTGGCTGCTGGCGCCGGCTGCTGCATGCCGCGCAGAATCTTCTCCAGGCGCTGGGCGACGTTGTCCTCGACCAGGGTGACGGCGTGGCAATGGCTGCACTGGTACTCGTTGGTGTCCAGCTTGGTGAACTGGGCGCTGCCGCAGGTCGAGCAGGTCAGCGTCACCGTATTGATCGTGGTCTGTTTGGGTGTCATGCGTGGGGACGGGCGGGCCGCGTCCGGGGTGGCGCCGGGATGGCGCGGCCCGCCCGGGCGCGGCGGGCTTACTGGGCGGCAAGGATAGCGGCCGGGCGCGGTGGACGGGGTGCATGAGCGCATCCGATTATTACAAAATGTAGGAAAACCGCCCGGCAAGCCCTGGACCCGGTGCTATCATCGCCGGCGTCGAACACCCCTCTAGATACGCCGTTTCTCCCAAGTCGTTCCGCTCCGGATCGCGATATTTCGCGGCGGGGCCGAGCCGAGGCAGGTCAGGCTCCGCCCCAGCATGAGCATCCTCCAACACGTGTTGTTCCTCGCCTGCGTGGCGCTGGCGACGTACGCCCAGACCATGACCGGTTTCGCCTTTGGCCTGGTGCTGCTGGGCCTGTCCGGGGTGTTCCAGCTGGCGTCCGTGTCCGAGGTGGCCAATGTGGTCAGCGTCCTCTCGCTGGTGAACGCCGTGGTTACGCTGGCGCGCGCCAAGCCCCAGATCAACTGGCCGTTGATGGCGCCGGCGCTGCTCAGCAGCCTGGCGGGCGTGGCGGTGGGCGTGGCCGCGCTCGCCTGGATCAGTGGCGCCATGGCGGTGCTGCTGCAATTGCTGCTGGGCCTCACCATCATGGCCTGCGCCGTATTGCTGGTGGCGCGCGCCCAGCCCCTGGCGCGCCTCTCGTCGCGCGCGTCGTTTCTGTTCTTCGGCGGCGTTTCGGGCGTGCTGGGCGGCCTGTTCTCCAGCGCCGGGCCGCCCATGGTCTATCACCTGTACCGCCAGCCGCTGCCTCTGGCGTCGATCCGCAACAGCCTGCTGGTGCTGTTTTCGCTGAATGCCGTCGTGCGCCTGACGCTGGTGGCGGGACAGGGCGCCTTCATGGCGACCTCGTTCTGGCTGAGCCTGCAGGCCCTGCCGGTGGTGATCGGCGTGACGTGGGTGGCGCGCCGCTATGCCACCGCCGGGTCGATGAAGACCGTCAAGCGGATGGTGTTCGTGCTGCTGCTGGCGGCCGGCCTGGGCCTGGTGGTGCCGGCGTCGCGGCTCCTCGCGGCGGGCTAGCCGCGAGGCCCCCGGTGATGCCGGAGATGGCGTTCAGCCGCGCTCGCCGGTGATGTAGCGTTCGAGTTCGGTGATGATGAACTTCTGTTCGCTCATGACGTCCTTGACCAGGTCGCCGATGGAAACCAGGCCGACCAGCTTCTGGTCCTGGATGACCGGCAGATGGCGGAAGTGACGTTCGGTCATCAGCGCCATGCAGTGTTCTCGGGTGTCTTCCGGACGCACGTAGAAGACGGAATCGGTCATGATTTCGCGTACCTTGGTGGTACGCGACGAGCGGTCCTGCAGCACGATCTTGCGGGCGTAGTCGCGCTCGGTCAGCATGCCCAGCACCTCGTCGCCCTGCGCCACCACCACGGCGCCGATACTGCGCTCGGCCATGGTTTTGATGGCGTCGTACACGGACGAGTCCGGTGAGACGGTCACGACGGCGGGGTTGGCCTTTTCCCTGAGAATCTCAGCAACTTTCTTCACGATGTGCTCCCGAATCGCTGGCAAGGTTCACGCGCCGGCCCGAGTCCGTGCCGGGCGCCTTCAGCCGGCGCACGGTCTGGCCGTGGCTCCATCCTAAGCCCGGCGACGGGATTGCCGCAAGTTTGCCGGCCATAGCGTTGCGGTCGGCCACAATAGCGTGGACAGCGGCGCGGACGGGATCATCGCGGAATGTCATTTGATTCCGATATATCCGTTCATGATCAAAGCCGGTTGCCCGCTTGATAATTTCTCTGTAACTTATAAGCTACACCATGGCCGTCGCGACGATTGAGTTGCGGCGCTACGTGACCGCGCAGGGCATATCGCCATTCGGCGTGTGGTTGCGCGAACTCGGCGACGCCAAGCTGCGCGCATGGATCGAAGTGCGCCTGAAGCGCATCGGCGCCGGTCTCCTGGGCGATTGGCGGGCCGTTGGGCAAGGTGTCATCGAATTTCGTCTGGATATCGGTCCGGGTTATCGCGTCTATGCCGGCAGGCATGGCACCCGCTTGATCGTGCTGCTGGCCGGGGGCGCGAAAGGCACGCAGCGGCATGACATCGAACTGGCCAGGCGTTATTGGGCGGACTGGAAGCAGAGGCAGGCATGAACAATCGCCAACATGACATCACGTCGATTTCCCATACTGCGGAGACCATCGCCGAATTGCGCGAGGATCACGACTTCGCGGTCGAATACCTGAAGGCGGCGCTGGAAGAGCTGGACCATCCGGATCATCGCGCCGCCGGACTGCTGGCGCTGCGCGACGTGGCGGAAGCCTATGGCGGCATCGCCGCCGTCGCGGCGGCCGCGGGCATCTCGCGCGAGGCCCTGTACCGCGCGCTCTCGCCCCAGGGAAATCCGACGCTCAAGACGCTGCTGGCCGTGCTGCATGCCGTCGGCATGCGGCTATCCGTGGTGCCGGCGGGCGCGGCGCTGAAGGTCTGACGCCGCGCCATCGCCGGCCGCCGCGCGTCCTCAGCGGATCAGGAATCCCGCGCCCACCGGATCGTTCTTGTCGATGACCCAGCGCGCCGTGCCCAGGATGCTGGCCGTGCCCTTCACCGTCGGCCGCACCGCCCGGGTGCCGTTCAGGTCGACCTCGCCCAGCAGGCAGCCTTCGAAGGTGCCGCTGCCCAGCAGGCCTTCGGACCTGATCGGCTGGTTCAGCCCCATCTTGCCGCGCGCCTCGAACATGGCCATCATCGCGCTGGTGCCGGTGCCGCCGGGCGAGCGGTCGAGCTGGCCGGCGCTGAACACGTGCACGTTCTTGTAGAACGCGCCCTCGATCGTCGGCTGGTGCCAGAACGTGATGAAGTTCAGGTTGTTGATGTGCGCTTCGGTCGGATGCTGGATGCGCTGGCGGGCATTGAGCTGGTCGCGCACGATCAGGCCCATGCGCGACAGTTCGGTGCCGTTGTCGGGCGAGATGCGCAGGTCGCAGTTCGACAGGTCGACGATGCCGAAGTAGTTGCCGCCCCAGACGATGTCGGCCGACAGCTTGCCGTAGCCCGGCAATTCCACCGGGATGTCCTGCGCCGCGACATAGGCCGGCACGTTCTCGAAGCGCGTCCACAGCACGTTGTCGCCTTCCGAGGCCACTTCCGACACCACCAGGCCGGCGGTGGTCTCGAAGCGGATGCGGGTGATGCCGTCCTGGCCGCGTGGCACCAGGCCGTTGGCCACCATGGCCATGCTGACCGCGATGGTGCCGTGGCCGCACATGTGCGAATACTCGGTGCCGTCGATGTAGATCAGGCCGGCGTCGTACTCGGGGCTGGACGGCGGCGTCAGGAACACGCCGAACATGTCCTTGTGGCCGCGTGGCTCGCGCATCAGCGCCTTGCGCAGCCAGTCGTAGTGCTGCTCCAGGAACGCGCGCTTCTCCAGGATGGTGGAGCCGGCGGGGTACGGAATGCCGCTGTGCACGATGCACAGGGGCTCGCCTTCCGTATGGGTATAGATGACATCGAACGCGTCTTGCTTGCGCATGACAGTGACTCCAGGCGGTAGATAGGGGGAAGAGGAAAGTTATTTGCCGCGTTCGGACAGCATGTCCAGCCCGACGGTCAAATCCAGGATCACGATGGCGACGACCGCAGCCACGATCGTGGCGTCCGATACGGCTGCGATGGTCGGATCAATCGTGTATTGCACGTAGTTGAAAAGCTTCACGGGGATGGTGTTCAGGTCCGCCGTGGTGTTGAAAATCGACAGTTCCACATTGATCCACGACGAGATGAAGGCGAAGATCGAACCGGTCACGATGCCCGGGCGGATCTGCGGCAGCACCACCAGGAAGAACGTGGTCCAGGGGTTGGCGCCCAGGTCGGCCGACGCCTCCTCCAGCGCGCGCTGTTCCGGCGTCAGCAGCGTCAGGGTGGAGCGCAGCACGAACGGCGCGATGATCACGACGTGGCCGATCAGCAGCGACAGGAAGCTGCGGGTCAGGCCGAAGTACGCGCCGAATTGCAGCAATGCCGCGCCCAGCACGATGTGCGGCAGCACCAGCGGCGACATCAGCACCGAGGTCAACGCGGCCTTGCCCGGGAACTCGTAGCGCGCCAGCGCCAGCGCCGCCGGCACCGTCAGCAGCACCGCCGCCACCGTGGCGGCCAGCGCCAGCACCGTGCTGGTGGTGAACGCGGCCATGTAGCCGGCCTCGACCAGCAAGGTGCGGTACCACTCCAGCGTCCAGCCCTGCGGCGGAAACGCCAGGTACGGCGTGGCGGTGAACGACGCGCCCAGGATCACCACGAGCGGCAGCGCCAGGTAGGCCAGCACGGCCAGCGCGGTCAGGCGGATCAGGTGGCGGGCGATCATCGCGCGGCTCCCGGCAAGGCGGCGGCGCGGTTGGCCAGCGCCACCAGGATCAGGGTGAAGACCAGCAGCACCATGCTCAGCGCGCCGCCGTAGTGGAAATCGAACACAGTGCTGTACTGCTGGAAGATCAGCATCGACAGCACCGTGACGCGGCCGCCCGACAGCAGCGCCGGCGTCACGTAGGCGCTGACCGCCAGCGTGAAGACGATGATGGCGCCCGACACCACGCCGGGCAGCGTCAGCGGCCAGGTCACGTGAAGGAAGGTCGCGACCGGGCTCGCGCCCAGGTCGGCCGAAGCCTGCTCGCAGGCCGGATCGACCCGCGCCAGCGCATTGCCCACCGCCAGCACCACGAACGGCAGCAGCACGTAGACCATGCCGATCAGGATGCCCAGCTCGGTGCCGATGAAGCGCATCGGCCGGTCCACCGCGCCGGTGGCCATCAAGCCCTGGTTGACCAGGCCGTTGCGGCCCAGCAGCACCATCCAGCCGAAGGCGCGCACGATGTTGCTGGTGAACAGCGGCACCACCAGCAGGATCACGCAGGCGCGGCGCCAGGCCTGCCAGCGCACCACGCGCACCAGGTACCAGGCCAGCGGATAGCCCAGCAGCAGGCAGGCGACGGTGGTGAACAGGGCCAGCCGGAACGTCACCAGGATCACGTCCCAGTGGTATTGGTCGGCCAGCACCTTCATGTATTGCGCGGCGGTCGGCGTCAGTCCGTCGGGTCCGCCGGTGGCGCTGGCCAGCGCCACCACCGCCAGCGGCGCCAGGAAGAAGGCCGCGAAGAACAGCACCGGGGCCGCCAGCAGCAGGCCGGGAGAGAGCCAGGCGCGCCGCGTCATGGCTGGCCGCCGATCAGGTGCAGGTGCTCGGGCGCGAACGCCAGCGCCACCTCGCCGCCGGCATGCAGGCCGCCGGGCGCGAGGCCGCCGTGCCGTGCCACCAGCGTCTGGCCGCCGATGTCGACGTGGATCATGCTGTGGCTGCCCACGTTGATCACGTCGCTCACGGTGCCGGTCAGCATGGCGTCGGCGCGTTGGCACAGCTTCAGGTCTTCGGGCCGCAGCACGGCCAGGCCGCGACCCGCCGCCGGGCGTTGGGCGAGCGGCACGCGCAGGCCCTGGGCATCCAGCATCAGGGCGCCGTCATCGGCCACGGTATAGGCGATGAAATTGGCGTCGCCGATGAACTCGGCGACGAAACGCGTGGCCGGCTGGCGGTAGATGTCGGCGCCGGCGCCGACCTGCTCGATGCGGCCGGCGTGCATGACCACGACGCGGTCCGCCATGGTCATCGCTTCTTCCTGGTCGTGGGTGACGAAGATGAAGGCGATGCCGAGGCGGGCCTGCAGATGCTTGAGTTCGAGCTGCATGCGCTTGCGCAGCTTCAGGTCCAGCGCCGACAGCGGCTCGTCCAGCAACAGCAGCTTGGGCTGGTTGACGATGGCGCGCGCCAGCGCCACGCGCTGCTGCTGGCCCCCGGACATCTCGCGCGGATAGCGCGGGCCGAAGTCGGCCAGGCCGACCATGTCCAGCGCACCCCGGGCGCGCTCGGCCGCTTCCGATTTCGACGCGCCCTGGCGCCGCGGACCGTAGGCGACGTTCTCCAGCACCGTCATGTGCGGAAACAGCGCGTAGTTCTGGAACACGGTATTGAGCGGGCGCTTGTGCGCCGGCAGCCGGCTGACGTCCTGGCCGTCGATCAGGATCCGGCCCGATTCCGGCTGCAGGAAACCGGCGATCGACTTGAGCAGCGTGGTCTTGCCGCAGCCGCTGGGGCCGAGCAGCGCCACGAACTCTCCCTGCTGGATCGCCAGGTCGATTCGGTCCAGCGCCTGGTAGGCGCCGAAGTGCATCGACACGCCTTCGATGGTAAGCAAAGCGGACATGGGGAACGGACCTTGCTCAGCGCTTGCGGGCGACCTGCCGGTTCCACGCGTCGGTGACCTCGGCGCGGCGGGCGTTGATGATGTTCCAGTCGAACAGGCTCAGGTTCTTGACCGAGCCGTCGGCGCCCCAGGGCAGCTTGCGGGCCACGTCCTTGGATACCTGCACGTCCTTGACCGCGGGGCCCAGGTACAGCTTGGTCGCCAGGCAGGCGGCCGCGTCCGGCGTCAGCGCGGTGTCGATGAACTTCTGCGCGGCGGCCTTGTTGGGCGCGCCCTTGACCAGATGCAGGCGGGCGTCGGTGGCCCACACGCCTTCCTTCGGCACGCTGAAGCCGATGGGCAGGCCCTTGTCGATCAGGTCCCAGGCGCCGACGTTGAAGTGCGCGCCGATCACGGCTTCGCCGCTCTGGAAGGCGTTGGTGGCCGCGCCCGAGCTGTCGAAGAACAGCGCGGTGTCCAGCGAGGCCAGCTTGGAATAGAGCGGCCCCAGGTTCGACGGGTCGATTGCCCACACCCGCGCCAGGAAGAAGATGAACGGCACGCCCGACGAGTTGGCGGGCGAGGGCACCGCCACCGCGCCGGCATACTCGGGCTTCCACAGGTCCTTCCAGCTGCTCGGCGGCTGCGTCACCTCCTTGGTGCTGTAGGTGATGCCGAGCGAGTAATAACCGGTGCTGACCGCGAAGGCGGCATTGCCGTCGCGGTACACACCCTGTTCGATGACGTTCTTCAGGTTGGGAATGGCGCCGGCATCCAGCGCATCCAGCACGCCGGCCTGCTGCGCCAGCTCGCTGATGCCGCCGTCCATCCAGGCCACGTCGATGGTGGGCGCGGCCTTCTGCTGCTGCAGCTTGGCCAGCGTGGTGGTGGAGGTGCCGACTTCCGGCACCACCGTGACGCCGGTGGCCTTGGTGTACGGTTCGGCCACGCAGGCGCGGAACGCGTCGCCCCAGTTGCCGCCATACCAGGCGACGGTGATTTTCTGCTGCTGCGCCAGCGCCGCGTGCGAAGCCAGGAGCAGCCCCGCGCCGAGCGCAGCCGCGCCCAGCGCGCTGCGGGTGTTTGTTGCCATGTCGGATTCCCCTTGTAGATTTGTCGATCCGCGACTCATTGACTCAAGTACCACAGGCGCATCTTGGGCGATCCTCGGGAAAACGAGCTTGAAGGCGCGGGACATAAACTTGAATAATTGCGTCATGTCCGTCGTCGCGCCACCCCCGTCCTTGCCGCTCTCCTATGAAGACGGCGAAGCGCGCCCGCCTCAGGGAAAACCCGCCCTGACCATCGGCATCGTGCTGCTGGACCAGTTCACGCTGGCGGCGTTCGCCGGTTTCGTCGACGTGTTGCGGCTGGCCGGCGACCATGGCGGGCGCAGCCGCCAGATCCATACCGCCTGGCGCGTGATGAGCTGGGACGGCAAGCCGCGCTGCTCCAGCGCCGGCCTGACCATCGAAGTGGAAGCCGGCCTGCCCGACGATCCGGCGCAGTTCGACTACATCGCGGTCTGCGGCGGCAATGATTATTCGAGCGGCCGCATGCCCGAGCCGCTGCGCGATTGGCTGCGGCTGGCGGCGGCGCTGCGGGTGCGGCTGCTGGGCATCTGCACCGGCACCTTCGCCCTGGCGCAGGCCGACGTGATCGGGCCGCGCACGGTCTGCGTGCACTGGAACGTGCTGGAAGCCTTCCGCGAGCGCTTCGCGCAGACCCGCGCCGTGGTCGATCGCCTGTTCGTCGACGAAGGCGACCTGATTTCCTGCGCCGGCTCGACCGCCGCCATCGACCTGGGCCTGTACCTGGTGGCGCGCCATTGCGGCCGCGACAAGGCGCAGCAGGCCATGCGCCACATGATGTTGCAGGGGGCGCGGCCGGGCCGCGTGCCGCAGGCGCATTTCCGCACCGACCTGTCCGGCATCCAGGACCTGCGCGTGCGGCAGGCGGCGCATTTCATCGAGCAGCGCATCGACAATCCGCCGCCGCTGGACGCCATCGCGCGTTACGTCGGCGTGGGCCGGCGCCAGCTGGAACGGGCCTTCCGCCTGGCCACCGGCATGTCGCCGATGGCGTTCCAGCGGCAATTGCGGCTGGAATATGGCAGCTGGTTGTTGCTTAATAATGCCTGCAGCATCACGCAAATCGCGCTGGATTGCGGATTTGCCGACGGCGCGCATTTTTCACGCGATTTCCGCGCGCATTTCGGGCAATCCCCGCGCCAGTATCAGCAAAGCCACGGGCGGCAGGCCGCGCGGCACGAAGGCGAAATCAGCGTCTTTCCCGCGTAGCCTTGCGCCCGCAAGGAGACCGGCATGACATACGACCTTTGGTATTGGGACGGCATACCCGGACGCGGCGAATTCGTGCGCCTGGCGCTGGAAGCGGGCGGGATTCCGTATCGGGAGCGCGCGCGCGAGCCCGGCGGCGACGAAGACGCGCTGGTCAAGGACATGCTGTCCGACCGCAAGCACCCGCCCTTTGCGCCGCCGTACCTGGTGGCAGGCAAGATGACCCTGGCGCAAACCGCCAACATCCTGTTGTTCCTGGGTGAAAAGCACGGCCTTGCGCCCGCCAGCGTCGAAGGCCGGCTGTGGGTGAATCAATTGCAGCTGACCATCGCCGATATGGTGGCCGAGGCGCACGATACGCACCACCCCATTTCCGCCAGCGATTATTACGAAGACCAGAAAGAAGAGGCGGCGCGGCGTGCCCGTGATTTCCGCCAAGCGCGTATTCCGAAATTCCTGGGTTACTTCGAGCGGGTGCTGAGCGGCCCGGACGCCTGGCTCGCGGGCGGCAAGCGCTGGAGCTACGCCGACCTGTCGCTGTTTCAGCTGGTCGATGGCCTGCTTTATGCCTTTCCGCGTCGCATGCGGACGCAGGCGGTCAGGTTTCCCAATGTCATGGCCTTGCACCGCCGTGTCGCCGAATTGCCGGCGCTGCAGCCCTATTTCACCAGCGGTCGCCGCCTGCCGTTCGGCGAAGGCATATTCCGCCATTATCCGGAACTGGACGCGGAATAACGATTCCGGTTCGCAGTCGGGCGCCGCGGGCGGATTCGTATTAACCCCTATTAATAATCCGAAGGCGGCGGCTTGAGCGCCGATGAAACACGGTGAAATAACGGCCGGCGGAATTTTTTTGGTAAACGCGCGCTGAATATATTGAGAACGCCCCATTTTTGGGATTAAATATTTTCGACTGGATACATTCTTCCTTTTCTTGTAATCACTCACCTCCCGTCGTGGCGTTGGCGGCGGACATCCAGGCAAGCGCGTGCATGCGGCGCGGCGTGCACGGCCCGGTTCGTGGGACGCGCCAGCAGTCTGCTTCAGACAAGCCAATTGGTTTCCTCATCGCCTTTCAGCAAACTCGTCCCATTCCCTGCGGGAGACGTCAATATGCAATGGCTTACCCTAAAACGCCTGCTGCGCGCCGAACGCGGCATGCGGAAAGCGGATCTATACGGGCAGATAGCGGCCATCCACAAGGCACAGGCGGTTATCGAGTTCGATCTCGATGGCCATGTGCTGATGGCCAACCAGAATTTCCTCGACACCATGGGCTACGAACTGGACGAAGTGATCGGGCAACATCACCGCATATTCGTGTTGCCCGACGAGCGCGAATCCGCTGATTATCTGGCGTTCTGGGACCAGCTGGGGCAGGGGGCGCATGACTCGGGGCGTTATCGCCGCATTCGCAAGGACGGCGGCGACGTCTGGCTGCAGGCCAGCTACAACCCGATTTTCGACAGGCATGGCCGGCCATTCAAAGTAGTGAAGTACGCCACCGACATTACCGCGCAGCAGCAGCGCCAGGCCGATACCGAAGGCCAGCTGGAGGCGATTTCCAAGGTGCAGGCCATCATCGAATTCGAGCTGGACGGCACGATCATTCGCGCCAACGAACTGTTCCTGAATGCGGTCGGGTACCGCGAGGACGAAGTGCGCGGCAGGCACCACAGCATGTTCGTGTCGCCGGAAGAGGCGCGCGGCTCCGCCTATGCCGATTTCTGGCACAAGCTCCGTAGCGGACGTCACGATACCGGACAATACCTGCGCATCGGCAAGAATGGCCGGCAGGTCTGGATCGAGGCCAGCTACAACCCGATCTTCGACGCCGAAGGACGGCCATTCAAAGTGGTGAAGTTCGCCACCGATATCACCCGCCGCTTCACCGCCGCGCAGACGCTGCGGGTGGCGGTGCAGGGCCTGACCGAAAACGCCGATCGCGCCGGGCAGGCCAATGCGCTGGCGCGGGATGCCTGTCGGGTGGCCGAAGAAGGGGGCAGGACCGTGGCGGGCGTGGTGCGCACCATGGGCGCCATTACCGAGAGTTCCAAGCGCATCTCCGAGATCATCGGCGTCATGGACGGCATCGCGTTCCAGACCAATATCCTGGCGCTGAACGCCGCGGTCGAGGCCGCGCGCGCCGGCACGCACGGCAAGGGCTTCGCGGTGGTCGCCTCCGAAGTGCGCAGCCTGGCGCAGAACAGCGCGGCGGCGGCCAAGGAGATCAAGGGACTGATTACCACCTCGGTCGAACAGATCGAGAACGGCGCCGGCCAGGTCCAGTCGGCCGGCGTCACCATGGAGGACATCGTGGCGTCGTCGCGCCGGGTCACGGAGATCATGGCCGAAGTGGTGGAAGTGTCGCTGGCCCAGTCGGGCAAACTGGGCGAGGTGACCGAGGACATCACCCACATGACCGCCGATGCCGCCTCGGTGCCGCAGGCGGCCCACGAGTTGCACGGCGGCAACCGCGTCCTGAAACCCGCGCTCAAGCCGGTGGCGCCGGCGGTGCGCGCCCGGCCGGCCGCCAACACGCCGTTGCCGGCCGAGCCGGTGCTCGAGTACGTGCGCTACTGAGCGCCCGGGCGGCGATGTGTTGGCCGCTGCCCGAGTGCGCTATAAATACGGACTTGTTCGAACCCGTCGGCCCTGGCAGGAGCCTTTCCGCCCGGGCCGCGTCTTTTGCGGCAATGCTCCATGACCGAATCCGAAGCCCTGGCTCTCGCCACCCATCGCCACTACAAGGGCGGTCTCTATCGCTACATCGATACGGCGCGCCATTCCGAGACGGAAGAAGCGATGGTGGTCTATGAGCACCTGTGGCCGCATGCGCGCGGCTTGTGGGTGCGTCCGGCGGAGCTGTTCTTCGGCCAGCTGGCCGACGGTTCGCCGCGCTTCGCGCCGTTGCATCGGGCGGAGTAGGGCATGGCCTTCTATTACCGCAGGACCCGCGCGCCGGGGGCCGCGGCGCGCTCCCCCGCTGCTGGCCGGGCGCCTTCAGCGGCGCTGTCGGCGGCGCTGGACGCCTTGCGCGGCCCCTTCGTGGTGGCCGACCTGGAAACCACGGGGCTGTCGACCGCGTCCTGCGAGATCCTGGAATTTGCGGCGGTCCGGGTCGGCGCCGACGGCGCGGCCGAGCGCGAATACGCGCAGGTGGTGCGCACCCGCGCCACGGTGCCGCCGTTCATCACGCGACTGACAGGCATTACCGAAGCGGAGGTCGAGCGCCAGGGAGTGCCGGTGGGACAGGCATTTGCCGCGTTCCTGGATTTCGTCGAGGACTTGCCGGTGTTTTTCCACAACGCCTCGTTCGATCGCCGTTTCCTGGATGCCGCGGCGTTGCAGACCGGCCTGCCGTTCGTCAACGCCACCCATTGCACGCTGGCGCTGGCCCGGCGCGCCTGGCCGGAATTGCCGTCGCACAAGCTCGACGTGCTGGCGCGCCACGTGGGCGCCTCGGAACCGACCCACCGGGCCCTGGCCGACGTGCGCACCACGGTGGCCGTTGCGCTGGCGGCCAGCTCCCGCCTGGCGACGGCCTGAGGCCATCGCCGGACGGGCAAGCCGACGCCGTTCCAATGGCCCGGCGGACCTGAACCGCATCCGCCGGAAAGTACCCCAGGCTCAGATCACCTTCTGTTCGTGATGCACCTGCGGCGGTTCGACGAAGAAGCCCGCCACGAGTTTGCGCCACTCCTGGAAATCGGCGGATTCCCGGAAGTCCACCATGTGGTTTTCGACGGTTTCCCAGTCCACCACCAGGGTGTAGCGCTGCGGCTGCTCGATGCTGCGGTACAACTCCATGCCATGGCAGCCGCGGGCGCGCAGGAACAACGGCTTGGCCTGTGCCACGCCGGCTTCGAACAGGGCTTCCTGTCCTTCGCGCACGTGGATGCTGGCAATCTCCTGGATCATGATGGTGTCTCCGGATGAAAGTGGCCGGGCAGGGGCCGGCCGGCGGAGTAGTATGGCTCAAAATTTCCCGGCCGATGAACCGATTCCCCGGACCTTGCCCCACTTCATCGTCGCGCGCGCCCCCTTCATCCTGACAGTAAGCCTAACGGCGTGCGCCTGCCGGGCCGCCGTCTTGCGCGCTAGGGAAATCGTGCGAGGGGGCGCCACCGCATCCCATCCTATGAGCTGAGATGCGGCGCAGCAATCTGGCGCCACGGGCGTCCGGCCTCGGCCATATGCATGGCCCGCGGCACGGTAGTCGCAGATTGCCCGACATCTTTTACGTCTTCCTCCCCAGTCTCTTGGGACCGGTCGCCCGTTTACCCGATACCGACGTCCTTAGTCCGGCGCAATCATTCCGTACCAATACGAAAGTCCCGAGCGCCACGTTGCCTCATAGGCGTACTGCGTCGGGGTGGTAAAGGTCCGCGCCGGTCGGCCACCGGCACCTGTTCATCCGCGTGCAGCGGATCAGGAGGAGCTCAAATGAAAAAGCTCGCAGCAGTCGCAGCGTTGTCCCTCGTCGCGGTATCCACCGCCTACGCGACCGGGCCGGGCCAACCCGGCATTTCCGCCTCTGGCTACGTCGGCACCATTTCCGGAACGGTATCCTCGGTCTCCACCGGCACGTCCGTGGTCTCCACCCAGATCAACGGCTACGGCTCGTCGAGCCAGACGTCGTTTGGTGAAACGGGCGGCGTCGCCACCGCGGGGGGATCGTTCAGCCCGGATGGCACCACCGTGGTCACCAGCACCCGCCAATACGCCACCAGCGAGACCTACGGCCACATCCATGGCAACGCGCCGATCATGGTCGGCGACAGCATCGCCAATGGCGGCGCCACGTTCGGCAGCACCACCACCAACGCAACGGCGACGGGAACGTACAACGCCGGCGCGATCGGGGCCACCGCGTCGATCCACGGCATCGGCCCGGTGGGCCACGTGGGCGGTTTCGGTCACTGAGCAGCACGCAATCCGGACGGCTTCGGCCGTCCGGTCGAGAGGACATCATGAAAACCCTTGCGCTTGCCTTATCCCTGTCGCTGGTGGCCTTCTCCGCCGGTGCGCAGACCAGTACTTCTTCCTCGACCACCTCGGCGACATCGGGCTCGACCAACGCCGGCAACAATCAGGGCATCACGTTCAATTCCAACAGCAACGGTTCGAGCACCTTGCGCACCGCCCCGCCCATCGGCGCGCAGAGTTTCTACGGTTCGTTCTCCTCCGACAGCTGCATGGTGTCGGCGGGGGGCGGCGGCTCGGTGGTGGGCTTCGGCATGAACGTGGCTTTTCCGGTCGAGGACCAGAAGTGCAGCCTGCGCCGCAACTTCGAGCGCACCATGCAAGCGGCCGCGTCCACCAAGGACCCCGAGCGTTCGCGTCGGCTGGAAACCGCCGCCGTCGACATCCTGTGCCAGACGGATGACCGCACCAAGGCCGCCCTCACCGCGCAGGGACTGTGCACCAATCCCTCGCTGACCACGGCCGATCACCGCTTCGAGAATCCGACGCCCAACGTCGCGCAGGTCGCGCCGCCGGTGCAGGCCCAATACGCCCCCTCGCCGGCGCCCGGCGCGCAATATACGGCGAGCGCGCCCGTCGCGCAGGCATACCCGGTGTCGTCCGCGCAGAACATCATGGCCAATTCGCCGCCGCTGCGTAATCCAAGGATGGATCGCCAGGGCTTGCTTGACTTCTATTCGCCGGGTTGACGATCGTGGCGCGCGATCATCGACCCGGGTGGTCAGGGCGTGGCGGCGGGCGCGGCCGCGGCGCCCGGCCCCTCGGCCGCGTCGGGGCGCTGCGAGGCCATGGCTGGAGGGGGCGATGCCAGCAGCATCGTGGGCGGCGACGACACCTCAAGGCCGGCATCGTGCAGGCGCTGCAGCACCGTGAACAGCAGCGCGCTGCGCACGCCATAGGCCGAGCGTGGCGACGAGACGTAGCCCTTGGCGTTAAATATCAGGTTGCCGCCCTCGATGCCATCCAGGAACACATTGGGTGCCGGCGTCTCCAGAACGTCCTCGTGGTCGGCAAAGGCCTGCAGGATCAACTCGCGCACGCGCTGCGCATCGGTTGACAGCGGCAGCGGCAGCTTGATCTGCACCAGTCCCAGCGGATTCGAGCGCGTCACGTTGCGTACCGTCTTGGTCACGAACTCCGAGTTCGGCACGATCACGGTGGAACGGTCGCCCATCTGGATCTCGGTGGCGCGCACATTGATCCGCAGGATGTCGCCTTCGACGCCGCCCAGCGACACCCAGTCGCCCACCTTGACCGGCCGTTCGGCCAGCAGGATCAGGCCCGAAACGAAGTTCTGCACCACCGCCTGCAGACCGAAACCGATGCCCACCGACAGCGCGCTGGCGATCCATGCCACCCGCTCCAGCCCGATGCCCGCGGCCGACAGCGACAACGCCACCGCCAGCACGAAGCCGGCATAGCCGAACAGCGTCGCCGCCGACAGCTGCATGCCCGGATCCAGTTCGGTGGTGGGCAGGTAGCGATTCGACAGCCAGCGCTTGAGCATCTTCACGCCCAGCAGCGACAGGCCCAGCACCATCAGCGCCTGCAACACCGCGCCGGGGCGGATCTGCGCCTCGCCGATGGCCAGGCCTTTGCGCAACTGGTCGAAGCGTTGCAACAGATCCATCGGGCCTTCGCCGAAAGGCGCCAGCAGCAGGATGATGGCCAGCAGGGCAACCGCCACCCGGCCCACGCCCGACAGCAGCACGGCCGCCTGGTCGCGCAGGCTGGGCCCTTCGCTGTCATCGCGGTGCGAGGTGCCGAGCAAGGTGCTGAAGCCGTCCTCGATCAGCACGGCCAGCAGGTACGCCGACGCCAGCACGATCACGACCCACAGCACCTGCTTGGTCAGGAAGCTGCCGAACGCGACATACCCGGCCAGCAGGCTGGCCAGACTGATCAGCAGCACCGTGCCGGTGGCCGTCAGCAACAGCGAGGTCCAGAAGGGCGGAGGGGGGCCCTCTTCCCGCAGCGCCCGGCGCCGCAGCCGGCGGCCGATCGACAGCGCCACCGCCATCGTCACCATCACGAACACCGCGACGATGCCGGTCAACGTGATGGTGGTGGTGAGACTGGCGTTCAACAGCACCGGCAGCCGCTCGGCCAGCCAGATCATCACGACCAGCACGCCAAGCGCGCCCGGCAGCCAACGCAGGCGATGCGCCACCTTGTCGGAGATCGGCGGCAGGCGCCATGACGGCCGGTTGGCCGACAGCAGCGCATAACCCAGGCCCGAAACGTAGCCCCCGAAACAGACCGTCACGACGAGGTTGGCCAACAGGGCGCCGGTGCTCTCCGACAACTGTGAATTCCAGTCCAGGCCGACGTGGGCCAGCAGGGCAATGATGCCGGGCGTCGCCACCGCCAGCGTCAACAGCGCCACCGCCAGGAACGAGCGGCGCAAGCGTCCCGGCGGCACACGTGTGGCCGTGAGGCGCAGCAGCACCCGGCCGATCCAGACTCGCAACGCGATCACCAGCGCCGCCGCCGTGGCCAGCAGCAGCCAACCCCATTTCGGCGTCTGGCCGACCGCCGTGACCAGATCGTCGCGCAACGCCACCAGCCGCTCGAGGTCGCCCGGGAATTCCTCGCGGAATTCGGCCCAGAACTGCCCCGACAGGAAGGAATCGCGTCGTTCCCCGAGTCGTGCCTGGAATTGCGTGCGGCGCAGACCCGATATCTGTTCCGCCGTCTGCGCGGCATCGACCGACAGCAGCCGCGCCAGTTTGATCTGCGCGTCCAGCGCGCGGCTGTTCTTTTCCAGTTGCGTACGCTGCGCGGCGACGTCGGGCGCTTCCTTGGCGCCTGCGGGCGGCGCGCCCAACTCGCTCAGGCGGGCGGCGACGCTGGTCAACTGTGGCGTGAGCGCGTCGGCGGTGGCGTCGGCCTTGGACTGGATATCGAGCGCATCGCCACGCTGCTTGACCAGCTCGGCGTCGTCGGTTTCATCCGGCACCCGTTTGCGGATGTCATCGAGTTGCTTGCGGGCGCCGGCCAGCATGCTGTCGACTTCGGCGGGCGAAGCGGGCGTGGCGGCGAATGCCGGCGCCAGGCACAGCGCCAGCAGCAAGGCGGCGATCAGCGCGGCGAAAGAACGGGCGCGAAAAAGCGGATGTTGCGGGTTCGGGGTCATGTTTTCTTGGGGCGATAGGCTCGCATCGAGGCGGCAGCATAACAAGCTGCCACCCGGTCCGTTGCAACAAAAACTCCTCTGTGTCCCCCTTAGATTCGCGGCGAGCGCGTTTCAGGAACGTCCAACCCGTTTGCCCGCGCCCAGAACCTCATCGCACACTTGCAGCCAGGCGCGGGCGGCGTACGACAAGTAACCCGATTGCTGCCAGATGTGGCCGACCTCCCACTGCAGTCCCGATTTTGCCAGTCGGGCGGTGCTCAGGCCGCGGGTCTTCATGCGCCGCATCAGGGGTTCAGGCAGCAGCGCCGCGCCCAGGCCGGCGGAAGCCATGGCCACCAGGAAGTCCCAATGCGCGCTCTGGGCCGCAATGCCGGGTTGCAAGCCGGCGTCGGCAAAAGCCTGCCGCAAGCGTCGGGTCATGGCGAAATCGTCCGTCGGGATCAGCAGGCGCGTATCGCGCAAGGCGCTCAGGGGCAATGAAGTCTTGCCGGCCCAGGCCGCGTCCGGCGGCCCGATCACCCAGATCGGATGGCTGCCGAAGGCCCGCGCGGCCAGGCCGCTGTCGGGGACGATCGGCAGGATGGTGGCGCCCACCTCCAGTTCGCCGCTGGCGACCAATTCTTCCACCGCGCGGCCGGTGCCTTCGCGCAAGGTCAGGTGTATCCCGGGGTGAAGTTCGCGGAAGCGTTTGACCACCGGCGTGAACAGAAGGTTGATCATCGGCGGGATGCCCACTTCGAGCGAGCCGCGTTGCAGTTCCGCCGTCTGCCGCATTTCCTCGGTCAGCTGGCGCATGGTTTCCAGCACTTGCAGGCCGCGCTGGTACATCACGCGGCCCGTATCGGTGGGGCGCGCGGTGTGGCCATCGCGCACCAGCAGCGGCGTGCCGGCCTCCTCTTCCAACTGCCGGATCATCTTGCTGACCGTCGACTGCGTGACGAACAGCGCCTTGGCGGCCTGCGTAAAGCTGGCGTGCCTGACCGTTTCCACGAAATACCGTAAGGCGCGCACGTCCATGGCTCATCCCCGCGCAATGCGCGAAACATTCAATCAATGAAAAAAACGACTGGATTGAATGATTTTAAGTCATTACGAGATTTTGCCGGCGCTTCCTATACTGCCGGAAATTCGTCCCGAAACCGCGCTGGAATGCGCGGCGGACGTCAGGAAACGCCGCGTCAGACGGCGCCTGGATGCGAGCGGCGCTTCCGCCGCGTCCGGCCGCAAGTCGCCGGCTATTGAATCAGGAGACACCATGCATTCCGACCGTATCCGCCACCCCGGGCTACGCGCCAAGATCACTTCCGCCCAACAGGCGGCCTTGCTGGTCCAAGACGGCATGACCGTCGGCATGAGCGGCTTCACGCGCGCCGGCGACTGCAAGTCGGTGCCGGCCGAGCTGGCGCGACGCGCCGAGCACGAGCCGCTGTCCATCACCCTGATCACCGGCGCCTCGCTGGGACACGACACCGACAAGATGCTGGCGCAG
Source organism: Achromobacter sp. RW408 (assembly GCF_003184165.1). Classification (NCBI taxonomy): domain Bacteria; kingdom Pseudomonadati; phylum Pseudomonadota; class Betaproteobacteria; order Burkholderiales; family Alcaligenaceae; genus Achromobacter; species Achromobacter sp. RW408. The sequence goes on from NZ_QHHO01000046.1 coordinate 702,740, forward strand.
GCCAATGTCCTGGCACGCCGCATGCCGTTCCAGGTCGACACCACGCTGCGCCGCAAGATCAACCAGGGGGAAATCGCCTTCATCGACCAGCACCTGTCGGAAACCGCGGAACAGTTGCGCGCCGGCCATATCGGGCCGGTCGACGTGGCCATCATCGAGGCGGCCGCCATCACCGAAACCGGCGCCATCGTGCCGACCATGTCGGTGGGCAACTCGGCCTCGTTCGTGCAGCAGGCCCGGCGCGTCATCATCGAGTTGAATCTCGGCGTGCCCGCCGCCATCGAGGGCCTGCACGACATCTACGTGCCCACGGAGCGTCCAAAGCGCGAGCCCATGGGCCTGGTGTCGGCTGACCAGCGCATCGGCCAGCCGTTCATCGAGGTGGACCCGGACAAGATCGCCGCCATCGTGATTACGCAGGAGCCGGACAGCCCGTCCAACGCCTTGCCGCCCGATGCCGAGACCAACGCCATCGCGGCGCACATCAATGCTTTCCTGCGCCGCGAAGTCGACGCCGGAAGACTGGGCAATTCGCTGCTGCCGCTGCAAGCCGGCATCGGCACCATCGCCAATGCCGTGCTGCATGGCTTCGAATCGTCGGATTTCGAATCGTTGACGATGTATTCGGAAGTGCTGCAGGATAGCGCCATCGAGCTGCTCGACCAGGGCAAGCTGGCGTTCGCCTCGGCCTCGTCCATCACGGTGTCCAAGCCGGTGTACGAAAAGATCCTGGCCAACATCGAGCACTACCGCCAACGCATCGTGCTGCGCCCGCAGGAAATCAGCAACGCGCCCGAGATCGTGCGCCGCCTGGGCATCATCGCCATCAATACGGCCCTGGAATTCGATATCTACGGCAACGTCAATTCGACCCACGTTGGCGGCACGCACATGATGAACGGTATCGGCGGCTCGGGCGACTTTGCCCGCAATGCGCATCTGGCGATCTTCGTGTCCAAGTCCATGGCCAAGAACGGCGACATTTCCAGTGTGGTGCCGATGGTGTCCCACGTGGACCACACCGAGCATGATGTCGACGTCCTGGTCACCGAATGCGGCCTGGCCGATCTGCGCGGCCTGGCGCCGCGCGAGCGCGCCCGCGCCATCATCCAGCATTGCGTGCATCCTTCCTACCGAGAAGCGCTGCAGGACTATTTCGACCGGGCCTGCGAACGCGGCGGACAGACGCCGCACCTGCTCGAGGAAGCGTTTTCCTGGCACCAACGCTTCAATGAGACCGACACGATGCGTTCGGTCCCGCCCGCGACCCGCAAGGTCGCCTGAGGCGCGAGCGCCGCTTCCGGCGGCACCGTCTATGGCTTCTCGTCCCGCGTCGCCTGGGCGGGGTCATGGCGTGCCGCGGTGACCAGGCCCTTGCCCGACCGCTCCAGTTCATCGCGCAACCATTGCTTCAAGGCGACCAGCGGTTCCCAGTCGCGCAGACTGGGCCGATAGACCAGGTGATAGGTCTGGGCCTGCTCGTAATGCACGGTCACCGGGGAAACCTGCACCAATCGTCCCGCGCGGATCGCGTCCGCCGCCAGCAGCTCGCGGCCGAGCGTGATGCCCAGTCCTTGTTCGGCGGCCTGCAGCATCATGCCGGCGTCGTTGAAAGTGGCCACGGGCGTGACCGGCACCCGCAAGCCGGCCGCGTTGAACCAGTGCTGCCACATGTCGCGTTCACCCAGCAGGGGCTGGCGCGCCAGCGTTTCGGCGGTGTTGTCGGGCAGCGCCGCCGCGGTTTCCGGCGAGGCCAGGGCAATCAGCGGTAGCGGCATGTCGAACAGCGGCTCGGACTCCACCCCGGGCCAGGGACCCCGCCCGAACCGCAATGCGGCGTGAAAGCCGTCACGCAACAGATCCACCACCTGTTGCGAGGTCTCGATCTCCAGCGACAGCCCTGGATGGCGCTTGTGCCAACGCGCCATCCGGGGCAGCAACCAGCGCTGCGCGAACGAAGGCAGCACCGAGACGCGCAAGCGCTGGGCGCTGCCGCTGGCCGCGGCGGACGCGGCCATCAGCCCCTCGTCCAGCAGCGCCATTGCGCTTTGCACGCTGCAAAGCAGCGCGGCGCCGGCCGTGTTCAGCACAATGCCGCGGCCGCTGCGTTCGAACAGAGGAAAACCCAGCTGTTCCTCCAGCCCCTTGATCTGCTGGCTGACCGCGCTGTGCGTCAGATGCAGCCGATCAGCGGCTGCGCGCAGGTTCTGCAGTTCAGCAACGGCGCGGAAGGCGGGCAGGGTATTCAGAGGCAGGCGCATGGAGAGTGTGGTCGAAAAAGGGGAGGACGGGAAACGTTCCTGGCGAGCCCGCACGGATGGCATTGAATTGGTAAGAATAGCTTACCGTAGCGGGTAAAACAATTCGATTTTCAGCGGCGATTTGGGCGAATACGCTTACCAAAACGACGCATCGAGGAGCTGCCCATGTCTGCCGAAACCTGCATCCAACCCACCGGCCCCTTTGGCATCGAGCCGAAGCGGCTGCCGACGCCAGAATCGTCCCCGCCGGTCCGCTCCGAATCCGTGATGTCCGCGCCGGCGATAGCCGTCCCGCCAAGTGCCGACGCAGCGCTACCGGCCGGCCTCGTCTCCCGCCTCTGGCGCGCGTACCGGGAATGGCGGAGGGAAAGAACGCTGCGCAACCTCGCCGAGAATATGGATCCCCATTTGCTCAGGGACGTCGGCGCGCCGGAGTGGCTGGTGAACCAGAGTTCGGTCGAGGAATCGCTCAAGCGGATCACCCGCATCGACGCCTTGCGTTGGTAGCGGCCGCGGTGGTCCATGGCGGCGAGCAGGCGGGGCGGCGTCCGCCTGGGCCTGCTTGTAATGCTGCCATTGGCCCTGGGGCGGCCGAGCGATGGCGAGGCGCCTGCCTGCCCGGGGCGACGGAGGCCTCCATCCAAGGACCTCTTATATATATAGGGAGAGGGGGAGCGTGCGCCGCCTCTCCACTCTCCCAGTGCCACGCCTCTATCTATATGTGGCAGGTTGCGCTGTCGCCTGTCGCCACCAGGCGCCTCGCAACGGCGTAGGCCCCCATGGGGAAGGGTGGTTCGTCAACGGCGCTGCGGCCGTTCAAAGGCCGTGTTGCGCCACCAAACATCATCTTTCTGCAAAATGGTTGTCATGCTGGCATGACAAGCCAAAATTCTGTGCTATAGTCTCGCTCCTTCGCAGTTCAAGCAGTTTTGTTGAGCGGCGAGGCCAGGCAAGTGCAACGGATCCGAGGGCTACGGCAAGCGGATCTGCCGCAGGGGCAGCAAGGCGGTGAGTCAGCGATGATTCTCTCGAACCGGCGGTCGGCGAATTTTGCATAGGATGGTGCGAATCAGGCAGAAGCCAGTTGCACGATCTGCAAAAATTGTGCTATAGTCTTGGGCTTGGCTGGTGACGGCGAATCAGGGTTTACCCGATAGGGTGGTCTGGTCAGCGTTGCAAGCCGGCTGGAGCGGTAACCAACCTCCGAAGCGATTCGGGGCTGCTGCGAAAGTGAAGCGATTCACGAACGGCGGGGTTGCAAGATAGGGTGCAAGTTGGGCAAAAGCCGGTTGCATAATCTGCAAAAGTTGTGTTATAGTTTCAGGCTTGGCAGTTACCGAAAACTTAGGGTTAACCCTGATATTTCGATAGCTGCTAAAGAGAAAGCCGGGTGCGAGCCTGGTGAGACCTGAAGAGGTCGTAGGCAAGGCAGCGAAGTGAAGCAAGCGGCGCTGACTTGACAAGCGATAAAAACTTCTTCATAATCTCGTTTCTCTGCTGCTGACACAGCGATCGACGCGAAAGCGAAATCGCCAAAGAAAGCAGAAGATGCAGTAAGTAGTTTGGTAGTACAGAATTCAGCAGTACCGCTCTTTAACAATTAAACAACCGATAAGTGTGGGCGCTTGATGCGAGTGCACAGTGATTGGGTTTTAAACCCTTTCACAAGCACAATGAAATCAAGTGCTCACTAGAAGTGAAGTACCTTAGATGTCAAGTCTAAGCACATACCTCACTTCCTTTGAGTAGCGACGTATGACTCGGTTCTTCGGAACTAAGAAATACGAAACAAATACAGAGATTAAACTGAAGAGTTTGATCCTGGCTCAGATTGAACGCTAGCGGGATGCCTTACACATGCAAGTCGAACGGCAGCACGGACTTCGGTCTGGTGGCGAGTGGCGAACGGGTGAGTAATGTATCGGAACGTGCCCAGTAGCGGGGGATAACTACGCGAAAGCGTAGCTAATACCGCATACGCCCTACGGGGGAAAGCAGGGGATCGCAAGACCTTGCACTATTGGAGCGGCCGATATCGGATTAGCTAGTTGGTGGGGTAACGGCTCACCAAGGCGACGATCCGTAGCTGGTTTGAGAGGACGACCAGCCACACTGGGACTGAGACACGGCCCAGACTCCTACGGGAGGCAGCAGTGGGGAATTTTGGACAATGGGGGAAACCCTGATCCAGCCATCCCGCGTGTGCGATGAAGGCCTTCGGGTTGTAAAGCACTTTTGGCAGGAAAGAAACGTCGCGGGTTAATACCCCGCGAAACTGACGGTACCTGCAGAATAAGCACCGGCTAACTACGTGCCAGCAGCCGCGGTAATACGTAGGGTGCAAGCGTTAATCGGAATTACTGGGCGTAAAGCGTGCGCAGGCGGTTCGGAAAGAAAGATGTGAAATCCCAGAGCTTAACTTTGGAACTGCATTTTTAACTACCGGGCTAGAGTGTGTCAGAGGGAGGTGGAATTCCGCGTGTAGCAGTGAAATGCGTAGATATGCGGAGGAACACCGATGGCGAAGGCAGCCTCCTGGGATAACACTGACGCTCATGCACGAAAGCGTGGGGAGCAAACAGGATTAGATACCCTGGTAGTCCACGCCCTAAACGATGTCAACTAGCTGTTGGGGCCTTCGGGCCTTGGTAGCGCAGCTAACGCGTGAAGTTGACCGCCTGGGGAGTACGGTCGCAAGATTAAAACTCAAAGGAATTGACGGGGACCCGCACAAGCGGTGGATGATGTGGATTAATTCGATGCAACGCGAAAAACCTTACCTACCCTTGACATGTCTGGAATGCCGAAGAGATTTGGCAGTGCTCGCAAGAGAACCGGAACACAGGTGCTGCATGGCTGTCGTCAGCTCGTGTCGTGAGATGTTGGGTTAAGTCCCGCAACGAGCGCAACCCTTGTCATTAGTTGCTACGAAAGGGCACTCTAATGAGACTGCCGGTGACAAACCGGAGGAAGGTGGGGATGACGTCAAGTCCTCATGGCCCTTATGGGTAGGGCTTCACACGTCATACAATGGTCGGGACAGAGGGTCGCCAACCCGCGAGGGGGAGCCAATCCCAGAAACCCGATCGTAGTCCGGATCGCAGTCTGCAACTCGACTGCGTGAAGTCGGAATCGCTAGTAATCGCGGATCAGCATGTCGCGGTGAATACGTTCCCGGGTCTTGTACACACCGCCCGTCACACCATGGGAGTGGGTTTTACCAGAAGTAGTTAGCCTAACCGCAAGGGGGGCGATTACCACGGTAGGATTCATGACTGGGGTGAAGTCGTAACAAGGTAGCCGTATCGGAAGGTGCGGCTGGATCACCTCCTTTCAGAGCTTAGTGCTCGTGTTAAGCGTCCACTCTTATCGGTTGTTTGATATAGCTGGGATCGGTTGTGGGCTTGGGTAGAGGGACTCCTCCCTGTGTCCATGACTTCTGACTACTGATCCGGGAAGGTTTTGGGTCTGTAGCTCAGTCGGTTAGAGCACCGTCTTGATAAGGCGGGGGTCGTTGGTTCGAATCCAACCAGACCCACCAAGTATTCGCAGGTAGAGATGCCGTGAATATGGGGGTGTAGCTCAGCTGGGAGAGCGCCTGCTTTGCAAGCAGGATGTCATCGGTTCGATCCCGTTCACCTCCACCAAGACCTGTGCCTGGTGGGATGTAGAGGCTAACTCATAGCGTCGTGCGGATAGTATCTGCCCGGTCTTATGAGTTGGGTTTTACTCAACAGCTATATTTGTTCTTTAACAATCTGGAAGAAGCACAACGAAATGTGCTCATCAAGTAATCAGCTTGCTGATGAAGATGGGTACGGGTTGTGATTGCATTAATTTTGTTCCAAGTTCTCAAGACTGGGGTGAATAACCTCAGACTGCTTTGAAACTTATGAACGGCACAAACGCTAATACTCAGGTCCTATAGCCTACAGCGTTATAGGATCAAGCGACTAAGTGCATATGGTGGATGCCTTGGCGATCACAGGCGATGAAGGACGTAGTAGCCTGCGAAAAGCTGCGGGGAGCTGGCAAACAAGCTTTGATCCGCAGATGTCCGAATGGGGAAACCCACTGCGCAAGCAGTATCCCTGACTGAATACATAGGTCAGTGGAAGCGAACCGGGTGAACTGAAACATCTCAGTAGCTCGAGGAAAAGAAATCAACCGAGATTCCGAAAGTAGTGGCGAGCGAAATCGGAAGAGCCTTCACGTTTTAGCATGCAAGATAGTCGAACGGAATGGAAAGTCCGGCCGTAGCAGGTGATAGCCCTGTAGACGAAATTTTGTGTGTGGAACTAAGCGTGAGAAAAGTAGGGCGGGACACGTGAAATCCTGTTTGAAGATGGGGGGACCATCCTCCAAGGCTAAATACTCGTGATCGACCGATAGTGAACCAGTACCGTGAGGGAAAGGCGAAAAGAACCCCGGAAGGGGAGTGAAATAGATCCTGAAACCGTATGCATACAAACAGTAGGAGCCTCCTTGTGGGGTGACTGCGTACCTTTTGTATAATGGGTCAGCGACTTACATTCAGTGGCAAGGTTAACCGAATAGGGAAGCCGTAGCGAAAGCGAGTCCGAATAGGGCGATTCAGTCGCTGGGTGTAGACCCGAAACCAGATGATCTATCCATGGCCAGGTTGAAGGCACGGTAACACGTGCTGGAGGACCGAACCCACTAATGTTGAAAAATTAGGGGATGAGCTGTGGATAGGGGTGAAAGGCTAAACAAATCTGGAAATAGCTGGTTCTCTCCGAAAACTATTTAGGTAGTGCCTCAAGTATTACTGCGGGGGGTAGAGCACTGTTATAGCTAGGGGGTCATGGCGACTTACCAAACTATGGCAAACTCCGAATACCCGCAAGTACAGCTTGGGAGACAGAGCACCGGGTGCTAACGTCCGGACTCAAGAGGGAAACAACCCAGACCGCCAGCTAAGGTCCCAAATTATCGCTAAGTGGGAAACGAAGTGGGAAGGCATAGACAGTCAGGAGGTTGGCTTAGAAGCAGCCATCCTTTAAAGAAAGCGTAATAGCTCACTGATCGAGTCGTCCTGCGCGGAAGATGTAACGGGGCTAAGCGATAAACCGAAGCTGCGGGTGTGCACTTTGTGCACGCGGTAGGAGAGCGTTCTGTAAGCCTGCGAAGGTGGCTTGTAAAGGCTGCTGGAGGTATCAGAAGTGCGAATGCTGACATGAGTAGCGATAAAGGGGGTGAAAAGCCCCCTCGCCGTAAGTCCAAGGTTTCCTGCGCAACGTTCATCGGCGCAGGGTGAGTCGGCCCCTAAGGCGAGGCAGAGATGCGTAGCTGATGGGAAGCTGGTTAATATTCCAGCACCGTCGTACAGTGCGATGGGGGGACGGATCGCGGAAGATCATCAGGGTGTTGGATGTCCCTGTTGACGTATCGAAGATGGCGCTTAGGCAAATCCGGGCGCGTAAATCAAGGGTACGGCACGAGCGAGCATTGCTTGCGAAGTGATTGGAAGTGGTTCCAAGAAAAGCCTCTAAGCTTCAGCTGTACGAGACCGTACCGCAAACCGACACAGGTGGACGGGATGAATATTCCAAGGCGCTTGAGAGAACTCAGGAGAAGGAACTCGGCAAATTGATACCGTAACTTCGGGAGAAGGTATACCCCGGTAGTGTGAAGCGCCTGCGCGCTTAGCATGATGGGGTCGCAGAGAATCGGTGGCTGCGACTGTTTATTAAAAACACAGCACTCTGCAAAGACGAAAGTCGACGTATAGGGTGTGACGCCTGCCCGGTGCCGGAAGGTTAAGTGATGGGGTGCAAGCTCTTGATCGAAGCCCCGGTAAACGGCGGCCGTAACTATAACGGTCCTAAGGTAGCGAAATTCCTTGTCGGGTAAGTTCCGACCTGCACGAATGGCGTAACGATGGCCACACTGTCTCCTCCTGAGACTCAGCGAAGTTGAAGTGTTTGTGATGATGCAATCTACCCGCGGCTAGACGGAAAGACCCCATGAACCTTTACTGTAGCTTTGCATTGGACTGTGAACCGGCCTGTGTAGGATAGGTGGGAGGCTTTGAAGCGTGGTCGCTAGATCACGTGGAGCCATCCTTGAAATACCACCCTGGTTTGTTTGCGGTTCTAACCTTGGTCCGTTATCCGGATCGGGGACAGTGCATGGTGGGCAGTTTGACTGGGGCGGTCTCCTCCCAAAGTGTAACGGAGGAGTTCGAAGGTACGCTAGGTACGGTCGGAAATCGTGCTGATAGTGCAATGGCATAAGCGTGCTTGACTGTGAGACTGACAAGTCGAACAGGTGCGAAAGCAGGACATAGTGATCCGGTGGTTCTGAATGGAAGGGCCATCGCTCAACGGATAAAAGGTACTCTGGGGATAACAGGCTGATACCGCCCAAGAGTTCATATCGACGGCGGTGTTTGGCACCTCGATGTCGGCTCATCTCATCCTGGGGCTGTAGCCGGTCCCAAGGGTATGGCTGTTCGCCATTTAAAGAGGTACGTGAGCTGGGTTTAAAACGTCGTGAGACAGTTTGGTCCCTATCTGCCGTGGGCGTTGGATACTTGACGGAGCCTGCTCCTAGTACGAGAGGACCGGAGTGGACGTACCTCTGGTGTACCGGTTGTCATGCCAATGGCATTGCCGGGTAGCTAAGTACGGAAGAGATAACCGCTGAAGGCATCTAAGCGGGAAACTCGTCTGAAGATTAGGTATCCCGGGGACTTGATCCCCCTGAAGAGTCGTTCGAGACCAGGACGTTGATAGGTCGGGTGTGGAAGCGCAGTAATGCGTTAAGCTAACCGATACTAATTGCTCGTGAGGCTTGATCCTATAACACTGATGGTTATGACCTGGTGGTATAGCGTTCCAAGTGTCGTTCAATACAAAATCTGGCTGCCCCGTCAGCAGCCAGCCAACACCAATTACACCCACTGTGCGGGATCATCGAGACACTCTCTGATCCCCACACGTTGCGCTTCTTCCAAGATTGGAGCGGTTGTCCCCAAAGACAATCTCTCAACCCGTTACGCCTGACGACCATAGCAAGGTGGTACCACTCCTTCCCATCCCGAACAGGACAGTGAAACGCCTTTGCGCCGATGATAGTGGACGGACGTCTGTGAAAGTAGGTCATCGTCAGGCTTTTATTGCTCAAAACCCCATAGGCTCGCGCCTGTGGGGTTTTGTTTTTGTGGCGTGTGAAACAAGAACCCCCGTGCGGCTGGTGCCGCACGGGGGGTTTTACTTGGTCCCCCGGAAATTCAGCGCGGACGGTTCAGTTGGTGGCGCCGGTGTAATCCTGCCGATCGATGCCGTGGCGCTGCAGCTTGTCGTAGAAGGTCTTGCGCGGAATGCCCAACGCTTCCAGCGTGGCGCGCACATCGCCCTGATGGGCGGCGAGGGCGTCGCGGATGAGCTGGGCCTCGAAGCGTTCCATCTTTTCCGGCAGGGTGCCTGGCGTGGTTTCCGCGGTTGGCGAGACTGCGGCCGGCGTGTTGAGCACGCCCAGCACGAAGCGCTCGGCGAAGTGGGCGAGTTCCCGTACGTTGCCGGGCCAGTCGTGCGTCAACAGGTGACGCTTGATGTCGGCCGGCATATCGGGAATGTCGCGTTGGAAGCGGCGCGAGGCGTGACCCAGATAATGGGCCAGCAGCAGCGGAATGTCCTCGCGGCGTTCGCGCAGCGGCGGGATACGGATGGTGACGACGTTGAGCCGGTAGAAGAGATCTTCACGGAATTTGGCGCGGATCGCGGGATTGCCCAGGTCTTCCTTGGTGGCGGCGACGACACGCAGATCCAGGTTGCGGACCTCGTTGCTGCCCAGCGGCGTGATCTGGCGGGATTCCAGTACCCGCAGCAGCTTGACCTGCACGGCGAGCGGCATGCTTTCGATTTCGTCCAGGAACAGCGTGCCGCCGCTGGCATGCTCGATACGCCCGATGCGGCGCTTCTGTGCGCCGGTGAAGGCGCCGGCCTCATGGCCGAACAGCTCACTTTCGATCACGCTTTCGGGTAGCGCGCCACAGTTGATCGCGACCAACGCCCGGTGACGGCGGCGGCTCAGGCGATGCAGGGCGGTGGCGACCACTTCCTTGCCCGTGCCGGTCTCGCCCTCCACCAGGACATCGACGTCCGCATCGGCGATGTGGCGCAAGGTCTGCTTGATGCGCTGCATGGCCGGTGTGGTGCCGATAAAGGGCACTTCATCGGCTTCGACGGCGAACGCCGCTTCGCGCAGGCGGCGGTTTTCAAGCACCAGGTGGCGCTTTTCGGCGGCGTGGGTGATGGCGGTGACGAGGCGGTCGGGCGGATAGGGCTTGGCCAGGAAATCATAGGCGCCGTCGCGCATGCATTGCACCGCCATGGCGATATCGCCATGGCCGGTAATGAGGATGACGGGAATTTCCGGATCGATGGCGCGCAGGCGCTGGAACAGTTGCAGGCCGTCGATATCGGGCATGCGGATGTCGGTGACCACCACGCCATCGAAATCACGATTCAAGGTGGCAAGCGCGCCGCGCGCGCTGGTGTGGGCTTGCACGTCGATACCGCGCAGCTTGAGTGTCTGCACGTTGGCGCGGCGCAGTTCGTCGTCGTCATCGATGAAAGCCACCAGGGGCGCCGGCCGGTTGCCGGCAGCCGCTTCGAACATTGCGGCCATGGCCGGCTCGGCCTCGGTGTGTTCCAGGTGTCTGGTGTCTGATGCCGGCGTCGCCGGATCGGGCCGGGTCGGCGGGCGGGAAGGGGAATCAGGAACGCGGGTCATGGATCGGCGGGCGGCGACTTGCGCAGCGTGAGGGTGAACATCGCGCCGCGGTCGGGACCGTGGGGCGCGGGAAAAATGGCGTCGCCGGGATGGGCGACACGCAGGTCGCCGCCGAACTCGGCGACGATGTCGCGCGAGATCACCAACCCCAGTCCGAGGCCTTCGGCCTTGGTCGTGTGGAACGGCGTGAACAGCCGGGCGCTGGTTTCGGCCGACAGACCCGGGCCGTTGTCGCTGACGAACAACTGCACCGATGCGCCCATGTCCTGCATGGCGACGACGATGCGGCCGTCGGCCCGGCCTTCAAGCGCATCCAGACCGTTCTGCAGCAGATTCACCATCACCTGCTCCAGACGGATGCGGTCGGCCCACACCCGATGATCCTGTTCGACGGGAGGCCGCTGCAGGACCACGCCCTGCCGCCTGGCGCGCGGGCCGACCAGCAGCAGCGCGCCGTCCAGCGCTTCCTGCAGGCTGGTGGGACCGACCGAGGCCCCGGCCTTGCGCGAAAAGGCTCGCAGTTCGCCGGTTATATGGCCGATGCGTTCTGTAAGCGAGGCGATGGTGGCCAGGTTTTCCTCGACCGAGGGATTGTCGCGCCGGCGCAGGAATTCGGCGGCGTTGTCGGCATAGGCGCGGATGGCGGCCACCGGCTGGTTGATTTCATGCGCCACGCCGGCGGCCACCTGTCCCAATAGCGCGAGCTTGCTGGCCTGCACCAGTTCGTCCTGCATGGTGTGCAGGCGCGCTTCGGTGCGTTGGCGTTCGTCCATCTGCGCGACCAATTGCTGATTGGCCGCGCGCAACTGCGCGGTGCGTTCCTCGACCTGCGCGGCCAGTTGCCGGCGTACGGCCAATTGCTGCGCGCTGCGCTCGCGGCTCCGGTGACGGCGGTACAGCAGGATGCCGATCACCGCGGACAGCACGCCTTGCGCCAGCAGCGCGCCCAGCTGCGCGTTGGCGGTGGCGCGGTTCAGGGCCGACTGCACCGGCGACAGCAGATGCAACGTCCAGCCCGGCGATTCGACAATGGGCAGCGTGGTGTGCAGCAGCGGCGCACTGGCCGGGATTTGCGGCAAGGCTTCGCCGGCCCGCACCAGTTGGCCGCCACTGAGGGTTTGCAGGGGCGGCTGCAACGGGAGTGGCTGGAACATGGCATCGCCGAACTGCAGGCTGGTGCGCAGGGTCTGGGCCAGGTCGGGCGCGAGCGGCGCCACGACGCGAAAGCGCCAGTCGGGCACGCTTCCCAGGAGCACCACGCCATGCTCGTCGGTGACGAAGATGGGCGCGTTCGACTGGCGCCAATCGGCCTCGAGATCGCGGAAATCGACTTTCAATACCACCACGCCCAGCATGGCGCCATTGGCGTCGTCCACACGGCGCGACAGGTACAGCCCGGCTTCGTGGCTGACCGTGCCCAGGGCGAAGTGTTCGGCCGAGCCATGTGCCACTGCGCCGCGGAAATACGGCCGGAACTGGTAGTCGACGCCGACGAAGGTGGCCGGCTCGCGCCAGTTGCTGGCGGCGATCGCATAGCCGCTGCGGTCCAGCACGTAGATTGCGGATGCGCCGACGCCGCGGCTCAAGGTATCGAGTTTCTCGTCCAGCGCTTCGATCTGCGCTGCCGAGGGCGCCTGCAGCGTGGCGCGCAGGTCCACGTCGCGCGTCAGGACGAAGGGCAGCGCGCGGAACTTGTCCAGGTTGTTGCGCAGCAGGGCGGCATTGATCTGTCCCGCGCTGCGGGCCTGCTGGTAGGCCTCCTTGAGCGCTCCTTCCCGCGCCCATTGACTGGCGGCGTGCAGGATGCCAAAGACGGCGGCCACCGCCACCAAGGCCAGCAGGATCCAGGCCCAGGCGGGAAGGCGGCGTGGGCCGATGGCGTCCGGGTCCGGCTGCGTCGGCGGGAAGGCTGAGGGGAGGGGCATGGTGTTGTGCGGTTTTTCGCACATTTTATCCGGTTTCTGTGCGGTATTTCGCTCGATATTTTATCGGTGTACCTTGGGGTGGAAAAAATTCCAAGTCGAATCAAACACTTGAGGCAGCGGCGAGGGAGGCCTGCTGCTGGCACGGGGTTTGCGTATGTCCCTCCAAGCCCGGCCACATCGCACACCGGGTGAAATCGGCCTGCGCCAATACGCAAGGCTCTAAAAGAGATAACGCCCCGATATCCGCTGCGCCACGACGCGGGGGAACAGGGGCCCCTGGTGGGGACAAATCCCAATGATCGAAGTGGATCAAGGCGCGCCTGCGCGCAAGCTCAAGTTCTATCAAATCCTGTACGTGCAGGTGCTGTTCGCCATTGTGGTCGGCATTCTGCTGGGCTATTTCAAGCCCGATCTCGGCCAGGCGATGCAGCCCCTGGGCGATGGCTTCATCAAGCTGGTGAAGATGATCATCGCGCCGGTGATCTTCCTGACGGTGGCGACCGGCATCGCGGCCATGAGCGACCTGAAGAAGGTCGGCCGGGTGGCCGGCAAGGCCATGCTGTACTTCCTGGTGTTCTCGACCCTGGCGCTGATCGTCGGCATGCTGGTGAGCCACCTTGTGCAGCCGGGCGCCGGCATGCACATCAATCCGGCCACGCTCGACCAGAAGGCGGTGTCGGGCTATGTCGCCAAGGCGCATGACTCGACCATCACTGGCTTCCTGCTGAACGTCATCCCCACCACGATCTTCAGCCCCTTCGTCGGCGGCGACATCCTGCAGGTGTTGTTCGTGGCGGTGCTGTTCGGCATCGCGCTGGCGCAGGTCGGCGAGCGCGGCAAGCCGGTGCTGGACTTCCTGACGGCGCTGGCCCAGCCCATCTTCAAGCTGGTCGCCATCCTGATGAAGGCCGCGCCCATCGGCGCATTTGGCGCGATGGCGTTCACCATCGGCAAGTACGGCATCAAGTCGATCATCAACCTGGCGATGCTGGTGGGCACGTTCTACGCCACTTCGGTGCTGTTCGTGGTCGTGGTGCTGGGCCTGGTGGCGCGCTACAACGGCTTCTCGATCCTGAAGCTGGTGCGCTACATCCGCGAAGAACTGCTCCTGGTGCTGGGCACGAGCTCGTCGGAAGCGGCACTGCCGACGCTGATGCAGAAGATGGAGCGCGCCGGCTGCTCGAAGTCGGTGGTCGGCCTGGTGGTGCCTACCGGGTATTCGTTCAACCTGGACGGCACCAACATCTACATGACGATGGCGGCGCTGTTCATCGCCCAGGCCTGCGACATTCCGCTGTCGTTGGGCGACCAGATCCTGCTGCTGCTGGTGGCGATGCTGAGTTCCAAGGGCGCCGCGGGCGTGACGGGCGCCGGCTTCATCACGCTGGCAGCCACGCTGTCGGTGGTGCCGACCGTGCCGGTGGCCGGCATGGCGCTGATCCTGGGCGTGGACCGCTTCATGTCCGAATGCCGCGCGCTGACCAACCTGGTGGGTAACGCCACCGCCGCCGTGGTGGTGGCGCGCTGGGAAGGCGAGCTGGACAAGGACCAGTTGCATGCGGCGCTGGAAGGCGAGGCCCCGGCGCCCGGCGTGCAACCGCAGGCGATGGCGCAGGTGTCGACCTCGCAAAGCTGATCGCTGCCGCGGATCGCTACAAAAAAGCCCCCGGGATCGCCAAGGTCCCGGGGGCTTTTTTCATGTTGCCGCGCGAATCAGGGAATCGCGATGCCGGCGGCCCGCAGCAGGTTGGCGGTTTCGAACAGGGGCAGGCCCATGACGCCGGTGTAGCTGCCGTCGATGCGCGCGATGAAAGTGCCGGCCAGTCCCTGGATGCCATAGGCGCCGGCCTTGCCGTAGGGTTCGCCGCTGTCGCAATAGCGCGCGATTTCGTCCGCTTGCAGCGGACGCATTTGCACCTCGGTGATGGAGACCGACTCCAGCAGGCGTTCGCCGCTCCACAGCGCCACGGCGGTGTGCACTTGGTGCGTCTGGCCCGACAGCGCCTGCAGGATGCGGATGGCGTCGTCGCGGTCGGCGGGCTTGCCCAGCACCTGGCCGTCCAGGATGACCGTGGTGTCGGCGGCCAGCAGCGGCATGATGGGCAAGGATTGGGCGCGCAGCCAGTCGCGACCGCGTTCGGCCTTGTCGCGGGCCGTGCGCCGGACGTAGTCGGCGGCGCTTTCGCCGGGGTGTTGCGGTTCGTCTTCGCCGGGCGGCGCGGGCACGCGCAGCACCGCGTGCGGCAGGCCGATCTGTGTCAGCAATTCGCGCCGGCGAGGACTGGCGGAGGCGAGGTAGAGGCGTGCGGGCAAGGCGTCAGTCATGGGAGGCGGCGCGCTGCAGGCGCGCGAGGCTGGCGCCCGGCGTCATGCCTCAGGCGCGGTGATAGGGATGGTTGGTCATGATGGCCCAGGCGCGGTAGAGCTGTTCGGCCAGCACCACGCGCACCATGGGGTGTGGCAGCGTCAGGGATGACAGGCGCAGTTGACCGCTGCACGAGGCCTTGAGGTCGGCGTCGAGTCCGTCGGGGCCGCCGACCAGGAAGGCGACGTCCTGGCCGCCGGCGCGCCATTGCTCGAGCTTTTGCGATAACGCCATGGTGGTGAGATCGCGGCCGCGTTCGTCCAGCGCCAGGCGCAACGCGCCGGCCGGCAGGGCGGCCTCGATGCGCTTGGCTTCGGCCGCCATCATCTGTGCCGGGGTCTTGCCGGTGGTGCGCGGTTCGGGCTTGATTTCACGCAGTTCCAGCGCGCAGTCCGGCGGCAGGCGCTTGGCGTAGTCGTCCCAGGCTGTCTGCACCCAGTCCGGCATGCGGGTGCCCACGGCCGCGACGATCAGTTTCACGACGCGCCTCAGTCGTCAGTGCTGTCGTAGCCGCTGTCGCCGGCGATCGGCGCGGACCGAGTGGATTCGGGCAGCAGTTTGACGCGCACCGGCTTGCCGCCCCAGATCTCTTCCAGGTTGTAGTACTGGCGGATGGCGGGCTGCATGATGTGGACGACAACGTCGCCCAAGTCGACGACGACCCATTCGCCGGTGTCTTCGCCTTCGATCGTGATGCCCGACAGGCCGAGCGCGCGGCCGCGGTCGGAGACGCTGGAGGCCAGCGCGCGGGTCTGCCGGTTGGAGGTGGCGCTTGCAATCACGACGCGATCGAACAGGCTGGTCAGATGCGTGGTGTTGAAGACCTTGATGTCTTGCGCCTTGACGTCTTCGAGAGCGTCGATGACGGCGCGTTGGAGTTTCTGTATATCCATAGCTGCAAATATAACCCGCTGACGGACGGCGAGTGCCGGTTTCCGTGGCGCTGCGCGCCAGGGCGGGATGGGTTTATCGGTAAAGATGGTGCGCCGCAATATAGGCGGCGACGGGTGCGGCCAGCAGGCCGTCGGTCGGTTCGCCTCGGGCCAGGCGCTCGCGGATCTGCGAGGCTGAAACCGGCATCGGGGCGAAAGGCAATTCTTCGAGTTCGCGCCCCTGGCCGCGCAGCCAGTCAGCCAGCTCCGCCGGCGGCGCCAGCGGCGTGCCGGGGCGGGTCGCTACCGCCAGGTCCACCAGGCTGGCGATGTCGCGCCAGGATTGCCAGGTGCAGAAATTGGCCAGTTGGTCGGCGCCCAGCAGCCAGACGTAGCGCGCATCGGCGGGCAGGGCACGCAGGGTGTCGATGGTGTAGGTGGCGCCGCCTCGCTCCAGTTCGATCGGGTTGACCGCCAGGCCGTCGCGGCCCGCAATGGCCAGTTCCAGCATGGTGCGGCGTTGTTCCGCGGTGGCGTGCAGGGCGGCGCGTTGCCACGGGTTGGCGGCCGGGATCATTTGCACCTGCGCCAGGCCGAGCGCGCGCAGCGCGTTTTCGGCCAGGGCGACATGCGCGACGTGGACGGGGTCGAAACTGCCGCCCAGGAGCCCGATACGCTTCACACCCAATCCCGCGGCGTCAGGTAGGCGGCCAGTTCGGCCTCGGGCGTCCCTGCCTGGGGCTGCCAGTCGTAGCGCCATTGCGCCAGCGGCGGCATCGACAGCAGGATCGACTCGGTGCGGCCGCCCGATTGCAGGCCGAACAGCGTGCCGCGGTCGAACACCAGGTTGAACTCGACGTAGCGGCCGCGGCGGTAGGCCTGGAAGTCGCGTTCTCGCTCGCCATACGGCGTGTGGCGGCGGCGGTCGACGATTGGCAGGTAGCTGTCGAGGAAGGCGTCGCCGACCGAACGCGTCAAGGCGAAGGAGGCGTCGAAACCGGGGGCGTTCAGGTCGTCGAAGAAGATGCCGCCGATGCCGCGGGTTTCGTTGCGGTGCTTGAGGAAGAAGTATTCGTCGCACCAGCGCTTGTAGCGCGGGTAGTAGTCGGCGCCGTGGCCCGCCAGGGCGTCGCGGCACACTGTGTGGAAGTGGCGCGCGTCTTCCTCGAAGGGGTAGTAGGGCGTCAGGTCGATCCCCCCGCCGAACCAGAACACGTCGGTTTCGTCATGGCCGGGACGGGCCGTGGCGACGAACATGCGCACGTTCATGTGCGTGGTGGGCACGTAGGGGTTGCGCGGATGCAGCACCATCGAGACACCCATGGCCTGCCACGAGCGGCCGGCCAGTTCGGGCCGGTGCGCGCTGGCCGAGGGCGGCAGCTTGGAACCCTGGACGTGGCTGAACAGCACGCCGGCGCGTTCGAACAACTGGCCGCCTTCGAGCAGGCGCGACACGCCGCCGCCGCCTTCGGGCCGGATCCATTCGTCGGTGCGGAACGGGCCGCCCTCGGCGGCTTCCAGCGCCCCGACGATGCGGGCCTGCAGGCCGGTGAAGTAGCCGCGGACGTCGGCGACGGGCAATGCGTTCATCGGCGCTTCCAGTTACGCGTTGGACTTGGGCTTCTGCTGCGACGGCTTGAGCGCGCGCCAGCCGATGTCGCTGCGGTACTGGCGGCCGTCGAAGTGGATGCCGTCGATGGCTTCGTAGACGCGGTCGCGCGCCATCTTGACCGAGTCGCCCAGCGCGGTGACGCACAGCACGCGGCCGCCGGTGGTCTGGGTTTCGTCGCCTTCCAGGCGGGTGGCCGCGTGGAACACCATGCAGTCGTCGGCGTCTGCGGGCAGGCCGCGGATGACGTCGCCGGTGCGCGGGGTATTGGGATAGTTGTGCGAGGCCAGCACCACGCCCAGGGCGGTGCGGCGGTCCCAGGTGATGTCGGCCTGGTCCAGCGTGCCTTCGACGGCGTGCTCGAGCGCGTCCAGCAGGTCGCTCTTGACGCGCATCATGATGGGCTGGGTTTCCGGGTCGCCCATGCGGCAGTTGAATTCCAGCGTCTTGATGTCGCGGTCGGGATCGTCGCCGGGGGCGATCATCAGGCCGGCGTACAGGAAGCCGGTGTAGGGGATGCCGTCGCGCGTCATGCCCTGCACGGTCGGCAGGATGATTTCGCGCATGATGCGGTGATGCAGCTCGGGCGTGACGATGGGCGCGGGCGAATAGGCGCCCATGCCGCCGGTGTTCGGACCCTGGTCGCCATCTTGCAGGCGCTTGTGGTCCTGGCTGGTGGCCAGCGCCAGCACGTTGCGGCCGTCGCACATGACGATGAAGCTGGCTTCCTCGCCGACCAGGCATTCCTCGATGACGACGCGCGCGCCGGCTTCGCCCATGGAGCCGTCGCCGAGCATGGCGTCGACGGCTGCGTGCGCTTCTTCGAGCGTGGCGGCGACCACCACGCCCTTGCCGGCGGCCAGGCCGTCGGCCTTGATCACGATGGGGGCGCCTTCCTGGTCGATGTAGGCGTGGGCGGCGGCCGGATCGGTGAAGGTCTCGTAGCGCGCGGTCGGGATGTTGTGCCGGACCATGAAGGCCTTGGCGTAGTCCTTGGAGCTTTCCAGCTGCGCGGCGGCCTTGGTGGGGCCGAAGATCTTCAGGCCACGAGCGCGGAAGACGTCGACCACGCCAGCGGCCAGCGGCGCTTCGGGGCCGACGACCGTCAGGGCGATGCCTTCGCGCTGGACGAAATCGGCCAGTTCCTCGGCATTGGTGAGCGGGATGTTTTCCATCTGCTCGGCCCGTTGCGTGCCGCCGTTGCCCGGCGCCACGTACACCTTGTGTACGCGCGGGGAGCGGGCCAACCGCCAGGCGAGGGCATGTTCGCGGCCGCCCGAGCCAATTACCAGGAGTTTCATTGTTGCGTGATTCTTAAGGTTGCCAGTCGAGTGTCGTCAGACACCTGCCCGAGAAGTAGGCCACGGATCCGGGCGGGCCCGGATCCGGTGACAGCGGGGCGCGGGGAAGGCCAGGCCTGCGGCGCGCCGGGTAATGGAAAAACTGCGTGAAAAAGCAGCGTCGACAAGACTGCGGAAAATTATTGCGCTTCGTCGAAAATGACGGTCGTATAGACTTCCTGCACGTCGTCCAGGCTTTCGAGGGCGTCGAGCAGTTTCTGCATCTTGATGGCGTCTTCGCCGGCCAGTTCGGTTTCGTTCAGGGCCTTCATGACGATGCCGTCGACTTCGGCCTTCAGGCCGGCGTCGTCGAAGGCCTTGCGCACGGCGGCGTAGTCGGCCGGGGCGCAGACCACTTCGATCACGCCTTCCTCATCGGTGGTGACGTCTTCGGCGCCGGCCTCGAGGGCGGCTTCCATGACCTGGTCTTCCGGCGTGCCGGGAGCGAACACGAACTGCCCGCAGTGCTTGAACATGAAGGCCACCGAGCCTTCCTGGCCCAGGTTGCCGCCGTTCTTGGCGAAGGCGTGGCGCACTTCCGCCACGGTGCGGGTGCGGTTGTCGGTCATGCAGTCGACGATGACCGCCGCGCCACCGATGCCGTAGCCTTCGTAGCGGACTTCCTCGTAGGCGTCGCCGTCCGCGCCGCCCGCGCCGCGCTGGATGGCGCGCTGGATGTTGTCCTTGGGCATGTTGGCGTCGGTGGCCTTGTCCCAGGCCATGCGCAAGCGCGGATTGCTGTCCGGGTCGGGGCCGCCGGCGCGCGCCGCCACGGTGATTTCACGAATGATCTTGGTCCAGAGCTTTCCGCGTTTGGCGTCTTGGCGGCCTTTGCGGTGCTGAATATTGGCCCATTTGCTGTGTCCGGCCATGGCTTCCCAGGATAAATTGTCTGCAAAACGGGCATTTTACCGTGCCGGCGGCCGGTGCGCCCGGCTGCCGACCGCCTGTGTCCATATTGCCACGCGCACAAGCGCCGCGGCAGGCTCTACACTTGGGCATCTGAGTCATTCCGGTCCGGAGAGCAGTCCATGCCCAACCCCATCGTCATCGCCAAGAACGCCCAGACCGAGCTGGCCCTGTTGCCGGCCCTGGCCAATCGCCACGGCTGTATCACCGGCGCCACGGGGACGGGCAAGACCGTCACCCTGCAGGTGCTGGCCGAGTCCTTTTCCCGCATCGGCACGCCGGTCTTCATGGCCGACGTCAAGGGCGACCTGACCGGCATCTCGCAGGCGGGGGTGGCCAGTCCCAAATTACAGGAACGCCTGAAAAACCTGGGCCTGTCGGAGCCGGCGTGGGGCGCCAGCCCGGTCACGCTGTGGGACGTGTTCGGCGAGCAGGGCACGCCGGTGCGGGCCACCATTACCGACATGGGCCCGCTGTTGCTGGCGCGCATCCTGGAACTGAACGATACCCAGGAAGGGGTGCTGACCCTGGTTTTCAAGGTGGCCGACGACGAAGGCCAGTTGCTGCTGGACCTGAAAGACCTGCGCGCCATGCTGCAGAACGTCGCCGATCGCGCCGCCGAACTGAAGACCCGTTACGGCAATGTGTCGGCGGCCAGCGTCGGCGCGATCCAGCGCAGCCTGCTGGCGCTGGAGTCACAAGGCGCCGAGAAATTCTTCGGCGAACCCATGCTGGACGTGGCCGACCTGATGCGCACCGACGCCCAGGGCCGCGGCATCGTCAACGTGCTGGCCGCCGACAAGCTGATGCAGGCGCCGCGGCTGTACGCGATCTTCCTGCTGTGGCTGCTGGCCGACCTGTACGAGAAGCTGCCCGAAGTGGGGGATCCCGACCAGCCCAAGCTGGTGTTCTTCTTCGACGAAGCGCACTTGCTTTTCAACGACGCGCCGCCCGCGCTGCTGAACAAGATCGAGCAGGTGGTGCGCCTGGTGCGTTCCAAGGGCGTAGGCGTGTATTTCGTCACGCAGAATCCGCTGGACATCCCGGACACGGTGCTGGGCCAGCTGGGCAACCGGGTGCAGCACGCGCTGCGGGCCTTCACGCCGCGCGACCAGAAGGCCGTCAAGACCGCGGCCCAGACCATGCGGCCCAATCCGGGGCTGGATATCGAGGCGGCCATCACTGAACTGGGCGTGGGCGAAGCGCTGGTGTCGCTGTTGGATGCCAAGGGCCGGCCGATGCCGACCGAGCGCGCCTGGATCGTGCCGCCGGCCAGCCGCATCGGGCCGGCCACCGACGCCGAGCGCCAGGCCTTGCGCCAGGGCAGTCCCATGTCGGCCAAATATGACAAGGCCATCGACCGCGAATCCGCCTACGAAGTGCTGGCCGGACGCGCCGCGGCGCCAGCCGATCAGGCGCCCGGGAAGGCCGCGCCCACGCCAACGGCGGGGGGCGCGCCGGCCGAGAAGCAGGGCGGTGGTCTCATGGACAGCCTGAATGACGTGCTGTTTGGCTCGACCGGACCGCGTGGCGGCAAACGCGACGGCGTGGTGCAGACCTTCGCCAAGAGCACGGCCCGTTCGATCGCGACGCAATTGGCCCGGGGCATCCTGGGGTCCCTGCTAGGATCCAAATCCCGCCGCTGAACGCTGTATTCCATTTTTAGGACAAATTCGGGCCCCCGCGTGTTGTAACCCGAGGTATTGTGTTGTTTGTAACTGGGGGTGTTGCGTTGGCACCATTTATGCCTATGATTCTGGGCGATATAACCCGGAAATCCAAAGGAAAACGTGGTGGCAAAACACAAGATTGCAGTACTTCCAGGAGATGGCATCGGCAAGGAGGTCATGCCGGAAGGCTTGAAGGTGCTTGAGGCCGCCGCGACGCGCTTCGGCATCGATTTCCAGTGGGATCATTTCGACTGGAGCTGCGACTATTACGCCAAGCACGGCAAGATGATGCCGGACGACTGGCAGCAGCAGATCGGCCAGCACGAGGCGATTTTCTTCGGCGCCATCGGCTGGCCCGCCACCGTGCCCGATCATGAAGCGCTCTGGGGCTCGCTGTTCAAGTTCCGTCGCGAATTCGACCAGTACATCAATCTGCGCCCGGTGCGCCTGATGCCCGGGGTGCCGTCGCCGCTGGCCGATCGCAAGCCGGGCGAGATCGATTTCTTCATCGTCCGTGAGAACACCGAAGGCGAGTATTCGAACAGCGGTGGCGTACTGTTCGGCGGCACCGAGCGCGAGGTGGTCATCCAGGAAAGCGTGTTCACCCGCGTCGGCGCCGAGCGGGTCCTGAAATTCGCCTTCGAACTGGCCCGCAAGCGCGGCAAGCACTTGACCGCGGCAACCAAGTCCAATGGCATTTCGATCTCGATGCCGTGGTGGGACCAACGCGTGGCCGACATGGCCCGGAACTTCCCCGACGTCCGCTGGGACAAATATCACATCGACATTCTGTGCGCGCATTTCGTGCAGCATCCTGACTGGTTCGACGTGGTCGTGGCTTCCAATCTTTTCGGCGATATCCTGTCCGATCTCGGCCCGGCTTGCACCGGCACGATCGGCATCGCCCCGTCGGCCAACCTGAATCCCGAGCGCAAGTTTCCGTCGTTGTTCGAACCGGTGCATGGATCCGCGCCCGACATCTACGGCAAGGGCATCGCCAACCCGATCGGCCAGATCTGGAGCGGCGCGCTGATGCTGGATTTCCTGGGTTATCCGGACGCATCGGCGGCGGTGGTTCGCGCCATCGAAACCGTGCTGGCCGATGGCCCGCGCACACGCGACATGAAGGGCAGCGCGTCCACGGCCGAAGTGGGCGACGCCATTGCGTCGCTGATTCCCACGGCGTAGCGATGCATCAGCCAGGGGCCGATAACGTGGTCGATTCGATTGCCGCTCCGCCCGCGCCGGTGGGCGGGAGCCGGGCCGACCGCTTCGCCCGCAAGCTGTTTCGCATGCTTCGCTCGCGCACGCAGCGACACAACCAGCACCTGTGGCCGTTCGTGCGGATCTGGCGCGATCCGGCGGGCGTGATCTGCGGTTTTCGGGCGTTCGGACGCACCTTTCCCATTACCCCGCTGCAGCAGGGCTATGACCCGGCGGACGCAGAGGTGCACCTGATCCTGAGCGGACCCTCCATTGCGCAGATTCCATACGACCGCCTGGATATCCGGACGGCGATGGGCGTCAATGGCTCGATCGCGCTGGCTCGCAAGTTCAAGTTGCCGTTCAAGTACTACTGCATCATCGACCAGAATTTCGTGCGTGATCGCATCGACCTGGTGCGTGAAATCGTCGCTTGCGACCTGACCTTGTATGTGTTGCCGGAAGTCCTGCGCTACATCATGCAGGGCATTCCGCAGGATCTCATCCGTTGCCGCATCTGCATCATCGAGCTGATCTCGGAGCGCGCCTACGAGCGCAGCGCCGCGCCGGCGGTGCTCAAGCGCATGGTGGCGGCATCACCCGACCTGCAATTGCTGGATGCCAAGCAAGGATTGGGCTACAGCTTCGACGCGTCGCTGGGCGTGTTCGATGCCGATACGGTGGCCTATGTGGCGCTGCAGGTCTTGATTTCGGGCGGAGCGCGCAAGGTCTACTTGCATGGTCTCGACCTGACACTGCAGCACGGCATGCGTTTCTACGATGAGGGCGCCACGCCGCAGACCAGCCGCCTGGTGCGCAACTTTGCCCGCTTGATCGAGCCATCGTTCCGTTTTGCCGCGCAGCAGTGGCGCGGCCGAGGCGTGTCGGTGATCAACCTGTCGCCGGTGAGCGCGTTGCCGCCAGAGGTGATCGAGCGGCAGGATTGGCAGGCGCTTCTCAAGAATTGAAAAAAAGCCCGGCGCTCGCCGGGCTTTTTTTCGCGTGTTTCGCGGGCGTGGCGCCGTTCAGTGAGCGCCTGCCGCGGCTTCCGCGGCGCCGCCGCCACCGCCCGCCTTGGCCGAGCGGGGCCGCGCGAACCATACCAGTCCGGTCAGCAGCAGGAAGATCACCGCCGAGGCGTAGAAGACATCGACCGCCGACATGGTGAAGGCCTGCGAGTTGATCATCCGGTCCACGGTGCTCAGCGCCTGCGAGTGCGACATGCCCACGCTATTCTGCAGCAGGTTCACGGTCTGGTCGAAGGCCTGTTGACCGGGCTTGGCGACTTCGGTCAGCTGCGCATGGTGCAGGGTGGCGCGGTTTTCCCACAACGTGGTGGCGATCGAGGTGCCGAATGCGCCGGCCGTCAGGCGCAGGAAGTTCGACAGGCCGGAGGCCGCGGGTATGCGCCAGGGTTCGATGCTGGACAGCGTGATCGAGGTCAGCGGCACGAAGAACGCCGCCATGGCCGCGCCCTGGATGATGGTGGGGATCATCAGCGTGCGCACATCGGTCTGCGTATTGAAACCGGACCGCATGAAGCAGACCAGCGCAAAGATCAGGAATGCCACCGTGACGATCTGACGCGGGTCGCGCGTGGCCAGCATCTTGCCCACCATGGGTGTGAGCAGGATGGCCAGCAGTCCCACCGGCGCGGTCACCAGACCGGCATAGGTGGCTGTGTAGCCCATGTAGCTCTGCAGCCACAGGGGCAGCAGCACCACATTGCCGAAGAACACGCCGTACGCCACCGCCAGGGTCAGCGCACCCACCGTGAAGTTTCGGACCTTGAACAGGCGCAGGTCCACCACCGGATGCGCATCCGTCAGTTCCCAGATCAGGAAAAAGACGAAAGCGACGAAGGCGATCGCCGCCAGCGCAATGATGGTGGGACTGGCGAACCAATCCAGTTCCTTGCCCTTGTCGAGCATGATCTGCAAGGCGCCGACCCACACCACCAGCAGCACCAGGCCGAGCTTGTCGATCGGCAGCTTGCGGGTCAGCGATTCGCGATTGCCATAGATGCGCCAGCTGATCCACGCGGCCAGCAGGCCAACCGGCACGTTGATGTAGAAGATCCACGGCCAGGTGTAGTTGTCGGAGATCCAGCCGCCCAGCAGCGGCCCCGCCACCGGCGCGACCAGTGTGGTCATGGACCACACCGCCAATGCCATGCCGGCCTTGGATTTGGGAAAGCTGGCAAGCATCAACGTTTGCGACAGCGGGATCATCGGCCCGGCCACCGCGCCTTGCAGCACGCGGAAGGCGATCAGCGCTTCGAGCGAGGGCGAGAAGCCGCACAGCCACGAGGCCAGCACGAACAGCAGCGTGGAGATCAGGAACAGCCGGACCTGGCCGAACCGCTGCGTCAGCCAGCCGGTCAGCGGCACGGTGATGGCGTTGGCCACGGCGAACGAGGTGATGACCCAGGTGCCCTGGCTGGAGCTGACGCCCAGGTCGCCGGAGATCGTGGGAATGGACACGTTCGCGATCGAGGTGTCCAGCACGTTCATGAACACCGCCGTGGATAGGGCGATCGACCCGATGATGCGGGTGGCGCCTTCCAGCGGCGGGTAGGTGCCCGGCGGGAGAACGGTGGGTTCGGCGGGGGCGCCGCCGGCCGCGGGCTGCGCGGTGGTGCTCATGGGAGCGCTCCCTTACTTGGCGCCGCGCGCCAAGCCGGCTTTGGCCACGGGCGAGGCGTCCGCCTGCGGGGTGAATTCGTCGGAGGCGAGGTTGGCCTGGATGATTTTCTGGATCATGGCGTCGAGCTCGTCATGGGCGGGTTCGAAGGCGCGCGTCGACCAGGCCGGTTCCTTGCGGGTGGCGGCCGTCAGCGCTTCGCCTTCCTGTTTGCCGACGTCGACTTCCACATCCATCGACAGGCCTACGCGCAGCGGGTGCGTTTTCAGGTCTTCGGGATCGAGCTTGATGCGCACGGGCACGCGCTGCACCACCTTGATCCAGTTACCGGTGGCGTTCTGGGCCGGCAGCAGGGCAAACGCGCTGCCGGTGCCGGCATCCAGGCCCTCGACAGTGCCGTGATAGGTGATCGAGCTGCCGTACAGGTCGGCGACCATCTTGACCGGCTGGCCGACGCGCATCTTGCGCAGCTGGCCTTCCTTGAAGTTGGCTTCGACCCAGACCTGGTCCAGCGGCACCACGGTCATGAGCGCGGCGCCGGGCGCCACGCGCTGGCCCACCTGCGCGCTGCGGCGGGCGACGACGCCGCCGACGGGGGCCGGCAGCACCGTGCGCGATTGCGCCAGCCAGGCGTTGCGCAGGCCGGCCACGGCCTGGCGCACGTCGGGGTGGTCCGCCACCGTGGTGCCCTGGGTCAGTGCCTGATTGGTCGCCAGCTTGGCGCGCGAGGCGGCCAGTGCCGCGCGGGCCTGGGCCAGGCCCGATTGCGCGGTCTTTAGCGCGGCTTCGGCGTGCAGGATTTCCTCGCCGCTGACGCCGCCCGACTTGGCCAACTGCTGGCGGCGGCTGACGTCGCTCTGGGCGCGGGTCAGTTCGGCCTGGGCGCGCAGGATGTCGGCGTTGCGCAGGTCGACGTCGGCGGCCAGCGCGTCGTTCTGGACATAGTAGGTGCGGACCTGGCGCACGGTCTGCGCCAGCTTGGCCTCGGCCTGCTGCAGGGCGACCTGCGTGTCGGCCGGATCGAGGCGCACCAGCGGCTGGCCGGCCGCGACGGTCTCGGTGTCATCGGCCTCGATGGCCACCACGGTGCCGGGCACCTGCGGCGTAATCTGCACCAGGTTGCCGTGCACGTAGGCGTCGTCGGTGCTCTCGAAGTGGGCGCCGAACAGGACCCACCAGATGCCGTAGGCGATCGCGATAAGGAGGAAAACGCCGGTCGCGATCAGCAGCAGGCGTTTGCGGGCGGGATTGGTCGTGGGAGTGGCTGCGTTCATGACGTCTGAATCCGGAGCGTTCAATGAGTGGAGTTCGTGGCGGGCGCGGCGTCGGTCGCGGGGGCGGGCGCATAGCCGCCGCCCAGCGCGTTGGCCAGGTTTGCGTCGAGTTGGTAGGCACGGATGCGCAGGTCGGTGTCGAGTCGCGCCTGCGTCAGCACGCCGGTCTGCGCGATCAGCACGGTCAGGTAGTTGCCCATGCCCGCCTTGTAGCGATTGACGGCCAGTTCATAGGCCGCCTCGATGGCTTCGCGCGCCTGGCGCTGCTGCGCTCTTTCCTGTTCCAGCAGGCGCAGGCCGTCGAGCGCGTCGGCGACCTGGTGCACGGCATCGAGCACGGTCTGGTTGTAGTCGGACACGGCCAGGTCGGCGTCGGCGCGGCGGCTGGCCAGGTTGGCGTTCAATTCGCCGCCGTGGAAGATCGGCAGGGTGATGGCGGGGCCGATGCCGGCGGTGCGGGCGGCGGCGCCGAGCAGGTTGCCGGTGCCGATCGCCTGGAAGCCGGCGAAAGCCACCAGATTGACGTTGGGATAGAACTCGGCGCGGGCGCTGTCGATCTGGTGCCGGGCGGCTTCGGCGCGCCAGCGCGCCGCGACCACGTCGGGGCGATGGCCCAGCAGCTCCAGCGGCACGCTGGCGGGCACGCCGCCGGCGGGGGCGGTCAGCGCCGTTGCCACCAGCGACTGGCCGCGCTGCGGACCGGCGCCCGCCAGCGCCGCGACCTGGTTGCGCAATTGCGCCAGCGTGGTTTCGGTCTGGGTCAGCTCGACCTGGCCGGCGGCCAGCGACGATTCGGCCTGCTTGACCTCGACCTGGGTGTCCAGCCCGGCGGAATAGCGGCCGCGGGTCAGCGACAGCACTTCCTCGCGTTGGGCCAGCACGCGCTTGATGACGTCGCGCTGGGCGAAGGCGTCCTGCAGATTGAGGTAGGCGCGCACGGTGGCGCTGGCGAGCACGTTGCGCGCGGCCTGGGCGTCGGCTTCGGCGGCGGCCTGCTGCGAGACGGCTGCCTTCAGGTGCGAGCGATTCTTGCCCCAGAAATCGAGCTCGTAGCTGAAGTCCAGCGCCAGGCGGTTTTCGCTGACCACCGAGCCACCGAGCGGGGCCGGATAGATGTAGTCGGCGGACAGGTGCTCGCGGTTAAGCGTGTAGTTGGCGTCGACGCGCGGCATCAACGGGGCGCGGGCCGTACTGACGGCCGCGTTGGCCTTGGCCAGGCGGGCCTGCGCTGCGGTCATGGAGGGGCTGTTGGCGAGCGCCTCGTCCATCAGCGTGTCGAGCTGGCTGTCGCCGTAGCGCTGCCACCATTTCGTTTCGGGCCAGGCCACTGCCTGGCCCGTCAATCCCAGCTTGGCTTCATTCAGGGCGGCCACCGGCTCGGGGCCGGGTTCCATCAGGGCGCAACCGCTCAAAGCCAACACTAATGCGGTAGAAAGAAGGCGTTTCATCCTGACAATCTGCTGAAAGTAATTGATTAATCTGTATTTGCCTAGGCAAATATTACGTCAAATAAAACCCCTTTTACAGGGGGGGGCGGTGCCGGCCGACGCCGTCAGCGTTCGGGGGCGGAGGCGGAACCGTTGGCGATCATGCGGCGCAGGAAGTGCATCAGTTGCGTGACTTCGTCAGCGGAAAAACCGCGCAGATGATGGTTCAACACATGGGCGATATTGGGCGGGATTTCGCGCGCCTTGGCTTCGCCCAGTTCGGTCAACTCGATTTTCACGACGCGCCGGTCTTGCTGGCTGCGGGCGCGGCGCAGCAGACCCTTGGCCTCGAGCCGGTCGAGGGTGCGCGTCATGGCGCCGGTGTCCACCCCATTGAGCCGGGCCAGTTCGGCGGGCGTGTCGGCACGGCCCAGGGAGACCATGGCTATGGGGCGCCACTGCATGGCGGTGAGATCGAGCGGAGCCATTTCCTGGTCCAGCATCCGGTTCAGGGAGTTGGCGACGAGCTTGATCAGGTAGCCGGCGTTCTCTTCCATCATGCAGCGCGTGTCGCCGCGATAATGGATCGGATTTTCGGAGGAATCAGGGCGGGGCGGGGCGTTCATTCGCGAATTTTACTGCCTAGGCAGTAATTGTCAAGACTGCTTTCCAGGCTCGCTTTCCGGGAGAGGAGCAGGCGTTTTGCGCAGGCCGGACCAGACGATGGCGGCCACGATCAGGGCCGCGCCGGCCATCATGCGCACGGTCGGCTGCTGGCTGAACAGGATCCAGGCGAAGGCGATGGCGTACACCGGCTCCAGCGCGATCACCAGGCCGGCGCTGCGCGCGTTCAGGCGCGTCAGGCTGGAAACGAACAGGAAATGCGACAGGCCGGTGCAGAACACGCCCAGCAATGCCAGCCAGAACCAGTCCATGGCGGGCAGGGCGGGCAATTGGCCGACGGCGAATGGCAGCATTACCAGCGCCACCACCAGGTTTTGCCAGCAGGCCACCTGCATCGGATCCATGCCCGAGGCCGAGCGGCGGTTGCTCAGGGCCAGCAGCGCGAAGGTCAGGCCCGACAGCAGGCCCCAGGCCAGGCCGATGGTGCCCTGGTCGGCGAGATCGAACGAGGGCGTGACCAGCACCAGGCCGGCGGTGACCAGTCCCAGCAGCAACCATTCGGCCAACCGCACGCGCTCACGGAAGATCAGACCCTCGAACAGCGTGATGAAGGCGGGAAAGCTGGCAAAGCCCAAGGTGGCGATGGCGATCCCGCCCACTTTCACCGAAATGAAGAAGGTGACCCAGTGGGCCGCCAGCAGGGCGCCCGCGATCACCAGCACGAACAGCTGGGCCGGCGTCAGGGCGCCGAGCAGCGGGCGCCGCCGCATGCGGGCAAAAAGCCCCAGCGAAATGACCGCGAAGACCGCCCGGCCCAATGTGATGACCGCCGCGCTGGCCTGGATCAGTTCGCCGAAGACGCCGGTCAGGCCGAACAGGACGGCGGCGATGTGGATGTAGGTGAGGGCGCGGTGTCGGGTCATTCGCAATGGGACGGCGGGGGGACGCTGGGCTAGTGGCTAAAAAAAGCGCGCGGGCGTGCAAATCCCGTGGCGCTGAATCTAAAATCATCGCATGAATCGTATTGCCAAGCTTTTGCCGGTCTCCCGTCCCTCCAGCCGCGCGGCCGGGTTCTTCATGGCCGCGCTTGGCGCCATCCTGTTTTCGGCCAAGGCCATCGTCGTCAAGTTCACCTACCGCTACGGCATCGACGCGGTCACCCTCATCGCTTTCCGCATGTTGTTCGCCATGCCGTTTTTCGCGGCCGTGGCCTGGCACCAGTCGCGCCTGGCGGCGCGCGGCGAGATCGTCGTCATGACCTGGAAAGAGCGCCTGCAGGTCTGCCTGCTGGGGTTGCTCGGGTATTACCTGTCCAGTTTCCTGGACTTTCTCGGCCTGCGCTACATCACCGCCAGCCTGGAGCGGCTGATCCTGTTCCTGTCGCCGTCGCTGGTGGTGCTGATTTCGGCGTTCTGGTTCAAGCGCCCGGTCGAGCGCCGCCAGTGGCTGGCAATGACGCTGTCATACGCCGGCGTGGTGCTGGTTTTTGCCCATGACCTCAGCTTCGGCGGCTCCGCCGAGGTGTTGTCAGGGTCTTTGTTCGTTTTCGGTTCGGCGCTCAGCTATTCTGTGTACCTGATCTGTTCCGGGGAGCTGATCAAGCGCGTCGGACCCACGCGGCTGGTGGCCTATGCCATGCTGGTGTCCTGCGTGGCCTGCATCGTGCAGTTCTTCGTGATCCATCCCGCCTCCGTGCTGGTCCAGCCGATGGGCGTGTACGGCTACTCGATCATCCACGCCACCCTGAACACGGTGGTGCCCGTCTTCATGCTGATGTGGGCGGTGGCGCTGATCGGCGCGCCGACCGCCTCGCTCCTGGGCATGCTGGGGCCGGTGTCGGTGTTGTTCCTGGCGTCGTGGTTCCTGCAAGAGCCCATCACGGTCTGGCAGATGGCCGGGACCGCGCTGGTACTGGCGGGTGTATTCGTATTGATGGGGGGCGGGGCCGCCAGGCCTTCGCCCGCCGCGCCCGGCGGCAACGCTGCTCCGCGTTGAAGTCCGGGCTTCCCGTTTGATTCTCAAGCTTGCGTCGCAACAATCCAATGAAAGGAGGCCAGCATGGCCAGCAATCTCGTCAAGGCAATCCGTATCGAGCAGCATGGCGGTCCCGAAGTCCTGAAACTGGTCGAAGTCGAAGTGCCGCCGCCGGCCGCCAATGAGGTCACCATCGACCAGCATGCGGCCGGGCTGAACTTCATCGATATCTATTTCCGCACGGGCTTGTATCCCCATCCGCTGCCGCATGGCCTGGGCTTCGAAGGCGCTGGCGTGGTCACCGCCGTGGGCGCCGACGTCAAGCACCTGAAAAAGGGCGACCGGGTGGCCTATGGCCAGAGCCCCATCGGCGCCTACGCCAAGGCCCGCAACGTGCCGGCCAACCAGGTCGTGAAGGTGCCCAAGGGCATCGGCTTCGACGAAGCGGCGGCGGTGATGCTCAAGGGCCTGACCGTGCAGTACCTGTTCCGCCAGACCTACCGCCTGCAAGGCAACGAGACCATCCTGTTCCACGCCGCCGCGGGCGGCGTCGGCCTGATCGCCTGCCAATGGGCGCGCGCCCTGGGCGTGAAGCTGATCGGCACCGTCTCCAGCCCCGAGAAGGCCGAGCTGGCGCGCGCCAACGGCGCCTGGGAAACCATCGACTACTCGCGCGAGAACGTCGCCGAGCGCGTGCTGGCCCTGACCGGCGGCAAGAAGGTGCCGGTGGTGTACGACGGCGTCGGCAAGGACACCTGGGAAACCTCGCTGGACTGCATCGAGCCGCGCGGCCTGATGGTCAGCTTCGGCAATGCGTCCGGTCCGGTGGCGGGCGTCAACCTGGGCATCCTGAACCAGAAGGGCAGCCTGTACGTGACGCGGCCGTCGCTGGGCGTGCACGTCAACACGCTGGAAAAGCTGCAGGCCGCCTCGGATGAGCTGTTCGACCTGGTCCTGAAGAAGAAGATCAAGGTGCGTATCGACCAGCGCTACGGCCTGGAACAGGCGGGCGAAGCGCAGACCGCGCTGGCCTCGCGCAAGACCACCGGCGCCACCGTGCTGATGCTGGATTGATCCGGCGCGCCCCCGGGGCGCGCGACTGGCAAGGCGGGGCGCAGCGAGCGTCCCGCTTTTTTTTGGGCCGTGCGCACCGGGACAAATCGCCATGCACGGGCGGACAAGCGAACGCGATGGGCCGTTGCTATGCTGGCCCGACACTATCCGTTGGAGCTTTCGCATGTCGTCCGCCCGCCCCTCCGCCAGCGTTTCCGCCACCGGCCGTCCGGAATTGGCTGCCATCCGGGAATACATGATCGTCGACGGCAAGCCGCTGCGCGAGGGGCAGGGCGATCCCATTCCCGTCCACGATCCGGCAACCGGCGAGATCATCGCCATGCAGCTGGACGCTGGCGCGGCGCAGGTCGACCTGGCGGTGCAGGCCGCGCGCCGGGCGTTCGCCGGTGGCCCTTGGCACGAGATGCTGCCGGCCGGACGCGAGCGCCTGCTGCTGAACCTGGCGGACCTGGTGGAACGCCATGGCGAGGAACTGGCGCGCCTGGAGACCCTGAACAACGGCAAGCTGCTGGGCGTGGCGCAGGGCCTGGAGGTTGGCTCCGGCGCCCAATGGCTGCGCTACATGGCGGGTTGGGCCACCAAGCTGACCGGCGACACGCTGGCCCTGTCGATCCCGTTCCCGCCCGGGGTGAAGTACAGCGCCTACACACTGCCGCAGCCGGTGGGCGTGGTGGCCGCGATCATTCCGTGGAATTTTCCGCTGCTGATGGCGATCTGGAAGATCGCGCCGGCGCTGGCCGCCGGTTGCACGGTGGTGCTCAAGCCGGCCGAGGAAACCCCGCTGACCGCCTTGCGCCTGGCCGAACTGGTGCTGGAGGCGGGGTTCCCGCCGGGCGTGGTCAACGTGGTGACCGGCCGTGGCGAGACCGCTGGCGCGGCGCTGGTTGCGCATCCCGGCGTGGACAAGATCGCCTTCACCGGCTCCACCGAAGTCGGCAAGCTCATCGGCCGCGCCGCCATGGACGACATGAAGCGCGTCTCGCTGGAGTTGGGCGGCAAATCGCCCGTCATCGTGCTCGATGACTGCGATGCGGATATGGCGGCACAGGGAGCCGCCGCCGCGATCTTCTTCAACCAGGGACAGGTCTGTACCGCCGGCTCGCGCTTGTATGTGCAGAAAGGCTTGTACGGCAAGGTGGTGGAGCGGCTGGCCGACCTGGCCAGCGGCATGAAGCTGGGTTCCGGCTTTGCCCCGGATACGCAGGTCGGTCCGCTGGTGTCGGCCCGCCACCAGCAACGCGTGATGGACTACATCGGTATCGGCCGCGCCGAAGGCGGCAAGGTGCTGGCCGGCGGCGAGGCGGGCGAGGGCGGCGGCTATTTCGTGCGGCCGACCGTGTTCGCGGATCTGCCGCAGGACGCCCGCATCGCCCGCGAGGAGATCTTCGGGCCGGTGGTGGTGGCCCAGTCCTTCGACACG
The DNA here is from genome assembly GCF_003184165.1 of Achromobacter sp. RW408. Taxonomy (NCBI): domain Bacteria; kingdom Pseudomonadati; phylum Pseudomonadota; class Betaproteobacteria; order Burkholderiales; family Alcaligenaceae; genus Achromobacter; species Achromobacter sp. RW408. Next base: position 736,090 of record NZ_QHHO01000046.1, read on the forward strand.
CTGGACGACGCCGTGAGGCTGGCCAACGACAGCGCCTTCGGGCTGGGCGCCAGTCTCTGGAGCAACGACCTGGCGCGAGTCCAGCGGCTGATTCCGCGCATCGACGCGGGCACGCTCTGGATCAACACCCACAACATGCTGGACCCGAACATGCCGTTCGGAGGTTTCAAGCAGTCCGGTGTCGGCCGTGAACATGGCCGCGCCGTCCTCGATCTGTACCTGGAGAAGAAGTCCGTTTGTATCGCTTATTAGACTGACGGCCGCGCGGGACAAGCCGGGAGATACCGGCGCGCGCAGGCTGCGCAACCAAGGGGAAGTGCATGGCAGGCAAGACCATTTGCCGGGCCCGGGCGCGCACAGCATTGCTGCTGGCGTGCCTGGCGATGGCGCAGACGGCATGGGCGGGAGATCCCAGCGCGCGCGACTGGATACCCGCGCCGGTGGGCACCAATATCATCGCCGGCTACCTGTCCGGACTGCGTTCGTCCGGGCTGTACTCGGCCGGCAAGCGCGTCGACGGCGCCTCGGTGGACGTGGACGCGCTGATCTACCGCCAGATGCACTATCGCGAACTGTTCGGCAAGACCGTGCAGTTGGAGTTCATCGTGCCGATGTCGCGCACCACCATGGAGATGCCGGGCGCCTCGCGCGATCGCCAGACCGGTATCGGCGACGTTACCTTGGGTTCCGCGATCTGGCTTTACAACAATGAGCAGACCAAGACCTGGTTCGCCTGGGAACCCTTCGTGGTGGTGCCGCTTGGCCGCTACGACGGTTCGCGCCCCGACACCTCGCCAGGCAAGAATCGCTGGTCCACGGTCCAGGACTTTTCGTTCGTCAAGGGCGTGGGCGAGTCCACCTTCCTCGAGGCCATCGCCGAAGTGGAAATCTACGGACGCAACACCGACTGGATGAGCCAGACGCTCAAGAAGGATCCGTCCTTCCGCTTCTTTGCGCTGGCTTCCACCAACCTCACGCCCGACACCTATACGGGCATACGCTACCGCTATGAGACCGGCGGGCGCGAACGCTCCAGCGGCGAAACCGTGAGCAGCCGCGCGCGCAACCACCAGCTGGCGCTGGAGCTTACCCACCAGATCAACGACGCCAACCAGATCCAGATGCAGTACATCCACGACCTGAAGGTCGAGAACGGCCCGCGCATGCGGGGCGTGCAGATGCGCTACGTCTACGCCTTCTAGGAGCAATGGACATGACACCAGGAGAGAGCCAATGATTGCGCTTTGTGCCAAGGGCAGCGCCGGGCGGGCCGGCAAGTGGGCGCTGTGCGCGGCGCTGGCCGCCGCGGCCGGGCTTGCCCGCGCCGACCTGCCGGTCGAGGAACTCAAGGGCGGCACGCGCCTGCCGCCGGCCACGCCGCATCGGTTGTACGTGATGGATGCGGTGTTCAACCACCTGGTCGACAGCCGCATCAACATCTATGACGGCGATACGATGAAATTCCTGGGGCTGGTGCCCTCGTCGTTCAACGGCCACATGACGGTGTCGGCGGACGGCAAGGACATCTACATCATGACCACCTACTACGAGCGCCTGAACCGGGGCAAGCGCACCGACGTGGTCGAGGCCTGGGATGCCGAGACGTTGACGCCCAAGTATGAGGTGCCCATCCCGGAGAAGCGCGCGCAGGCGTTGAATTACCGCAATTACCTGCAGCAGAGTTCGGACGGCGGCCTGCTGTTCGTGCAGAACGCCACGCCCGCGTCGTCGGTGACGGTGGTCGACCTGAAGACGCGCAAGTTCGCCGACGAAGTGACCGCGGCGGCGGGCTGCTGGAGCATCATCGTGCCGCCATCGCGGCCGCGCAGCTTCGCCAGCATCTGCGGCGACGGCTCTTTCGTCATGGTCGACCTTGATTCCGCCGGCAAGCCATCCGGCCAGCAGCGCAGCAAGCCGATGTTCGAGGTGGAGAAGGACCCGATCTTCACCCATACCGACCGGTTGGGCGACACCTTCTATTTCGTCTCGTACAACGGCAACGTCTACAGCGCCGACTTCAGCGGCGCCGAGGCCCGCTTCGGCGAGCGCTGGTCGCTGCTGGACGCTTCCGGCAAGGATCGCGGCTGGCGCCCCGGCGGCTACAACCTGCTGGCGGTGAACCGCGCCAGCAAGCGGCTGTACGTGGGCATGCATCCGAATGGCGCCGAGGGGTCGCACAAGACGCCGGCGGCCGAGATCTGGGTCTACGACCTGGCCACGCACAAGCGATTGGCGCGCATCCCGGGCAAGAACGCGTTGTCGATGTCGGTGTCGCAGGACGACAAGCCGCGCCTGTTCACCATCGACGGCGGCAACGTCAACGTCTACGACGCGGCGCCGGCCGCGCCGGTGTTCAAGGGCACCATCCAGGGCGCCGGTGAAACCGCCTTGCAGGTCGAACCGCAACCGGGAGGCACGCCATGACCGATCCCGTCCTGCTCTATGCCGCCAGCGCCGCGCTGGCCTGCGTGCTGCTGTTGGGGGCATTGGAAAAGCTCAAGGACATGGCCGCGTTTGCCGCCGCCGTGCAGGCCTATGAGATCGTGCCGGCAGCGTTCGGTGGCCTGTTTGCCTGGGGCTATGTGCTCGCCGAAGCGCTGGCTGGCGCCTTGCTGCTGGTACCCGGCCTGCGTTCGCCGGGGGCGGCGCTGGCGCTGCTGGTGCTGGCGCTGGCCACCGCCGGCGTGGCGGTGAACCTGGCACGCGGCCGCCGCGACATCGATTGCGGCTGCGGCGGTCCCGCCATGCGCGGCGCGGCGGCGCGCGGCGCCGGCCTGTCGTGGTGGATGGTGCCGCGCAACGCCTTGCTGGCGTTGTGGACGCTGCCGGTTTTCGCCGCGGCGCAGGGCGCGTCGCGCAGCCTGCAGTGGGCCGACGCCGCCTCGGTGTTCGGCCTGGCGATGAGCGCCGTGGCCCTTTACTTCACCGCCAATCACCTGCTGGCCTCGCACCTGAAGCTGCGGCAGCTGCACATCTAGGAACAACGGAGAGACACGATATGGAAGCCTTGATCATTTCCAATTTTCTGCTGTGGGGCGTGGTGCTCTGCCTGCTGCTGGTCATCCTGGCGCTGTCGCGCCAGATCGGCGTGCTGTACGAACGGGTGGCGCCGATGGGGGCCCTGACCATGGACAAGGGGCCGGCGGTGGGCGAGGCCGCGCCGCGGTTCGAGCTGGCCGACCTGCTGGGGCGGCGCCTGACCATCGGCGAACGCGGCCAGCACAGCCAGTTGCTGTTCTTCCTGTCGCCGACCTGCCCGGTGTGCAAGAAGCTGTTGCCCATCCTGAAGTCCGTGGCGAGCACCGAGAACGCCTGGCTGCGCATCGTGCTGGCCAGCGACGGCGAGATGCCCGAGCACCTGGCGTTCTACCGCCAGGCCGGCCTGGAGCGTTTTCCCTACCTGCTGTCGACCGAACTCGGCATGAAGTTCCAGATCAGCAAGCTGCCTTATGCCGTGCTGATCGACGAGTCCGGCGTGATCCGCGCCAAGGGCCTGATCAATTCCCGCGAGCAGCTCGAAAGCCTGTTCACGGCCAAGGAGCTGGGCGTGGCCTCGGTACAGGAATTCCTGGCCGGGAGCGCGCTGCAGGAAACCCGTGTTTCACGCAAGGAGAACGGCAATGCTCTGGCTGGATAAGCTTGGCGAGCGCGTCACGCGCTCCGTCGCCCACACCACCTCGCGCCGTAGCGTGCTCAACCGCATCGGCCGCGTGCTGGTCGGCACCGCCTTCCTGGTGCCGGTGCTGCCGGTGGCCCGCTCGGCTCCCGCGGCGGCCAGGAAGCCGCAGACCGATGAGACCGCTTGCGACTACTGGCGCTATTGCGCGGTGGACGGCTTTCTGTGCTCATGCTGCGGTGGCAGCATGACCTCGTGCCCGCCGGGCACCTCGCCGTCGGCGGTATCGTGGGTGGGAACCTGCCACAACCCGCTCGATGGCAAGGACTATCTCATCAGCTACAACGACTGCTGCGGCAAGACGGCCTGCGGCAAGTGCATGTGCGCCTCGGCCGAGCGCGAGCGGCCCGGCTACCAGATGTTCCTGCACAATGACGTCAACTGGTGCATGTCGAACGAGTCGTCCATCTTCCATTGCACCACCTCCGTCATCGTGGGGTTGGCCAAGAAGAAGCCATGAACGTCATGGCGGCAAGGGCTCGCGGCGGGGCGCGCCGGCGGCGGGGCGCCCGGGTTGCGCTCGCCTGTGCCATGGCCATCGTGGCGGCGGCCGCGTCCTTCGGCGCGGCCGCCGGCGATCCCGTCCCCGCGGCGGCGCCAGACGCCCCGGGCGCGGCCGGCGCCGGCGCGCTGTGGCAGGCCGCTCGCGCCGACTACATACTGCAATGCGCAGGGTGCCATCGGGTCGACGGGCGCGGCAGCACACCGCACGGCATTCCCGATTTCCGCAATTCGGTGGGCGCGTTCACGCACCTGCCCGCGGGCCGCGAATACCTCATCCGGGTGCCGGGCGCCGCCTATTCACAATTGAACAATGCCGAATTGGCGAACGTGCTGAATTGGCTGCTCCACACCTTCAGCCCGGCGCAACTGCCGGCAGGGTTCCGTCCGTACACTGAAAGCGAGGTGGCGGCGGCCCGGCCACGCCGATACGACGACGTGGTGCCGGTACGCCACGGCCTCGCGCGTGAGTTGGGGGCGCTGGGTTTTGCCCTGTCCGACTATTCATATGGCAGCGCCCGCAAGCCCTGAGGCGCGCGTTGTCGGGAGCGCCGGCGCGGAGGGTGCCCGGCATGCTGGATTGCGGTTGCGTCCTAGGGGTTGTCACCGATACTCCGCGCCCGGGGCTCGGTGATAGAAAGAATACCGCCACTTGTTCCATGCCGCGCGCCGGAGTCGCCATGTCACCCCCCCTCGTACGCAGCGCGCCCCAGCAGTTCCTGGATTGCGCCAGCTGGAAGGAAAACATCAGCAACACGTTCGTGCCGCTGGAAGTGTCGGCCGCCGATCCCAAGCACTTTCGCAGCAGCGTGGCGGTGGATGCGCTGGGATGGATGCAGATCTGCGAAATGCGCACGGGGGCCCAGCGCGTGCGGCGCACCCGGCTGCTGGCCGAGCGGGCCGAGGCATCCGGCTACAAGGTGACGCTGCAGCTCGACGGCCGCAGTGAAATCCGCCAGGCCGCGCGCACCGCCTTGCTGATGCCGGGCGAATGGGGCATCTACGACACCACCCGGCCGTACGAGGTCGATGTCGACGACAATGCGCATTTCCTGGTAATGCAGGTGCCCGCCAAGCAGTCCGAAGCCTGGCTGCCGGCCATGCGCAACGCCGTGGCGCGCAGCTTCAGCGCGCGCCATGGTTGCGGCCGGATGGCCATGGATCTGCTGCGGGTGGCCCTGAGCGAACACGCGCACCTGTCCGAAAGCGCCGCGCGCGACGCCGCCAACGCGGTGATGCAGATGATGGGGCTCGACATCAGTGAGCGGGCGGGCGGGGGCGGGGCGCAAGACCCCGCCGAATTGCGGCAGGCGCAGTTGCGGCGGGTGCAGCAGTACCTGATCGAGAACCTGCATGACCCCGATCTGTCGCCGGCCACGGCGGCCGAGGCGCTGCGCGTGTCGCGGCGTTATCTGTACAACCTGTTCGCGCAGGCGGCCACCACGCCGGCCGACTTCATTCTCGGCGCGCGGCTGGAGCGTTGCCGCGACATGCTGGCCGACGCCGCACAGACCGCGCGGCAGATCGGCGAGATCGCCTTCCGGCATGGGTTCTCGGACGCGGCGCGCTTCAGCCACGCGTTCCGCAATCGCTATGGGGTGTCGCCGTCGGAATACCGGCGCCAGGGACGCCGGACGGACGAGCCGGACTGAGCGGCCGGGCGGGGCCGGCGCGGACCCACGCAGGCCTTAAAGCTCTTCCGCGTTGATCAGGTCTTCCTTGCCGTAGAACTTCACGCCGATGTGGATGCGCTCGCGGCCCTGCGCGCGACGATGGCGGTTGGTGTCGCGCAGCGAATAGACGCAGCCGCAGTATTCCTGCTGGTAGAAGTTCTCGCGCTTGCTGATCTCGATCATGCGCGACGAGCCGCCGCCCTTGCGCCAGTTGTAGGTCCAGTAGACCAGGTCGTCGTAGCGCGCGGCCGCGCGTTCGCCGCAGCCGTTGATCTGGTTCATGTCCTTCCAGCGCGAAATGCCGAGCGAGCTGGTGATGGTGTCGAAGCCATGCTCGTGGGCATACAGCGCGGTGCGCTCGAAGCGCATGTCGAAGCAGGCGGTGCAGCGCTCGCCGCGCTCGGGGGCGTCTTCCATGCCCTTGACGCGCTCGAACCAGTTGTCCATATCGTAGTCGGCGTCGATGAATTCGATGCCGTGCTGTTCGGCGAAGCGGATGTTCTCCTGCTTGCGGATCTCGTATTCCTTGACCGGATGGATGTTCGGGTTGTAGAAGTAGATCGCGTAGTCGATGCCGGAAGCCGTCATGGCTTCCATGACTTCGCCGGAACAGGGCGCGCAGCACGAGTGCAACAGCACCTTGCTGCGGCCGACGGGCAGGTCGAGTTTGGGGCGCACGAATTCGGACATGGTCAAAGCGGGCAATGAGGCGGAAAACCCCTTATTTTACGCCGAGTTGCCGTGACGGCGGGTGGCGCGTGGCACGGGGAGGGGGCGTCCCCCGTTGTTCAGCCCAGCACCGCATCCCACAGTTCGCGCACGGCCGTGCGCTCGGCCTGCAACTGGTCCGGCGCCACGCGCGCCTTTTCCACCCCCTGCATGCGCAATTGGTGCTGCACGCGCCGCAGCGTGCGGTAGGCATCGCCCGCGCGCGCGGCCAACGCCGGATCGATCAGCCCGGCCTCGCCGGCCAGCCGCAGCAGGGTGATGTTGCCCAGGTTGCGCACCAGCACCGGGTGGGTGCCGGCATGGCTCAGCACCAGGTACTGGGTCACGAATTCCACGTCGACCATGCCGCCGGCGTCGTGCTTGAGATCGAACCGGTCGGTGCTGTTCGGATGGCCGGCGTTGATCTTCTGGCGCATCGCCAGCACTTCCTCGCGCAGCTTGGCGGTATCGCGCGGCATCACCAGGATGGCTTCGCGGATCTGCTCGAAGCGCTGGCCGACCGCGGCATCGCCGGATGCGTAGCGGGCGCGGGTCAGGGCCTGGTGTTCCCAGGCCCAGGCGTGCTTTTGCTGGTACTGCTCGAAGGCTTCGACCGATACCGCCAGCAGCCCGGCGTCGCCGTCCGGGCGCAGGCGCAGGTCGACTTCATACAGCCGGCCCGACGAGGTCATGGTCGACAGCCAGGAGGTCATGCGGCGGCCCAGCTTGGCGTAGACCTCGGCGGCGTCCTCGCGCGCATCGTCATACAGGAACACCAGGTCCAGGTCGGAGGCGTAGCCCAGTTCCTTGCCGCCCAGCTTGCCGTAGGCGATCACGGCGAAACGCGGTTCGGCGCCCGCGACCTTGTTCACCAGCGGCCAGGTGCGGCGGATGGTTTCCGTCAGCAGCAGGTCGGCCAGCGCGGATAGCTGGTCGGCGAGCTTTTCGACCGTCAGCTCGCCCTCCAGGTCCTGCGCCAACAACTGGAAGCTGGCCTGGCGCTGCACGTCGCGCATCAGGTTCATCTGGCGCTCGATGTCGGGATCGCCATCGGGCAGGCGGCAGGCGTCGAGGTCGGCGGACAACTGGCGCGCGATCTGGGCGAAATCCAGCGGTTCGAACAGCGTGCGCCAGTCGATCAGGCTGTCCAGCAGCAGCGGATGCTGCGTCAGGTACTGGGCCGCCCACGGGCTGGCCGCGACCATGCGCGCGACCCGCGCCAGGGTGTCGGGGTATTCCGCCAGCAGGGCCAGATAGGCGCTGCGCTGGGCGATTTTCTCGATCAAGTCGAACAGGCGCACGGCCGCGTCCAGCGGCGCGTCGGTCTGGCGGGCGGCGCGCAGCGCGGCCGGCAACAGCGTTTCCATGCGGCGCCGGCTGCTTTCGGGCAGGCTGCGCACGCGATGGCTACCCAGCAGCGTTTCGGTGCGGCGCAGCAGGTCGTCGGCCTGCTCGCCGAAGGCCTGGCGGATCTGCTCGGCCAGTTCGCATTGCTCGTCGCTTTCGTCCGCGGTGGTTTCTTCGGTGGCATCGGCGCTGTCCGCCTTGTCCATGCCGACCATGCGGAATACGTTGCGGAAGGTCTGCGAGACGAACTGGCGATGCGCCGCCAGCGTGGTTTCGAAATCCTGCGCGCTCATGCCGAGGGCGGCGGCCAATCCGGCGCGCAGCGCCGGGTCGCCCGGCAGGAGATGGGTCTGTTCGTCTTCCCGGTATTGCAGCGCGTGTTCGGTGCGGCGCAGGAACCGGTAGGCATCCTCCAGGCGGCGCGCGTCTTGCGCCGGAACCAGGCCGGCGACGCATTCGGCGTGCAGGGCGGGCAACAGTCCGCGTTGTTGCAGTGCCGGCATGCGGCCGCCGCGGATCAACTGCGCCAGTTGCACCACGAATTCGATTTCGCGGATGCCGCCATCGCCCAGCTTGATATTGTTGGCGCTGTCGATGCCGTTGCGGGCGGAAGCCCGCCGCTGCCAGTCCTGGCGGATGCGCTCGCGCAGGGCGCGCAGGGCGGCCAAGGCGTCGAAGTCGAAATACTTGCGGTAGACGAAGGGCACGCGCAGGCTTTCCAGCTGACGGGCCTGGGCGGCGCTGTCGCTTCCCTCGAACGCCCGCGCCGGCATCAGGCGCGCCTTGAGCCATGCGTAGCGTTCCCATTCGCGGCCCTGGCCGATCAGATAGTGCTCCAGCGCGTCCAGGCTCCAGGCCAGCGGGCCGGCGTCGCCGTCGGGACGCAGGCGCAGGTCGGTGCGGAACACCTGGCCGTTGGCGTCGACCTCGGACAACACCGGCATCATGCGGCGCGTCAGGCGGCCATAGAACTCGTGGTGGCTGATGCGGCGCGGGCCATCGGTGTCGCCTTCCTCGCCGTACAGCATGATCAGGTCGATGTCGGAGGACACGTTCAGTTCGGCGCCGCCCAGCTTGCCCATGCCCACGATCAGCATTTCCTGGGGCAGGCCGGTGGCCGGGTCGCGCGGCACCCCGTGCACCTCGGCCAATTCGGCGGCCACGCTGCGATAGGCGGCGGCCACCGCGGCATCCGCCAGCGCCGTCATCGCGCCCACCACTTCCTCGAGCGGCGCCTGGCCGGTCAGGTCGCGCACGATCAGCGTGCTGAAGACCCGCTCGCGCAATTTGCGCAGCACCTGGCGGCACAATTCCACCGGCAGGATGTCCGGCGCGCCGGGGCCGGCCAGCTCGGCCTGCCAGTGCGCCAGCCGTTCCCGCGTGACGGGTTCCCGTACGGCGTCTTCCAGCCACGCGGCCAGGTCCGGATGGGCATCGAGACGGCGGCGCAGGTGGCCGGACCAGGCAAGGGCGGGGGCGAACA
>NZ_QHHO01000046.1:745487-786291 GCF_003184165.1 Achromobacter sp. RW408
AGAAATTCCATGTTCCATTCCCCCGCCAGGACGCCGCGCGTCCTGACACGGCGCCTGGCCGTCTGGGCCACGCTCGCCTGCGCCCCCGTCGCGCAGGCGCAATCCACGCCTCCCTCTTCTTCACCCGCCGCTGCGTCCACGCCGCGCGACGTCGCCACCCTGCCCGCCATCGCCGTGTCCGCCGATGCTCCCGCGCCCACCCTGCTCGAGCCGGCCAGCACGGGCACGCTGCTGGGCCTGCGGCCTTTCGATACCCCGGCCAGCATCGAAATCCTGGACAACGAACAACTGCGCGCGCGCGGCGCGGTCACCGTCACCGATGCCATCACGCAGGCCGCCGGCCTCAGCGCCATGCGCCATCCCGGCAACGGCGGCTCGTCGCTGTCGTCGCGCGGTTTCACCGATTCGAACTCCGTTGCGCAGTTGTACGACGGCGTGCGCCAGTTCGGCGGCGTCGGCCAGACCTTCCTCTACGATCCCTGGGCAGTCGACCGCATCGAAGTCCTGCGCGGCCCGGCCTCGGTGCTGTACGGCGAGGGCGCCATCGGCGGCGTGGTCAACGTGATTCCCAAGAAGCCGACCCGCGGCCCGATCGAGAACGAAATCCAGACCACCGTCGGCACCCACGACACGCAGCGCCTGGGCTTGGGCAGTGGCGGCGCGCTCGATGACAAGTGGTCGTACCGGCTCGACATCAGCGGCAACCATACCGATTCCGGCCTCAGCCTGGGCGACTCGCGCGATTTCGCCGTGACCGCGGCGTTGCGCCTGGACGTCTCGCCCGACCTGAATTTCACGCTGACACAGGCCTACGCCTGGCAGGAGCCGACACGTTACTTCGGCACCCCGCTGATCGACGGCAGGATCGACTACGGCCTGCGGCGCCAGAACTACAACGTGGCCGACAGCAAGATCATCTACCGCGACAACCGCACCGAGCTGAAGGCCGAATGGTCGCCCAACCCGGCAGCCCGCGTGCGCAGCCGCGTCTACTACATCGGCAGCGACCGCGACTATCGCGACGCCGAGAACTACACCTGGCAACCCGCCAGCGGCCTGATCCAGCGCAGCGCGTACACCGATATCCGCCACGACCAGCAGCAGGTCGGCACGGTCACCGACGCCGCCTTCGACGGCCATCTCTTCGGCCTTGCGAACAAAGTGGCGGTCGGATTCGAGCTGAACCACGCCTCGTTCAAGCACACCAACAATTCGCCGTACTCGGGCACCTCGCTGGTGGATCCGTACGATGTCGACCACGGCCGCTTCATCAACCTCGCCGGCACCACGCCGCGCTACCGCAACACCGCCGACCAGTACGCCCTGTTCGCCGAAGACCGGCTGATGCTGACACCCGGCTGGTCGGTGCTGGCGGGCTTGCGCTATGACCACATCGACCTGAAGCGGCGCGACCTGGTGGCCGGCCAGACCGCCTTCGACACCACGTTCAACAATGTCGGCTGGCGCGTCGGCACGGTCTACGACCTGCTGCCCACCCTGTCCGTCTACGGCCAGTATGCCGAAGCCGCCGACCCGGTCGGCAGCCTGTTGTTGCTGTCGCCGGCGAACAAGGACTTCGAGTTGTCCAAGGGACGCCAGGTGGAAGTCGGCCTGAAGCAGACGTTCTGGGACGACAAGGGCCAGTGGACCCTGGCCGCCTACCATATCCGCAAGGATCACCTGGTGAGCCGCGATCCCAATGACCCCGCGTTGCGCATCCAGGTCGGCAAGCAGTCCTCGCGCGGCCTGGAAGCCACGCTGGGGGTCGAACTGACGCCGGCTTGGCGTGTCGACCTGAACGCGGCCGTGCTGCGGGCTCGCTATGACGATTTCAGCGAATCGGTCAACGGCGTCGCCGTGTCGCGCGCCGGCAATGTGCCGACCGACGTGCCGCAACGCGTCACCAACGCCTGGCTCAGCTGGAAATTCGCGCCGCAATGGACCGCCAGCGCAGGCCTGCGCTACGTCGGCAAGCGCTACGCCGACGCCGCCAACCGGCTGGAAATGGCCGGCTATACCACCACCAACCTGGCCCTGCAATGGGAGCCGCGCCGCGACCTGAGCCTGGCGTTGCGGGCATTCAACGTGTTCGATCGACAGTACGCCGAGACGGCCTACTACAACCAGACGCAGTGGCTGCTGGGCGAAGGCCGCCGGGTGGAATTGAGCGCGAACTACCGCTTCTGACTCATTGGGTGAACAGGTCGGAAATCGCGTCGCCCAGGTCTTTCACCGCGCCGGCAACGCCCCCGGCCGCACCTTCGGCCCCCACGCCGATGGCGCGGCCGAAGCCGCGCGCGATCTGCGCGGCGAACCCGCGCGAGGCCGAAAACTTGGGGTTGTCCAGGCTGCCGGAAAGCTTGAATTCCATGCGCAGGACCCCCTTGCGATTTTCCAGCGCCGCCAGCACGGCTTTGCGCGGCAACGAAAACAGCGAACCGTCGCCGCTGAATGCCAGGTCGCGCAACGCCACCACGCCCGACGCCTCCAGTTGGCGCCGGGCGATGGTGGTGCGCATGTCCAGGTCCATCGCGCCGCCGGACAGCGATCCCGCGCCGTTGCCAGCCAGGTATGGCGCGGCGTGACGGACGTCCATGTTGCGCACCGCCACCGTGATGTCGGCATCGCTGCCGCCGAGCGTCAATGTGCCCTTGGCCTGCACCGTGGACGCGCCGCCGCGGTTGTCGCGCACCGCGCCCTGGAACGTGATGTCGCTGCGCTGGTCGTTGGCGGGCAACACCAGCGGTTGCAGGCGCGCCGAGACGTGGTCGAAGGCAATGCGATGCGGCGGCGTGGCAACGGCGGCGTCGATGAAATCCAGCCGGCCTTCCTCCAGGATGACGGCATCGGCCCGCAGCGGCCGCCGGCCCCGCGCCGCAGCGTCGCCGCCGTGACCTTCACGCAGGGCGGCCTGCAACGCCGGCGAAATCTGCATGTCGCCGTCGGCGCCGCGCAGCACCGCAAAATCGAAACCTTGCACGGTGATGCGGCGAAAGACGGCGACCTGCCCCAGCAGCGAGCGCCATTCGGGTTCCGCCACCACCCGCCGCGCGCTGGCTGGCGCCATGCCCGCGGCGCCGGCAATCCTCACGTCCGTCAACACCACCTCGTTGAAGCCCAGCCGCACCTCGCCAACCTGCGCGCGCGGCCCCAGCAGGCCGGCGATGCGCCGCTCCGCCACCCGGGTGCCGACCCAGGCCAGCACGGCCAGCAGCACGGCGGCCGCCAGGAGGATGACGAGGACCTTGCCCAGGAGCGAGCGGCGGCGCGGCGTGGCGGCATTCATGGCGATGGAGTGTCTCGTTCTGTCGATGGCCGCTGCGCGATCGCGCGGCGGCGGGCCTTGGAGCGGCCCTGCCCTGGCACCTTAACGACGGGCCGCGCATGGCGCAAGGCGGATGGCATCACCGGTATGCGTGGACCATCCAGGGCGGCACGGTGCTCGCGGACAAGACGATGCCCGCGCAGTACGGGTTGCGCGGGCATCGTCACGACTCAAGTGCGCCGGTGGGCGCACCGGCCTGTGCCAGGCTTGTTCCGCAAAAGCCGGTATACCCGGTTCAGGGTGTCAACGCTGCGTCTGCGAACGCTGGCCGCCCTGCTGGCCCGGCTGTTGGCCCTGGCCACGGTCCTTGTCCACCTGCTGTCCGCCAGGCTGCTGCTCCTGAGAACGGTCGCGGTGCTGCGGATTTTCCTGGGATTGCTGCTTTTGCTGCTGCTTTTGCTGGTCGGGCTGATTGGGGTTTGCCATCGCAAGTCTCCTGAGAGGCGGAACCATTCCGCCAGGGACTTGCCAGCAACTGGCGTGCCCGGCCCCCCGCCCCTTGCGCCGTCAGCGGCTGTGGGGAATTTTGGCGGCAGTGGGCAGAAAAGGCGGCACGGCGCGCAGGCGCGGGAAAGACCGGACGCGGCGCGACTGCCGCGGCCTTATTGCGTGGTGACGTGCGCCGGCAGGCCGGCCTCGGCGTCCTGCGGATCGAAGGCGTCCAGCCAGGCCGAGGCATAGGTGGCGGGCGCGGCCAGCGGTTCGCCTCGGTCGCGCTGGACACGCAACCGCGTCATCAGGTCATCCAGCGGCATCGGCCGGCCCAGGGCGTAGCCCTGCCCGTAGCGGCAGCCGGCAGCCCGCAGGGCGGGAATGTCGGCAACGTTCTCGACGCCCTCGGCCACCACCCGCCAGCCCATCCGCGTGGCCAGTTCCGCGGCCGTGCGCAGCACCTCGAACGCCACCGCGCTGCGCCGCATCCGGGTGACGAAATACTGGTCGATCTTGACCTCGGACAACGGAATGGCCGACAGCAGTTTCAGGGAGGCATGGCCGGTGCCGAAATCGTCCAGGCTGACCTCGCAACCGGCCTGTTCCAGCTTTTCCAGGGTCGCGCGCAACGCCTCCAGTTCTTTGATGGGCTGGTCTTCGGTCAACTCGACCCGCAGCAGCGAAGCCGGCAGTTCGGCGGCATGGATGCGGCCCAGCAGGAATTCGACCGCGCGCTCGTCCGACAGCGTCGACGCCGGGGCATTGATTGCAATGGGAATCGCCATGCCGGCGCGCCGCATGGTCTGCAACATGTCGATGACGCGCTGCGCGACCCGCTCGAACAGCGTCCTGTCGAGCCCGAGCCGGTTGACGGCGGGCACGAACTCGGCGGGCATCACGATGCCCAGCTTGGGATGCTGCCAGCGCGCCAGCGCCTCGGCCGACACGATGCGGCCGGTCAGCAGGTCGACCTGCGGTTGCAGCAACACCCGCAGGCCGTCTTTGCCTGTAATCATGGCGGCGACTTCCTGGTCGCTCACCACCGAGCTTGTGGAAGCCTCGTCGGTTGGCGTCATGTTCGCTCCTGAAGCACCCCGGAATATGACCTGCGCTGTCCGGGCGCATAACGGGGCGCATTGGACATGAGTATTCACATTCGGCCTGCAGGAATATGCTTTCCGGCTCGTGTACTACCCAGCGTATTCGATCGCCAATGTTTTTTTATGCGATTTTGCGCATTTACTCCAGGCAATTCTGCGCCTGTGCGGCGCCAAAGTCACATATATGTAACCAGTAGTATTCAAGGCGAAGGATTCATGAAAATCGCATTATTCGGACGCTCGAATATTTCTTTGCGATTTCGCCTTGTCGACATGGTAGCGTTGCGCCTTTTCCGCCATTGCGGACTATCGTCCATTCGTGGTTTCCCGCGTGACTACCCTGCTATCCCGTTGGCGCCTTTCGCTGCGCCACGTCCTCTGGCTGGATGCCCTGCAAGCCGCCGCCATCAGCGCCGCGCCCGTGATCCTGGCCGTGCTCGCGCACGAGCCGCGGCTGGGCTGGACCGCCATCGCCGCGTTCTGGGCCTGCTTCGGCGATCCTGGCGGGCCCTTGCGCCAGCGCGCCGGCTCGATGCTGGCGCTGGGCCTGATCGGGGCGTTGTTCTGCTTCCTGGCCAGCGCCAGCGCCGGTCACCTGTGGCTGTTGTTGCCCTTGACCTTCGCCTGCTGCACCTTCGGCGGCCTGCTGCGCGTGCTTGGGCCGGCGGCCGCCATTGTCGGCACCCTGCTGTCGGCCGGCTTCGTGGTGGCGGCTGAATTGCCCGCGCCCACGCTTGCCGCCAGCCTGTCGTACACCTTGTTCTTCGTGGCCGGCGCGCTGTGGGCAATCCTGATGACCGCGCTGGTGTGGCGCCGCCGTCCCTGGAAGGACGCGACCCACGCGGTCGCGCACTGTTATCGCGGCCTGGCCGATTTCGCCGACGCGCTGGCCCGCATGTATTCGGGCCTGGCGCCGGCCGCCGGTCCGCAAGCCTGGAGCGCGGTCACCCGGCCCCAGCGCAGCGCACTGCGGGCCGCGCTGGAAGCGGCGCGCGTGCGCATCCGCGAGGTGCAGGATGCGCGCCCGTCGCGGCGCACCCGCGCCCAGCAATTGTTCTATCTGCTCGACAGCGCCGAAGACAGCTTCATCGCCCTGGTGGCCGCCGCCGACCTGCTGGAGTCGAACGCGCCGCGCTGGCTCGGCCGCGCCGCCGGCGCCCACCTGTCGCACGCCTTCCATCGCTACGCCAGCGTCGCCAACGCCATCGCCAGCACCTCGGACGTCGGCGACGCGCGCCAGGCCGAATGCCTGCGCGAACGGCTGGCCCACTTCGGCGCCGGCCTGCACGAGCTGCGTGGAGCCGCCATGGCCCATGCCCCCGACCTGGCGACCATGGTGCCGGTCCTGGACCGCCTGCAACAGACCGCCCAGTCGATCGCGCAGGCGCTGTTCGAGCGGGACGGGGCCCCGGTCGCGCCCGCGCCGGCGGCGCGCGCGGCCACGCCGGCCCGGCTGGCGTGGCGCAGCCTGCGGCAGAACCTGCGTTTCGAGTCCGACGCGTTTCGTCATGCCTTGCGCGTGGGCATCGGCGCCACCATCGCGGTGGCGCTGTCCAGGACCTTCGAGGTCAATCACGGCTATTGGATGTCGCTGACGCTGGTGTTCATCCTGCAACCCTATTTCGCCGGCACCTGGCGCCGCACGCTCGAACGGGTGATCGGCAGCGTGGCCGGCGCCATCGGCGCGTCGCTGCTGGGACTGCTGCTAAGCACGCCGCTGTCGGTGGCATTGGCGGTGCTGCCGATCGCGCTCGGCACCTTCGCCGCGCGCACTGTCCACTATGCCTTGTTCACGTTCTTCCTGACCTCGCAGTTCGTGCTGGTCAGCCACATCCAGCAACCGGACATCTACGAACCGATGCTGGCGGCGCTGCGGGCCTTCAACAGTGTCCTGGGCGGGGTGCTGGCGCTGCTGGTCGGTTTCCTGGTATGGCCCGAAAAGGAACCCCGCCAACTGGCGGGCGCGCTCAGCCGCGCGCTGGAACACCATGCCGCCTACGCGCTGGCGCTGATCCGCGCCAAGAGCGGCGCCGGGGCGGCCGGCGACATTGTGGGCCTGCGCCGCCAGGCCTGCCTGTCGGCGGACAACGCCGAGGCGTCCTTGCAGCGGCTGCAACAGAATCCCGTGCATCGCGACCGCAAGGTGGATACCGCCGTCAATCTGTTGAACGCGATGCGCCGGGTGACCGCGGCCGGCACGGTGCTGGAGATCCAGCCGCCGCTGCCCCCGGACAGCCCTGCCGCGCCGGCCCTGCGCGACTACGGCCTGGCGCTGGCGCATGCGCTGCATCCGCAGGAACCCGAACCGGCCGTCGCCATCCGCCAGCTGGCCTTGCCCGCCGCGGTGGCCGCGGCCGCGCCCACATTGGCCGGGCCGCTCGAACGCATCGCGCAGCAGGCGCGCCAGGTGCGGCAACTGCGCGACCGGGTGCAGCAGGCCTGATCCCGGCGCCGCCGCGCCCGCGGGTTGCGGCAACGCTTGCAAACTGCGGACCGGTTGACGCCCATCAAGGGCGTTGGCGCGGGAACGCGCAACGATGGAGGCCTACCGCACTCAAAAGGAGGCCGCCATGTACCGCCGCATTTCCGTCCACCTGGACCACGGATTCGATTGCCCCCGCCGCACCGCGGTGGCCCTGGCCCTGGCCAGGCGCCACAAGGCCGAATTGGTCGGCATCTACGCCAGTTCCGCGCCCCTGCAGTATTACTACGGTGAATCCGTGATGATGTCGCGGACCCTCGATGTGATGCGTGACCTGCAGGCGCAGAATCGCGGCGCGGTGCAGAACGCCTTCCTCGAAGCCGCCGCCGCGGCCGACGTGCCGGCCGTGGTGCGCGCCGGCGCCAGTTCGCCCAGCGCCAGCGTGGCGCTGCTTGGCCGCACCAGCGATCTGCTGGTCGTCAGCCAGCAGAACCGCGAGGACATCGAGGCCGCGCACGAAAACGAATTCGTCGAGCAAACGCTGCTGGCCGCCGGCCGGCCGGTGCTGGTGGTGCCGTCCAGCGGCGACTTCCCCGTGATCGGCGATCGCGTCCTGTATTGCTGGGACGGCAGCCGCGAGGCCGCGCGGGCGCTGGCCGATGCCGCGCCGCTGCTGCGCCTGGCCGCGCATCTGGTGGTGCTGACCATGGACGAAGGCGCCGCCACCCGCAAGGAGGAAGCGGTGCCGTTCGAGGACCTGGCCACCTATTGCATCGCCCAGGGCATGCCGGCTCCGGATCACGCGCGCCGCGACATCAAGGGCGTGGGCGTGGGCGGCACCATCCTGAACGCGGCGGCCGACTACAGCGCCGACCTGGTCGTCATGGGCGCCTACGGCCACAGCAAATTCCGCGAATGGGCGATGGGCGGCGCCACCGCGTCGATCCTCAAGAGCATGACCGTGCCGATCATGTTCTCGCATTGATCCCGGGCCGCGCGCCCGCGCCGCGTCAGCCGCGAGGCGGGGGCACCGGCGTCAGCACGGCCTGGCCGGCGAAATGCGCGCCGGCATTTTCCAGGAACAGGGCCACCGTCGCCGACACCGCCTCGGGCGAACGTCCGGCGCTGTGCGGCGTCAACACCACGTTGTCCAGCGCCAGCAGCGCCGGCGGCACCACCGGCTCGCCTTCCACCACGTCCAATCCGGCGCCGGCGATACGGCGGCCGGCCAGCGCGGCGATCAGCGCATCGGTATCGACCACGCTACCGCGGGCGATGTTCACCAGATAGCCTTGCGGCCCGAGCGCGTCGAGCACCGCGGCGTCCACCAGGTGGCGCGTTTCGGCGCCGCCGGGCGTGGCGACCACCAGAAAATCGCTGGCCTCGGCCAGCGCCCTCGGGCTGTCGTAGTACGCATAACCGCAATCGGGCCGCGCCCGCCGGCTGTAATACCCCACCGTCATGCCGAAGCCATTGGCGCCGCGCCGGGCGATTTCCAGGCCGATGCTGCCCAGGCCCAGGATGCCCAGGCGCTTGCCCGATACCTGCGGTCCCATGAACCCGCTCCAGTGTCCCTGGCGCACCCAGGCGTCGGCCTGCGGAAGGTGCCGCGCCACGCCCAGCAGCAGGGCCATGGCATGGTCGGCCACCGAGGTGGCGTTGGCGCCGGGACCATGCGTGACCTGCACCCCGCGCGCGCGAGCGGCGGCCAGGTCGATGTTCTCGAAACCGACGCCCAGCGAACAGATCAACGACAGCCGGGGCAGCGCCGCCATCTCGTCGGCGCGAAAGCCGGTGGCCCCGCGGGTCAGCACGACCCGGATCTCGTCCGCATGGTCACGAATGGCGCGGGCGCGTTCCTCTGGCGTGGTGGCGAGGATGCAGCGAAAGCCACGGTCTTCGATCGCGGGCAGAAAATCGTGCACGCTGTCTATCAATATCAACAAGGGGATCTTCATGTCGCTACAGGTGGGAGGCAGTGAAAACTCGATGGCGCCAAAAAGCGCCAGCAGATCTTACGCCTCGGTACAATTGCGCGCCACCCGCCTCCCCCGCCATCGACCGCGCCATGAAAGCCAAGCTCCGAAAATCCCTGCGCACCGCCGTGTCATTCCTGCACCGGTGGACGGGCCTGGTCCTGGGCGTGGTGCTGGTCCTGGCGGGCCTGAGCGGCAGCCTGCTGGCCTTCGATCATGAACTGGATGGATGGTTGAATGCCCGCATGCTGCGCAACACGGCCGGCGCCTGCAACACCGCGCAGCCCCCTTCGGCCGCCGCCGGCGCGGTCCAGCGAGCCTGGCCCGGCGCCGAGATCGGCGCCATCACCCTGCCCCAGGCTGCGGGCGACAGCTATCGAGTGCAATTCAGGCACGACGCGACCGCGGACAACGAGGCGGGCGTGGACGCCTGCTCCGGCCAGTTGCTGGCCAGCCGCAACCGCGATGCGGTCGCGCTGGACCGGGCCCATGTGATGCCATTGCTGCTGCGCTGGCACATGACGCTGTTGCAAGGCAAGACCGGCCGCGAAATCCTGGGTTGGCTGGCGCTGGCATGGCTGGCGCTGTTGGCGGCCGGCATCTATCTGGCGTGGCCCCGGCCCGGGCACTGGCGTCGCTCGGTGACCGTGACGCGCGGCGTCGGCGCCTTTCGCACCAGCTACGAACTGCATCGCGCCGCCGGGCTGATAGCCGCGCTATTCCTGCTGGTGGTGGCGGGCACCGGGTTTTTCCTGGGCCTGCCGCAACTGGGCCGGCAACTGGTCGCCAGCGTGGCCACGGTGCCGGTGGATGCGCGCGCCGCCGTTCTGCCGGCGCTGGGTCCGGCCGAACCGGAGATCGGCTGGGACGGCGCCGCGACCCGGGCGCGCGGCCTGGCGCCGGCCGACGCCACCCTGGTGATGCTGCGGCGCGATCCGGCGCGCGGCGTCTACCAGGCGCGCGTGCGCCGCGCCGATGACTGGCAGCCGGTCGGCACCCTGCGCATGTTCATCGACATGCGCAACGGCGCCCTGGTATCGGCGGCCGACCCCATTTCAGGCACGGCCGCGCAACGCTTCCTGGCGATGATGTTCCCGCTGCACTCAGGCAGCCTCTACGGCTTGCCGACCCGCATCCTGACGGCGGTGCTCGGCCTGCTGCCGCTGCTGTTCTTCGCGACCGGGGTGATCATCTGGATCAGCCGCCGGCGGCTGCAGCATCGCGGCCGGCAGGCGGCGCAGGCGCGCGCACGCGCGGCGCGGCAAGCCTGAGCCGGCCGTCGCGCCGCGCGCACGCCGCACGGCCCGTCCAGGGGCGGGTTGGCGGCGGCCCGCCCCTGCTCCCGCAGGGGCGGACGCGCCCGGGACGCCGCGCTACAGGCGTCCTGTCAGCAGCAGCACGATCAACACAATGAGCACGATCCCCAGCAGGCCGCTGGGGTAATAGCCCCAGCCCCGGCTGTACGGCCACGCGGGCACGGCACCGATGAGAAGGAGGATCAGGACGATCAGCAGAATGGTAGACATGATGGCTCCGTTTGTTCTTGGTTCAAGCGCGGCCCGCGCGCTCAGTGGACCGTGGCGGTCTTGCCCCGGGCGGGCGGCGGTTCAAGCGGCGGCAGGTCGACCTCGGGCTCATCGGTGTCCGGATCGACCGGCAGGTCGCCCGGCGGCGAGCCTGGCGGAATCGGCTCCGGCTTCGGCGGAACGTGCAAATACAGATGGTCTGGCATGGCGCTCTCCTGTAAATACGCTGCGGGTCGCGCGGCCGGGCGGTTCCCGGTCCGCTCCCCTCTGGACACGCTGGCGCTCAGGGGCGCGCCAGCGCAAAAACGCGCAGCAGTTCCCGATTGAATGCGGGGATGTCGTCCGGCTTGCAGCTGCTGATCCAGCGGCCATCCACCACCACTTCCTCATCCACCCATTGCGCACCGGCATTGCGCAGGTCGTCGGCCAGCGACGGCCAGCTGGTCATCTTGCGGTCCTTGACCAGGCCCGCCGAAATCAGCAGCCAGGCGCCATGGCAGATCACCGCCACGGGCTTGCCGGCCTCGTGCAGGGCGCGCACCAGCTCGCGCGCGTCGGGATGCAGGCGGATTTCGTCGGCGTTGACCACGCCGCCCGGCAGCAGCACGGCATCGAACCGATCCGCTTCCGCGCGCGCTTGCGCGAACGTCAGGTCCACCTGGACGCGCTCGCCCTTGTCGTGGTGGCGCATGCCCTGCACGTCGCCGTGCCGCGCCGACACGATGACGGTGCGCGCTCCCTGCGCGCGCAAGGCGTCGCGCGGGTCGGTCAGCTCCACCTCTTCAAATCCGTCCATCACCAGAATGGCGACGTTGAAGTCCTGTAGTGTCTGTGTCATTCAATACTCCCGGTTTGCGGCAAGACATCCCTCAGCAAGCGGCGTGCCCGTTCGCCAGTGACTTGCCGCGGCCCCGCGGCGGGCCGGGCACGCGGCTTGCTCCAGGCCGGCGCCACCTGCAGGAGGGCCCATGGCAAACCGCAGCCCCGCGCCGCCCGAGCGCGGCGCCGATGACGCGCTGGTCTATATGGACGACACCGGGCCCGGCTATTCCCGGGTGCGGGTCAACGGCGCGACCTTCCATTACCTGGATACGCATGGCAGGCGCATCACCCGCGCGGCGGAGTTGGCGCGCATCCGCGCCCTGGCGATCCCGCCGGCGTACGAAGATGTCTGGATCTGCCCATTGCCGCATGGCCATCTGCAGGCGACCGGACGCGATGCGCGTGGCCGCAAGCAATATCGCTACCACCCCGCCTGGGCACGGTTGCGCGACGCCGACAAATACCAGAGCCTGGGCGCGTTCGGCCTGCAGCTGCCCCGCATCCGGCGCCGGGTGCAGCACGACTTGCTGATGCCGGGCCTGCCTCGGGCCAAAGTGATCGCCGCGGTGGTGCGCCTGCTGGACGACACCCTGATCCGCATCGGCACGCGTGAATATGCGCGCGCCAATCGCTCCTACGGCCTGACCACCCTGACGCGACGCCACGCCAGCGTCAGTGGCGACCGCCTGCGCTTCCGATTCCGTGGCAAGAGCGGCGTGGCGCATGACGTGACGGTAAGAGACCGGCGCATCGCCCGGGTGGCCAAGCGCTGCCTGGAGATCCCCGGCCAGCAATTGTTCCAGTACCTGGACGAAACCGGCGAGGCCCATGGCATCGATTCGGAAGCGGTCAATGCCTATCTGAGGGAAGCCGGCGCCGCCGATTTCAGCGCCAAGCACTACCGGACCTGGGCGGGTTCCGTGCTGGCCTTCGCGGCGCTGCAGGCGCGCCCCTGGGTCGATGAACGGCAGGCGCGGCAGGCAGTGGTGGACGTCATCAAGCAAGTATCGCGACGGCTGGCCAATACGCCGGCGGTCTGTCGCGCCTGCTACGTGCATCCATCGATCATCGAAGAATATCTGGCGGGGCGACTGCCGCCGCGCGCCGCCGCGCCCGCGCGGCCGCGCGGCCTGAATGCCGACGAGCGGCGGCTGCTGGCCTTCCTGCGGGACGCCTGAGCGGCCCCTGGCCGGGGTCGCTCAGAGAATCGACGAGCGGGCGTTCTTGGCGCGCGGTTGCGGCTGGGCGTTGTCGGCCCAGTTGGATTCGGTCTGGTCGTCGGCCACCCGGCGGCCGTCGCGGGCGGCTTCGTCCGGGGTGGCCGCGTCAGGCCTGGGGGGCTGGCGCGGCACGTCGACCGGCGACTGCGGCGGCAATACCTTGCCTGAAGCCGCAGCCGCGGCGCCGCTGCGCGCCTGCCGTTCGGCGCGGGGCTTGCCAGGGGATGATGATGGCGTGGAGGTCTTGGATGAAGTCATGCGAAACGCTCCCGATAAATCCGCTATGGTCCGATCCATGCTACGGCATGCGCCACCTGGACAGCATGCGCGCACGGCTCAAATTGCAAGCGGATGTGGCAGGACCCGCAGGAGCGCCGGTTCACGGTAAAACGAACATTCACAACGAGATGCAATGCAAGATCCCTACGGGGCCGATACATGCCAGCCTTTTCTCCATGCGCCGCGCCCGCGACGGAACGCGGCCATGTTTTCGCCAACGCAGACTCCAGGAGCTTCCCATGGCCAACAACCATACCCCCGCGCCCTCGGACTTTCCCGAGAACGGCCCCGACGACCGCGGCGCGCGCCGCCGCCGTCACCCCGAAAGCTGGATCGACGATCTCGAGGCCACCCTCAGCGACGCCTCGGCCACCGACCTGGAGGCCCTGAAGGCGCGGCTGGCCGAGCAGTTGCGCGATACCCGCCACAGCCTGCGCAACGCCTCCGACAGCGCCCAGGACATGGTGCGCGAGACCATCGACTGCACCGAGCAGTACATCCATGCGCGTCCCTGGCAGGCGATCGGCCTGGTGGCCGGCGCGGCATTCCTGTTCGGCGTGGTGGTGGGCCGCCAGTAAGGCAGGCGGGTCGCCCGCGCGCGCCGGCGGCGCGCGCGGGCATGGCAGTTGCTCGGGATGGCCCGAGGGCGCACCGGCGCCCGCCATCCAGGGAGATCCGCATGACGCAATCCGACGACGCCGCGCCTGGCTCGCGACCCCATCCGACGCCGCCCATGCCGGCCCAGCACCTGCCCAAGCCTGGCGAAGAAGCGCGCATGGCGCTGCGGCCTCAGTATCTGGCGCCCGGCTACCAGGGCAGCGGCAAACTGGCCGGCATGGCGGCCATCGTCACCGGCGGCGATTCGGGCATCGGCCGCGCGGTCAGCGTGCTGTTCGCGCGCGAAGGCGCGGACGTCGCCATCATCTATCTCAACGAACACGAGGACGCCCGCGAAACCGAGCGCGCGGTGCAGGCCGAAGGCCGGCGCTGCCTGCTGATCGCGGGCGACGTGCGCGAATCGGCTTTCTGCGACCGGGCCGTGGAACAGGCGGCGCAAGCCTTTGGCCGGCTCGACGTGCTGGTGAACAACGCCGCGTACCAACAGCACGACGAAGGGCTGTCGGCCATCAGCGACGAAAAGTGGGACAAGACCCTGCGCACCAACATCTACGGCTATTTCTACATGGCGCGCGCGATCCTGCCCCATCTGCGCGCGGGCGCCGCCATCATCAACACCGGCTCGGTCACCGGCCTGCGCGGCAGCGGCGGCCTGCTGGACTACTCCACCAGCAAGGGCGCCATTCATGCATTCACCCGCTCGCTGGCGTCGAACCTGGCCAGCCAGGGCATCCGCGTCAATGCGGTGGCGCCGGGACCGGTCTGGACGCCGTTGAATCCCGCCGACCGCGACGCCGACGAAATCCCGTCTTTCGGCCAGGACACGGAACTGGGCCGGCCGGCCCAGCCCGAGGAAATCTCGCCCGCCTATGTGTTCCTGGCGGCGCCGGCCTGCTCCAGCTACATCACCGGCATCGTGCTTCCCATCACGGGCAGCGCGGGCGACTGAGGCCGCGGCCAGCCTGCGCCTGCGGACTGGCCTATTTCTGTGGCGCCACCGTCTCCGGGGCCACCGAGGCGGGCGCGCTGCGCTCGGCAGGCGACACCGGCGGGGGTTCGCCCTGTCGGGCAGGCGGCGCCGCCGCGTCCGGACGCGCCGCCGGATCCCGCTTGAGCGCGCGCGCCAGCGCAAGCTGGTCGGCCAGCACCGGCTGATGGCGCAGGGCGAAATCACGCACCTGGGCATCGGCGCTTTGCTCGGCCGCGGTGCGATACAGACGCTCGCACTTCTCATGGGCCAGCAGCGCTACCTGCTCGATATAAAGGCTGTCGAACGCTTCTCCGGTCTTGCCGGCCATCGCTTCCAGCGCGCGCTGATCGCCGGGCTCCGCCTTGGCCGGCAGCGTGATCCGCTTCGATCGCGCCAGTTGCCGCAGGCCGGCATCCCGTTCCTGGTAGCTCGAGCGCATCTTCTCGGCGAAGGCCCGCACTTCGGTGCTGGCCGCGCGTTCGCTGGCCAGGCGCGCCGCCTGCAGCTGAAAGGCATCGGCGGCCGCGGCCGCCTGCAGGAAGTGGCTGTCCGCCGGCGACAACTGCGCGGCGCGGGCAGCCAGGGGCGCGACCAGCAGCATGAACAGGCAAGCGGCAAGCAGCGCTTGCAGCAGGGTTCTGTGATTCATCTGCGTCTCCTTGCCGCCATCGGCGGCTCATGGCGCCACCGACGGCGCCTCGACGTGGCGCGGCGGCTTCAGGGGATCGAAGTCCTGCCACTTGCCGTCCTGCCAGCGGCCCTGGGCGCGTTCGATATCGTGCCCTCCCGCCTCGCGCAGTACCCGCCGCGCCAGGGCTTCGCGCTCCGGCGACACGGGCAACGCCAGCATCACCCCAGCCTGTCGCAGGGCCGGATGCGCCTCGGCGGGTTCGGGCGCCGTCCTTGCCGGGCGCCGGCGGTTCTTGCCCGCCACCCGCAACGCGCCGGCCAGGGCGCCGATATAGGCTCCCGCGCCGGCCGCCACGATCACCACCAGCGTCGCGGCGCCCGACCACAGGGCCACCAGGCCGCCGGCCAACGCCAGCAGCAACCCCAGCACCGCGGCGCCCGCCAGCGCGCCCAGGTGCGCGCCGCGGGCATCCGGATCCGCGACGCGATCCCCGCCCAGCGGAAAGCGCGCATGCTCGCCCGCCGTGTTGATGTAGAACGTGTGCAGCTCGTCCTCGGAGAATCCTTCGAGACGCAGGCGCTGCGCCGCCTCGGTCGCCTCGTCGAACGTCTGGAAGCGCGCGGCAACAATCAGGGACATGGCAATCTCCTATCAGCTCCGGCCCGCCATCGGCCATGCCTGCCGGCAGCAATTGGCATGCCCGGCCGGGTGCGCGGCACGCCGCTTGCTGCATCGCCACCGGGGAAAGCGTGGTGGTTGCCGGCCGCGGTTGCGGCGCGCAAGCCATCCCGCGCCGCGAAGCGGCACCACCGCCGGCGGCGCATGACCCGCATGCCGCTGGCATCGGAGTGCGACATGCAAACCTATGGCGACGACGACGATCTCGCTTTTGCCACGAACGGCGACAACGTTGCCGGCAGCGCCCGCGACCGCCACGGCCTGCGGCCGCTGGATTGGACCGCCCTGGTCACGCTGGTGGCCGGCGGCCTGAACTGCGGCCTGATCGCGGCCGTCAACCTGGATGTGTTCGCGCGCATGCTGCCCTGGCCGCTGGCCGGCCGCGTGGCCTACGGCCTGGTCGGCCTGGCCGCGCTGCATTGCGTGGTGTTGCTGTTCCGGCTCGCCGCCGACGAGGCTTGAAGGTCGTCGGCCGTACCCGCGCCGCGCTCACCGCCCCGCGCCGGGCTTGCGGGTGCCGGGATACTGGCCGCCTTCTTCATACTCGGCCCCCTTCGGATGGGGATGCTTGTCCGCGCGGCGAGGAGCCGCCGGCGTATCGCGCCCGGGTTGGTCCGCCCCGAACTGGCCGCTGCGGTGAGCCGCCGCCGTGTCGTCCTGCGGCGTGTTGGCTTTGCCGGCGTCGATGTCCCCGGAATGGCGCGCGGCGCCCGTCGCGTCATCCTGGTCGCGGCGGCTGGGCGGCTGGGCGGTGGTGGTTTTGCTCATGGCTATCTCCCGATGTCGCGGATGCCGCGGACGGCACCCTGTCGGGCAGTTGCGCTGCAAGTGGCGTGCCTGGGCGGCGGCGGGCACGCCGCTTGCTCACCCGCGCACGGCGGCCCATTTTCCGGCCCGCCCTATTCCCATCCGAAGGAGCCATCCATGAATCTGTCCAAGATCCGCCTGTCCCTGACGCTCATCCCGGCCGCGGCGCTGGGCCTGTCCGCGCTGGCCCTGCCCGCGGCCGCGCAGACCGCCTCGGGCGCCTCCTCCGCCGTGCGCAGCAACGAACAGATCGACAATCAATACAAGATGGACAAGAAACAGTGCGACGCGATGAAGGGCAACCAGAAGGACGTCTGCGAGCAGCAGGCGCAGGCCACTCGCGACAAGGCCAGGGCCGACGCCAAGGCCGGCAAGGAAAAGGCTGAAGCCAATCATGACGCGGCCAAGGCGCGCAACGAGGCCGACTACAAGGTCGGCAAGGAAAAATGCGATGCAATGTCCGGCAATGCCAAGGACACCTGCCTGGCCGACCTGAAGACCCGCCACGGCAAGTGACGGGAAGCGGCGGGATACGAGGCGGAAGGCGGCCTCAGCGCGCGCCTTCCGCCGGCGCCTCGCCGGGCAGCGTGTAGCCTGCCGCCGCATACTCCTCGAGCCGGTTGTAGAGCGTCTTCGGGCTGATGCCCAGCACGGCCGCCGCCTGCTTCTTGACGCCCTTGCAGCGCTCGAGCGTGGCCAGGATCAGGCGGCGGTCCGCTTCCGCCAACGTCTTCCCGACCGGCACGCTGACCTGCCCGCCTGCCACGTCACCGCTGGGCGACACCTGCGGCGCCAGCAGGTCGGCATCGAGTTCGTCGCCTTCCGCCATGATGAAGGCGCGGCGCACGAAGTTCTTCAATTCGCGCACATTGCCGGGCCATTCGTATTGCGACAGCGCCGCCGCGGCACGCGCCGAAAACGCCTTGGAGCGGCCGGTCTCCTCGTTCTGCGTCTGCAGGAAGCGATCGGCCAGCAACAGGATGTCCTCGCCGCGCTCGCGCAGCGGCGGCAGTTCCAGGGGGAATACGTTCAGGCGGTAATACAGGTCCTCGCGCAGCTTGCCTTCCTGTACCGCCTGTTCGGGGTTGCGATTGGTGGCGGCGACGATGCGGATATCGCAACCGATTTCGCGGTTGGTGCCGACCCGCATGAACTGGCCGGTTTCAAGCACCCGCAACAGCTTGACCTGCAGGTCGAGCGGCATCTCCGTGACTTCGTCCAGAAACAGCGTGCCGCCATCGGCGCGCTCGAAATACCCCTTGTGCTGGCGGTCCGCGCCGGTGAAGCTGCCGCGCTCGTGGCCGAACATCTCGCTTTCGATCAGGTGCGGCGAAATCGCGCCGCAGTTGACCGCGATGAACGGCCGCTGGCGCCGCGTGCTCAATTCGTGGATGGCATGGGCGGCCAGTTCCTTGCCCGTGCCGCTCTCGCCGACCAGCAACACCGTGACGCCGGTGGGCGCGACCCGGCCGATCTGGCGATACAGCTCGCGCATCGGGACCGAGCTGCCGTACATCTTGCCGAAACGGCCGGGCGCCTCGAACGGCGTGCCCGGCAGTTCGCGGCCGGTATTGGACATGATGCGCGCCAGGATGCCGTTCAGCCGCTCCATGCAGATCGGCTTGACGAGATAGTCGGTGGCGCCGAGCCGCAGGGCCTGGACGGCATTGTCGACGGTGCCGTGCCCCGTCATCACCACGACCTCGGCGCTGGCCACCGCCACATTCTTGAAGATGTCCATGCCGCTGCCGCCAGGCAGGCGCACGTCGGTCAGCACCAGATCGGGCGCCTGGCGCTCGAGCTGGATCAGCGCGTCCTTGACACTGGCGGCCAGCGCCACCGTGAACCCGCTGTCGCGACCGAGTTCGGCCAGGGTTTCACGAATGGCATCGTCGTCATCGACGATCAGCAGGTGTGGCATGGCGTCTCCTGTAACCTGGGGCCCGGGCAATGGCGCCTGGCGCCGCTGCGGCCACGTTCGAGCATAGCGAAGCTGCGGCGGCGTGACGTAAATATTCGATACGATCCACTAAAGTTTTCGATTACTTGCAACTGGTCGCATCGCTGGCGCGTAGCGCCCACTACCATGGATGGCATCATGAACGTTTCCGGCCTGTCCCCCGTGATGCAGAAGCTGGCCACCCAGGTACGCCTGGCGGCCGAAACTGACGCCAGCGTCTTCATCGTCGGTGAAAGCGGCGCCGGCAAGGAAGTGGTGGCGCGCGCCATCCACGAAGCCAGCGAGCGCCGCGACCATCCCTTCATCGCCGTCAACTGCGGCGCCATCAGCGGTTCGCTGGCGCATGCCGAATTGTTCGGCCACGAAAAAGGCAGTTTCACCGGCGCCGTGGCGCAGAACGCCGGCTACTTCGAATCGGCCAGCGGCGGCACCCTGTTCCTGGATGAAGTGACCGAAATGCCGCCCGACATGCAGGTGCATTTCCTGCGCGTCCTGGAAACCGGCACTTACCAGCGCGTGGGCGGCACCGACCTGCTGCGGGCCAATGCGCGCATCCTGTGCGCGAGCAATCGCGATCCGGCGGCCTCGGTGGCTGACGGCCGCCTGCGGCAGGACTTCCTGCACCGGCTGCTGGTGATCCCCTTGCGCGTGCCCCCGCTGCGCGAGCGCGAGGGCGATGCGGTGACGCTGGCACGACACTTCCTGGATGAACTGAACGCCCGCCATGGCACCGGCAAGACATTTTCGCCACGGATGCTGCAGGCCATCGGCCGGCACGAATGGCCGGGCAATGTGCGCGAGCTGCGCAACGCCGTGCAGCGCGCCTACATCCTGTGCGACGAGGAACTGGACGCGGAATTGCCGCGCGCGCGCGCCGCGCCCCACGCCGAGTTCAAGGACGGCGCCCTGAGCTTCCCGGTGGGCACCGCCCTGGGCAACGCGCAGCGCGACTTCATTCTCGCCACCCTGGCCCATCACGGCGGCGACAAACGCCTGACGGCCGAAACCCTGGGTGTCAGCCTGAAGACGCTGTACAACCGCTTGGACGTCTACGAAAAGGATGTGGGCGGCGCCTGAGCGGCGGACCGGCGCGCGCGGCGGCGACGGGATCGCTCCGTCCCCCGCCCGGGCGCAATATTTACCGTCTTGTTGTAAACCCGGCCGGCGCCGCAGGCGCCGCAAGCCGCGCTCCCGCCCGCTGGGCGGCTTGGCATGATTATTGCATCGTTCCAGGAATGCGCCGCCCTTCCGGCGGCCCGCGTTGCAGGAGAGTTTCTTGGGACACCCGATGCAAGAATTGCGCCTGCGCCAGCAGATGACGCTGGCTCCCCGGTTGCAGCAGTCCGTCAAGCTGCTGCAGATGTCGGCGCTCGAATTCACCACCGCCGTCGAGTTGGCACTGGCGAGCAATCCGTTTCTCGAGGAAGTCGAGGAGCAAGTGCCGGACCCGGCGCAGGACGCCACTGAACCCACCGCGCCACCCGTCGGCGATCCGTCCGAACCCGAAACACCAGCGGGCGAGACCACGCAGGTCACCCTGGAACCTCCCGCCACCACGCCCGAATACTCGGGCGACTATCCCGTTCCTTCCCGTGGCGACGGCGAAGACCACGACCTCAGCCAGTGGGCCAGCGCGCCCGTGTCGATGCGCGAAAAGCTGTCGCTGGAGCTGGGCAACTACCGGCTCGGGCCGCGCGACCGGTTGCTGGCCGAATTCATCATCGATGCGCTCGACGAGGATGGCTATCTGCGCACGCCGACCGCGAACCTGTGCAATGCCCTGAGCGCCGATTTCACCCCCCCGCCGGATGACAGCGAATGGCTGGCGGCGCTGCGCCTGGTGCAGCAACTGGATGTGCCGGGCCTGGCCGCGCGCGATCTGCCGGAGTGCCTGGCGCTGCAACTGGAGGCCGCGCCCGGCATCGACGCGTCGCTGCGCAGACTGGCGCTGGATATCGTGCGCGGGCAGATCGACCGGCTCGCCAAGAACGACGTCGCCGGCTTGCGGCGGGCGCTGAACTGCTCCGACGACGCGTTGCGCGAGGCCTGCGCGCTCATCCGCAATCTGGACCCCAAGCCGGGTCGCCGCTATGACGGGCAGGCGCCGGTCTATGTGGTGCCGGACGTGTTCGTCGACAAATGGCGCTCGCGCTGGCGCGTCGTGCCCAATCGCAGCGCGATGCCGCAGGCCCGCCTGCACCAGGTCTATGCCGACCTGTTCCGGCGGGCCCGGCTGGACGACCGCAGCCCCATGGCGCAGGAACTGCAGGAGGCCCGCTGGCTGGTGCGCAATGTGGAGCAGCGCTACACCACCATACAGCGTGTCGCCGAGGCCATCGTCAAGCGTCAGCAGACCTTCTTCGAATACGGAGAAGTGGCGCTGCGGCCGTTGATGCTGAAGGAAGTGGCGGATGACCTCGACATGCATGAATCCACGGTGTCACGCGCCACGGTCAGCAAGTACATGGTGACGCCCCGCGGCGTCTTCGAGTTCCGCCATTTCTTCTCGCGTGAGCTGGCCACCGACTCGGGCGGGACCTGCTCGGCCGCCGCGGTGCGCGCGCTGATCAAGGAACTGATCGAGGCCGAAGACCCCGCCATGCCCTTGTCCGACGTCGCCCTGGCCCAGCAACTGGCCGCCAACGGCATCGTCCTGGCACGCCGCACCGTGTCGAAGTATCGTGGCCAATTGCGCCTTCCTCCCGCTGAATTGCGACGCGCCCATTGACGGTCTTGTCGTGTTGAAACGCCACGCGGGGAGCGATCACGATCGCTCCCCGCGTGGCGTCCAGGGCCGACACGGCCCGCGCGCCCCGGGGGACGCGCGGGCCGCCGCCACATCTACTTGCTGCCGCCGGTGTTGGGATAGCCCGGAGGCGGCGTGGCGCCGGCCGCTGGGGTGCGCGGCACATTGTCATTGGCCTCGCTATTGCGGTTCGGCATTTCGCCGCTGCGCTTGTCCGAGGACGGCGTGGTACCCCGCTTGTCCACATTGGGCGGCATGCTCTGCGTGCTCGGCGTGGCATTCGGCGCCGGGGCGGCCTGGCCCGGCGGCACCGGCCGGTTCGGTTGCACGGCGGTGCCGTCATTCGGGGTGGTGGATGGCGCCGTGGGGCTGGCGGATTGCGCCCAGGCGGAGGAGCCGCCCAGACTGGCGGCCACGACGACGGCATAGGTCAACGCACGGATTTTCATGGGTTCACTCCTTGGTCAGGTTGCCCTGTTCCTGTAGCAATCCCCATTCCCGTGGCCCGGCGCCCGCGGACGGCGTCGCGCCAGCGGCAATTTTTACCGCCGCTTGAAACCCCGTCATGCCCCCTCACATGCAATCCGGTCATCGCGTCGGCAGGCGTGCGCCATCGGTATGCGCGCCGGAGGATTCCAGCATGCGTTGCACCCGCTGCGCCAGCGCATCCAGCGCGAACGGCTTGACGATCAGCTCCATGCCCGCGTCAAGGAAGCCCGAGCCCCGCGCGGCGCTTTCCGCATAGCCGGTCATCAACAGCACTTTCAGGCCGGGATGCGTGGCGCGCGCGGCGTCGGCCAGTTGGCGGCCATTCAGGCCGGGCAGCCCCACATCGGAGATCAGCAGATCGATATCGGCATGGGCGCGCAGCCGTTCCAGGCCCGTGTCGCCGTCTTCCGCCGCCAATACCCGCATGCCGAGCTCGGCCAGGCATTCGCAGACCATTTCGCGCACATTGGCCTCGTCCTCCACCACCATGACCACCGCCTGGCGCGCTCCGCCGGCCACGGGCCCGGCCGTGGGCGCCAACGCGGCCGGCGCGATCGTGACGCCTTCGAAGCGCGGCAGGAAAATGCTGACCGAGGTGCCGGCGCCCACCTGGCTTTCCAGGGTCACGATGCCCCCCGCCTGCTTGGCGAAGCCGTAGATCATCGACAGGCCCAGGCCCGTGCCCTGCCCCAGCGGCTTGGTGGTGAAGAAGGGATCGAAGGCATGCGCCAGCACGTCCGGCGTCATGCCACAGCCCACGTCGGTCACCCGCAGCTCGACGAACGCCCCGGGCGGTATGCCCGGATAGGGCAGCAGGAAGCTTGCGTCCAGCTGTGTGTTCGAGCCCGACACCGTCAATGTGCCGCCGTCAGGCATCGCGTCGCAGGCGTTGATCACCAGGTTCAGCACCGCGCTCTCGAACTGGTTGCGATCGCAGCGCACCGGCCACAGGCCGGGTTCCAGGTCGAAGACCAGTGACACGGCCTCGCCGGTATAGCGATGGAACAGGTCCACCATCGACTGCAGCGTGGCGGCCACCGCGAATGGCTGGGGGTCGATCGGCTGGCGCCGCGAAAACGCCAGCAGGCGCTGGGTCAGATGGGCCGCGCGGTTGGCCGAGTCCATCGCCACGCCGACAAACCGCGTCGCCTGCTCCGGCGTGCCCGCCGCCAGCTTGCGCTGGATCAGATACAGCGCGCCGGTGATCCCCTGCAGCATGTTATTGAAATCGTGCGCGATGCCGCCGGTGAGCCGGCCCACCGCCTCCATCTTCTGCGCCTGGCGCAACGCATTCTCGGTTTCCAGCAGCGTCTCGGCCTGCGATTTCAGGTCGGTGTCGTCACGGCCCGCCATGTACAGGCTGTCCTGCGCCCAGGACATGCTCCAGGTGATCCAGGCGTAGCTGCCGTCGCGCTTGAGGATGCGATTCTCCAGGTGCCGCACCCCCTGCGATGCCGGCGCGTGCCGGGCCTGCGCCAGCGCCGCGCGCGTGGCCTCGTAATCGTCCGGATGGATCTGCTGGCGCAATCCCATCGCCAGGAATTGTTCCGGGGTCCACCCCAGGATCGATCGCACCGCGGGATTCACGCTGGCATAGCGCCCCTGGCTGTCGATCACCGCGAGCAATTCCGGCGACAGGCGCCAGATGCGATCGCGCTCGGCGATGGCATGCTCGACGCGCTGCTCCAGCATGCGGGCGTACTGCGACCGCTCGACCGCGCCGCAGAGGCGCTCGGCCACCTCCTCGATGCAGGTGATATCGCCGCGCCGCAGATGGGCGCCGGGCGCCGGCCGGGCCACCAGCGCGCCGCCCTGGCGCCCCCAGCGGCCCATCGGCACCACGATGGCGGACGGCACGATATCTCCATCGGGCTGGGCCAGCAGCGGTTCCATGAACGCGGTGCGCCCGCCGCGCAGCGCCTCGCACAAGCGCTCGTCCAGGAGCATGGCGTCCGCCCCCGCCTGCATCGCGTCGCGGGCCGCCGGCGGCCGCCATTCGGTCGAGAGCACCGGTTCGGCCCCCTCCCCCGGCCAGTCCACCACCGCCACCAGGCCAAGCGCAAGGTGCTGGCCCAGGCTTTCGCAGGCAAGCTGCTCGATCGCCGACTGCTGCTGCAGTTCGCGCATGCGGTCGCCCAGCCCCAGCATGAAATTCTTGCGGTGCTGGCCTTCCCACAACTCCGCCTCGGCTGCCTTGCGCGCGGTGACATCCAGGAACAGCGCCATCATCTGGTTATCGCCCTGGCGCCGCGCGCGCGCCTCGTACCAGGCCTGGCGCGGCGCCGGCACGGCGAACTCGAACTGCGCGGGCACGCCACTTTCGACCACCTGCGCAAACGTGTCCAGGATCTGGTCCGGCACGCCGGGAATCATCTCGCGCAGCGTATGGCCGAGCGTATCGCCTTCCTTCATGCCGCTTTGACGCTCGAATGCCGGGTTGACCTCGATAAAACGGAAATCGACGATACGGCCTTGCGCGTCGCGCAGCGCCTCGCTCAGGAAGAACGCCTCCTGCATGCCCTCGAACATGGCGCGCCAGCGTTCGCCGCTGCGGCGCAGCGCGGTCTCGGTCAAGTGCCGCTCGATCGCCAGCGCGGCGCTGCGCGTGACCACGGCGATGGCGTCGATATCATCGGCCGTGGGAGAGCGCGGCGCCATGTAGTAGTTCGAAAACACGCCGAGCAGATGCCCATCCGCCGCCTTGATGGGCGTGGACCAGCACGCCCTCAGCCCGTGCGCCAGCGCCAGCGAGCGCCACCGCGCCCAGGCCGGGTGGGTGGCGATGTCCTCGACGTACACCGGACAGCCGCAATGCGCGGCCGCGCCCCACGAGGCCATCTGCGGCCCGATCGGCGCCGGATCGATCGCGGCATTGAACGCCGCCGGCAGGCTGGGCGCGGCGCCATGGCGCAGGAATGCGCCGGTTTCGTCGACCAGCGCGATCGAGGCGCGCAGTTCAACGCTGGATTGGGCCTCGATGGCGTGCAGCATGTGCCCCAGCACCTCGGCCAGCGGCACGCCGGCGGCAATGCGTTGCAGCATGACGCGCTCGTCCTCGAGCCGCGCGAGCGTGTCGGTCCAGGGATGGGATACGCGGTCTCGCTGGGTCAGCATGGAATCTCCTGCAGGGTTTCCAGACTGTATTGCGAGCACGCCGCAACAGCCGCAACCCTAGGTAACGCGGCATTACGGCGATATAGCAGGACCCAGGGGGGGACTCAGCGCGGCGATTCGGCGCT
Organism: Achromobacter sp. RW408; assembly: GCF_003184165.1. Lineage (NCBI taxonomy): Bacteria > Pseudomonadati > Pseudomonadota > Betaproteobacteria > Burkholderiales > Alcaligenaceae > Achromobacter > Achromobacter sp. RW408. Next base: position 770,728 of record NZ_QHHO01000046.1, read on the forward strand.
TTCGCGCGCCAGCCCCAGCGCCGTCAGCGCCTCGGGCTTGTCGACCAGCACGCATTGCTTGCCGGTGCGGGTGCAGTGGTCCTTCACGCGCCAATAGGCGCCGTGGCTGACGCAACCTGTCTGGCAGATGACCAGGTCCGCCGCCACCAGGCTGGCTTCGAGGGTGTCGCCATCGGTGCTTTCACCGCCGCAATGGCCCAGGTAGCGCCCCCCAGCCATTTCCACCACCTTTCGCGTCAACATCAGGGCCATGGCATCCTCGCCCACGCACAGCACGGATTTTTCGCGCAGCGTGGCCGCGGCGATGACCGCGGCAGGCACCGGCGGCTCCGCGGCGGAATCGAGCGGGCGGGCGCGCGCCTGGGCGGCACGGTCCTGCCAGGCCAGGCGCTCGCGCATCAGGTTCTGCACCCGCTCCATCAATTGCGCCACGCGCCGCGCCAGCGCCACGCGCCGGGGCAGCCCGGGGATCGCGCCCTCGAGCGCGGCGCGATCTTCCCGCGCCCAGGCCAGCGCCGTATCGCGCTGGATCACCGCCGCGCGCAGCTTGAAGACCTCGGCTTCCAGGCATTGGATGCGCTGCGCCTGGGCGCTCAGCAGGCGGCTGCAGCGCGCCTGGGCCTGGCCGTAGGCGACGAGCAAGGCCGCGTGTTCGCGGTGCAGCGAATTGGGCGCCTGGAAAGCTAGGGTCATCGGAGGCCTCTCGGAATGGCGGGCAACATGGCATCCGCGTGGGCGGCGCCGTCGACATGCGAGGCATTATAAATGAGAATGAGTCTGTTTACCGATATAACGATATCCCCCGCCCTGCTGCGGGAAATCCATTACTGACGGCCCCGGACCGCTTAAATATGATCAACGGACCATACCGGCACACAAGCCCGCGGCACGCAAGCCCGCCGGCTTGATCAGACGCCCCTCCAGGACGCTCGCGCCTTGTCTGTTCCCGGCCGCGGCCGCCTGGCCGCGGACTCAATGAAGTGAGGGGCACCCGATGCCGAGATCCGCCGAACTTCTGCGCGACATCCACGAAACCAATCTCATGTATCTGCTGCTGTTGCAGCGGATGGCGCGCACCGGCAACCTGCCGGCGCTGGCGGGCATGCAGATGTCGGTCCAGGCCTGCCAGTGGCTGGCCGCCCTGGGGCCGCAAGACCTGGCCCGCCTGTCCCGATGCAGCGTGGTGCTCGCCCAGTTGAGCCTCGAACCGCACCTGTTGCTGGCGGCCCTCAGTCAGGGCATGGACGCGACGCTGGCGGCCGAGGCGCCGTGCGCCAGTACAGCGCCGCGCTGATGACCAATGCCAACGCCAGCAGGCCGCCCGCCATGGCGGCCACGCCCGGCCAACGGCCATCGGTCCAGAAATGTCCGCCCAGCGAACCCAGCACACTGGAGCCGACGTAATACACCAGCAGGTACAGCGAAGCCGCCAAGGCCTTGTAGCCGCGCGACATCTGGCCGACCCAACCGCTGGCCACCGCATGCGCGGCGAAGAATCCGAAGGTGAACACCACGATGCCCGCGATCAGCAGCGGCAAGGCATCCGACAGGGTCAGCAGCAGGCCCGCCAGCGCCAGGCCGGTCGCGGCCGCCAGCATGGCGCCGCGTCCATGGCGATCGGCCAGGCGGCCGAAATAGGTGGAAGCGAAAATGCCGACCAGGTACACCACGAAAATGAAGCCGATGAACGTCTGGCTCAGCGAAAACGGCGGCGCCAGCAGGCGGAAGCCGACATAGTTGTAGACCGTGACGAACGCGCCCATCAACAGGCCGCCCATGGCGAACAGGCCGCATAGCGGGCCGTTGCGCAGATGCGCGCCGATGCCGGCGCGCACGTCGCCGGCCACGCCGGCCCAGCCGCGCGGGCGCCGCGGCGTGAAGCGCCGCGAGGCCGGCAGCAGCCAGATGAACAGCACGGCCGCCACCACGCCCAGCAGCCCCAGCGTGCCCAAGGCCGCGCGCCATCCGAAATGATCCGACACCAGGCCGGTGATGACGCGGCCGGAGAGCCCGCCGAAGGCGCTGCCGCTGATGTACAGCCCCATCGCGAAACCCAGCGTGTCGGGTTCGACTTCCTCGGCCAGGTAGGCCATGGCCACCGCCGGCACCCCGCCCATCGCCACGCCTTGCAGGGCGCGCAACGCCAGCAGGCTGTGCCAGTCGGGCGCGATCGCCGCCGCCGTGCCCAGGATGGCCGAGGCCAGCAGCGACAGCGCCATGATCCGCTTGCGCGGCAACGCCTGGGAAAACAGGCCGACCAGGAAGATGGCGATGGCTAGCAGGCCGGTACAGAGCGACAGCACCAGGCTGCTCTCGGCCGGGGACACACCAAAGGCCTGCGTGAACAGCGGCATCAGCGGCTGCACGCAATACAGCAGCGAAAAGGTCGAAAAACCGGCCGCGAACAGCGCCCATTGGGCGCGCCGCAGGGCCGGCGTGCCGCGCGCCAAGTAATCGGGCTGCGGCGCGGGGGACGCGGCGCCAGGGGTGGAGGCGGAAGCGGCGGAAGCAGTGGACATCGGGATTCTCGAAAAACACCGGGCAACGACCCGTGTGATCAAAGTAGACTTTTCCCCTGCATATGTCCAATATATGAAACCGGCACTCGCTATATTTAATAACGATGGAACTGAGACACCTGCGCTATTTCACCGTGGTCGCCGACGAGCTGCACTTCACCCGCGCCGCCGCGCGGCTGGGTATCGGCCAGCCGCCGCTGAGCCAGCAGATCCAGCAACTGGAGCGCGAGATCGGCACGCCGCTGTTCCTGCGCCTGCCGCGCGGCGTCGAACTGACCGAGGCCGGCGCCCAATTCCTGGAAGACGCGCGCGCCATCCTGGCCAGCGCCGACCGCGCCATCGACACGGCGCGCCGCCTCGGACGGGGCGAGCATGGCGCCATCACCGTCGGATTCACGGCCTCGGCCGTGTTCCATCCCTATCTGCCGCGCGCCATCCGGGCGTTCCGCGACCGCTATCCCGACGTGCGCATCAGCCTCACGGAAAGCAACACCATCAGCCTGCTGCGCGGCCTGCGCGAGAATGCCGTGGACGTGGCATTCGTGCGGCCGCCCTACGTGCTTGACCCGGAGTTCGAATCCGAGCGCGTGCTGGACGAACCGATGTTGATCGCCCTGCCTCCCGGCCATCCGCTCAGCCGCAAGCGCAGCGTGCCCATCGCCGCCCTCGCGGACCAGGATTTCGTGCTCTATCCGCGCCCGATCGGCGCCGGCCTGTACGATGCCATCCAGGGCGCCTGCCTGCGCGCCGGCTTCACGCCCCGCGTGATCCAGGAGGCGCCGCAGATGGCGTCCATCGTCAGCCTGGTGGCGGCGGGCGTGGGCATCTCGATCGTGCCGGCGGCCATGCGCCACATGGGCGCGCAAGGCATCGAGTACCGGCCGATCAAGGGCGATGCGCCTCATGCCTTGCTGGACATGGCCTACCGCCGCCACGACCGCTCCATCGCCGCGCGCAACGCGGTCCAGATGCTGCGGGGGCTGGCCCACCCGGAACACGCGGCGCCAGCGTGAAACCCGCCCGGTATCGCCTTGTCGCCTTTGTCACCTCCTGTAAACCCCGGCGGCGCGGCGCCCTGTAAATTGTCGCGCTATCGCCGCAGAGGCCCCCTGGCGGGGCCCGGCCGGCGCAACCCGCCCATAGGTGCACACGTGCAACGTACTCTCCTGGCTGTGGCCCTTGCCACGCTTCCCGGTCTGGCCGCGGCGGCCGGACTGGCCTCCTCCATCGGCGCCGTCACGGTCTACCAGGACCGCGCCGTGGTCACCCGCGCCGCCAGCAGCGACCTGCCGGCCGGCGAGCACGAGCTGGTGCTGGAAAAGCTGCCGGCCAGCCTGCAGGAAAACTCGCTGCAGGTGTCCGCCAAGAGCACCGGCCAGGCCACCCTGCTGGACGTGCGGGTGCGCGACGCCTTCCAGGCCGATACGCCCAACGACCGCGTCAAGCAGCTGGAAGATCAGATCCGCAAGATCGAGGGCCAGCAGGCCGCGCTCGACGACGAGGCGGCGGTGCTGGAGAACCAGCGCGAACTGGTGGCGATGATGCAACGGGGCGCCACCGAACCGGCCAAGGAGGGTCCGCGTCCGACCCTGGATGAACTGAAGGCGATCCAGTCGCTCAGCGCCGACACGCTCAACCGCGTGCTGGCCGGCCTGCGTCGTGTCGCCGAGCAACGCGAGGACCTGGAGCGCCAGTTGTCCGCCGCGCAAGGCGAATTGGGCCAGCTGCAGGGCCAGATCAACCGCCGCACCAAGACCGTCACGCTGCGCGTCAACCTGGCGCGCGCCGGCAAGCTCGACCTGAACGTCTCCTACGCAGTCGCCGGGGCCCGCTGGACACCCGCCTACGACGCGCGCCTGCGCCCGGCCGACCGCAGCGTCGACCTGGGTTATTTCGGCGTCATCCGGCAGAACACCGGCGAGGACTGGAACAACGTCAAGCTGACGCTGTCGACCGCGCAACCAGCCCTGGGCGGCGGCGCGCCCAAGCTGAATCCGTGGATCATCGACGTGGCGGCGCCGCCGCAACCTGTCAGGCCGATGCCGGCGACGGCCCCCGCGCCGGTCATGCGCAACGAATCTCGCGCGCGCATGAGCCCCAAGGCCAGTGCCGAGATGGCGGCCGACGAGGCGGCGTATGCGCTGGAAGACGTCAAGGACTCGACCGCCGCGGTCCAGTCGGAGGCCACCAGCGCGTCGTTCCAGATCCGCGCCCCGGCCACGCTGCCGTCGGACAACAGCGTGCAGCGCGTCGCCATCACCACCGCCAAGCTGCCCGCCACGCTGCAATACCAATCCACGCCGGCGCTGCGTGAGGCGGCCTTCCTGACCGCCCTGGCCAGCAACGGCACCGACTACCCGTTCCTGGCGGGCACGCTCAACACCTTCCTGGATGACGCCTTCGTCGCCGCCTCTTCCATGAAGACGGTGATGCCGGGCGAGAAACTCGAACTGGCGCTGGGCGCCGACGACGGCATCTCGATCAAGCGCCAGCTGGTCAATCGCTTCACCGAAAGCACCGGTTTTTCCGGCAACGGCAAGCGCGTGACCTACGAGTACAAGATCACCGTCAAGAACAACAAGGCCACCAAGGAACAGGTCACCTTCAAGGATCGCCTGCCGATCTCGCGCAACGAGAAGATCGAAGTCAAGCTGCTGTCGCCCGCCGAACGCGACATCAAGCGCGAGGACGACGGCGTGCTGGTCTGGAACTGGGAAATGGAACCGGGCAAGTCGCGCGACGTGGTGTTCAAGTTCTCGGTCGATCACCCGGGCGACATCGACGTGGCCGGACTCTGAGGACCGACCGTCTTCGCGGCTGCCGCCGGGGCGCTCATCGCCGGCGGCAGAACGCGATGAAATCGTCCGGCGGCAGCGGCACCGAAATCCCATAGCCCTGCGCCACCTTGCAACCGAGTTCGCGCAGCAACTGAATGTCGCGCTCCTGCTCGACCCCTTCGGCCACCACCCGGCGCCCCAGGACGCGCCCCATTTCGATGGCGGCCGCCACCACCGCGCGCGACGCCGGCTCGCGGTGCATGTGGACGATGAAATCGCGGTCGATCTTCAGTTCCGTGAACGGCATGGCCGAAAACAGCCGCATCGACGCAATGCCGGCGCCAAAGTCGTCCATCGCCAGCTCGAAGCCGCGCACCCGCAGCAGGTTCAGCGCCGACGACAGCGTCAACCAGTCGGTGACCGGCTCGTCTTCGGTAAGCTCCACCTTGACCAGGCGGGTCGGCAGGCCGGCCTGCGTCACGCGCGTTTCCAACGCGTCCGGCAGGCCGGGCGCGCACAGCGTCGAGGCCGATGCGTTGATCGCGATCGGCACCGCGATTCCCTCCGCGTGCATCGCCACCTGCACCTCGACCACGCAATCGGCAACGCGGTTGAACAGGGTCTGGTCCAGCCCCAGCCGGTGCGCGGCCGGCACGAAGTCAACGGCGGGAATGGCGCCCAACGATGGATGGGTCCAGCGCGACAGCGCTTCGGCCGCGACGGCGCGACCGCTGTCCAGGTCGACCTGCGGCTGCAGCACCACGCTCATGCCCTCGCCCGAACTCAGCGCATGGCCCAGTTCGGCCTCGATTTCATCGCGCCGCACGGCCGTCTGGCGCGGCGAAGCCGTCGTGCCGTGTTCGATGCTGTGCAGGGCCATTTTGACGGCATGCTGCATGGCGTTGCGCGAGACCGGCTTGGACAGCGCCAGCGACGACGGGCAGCCGCCCTGCAGCGCCAGCCGCACGTGCGACTGCAGCAGTTCGTCCGACAGGCTGCTGATCCAGATGATGGGCGGCATGCTCTTGAGCCGGCCTCCGTCGACCAGCTGGCGCAACTCGGTCGGCAGGCGCGTGCCGTCACCTTCGCCCATGACGATGTCGCTGATCACCACGTCGTAGGCCTGGCGCGCCAGCGCGCTGACGGCTTCGGTGCTGCTGCCCACGCCCGCGACCCGGCGATAGCCCAGCGCCAGCAGCATATTCTGCAGATAGGCCCGCTCCACGGGGTGGTCTTCCACCAGAAGGATCCGTCGGTTGGCACCGGCGTCGGTCTTGGGCATCGCGCACGTCCTCGGGATGTCGGCATGTCCCTCCATGCTACGGCATCTTCCGCGACTGTAGCGCCGGCGACGACGGGCTAGGTCCTATTGCGCCCCCGCGGCCGCCGATCGGCCTAGACCGTGGGGGACATAGCCCGGACGGACGAAGCCCGCCGGTGCGATAATGACGCTCTTTTCCGCATCTATGGCACGGAGCTTCCCTTGACCCGCATTGACGATCCCCTGCACGACCGCGAGGTCGGCACGGCCGACGCCACCCAGGACAACACCCGCACGGACGACACCCGCATCAGCGCCGTGCGGCCGTTGATTTCGCCCGCCCTGCTGCAGGACGAACTGCCGGTTTCGGCCGAGATCCAGACGCTGGTCGAAGACAGCCGCGCCCGCATCGCCGACGTGCTTCACGGCCGCGACGACCGCCTGGTGCTGGTGGTCGGCCCCTGCTCCATCCACGACCACGCCCAGGCCATGGAATACGCGCGCCAGCTGCGCGCCGCCGCCGACCAGTATCGCGATGACCTGCTGGTCGTCATGCGCGTGTACTTCGAAAAGCCGCGCACCACCGTCGGCTGGAAGGGCTACATCAACGACCCGCGCCTGGATGGCAGCTTCCGCATCAACGAAGGCCTGCGCCGTGCCCGCGAGCTGCTGCTGGACATCAGCGGCCTGGGCCTGCCGATCGCCACCGAATTCCTCGACCTGCTCAGCCCGCAATACATCGCCGACCTGATCGCCTGGGGCGCCATCGGCGCGCGCACCACCGAAAGTCCCAGCCATCGCCAGCTCAGCTCCGGCCTGAGCTGCCCGCTGGGGTTCAAGAACGGCACCGACGGCGGCGTGCAGATCGCGGCCGACGCCATCGTCGCCGCCAGCGCCAAGCATGCCTTCATGGGCATGACCAAGATGGGCATGGCCGCCATCTTCGAAACCCGCGGCAACGTGGACACCCACGTGATCCTGCGCGGCGGCAAGCAAGGCCCGAACTACGATGCGGCCAGCGTCGACGCCTGTTGCGCCGTGCTGCGCGCCGCCGGCCAGCGCGAACAGGTCATGATCGATTGCTCGCACGCCAATTCCAACAAGTCGCACCTGCGCCAGGTCGACGTGGCGCGCGACATCGCCGCCCAGCTCAGCCGCGGCGATCGCCGCATCACCGGCGTGATGATCGAAAGCCACCTCGAGGAAGGCCGCCAGGATCTCAAGCCGGGCCAGCCGTTGCGCCATGGCGTGTCGATCACCGACGCCTGCCTGGGCTGGGCCCAGACGCTGCCGGTGCTGGACCTGCTGGCGCAAGCGGTGCGCGAGCGCCGCGCCCACGCCTGAACCGGCGCCGCCTCAGCGGTTCAAGGCGTAAGGCGCCGGGTCCATGTCCGGCGCCTGCCCCGTCACCAGGCAGGCCAGCAGCTTGCCGGTCACCGGCCCCAGCGTGAAGCCGTGGTGCGCATGGCCGAACGCCAGCCACAATCCCGGATGGCGCGGCGCCGGGCCGATCACCGGCCGCATGTCCGGCATGCACGGCCGGCATCCCATCCAGGGCGTCTTCTCCACCGCGGCGCCCAGCGGCAGCAGTTGCGCCGCCAGCGCCCGGGTACGCGTCACCTGTACCGGCGTCGGCGCCGCGTCGCGCGGCGCGAACTCGGCCCCGGTGGTCAGGCGCAGGCCCAGCGTCATGGGCGATACCACGAAACCACTGTCGATATCGGCCACCGGCCGCGACAGCGCGGCGCCGCCCTCCAGCGCGAAATGCTGGTGATAGCCGCGCTTGACCGCCATCGGTATGCGATATCCCAGCGGCCGCAATACATCGGGCGACCAGGGGCCCAGCGCAACCACCACGTCGCGCGCCTCCAGCGGCCCCGTCGCCCCAAGCACCCGCCAACCGCCGGACACCGACTCCAGCGTGCGCGCATCCCCCCGCGCCAGTATGCCGCCGCGTTGCTGGAACAAGGCCGCGTAGCCGCGCGCCACCGCTCCCGGGTCCGATACATTGACCGGATCGCGCCAATGGATCGCGCCCACCAGGCGCGACGACAATGACGGTTCCAGCGCCGCCAGGCCCTGGCGGTCCAGCACCGCGTAATCCAATCCGTAGGCCGCCAGCGCGGCGGCCTCGGCGACCGCGCCATCGAGGCTGGCCTGGGTCCGCATGCCGTCGATCCAGCCATTGCGGCGGAACAGCCGGCCGATGCCGGCCGCGTCCTTGAGCGCGTCGTGCTCGGCCACGCTGCGCTCGATCAGCGGCAGCATGGCGGCGGCCGCCCGCGCCAGCCGGGGCGGCGCGGAATGCCACCAGTAGCGCAGCAGCCAGGGCGCGATGCGCGGCAGGAAGCGCGCATGGTAGCGGACGTCGGGCCGGCGGTTGCCGGCATAGCGCAACAGGCTGCGCCAGTCGCGCGGAAAGGCATAGGGAATGACGCTGGCGCGTTCGATCAGCCCGGCATTGCCGTAGCTGGTTTCCTCGCCCGGACCGCGCCGGTCCAGCAGGGTCACCGCGCGGCCGCGCGCCTGCAGATGCAGCGCCGCGCTCACGCCGACGATACCCGCGCCCAGGACTACCACGTCTGTTTTCATGCGCGGCATTCTGCGCCGCCGCGAGGGGTTCGGCAAGCCACGGCCGCGGGCGTAGAATCATCCGTCGCCCCGGGGAGGCCTGCCACGACGGTCCGCGCCCGACCCCGACGCGCTCACGGAGCCACGCCATGCCCGCCCCCGCTTCCCTTCAACCGGTCACGCTCGATGGCCAGATCGTGCGTCTGGAACCCCTGACGCTGGACCACGCGGGTCCGCTCGCGCAAGTCGGCCTCGATCCGGAACTGTGGCGGCTGCAGCCCGAACCGGTGGCGTCGGCCGCGGACATGCGCCGCTATGTCGAACGCGCCCTGGCGGGCCAGGCGGCGGGCGCCTGCCTGCCGTTCGCCATCGTCCGCCGCGCCGACGGCCAGGTCATCGGCACGACCCGGTACATGGATATCGCGCTACCGCACAGGCGCCTGGAGATCGGCGCCACCTGGCTGACACCCGCCAGCCAGCGCAGCGGCGCCAACACCGAAGCGAAATATCTTTTATTGCAGCACGCCTTTGAAACAATTGGTATCATACGCGTCGTATTCAAGACGGAGGCGGCCAATGTGCAATCGCGGCAAGCCATCCTGCGCATCGGCGGCGTCGAGGAAGGCGTGTTTCGCAAGCACCTGATCGCGCAGTCCGGACGCACCCGCGACATGGTCTATTTCGCCATCCTCGACGACGATTGGCCGGCCGCCAAAGCGCGCCTGCTGGCGCGCCTGCGGCGCGCGCCCTGAACGTCGCGGCGCTCGCTCTTTGTGGTTTCATCATGGCCGGCACTCAAGTTCCCGCGACTCGAGGCCGTTAACGCAGTACCGCGGGACGGGTTCTGCCCCTCCCCGCCCTTCTCAAGTCAGGTATGGATCGTTCTCCCCTCGCCCCGCCCGCGTCGCTCGGGCACAATCGCCGCAGCATCTTCATCTACACCGAAGAGCAACGGGGCAACCAGTTGGTCGAGTCGCCGGTCATCGGCATGCTGTCGGACGTCTCGGGTTCGGACAAGCTCGTCGTCGTGCGCGACCCGTTCAGCGGCATCAAATTCATCTACCGCGTCGACCACGAAAGCAACAACCTCGACGCGGCGGCCATTACTGAGCAGGACGAGTCTGCTTTCGATGGCAAGAACGCGGTGCAGATCAACTCCATGTCCTACAAACTGGGAACCGCGGAAAATGCGATGAAGCTGCTGCGCGGCAAGACCCAATGGATCCAGGACAAGGGCGCGGTGCTGTCGGTCCTGCTGCAGAATGCGGCCGCGCGCAAGACGCGATTCGCTCCGCCCCGCATCGAACGCGACCGCGTGCGCCGCGTGCCGCAGGGCGTGCCGGTCGAATACCTGGCGGACCCGCGAACGGGCGCCGAGTGATGGCGCCATGGCGGTGAACAACTTCCAGCCGCTGTTTTTTATCCACAGTTTCTGTGGATAAAAAAGTCGCCCGCGCACGGCTGCTGGCCGTTCCCGCCACGCGGCAGGGGCTGCGCATTTTTTGATCAGCCCCATTTCCTCGGCCGGGCCGGCCGCGTCGGGCGCGTTGCATCGCAATATGCGGCGCCGCCGCAACGGCGATAATGATATTCTCCGCGAAGCGCCTCGAGGGGACCACACCGGTTGGCGTGCCTTCCGGTCCGGCGCCCGCGCCCGGCGGACTCACCCACACCAATAAGAAGCCGTAGCATGAAAGGAGCGGAAAGCGTGTTTGCCCTTGGAGCGCCTCGAGCACAACCGCTAGCTTGTCCGGCGCCGTGACCATCATCATCGTCGACGATCACGGGGACTGGCGCGACACCATCGCCGAATTCATCCACGACCTCGGCCTGGGCGAAGCCATCCTCACCGCCGGATCGCTGGCCGAGCTGGACCAGTTGCTGCTGAGCGTCACGCCAGGCATCCTGGTGCTGGACGCCATGCTGCCGGACGGCGATGGCCTGGCGCGGGTGTCGCACTTGCGCACCACCTATCCGTCAATGGGCATCATCATGCTGACCGGCCGCCTGCTGAGCGAAGACAAGGTGTCGGGATTGAGCCTGGGCGCCGACCATTACCTCACCAAGCCCGTCAACCTGGCCGAACTGGGCGCGACGCTGGTGTCGCTGTCGCGACGCCTGCGGGTGGTGCCGGCCGCCGACCCCGAAGCCCCCTCCGCCGAGATCTGGCGCTTCGACCCGGCGCGCCGCATGCTGGTGTCGCCCAAGCGCGTCCACGTCGACATCACCGATACCGAAAGCCGCCTCATCGGCGCCTTGATCCAGGCCGCGCCGCTGCCGCTTTCGCGCGGCCGGCTGGTCGAGGCCCTTGGCGCCAGCGCCGAAGCCTACGACACGCATCGGCTCGATGCCCACATGCACCGCCTGCGCCGCAAACTGCGGGCGCAGGCGGGCGCCGACATGGGCATCCGCACGGTCTATGGCGTCGGCTACGTCTGCACCATGCCCGTGCAGATCGTTGGCAACCTCCAGTCCTGAACAATCGCCGCCATGCCACTGACCGCACGCCCTCGCCGTTCCGTCCTCTACATGCCTGGCGCCAATGCGCGCGCCCTGGACAAGGCCCGCGACCTCGACGCCGATGCGCTGATCCTCGACCTCGAGGACGCGGTCGCGCCGGACGCCAAGGCGCTTGCGCGGCAACAGGTGGTGGCCGCCCTGCGCGCCGGCGGCTACGGGCGGCGCGAATGCGTGGTCCGCATCAACGCCCTCGATACGCCATGGGGCCTGGACGATGCGCGCGCCATCGCGCGCGCCGGCGCCGACGCGGTGTTGCTGCCCAAGGTGCAATCTGCGGCCGAACTCGATGCGCTGGCGCGCGCCCTGGATGCTGCTGGCGCGCCGGCCACCTTGCCGCTGTGGGCCATGGCGGAAACGCCGCTGGGATTCCTGCGGCTCGACGCCATCGCCGGCGGCCATCCCCGCCTCGCCGCGATCGTGGTCGGCACCTCCGACCTGGTCAAGGACCTGCATGCGCGTCATACCCCGGAACGCCACGAAACCCTGCTGGCGCGCTCGCTGGCGGTGCTGGCGGCGCGGGCCCATGGCCTGGCGGTCCTCGATGGCGTGCACCTGGACCTGGACGACGACGCCGGCCTGGCCGCCGCCTGCAAGCAGGGGCGCGACCAGGGGTTCGATGGCAAGACACTGATCCACCCCAGGCAGATCGCAGCGGCCAATGCCGCCTTCGCGCCCACCGACGCCGAGCTGGCCAGCGCGCGCAGGCGATTGGAAGCCTGGCACGCGGCGCGGGCGGCGGGCCGGGGCGTGGCGGTGGTCGACGGCGCCCTGGTCGAGAACCTGCATGCGCGCGAAGCCGAACGCCTGCTGGCCCTGGCCGCCGCGATCGCCGGCCAACCGGATCCGGACTGAACACCACGCGGGGCGACGGTCCGCGCGGCCAGCTACAATAGCGGCCGCGATCGGATGGGCGCCCTGCCCCATCCGCCTGTCGCGCCTGGCGCGGCCCACCCTGCCACGCCGCCGGCGCGATTCCTCCACGGTTCCCCTTTTTGCGCCGCAGCTTGTGGCGGGAGCCTTGCCGCGCGCCCTGCGCGCCCTCCAGCCACACGATTCATGATCCGCTTCCAACAAGTTTCACTGATGCGCGGCGTCAAGCCCTTGTTCGACAAGGTCGACCTGCTGCTCAACCCCGGCGACAAGATCGGCCTGATCGGCGCCAACGGCGCCGGCAAGTCGAGCCTGTTCGGCCTGCTGCGCGGCACGCTGCACGCCGACCAGGGCGACCTCGATTATCCCGCCAGCTGGCGCATGGCCTACGTGGCGCAGGAAACGCCCGCGCTGGACCGTCCCGCCATCGAATACGCCATCGACGGCGACGTCACGCTGCGCAGGCTCGAAGCCGAGCTGGCCGTGCTGGAAGCGGAGCCCGAGAGCGCCGAGAACGGCCTGCGCATGGCCGATATCTACGCCGCGCTGGCCGACGCCGATGCCTACACGGTGCACTCGCGCGCCGAGCAATTGCTGACCGGCCTGGGCTTCACGCAGGCGCAGATGCAGCTGCCGCTCACCAGCTTCTCTGGCGGCTGGCGCATGCGGCTGAACCTGGCGCAGGCGTTGATGTGCCCGTCCGACCTGCTGCTGCTGGACGAGCCCACCAACCACCTGGACCTGGACGCCATCATCTGGCTGGAGGATTGGCTCAAGCGCTATCCGGGCACGCTCATCGTCATCTCGCACGACCGCGACTTCCTGGACGGCGTGGTCAACGTCATCGTCCACATCGACGAACGCAAGCTCAAGCGCTACTCGGGCAACTACTCGTCGTTCGAGCGCCAGCGCGCGGCTCAACTGGAACTGGCGCAGGGCATGATCGAAAAGCAGATGCGCCAGCGCGCGCACCTGCAATCCTTCATCGACCGCTTCAAGGCCCAGGCCAGCAAGGCGCGCCAGGCGCAGAGCCGCATCAAGGCGCTGGCCCGCATGGAAGAAGTGGCGCCGCTGCGCGCCGCGGCCGAGTTCTCGTTCGAGTTCCGCGAGCCGCTGCGCGCGCCCAATCCGCTGTTGACGATGGACAAGGTCAGCGCCGGCTACCGCAACACCGACGAGGACAGCGGCGTCACCTCCGACAGCATCATCGTGTCGGGCATCGACTTTTCATTGCAGGCGGGCCAGCGCCTGGGCCTGCTGGGCATCAACGGCGCCGGCAAGTCGACCTTCATCAAGACCATCGCCGGCGAGTTGCAGTCGCTGGCCGGCGAGACGCAGTTCAACAAGGGCCTGTCGATCGGCTACTTCGCCCAGCACCAGGTCGAGATGCTGCGCCACGACGAATCGCCGCTGTGGCACATGACCAAGATCGCGCCCACGGTGCGCGAACAGGAACTGCGCAACTTCCTGGGCAGCTTCAATTTCAACGGCGCCATGGCCACCAGCTCGATCGCGCCCTTCTCCGGCGGCGAGAAGGCGCGCCTGGCGCTGGCGCTGATCGTCTGGCAGCGCCCCAATCTGCTGCTGCTCGATGAACCCACCAACCACCTGGACCTGGAAACCCGCGAAGCGCTGACCACCGCGCTGGCGCAGTTCGAAGGCACGCTGGTGCTGGTCTCTCACGACCGCCACCTGCTGCGCGCCACCACCGACCAGTTCATCATCGTCGCCGACGGCCGCTTCAGCCCGTTCGACGGCGACCTGGACGACTACAAGGACTGGCTCTACAAGACCAAGCTGTCGGCCAAGGCCGCCGCCTGATCGGGCGCCGCCGCAAACACCTTCCGACAGGAGGTCCACTGGCGGGACGAACGCGTTACAATCGCGTCGTTTGCACGCCGGGCGCAGGCCTATCCGCGTCAACCCCAACCACGTCCCGCTGTCCGCGGGACGCGTTTTTTAGCGCCCTAGATGCCGATCAAAGACCAACTCTTCCTCGCCAGCCAATACCTCGCGCCGCATCACCTGGTGTCGCGCCTCTTCGGCTACGCCTCGGACTGCCGGGAACCCGCGATCAAGAACTGGATGATCTCGCGCTTCGTACGCAAGTACGGCGTGGACATGCGCGAAGCCGAGCAGGAAGACGCGCTGGCCTTCGATTGCTTCAACGATTTCTTCACCCGCGCCCTCAAGCCGGACGCCCGTCCGCTCGATGACGAGCCCGGCGGCGTGCTGTGCCCCGCCGATGGCGCCATCAGCCAGATGGGCGCCATCGAACATGGCCGCATCTTCCAGGCCAAGGGCCACAGCTACGGCCTGACCGAACTGCTCGGCGGCGACGCCGAACGCGCCGCGCCCTTCCAGGGCGGGGAATTCGCCACCATCTACCTGTCGCCCAAGGACTACCACCGCGTCCACATGCCGGTGGCCGGCACGCTGCGCGAGATGATCCATGTGCCGGGCCGGCTGTTCTCGGTCAACCCGCTGACCGCGCGCAACGTGCCGCGCCTGTTCGCGCGCAACGAGCGCGTGGTCTGCCTGTTCGACACCGAACACGGGCCGATGGCCGTGGTGCTGGTCGGCGCCATGATCGTGGCGTCGATCGAAACCGTGTGGGCCGGGCTGGTCACGCCGTACAAGCGCCGCGTCAAGGCGGTGCGCTACGACGACGCCGCGCGCGCGCCGATCCATCTGGCCAAGGGCGCCGAGATGGGCCGCTTCAAGCTGGGTTCGACCGCGATCGTGCTGTTCGGGCCGGACAGGATCCGCTGGGCCGACACGCCCTCGGTGCGTGGCCCGGTGCGCATGGGTGAATTGCTGGCGCTGCCGCGGGACTGAAACCGACGGCATGGGGCGGTTCGCGCGACTGCGCAAACCGATGAACGCGGCGGTTCGCACAGCGGCGCCGTGTTGTCCAAAAAAAGCGAACAGGCAACAGCGGTTTTATTCGCTTTATACGATCAGGCGGGCTGGGTAGATTGGAGGTTTTTCGCCTCCTCCAATGACTACGAGCGTCCTGCCCGCCCCCGCGTCCGCGACCCGCGCC
>NZ_QHHO01000046.1:786301-825967 GCF_003184165.1 Achromobacter sp. RW408
CCGCGCCACCGGACACCGGTGCTCCTGGGCACGGCGCTGACGGCCTTTCGCCATTCACGCCATTCTCATTGAGACTGTCCGACCTGGACGCCCTGCAGTCGCGCAAGGGAATCATCGACCGGCTGGCGCAGTCCGGGATCGCCGCGGACGACGACACCGTCAACCACATTGCCGCGGTGCGGAACCAGATCGTCCGCACCAGCGCGCTCGCCAGCCTGCCGCGCGTGGCCTTCGTGCTCGAAACCAACCAGCTCAACAAGCGGCTCGGAGACGTGCGCCAGTTGAACGAGGACGCCGGGGTATGGTTCAAGACCGACCACGGTCAGGCGGACTACGACCAACTACGCCTGAAGCACACCACGCTGCAGTTCGGTCTTGACCGCAAGCTTGGCAGGCAGCTGTACGGCATCATGGGAAGCCATACCCGAGGCTCCGCGCAGGGGGAAGGCAGTCTTTCGGAAAAGCACACCACGGGCGGCGTCGGCCTCTACTATGCTTGGATCCATGAGGACGGCCCCTTCATCGACGTGATCGCCAAGTACTTGAGAACCAACCAGACCTACCATCTGCCCGCCAACCTGAACATCGACGCGCAGGGTGTGCGATCCACGTCGCTGCTGGCCAGCGTGCAGGCGGGATGGCGGCAAAATCTGTTCGATGGCCGCGCATTCATCGAACCGTCGATCGAAGTAGCCACAGGCCACACCAGCGCCTACACCTTGCACGGCGATAAAAACAGCATCGATGTCCGGGTCAACGCCAGCACGCCGGTCTATGCCAAGATCGGCGCCGCCGCCGGCTTGAGCCAGCAGTCGGATGAACAACACGGCTTGGCCCTGTCCGTGGGGCTGTTCCGGCTGCAGAACCTGCGGCGCGGCGGCAGTGTCGATATCCTCAACAACAGCGTGTCCGGGGACATGTTGAGCACGCCGATGAGCGACGACAGCCGCTATCTGGTCAACCTGTCGCTCAACGCCAGGCTGTCTTCCAACTGGCGGCTGTACAGCCAGGTCGAAAGCAGCTTCGCCGGAAAGCTCAAGCACGATTACAGCGGCCAGGTCGGCGTGCGCTATCAGTTCTGAGCGCGGTCGCGCCGGGTCGGACTGCGTGATGCGCGGCATCATGCCGTGGCCAATGCCTCCGGCGCGGCCATACGAGACATCGTATGGAAAATAATATTTTTTCATTGGAACTCGCATGGCCGGGTCCAGATAATGGCTCCACATAAAAAAACCATACGGAGACATCAAGATGACCAAGCCATGCATGGCGAGGCGCTTGCGGCTGGGCGCCGCCATCGCACTCGCCCTGGGCTTTTCCCCTGCCTGGGCCCAGGCCCCCTATCCCGCCAAACCCATCACGCTGGTCGTCCCCTTCGCCGCGGGCGGCGGCGCGGACGTCGTGGCCCGCCTGGTGGCGGCGAAATTGCCGCAGCAGCTGGGCGGCCAATCCGTCATCGTCGACAACAAGCCGGGCGCCTCGGGCAACATCGGCGCGCAGCAGGTGGCGCGCGCGGCGCCTGACGGCTATACCTTCCTGTTGACCAACAGCACCCTGACGATCAACGCCGCCCTGCAGATGCGCGGCACGCCGGACGTGAAGAAGAGCCTGGCGCCGATTTCGCTGCTGGTCTCGGCGCCCGTCGCGCTGGGCGTGAACCCGGCCATTCCCGCCAGGACGGTGCCGGAACTGGTCGCCTACATCCAGCAGAACAAGGACAAGCTGAGCTATTCGTCCTGCGGCAACGGCACGCCCCAGCATTTCGTGGGCGAATCGGTCAAGCAGATGGCGAAGCTGGACATCGTCCACGTGCCCTACAAGGGTTGCGCGCCCGCCATCAACGACGGGCTGGGCAACCAGGTGCCGGTGCTGTTCAGCACCATTCCCAACCTGGCGCCGCACGCGGACGCCGGCAAGCTGCGGATGATCGCGGTGGCGTCCAGGCAGCGGGTCTCGTTCCTGCCGAACGTGCCCGCCATCGCCGAGACCGCGCCTTTCGGCGACCTCGACATCTCCGTCTGGTTCGGCATCCTCGGCCCGCGCGATCTGCCGGCGGACGTGAAAGCGAAGTTCGAGCAGGCCGTTGCCGAGACGATGAAGAATCCCGCGGTGCAACAGGAATTCCGCGACCGCTACTACGAGGTGGTCCAGACCGGCCCGGCCGCGATGGCGCGGCAGCTTGACGGCGATCTCGGCCTGTACAGCGCGCTGGCCAGCAAATCGGGCATCTCGCTGGACCAGCAGTAGCCATCACACAACACAAGGGAAGAATCTCGTGAGCACCCCCATCCAGCACCAACAGGTCATCGACGACCTGGTCACCGCCAACCGCATCCTGGCGCGTTTCGGCGTTCTCGACGGCTTCGGCCATGTCAGCGTCCGCCACCCGGGCAATCCCGCGCACTTCCTGCTATCGCGCTCGCTCGCGCCGGAACTGGTGACCGCGCAGGACATCATGGAATTCGACGAATCCTCCGAACCCGCCAACGCGGACGCGCGCAAGCCCTATCTGGAACGCTACATCCACGGCGAGATCTACCGCGCGCGCCCCGACGTGCAGGCGATCGTCCACAGCCATTCGCCGTCGGTCATCCCCTATGCCGGATCGAATGTGCGGCTGCGCCCGATCTACCACATGGCCGGATTCCTTGGCGCCGGCGCGCCGGTGTTCGACATCCGTTGCTGCTTCGGCCACACCGACATGCTCGTCAGGAACCGCGACCATGGCCGCGAACTGGCGCAAACGCTGGGGCAGAGCAAGGTCTCGCTGATGCGCGGACATGGTTTCGTCGCGGTCGGCGGCGACATTCCGGTGGCAGTCTACCGCGCCATCTACACGGAGATGAACGCCGCGCTCCAGCAGAAAGCCATCGGCCTGAACGGCGAGATCACATATCTGTCGGACGAGGAAGCCGCCATGGCCGACGACATGATGGCGGGCGTCATGAACCGTCCCTGGGAGCTGTGGAAGAAGCAGGTATCCGCGCAGGCGTGATCGCCCCTGGCGACGGGCTCGCCGGCGGCGCGGAGCCCGCGCGCCGGCCCTTCGCCGCCACCGCTACAGCACTTCGTCGCGCAGGTAGTACCAGCGATACAGCAGCGCCTGCCCCAGCCGGCGGAACGGCGCGAACAGATGGCCGGGCAGCGGCGAGTCGTAGATCGGCAGGTTCCACGACAGGCCGTCCTGGCCCATCATGCGCTGCGCCAGGCGGCGGCCGGCATGGGCCGAGAACGACACGCCATTGCCGCCATAGCCGAAGGCGTAGTACACCTGCCGCGCCGGGTCCGGCTGGGTGATGCGCGGCATCATGTCGTGGCTGACGTCGACCCAGCCCGTCCACGCATAGTCCAGCTCGATGCCGCGCAGCGACGGGAACTTGCGCGCCAGGCCTTCGCGCAACAGCGCCAGGTGGCGCGGGTGCTGCGCGTCGGCGCCGCGCAAGGCGCTGCGGCTGCCGATCTGCATGCGGCCATCCGGCAGCAGCCGGTAGTAGAACCTCAAGGTGCGCGTGTCGGTGATGAATACCGTGCTCTTGATGCCGGCGCGGGCGCGTTCGTCCGGCGTCAACACGCGCGTCACCATGGAATTGGACAGGATCGGCATGATGCGGTTGTCCAGCAACCGATTCACACCCTGCGCGGTATAACCGCCGGTGGCAAAGCCAACCCGCTTGGCGCGCACCGTGCCGCCGGGCGTTTGCAGGCGGTAGCCGCCGCCCTCCTCGGTCCAGCCCAGCACCGGGCTGCCCGGATGCAGGCGCGCGCCCAGCGCCCGGGCCTGGCGCATGTAGCCGTAGGCGAGCTTCAGGGGATGCACGCCGATGCCGTCCGGCTCGTGCAGGGCGCCGACCGCCTCGTGATCATCGACGTAGCGCTCGCGCAGTTCCTCCTTGGTCAGCATGCGCGTGTCGTACCCGAACAGCTCGCGCATGACCCGCGCTTCGTTGCGCAGGAAGGCCATCTTCTTCTCGCGATGCGCGGTGTACAGATGGCCGCCTGGCTGCGCGTCGCAGTCGATCTGCGCCACCAGGCTCTTCCAGTAATCGAAGCCTTCGTGGATCTCGGCATCCAGGCGCCGCGCGGTGTCCAGCCCCCAACGTTCGATCCATTGCGAGCGGTACAGGCGTCCCGACGCGTTCTGCCCTTGTCCGCCATTGCGGCTGGTGCAGCCCCATACGGCGCGGTTGGCCTCCAGCACCACCGCGCGCACGCCGTAGTCGCGCGCCAGCGCCAACGCCGCCGACAGGCCCGTGAACCCCGAGCCGACGATGACCACGTCGGCCTCGATGTCGCCCTGGATCGGGCCGTCGTCCACGGGCGGCGGCCCGGCCGTGGCGACCCAGTAGGTCGGCGCGTACTCCTGCCCGCGTCCCGGCGCCGACACCAGCGGATCGTAGAGCGGGTCGTAGGCGCTGACGGCCGGGCTGGCGGCCGCCGGCGCGGCCGGCATGCCGGCGGGGTCGATGAGGGTACCGGCGGTATTCGACGGATCGGAAGACATAGCGGCATCCATGGGGCGGTATCCGGTGGCGGCGTCGGCTCAGGCGCGGGCCGGCAAGGCCGGGCGTTGCTTGCGGAAGGCGTTCTTGACGCGGATCTTGCCGTCCTGGAACGTGAAGACGTCGACCATGTCGGCCTCGACTCGCGAGCCGTCCGCGGCCGTGCCGGTAAAGGTGCTTTCCGACACGCCGCGCTCGCCCGCCACCCAGTGGCGGCCGTTGTTCCACTGCGCATCCGGGAAGTTCTTCCAGGCCGCCTCGAAGGCGGCGCGGACCGCCTCGCGGCCGCTGTGCCGGGCGCCCCAGCGCTCGGGGCCGCCCACCGTTTCGAAGACGCAGTCCTCGCTCATGAAAGACATCAGGGCGTCGATATCGTGGCGGTTCCAGGCGGCCGCGAACTCGGCCAGCATGTCCACGGTGACGGTCTTTTGCATTGCCTACCCTCCTCGATCGCCGGGCGCGACGTGCGCCCAGGCTCCATGCCCAAGGTACGCGGGGGGCTGGGCAGGGTCTAGAACCAGACGCGGCAAATCGCTTGCACCAGAACGGCCCCGCCGGCGCGGCGCCTGCTTTCACGACGCCTCACGTAGCGCCTGACGTGGCGGCGGGCGCCAGCCGCGCGCGCAATTCACCGCCTTGCGCCATGCCGCGCATGCCGATGAAGACCAGCGATGGCGACCGCGCCCCGGCGGGGCGCGCCGCCCGCGTATCGAAGCGCACCCGGCGTCCGGCCAGCTGCACCAGCACCCAGCCATGGCGTTCGGTGCGCACCCAGCCCTTGGCCCGCAGCCAATGGCGCGGCAACTGCCGCAGCGCATCGGCCAGGCGGTCGGCATGCAGCATGGCGGGCGCGGGCCAGAGCCAGCTCTGGAACGGATGTTGCGGCTCGTCGGCGTCCATGGCGTGCGCCGGTCCGGCCGCCGCGTGGCGGTGCGCCGGATCGCAGCAATGCGCCGCGCAGTTTTCATGGCCGCGATCGTCCGCGCCAAGCAATGCGCCCAGGTCCACCCGCGCCTCGCGCGTCGTTACGACCGGCGCCCCGCCGGCCTGCGTCCGCAGCCAGTCGCGCAGCGCCGGCAACGCGGCGGCGGACAACAGGTCCGTCTTGTTCAGCACCAGCAGGTCGGCGGCGCGCAATTGGCGTTGCGCCGTGTCGGCCAGCAGCGGATCGGCAAGCGTCTCGCGGATGGCGCCGGCGTCCACCAGCACCACCACCGCCTCCAGTTGCAGCAGCGGATCCGACAGCCCCACCTGCGCGATGCGCCCCGGGTCGGACACGCCGCTGGCCTCGATCACGATCCACCCGGGCGCCGGATCCAGCGCCAGCACCCGCGCCAGCGCGTCGTCCAGGCCGCCCGCCATCGAACAACAGACGCAACCGTTGGCCAGCCGGATCACGTTGTCGGCGCGCTCGGCCAGCAGGCCGGCGTCGATATCGACCGGTCCGAAATCGTTGACCAGCACCGCGGCGCGGCGGGCGCCGTGCGCCAGCACGTGGTTCAGCAAGGTGGTCTTGCCCGCGCCCAGGAAGCCGCCCACCACGGTCAGCGGAATGCGCGCCATGTCAGGCTGCTTGGGGCGCCAGCGGTCGGCCGCCGATGACGGTGCCCAGCACCTCGATGTCCTTGAGCCGTGACGGCGGCACGTCCAGCGGATCGTCGCGCAGCACGCAGAAATCGGCGTGCTTGCCGACCTCGATCGAGCCGACCAGATGGTCCATGTGGAGCGTGTAGGCGGCCCCCAGGGTGATGGCATGCAACGCTGCTTCGACGCTGATGCGCTCGGACTCGCCCAGCACGCGGCCGGAGGCGGTCTGGCGGTTGACCGCGCACCAGGCGGTGAACAGCGGCCCCAGCGGCGTGATGGGCGCATCCGAGTGGATGGCGAACGGCACGCCCGCGCGCGCGGCCGAGGCGCAGGCATCCATGCGGTTGGCGCGATCCGGTCCCATGGTCAGCGCGTAATGGGCGTCGCCCCAGTAGAAGATGTGGTTGGCGAACAGGTTCACGCACATGCCCAGGCTGGCCATGCGGCGGAACTGCGCCGCGTCCGCCATCTGGCAATGCTGCAGGGTGTGGCGGTGATCGCGTCGCGGGCTGCGGCGCAGCGCGCGGTCGATGGCGTCGATGGCCAGTTCGGTGGCCTCGTCGCCATTGGTGTGGATATGCAGCTGCGCGCCCGCGTCGTGATAGGCCTGCACCATGGCGTCCAGCTCGCCCGGCGCGATGACCCAGATGCCGTTGGGCGCCCCGTTGTAATAGCCCGGCCAGCGCACCCTGGCGGTGAAGCCCTGGATGGAGCCGTCCACCACCAGCTTGACCATGCCCAGGCGCAGCTTGCCATGATTGAGCCGGCCCGCCTCGCGCAGCTTCGCCAGGCAGGCGGCCGGGTCGCCGGCGTAGGTCAGCGCGGACGCCGCCGGCACGATGCGCACCGGATAGTCGGGCTCGGCCGTGACCCGCGCCAGCGTCGCCAGGCCCTCGTCGCCCAGCTCGTTGACGAGATCCGTGGCGGTGGTGACGCCGGCCCACTGCGCCACCTTACCGAACATGCGCAGGCCGCTTTCCGACAGGCCCACGGTGCGGAACGGATTGCCGATCAGCCGCATCACCGGAAACATGGCGGCGAACTCGCACAGCTCGCCGCTGGGCTGGCCGTCGGCGAAACGGCTGATGCCTTCGATATCCGTATCGCGGTCGATGCCGGCGCGGGACAGCATCGGCGTGTTCACATTCATGAGGTGCATGCTGGCGTGCATCACCACCACCGGCCGGTCGGCCGACACCGCGTCCAGGTCGTGCACGCTCATGCGCTGGCCGCCGAAGAAGATGGGATCGAAGCCCCAGCCGATCAGCGTCTGCCCCGGCGCCAGGCCGGCGGCGAATTCACGCAGGCGCGCCGCCACCGCCTCGAAGCTTTGCAGGCCCGGCCACATACGGCCGTCGGGCCCGCGGCGGTCGTAGTAGCCAACGTAGGCGAACTGCCACATGCCGCCTTCCGGCAGATGGCAGTGGCCCTCCACCAGCCCCGGCATCAGGATGTGGTCGGCGTAGCGCTCGTCCAGCTCGGCCGGTCCCCAGCCGGCCAGGTCTTCGCGGCTGCCCACGCCCAGGATGCGGCCATCGCGCACCGCCACGTGCGTGGCGCGCGGCTGGGCCGGGTTCATCGTCAGGATGGCGCGGGCGGCAAAAATGGTGGTGCCGGCGGCTTGCGCCTGTGCCGGATGCGGGGTGTCATGCATGCTGCTTGCTCCTGGTCGTGATGTCCGACAGCGCCTGAAGGTCGGGCTTGTCCCAGGCCTTGCCCGGCACCGAATCGATCAGGCGGCGCGTGTATTCGTGTCGCGGGTGGTAGAAAATCGTGGCGGCGCGGTCCAGCTCCACCAGTTGCCCGTGCCGCATCACGGCGATGCGGTCGCAGATCTGCGCCGCGACGCGCAGGTCGTGCGTGATGAATAGCACCGACAGGTCGAACTGGCCGCTGATGGTCTTGAGCAGATCCAGCACCTGCGCCTGGATCGACACATCCAGCGCCGAAACGGCCTCGTCGGCCACCAGCAGCCGCGGCTTGAGCGCCAGCGCGCGGGCGATGCCGACCCGCTGGCGCTGCCCGCCCGAAAACTGGTGCGGATAGCGCTCGCCCGCGTCGCCACCCAGTCCCACCAGGGCCAGCAGTTCGCGGGCCTCGCGCAGCGCGGTCTGGCGGCTCTCGCCAAAGCCGATGGGGCCCTGCGCGACCGAATCGACCACGCGCTGGCGCGGGTTGAGCGAAGCGTAAGGGTCCTGGAACACCATCTGGATCTGACGCCGGTAGGGCCGGAAATCCCTTGGCGCCATGCCGACCAGTTCGCGGCCGTCCAGGCGCACGCTGCCGCTATCGGGCGCCACCAGGCCGATCAGCGCGCTGCCCAGCGTGGACTTGCCCGAGCCCGATTCGCCGACCAGTCCCAGGGTTTCGCCCTGGCGGATCTCCAGCGAAATATCCCGCAATGCCTCGACCCGGCGGCCGCCGGTGACGTAGGTCTTGCACAGCTTGGCCACCGTCATCAGCGGCGGCGTGGCGGCGGCCTCGTCCTTGCCCTCGGGCTTGTGCGGCACCGCCGCGATCAATTGACGGGTGTAGGGATGTTGCGGCCGGTTCAGGATCTCGGCGGCCGCGCCCGCCTCCACCACCGCGCCGTGGCGCATCACCACGATGCGGTCGGCAATGTCGGCCACCACGCCGAAATCATGGGTAATGAAAATGACGCCGATCCCCATGCGCCGCTGGATGTCCTTGATCAGCGCCAGGATCTGCGCTTGCGTGGTGACGTCCAGCGCGGTGGTGGGCTCATCGGCGATCAACACGTCCGGCTCCAGCGCCAGCGCCATCGCGATCACCACGCGCTGGCGCTGGCCGCCGGACAACTGGAACGGATAGGCCGCGTACATGGCCCGGGGATCGGGCAGCAGCACCTGACCGAACAGCTCCAGCACCCGCTGCCTGCGCGCGTCGGCGTCCATGTCCGTGTGCCAGGCCAGCACCTCCTCCACCTGCCGGCCCACGCGCATGACGGGATTGAGCGCCGTCATGGGCTCCTGGAACACCATGCCGAACTTGCGGCCGCGCAGCCCCTGCCATTCGGCCGCCGACAGGCCGACCAGGTCGCGCCCGTCGTACAGGATACGGCCCTGGGTCACGCGCAACTGATCCGGCGGCAGCAGGCCCATGATGGCCTGCGCGGTGACCGACTTGCCCGATCCCGACTCCCCCACCACGCACAGGATTTCGTTGCGGTTGACCGTGTAGGACACGCCCCGCACCACCGCCGGGCCGCCGTGGGCGGCGGACACGCCGAGATCGCGGACTTCAAGCAAGGCGCTCATCAGCTTCTCCGTTTGCTGGCCAGCTTGGGATTGAGGGCATCGTTCAGGCCGTCGCCGATCAGGCTGACCGCCAGCACGGTCAGGAAGATGGCCGCGCCCGGCAGGGTCACCGCCCACCAGGCGGTCAGGATGTAGGGGCGGTTGCTGCCGATCATCAGCCCCCAGCTCATCACGTTGGGATCGCCCAGCCCCAGGAACGACAGGCCCGCCTCGAACAGGATGGCGGTGCCGATGGCCAGCGTGGCCGAGACGATCAGCGGCGCCAGCGCGTTGGGCAGGATCACGCGCCAGATGATGCGCGCGTTGCTGGAGCCGATCACTCTTTCGGCCAGCACGTACTCGCGCCGCTTCAGGCTCAGGAATTCCCCGCGCGCCAGGCGCGCGGTGGCGGTCCAGCTGACCACGCCGATGGCCACGGCGATGGTGCCCAGCGACGGCGAAAACAGCGTCACCAGCACCATCGCGAACAACAGCGCCGGCAGCACCTGGAAGAACTCGGTGATGCGCATCAGCGTTTCATCGACCCAGCCGCCGTAGTAGCCGGCCAGCGCGCCCACGGTGATGCCGATGGCCATCGACAGCACCGCCGCCACCACGCCGACCAGCAAGGTGGCGCGGCCGCCATGGATCATGCCGGTCAGCACGTCGCGGCCCAGGTAGTCCGAGCCCAGCAGCAGTTCGCCGCCGGGCGGCTCCATGGGCGCGCTGGCGATCTCGAACGGATCGGCCGGCATCACCAGGGGGCCGATCAGCACCACCGCCAGGATGGCGGCCAGCAACAGCAAGCCGATCAGCGCGCCCGGATTGCGGGCGAAAGCGCGCAGCGCTTCGTACGATGGTCGCGCCGCACGGGCGGCCGCCGGCGCGGGCGCGCCGGACAAGGCGGGAGGAACGTGGCTCATGAGGTCTTTATCCTGGGATCGATCAGCCGGTAGGCCAGGTCGGTAAGCTGGTTCATCACCACCACCAGCAGGGACGCGAACAGCAGGATGCCGAGCAGGGTCGGATAGTCGCGCCGCAGCACGGAATCGAACGCCAGCCGGCCCAGGCCCGGCCAGTTGAAGACCGTCTCCACCAGGATGGCGCCGGCCAGCACGTTGCCGAATTGCAGGCCGAGCATGGTCACCACCGGCAGCACGCCGTTGCGCAGCGCGTGCCGGTACAGCACCGTGCGCTCGGGCAGGCCCTTGGCGCGGGCGGTGCGGATGTAGTCGGCCGACAGCGCGTCCATGACGCTGGCGCGCGCCAGCCGGCTGTACTGCGCCAGGTACACGAACGCCAGCGTGAAGGCCGGCAGCACCAGGTGGTGCAGCACGTCCAGCGCGCCGGCCCAGCCGCCCTCGGGCCCGCCCGCCGAGCGCATGTCCGACACCGGGAACCACGGCAGCAGCGACGCGAACAGGATGATCAGGATGATGCCGGTCCAGAACACCGGCGCGGAATAGCCCACGATCGACAGCAGCGTGATGCCCTGCGACAACGGCCCGTTGGGCTTGCGCGCCGCCAGCGTGCCCAGCGCGGTGCCCGCCAGGAAGGCGCTGGACACCGCCGTCAGCACCAGCAGCAGCGTGGCCGGCACCCGCTCCCAGATCAACTGCGCCACCGGCAGGTTGAAGAAGTAGGAATAGCCCAGGTCGCCGCGCGCCACCTGCGACAGATACAGCCCCAGTTGAACCAGGAACGGCCGGTCCAACCCGTACTGGGTGCGCAACTGGGCCCGCAGTTCCTCGCTGATGCCGCCCATGGAGCCGGCGATGGTCTCGACCGGATCGCCGGGCGAGATGTGGATCAACAGGAAGTTCAGCGTCACCACGGCCAGCAGCAGCACCGCGGCATAGCCGGTCCGACGCGCGAGATAGCGCAACATGGCACCCTCCCGCTATTGCAGATACGTGTCGTCCAGCGGCGACAGCAGGCCCCAGATCCCATCGGGCAGGCCGTGCACCTTCTTGGACGACAGCGTGTGGTACGGAATGACCGTCAGGAAATCGATGGGCAGGTCCTCGGTGACGATCTGCTGGAACTGCGCATACAGCGCGCGCCGTTTGGTCTCGTCGGTCTCGGTGCCGGCCTGCGCCAGCAATTCATCGACCTTGGGATTGCGGTACGACTGCGTGTTGGTCCAGATGATGTCGCGGATATTGCTCGACAGATAGGTGCGGTGCACGCCGATCACCGGATCGCCCCAGTTGAAGACGATATCGGTGGTCATGTCGAAATCATGGCTGGCGATGCGCTTGGCCCAGGTCGGGAAATCGGGCGAGGCGCGCACCTGCACCGCGATGCCGACCTTCTTCAACTGGCTGCGCAGGTATTCGGCGACGTTCTTGCCCTGCACGTCGCTGCCGGGCATGTAGTCGACCGTCAGGGTCATGCGCACGCCCTTGCCGTCCTTCCTGAAGCCGGCCTCGTCCAGCAGTTGTTCGGCTTTCTTCAGGTCCAGCGGGTACTTCTTCAGGTCCTGGGTCGCATAGGGGCTGGACGCGACGATGGGCCCGTCCGCCGGCTTGGCGAAGCCGGCGTTCAGCGCCTTGGTGATGAAACCCTTGTCGATGGCGTAGGCGATCGCCTGCCGCACCCGCGCGTCGTCCAGCGGCTTGCGGGTGGTGTTAAACGCCAGCCAGCTGAGCGCGCCAATGCCTTCGTAGCCGCGATCGGTCATGACGATCTGCGGATTGTCCTTGGCGCGGCGCAGGATGGTCGGCTCGGTCATGTACGGCAGCGCGCCGATGTCGCCACGCTCCAGCCCGATCAGCAGGTTGGTGGCGTCGGGGTTGATCTTGACCACCACCCGGTCCAGGTAGGGCTTGCCCTTTTCGAAGAACTTGTCGAAGCGCTCCAGCACGATCTCCTGGCCCGGCTTGAAATCCTTGAGCGTGAACGGGCCCGAGCCGACCACGTTGGCCGAATTGCGCGGATGGTTCTTCAGGTCCTGGCCGTCGCCGTAGATGTGCTTGGGCAGCACCGGCATCAGCGCCGGCGACAGCGCCAGCAGGATCGCCGGATGCGGCTTGCTCATGCGCAGCACGGCGGTGTAGGGATCAGGCGTATCGACGCTTTCGACGGGCGCCAGCATGCTCTGGAACGGATGGTTCTGCTTGACCGCCATCACCGAAAACGCCACGTCTGCCGACGTCACCGGCTTGCCGTCGTGAAACACCGCGTCGTGGCGCAGGTGCAGGGTCAGCGACCTGGCGTCGGGCGCCAGTTCCCAGGACTGCGCCAGATAGGGCTGCGGCTTCCAGTCGGCGTCGTAGCGCAGCGGGCTGGCGAACAGCTGAGCGCTGGGCAGCGCCGTGGCGATGCCCGACTGCACCGCGCCGTTCAGGTGCCGCGGCACCTGGGTCGAGCCGATGACCAGCGTGCCGCCCGGCTTGGGCGTATCGGCGGCCCGCGCCGCGTGCGTGCCGGCCATCAAGGCCCATGCTGTCAGTATTGCGGCAAAGCCGCGTGTCGCGCTGCGCATCATCCACCCCTTGGCATTGTTGGCATGAGCCATTCAAACGATGGCTATGGCGCTAGCCTAGTCAACCCGGGGGTCCCGGCTTAGTACCAAACCGCCGGACTTGATGGTGCCAGGCCGGCGGGCGACCCGCTTCAACGCGCGCCGGCCGCCAGCGCCCGCGCATACAGCGCCGCCACCGCGCAACTGTCGACCCGCGCCTGCACCGCGTCCGAACGGCTGGTCAGCAGCACCGGCACGCGCGTGCCCAGCACCAGCCCGGCGGTGGCCGCGCCAGCCAGCCAGGTCAGTTCCTTGTAGAGCATGTTGCCGGCCTCGATATCGGGCACCAGCAGGATGTCGGCATCGCCCGCCACCGGCGAGACGATGCCCTTCTGCTCGGCCGCCTGGCGCGAAATGGCGTTGTCGAACGCCAGCGGACCGTCGATCTGGCCGCCGCGGATCTGCTGGCGGTCGGCCATCTTCGACAACGCCGCCGCGTCCAGCGTGGCCGGCATGGCCGGGTTGACCGATTCGGTGGCGCACAGCACCGCCACCTTGGGCCGCGCCACGCCCAGCGCATGCGCCAGGTCGATGGCGTTCTGCGCGATGTCGGCCTTCTCCTGCAGGGTAGGGGCGATGTTGACGGCGGCGTCGGTCAGGATGAACAGCTTGGGATACGCGGCCGCCGCCATCACGAAGGCATGGCTGATGCGCCGGGCCGTGCGCAGCCCGGATTCGCGCGCCACCACCGCCGACATGAAATGGTCGGTGTGCAGGCTGCCCTTCATCAGCATGCCGACCGCGCCGTCGCGCGCCAGGCCGGCCGCGGCGCGCGCGGCCAGCGCCTCGTCGTCGGGCGTGTCGACGATCTCCAGCGAGCCGGCGCGCAGGCCCAGCTCGGCCATCAGGTCGGCCAGCCGGGCCGCCGGCCCGACCAGCAGCGGCTCGATGTAGCCGGCTTCGCGCGCCTGCACCGCGGCGCCCAGGCTGGAAGCGCACAGCGGATAGGCCACCGCCGTGCGCACCCGCCCGGCCGACAGCGCCGCAGCCCGCAGCGGCTCGAACAAGCGGTCGCTGGCCATGGCGTCAGCCGCGCACCGGGTCGATCGGCAGCGGCACCTCGCCCGGCTGGAACGGCTGGTTGACGTAGCGCTTGTACTTGTCCAGCAGGCGCAGCGGCTGCTTGAGCGCGTCGCGGCGGAACGGATCGCCCAGCTCCTGGCTCACCATCATCTCCAGCACCGTGGTCTTGCCCTCGGACTGCGCCTTGCACGCGGCCTGCAGCGCCGCGCCGACTTGGTCGGCATGCTCGACCCGGATGCCCTCGGCGCCCATGGCCCGCGCCAGTTCCGCGAAGTTGGGGTTCTGCAGGTTGCTGCCGACGAAGCGGCGGCCGTAGAAGTCCACCTGGTTCTTCTTTTCCGCGCCCCACTGGCCGTTGTGGAACACCACCGCCGTGACCGGGATGCGCTCGCGCACGCAGGTCAGCAGTTCCTGGAAGCTCATGCACCAGGCGCCATCGCCAACGTAGGCCACCGCCGGCCGGTCGGGCCGGCCCAGCTTGGCGCCGATCAGCGCGGGCAGCGCGTAGCCGCAGTTGCCGAAGCTCATGGCGGCCAGCATCGAATCCGGTTCGTCGAAGCGCAGGTAGCTGTTGGACACCGAGCAGATGTTGCCGATGTCGGTGGACACCATCACATGCTTGGGCATGGCACGCTCCAGTTCGCGCAGCATGCGGCGCGGATGCATGCGGCCGCCGCCGTGCTCGATGATGTCCAGGCTCCAGTCGTCGCGCTCGTGCGACCAGCCGTCCAGTTCCTTTTCCCAGGCGCTTTTCTGCGCCGCGATCTCTTCGCCGCGCGCCGCCTTGGTGGCCACGCAGGCGACCTCGCGATCGCGCAGCTTCGCGGCCAGCGCCGCCGCCGCCGGCTTGGCATCGCCGCAGATGCCCACCGACACCGGCCGCACCAGGCCCAGCATGCGGTGGTCGGCATCGACCTGGATGATGCGCGCGTTCTGCGGCCAGTAGTCCAGCCCGTGCTGCGGCAAGGTGCCGAAAGGCCCCAGGCGCGTGCCCAGCGCCAGCACCACGTCGGCCTGCGACAGCAGCTTCATGCCGGCCTTGGAGCCCTGGTAGCCCAGCGGCCCGCACCACAGCGGATGGCTGGCCGGAAAGGCGTCGTTGTGCAGGTAGCTGGTGACCACCGGCGCGCCCAGCAGTTCGGCCAGCGCCACGCATTCGGCCTGGCCGGCCGAGAACAGCACGCCGCCGCCGGCGACGATCACCGGGAACTTCGCCCCGGCCAGCAGGCGGGCGGCCGCTTCCAGGTCTTCTTCCGAACCGGGGCCGCGGCGGATGCGGCGCGGCTCCGGAATCGCCACGTCGATCTCGCCGTAGAAATAGTCGCGCGGGATGTTCAGCTGGGTCGGGCCGCGCTCGGCCAGCGCGTTGTCGAAGGCCTTGGCGGTGAATTCAGCCATGCGGTCGGGCCGGTTGACGTGCGCCTGGTACTTGGTGATGCGCGAGAAGATCGGCAGCTGCTCGGTTTCCTGGAAGCCGCCCAGGCCCATGCCGGAGGTGCCGGTCTCGGGCGTGATGGCCACCACCGGGCTGTGGGCCCAGTAGGCCGCGGCCACGCCGGTGACGAAGTTGGTGATGCCGGGGCCGTTCTGCGCGATGCAGACGCCGTGGCGGCCGGTGACGCGCGAATAGCCGTCGGCCATGTGGGCGGCGCCCTGCTCGTGCACCGTCGGCACGAAGCGGATGCCGGCGGCGGGGAACAGGTCCAGCGCGTCCATGAAGGCCGAACCGACGATGCCGAAAACGTCCTTGACGCCCTGCGCCACCAGCGTCTCGACAAACGCTTCGCTGGGGGTCATGTGTTGTTTGCTGCTCATGGTCTCTCTCCTGGCGGGCCGGCGCGGCTTGGATTGCATATTGGCCGGGGTGAACCGATACTGCAGCAGAACTCCCGCATTTCCCACCCTGCAGCATTCCATTTTCTGCAGAATCCGCACCAACCTGGCGGCCTTTCGCCAAATCTTCAAATATTGAAAGATGAAAGACGAATCCTCCGCGGCGCTGCGCGCGCTGACCCTGCTGGAACAGGTCGCCGGTTCCGAGGCGCCGGTATCGCTGGCGGCGCTGACCGACGCCACCGGCCTGCCCAAGCCCTCGGTGCTGCGCATCCTGTCGCGGCTGGTGGACGCCGGCATGCTGCTGCGCGAACCGGCAGGCAAGCGCTACATCACCGGCCCGCGCCTGGCGCTGCTGGCGCGCGACACCCTGCTCAATTCGCCGCTGCGGGCCGAGCGCCATCGCATCCTCGACAGCCTGGTCGACGAGATCGGCGAAACCTGCAACTGCACCATGCTGGACGGCGACGAGGTCATCTACCTGGACCGGGTCGAGACCGCCTGGCCGCTGCGCGTCAACCTGCAGCCCGGCTCGCGCGTGCCGCTGCACTGCAGCGCCAGCGGCAAGCTGTTCCTGGCGCACATGCGGCGCGAGGCCCGCGCCCGGCTGCTGGCGGCGGCGCCGCTGCCGCGCTACACGCCCAACACGCTATGCGACACGGCCGCGCTGGAGCGCGAACTGCTGGCGATCCGCAAGGAAGGCGCCAGCTTCGACCGCGAGGAATTCCTGCTGGGCATCGTCTGCATGGCGGTGCCCATCATGCGCGGACGCCGCGCCATCGCCGCGGTGGCGCTGCACGCGCCGGTGGCGCGGCTGTCGATCGACGGCGCGCGCGCCTGGCTGCCGCGCATGCAGGAAGCGGCGCGGGCGCTGGCGGGCACCTACGAACCGTCGGCCTGAGCGCGGCGCGGCCGGCGCCCGCGCGCGCCTGGCCATCGCGCCGGGCCGCTCCGGAAGCGCCAGGCCTTACACTGTCGGCCGTATCCGTATTCATCGCAGTTCCTGCGAGAGCCTGACCGTGACCCAGACGCCCTTCACCACCCTGCCCCTTTTGCCCGCCCTGCTCGACAACCTGCAAAGCCTGGGGTTCGAGCAGATGACGCCGATCCAGGCGCAGAGCCTGCCGCTGATCCTGGAAGGCCGCGACCTGATCGCGCAGGCCAAGACCGGCAGCGGCAAGACCGCGGCCTTCGGCCTGGGCGTGTTGCAAAAGCTCGATCCCGCCCGCCTGGCGCCGCAGGCGCTGCTGCTCTGCCCGACCCGCGAGCTGGCCGACCAGGTGGCGCAGGAGCTGCGCCGGCTGGCGCGCCAGATCGCCAACGTCAAGATCCTGACGCTATGCGGCGGCG
The DNA here is from genome assembly GCF_003184165.1 of Achromobacter sp. RW408. Classification (NCBI taxonomy): domain Bacteria; kingdom Pseudomonadati; phylum Pseudomonadota; class Betaproteobacteria; order Burkholderiales; family Alcaligenaceae; genus Achromobacter; species Achromobacter sp. RW408. The sequence continues at coordinate 803,377 of NZ_QHHO01000046.1, forward strand.
CCGCGGCGCGCCCGCAGGCCGAATCGCTGGCGCGCGGCGCCCACATCGTGGTCGGCACGCCCGGCCGCATCCAGGACCACCTGGAGCGCGGCAGCCTGGACCTGTCCGGCCTGACCACGCTGGTGCTGGACGAAGCCGACCGCATGGTCGACATGGGCTTCTACGACGATATCGTGGCGATCGCCTCGCATTGCCCGGCCAAGCGCCAGACCCTGCTGTTCTCGGCCACCTACCCCGACAACATCCGCAAGCTGAGCGCGCGCTTTTTGCGCAACCCGGCCGAAGTCAAGGTCGAGGCCCAGCACGACGCCAGCCGCATCGAACAGATCTTCTACGAGATCGACCCCGCCGAGCGCCTGGATGCCGTGGCCACGCTGCTGGCGCACTTCCGCCCGGTCTCCACGCTGGCTTTCTGCAACACCAAGATCCGCAGCCACGACCTGGTCGAACGGCTCCAGGCCGCCGGCATCAGCGCCCTGGCGCTGAACGGCGACCTGGAACAGCGCGAACGCGACGAGATCCTGATCCAGTTCGCCAACCAGAGCTGCGCCGTGCTGGTGGCCACCGACGTGGCCGCGCGCGGCCTGGACATCCAGAACCTGGGCGCGGTCATCAACGTCGACGTCACCAAGGACACCGAAGTCCACGTGCACCGCATCGGCCGCAGCGGCCGCGGGGACCAGAAAGGCCTGGCCCTGAGCCTGTGCTCGCCCGACGAAATGCGCTGGGCCAACCTGATCGAGCAATACCAGGGCGCGCCCCTGACCTGGGGCGACCTCAAGTCGCTGCGCCCCAAGGCCGACCGGCCGCTGCGCGCGCCCATGGTGACCCTGTGCATCCAGGGCGGCAAGAAGGATAAGCTGCGCCCTGGCGACCTGCTGGGCGCCCTGACCGGCGACGGCGGCCTGGCCTTCGAGCAGGTCGGCAAGATCAACATCACCGAGTTCAACGCCTACGTGGCGCTGGACCGCAAGATCGCCAAGCAGGCCTTCTCGCGCCTGTCCAACAGCAACATCAAGGGCCGGCGCTTCCGCATGCGCTACCTCGAGGAGCTGTAACGACTAAAATAGTCCGTTTTTGCTCATTCCCGGCGCCGCCTGCCCGGCGCCCCCCGTCATGACCTACACCGCCAAAGAAATCTTCAAGACCCTGCAAGGCGAAGGCGCCCACGCGGGCCGCGCGGCGGTCTTCTGCCGGTTCGCGGGCTGTAATCTCTGGACCGGCCGCGAGAGCGACCGCGCCAGCGCCGCCTGCACCTTCTGCGACACCGACTTCATCGGCACCGACGGCGACGGCGGCGGCAAATTCGCCAGCCCCGAACTGCTCGCCGATGCCATCGAGGCCGCCTGGGGTCCCGACACCGCCAACCGCTACATCGTCTTCACCGGCGGCGAACCGCTGCTGCAACTGGACGAAGCGCTGCTGGCCGTCGTCCACGCGCGCGGCTTCACCGTCGCCATCGAAACCAACGGCACCGTCCAGCCGCCCCCCGGCATCGACTGGATCTGCGTCAGCCCCAAGGGCACCGCCCCCGTCGTCATCGAACGCGGCAACGAACTCAAGCTGGTCTACCCCCAGGCCAACGCCCTGCCCCCGCGCTTCGAACACCTGGACTTCGACCACTTCTTCCTGCAACCCATGGACGGCCCCGCCCGCCTGGCCAACACCGAACAGGCCGTCCAATACTGCATGCAGCACCCGCAATGGCGCCTGAGCCTGCAGACCCATAAATACATAGGCATTCCATGATTTCCGTGACCCGCAGGCTTGAATTCGACGCCGGCCACCGCATTCCCGACCACCGCAGCCAGTGCCGCAACCTGCACGGCCACCGCTATGTGCTCGAAATCACCCTGACCGGCGACATCGTCCAGGCCCCGGGCGAGTCCGACAACGGCATGCTGATGGACTTCGCCGACATCAAGCGCATCGCCAAGGCCCACATCGTCGACGTCTGGGACCACGCCTTCCTGGTCTACGAAGGCGACACCGCCGTGCGCGGCTTCCTGGACTCGATGCCCGGCCACAAGACCGTGGTGCTGGACCGCATCCCCACCGCCGAGAACCTGGCCGCCATCATCTTCGAGATCCTGGCCCCGCACTACCACGGCCACTACGGCGCCGACCTGCGCCTGACCCGCGTGCGCCTGTACGAAACGCCCAATTGCTGGGCCGATTGCAACGGCTGATGCCCCTATGGGCGGCCGGCATGGCCACCCGCAAATCGACGTGACAGCATGCGCCTGCCGCCTGGCGCGGCAACGCTTGCCGGGCGCTCGTTGCCCATGGCAGGCACGGATGATTGCCGGCGTGGGCTGACGCCAGGCTCGCGGCAGCCCGGCCGCCCTGCATCACGCGCCCCGCCGCGCCAAAGCCGCCCGTTCGCCCCTCACCTTTCCACTCACGGAAAACCCGCCCCTGATTTTCCCGATTGAAAAAATCAATGGAGATCTTCGCCATTTTCAATTAATAGTAAGCTAATAGATAGGATACAATCGATTTCCATGGACACCCCCACCGACTCCCAACTCATGGCCACCACCGCCAACCTGATGGTGCTGTCGCGCGCCTATCGCGGCGCCGCCGACAAGGCCCTGGCCGACTACGGCCTGTCGCAAGCCACCGCCTGGCCCGTGATCCTGGCCGGCCGGCTGGGCGACGGCGTGCGCCAGGGCGCGCTGGCCGAGGCCCTGGGGGTCGAAGGTCCGTCGCTGGTGCGCGTGCTGGACCAGTTGGTCGCCGCCGGCCTGATGGAACGGCGCGAAGACCCGCACGACCGCCGCGCCAAGACCCTGCACCTGACCGACGCCGGCCACGCCCTGCGCAAGCAGGTCGAGGACGTGCTGGTGGAACTGCGCCGGCGCCTGTTCGACGGCGTCAGCGAAGCCGACCTGCAAGCCTGCCTGCGGGTGTTCGATGCGCTCAAGGCCGCGCTGGGCCGCAGCGCCGCCGGGGCCCAGGAGGACCCGCGGCCATGAAACTGCCCAACGTCCGCGAGACGATCTTCTCCCTCAAGAGCTACCTGAGCGCCATCATGGCGCTCTATCTTTCGTACAGCATCGGCCTGCCACGCCCGTTCTGGGCCATGACCACCGCCTACATCGTGGCCCAGCCCTGGTCGGGCGCGGTGCGCTCCAAGGCGCTATACCGCCTGGTCGGCACCTTCTGCGGCTCGGCCATGACCGTCTACATGGTGCCGCGCCTGTCCAATTCGCCCGTCGTCATGACCGCCGCCATGGTGGCCTGGGTCGGCTTCTGCCTGTACCTGTCGGTGCTGGACCGCACGCCGCGCTCATACCTGTTCATGCTGGCCGGCTACACCGCCGCCATGATCGGCTTTCCCAGCGTCACCGACCCGTCGCAGGTGTTCGACACCGCGCTGGCGCGGGTCGAGGAAATCAGCCTGGGCATCGTCTGCGCCACGCTGGTCCACAGCATCGTGCTGCCGCGCGGCCTGGCGCCGGCGCTGACGCTGCAGCTGGACAAGGCGGTGCGCGACGCCAAGCTCTGGATCCACGACACCCTGAGCGGCAAGACCGCCGAACAGAAAGACCGCGACCGCCGCGAACTGGCCAACGACATCACCCAGCTGCGCCTGCTGTCGACCCACGTGCCGTTCGATACCGGCAACCTGCGCTGGACCGCCGGCGCGGTGCGCGCCATGCAGGACCAGATCGCCGCGCTCACGCCCGCCGTGTCCGCCGTCGAAGACCGCATGCGCGCATTGCAGGCCGACGGCCAGACGCTGCCCGAGCCTGTCTCGCAGGTGCTGGCCGACATCTCCGAATGGATCAACGCGGGCGCCCAGGCCACCCATGAAACCGCCGTGCACCTGCGCGCCGCCGTTTCCCGCCTGACGCCCGCCATCGACAGCCATTCCGGCTGGCGCGACGCGCTGCTGGCCAGCCTGATGACGCGGCTGCGCGAACTGATCGACACCTATGACGAATGCCTGGCGCTGCGCCGCGAGATCCGCGCCGGCCTGGCCGGCGCGCCGCTGCGCACCACGCGCGCTCCCGCCCGCACCGCGCCCAACCGCGCCCTGCACCGCGACCGCGGCATGGCGCTGCTGTCGGCCGCCGCCGCCGGCGTCGCCATCTCGGTCGTCTGCCTGTTCTGGATCGGCACGGCCTGGAGCAACGGCGCCACCGCCGCCCTGATGGCCGCCATCTTCAGCTGCTTCTTCGCCTCGCAGGACAACCCGGTGCCGGGCATCATGCAGTTCCTGACCTACACGGTGTATTCGATCCCGCTGTCGGCGCTGTACCTGCTGGGCATCATGCCGGCCATCCATTCGTTCGAGATGCTGGCGCTGGCGATGCTGCCCACCGCCTTCGTGCTCGGCATCTTCATCGCGCGGCCGGCGTCCACCGGCAAGGCCATGGCGGTGCTGTTCGGCTTCCTGGGCACCATGGCGCTGCAGGACACCCATACCGCCGACCTGGTGTCGTTCATCGACACGCAGGTGGCGCAATGCATGGGCGTGGCCACCGCCGCCATCATCGCCGCCATCTTCCGCACCGTCAGCGCCGACTGGAGCGCGCGCCGCATCCAGGCCGCCAACTGGAACGAACTGGCCACGCTGGCCAGTTCGCCGCGCGCCCCGGCCCGCCACACCTACGCCGCCCGCATGCTAGACCGCATCGGCCTGCTGCAACCGCGCCTGGCGATGGCCAAGCGCCCCGACGACCTGGTCGCCGCCGACGCGCTCAAGGACCTGCGCGTGGGCCGCGACATCACCGAACTGCAACGCGCCCGCCGCCACCTGCCCATGGCCGACGCCACCATCGTGCCCGTGCTCGACAGCCTGGCGCGTTTCTTCCGCGAGCGCTCGAACTGGCGCGGCGGCGACAAGGCGCCGGAGATGCTGGCGCAGATCGATCGCGCCCTGGCCAGCGTCAGCGCCACGCCCGGCACCGTCGCCGCGCGCGATCGCGCCGTGGTGGCCCTGGTCGGCCTGCGCCGCGCCTTCTTCCCCGAGGCGGCCGATTACCAACCCGCCCATCCCACGCTGGAAACACCATGATCGGCGAATTCAACCTCTATGGCATCTACTTCCCCTGGCTGCTGGTGCTGGGCGTGGTCACCCTGGGCGTGGCCTGGGCCGTGCGCCGCGTGCTGGCGCGCGCCGGGCTGTATCGCCTGGTGTGGCACCCGGCGCTGTTCGACCTGGCGCTGTTCATCGTGCTGCTGTATGGCGTCTCCCTGATTTCCCCTTATTTTCTGCAGAGATAGGTATGAAACTTCCCAATGCCCTGCGCCCCGCCGCCATCGGCAAATTCGCGCTGACCGCCGCCGTGGTCGCGGCCGCCGTCTACGCCGGCTGGCAACTATGGGTGCACTATGAAGTCGAACCCTGGACCCGCGATGGCCGCGTCAAGGCCTACGTGGTGCAGGTGGCGCCCGACGTGTCCGGACTGGTCACCGCCGTGCCGGTGCACGACAACCAGGACGTGAAGGCCGGCGACGTGCTGTTCGAGATCGACCGCGCCCGCTTCCAGCTGGCCTACGACCAGGCCCAGGCCTCGGTCCGTTCGCAACAGGTGGCGCGCGAACAGGCGCTGCGCGACGCCAAGCGCAACCGCTCGCTGGGCCAGCTGGTGGCCGCCGAGGCGCTGGAACAGAGCCAGACCAAGCTGCAACAGACCGAGGCCGCGCTGGCCCAGGCCGAGGTGCAATTGAACACCGCCCGCCTGAACCTGGAACGCAGCCGCGTGCTGGCCGTGACCGACGGCCGCGTCACCAACCTCGACCTGCGCGCCGGCTCGTACGCCAGCGCCGGCCGCGGCGTGATGGCGCTGGTCGACGCCAGCTCGTTCTACGTCGAAGGCTACTTCGAGGAAACCAAGCTGCCCGGCATCCACGAGGGCGACCCGGCCACCGTCACGCTGATGGGCGACAACCGCCAGATCCGCGGCCATGTCGAGAGCATCGCGCTGGGCATCGCCGACCGCGACCGCAGCACCGGCGCCAACCTGCTGCCCAACGTCAACCCGACCTTCAACTGGGTGCGCCTGGCGCAACGCATCCCGGTGCGCGTGAAGATCGACGAGGTGCCCGCCGGCGTGCGCCTGGTGGCCGGCCAGACCGCCACCGTGGCGGTCGGCGCCGCCGCCGCGCCCGCGCAGACGCGGACCGACGCGCGCCAGCCCTCTTGAGCGCGCGCTTTCACCAACCCGCCAACCTCTTAGACAACGCCAAGCCGTAACCGCCATGAACACCAGATTCTTCCTGCCGCTGATGCTGTCCGCCGTGCTGGCCGGCTGCGCCGCCGTGGGCCCTGACTACCAGGTGCCCGCCGACGCGGCCGCCGCCCGGCCAGGCGCGCAGGCGCCATTCGCCGAGGCGCGGGAGGGCGTGTTCCAGCGCGACCAGGTGCCCGGCCACTGGTGGCGGCTGTACAACGATCCGGTGCTGGACGGCCTGGTGGAAAAGGCCCTGGCCGCCAACACCGACCTGCGCGTGGCCAGCGCCAACCTCGAACGCGCCCAGGCCGCCGTGCGCGAGACCGAGGCGCAGCAGCAGCCCAGCCTGGGCGTGAATGCCTCGCCCACCTTCGGCCACGTCTCCGGCCTGCAGGAGATGGCGCCGGGCATCGACCCGCCCAATCGCTGGTCGTACTCGGCCGGCGCCAGCATGTCGTACCAGGTAGACCTGTTCGGCCAGATCCGGCGCGCCGTGGAAGCGGCCGGCGCCGACGCCCAGGCGGCCCAGGCCGCCTACGACGCCACCCGCGTCACGGTGGCGGCCGAAACCGCCCGCGCCTACGCCAACCTGTGCTCGGCCGGCATGCAGCTGGCCTCGGCCGAGCATTCGGTGAAGGTGCAGCAGGAATCGCTGGACGCCGTCAGCCGTCTGCAACGCGCCGGCCGCGGCACCGCGCTGGACGTCACCCGCGCCCGCAGCCAGCTGGAGCAATTGCGCGCCGGCCTGCCGCCGTTCCAGGCGCAGCAGCGCACCGCGCTGTACCGCCTGGCGGCGCTCACCGGCCAGACCCCCGCCGAGATTCCGACCACGCTGCTGCAATGCGCCGCCGCGCCGCAATTGAGCGAAACCATTCCGGTGGGCGACGGCGCCGCGCTGCTGCGCCGCCGTCCCGACATCCGCCAGGCCGAACGCGCGCTGGCCGCCGCCACCGCGCGCATCGGCGTGGCCACGGCTGACCTGTATCCGAAGATCACGCTGGGCCTGTCGGGCGCCTCGGGCGGCCCGGCCGCCATGTTCGGCGACCGCGGCACCTTCAGCTGGAGCGTCGGTCCGCTGATCTCGTGGACGCTGCCCAACACCGGCGCGGTGCAGGCGCGCATCGCCGAGGCCGAGGCCAACACCAAGGCCGCCGTGGCGCGCTTTGACGCCTCGGTGCTGAACGCGCTGCGGGAAACCGAGAGCGCGCTGGTGGTGTATGCGCGCCAGCTCGATCGCCAGGCCGCGCTGCAAGCGGCGCGCGACCAGGCGGCGCAGGCCGCCTCGCAGGCGCGCCAGTTGTTCCAGTACGGCAAGACCGATTACCTGACGGTGCTGGACGCCGAGCGCACGCTGGCCAGCAATGAAAGCGCGCTGGCCGCCGGCCAGGCCGAACTCAGCAACGACCAGATCGCCGTGTTCCTGGCGCTGGGCGGCGGCTGGGAAAAGTAGGCGCGGCGGGCCATACTCGGGCGGCCAGGTCGCCGCCCGCCTTGTGTTTCCCTCCGGCGCGTGGCGCCGACCTCCCCGAACGGGGCAAACGCGCCCGCTTCAGCGGACCTCGCGTCCTTCCCCTCCCTCTTTCGCATGGATCGCGCCGCGCCCGGTACGCGCGATCGTGCCGCGCTCCTTGTGCCAGCCCGCATCGGCGCGCCAGCGTCCCGGGTGATGCCGGCCACCTCACCTCCAAATAGTTTCCACAATATGGAGATAGCATTGTTGGCGTCGCGCATGGCCTCTTAGAATCAGTCTCACATCATTATTCCAATTCAAGCCGATACAGATCGATTCGACCGAGGCATTCCGGGACGCCTCCAGGAATCAAGGCACATATCCATAATATGGAAGAACAAACCAACACCGAACCTGCCCGCGTCATGGACAGCATCACCAAGCTGCGCGCCGAAGACGCCGGCCGCGTGGTGATCGCCGGCTCCCATGGCGGCAGCTACGCGGCCTATTGCGCCGCCCGCGGCCGGGTGCGCGCGGTGGTGCTGAACGACGCCGGCGTCGGCTGGCAGCAGGCCGGCATCGCCGGGCTGGACGAATTGCAGCAGTGGGGCGTGGCCGCCGCCACCGCCGACTACCGCAGCTGCCGCATCGGCGACGGCGCCGACATGGCGCGCCACGGCATCATCAGCCACGTCAACGATCTGGCCTACGCGCTTGGCTGCCGCCCCGGCATGGCCGTGGCGCAGGCCGCGCAGCGGCTGGCCGGGGCCGACATGGCGCCGACCTGGCCGGCGCCGCGCCACGAAGCGCGCACGGTCCTGGCCGCAGGCGCCGACGGCGCGCCGCGGGTGATCGGCGCCGATTCGGTGTCGCTGCTGGAAGCGGCCGACGACGGCCTGATCGCCGTCACCGCCTCGCACGGCGAACGGCTGGCCGGCCTGGCCACCGACGGCGTGCGCCCCCGCCCCTGGCTGGTGACCTTCAACGACGCCGGCATCGGCAAGGACAGCGCCGGCATCGGCCGCCTGCCCCTGTTGCAGCAGCGCGGCATCGCGGCGCTGACGGTGTCGGCCCACAGCGCCCGCATCGGCGATGCCCGCTCCTGCTACGAGGACGGCGTGGTGTCGTGCGCCAACGCCCAGGCCCGCGAACTCGGCTGCCGCGTCGGCTCTCCCCTGAAATCCTTCATCGACGCCCTGCTGGCGGGGCGCGCAACCCACCTGGAGCATTCTCCGCATGTCGGAAACCCTTGAAATCACCGGCGGCGAAGCCATCGCCCGCATGTTCGCCGCGCATGACGTCGGCCTGATGTTCGGCATGGGCGGCTTCCAGCTGCTGCCGTTCTACGACGCGGTGCGGCGCCTGAAGCTGAACCACAACCTGATCAACGACGAACGCTGCGCGGTGTTCGCCGCCGACGCCTACACCAAGGTCAGCGGCCGCCCCGCCGTGTGCGACGCCACGCTCGGCCCCGGCGCCACCAACCTGGTCACCGGCCTGGCCGAAGCCTACAACGCTGGCACCGCCATGGTGGCGCTGGTGGGCGACTCGCACCGCATGCATTCGTGGAAGAACATGACGCAGGAGGCGCGCCAGCTGGAAGTGCTGCGCCCGGTGGTCAAGGACGTGCTAAGGGTCGAAAAGATCGAGCGCATTCCCGAACTGGTGCGGCGCGCCTTCGCGGTCGCCACCAGCGGCCGGCCCGGCCCGGTGGTGCTGGACGTGCCCGAGGACATCGCGCATGAAGTCCACGCCTTCGACGCCGATGCCTTCCACGCCAGCGAGACCTACCGCCGCGCGCCCGCGCTGCGCTGCCGCCCGGATGCCGACGCGCTGGCGCAGGCCGCCGCCATGCTGGCCGGCGCCGACCGCCCGCTGATGCTGTGCGGCGGCGGCGTGCACATCAGCGAGGCCGCCGCAGCGGTGCAGGATTTCGCGCGGCGCTACAACATCCCGGTGGCCCACACCATGAGCGGCAAGGGCGCCATCGCTTGCGACGATCCGCTGAACGCGGGCCTGTTCGGCCGCTACAGCCGCATCGCCAACGACCTGATCGCCAAGTCCGACTGCCTGTTCGTGGTCGGCTGCAAGCTGGGCGAAGTGGCCACGCGCCGCTACGACTTGCTGGCCACCGGCGCGCCCATCATCCACCTGGACATCGTGGCCGAGGAATTCGACCGCACCACCACGCCGGCGCTGCGGCTGTGGGGCGACGCCCGCGCCACGCTGGCCGAGCTGGACCAGGCCCTGGCCGCCCAGCCCGACCACGGCGGCGCCCGCCGGCAAGGCTACGCCGCGGAAGTCGGCCAGGCCATGCATACCTGGCGCGAATCGGTGCGCGCCAAGCTGACCTCGGCCGACCGACCCATCGGCATGGCGCGCCTGATGCACGAGATCAACGCCAGCCTGCCCGCAGACGGCGTGCTGGTGGCCGACGGCGGCTTCGCCGCGCACTGGGGCGGCCTGCTGTTCGACACCAAGCGCGCCGGACGCGGCTTCGTGCCGGACCGGGGCTTCGCGTCGATCGGCTACGGCATCCCCGGCGCCATCGGCGCGGCCGCCGCCGCCCCCGGCCGGCAGGTGGTCAGCCTGACCGGCGACGGCGGCTGCAACATGTCGCTGGGCGAGCTGGAGACCGCCGTGCGCATGGGCCTGGCCTTCACCCTGGTGGTGGTCAACAATGCCGCCTCGGGCTATATCAAGGCCTTGCAGCACCTGATGTACGGCAGCGGCAGCTACCAGTCGTCCGACCTGGCCGAGACCAACTACGCCAACGTGGCGCGGGCGCTGGGCTGCAACGGCATCCGGGTGGAGGACCCGGCCGAGATTCCCGCCGCGCTGGCCGCCGCCTACGCCTGCAAGGACCGCCCCACCGTGCTGGACGTGGTGGTCACGCGCGACCCCGCGCACATGCTGCCCGGCGTGGACAGCCGCGCCGCCAAGATCAAGCCGGGCGACCGCATCGCCTGAGCCTGAATAACAACACAGACATTCCAAGCGAGGAGACAACCCCATGAAGATCCGTACCTGGCTGACCGTGGCGGCCGCCGCCCTGGCCACCGTGCTGGCGCCGTCCGCCGGCGCCCAGAGCAACTACCCCGACCGCCCGATCCGCCTGATCGTGCCCTTCCCGCCCGGCGGCACCTCCGACGTGGTCGGCCGCATCTTCGCCGAGGCGCTGGGCAAGCAGATCGGCCAGCCCGTCGTGGTGGAAAACCGCGGCGGCGCCGGCGGCACGGTCGGCTCGCGCGCGGTGGCCAGCGCGCCGGCCGACGGCTACACGCTGCTGCTGGGCACCTCCAGCACCAACGGCACCAACTCGGCCGTGTACAAGAACCTGCCGTACGACGCGGTCAAGGACTTCACCCCGGTCACGCAGATCATCCGCGTGCCGGGCGTGATCGTGGTCAACAAGGACTTCCCGGCCAAGGACTACGCCTCGTTCGTCGCGCTGATCAAGGGTGCGCCGGGCAAGTACTCGTATGCCTCGTCGGGCAACGGCGGCGCCACCCACATGGCGATGGAATACTACAAATCGCTGTCGGGGCTGGACATGATGCACGTGCCGTATCGCGGCACCGGCCCGGCGCTCAATGACGTCATCGCCGGCCAGGTGCCGATCCTGTGGGACACGGCGGCCTCGTCGATGGCGCACATCCAGTCCGGCAGCCTGCGCGCCATCGTGGTGGCCGCGCGCAAGCGCCTGCCGCAACTGCCCGACGTGCCCACCTTCGCCGAAGTCGGGCTGCCTGATTACGACGCGGAGATGTGGAACGGCCTGCTGGCGCCGGCCGGGCTGCCCGCGCCGATCCTGGCCAAGCTGGGCGAGGCCTCGCGCCGCGCGCTGGCCCACTCCGAGGTGCAGGCCAAGTACGCCGGCGTGGGCGCCTACGTGGTGGCCGACAAGCCGGAAGCCTTCGCCGCGATGATCAAGGAAGACGTGGCCAAGTGGAAGAAGGTGGCCGAGTTCGCGCACATCTCGGTGGACTGACATGGGCCAGCGCATGCAAGGCAAGACCGCGCTGGTGTTCGGCGCGGGCTCGTCCGGACCGGGCTGGAGCAACGGCCGCGCCGCCGCCGCGCTCTATGCCCGCGAAGGCGCCCACGTGTTCGCGGTGGACCTGCGGGTGGAATCGGCCGAGGAAACCCGCCGCATCATCCTGGACGAAGGCGGCCGCTGCACCGCGCTGGCGGCCGACGTGACCGACAGCGCGCAAATCCTGGCGGCGGTGCGGGCCATGCAGGCCGAGGCCGGCCGCATCGACGTGCTGCACAACAACGTCGGCATCACCGAGATGGGCGACCCGATCGAAGCCAGCGAGGAGAGCTGGCACCGCGTCATGGACACCAACCTGACCGGCGTGTTCCTGACTTGCAAGCACGTGCTGCCGGTGATGCTGGCCCAGGGCGGCGGCAGCATCGTCAACATCTCGTCGCTGGCCTCGATCCAGGTCAACACCTACCCGTATACCTCGTACTACGCCGCCAAGGCCGGCTTGAATCACCTGACCCGCGCCCTGGCGGTGCGCTATGCGCCCGACAACATCCGCGTCAACGCGGTGCTGCCGGGCGTGATGGACACGCCGCTGATCTACACGCAGATCGCGGGCCAGTTCGAGGACGTGGAGGAAATGCGCCGGCGCCGCAACGCCGCCAGCCCGATGGGCCGCATGGGCGACGCCTGGGACGTGGCGCACGCGGCGCTGTTCCTGGCGAGCGACGAAGCGAAGTACATCACCGGCGTGTGCCTGCCGGTGGACGGCGGCAAGTCCTGCGCGGGGCGGTAGCCGGCATAGCGGGCCGGCCGGCGCCGCGCGTCAGGCCGGACGCGGCGCCAGCTCCGCGCCCAGTTCCGTGGCGGCGCGTTGCAGCGCCGCGACCACTTCCTGCAACCGCGCCCCCGACAGCCGCGAGCGGATCGCGGCCACGCTGAGCGCGGCCACCACATGCTGCTCGCGGTCGTACACCGGCACGCCCACCCCCAGCATGTCCGGGATGATGCGGCCCGGGTTCAGCGCATAGCCATTCTTGCGGGCCGCGGCGATGTCCTCGCGCAGCATCGCGGTGGACGGCAGGTCGGGCGCGGCCGAGGCGTCGTAGCGCGCCAGCACCCGCTCGATGTCGTCGTTGGGCAGGAACGCCAGCAGCGCCAGGCTGCCTGCCCCCACGCCCAGCGGCCGGCGGTGGCCGACCTCAAGCGTCAGGATCTTGATGGGAAAGTCGCCCGTCTTGCGGTCGACGCAGACCGCCTCATGGCCCGAGCGCACCGACAGGAAGCTGGTGTCGCCGGTCGATTGCGCCAGCCGCAGCACCGCCGATTCGGCGATCGCCTTGATGCCATGGCGGCTTTCGGCCGCCAGCCCCAGGATGTACGACTCGCGCCCCAGGCTGTAGGTCTTGAGCTTGGGATTGAGCGCCAGGAAGCCCTCCTGCAGCAGGGCCGACAGCATGCGGTGCGCCGTGGGCGGCGTCAGGCCCAGGTCGCGCGCCACGTCGGTCAGGCCGACCCCGCGCGCGGGCGCGGCCCCCACGTACTTGAGGATGCGCAGCACGCGGAAGATGCTCTGCGCGCCGCCGACCGGATCGGCGTCGCGCGCGGCGGCGGAGGATTTGGCGGGACTCACCGGCGCGCCTTCAATGCACCGTGGTGCCATCGGGCGGCGACTGGTTCAGGCCCAGCGCCGCCTCCCAACTGCGCAGCGGCACGCAAGTCTGCAGGCGCACGATGGCGCGCTGGATCAGGGCCGGATGCAGTTCGTGGCCGACGTGCGTGGCCACGTCGATGGTGGAATCGCCGTGCAGCTCGTCCAGGCGCGCCTGCGCCGCCTGGATCAAGGCCACCGGCATGACCGGGTCGTCGGCGCCATGCAGCAGGTGCAGCGTGGTGTACTGCGGCGCGGCCTTGGGCAGCTGCGCATAGCGGCCCGAAAAGGCGATCACGCGGCCGGCCATGCCGTCGTGCGCCTGCACCAGTTCCAGCGCCATGATGGCGCCCTGCGAAAAACCGGCCAGCGCGGTGTCGGACTGCAGCAGGCCGAAGCGGGCCTGGGCCGCCTTCACGTAGGCCTCCAGCGGCGGCAGGGCCTGGGCCACGCGCTCGGGCCGGTTGTCCTCGGACACGCCGCGCACCGAGAACCACTGGCGGCCCGCGCCGCCGCCGTCAAAGGGCTCGAAGCCCTCGGGAATCAGCACCGCCGACGCGGGAAAGGCGGCGCGCACCGCCTCGGCCAGCGGCACCAGGTTGGCGGGCGTGCCGCCCACGCCATGCAGCAGGATGAACAGCTGCCGCACCTCGGTGCCGGGTTCGGGCAGGAATTCGATTTCGTGGGGGGACGCGGGGGAAGAAGTGGCCATGCTACGGCTCCGGACAGGCACTGGATAGCGCCATTGTAAAATGCCCGTCATACGCAATCCTAGGCAAAGCGCCCCCCGGGCCGGCTCCTGCCCCCGGTGTCCACAAGGCGCTCAGGGGCGTTCGCGGTCGGCGCGGGGCTTTGCATCAACCTGTGCATTCCATGAAAACACCGACGACAGACTCGGGAACCCCGCCGGCCGGCAAGAACCAGTTGCATCGCGTGCTCAAGGCGCGCCACCTGACCATGATCGCCCTGGGCGGCGCCATCGGCACGGGCCTGTTCATCGCCTCGGGCGCGGCCATCGCCCAGGCCGGCCCCGGCGGCGCGCTCACGGTCTACCTGCTGATCGGCCTGATGGTCTATTTCATCATGACCAGCCTGGGCGAACTGGCCACCTTCATGCCCGTGTCGGGTTCGTTCTGCACCTACGCCTCGCGCTACGTGGACGGCGGCTTCGGCTTCGCGCTGGGCTGGAACTTCTGGCTCAGCTGGGCCACGGTGGTGGCGGTGGACGTGGTGGCCGCCCAACTGGTGATGGCGTACTGGTTCCCCGATACCCCCGGCTGGATCTGGAGCGTCGCCTTCCTGGCGCTGACCTTCGGCCTGAACGCCTTCTCGGCGCGCAGCTTCGGCGAGGCCGAATACTGGTTCGCCATCATCAAGGTGGTGGCGGTGCTGTGCTTCATCGTGCTGGGCCTGGCCATGCTGGTGGGCATCATCCACAGCGACGCGCCGGTCGGCCTGCGCAACTGGACCGTGGGCGAGGCGCCGTTCGTCGGCAACGTCGCCACCTGGGTCGGGGTGGCCATGGTGGTGGCCTATTCGTTCCAGGGCACCGAACTGGTGGGCGTGGCCGCCGGCGAATCCGAGAACCCGCGCCGCAACGTGCCGCGCGCCATCAACCATGTGTTCTGGCGCATCCTGCTGTTCTACGTGCTGGCGATCCTGATCATCGGCCTGCTGATTCCCTATACCGACCCGCAGCTGTTGCGCAACGAGGTCGAGGACATCGCCGTCAGCCCCTTCACGCTGGTGTTCCAGCACGCCGGGCTGCTGTCGGCGGCCACCATCATGAACGCGGTGATCCTGACCTCGGTGCTGTCGGCCGGCAATTCGGGCATGTACGCGGCCACGCGGATGCTGTTCAACATGGCCGTCGAGGGCCAGGCCCCGGCCGTGTTCAAGCGCCTGACCGGCAACGGCGTGCCGCTGTACGCGCTGCTGGCCACCACCGCGCTGGCCTGCCTGTGCATGTTCAGCGTGGTCTACAGCCCCAAGGCGGTCTATATCTGGCTGCTGAACTTCGCCGGCATGACCGAGTTCATCGTCTGGCTCAGCATCGCGGTCAGCCACTACCGCTTCCGCCAGGGCTACGTGAAGCACGGCTACGACACCGCCAACCTGCCCTACAAGGCCGGCCTGTTCCCGTTCGGCCCGCTGTTGGCCTTCGTGCTGTGCCTGCTGGTCACGCTGGGCCAGAACTACCAGGCCTTCCTGGACGAGCGCATCGACTGGATCGGCGTGGTCTCGACCTACCTGGCGATCCCTCTGTTCCTGGCGTTCTGGATCGGCCACCGGCTGGTGAAGAAGTCGCGCTGGATCCGCTACCAGGACATGCAGTTCTACGGCTTCGAGGCCGACCGCGCGGCGGGCGTGCCGCAGGACGAACCGGTAGCCGCCAGCCAGGCCGCGCGGACCTGAGCCGCGTGCGGGCCGGGAGGCATCCTGGACCACGCGCCCGTACGCCGCCCGGCCCGCGCCGCGCCTATTCGAAGCTGTCGCGCGGACGCTGCGTGATGACGCCGTACCAGCCCAGGCCGGCATAGGTTTCATAGCCCGGCGTCAGCGCGAACCCCACCAGGCCGCGATCGGCGTTTTCGTAGTAGCCGCGCGGCCGCTCGTCGTGGCGCAGCACGTAGCGCTCTTTCAGCGATACCGCGCCGTCCGAGGCGGCGATGACGCGCTGGCGGCTGTCGACCAGCAGGCAGCGGGTGCGCCCCCATTCCTCTTCCGACAGGCCCACCGACTTGACGATGCTGGCGGCCTGCTGGCTCCAGTCGAAGAACACCCCCAGCACGCCCAGCGGTTCGCCGTGCTTGTCGGCGTCGCGCCGGATCGCGGTGGCGTAGGTGGCGACGTGGGCGCCGTCCAGCAGGCGCTCGCTGTCGATATCCATGGCCACGTACTCGCCGCCGTCGGCCGCGGCCATCCCGCGCCGGAACCATTCGGCATGGCTGACGTTGGCGCCGCGCGCCTGCGGATAGCGGTCCGGGCGGCCATTGGCCACCACCCGGCCCTGCGCGTCGGCCACCCACAGGTCCAGGTAGACCGTGTAGCTGTCCAGGATCACGCCCAGCCGCCCGCTGGCGTGGCGGGCACTGTCGGCGCCGGGTTCCTGCAAGGCCCGCACCACCGACGAATCGGTCGCCCACCAGCGCACGTCGCAGGAACGCTCGTACAGGTTGCGGTCCATGGTCTCGATCATGTTCAGCGCCAGGTCGCCCAGGCGGCGGCCCTCGTAGCCGCGGATCTCGTGCAGGGTGTTTTCGCCGATGCGGATCAGGTCGGCGATGGAACCGGCCAGTTCCTCCTTGAGCGCGTCGGCGATGCCGGTGATCTGCTCGGACACGTACTGCACCTGGTTGGCCACCACCGCGAACCCGCGCCCCGCCTCGCCCGAGCGCGCGGCCTCGATGCGCGCGTTCAGCGACAGGTATTTGGCCTGCTGGTTGATATCGACGATGCTCTCGATCTTCTCGTTCGAAATGCGCTCGACGCGGCGCGACAGTTCGACGATTCTTTCCGGTTGATGGGCCATGTTCAGCACTCCTTTTGTTGGACGTTGTTGCGTGAGGAGACGGTGACATGGGGACACAAGCAGGAAGCGTGCCAAGTCGTGCATGGGTTAATGACCAGCCCCTTCCATGGGCGGGGCGGGGGTGACGACGGCGCATCGCGCCTCGAAGCGGGCCTTGCGGCGCGCACCAATACGGTGCAAGCGACTGATACATCCGGTGCCTTCCGGGTCGGGTAAAATACTGTATATTCATACAGCAATAAGCGATTCCGGCCAGGCGTTCCCCGCCCGGCCGTCCGCCGCCCACCGAGTCTTCACCCAGGAAAACCGGGTCGCCCACCCGCCATGCCGTCGCCAGAACAGATCCATCCCGCGTTGTGGCGCGCCACCCAGTTGGCGCGCGGCGCCGCCCGCAGCCTGCCCACCGGCCACCCCACCCTGTCGGCCGAGCTGCCGGACGGCGGCTGGCCGCTGGGCTCGCTGATCGAGCTGCTGGCCCCGCAACCCGGCATCGGCGAAATCCGCCTGCTGCGCCCGGCCCTGGCGCAACTGGAAACGCGCCGCCCCATCGCCCTGGTGCAGCCGCCCCACGCGCCGCACATCGCCAGCTGGATGAGCTGGCGGCTCGATCCGCGCCAGTTGCTCTGGGTCGCCCCCGAAAAAACCCTGGACGCCCTCTGGGCCGCCGAGCAGATCCTGAAAAACGGCAGCTGCGGCGCCCTGCTCTGCTGGCTGCCGCACGTGCGCCCCGAATCGCTGCGCCGGCTGCACCTGGCGGCCCAGGCCAGCGACCTGCTGTTCGTCGCCCTGCGCCCGGCCAGCGCCGCGCAGCACGCCACCCCCGCCCCCTTGCGCCTGGCGCTCGCGCCCGCGCCGGGCGGGTTGTCCGTCCATATCCTCAAGCGCCGCGGACCGGTCTGCGAGGCCCCGCTGTACGTGGGCCTGGAGCCCGGCGTCCTGGCGCCCACCCGCCATGCGCCTCTGGATCGCCGCCTGCCTGCGCTGCCTGCCGCTGGACGCCCTGCGCCCGCACTGGCCGCTTGAGGCGCAGGCCTACGCAGTCCTTGACCAGGAACGCGTCGCCGCCCTCACGCCCGCCGCGCGCCAGGCCGGGGTGCGCCCGGGCATGCGCCGCGGCGGCGCGGCCGCCATCGCGCCCACGGTCGAGCTGCTGACGCGCGACCCGCTGGCCGAGGCCGACGCCCTGCAAGGCGCGGCGCTGGCGCTGCTGCAATACACCCCCGAGGTCGCGCTGGCGGGCGACGACACCGTGCTGCTCAACGTCGGCGCCAGCCTGCTGTTCTTTCGCGGGCCGCGCGCGCTGCACCGGCGCGTGGCCGCCACGCTGGCCGCGCTGGACCTGCGCGTGTCGCTGGGCATGGCGCCCACCGCCGCCGGCGCCTGGCTGCTGGCGCACCGCGGCGGACGCCGGCCGCCGCGCCGGGTGCTCACCCCGCGCACCCTGGCGCGCCGGCTCGACGCCCTGCCCGTGGCCCTGCTGCCCCAGGCCCGGCCGCGCCTGGACTGGCTCAACGACATCGGCTGCCACACCCTGGCCGACCTGCGCGCCCTGCCGCGCGCCGGCCTGCAACGGCGCAGCGCGCCCGACCTGCTGCAAGCGCTGGACGCGGCCTATGGCCAGTCGCCCGAACTGCATCGCTGGATCGAGCCGCCGCCGCGCTTCGAGCGCCGCATCGAGCTGATGGAATACCTCGAGCACACCGACGCGGTGCTGGCAGTGGCGCGGCGCCTGGCCGAGCAACTGGGCGGCTGGCTGGCGGCGCGGCAACTGGCGGTGCGGCGCGTGCTGCTGCGCCTGGACCACGAACGCGGCCGCCATGCGCGCCCGCCCACCGACCTGGAACTGGCGCTGGCCCAGCCCGTGTGGCAGGCGCCGCAGATCCTCAACCTGCTGCGCGAAAAGCTCGGCCGCCTGACGCTCGAAGCGCCGGTGATCGCGGTGACGCTGCTGGCGCCCGACACCACCGAACAGCCCGCCGCCAGCACCACGCTGTTCCCCGAACCCGGCGGCACCGCCGCCGACCACGCCCGCCTGCTGGACCTGCTGACCGCGCGGCTGGGCCGCGACCAGGTGCGCCACGCCTGTCCCATCCCCGACCACCGGCCCGAAGCCGCCAATGCCTGGGGCGACGCGCTGGAACCGTCACCGCGCCCCGAACCGCTGCCCGAACCCCTGGACCGCCCCTTCTGGCTGCTGGACCCGCCGCTGCCGCTCAAACTCGCCGGCCACCGGCCGCAATACGCCGGCCAGACGCTGCGGCTGATGCGCGGCCCCGAACGCATCGAAAGCGGTTGGTGGGACCCGGCCCTGACCGTGCGCGACTACTTCGTGGCCGAGGACGCCGCCGGCGCGCGCTACTGGATCTACCGCGAGCGCGACGACGAGCACGCGCGCTGGCACCTGCACGGGCTGTACGCCTGACTCCGCCATGCAAGCGCCCGACGATCCGCATGACGACGCCCCCGGTCCGCCTGTCGGACTGCCCGGCTACGCCGAACTGCAATGCCAGTCGAACTTCTCGTTCCTGCAGGGCGCCTCGCACCCCGAGGAACTGGCCGCCCGCGCCGCCGAACTGGGCTACGCCGCCCTGGCCATCACCGACGAGTGCAGCCTGGCCGGCGTGGTGCGCGCCCACATGGAAGCCAAGACCCAGAAGCTGCCGCTCATCATCGGCGCCACCTTCCGGCTGCGCGCCGGCCCCGAGGCCGCGCCACTGGACCTGACCTTGCTGGCGCAGACCCGCGAGGGCTACGGCAACCTGTCCGAGCTCATCACCCTGGCCCGCACCCGCGCTCCCAAGGGCGAATACCGGCTGGCGCCCGAAGACTTCACCCATCCGCCGCCGGGCTACGAACACCTGCGCCACCTGCCCGAATGCCTGGCGATCCTGTCGCCCGTCTACGGCGACGACCCCGACCGCATGGCGCAGCAGGCGCGCTGGCTGGCCGCCACCTTCCCGCGCCGCGCCTGGGTCGGCCTGACCCTGCTGTACCGCTCGCGCGACGACCTGCACCGCGCCGCCGTCGACCACGCCGCCCGCGCCGCCGACCTGCCGGTGGTGGCGCTGGGCCAGGTGCAGATGCACGTGCGCTCGCGCAAGCCGCTGCACGACACCCTGACCGGCATCCGCACCCACCAGTGCGTGTCGCAATGCGGCTACGCGCTGTCGGGCAACGCCGAACAGCACCTGCGCACCCGCATGCGGCTGGCCAACCTGTATCCGCCCGAAGCGCTGGCGCAGACCCTGGTGGTGGCGCGGCGCTGCGCCTTCTCGCTGGACGAGCTGCGCTACGAATACCCCGACGAGATCATCCCGCGCGGCCACACCCCCGCCACCTACCTGCGCCAGGAAACCCTGGCCGGCGCCGCACGGCGCTTTCCGGACGGGACGCCGGACTACGTCAGCGAACAGATCGAAAAGGAACTGGCGCTGATCGCCGACCTGCACTACGAGGCCTACTTCCTCACGGTCTACGACATCGTGCAGTACGCCCGCCGCCACGGCATCCTGTGCCAGGGCCGCGGTTCGGCCGCCAACTCGGTCGTGTGCTACTGCCTGGGCATCACCGAGGTCGATCCGCGCCGCGGCAACAACCTGTTCGAACGCTTCATCAGCAAGGAACGCAACGAGCCGCCCGACATCGACGTCGACTTCGAACACCAGCGGCGCGAGGACGTGATCCAGTACATCTACGACAAGTACGGCCGCCAGCGCGCCGCCCTGACCGCCGTGGTGATCTCCTACCGCCCGCGCAGCGTGCTGCGCGACACCGGCCGCGCGCTGGGCGTGGACCCGGGCGTGATCGACGCCGTGGCGCGCGCCCATCAGTGGTGGGACGGCAAGAAGGAAATGCTGCGCACGCTGGGCGCCTGCGGGCTCGATCCGGAATCGCAGGTGGCGCGGCAATGGGCCGCGCTGGCCCAGACCCTGATGGGCTTTCCGCGCCACCTGTCGCAGCACCCCGGCGGCTTCGTCATCTCGCGCGGCAAGCTGTCGCGGCTGGTGCCGATCGAAAACGCCGCCATGGCCGACCGCAGCGTGGTGCAGTGGGACAAGGACGACCTGGACGCGCTCAATCTGCTCAAGGTCGACGTGCTGGCCCTGGGCATGCTGTCGGCGCTGCGCCGCACCCTGGAACTGGCCGGCCAGCGCCGCGGCCAGCCGCTGCGGCTGCAGGACATTCCCGAAGGCGACGCCCCCACCTACGACATGATCTGCGATGCCGACACCATCGGCGTGTTCCAGATCGAATCGCGCGCCCAGATGACCATGCTGCCGCGCCTGCGGCCGCGCAAGTACTACGACCTGGTGGTGCAGGTGGCGATCGTGCGGCCCGGCCCGATCCAGGGCGGCATGGTGCATCCCTACCTGCGCCGCCGCCAGGGCAAGGAAAAGGAAAGCTACCCCAGCGACAAGGTGAAAGGCGTGCTCAGCCGCACCATGGGCGTGCCCATCTTCCAGGAACAGGTGATGCAGATCGCGGTGGTCGCGGCCGGCTTCTCGCCCGGCGATGCCGACCAGTTGCGGCGCTCCATGGCCGCCTGGAAGCGCAAGGGCGGCGTCGACAAATACCGCGCCAAGCTGGTAGGCGGCCTGCTGGCCCACAACTACACGCTGGAATTCGCCGAGGCGCTGTTCCGCCAGATCGAAGGCTTCGGCGAATACGGCTTCCCCGAAAGCCACGCCGCCAGCTTCGCGCTGCTGGCCTACGCCAGCTCCTGGCTCAAGCGCCACGAGCCCGAGGCCTTCCTGGCCGCGCTGCTCAATTCCCAGCCCATGGGCTTCTACGCCCCGGCGCAACTGGTGCAGGACGCGCGCCGCCACGGCGTGCGGGTGCTGCCGGTGGACGTGACCGTCAGCGGCTGGGACGCGGCGCTGGAGCCCGCGCCCGCCGACGCGCCGCCGCGCCGGCCGCATCCTCACGCGCCCTCGCCGGACGAAATCCGCCCCGCCGTGCGCCTCGGTCTGAGCCTGATCCAGGGCCTGCACCAAGACAGCGCCCGCCGCATCGAGGCCGCCCGCGCCGAGGCCGCCTTCACCAGCACCGGCGACCTGGCCCGCCGCGCCGCCCTGACCCGCCACGACCTGAACGCGCTGGCCGCCGGCGACGCCCTGCGCACCCTGGCCGGCCACCGCCGCCAGGCCAGCTGGGAAGCCGCCGCCAGCGTCCACAGCCGCGACCTGCTGCGCGACGCCGCCATCCACGAAACCGAGATGCCGCAACTGGCCGCGCCCAGCGAGAGCCAGACCGTGGCGGCCGATTACCGCAGCGTCGGCCTGACCCTGCGGCGCCACCCCGTCGAACTCTTGCGGCCGCAACTGGCGGCGCGCAATTTCCAGCCCGCCAGCGCGCTCAACGGCTACCCCGACAAGCGCGTGGCCCGCGCCTGCGGCATCGTCACCGTGCGCCAGCGGCCGCAGACCTCCAAGGGCGTGATCTTCGTCACCCTGGAAGACGAAACCGGCCCGGTCAACGTGGTGGTGCGCCCCGAACTGATCGAACGCCAGCGCCGCGAACTGCTCGGTTCCACCCTGCTGGGCGTCTACGGCACCTGGCAGAGCGTGGATGGCGTGCGTCACCTGATCGCGCAGCGGCTGGTGGACCTGTCCGAATTGCTGGGCGGTTTGAGCATGCCCAGCCGCAATTTCCACTGACGGCAGTGCGCGGCGGCCGGCGACGCTCCGGGAATCGACCGGACGCCACGGCCAAGCGCCGCGCGGGCGGCTGGTCTATGATGGATTTTCCGCGCCGCCCGCCCGCCCCCGCGCCGGCCGCGCCG
>NZ_QHHO01000046.1:825977-856308 GCF_003184165.1 Achromobacter sp. RW408
TGCCGGCGGTGTCGATACGGGCCAGGACTTCGCCCGAGGTCACGGTGCTGCCATCGCCCTTGACGATTTCAGCCAGCACGCCCGAGGCGGGGGCCGGCACTTCCAGCACGACCTTGTCGGTTTCGACTTCGATCAGGATTTCGTCCGCTTCGACGGCAGCGCCGGGCTGCTTCTTCCAGGTCAGCAGGGTCGCTTCGGAAACGGATTCGGAGAGTTGGGGGACGACGACGTCGGTGATAGCCATTTTGTTTATTCCGTAGAGTGTGTGTTCTGGACCGCGC
This sequence comes from Achromobacter sp. RW408, assembly GCF_003184165.1. NCBI lineage: Bacteria > Pseudomonadati > Pseudomonadota > Betaproteobacteria > Burkholderiales > Alcaligenaceae > Achromobacter > Achromobacter sp. RW408. The sequence goes on from NZ_QHHO01000046.1 coordinate 826,259, forward strand.
GACACGGACAAAGTTCGAAACCGGGTTTCTGCACCTTGCCGCGCGCCGCGCGTGCATCGGGTTGGGTTACTTGGTCAGCATGGCCTTGAACTTGGGCGCGAAAGCCGCTTCGATCAGCGCCTTTTGCTGCTCCTGGTGCTTGGCCAGGTAGCCCACCGCCGGCGAAGCCGACGCGGCGCGACCGGCGTAGCCCAGCTTCTGGCCTTCGACCATGTTCTCGTACACGTGATGCTGAACGTAGAACCACGGGCCCTGGTTCTGCGGTTCGTCCTGGACCCAGATCACTTCGGTTGCCTTCGGGTACTTGCGCAGTTCGGCCTCGAACGACTTGTGCGCGAACGGGTACAGTTGCTCGACGCGGATGATGGCGACGTTGTCGGCGCCACGTTCACGGCGGGCATTGACCAGATCGTAGTAGACCTTGCCCGAGCAAGCCAGCACGCGCTTGACCTTGGCGGCGTCGATGGCCTCGTCGACCTCGCCGATCACCGGGCGGAAGCTGCCGCCAGCCAGTTCGGTCAGGGGCGAGCCGGCGTCCTTGTTGCGCAGCAGCGACTTGGGCGTGAACAGCACCAGCGGCTTGCGGAACGGACGGATCATCTGGCGGCGCAGCACGTGGAAGATCTGCGAAGCCGAGGTCGGCTGGATCACCTGCATGTTGTTGTCGGCGCACAGCTGCAGGAAGCGCTCGATGCGGCCCGACGAGTGCTCGGGACCCTGGCCTTCGTAGCCGTGCGGCAGCATCAGGGTCAGGCCCGACTGGCGGCCCCACTTGGCTTCGCCGGAGCTGATGAACTGGTCGATCACGACCTGGGCGCCGTTGACGAAGTCACCGAACTGGCCTTCCCAGATGGTCAGCGTGTTGGGTTCGGCGCTGGAGTAGCCGTATTCGAAGCCCAGCACGGCCTCTTCGGACAGCACCGAGTCGATCACGGTGAACGGGGCCTGGCCTTCCGAGACGTTCTGCAGCGGAATGTAGGTGCCGTCGTTCCAGCGTTCGCGGTTCTGGTCGTGCAGCACGGCGTGGCGGTGCGTGAACGTGCCGCGGCCCGAGTCCTGGCCGGTGATGCGGATGGCGTAGCCCGACGACACCAGCGTGGCGAAGGCGAGGTGTTCGCCCATGCCCCAGTCCAGGTTCATCTCGCCCTTGGCCATGGTGCGGCGGTCGTTCAGCAGCTTGGCGACCAGCGGGTGCACCGTGAAGCCTTCCGGCACGGTGGTGATGCGTTCGCCGATGCGCTTGAGCTCGGCCAGCGGCACGGCGGTGTCGGCCTGGTCGGTCCACTTGGCGCCCAGGAACGGCGACCAGTCGATGGCGTACTTGCTCTTGTAGTCGGTCAGCACCGGTTCGATGGTGCGCTGGCCGTCTTCCATCAGCTGGCGGTAGTCCTTGACCAACTGGTCGGCTTCGCCTTCGGCCAGCACGCCCTGCGTGGTCAGCTTGTCGGCGTACAGCTTGCGCGTGCCGGGATGGTGGCCGATGCGCTTGTACATCAGGGGCTGCGTCAGCGACGGGGTGTCCTGCTCGTTGTGGCCCAGCTTGCGGAAGCAGACGATGTCGACGACGACGTCGTGGCGGAACTGCAGGCGGTAATCCAGGGCCAGCTTGGTGACGAACACGACGGCTTCGGGATCGTCGCCGTTGACGTGGAACACCGGCGCTTCGATCATCTTGGCCACGTCGGTGCAATACAGCGTCGAGCGCGAGTCGCGCGGATCCGACGTGGTGAAGCCGATCTGGTTGTTGATGACGATGTGCATCGTGCCGCCCGTGCCGTAGCCGCGGGTCTGGGCCAGGTTCAGGGTTTCCATCACCACGCCCTGGCCGGCGAAGGCCGCGTCGCCGTGCACCAGCACCGGCAGCACCTGCTTGCCTTCGGCGTCGCCGCGGCGTTCCTGGCGGGCGCGCGCGCTGCCTTCGACCACGGGGTTGACGATTTCCAGGTGGGACGGGTTGAACGCCAGCGACAGGTGCACCGGACCGCCACGGGTCGACAGGTCGCTCGAGAAGCCGTTGTGGTACTTCACGTCGCCGTCGGTCAGGCCTTCGGCGTGCTTGCCTTCGAACTCGGCGAACAGGTCGCCGGGCATCTTGCCCATGATGTTCACGAGCAGGTTCAGGCGGCCGCGGTGGGCCATGCCGACCACGATTTCCTGGACGCCGTTTTCACCGGCGTGGTTCACCACTTCGTCCATCGAGGCGATGAAGCTTTCGCCGCCTTCCAGCGAGAAGCGCTTCTGGCCGACGTACTTGGTGTGCAGGAAACGCTCGAGGCCTTCGGATTCGGTCAGCTGCTGCAGGATGTGGCGCTTTTCCTCGGCCGTGTAGCTCGGCGCGCCCAGCGTGGTTTCCAGGCGTTCCTGGATCCAGCGCTTGGCGGCGGGGTCGGAGATGTGCGTGAATTCGGCACCGATGCTGCGGCAGTACGTGTCGCGCAGCGCCTTCAGGATGTCGCGCAGCGTCATGGTGCTGGCGGTCGTGAAGTAGGTGTTGGTGGCCGAGTAGGTCTGGTCCAGGTCGGCTTCGGTCAGGCCGTAGAAGGCCGGATCGAGTTCCGGGATCGGCGGACGTTCCTGGCGCTTGAGCGGATCCAGGTCGGCCCAGCGCGAACCGAGCGAACGGTAGGCGGCGATGAGCGATTGCACCGAGACTTGCTTGGAGGCGACGCTCAGGTCGGGTTCGGCGGCGCGTTGCATGAAGGCATTGGCCTTGGCGCGCTGGGCGAACGATTCGACGATGGGAGCGTGGGCCTGGTCGCGGGTGGATTCCTGGCCGTCGGTGGCGGGAGCGTGCTGCAGCTGGTCGAAGTATTCGCGCCAGTTGTCAGGTACCGAACCGGGGTTGTCGAGGTAGGCTTCGTAAAGCTCCTCAACGTAGGGGGCATTCCCCCCAAACAAGTAAGACGTGGATAGAGATTCTATTTCCGAAGACATAATCGCTTCACCTTTACGAGTGCTTCACTCGATTACGATGCAGGAAAACCTTCCGCGACACGGGCTTCCCGTTTAGCGGATAGCAGGGGCAGAAGGCGCGTACAAGCCTTGAAAGCCGTATGGATGAAAGTATAACCCTTTGAGTTTATGGGCGTCTTCTTGCGATTGCGTGACGCAAAAGCGCATACGGAATGGCTTCATGCGGTGTTGGAATGTCCGCGCAACCCCTGCAATTACGCCGTCTACGCGCCAGCAAATTCCGCCAACGAAAAATGCCGCATTGCGGCATTTTTTTCGGCATCCGCGCCGGATGTTGCGCAATTGCCTCGTCAGAGCGGCAATTCGGTGGTCGACAGGATCTCCTTGAGCACGAAAAAAGTGCGGATCTGGCGCACGCCGGGCAGCTTGATGATCTCGCCCGCGTGCAGCTTGTTGAAGCGTTCCAGGTCGCGGATGCGCAGCATCAGGAAGTAGTCGAACTCACCGGCCACCAGATGGCATTCGAGGCAACCGCTGATGCCGCGCGCGGCCGCCTCGAAATCGGTGAAGGACTCGGGCGTGGAGCGGTCCAGCACCACTCCGACGATGACCAGCGTGGCCATCTCGACCTCGGCCGGTTCCAGCAACGCCACCGTCTTGCGGATGATGCCCTCGGCGCGCAGTTTTTCCACCCGCCGCAGGCAGGCCGCGGGGCTGAGATGGACGCGCGCGCTCAGGTCCAGGTTCGTGATCTGGGCGTCCTGCTGCAGCAGGCGCAGGATCTGGCGGTCGATGCGATCCAGCCCGGCGATGGCGGCCATTTAATATGTCCCTATAAAATTTAATTTGGTATTTATTTTTTATTCATAAATATTAGATCGAAAAATAAATTCTCTGAAAAATTTAGACTGGATAAATCCCCAAAATACGCAATTGACCAATAATCCGACCGGTTCCTATGATTTTTCCATCCGCGGCGCCGTCCGCCCGGACCGACACTCCCAGGAGCCCGCATGGATCTGCAACGCTTTCCCCGCCATCGCCTGACCTTCGGCGACACTCCCATCGAAAAGCTCGAGCGCCTGTCCGCCCACCTCGGCGGCAAGGTCGAGATCTACGCCAAGCGCGAGGACTGCAACAGCGGCCTGGCGTTCGGCGGCAACAAGCTGCGCAAGCTGGAATACCTGATTCCGCAGGCGCTGGAACAGGGTTGCGATACCCTCGTGACCATCGGCGGCATCCAGTCCAACCACACCCGCATGGTGGCGGCCGTGGCCGCCAAGCTCGGCCTGGCCTGCGTGCTGGTGCAGGAGAACTGGGTGGACTATTCCGACGCGGTCTACGACCGGGTCGGCAACATCATGATGAGCCGGCTGATGGGCGCCGACGTGCGCCTGGTGGACCAGGGCTTCGACATCGGCTTCCGCCGCAGTTGGGAAGAGGCGCTGGAAGACGTGCGCAAGCGCGGGGGCAAGCCGTACGCGATTCCGGCCGGCGCCTCCGACCATGAGTTGGGCGGGCTGGGATATGTCGGCTTCGCCGAGGAAGTGCGGCGGCAGGAGGCCGAGCTGGGCTTCAAGTTCGACTACATCGTGGTCTGCGCCGTCACCGGCAGCACGCAGGCCGGCATGGTGGTGGGCTTTGCCGCCGACGGCCGCGCCAACCGCGTCATCGGCATCGACGCCTCGGCCACGCCGGACCAGACCCGCGCGCAGATCCTGCGCATCGCGCGCCGCACCGCCGACATGGTGGGCCTGGAGCGTCCCATCACGGACGGCGACGTGGTGCTGGATACGCGCTATGCCTACCCGGCCTACGGCCTGCCGTCGGCCGAGACCAACGAAGCCATCCGCCTGTGCGCGCGGCTCGAAGGGATGATGACCGACCCGGTGTACGAGGGCAAATCGATGCAGGGCATGATGGACATCGTGCGGCGCGGGGAAATCCCCGCCGGCTCGCGGGTGCTGTACGCGCATCTCGGGGGGGTGCCGGCGATCAACGCCTACAGCTTTCTCTACCGCAACGGCTGACGGCGGCTACGGCGCCAGCGGCTGGCCCTGCGGCGATCTGCGCTGAACGTCCGTTTTCCGATGTCCCCGAACAACCCGCCGGCAGCGCATGCCGGCGGGTTGTTCGCTTCATGGCGGCCGGCCTTGCGTGCCGTATTAGGGTCATCACTAATGATGTACATAAATTGTATACAGACAATGCGGTTTACCTTATCGTGTCGAACACGATGTCCACGCTTGCCCAGCCATGAGCACCTACGACGCCACTGACTCCTATCCGCGCGACCTGATCGGCTATGGCCGCAACCCGCCGCATGCGCAATGGCCCGGCAACGCCCGCATCGCGGTGCAGTTCGTGCTCAATTACGAGGAAGGCGGCGAGAACTGCGTCTTGCACGGCGACGCCGGCTCCGAACAGTTCCTGTCCGAGATGTTCAACCCGGCCAGCTACCCGGAACGCCACCTGAGCATGGAAGGCATCTACGAGTATGGCTCGCGCGTGGGCGTCTGGCGCATCCTGCGCGAATTCGAAAAGCGCGGCCTGCCGCTGACGGTGTTCGCCGTCGGCATGGCGCTGCAACGCCACCCCGAGCTGGCCGCGGCGCTGGTCGAACTGGACCACGAGATCGCCTGCCACGGCTGGCGCTGGGTGCACTACCAGAACGTGGACGAAGCCACCGAACGCGAGCACATGCGCCTGGGCATGGACGCCATCACGCAACTGACCGGCGCGCGCCCGCTCGGCTGGTACACCGGCCGCGACAGTCCGCGCACCCGCCGCCTGGTGGCGGACTACGGCGGCTTCGAGTACGACAGCGACTACTACGGCGACGACCTGCCGTTCTGGATGCGGGTGCAAAAGAGCGACGGCAGCGTGGCGCCGCAGTTGATCGTGCCCTATACGCTGGACTGCAACGACATGCGCTTCGCGCTGCCGCAGGGCTATTCGCACGCCGATCCGTTCTTCCAGTACTTGAAGGACAGCTTCGACGCGCTCTACGCCGAAGGCGACGAAGCGCCCAAGATGCTCAGCATCGGCATGCATTGCCGCCTGCTGGGCCGGCCAGGCCGCATCGTCGCCCTGCAACGCTTCCTGGACCACATCGCGCGCCACGACCGCGTCTGGGTCTGCCGGCGGCTGGACATCGCCCGGCACTGGCAGGCGCGCCATCCCTATCAACCCGCTCCCTGAACGGCGCAACCATGGCCCACACCCTCGCCCAATTCAACGACGCCACGCCGCAAGGCGCGGCCGCCATGCTGGCCGACCTGTATCCGCACGCGCCCTGGGCCGCGGAGCAGGCGGTGCGCGCGCGACCGATGCACAGCGTGGCCCAGTTGCAGCTGGCGCTGCAACGCGCGGTGGACGACGCCGATGCCGCCACGCAACTGGCGCTGCTGCGCGCCCAGCCTGCGCCCGATGCGGGAACCGACGCCGCCGCGCTGATCGCCGACCATGCCGCGCGTTTCGGCTTTCCCTTCGTGCTTTCCCGATACAGCCCGCGCGGCGCCAGCCTGCAAGCCACGCAGCTGGTCCAGGCGCTGGAGCGCCGCCGGCACAACGCGCCGGACGACGAACGCCGCGAGGCCCTGCGCCAGTTGCACCGCGACGCTGAAGTGCGGCTGTATGAACGCTTCGGCGTCGAACCGGAGCTGGGCAACGACATCTGGGACTGGCAGGAAAAGCTCAGCGCGCACAGCGACCCGGGCTACGCCGAGAACGGCCAGCTCACCGTCACCTACCTCACCGACGCGCACCGCGCCTGCGCGCAGCGCATCTCGCACTGGATGCGCGACTGCGGCTTCGACGAAGTCGGCATCGACGCGGTCGGCAACGTGGTCGGCCGCTACCACGCGGCCCACGCCGATGCGCCCATCCTGATGAGCGGCAGCCATTACGACACGGTGCGCAATGCCGGCAAATACGACGGCCGCCTCGGCATCTTCGTGCCGATGGCCTGCGTGCGCGCGCTGCAGCGCCAGGGCCGGCGCCTGCCCTACGCCATCGAAGTGATCGCCTTTTCCGAAGAAGAAGGCCAGCGCTATCCGGCCACCTTCCTCGGTTCCGGCGCGCTGATCGGCGACTTCCAGCCGCGCTGGCTCGAACAACGGGACGCCGACGGCATCAGCATGCGCGAGGCCATGGCGCGCGCGGGACTGTGCGTCGATGACATTCCCAAGCTCAAGCGCGACCCGGCCCGTTACCTGGGCTTCGTCGAAGTGCACATCGAACAGGGTCCCGTGCTGAACGAAATGGGCCTGCCGCTGGGCGTGGTCACCTCCATCAACGGCTGCGTGCGCTACCGCGTGCGGATCCACGGCACCGCCTGCCACGCCGGCACCACGCCGATGGATCGACGCCGCGACGCCGCCGTGGCCGCGGCCGAACTGATCGTGTTCGTCGAAGGCCGCGCCGCGCGCGACGGCGACTCGGTCGGCACCGTCGGCATGCTGGAAGTGCCCAACGGCTCGATCAACGTGGTGCCCGGCGAATGCCGCTTCAGCCTCGACCTGCGCGCCCCCAGCGACCCGCAGCGCGATGCGCTGGCCAGCGACGTGCTGGCCGAACTGGAAGCGATCTGCCTGCGCCGCGGCCTGCGCTACACGCTCGAGGAAACCATGCGCGCCGCCGCCGCGCCCAGCGCGCCGGCCTGGCAGCAGCGCTGGGAACGCGCGGTGCAAGCGCTGGGCGTGCCGGTGCATTGCATGCCCAGCGGCGCCGGCCACGACGCCATGAAGCTGCACGAGATCATGCCGCAGGCCATGCTGTTCGTGCGCGGCCAGAACGCCGGCATCAGCCACAACCCGCTCGAATCCACCACCAACCACGACATGCAGCTGGCCGCACAGGCGATGCAGCGGCTGCTCGACGATCTCGCCAACGACGCAACGAGCTGAACCATGACCGATTACGCCCGACTCGACGCCTGGGTGGACGCCCACTTCGACGAAGAAGTGCGCTTCCTGCAGGAACTGGTGCGCGTGCCGACCGACACGCCGCCGGGCAACAACGCCCCGCACGCCGTCCGCACCGCCGAACTGCTGCAGGGCTTCGGCCTGGCGGCCGAGTCCCATCCCGTGCCGGCCGATGAAGTGCGCGCCTACGGCATGGAGTCCATCACCAACCTGATCGTACGGCGCGAATATGGCGCCGGCGGCCGCCGCGTCGCGCTCAACGCCCACGGCGACGTGGTGCCGCCCGGCGACGGCTGGGAGCACGATCCGTACGGCGCCCAGATCGAGGACGGCTGCCTCTACGGCCGCGCCGCCGCGGTCAGCAAGAGCGACTTCGCCAGCTTCACCTTCGCGCTGCGGGCGCTGGAAGCCGTGGCCCGTCCGAGCCAGGGCGCGGTTGAACTGCACTTCACCTACGACGAGGAATTCGGCGGCCTGCTCGGTCCCGGCTGGCTGCTGCGCCAGGGCCTGACGAAACCCGACCTGCTGATCGCGGCCGGCTTCAGCTATGAGGTCGTGACGGCGCACAACGGCTGCCTGCAGATGGAAGTGACGGTGCACGGCAAGATGGCGCACGCCGCCATCCCCGCCACCGGCGTGGACGCGCTGCAAGGCGCGGTGGCCATCATGAACGCGCTCTACGCGCAGAACGCGCGCTACCGCGAGATCACTTCGCGGGTCGAAGGCATCAGCCATCCCTACCTGAACATCGGGCGCATCGAGGGCGGCACCAACACCAACGTGGTGCCCGGCAAGGTCGTGTTCAAGCTCGACCGCCGCATGATTCCGGAGGAGAACGCGGCCGAGGTGGAAGCCGACATCCGCCGCATCATCGGAGAGGCCGCGGCCGCCACGCCCGGCATCCGCGTCGAGATCAAGCGCCTGCTGCTGGCCAACGCCATGCGGCCGCTGCCCGGCAACCAGCCGCTGGTCGACGCCATCCGCAGGCACGGCCAGGAGCTGTTCGGCGAATCGATCCCCGCCATGGGCACGCCGCTCTATACCGACGTGCGCCTGTATGCCGAAGCCGGCATCCCCGGCGTGATCTACGGCGCCGGGCCGCGCACCGTGCTGGAATCGCACGCCAAGCGCAACGACGAGCGCGTGGTGCTGGAAGACCTGCGCCGCGCCACCAAGGTCATCGCCCGCACGCTGGCCGACCTGCTCCAGCCGGCATGAAAAAAGGGCATGACGCGCGCGTCATGCCCTTTCTGTCCTTGCCTGGCGCGACGCCTGGCCTATGGCTGCGCCAGGCGCATCACCCGGCGCCAGAACAGCACCGCCACCAGCGCGAACACCGCCAATCCCAGGAACGAGGCGGTGCGCGCGAATTCCTCGCCCGCGATCGCCAGCGGCGCGTCGGTGCCGGAGGCGCCGATGATCGCCGCCATCACCACCCCCACCAGGCTCTCGCCCACGATCAGGCCCGAGGCGATCAGCACGCCGCGCCGGTTGGCGGCGTCGGCGAACGATGCATAGTCCTTGCCGGCGGCCGCGGCGCGGCGGCGCAGCGCGCGCTCCAGCAGCCAGGCCAGCAGCGCGCCGACCACGATCGGCGCCGCCACGGTCGGCGGCAGGTAGATGCCGATGCCCACCGCCAGCACCGGGATGCGGGCGACCTTGCAGGTGCGCTTGAGGATCTCGTCCACCACGATCAGGCCCACGCCCACCGCCATGCCGATCAGGATCATGGTCCAGTTCAGTTGATGCGTGAAGATGCCGCGCGCGATCGCCAGCATCAGCGTGGCCTGCGGCGCCGACAACGCCTGGGACGGGTCCATGCCTGCGCGCGGCATCGCATCGGCGAAGCCGTAGGCGTTGTACAGCAGGTCCAGCACCGGCGAGATCACCGCCGCGCCAAGGACGCAGCCGATCAATAGCGCAACCTGCTGGCGCCACGGGGTCGCGCCGACCAGCCAGCCGGTCTTCAGATCCTGCAGATTGTCATTGGAGATCGAGGCCACCGCCACCACCGCCGACGTGCTGAAGATCGCCAGCGCGATGGTCATCTGCACGCCATTCTGCACCGCCAGCAGTTCACCGCCCAGGACCAGCAGCAACAGCGACACCAGCACGATGGCAACGATGCCCACGCCCGAGATCGGGCTGGTCGAGGTGCCCACCAGGCCGGCCATGTAGCCGCAGGCCGCCGCCACCAGGAAGCCGAATACGAAGGCGAACAACACCGCGTAGGCCACCAGCTTCCAGACCGCCGCGGCCGACAGCGGCGCGTCCGCCAGGAACACCTGGAACGTGATCACCAGCACCGCCACCAGCACCAGCGTGACGACCGAGATCCAGCCCGCGGACAGGTCGCGCTCGGTGCGCGGCGCCTTGCCGGCGCGCGCCGCGCCCGCGCGGGTCAACGCCGAGAAGGAGGCCTTGACGCCACGCGCCATCGGCATGAACAGCGTCGCCAGCGTCCAGATGGCGCCCACGCCGATCACGCCGGCGCCGATGAAGCGCACCTGCGACGACCACAATCCGGTGGCGAACTTCGCCAGCGACATGTCCGCGGGGATCTCGGCCATCGAGGTCAGGATCGGCACCGCGATGCCCCACGAGATCACCAGGCCGGTCAGCATGGCCAGGCCGGCCACGATGCCGATCAGGTAGCCGGCGCCCAGCAGCGCCAGCGAAAACCCCATCGGCAGCCGGAACACCGCGCCACCCAGCGCGAACCAGCCGCTGACGCCGTCGCCCAGCACCCGCAGGCCGCTGGCCGCGAAGCTGACCGCCGCCGCCACCACGCCGCCGCTGACGATGTCGCCCATGCCGGTGGCGGCCGGCCCGGCCGGCGCCCGCCCGGCATCCGCTGCCACGTCCTGGGCGCGCTCGGCGCTGCCGACCCGCAGGATCTCCGCCGCCGCCACGCCTTCCGGGTACGGCAGGTCGCTCTGCACCACCATCACGTGGCGCAGCGGAATCGTGAACATCACGCCCAGCATGCCGCCAGCGGCGCAGATGCCCAGGGTCTGCCAGAACGGAAAGCCCTGCCAGTGGCCCATCATGACCAGGGCGGGCAGGATGAAGATGATGGCAGACAGCGTGCCGGCCGCCGAGGCCTGCGTCTGCACCATGTTGTTCTCGAGGATGTTGGCGTCCTTGAACAGGCGCAACACCGACATGGAAATCACCGCCGCCGGGATCGCCGACGAGAAGGTCAGGCCGACCTTGAGCCCCAGGAACACGTTGGAGGCGGTAAAGATGATGGTGATCACTGCGCCCAGCAGCACGCCGCGGAACGTCAGTTCCGGTAGCGTGACCTCTGCCGGGACGCTGGTGGGTTGAGTCATTGAAGTCTCCCTTTACTGGCCGGGACGCGATCCCGCCTGTGGGGCGGGACGGCCCCGGCTATCAGGGCGTTGCCGCCCTGTCTGGTTGCCGGTTTGTTTTTTATGAAGGGCGAATTCTAGCGCCTTGGCGTCCAGCAGGTGGTCACCACCGGTAAGCGGCCCTGGGCGGCAGATCCTGCCGCCCATCCCCAGCCTGGCAAACGATTATGCTGAAAACCTGCTTTTCACGGCGGTATTTTGATCACCCATGCCCCGTGGACAGGACTAGCATGGCGCTACAAGGAGACAAAACCATCATGTGCGACGCCAGCCATTCCTCCGCCGGACCAGACCCCCGGCATGACGCCGATCCGGCCGAAACCGCCGAGTGGCGCGACGGCCTGCAGTCCCTGGTCGAGGCCTCGGGCGCCGAGCGGGCCGGCTATGTGCTGGATAACCTGCTGGGGCATGCCGCCACGCTGGGACTGCGCGCCAACAGCCAGACGCGCACCGCCTACCTGAACACCATTCCCGCCGACCAGGAACCTCCCTTTCCCGGCAACCTGGCGGTCGAGGAACGCATCGCCCGCATCAACCGCTGGAACGCGCTGGCCATGGTGGTGCGCGCCAACCAGGCCCATGGCGAGCTGGGTGGCCACATCGCCAGCTACGCCTCGGCCGCCGACCTGTTCGAGGTCGGCTTCAACCACTTCTTCCGCGCCGCCGGCGCCGACGGTCCGGGCGACCTGGTCTACATGCAACCGCACTCGGCGCCCGGCGTCTACGCCCGCGCCTACCTCGAAGGCTTCCTCAGCGAGGACGACCTGGCCCACTTCCGCCAGGAAATCACCGCCACCTCGCGCGGCCTGCGCGGGCTGTCGTCGTACCCGCACCCATGGTTGATGCCGGACTTCTGGCAGTTCCCGACCGGCTCGATGGGCATCGGCCCCATCAACGCGATCTACCAGGCACGCTTCATGCGCTACCTGGAACACCGTTCGCTGGTGCCCGCGAGTGACCGCAAGGTCTGGGGCATCTTCGGCGACGGCGAGATGGACGAGCCCGAATCCATCGCCGCGCTGACCCTGGCCGCGCGCGAAAAGCTCGACAACCTGGTGTTCGTGGTCAACTGCAACCTGCAGCGCCTGGACGGCCCGGTGCGCGGCAACGGCCGCATCATCGACGAACTCGAAACCCTGTACGCCGGCGCCGGCTGGAATGTCATCAAGCTGGTCTGGGGCAGCGACTGGGACGCCCTGCTGCGCCGGGACGGCAACGGCGCCCTGGCGCGCGCCTTCGCCAACACGGTGGACGGCCAGTTCCAGACCTTCGCCGCCAACGACGGCGCCTTCAACCGCGCCCACTTCTTCAACCAGAATCCCGAACTGGCGGCGCTGGTGGCCGACTGGACCGACGAGGCCATCGACCGGTTGCATCGCGGCGGCCACGACATGGTCAAGATCCACGCCGCGTATCACCGCGCCGCGCATCACCGCGGCCAGCCCACCGTGATCCTGGCGCAGACCAAGAAGGGCTTCGGCATGGGCGCGGCCGGCCAGGGCAAGATGACCACCCACCAGCAGAAGAAGCTGGACGACGAGGCGCTGCTGGCGTTCCGCGACCGCTTCGCCCTGCCGATCTCCGACGCCGACTGCCTGGCGCTCAAGTTCTACCGTCCCGCCGAAGACAGCGCCGAGCTGCGCCACCTGCAGGCGCGCCGCGCCGCGCTGGGCGGCCACATTCCGCGCCGCCGGACGCAGGCGCCGCGCCTGTCGCCGCCCGCGGCCGAGCAGTGGGCCCGCTTCGCGCTCAACGCCGACGGCAAGGAAATGTCGTCCACCATGGCCATCGTGCGCATGCTGACGGCGCTGTTGAAAGACCCGCAGGTCGGCCCGCGCATCGTGCCCATCGTGGCCGACGAAGCGCGCACCTTCGGCATGGCCAACCTGTTCCGCCAGATCGGCATCTATTCGGCGCAAGGCCAGCTGTACGAACCCGAGGACATCGGCTCGGTGCTGTACTACCGCGAGGCGCGCGACGGCCAGATCCTGGAAGAAGGCATCACCGAGGCAGGCGCGATCTCGTCGTGGACGGCGGCCGGCACCAGCTACTCGGTCAACGGGCTGCCGATGCTGCCCTTCTATATCTATTACTCGATGTTCGGCTTCCAGCGCATCGGCGACCTGATCTGGGCCGCGGCCGACCAGCGCACGCGCGGCTTCCTCATCGGCGCCACCTCCGGCCGCACCACGCTGGGCGGCGAAGGCTTGCAGCACCAGGACGGGTCCAGCCACATCATGGCCGCGGCCGTGCCCAACTGCCGCGCCTACGATCCGGCCTACGCCTACGAAGTCGCGGTCATCGTCGAGTACGGCATGCGCCGCATGCTGGACGAACAGCGTGACGAATTCTTCTACCTGACCGTCACCAACGAGAACCTGGCGCAGCCCGACCTGCCGCGGGACGGCGCGGCGGCCGAGGGCATTCTGCGCGGCATGTACCGCCTGCGCCCGGCCCGCCAGCAGGCGGCCGTGCGCCTGCTGGGCGCCGGCCCCATGCTGCGCGAAGCGGAAATGGCCGCCGAGCGCCTGCATGCGGAGTACGGCGTGGATGCCGAGGTCTGGAGCGTGACCAGCTTCTCCGAACTGGCGCGCGACGGCCGCGAGGCCGAACGCGCCCGCGCGCTCGGCCTGCCTGCCGCGCCGGACGCGGACTGGGTGCGCGCCTGCCTGGGCGGCAGCGACGCGCCGGTGGTGGCCGCGACCGACTACGTGCGCGCCGTGCCCGAGCAGATCCGCGCCTGGGTGCCCGCGCCCTACCGCACGCTGGGCACCGACGGCTTCGGCCGCAGCGACACCCGCGCCCGCCTGCGTGACTTCTTCGAAGTCAGCGCCGACTGGATCGTGCTGCATGCGCTGGACAGCCTGGGCCGGCAGGAGCAAGCCAACGCATTGCGCCTCAAACTGGGCGCGGCCGATCGCGCCACGCCGCCCTGGGTGCAATAACACCCTGAAAGCAAAGGAGAAAAGCCCCGAACCGGGGCTTTTCTCCTTTTTCTCCGGCGTCATCACGAAGCGCGCCGCCTTGATCAAAATCGGACGATCGCTGCGGTGCAGCAACCAATTCGCGCCGCTTTCTGTTGAAATACGGGTGTTCCCTAAGCATTTCCCAAAGAATACGGCGGGCCGCGAGCCCGCTTTTTGCTTTCCGCTTTTTACCTACAGTTAGCGCCGAAAAGGCTGTATCCCATGGACGAAACCCTCACCAAGCTGGCGTTGGATTACCACGCCTATCCCACCCCCGGCAAAATCTCGGTCACCCCGACCAAGCCCCTCGCCAACCAGGACGACCTGTCGCTGGCGTACTCGCCCGGCGTGGCCGCCGCCTGCATGGCCATCTTCGACCAGGGCGACGACGCCGCGTCCAAGTACACCTCGCGCGGCAACCTGGTGGGCGTGATCACCAACGGCACGGCCGTGCTGGGCCTGGGCAACATCGGCCCGCTGGCCGCCAAGCCGGTCATGGAAGGCAAGGGCTGCCTGTTCAAGAAGTTCGCCGGCATCGACGTGTTCGACATCGAGCTGGCCGAGAACGACCCCGACAAGCTGGTCGACATCATCGCCGCGCTCGAGCCCACGCTCGGCGGCGTCAACCTCGAGGACATCAAGGCGCCCGAGTGCTTCTACATCGAGAAGAAGCTGCGCGAACGCATGAAGATCCCCGTCTTCCACGACGACCAGCACGGCACCGCCATCATCTCGTCGGCCGCCATCCTGAACGGCCTGAAGGTCGTGGGCAAGGACATCGGCACGGTCAAGCTGGCCTGCTCGGGCGCCGGCGCCGCCGCCATCGCCTGCCTGGACCTGCTGGTGCACCTGGGCGTCAAGCGCGAGAACATCTACGTGGTGGATTCGCGCGGCGTGATCTGGGAAGGCCGCGATGAAAACATGGAAGCCAACAAGAAGCGCTACGCGCAGAAGACCGACGCGCGCACGCTGGCCGACGTGGTCAACGGCGCCGACGTGTTCCTGGGCTGCTCGACCGCCGGCGTGCTGACCGCCGACATGGTCAAGACCATGGCCGATCGTCCGCTGATCCTGGCGCTGGCCAACCCGGAACCGGAAATCCGCCCGGAAGTCGCCAAGGCCGCCCGCCCGGACTGCATCATCGCCACCGGCCGTTCGGACTACCCGAACCAGGTCAACAACGTGCTGTGCTTCCCCTTCATCTTCCGCGGCGCCATGGATGCCGGCGCCTCGCGCATCACCGAGGAAATGAAGCTGGCGTGCGTCAAGGCCATCGCCGAGCTGGCCCAGGCCGAGCAGAACGATGAAGTGGCCCGCGCCTACGCCGGCCAGGAACTGTCGTTCGGCCCCGACTACATCATCCCCAAGCCGTTCGACCCGCGCCTGATCGTGCAGATCGCCCCGGCCGTGGCCCAGGCTGCCGCCGACTCCGGCGTGGCGGCCCGTCCGATCGAGGACATCGAGGCCTACCGCCAGAAGCTGATGGGCTTCGTCTACCACTCGGGCCAGCTGATGCGCCCGCTGTTCGCCCAGGCCAAGAAGGCGCCCAAGCGCGTCATCTACGCCGACGGCGAAGACGAGCGCGTGCTGCGCGCGGTGCAGACCGTGGCCGATGAAAAGCTGGCGTTCCCGATCCTGATCGGCCGCCCGTCGGTGATCGAGATGCGCATCAAGAAGTTCGGCCTGCGCCTGATCGCCGGCCAGCACTTCGAGATCGTCGATCCCGAGGACGACAGCCGCTTCAACGAAACCTGGAGCGCGTACTACCAGCTCAAGGGCCGCGAAGGCGTGACCCCGGCCATCGCCAAGGCGATGATCCGCAAGCACAACACGCTGATCGGCGCGATGCTGCTGCGCCGCGGCGATGCCGACGCGCTGCTGTGCGGCGTGGCCAGCAAGTACGACAACCAGCTCAAGTACATCGACGAAATCATCGGCAAGAAGGAAGGCCAGACCTACGCCGCCCTGAACGTGCTGATGCTGCCCGACCAGACGCTGTTCGTCACCGACACCCACGTCAACGAGAACCCGTCGGCCGAGGAAGTCGCCAACATCACCATCCAGGCCGCCGACGAGATGCTGCGTTTCGGCGTGGTGCCCAAGATCGCCCTGCTGTCGCATTCGAACTTCGGCAGCCGCGTCACGGAGTCGTCGCGCAAGATGGCCGCCGCGCGCCAGCTGGTGCAGGACCGCGCGCCCGACCTGGAAGTGGACGGCGAAATGCACGCCGACGCCGCCCTGTCGGAAAAGATCCGCGTGCTGGCCTACCCGGACAGCACCTTGAAGGGCCGCGCCAACCTGCTGGTCATGCCGACGCTGGACACCGGCAACATCACGTACAACATGCTGAAGATGACGGGCAGCAATGGCGTCGCGATGGGTCCGATCCTGCTGGGCGCCGCGCGCCCGGTGCACATCCTGACGACCAGCGCCACCGTGCGCCGCATCGTCAACATGACCGCGCTGGCCGTGGTCGATGCGCAGCAGGAAGCCGCCGAAGCCGCCAAGAAGCGCCGTTGATCGCATTGCGCTGATCGGCACGCAAGGGACGCCCCGCGGGGCGTCCTTTTTTTCTGTCCTGCTTGATGCCACGATAGTGCGCGGCGACGGGCCAATGGTAAAAACGGAGCAGAGACTCCCCTCGCCCCTTCCCTACCGGAGCCCGACCCTATGCTGCTCGACGCCTTCCTGGCCTGGTTTCATTTCCTGGCCATCTTCGTGCTGGTGGTGGTGCTGACCGCCGAAGCGGTGCTGCTGCGCCCCGACCTGACGCCAGCCACGCTCAAGCGCCTGGTGATCTACGACCGGCTGTACCTGCTCAGCGCGATCCTGGTGCTGGCCACCGGCGTGCTGCGCCTGATGCTGGGCATCAAGGGCGCCGCCTTCTACATGGGCAACCCCTGGTTCCACGCCAAGATCACGCTGTTCGTCATCATCGGCCTCTGTTCGATCCCGCCCACACTGGCCTTCCTGCGCTGGGCCAAACAGGCGCGCCAGCAGCCCGCCTTCGTGCCCGACGCCGCGCAGATCAAGCGCGCCCGCCGCTGGGTGATGATCGAATCGCACCTGTTCATCTTCCTGCCGCTGTTCGCCGTGTTGATGGCGCGCGGCATCGGCGCGTAAGGCGCGCACCACCAGCGAGGCACACGGTCCGCGCGCCTCAGGGACAGCGCGCGCGGGTCGGCTGCGGCATGTCGTCACCGACCGTGATGGTGGCGAAGTGAAACACCCCCACCGTGTCGTTCTTGACCACGTCCACGACCTCGCCCGCCAGCGTCTGCATCACCGACATGCCCTCGGGCACGTCGGCCAGGCCCTCGCGCCTGGCGACCTGGCCATTCCACGGACTCAACACCAGCACGCCCGGATAGGGCTCGCGTTCGTCGCCGCGGCCGCGCCGCACCGTCTTGACCTGCGTACCCGCGGCGTAGCTCACGCCGCCCAGGCGCGTCGGGCAGGCCAGCTCCGCATCGCTCACGCGCAGCAGCCGCCGCTCGCCATCCAGATAGAGGCGCGGCTCGCTCAACGGCAGCCCGAACACCTTGACCGCGACCGGGTCCTTAACCTCGATGCGCCATTGATCCGCATCGCGCGAGCCATCGGTGTAGACGGTGCCGGTCGAACCATAGACGATGGACCCGGGCGCGAGATCCAGTTCCTCGACCCGGTTGCCGGACCCCAGCACGCACTTGTTCAACGCCACCATCGCGCCATCTTTCGCCACGTCGAATTCAATGTCCTGGGTAGCGTCGCACTGCCAGCCCAACACCGCCTGGCTGCCCGCGCCGCGCAGCAGGACGCTACGCGGATGACGCCCGCGCAGCGCGTAGGTCTCGCTGTCGTATTCGGTGTCCAGGTAGCGCTGCGCGCGCGAGGCCTGCACGCCGTACATGGCCACGGGCTGCGCAAATTCGGCTTCGACGTAGGTTTCCAGCTGGCCCTCGTCCTGCAGCTTCAGGCGCGTGCCGGCGGGCATGACAATGCCCGCCACCGTCGTCGGCGCCTGCAGCGTGACGTTGCGGGCAGCCTCGCGGCGGTCGCTTTCACGCTCGATCTGCCAGATCGCGGTCTGCACCCAGCCATAGAAGGCAAACGGCACCGCCAGCACCACGAACACCAGGCTGGAAGTCTTCCAGTACCTGCGGACGGCGCGCCGCGCCCCCTTGCTGGCAATCAGCACCAGCGCCCAGCCAAGCAGCACCAGGCCGGCGAGGAATCCCAGGGAAAGGAAGATGTAGAAGCCCGCGGAGGGCAGCGCTATCGGAATCATGGCCAGGATGATAAACGCCAAAGCGCCACGCCGCGAATGCCCGATCGCCAGGCAACAAAAAACCGCCCGAAGGCGGTTTCTTGTTCACGCGGGAAAGCGTATCAACGCTTGTCCATCGGGGGCACGTCGCGCGTGACCGAACCGGTGAACAGCTGGCGCGGACGGCCGATCTTGTAATCGGGATCCGACAGCATTTCGTTCCACTGGGCGATCCAGCCCACCGTGCGGGCCAGCGCGAAGATGGCCGTGAACAGCGAGGTCGGGATGCCGATGGCGCGCTGGACGATACCCGAGTAGAAGTCCACGTTCGGGTACAGCTTGCGCTGCACGAAGTACGGATCCGACAGGGCGATGCGTTCCAGTTCCATGGCCAGCTTGAACAGCGGGTCGTTTTCCAGGCCCAGGGCCGAGAGCACTTCCTTGCACGTTTCCTGCATCAGCTTGGCGCGCGGGTCGTAGTTCTTGTAGACGCGGTGGCCAAAGCCCATCAGGCGCACGCCCGAGTTCTTGTCCTTGACCTTCTCCATGAACTCGCCGACCTTGGCGATGCCGCCGTTGGCTTGCAGCTCTTCGAGCATCTGCAGGCAAGCTTCGTTGGCGCCGCCGTGAGCCGGGCCCCACAGGCAAGCCACGCCGGCCGAGATAGCGGCGAACGGGTTGGTGCCCGACGAACCGCACAGGCGGACCGTGGAGGTCGAGGCGTTCTGCTCGTGGTCGGCGTGCAGGATGAAGATGCGGTCGAGCGCGCGCTCGACGACTTCGTTGACCTTGTACTCTTCGCACGGCGTGGCGAACATCATGCGCAGGAAGTTGCCCGTGTAGGACAGGTCGTTCTGCGGGTAGATGAACGGTTGGCCTTGCGAGTACTTGTACGCCATCGCGACCAGCGTCGGCATCTTGGCGATCAGGCGGATGGCCGAGATGTGACGATGCTGCGGGTTCGTGATGTCGGTCGAGTCGTGGTAGAACGCCGACAGCGCGCCCACCAGGCCCGTCAGGACGGCCATCGGGTGGGCGTCGCGACGGAAGCCGCGCAGGAAGAAGTGCAGCTGTTCGTTGACCATCGTGTGATGGGTCACTTGCGAATCGAAGTCGGCCTTCTGTTCCTGGTTCGGCAGTTCGCCGTTCAGGATCAGGTAGCAGATGTCCATGAAATCGCAATTGACGGCCAGCTGTTCGATCGGGTAGCCGCGGTACAGCAGCTCGCCCTTGTCGCCGTCGATGTAGGTGATGCCCGATTCGCAAGCCGCGGTCGACATGAAACCGGGGTCGAACGTGAACATGCCCGTCTGGCCGTACAGCTTGCGGATGTCGATCACATCCGGACCGACCGTGCCCTTGTAGACAGGGAACTCAATGGGTGCGCTGCCGTCCGAGAAGGACAGAGTGGCTTTTTTGTCAGACAGGTTCATGTTTTTTCCTCTCAATTAATCAGAGCGACCGCATCTGGCCGATGATGCCGCGGAGCCGGGGCGTGTCCAGTGCGCCCTCGAGCTCCTTGCGGGCCAGCAGCAGGTCGAGAAGATCGTTGTCTCCCAACTCGAAGAGCTGCGTCAATGCCGTCACGTCATCGTCGGTAAGCTCGGCCTCGTGGGCGTCGAGATACCGGGTGATGATCAAGTCGTTTTCGAGCAGACCCCGGCGCGCCCGCCAACGCAGACGCGCCCGTTCCAGTTCAGTAAGCCTGCTCATCATTACACCTTAAATACACCAAACTACTAGACCGTGCGACGGACCATCAGTTCCTTGATCTTGCCAATGGCCTTGGTCGGGTTCAGTCCCTTGGGACAGACGTCGACGCAGTTCATGATGGTGTGGCAACGGAACAGGCGGTACGGGTCTTCCAGGTTGTCCAGACGGCTGCCGGTGGCTTCGTCGCGGCTGTCGGCGATGAAGCGGTAGGCTTGCAGCAGGCCGGCCGGGCCGACGAACTTGTCCGGATTCCACCAGAACGACGGGCAGGAAGTGGAACAGCACGCGCACAGGATGCACTCGTACAGGCCATCCAGCTCTTCGCGCGCCTCGGGCGACTGCAGGCGCTCTTTCTCGGGCGGCGGCGTGTCGTTGATGAGGTACGGGCGGATCGAGTGGTACTGGTTGAAGAAGTGCGTCATGTCCACGATCAGGTCGCGGATCACGGGCAGGCCCGGCAGCGGGCGCAGCACGATCGGTTCTTTCAGCTCGCGCAGGTTGGTCGTGCAGGCCAGGCCGTTCTTGCCGTTGATGTTCATGGCGTCCGAACCGCACACGCCTTCACGGCACGAGCGGCGCAGGGCCAGACTGTCGTCGACGTCGTTCTTGATGCGCACCAGCGCATCAAGCAGCATCTTGTCGGTGGGCTGGAGTTCGACTTCCAGCTTCTGCATGTAGGGGCGCTCGTCCTTGTCCGGATCGTAGCGGTAGATTTCGAACTTGACGATTCTCTTGGTGCTCATAGTAGGCTCTATCCGGACTTAGAAGGTACGCGCCTTGGGCGGGAAGGACTCGACCGTCAGCGGCTTCATCTGCACGGGCTTGTAATCCAGGCGGCTGCCTTCGGAGTACCACAGCGTGTGCTTGAGCCAGTTCTCGTCGTCACGGGTCGGGTGGTCGTCCAGCGCGTGGGCGCCGCGGCTTTCGGTGCGGTTGGCGGCCGACTTGATGGTGGCGCGGGCCACTTCGGTCATGTTGGCCAGTTCCAGCGCCTCGACGCGCGCGGTGTTGAACACCTTGGACTTGTCCTTGAAGTAGATGTTGTCGGCTTGCTTGGCCAGGTCTTCGATCTGGGTCACGCCTTCGTTCAGCAGATCCAGCGTGCGGAACACGCCGCAGTGGCGCTGCATCGAGAAGCGGATCGCGTTGCCGATGTCCTGGGTCTTCTCGCCCGAGGTGCGCGATTCCAGCTTGTTGATGCGATCCATCGAGAATTCGACGGCCTGCTGCGGCACGGGCTGGTGCGCGTGCTGGCGTTCCGGATGCGAATTGACGATGTGGTTGCCGGTGGCGCGGCCGAAGACGATCAGGTCCAGCAGCGAGTTGGTGCCCAGGCGGTTGGCGCCGTGCACCGACACCGCGGCGCATTCGCCGATCGCGTACAGGCCGTTGACGATCTTGTTCTCGCCGTTTTCGCGCGTCAGCACCTGGCCGTGGTAGTTGGCCGGGATGCCGCCCATCTGGTAGTGGATGGTCGGGACGACGGGGATCGGTTCCTTGATCGGGTCGACGTTGCCGAACTTGATGGCGATTTCGCGGATCGAGGGCAGGCGCTTGTTGATGACGTCGGCGCCGAGGTGATCGAGCTTGAGCACCACGTAGCTGCCGTCCGGACCGCAGCCGCGGCCTTCCTTGATTTCCTGGTCCATCGAGCGCGACACGAAGTCACGCGGGGCCAGGTCCTTCAGCGTGGGCGCATAGCGCTCCATGAAGCGTTCGCCATCCTTGTTCAGCAGGATGCCGCCTTCGCCGCGCACGCCTTCGGTGATCAGCACGCCGGCGCCGGCCACGCCGGTCGGGTGGAATTGCCAGAATTCCATGTCCTGCAGCGGGATGCCCGCGCGGGCGGCCATGCCCAGGCCGTCACCGGTGTTGATGAAGGCGTTGGTGGAAGCGGCCCAGATGCGGCCGGCGCCGCCGGTGGCCAGCACCGTGGTCTTGGCTTCCAGGATGTAGATCTCGCCGGTTTCCATTTCGAGCGCGGTCACGCCCACGACGTCGCCGGCTTCGTTGCGCAGCAGGTCCAGCGCCATCCATTCGACGAAGAACTGGGTGCGGGCGGCAACGTTGCGCTGGTACAGGGTGTGCAGCAGCGCGTGGCCGGTACGGTCGGCAGCGGCACAGGCGCGCTGGACCGGCTTTTCACCGAAGTTGGCGGTGTGGCCGCCGAACGGACGCTGGTAGATGGTGCCGTCGGGGTTGCGGTCGAACGGCATGCCGAAGTGCTCGAGTTCGTACACGGCATTGGGAGCTTCGCGGCACATGAACTCGATGGCGTCCTGGTCGCCCAGCCAGTCCGAACCCTTGACGGTGTCGTACATGTGCCAGTACCAGTTGTCTTCGCTCATGTTGCCCAGCGAGGCGCTCACGCCGCCTTGCGCGGCCACGGTGTGCGAGCGCGTGGGGAACACTTTGGACAGCACCGCAACGGACAGGCCCGCTTGGGACAGTTGCAGCGAACAACGCATGCCGGCTCCGCCGGCGCCAACGACCACCACATCAAACTGGCGGCGCGGCAAGGATTTCATGACAGAGACCACGGCTTAGATGCTCCAGAGGATTTGCGCGAAGTAAACGACCGAACCGATCAACCAGAGGATCGTCAGCACTTGCAGCAGCAGGCGCAGGCCCACCGGCTTGACGTAGTCCATCCAGATGTCGCGCACGCCAATCCAGGCATGCCAGGCCAACGCAACGAATGCGAGGGTCGCCAGGATCTGGCCGACCGGAAGAACGCCCACGTAGAACGTGAACAGCGCGTGCCACGATTCATACGTGAAGGCAGGCATCAACAGGATGCCGATGAGCAGCACCAGCGTATACACGGCCATGATGACGGCGGTGATGCGCTGGATGATGAAATCCATGACGCCATAGTGGGCGCCGACGACCAGGCGCTTGGGTCCGTAGTTTTTAGCGGCGGCCATTTACAGCACTCCGAACAGTTTGAGGGCGAACACCAGGGTCAGCGCCAGGCTGACACCGAAAACCACGCCGGCGCTTTTCTTGGCCGACAGCTTGTCGATGCCCAGGTGCAGGTCCAGCAACAGGTAGCGGATGCCCGCACAGAAGTGGTGCAGGTAGCCCCAGATCAGGACCAGGAGGACGAGCTTGACGATCGGATTGCCGGCATACGCGGCCACGGCCGCGAAGGTCTGCGGCGAGGCCACGCTGGCCGCGAACAGCGGCAGAATGACCAAGGGCAGACAGAGGAACAGCAATATGCCGCTGATGCGGTGCAGGATGGACAGCTTGCCGGCCAGGGGCAGGCGATAGGAGAACGCAACTTGGGCAAGCCCAATATTGCGAAACTGCGGACGTGGCTTGGCAGCGGTGTCGGACATGACGGCCTCGGTGTTTCGGAACTAGGGAATCGTGACGGCGGCAATGCCGTGGCCCTTGCGGGCAAACACGGTATTTTCGCCCAGAGATCGGGTTGGTATCAAATCGTAGGTAAAAAGCTCATCAATTCAGACTATTGCGGTAGTGGTATCGATCGGTCAAGTACAAGCCCCGCCGGATTTCCATGGGGCGGTCACCGTACGTGTACGACACACGATCCACCTGCAACAACGGCGTGCCGGCGGCAACATTAAGCAGCGTACAGACTTCGGCTGGCGCGGCCACCGCGCGCAGCTTTTCGTCCGCGCGCACCATGCTGACGCCGAACTCGGATTCAAACAGGCCATAGAGCGGCGCCTTGTTCGCGCTCAACAGCTCGAAGGTGAGGCCGCGGAAGATGGACCCCGGCAGCCAGATGTCGTCCAGGACGGTGGGTGTCTGCCCCATGGACAGCAGGCGGCGGATCATGACGACGGTTTCGCCGGCGCGCAGGTCGAGCGCGCGCGCGATCTCGGCGGGCGCGCGCAGGCGCCGGCATTCGAGGATGCGGCTTTCGGCGCGGCCGGCCTCGCCCTCTTCGTCGGGGGCCAGGCGCAGGAAGCGGTAGCGCACGCGGGCTTCATGGTGGGTGGCGACGAAGGTGCCCTTGCCCTGGCGGCGCAGCAGCAAGTGTTCGGCGGCCAGCTCATCGACCGCCTTGCGCACCGTGCCCTGGCTCACCTGGAAACGGGCGGCCAGATCGATTTCGCTGGGGATGAGTTCGCCGGGCTTCCATTCGCCGCGGTCCAGGCTCTGGACGAGCAGGTCCTTGATCTGGCGGTACAACGGACTGAAAGCGGCCCCCTCGCCCGTTGGACGGGCGGCGCGAGTGCGTAGGGGAGTTTCGGGCCGGGGGTCTGCCATGGATCGTCTTGGAAGTGTCATGTTCATCCGGAGAATGGAAAGGCAGCGCAAACGATGCGGTTTCCATTCGCATGCGCTGCTGCGGTGCCGGTGTTCTGGCCTGATACAGGCGCGCAGCCGGCGGTGCTGCGGCGCATTCGAACAAACGCTCTATTGTGGCATATCGGGGGCAACGCTGTCCAACGTCTTATGTCTTATATAAGATATAAGATCAATTGACGCACCCGTAAATTAGTTCTAGGATTTCCGTCTGTCCGGCAACCTGGCCGCCCCTCGCGCGCAGGCCGTTTGCGCCGCTCAACGGATTACACTGATTGGCGAGATTTCTTTCTCGCCACACCATTACGGAGAACGTCCATGTCTAAGCCTGCCTTGCGTGTCGCCGTCACCGGCGCCGCCGGCCAAATCGGTTACGCACTGCTGTTCCGCATCGCCTCCGGCGAAATGCTGGGCAAAGATCAGCCCGTCATTCTGCAACTGCTTGAAATCCCCGACGAAAAAGCGCAAAAGGCCCTGAAGGGCGTCATCATGGAACTGGATGACTGCGCCTTCCCGCTGCTGCAGGAAGTCACCGCCCACAGCGATCCGCGCACGGCGTTCAAGGACGCGGACGTGGCCCTGCTGGTCGGCGCCCGCCCGCGCGGCCCCGGCATGGAACGCAAGGACCTGCTGTCGGTCAACGCCCAGATCTTCACGGCCCAGGGCAAGGCCCTGAACGACGTCGCCAGCCGCAACGTCAAGGTCCTGGTGGTCGGCAATCCGGCCAACACCAACGCCTACATCGCCATGAAGTCGGCGCCGGACCTGCCCGCCAAGAACTTCACCGCCATGCTGCGCCTGGACCACAACCGCGCCCTGTCGCAACTGGCCGCCAAGTCGGGCAAGGCCGTGGCCGACATCGAGAAGCTGGTCGTGTGGGGCAACCACTCGCCCACCATGTACCCCGACTACCGCTTCGCCACCGTCGGCGGCGAATCGCTGTCCAAGCTGATCAACGACGACGCCTGGAACCGCGACACCTTCATCCCCACCGTGGGCAAGCGCGGCGCCGCCATCATCGAGGCCCGCGGCCTGTCGTCGGCCGCCTCGGCCGCCAACGCCGCCATCGACCACGTGCGTGACTGGGTCCTGGGCAGCAACGGCAAGTGGGTCACCATGGGCATTCCGTCGGATGGCTCCTACGGCATCCCCGAAGGCATCATCTACGGCGTGCCGGTCACGACCGAAAACGGCGAATACAAGCGCGTCGAAGGCCTGGAAATCGACGCCTTCTCGCGCGAGCGCCTGGACTTCACGCTGAAAGAGCTGCTGGAAGAGCGCGACGGCGTCAAGGACCTGCTGAAGTAAGCAGTCCGCAAGCAGAATTGGGCCCGTTGACGCGGGCCCAATTCGCAAGCGCGGCGCATTCGCGCAATGCGCCGCGCGGCACGTACACCTGTCTCTTTGCCGCCGCGCAAGGAATTGTCGCGAAGGGGACAGATTTACGCGCCGCGACCGCGGTAAGGTCATGGCAAGGCGCCGGATCCCGATCCGGCCCGCCGCGGACCCGCAAGACCTGACATCCCAGCCGGGGCAACGTCACGACACCCGGCCCCTATAACGGAGACCACCCATGTCCAGACCCGAATCCGCCGGCGCCCTGTTCCGCCGCGCGCTCGCCGAAGAAAACCCGTTGCAGATCATTGGCGCCATCAACGCCAACCACGCCCTGCTGGCCAAGCGCGCCGGCTACCGCGCCATCTACCTGTCGGGCGGCGGCGTTGCCGCGGGTTCGCTGGGCCTGCCCGACCTGGGCATCAACACCATGGACGACGTGCTGACGGACGTGCGCCGCATCACCGACGTCTGCGACGTGCCGCTGCTGGTCGACATCGACACCGGCTTCGGCCCGTCGGCGTTCAACATCGCCCGCACCGTCAAGAGCCTGATCAAGTTCGGCGCCGCCGCCTGCCACATCGAGGACCAGGTCGGCGCCAAGCGCTGCGGCCACCGTCCGGGCAAGGAAATCGTCAGCACCGAGGAAATGGCCGATCGCGTCAAGGCCGCGGCCGACGCCCGCACCGACAGCGACTTCTACCTGATCGCGCGCACCGACGCCATTGCCTCGCACGGCGTGGACGCCGCCATCGAGCGCGCCCTGGCCTGCGTCGAAGCCGGCGCCGACGCCATCTTCGCCGAAGCCGCCTACGACCTGCCCACTTACGACCGCTTCGTCAAGGCGGTCAAGGTGCCGGTGCTGGCCAACATCACCGAATTCGGCAAGACGCCGCTGTTCTCGGTGGAAGAACTCAAGAGCGTGGGCGTGGGCATGGTGCTCTACCCGCTGTCGGCCTTCCGCGCCATGAACAAGGCCGCCGAGGCCGTCTACACCGCCATCCGCCGCGACGGTCACCAGAAGAACGTGGTCGACCTGATGCAGACGCGCGAAGAACTGTACGACCGCATCGGCTACCACGAATTCGAATCGCGCCTGGACGCCCTGTTCCAGAAGGGCAAGGCCTGAGCGCGCCACCGCATCCGGCGCCGCGGCGATCCCGCGGCGCCCCAGCTTCCCCCATTGCATCGACCACCGCGAAAGGAAAGGAGTAGAGACATGAGCACGGCTCCCAAGAAGCAGGCTGCCAAAACGGATACCACCCCGGCCGCCAAGCCGGAAGAAAAGGCCGGCTTCAAGCCCAAGAAATCGGTCGCGCTGTCCGGCGTGGTCGCCGGCAACACCGCGCTGTGTACCGTCGGCCGCAGCGGCAACGACCTGCACTACCGCGGCTACGACATCCTGGACATCGCCCACACCAGCGAGTTCGAGGAAATCGCCCACCTGCTGGTGCACGGCAAGCTGCCCAACAAGGCCGAACTGAAGGCCTACAAGGAAAAGCTGCGTTCGCTGCGCGGGCTGCCGGTGCAGCTGCAGGACGCGCTCGAGGCGCTGCCCGCCGCCAGCCACCCGATGGACGTGATGCGCACGGCCGTCTCGGTGCTGGGCTGCGTGCTGCCCGAAAAGGACGACCACAACTTGCCCGGCGCGCGCGACATCGCCGACCGCCTGATGGCCAACCTGGGTTCGGCCCTGCTGTACTGGTACCACTACAGCCACAACGGCCGCGTGATCGACGTGCAGACCGACGATGACAGCATCGGCGGCCACTTCCTGCACCTGCTGCATGGCGAGAAGCCGAGCGACGAATGGGTCAAGGCGATGCACATCTCGCTGAACCTGTACGCCGAGCATGAATTCAACGCCTCCACCTTCACCGCCCGCGTCATCGCCGGCACCGGCTCGGACATGTACTCGGCCATCACCGGCGCCATCGGCGCGCTGCGCGGCCCCAAGCACGGCGGCGCCAACGAGGTCGCCTTCGACGTGCAGAAGCGCTACGAGACGCCGGACGAAGCCGAGGCCGACATCCGCCGCCGCGTCGAGGCCAAGGAAGTCATCATCGGCTTCGGCCACCCGGTCTACACCGTGTCCGACCCGCGCAACAAGGTCATCAAGGAAGTGGCCAAGAAGCTGTCCAAGAAGGCCGGCAGCACCAAGATGTTCGACATCGCCGAACGCCTCGAGACGGTCATGTGGGACATCAAGAAGATGTTCCCCAACCTGGACTGGTTCTCGGCCGTCAGCTACCACATGATGGGCGTGCCCACCGCCATGTTCACCCCGCTGTTCGTGATCGCGCGCACCGCGGGCTGGTCGGCCCACATCATCGAGCAGCGCATCGACAACAAGATCATCCGCCCGACCGCCAACTACGTCGGTCCGGAAGATCAGAAGTTCGTGCCGATCGACAAGCGCAAGTAAGACGACGACATGGGCCTGCCGACGCCATACCCCGCGCCGCGCGGGCCCAGTGCCGCCTGTAAACACTCAGGAGAGGTACCAAATGTCTGCCCCGATCTCCAACGTCCGTCCCGAGCCCGACCAGGTCCTGGTCGATATCGCCGACTACGTACTGAACTATGAAATCCAGAGCGGCCTGGCCTACGAGACCGCTCGCAACTGCCTGATCGACACCCTCGGCTGCGGCCTGGAAGCGCTGGAATATCCGGCGTGCCGCAAGCTGCTGGGCCCCGTCGTCCCCGGCACCGTCGTCCCGCACGGCGCCAAGGTGCCCGGCACCCAATTCCAGCTGGACCCCGTGCAGGCCGCGTTCAACATCGGCGCGATGATCCGCTGGCTCGATTTCAACGACACCTGGCTGGCCGCCGAATGGGGCCACCCGTCCGACAACCTGGGCGGCATCCTGGCCACCGCCGACTGGCTGTCGCGCACCGCCGTCGCCGCCGGCAAGCCGCCCCTGACGATGCGCGCCGTGCTGACCGGCATGATCAAGGCGCACGAGATCCAGGGCTGCATCGCGCTCGAGAATTCCTTCAACAAGGTCGGCCTGGACCACGTGGTGCTGGTCAAGGTCGCGTCCACCGCCGTGGTGGCGCAGATGCTGGGGCTGAGCCGCGACGAAGTCATCAACGCCGTCTCGCTGGCCTGGGTCGACGGCCAGAGCCTGCGCACCTACCGCCACGCCCCCAACACCGGCAGCCGCAAGAGCTGGGCCGCCGGCGACGCCACCAGCCGCGCCGTGCGCCTGGCGCTGATCGCCCGCACCGGCGAGATGGGCTACCCCTCGGTGCTGTCCGCCAAGACCTGGGGCTTCTACGACGTGCTGTTCAAGGGCCAGCCGTTCAGGTTCCAGCGCCCCTACGGCAGCTACGTCATGGAAAACGTGCTGTTCAAGATTTCGTTCCCGGCCGAGTTCCACTCGCAGACGGCGGTCGAATGCGCCATGCAGCTCCATGACCGCCTCAAGTCCCTGGGCAAGTCCACCGACGACATCGCGAGCATCACCATCCGCACCCACGAGGCGTGCATCCGCATCATCGACAAGAAGGGCCCGCTGAACAACCCCGCCGACCGCGATCACTGCATCCAGTACATGGTCGCCGTCCCGCTCCTGTTCGGCCGCCTCACTGCCGCCGACTACGAGGACGACGTCGCCGCCGACCCGCGCATCGACGCCCTGCGCGACAAGATCACCTGCGTCGAGGACCCGGCCTACACCCGCGACTACCACGACCCCGACAAGCGCTCCATCGCCAACGCCCTCACCGTCAGCTTCACCGACGGCACCCAACTCGACGAGGTCGTCTGCGAATACCCCATCGGCCACAAGCGCCGCCGCGCCGACGGCATCCCCCTGCTCGAAGCCAAGTTCCGCACCAACCTCGCCCGCATCTTCCCCGCCCGCCAACAGGCCCGCATCCTGGAAGCTTCGCTGGATCAGAAAAAGCTGGAAGCGATGCCGGTCCACGAGTACGTCGACCTGTATGTGATCTGAGGCGACAAGCAAGCACCTCCCCACCAGCGCGCAGCGAACACCCTCCCGACGCAAACCACCGCGTAAGTCAAAATCGGCCGCCCGCGCGGCCGGTTTTGACGGGCCCCGCAAACCTCCCCAGAACCCCACCGGTCTGGCAGCGCCTCATTTCTCGAAACCCGCAGCCCGTCGCGGCGGCGGTTTGGGGGGCGGGCAACCTCGATGCGCCCGACGGAAACCGAAGGCAGCCGCCGAACGGCGGCCACGAGGTTGAGGCAGGGGCAGTCCGGAACGAACGCTCCGGACCGCAATCGTGGGCGCCCGCCCCCCAAACCGCCGCCGCGACGGGCGAC
>NZ_QHHO01000046.1:856318-856951 GCF_003184165.1 Achromobacter sp. RW408
GTGCTGATGGACCCGGACAAGGCGCGCTTCACCCAGAAGACCGACGCCCGCAAGCTGGCCGAGGTGATCGAGGGCGCGGACGTGTTCCTGGGCCTGTCGGCCGGCGGCGTGCTCAAGCCCGAGATGGTTGCCAAGATGGGCCCGCGCCCGCTGATCCTGGCGCTGGCCAACCCGACGCCGGAAATCCTGCCGGAAGTGGCGCACGGCGTGCGTGACGACGTGGTGATGGCAACGGGCCGTTCGGACTACCCGAACCAGGTCAACAACGTGCTGTGCTTCCCGTACATCTTCCGCGGCGCGCTGGATGTGGGCGCCACGACGATCACCCGTGAAATGGAAAAGGCGGCGGTGTACGCCATCGCCGAGCTGGCCGAGGAGGAGCAGAACGAGGTGGTGGCCGCGGCTTACGGCACCTACGACATTTCGTTCGGTCCCGAGTACCTGATTCCCAAGCCGTTCGATCCGCGCCTGATCGTGCGCATCGCGCCGGCGGTGGCCAAGGCCGCCATGGAAGGCGGCGTGGCCACGCGTCCGCTGGCCGACCTGGAAGCCTACGAAGAGCAGTTGCAGCAGTTCGTGTACCACTCCGGCGCCTTCATGAAGCCGCTGTTCTCGGCCGCCAAGCGCATCGTG
>NZ_QHHO01000046.1:856961-865968 GCF_003184165.1 Achromobacter sp. RW408
GTATGTATGCGGGCGGGGGAGTTGTGGCTTTGGGAGGAGGTGCTTCGTAGGTCGCCCCTCGGGCAGGCGGCCTCCCGATCTGTCGCGCTGCTGGACCCGTGTGCAGGGAATGGAACTTTCAGGGCTGCCAATCTTGGCCGCGCGGGCGGCCAAGATTGGCGTCCAGGCGTTTGATGGGGTGGCGAATGCGCTGCGCGCCGGGGACGCGTGTATCGCGTCGTGCGATCAGTCCACCCTTCTCCACACACTGGCGAGCCAGGGTTGTTGTTCGCGGGGCAGGCCGTCGGGGCGGTAGTAGTGTTCGAGTTCTTCGAAGCCCGCGGCTTGCAGCAGGGTGCGCCAGCCATCCAGGTCGTGGTAGGCGCCGTAGCGGCCGCGGTTCCAGCCTTCCTGGTTGCCGCCGCGGGGGTTGGAGCTGAACAGGACGCCGCGGGGTTTGAGGGCGGCGCGCAGGTCACGCAGGACGCGGGGCAGTTCCTGCGTGGGAACGTGGAACAGGACGGCGTTGGCGAAGATGCCGTCGAAGCGGGCGGCGGGCAGGTGCAGGCGCAGGAAGTCCTGGTGCCAGACCTCGCAGCCGCTGGCGGCGCGGGCCATGGCGACGAAGCTGGGGGTGCCGTCCAGGCCGACGGCGCGGTGGCCGAGGGCGGTGAAGGTCTTGAGATCGCGGCCGGGGCCGCAGCCCAGGTCGAGGATGTCGCAGGGCGGCTCGCCCTCGATGTGGCGCAGCAGCGCGGCGATGTTCTGGCTGACGTCGTGATCGCGCGTGCCTTCCTCGAAGGACCGGGCGCTTTCTTCGTAGTGGGCCAGCGTCAGCGTGGTGATCTTGGCGAGGTCTTCGGCGTCGAGTTTCATGGGACGATTGTGCCGTAAAAAAACCCGCGCACGTCACCGAGCACGGGTTTGGGATCGGGCGCGGCCGGCTTAGGCGCGGCCGGCTTGGTCTGCCCGGCCTCAGGCGGCCAGGCGCCCTTCGATCCTGGCCTTGGTGGCGGGCAGGTCTTCCGGCAGGCCCTGGGCCAGCTGGCCGAACAGTTCGTCGTGCAACGCCAGTTCGTCGCGCCAGGCGCCGTCGTCGACCGACATGACCTGTTCGAACTTGTCGGGGCTGAATTCCAGGCCGGTCCAGTCGATGTCCTGGTAGCTGGGCGAGATGCCGAACACCTGGTCCACGCCGCCGGCCTGGCCGTCGATGCGGCCCAGCATCCAGCGCAGCACGCGCATGTTCTCGCCGAAGCCGGGCCAGACGAATTTGCCGTCCGGGCCCTTGCGGAACCAGTTGACGCAGTAGATGCGCGGCAACGTGGCGCCGGCGGCTTCGAGCTGCTTGCCGAGCTTGAGCCAGTGCGTGAAATAGTCGCTCATGTTGTAGCCGCAGAACGGCAGCATGGCGAACGGATCGCGCCGCACCACGCCCTGCTGGCCGACGGCGGCGGCGGTGGTTTCCGAGCCCATGGTGGCGGCCATGTAGACGCCTTCGACCCAGTTGCGCGCCTCGGTCACCAGCGGCACGGTGGTGGAGCGGCGGCCGCCGAAGATGAAGGCGTCGATCACCACGCCCTGCGGGTTTTCCCATTCGGGGTCGATCGACGGACACTGCGCCGCCGGAGCGGTGAAGCGCGCGTTGGGGTGGGCGGCCTTGCGGCCGGTCTCGCGGGCGATGGCGGGCGTCCAGTCCTGGCCCTGCCAGTCGATCAGGTGCGCGGGCGGCGTGTCGGTCATGCCTTCCCACCAGACGTCGCCGTCGTCGGTCAGGGCGACGTTGGTGAAGATGACGTTGGCCTTGAGCGTGGCCATGGCGTTGAAGTTGGTCTGCTCGCTGGTGCCCGGGGCCACGCCGAAATAGCCGGCCTCGGGGTTGATGGCGTGCAGGCGGCCGTCGGCGCCCGGCTTGATCCAGGCGATATCGTCGCCGATGGTGGTGACCTTCCAGCCGTCCATGCCCTGCGGCGGGATCAGCATGGCGAAGTTGGTCTTGCCGCAGGCCGACGGGAAGGCGGCGGCGACGTGGTACTTGCGGCCCTTGGGCGAGGTCACGCCCAGGATCAGCATGTGTTCGGCCAGCCAGCCCTGGTCGCGGCCCATGGTGGAGGCGATGCGCAGCGCGAAGCACTTCTTGCCCAGCAGCGCGTTGCCGCCGTAGCCCGAGCCGAAACTCCAGATCTCGCGGCTCTTGGGAAAATGCACGATGTACTTGGTGGCGTTGCAGGGCCAGGCCACGTCGGCCTCGCCGGCGGCCAGGGGCTTGCCGACCGAATGCACGCAGGGAACGAAGTCGCCGTCGGCGCCGAGCACGTCGTAGACCTGCTTGCCCATGCGCGTCATGATGCGCATGTTGACCACGACGTAGGGACTGTCGGACAGTTCGACGCCGATGTGGGCGATGTCCGAACCCAGCGGGCCCATCGAGAACGGCACCACGTACAGCGTGCGGCCGCGCATGGCGCCGTCGAACAGGCCGTTCAAGGTCGCGCGCATCTCGGCCGGGTCGGCCCAGTTGTTGGTCGGGCCGGCGTCCTCGGCGCGATCGGAGCAGATGAAGGTGCGGTCCTCGACGCGCGCCACATCGGACGGGTCCGAACAGGCCAGGAATGAATTGGGCCGCTTGGCCGGGTTGAGGCGGCGCATGGTGCCGGCCTGGACCATCTGTTCGCACAGGCGGTCGTATTCTTCCTGCGAACCGTCGCACCACTCGACGCGATCCGGCTTGGCCAGCGCCACCACGCTGGCGACCCAGTCGATCAGGCCGCGGTGCTTGACGTACGCGGGTACGTTCAAGGCCGCCAGGCCCCCGTCCAAGGGCTTATTCATTAGGGTTATCTCCATACTAAGGCTAATGGCGATACGGCCCCGTTTGACTGGGGCCGTATACATGTTTGCGCCATCATACTTGCAGCGCCGGGCAGGCCGTCAACCCGACCAAACGGACGAGTTTGTCACCGGGTTTGTCACTGTTTCATTGGCGCTTGTCGCGTCCGCCGCCCTCATGCGTGGCTACCGTCGCGCAGCGAGCGGCGGATGATCTTGCCGGTGGCCGTGGTCGGCAAACTGGTTACAAAGCGGATGCGGCGCGGGTACTCGTGGGCCGCGAGCCGGGTGCGCACGTGCGCTTGCAACGCCTTGACCAGCGCCTCGTCGCCGGCCACGCCGTCATGCAGCACCACGTAGGCCATCACCACCTCGGTGCGCTCGGCATCGGGCACGCCCACCACGGCCGCCATGCGCACCGCGGGGTGGCCGAGCAGGCAGTCTTCGATGGGGCCGGGGCCGATGCGGTAGCCGGCGCTGGTGATGACGTCGTCGTTGCGGCCGACGAAGCGGATGAAGCCGTCGGCGTCGCGCACGCCCATGTCGCCGGTCAGCAGGTAATCGCCGGCGAATTTCTCGGCGGTGGCCTGCGGGTTGTTCCAGTAGCCCAGGAACATCACCGGATCGGGCCGCAATACGCCGATATTGCCTTCCTGGCCATCGGCCATTTCGGCGCCCTGCTCGTCCACGATGGCGACCCGGTGTCCGGGCGCGGCGCGGCCGATGCTGCCGATGCGCGGCTCGAACAGGGATGAGCACGACGACACCAGCATGTTGCATTCAGTCTGGCCGTAGAACTCGTTGATGGTCACGCCCAGCACGCGGCGGCCCCAGTCGATCAGTTCGGCGCCAAGCGATTCGCCGCCGCTGGCCACCGAGCGCAGCGCCAGCGCATCCGGCGCCGGCGGATTGGCCACGCCGCGCATCATCTTGAGCGCGGTGGGCGGCAGGAAGGTGTGCGTGACGCCATGGCGCGCCATCAGATCGAAGGCCGCGGCGCCGTCGAATTTCTCGAAGCGCCGCGCCAGCACCGGCACGCCGTGGTGCCAGGCCGGCAGCAGCACGTCCAGCAGGCCGCCGATCCAGGCCCAGTCGGCCGGCGTCCACATCAGCGTGGCGCGCTCGGGGAAGAATTCGTGCGACATCTCCACGCCCGGCAGGTGGCCGAGCAGCACGCGATGGGCGTGCAGCGCGCCCTTGGGCTTGCCGGTGGTGCCCGACGTGTAGATGATGACGGCCGGATCGTCGGCCGCGGTGGATTCGGCTTCGAACTGCTCGGATTCGGCGTCCAGCGAGGCGTGCAGCGGCAGCGCCCCGCCCTCGCCCGGGCCGTCGATGCAATAGACCGTCTTCAGGGCCGGCAGCGTGGCGCGGATCTCCTGCAGGCGGCGGCAGCCCTCGGCGTCGGTGATGAGGGCGGCGGCGCCGCTGTCGGCCAGGCGGTACTGGATCGCGTCGACGCCGAACAAGGTGAACAGCGGCACCGCCACCGCGCCCATCTTGT
Organism: Achromobacter sp. RW408; assembly: GCF_003184165.1. Taxonomy (NCBI): domain Bacteria; kingdom Pseudomonadati; phylum Pseudomonadota; class Betaproteobacteria; order Burkholderiales; family Alcaligenaceae; genus Achromobacter; species Achromobacter sp. RW408. The sequence goes on from NZ_QHHO01000046.1 coordinate 861,274, forward strand.
AGACGGCGATGTGGGTCACGGCGGTCTCGGGCGCCTGCGGCAGGTACACCGCCACCCGGTCGCCGCGCCGCACGCCCTGGCGCCGCAGCGCGTTGGCCAGCTGGTTGGCGCGCGCCTTGATCTGGTCGAAGCTGTAGCGCGTCTGGCTGCCGTCGCTTTTCTCGTGGATCAGCGCCAGGCGGCCGCTGCCGTCGGCCCACTTGTCGCAGGCGTCCACGCCGATGTTGTAGGCCGCCGGCACCCGCCATTGGAAGGAGGACGCCAACTGCGCGTAGGTTTCGGTTCTGGACAGCATGATGAATCGGTCTCCGTGTCGTTGTTCTTTTGGTCGCGGTCCTGGCCGCTATTTTGGTCGCTATTTTGGTCGGTATGATAGTAAGCCCTGGCCACTTCCCATCGCCCCGCCGTACCCATGGAAAAAACCGCCGCCGTCCCGATGCGCCGCCCGCCGGCCAGCGCCAAGTCCGAGCAACGGATACGGGACATCCTGCGGGTGGCGCGGCAGGTGTTCTCCGAGGCCGGCTTCCAGGCCGCCACCACCACCGAGATCGCGCAGCGGCTGGGCGTGTCCGAAGGCACGGTGTTCACCTACTTCGGCGGCAAGCGCGAGCTGTGCGTGCGCGTCATCAGCGACTGGTACGACGAGATCATCGCCAAGGTCGAGGACTACCTGCCGCACGTGCAGGGCGCGCGGGCCCAGCTGCATTACCTGGTGCATGCGCACCTGCGCCACCTGCTGGCCGAGGGCACCGGGCTGTGCGCCTTCATCCTGTCCGAGGGCCGCGCCCGCAATGACGATTTCGGCGAAATCTACGCCGGCCTGCAGCGGCGCTACACCGCGCCGTTGATGCGCATCCTGGCGCAGGGCCAGGCCGACGGCCACGTGCGCCAGGACATGCCGCTGCGCCTGTTGCGATCGGCAGTCTATGGCCCGATGGAGCATGTGCTGTGGGACGCCATCCTGCGCGGCACGCGGGTCGACGTGGCGGCCACCGCCGACCAGTTGGTCGACTTCCTGTGGCAGGCGTTGCAGCCGCCGCGCCGCGACGCGCTGGCGCTGGCGCAATTCCGGGGCGAGGTGCAAGACGCCCTGCATCGGCTTCAGTCCGCCGAGAACAAGGACGGCGGCGAGTACTGAGGAAAGCCGTCGTAGGTCTCGCCGCGCGCGGCTGGCGGCAGGGTCCAGGAGTGGCGCGCGTTGGGCACGCCGCCATCCACGCGGATGACACTGCCGTTGATGAAGGCCGCCGCCGGCGACAGCAGGAACACCACCGCCGCCGCCAGTTCGGCTTCGGTGCCGAAGCGCTGCAACGGCACCTTGGCGGCCAGCCCGCGCAACACCGCGCGGTAGTCCTCGTCGTAGCTGTCCATGCCGCTTGAGGCGATCCAGCCGGGCGCCACCGCGTTCACGCGCACGCCGGCATGGGCCCATTCGCAGGCCGCCGTTTCGGTCAGGTTCCAGACGCCGGCGCGGGCCGCGCCGGAGTGTCCCATGCCGGGCATGCCGCCCCAGATGTCGGCCAGCATGTTGACGATGGCGCCGCCGTGCTGGCGCATGTGCTGGGTGTAGACCTCGCGCGCCATCAGGAAGGTGCCGTGCAGGTTGTTCTGCACCACCGCGTTCCAGCCATTGAAGCTGATCTGCTCCAGCGGCGCCGGGAACTGGCCGCCGGCGCAGTTGAACAGGCCGTCGATGGCGCCATGCGCGGCCAGCGCGTCGGCCACCGCGCCGCGCACGCCGGTTTCGCCGCGGATGTCGCAGGCGTGCAGCGTGATGCGGTCGGCGGCCTCGGGATAGATGCGCGCCAGTTCATCGCGCGCGGCCTCCAGCTTTTCCGGCTTGCGGCCCACCAGCGCCAGGCGCGCGCCCAGCGAGGCCAGCTCGTGCGCGGTGCAGCGCCCCAGGCCGCTGCCGCCGCCGGTGACCATGACGGTCTTGCCGTCGAACAGGCCCGGCCGGAAGACCGACGCGTAGCGCGCCGTCGCGGCGGCGCCGTCGGGGGGATGGTGCATGTCTCGCTCCGTTGACATTTTTTTTGAGGATAACTCAATATCCGACCCGAAAACACGCGTGACTCGCGTATTACCCTATGGAAACAATACGCAGTATCAGGTTATTAATTGAGCACCAATCAATAACCTGGAGACCCGCATGAGTACCCCGCCCCCGCTGCTGGTGGACCGCGACGGCCCCATCGCCCGACTGACGCTGAACCGCCCGGACATGCGCAACGCCTTCGACGAGACGCTGATCGCGGCGCTGACCACGGCCGTGCGCGAGGCGGCGGACGATCCGGCCGTGCGGGTGCTGCTGCTGACCGGCGCGGGCAAGGCGTTCTGCGCGGGCGGCGACCTGAACTGGATGCGCAAGATGGCCACGCTGAGCGACGCCGACAATCGCGCCGACGCCGGCCGCCTGGCGCGGATGCTGCGCGCCATCTGGTCCTGCGCCAAGCCCGTGGTGGCGGCGGTCAACGGCGACGCCTACGCGGGCGGCATGGGCCTGGTGGCGGCCTGCGACGTCGCCATCGCCGCCGATCACGCGCAGTTCTGCCTGTCGGAAACCCGCCTGGGCCTGCTGCCGGCCACCATCAGCCCGTACGTGATCCGCGCCATGGGCGAACGCGCGGCCAACCGCTACTTCCTGACGGCTGAACGCTTCGACGCCGCCGCCGCATACCGCATGGGCCTGCTGCACGGCGTCGTGCCGCTGGCGCGGTTGCAGGACGAGGCCGGCGCCGTCTGCCGCGCGCTGTGCGATAACGGCCCGCAGGCGGTGCAGGCCAGCAAACGGCTGGTGCGGGATTTCGCCGGCCAGCCGCTGGATGATGCGCTGGTGGCCGATTCGGTCGAGCGCATCGCCGCGGTGCGCGCCTCCGAGGAAGCGCGCGAAGGCGTGAGCGCCTTCCTGGAAAAGCGCCCGCCGGCCTGGCGCGCGCCCTGACGCGCGGCATGAGCCCCGCGCGTGGACGCGTCAACGCGATGTCCCGCGCGGACCAGGGGAAATATCCGGGTTAACCCCGAACGACGTTTAAGATGCGGGCTTCGTCCACAAGAGAAGCCGCATGCCCGCCCTTCGCCGCGCCGCCTGGAAACGTGAAATCACCGCTACCCTGCTGCTCAGCCTGCCGCTGGTGCTGACCAACCTGGCGCAGATCGCGATGACAGTGACGGACGTGATGTTCATCGGCCACCTGGGCTCGCAGCCGCTGGCGGCCAGCGCGCTGGGCGCCAACCTGTATTCGGCGATCGCGTTCTTCGCGCTGGGCCTGGTCAGCGCCACCGCGCCCATGGCCGCGCATGCCGAGGGCGCGCGCCGCAATTCGGTGCGCGAGGTGCGCCGCACGGTGCGCCAGGGCTTCTGGAGCGCGGTGCTGATCTCGGTGCCGGGCTGCCTGGCGCTGTGGTTCGGCGAGCACATCCTGCTGCTGTTGCGCCAGCCGCCCGAGCTGGCCGCGCCGGCGGGCCAGTACCTGCGGGCGCTGCTGTGGGCGATGCCGCCGTTCCTGGGCTTCCTGGTGCTGCGCTCATTCGTGGCCGCGCTGCAGCAGCCGCGCTGGGCCTTCATCGTGGCGGTGGGCGCGATCCTCTTCAACGTCTTCGGCAACTGGGTGCTGGTGTTCGGCAACCTGGGCGCGCCGGCCATGGGCCTGATCGGCGCCGGCGTGGCCAGCGCGCTGGCCAGCCTGTCGCTGTTCGTGGGCATGGTGATCGTGGTGCTGCGCGACCGGCGCTTTCGCCGTTACCGGCTGTTCAGCGGCCTGCTCCAACCCGACTGGCAGCGCTTGCGGGCGTTCTGGAAGCTGGGCCTGCCGATCGCCGTGGCGACCGCGTTCGAAGTCACCATCTTCAACGCCGCCGCCTTCCTCATCGGCTGGCTGGGCGAGGCCGAGCTGGCGGCGCACGCCATCGCCATCCAGATCGCCAGCGTGACCTTCATGATCCCCTACGGCGTGGCGCAGGCGGCCACGGTGCGGGTCGGCTATGCCCAGGGCGCGGGCGACGGCGTCGGCGTGACGCGCGCCGGCTGGAGCGCATTCGGCCTGGGCATCGGCTCGATGGTGATCGCCGCGGCCCTGATGGTGACCGTGCCGTACGCGCTGGTGTCGGTGTTCATGGACGTGCACGATCCGGCCAACGCCAAGGTGCTGGCCTTCGCGGTCAGCTACCTGGCGGTGGCGGCGGTGTTCCAGATCGTCGATGGCGCGCAGGTGCTGGGCGCCGGCATGCTGCGCGGCCTGCACGACACCCGCGTGCCGATGATCTACGCGGCGATCGGCTATTGGGGCGTGGGCCTGCCTTGCGGCGCCTGGCTGGCCTTCCAGGCCGGCTGGCGCGGGGTCGGCATCTGGAGCGGACTGGCCATCGGGCTGGCGGTGGTGGCGGTGCTGATGATGCAGCGCTGGGCCCGGCGCGCCTCGCTGGGATTGGTGGGGCGGCGCGTGTCCCACATGCCATAATCGCCGATGCAATTCCTGGAACCTCCATGCCCACCGCCTCACCCGTTTTTCCCCCCCTGAACGCCGCGCGCCTCTGGCAGCGTGTCGAGACCCTGTCACGCTACACCCTGCCCGACCAGCCCTGGACCCGCCGCGCCTTTTCGCCGCTGTTCCTCGAGGCACGCGACTGGCTGCGCGGTGAATTCGAGGCCGCGGGTTTGACCACCCGCCTGGACGCCGGCGGCAACCTCATCGG
>NZ_QHHO01000046.1:865978-880825 GCF_003184165.1 Achromobacter sp. RW408
ACTGAGACATTCCAGTCAGAACTTTGTGATACGCTGCCACTTCGATTGCATGAGGTTTTTATTCCCATGTATTCAAAGCGTAATTGCAAAATCACTCTACAATCCGTCTGACCATTTCTGCTTCAGTGTTCAGCCTTGGGCGAACCACAGAAGCTGCGCATTATATACGGAAAAATTAGCTTTGGCAAAACGATCGAATAACGAATCGAACAACAGATCCACTCCGTTGCCGGAAGCGCCGCCAGACTTCGATCCCGATGTCCCGTCCCGTGAAGCCATTCTGAAGGCGCTGCGATCCGCGGGGGCGCCGCTGTCTCCGGTGGAGCTGGCCGAGCGCATGGGCGTGGAGCGTCCGGCGACGATGGTGGGATTCGAACGCCGCCTGGGCGCGATGGAGCGCGATGGCCAATTGATGCCCAATCGCAAGGGCGTGCTGCTGCTGGCCACCAAGCTGGACTTCGTGGCGGGCAAGGTGCTGGGCCACCGCGACGGTTTCGGCTTCCTGCTGCGCGATGATGGCGGGCCGGACCTGTTCCTGTCGCCGCGCGAAATGCTCAAGGTGCTGCATGGCGACCGCGTGCTGGTCAAGCCGTCGGGCGAATACCGCGGCAAGCCGGAAGGCACCATCGTCGAAGTCATCGAGCGCCGCACCAACAAGCTGGTGGGCCGTTTCCTGCACGAGCACGGCCTGTCCATCGTGGTGCCGGAAGACCAGCGCATCAAGCACGACATCCTGATCCCGCCCAGCGACACCAACGGCGCCCAGCATGGGCAGGTGGTGGCGGTCGAGATCATGGAGCAGCCCACCCGCCACACGCAGCCGCTGGGCCGTGTGTCCGAGGTGTTGGGCGAGATCGACGATCCCGGCATGGAAATCGAGATCGCGGTGCGCAAGTTCGACGTGCCCGTCGAATTCTCCGAGGCCGCGCGCAAGCAGGCCGCCCGCCTGCCGGACGTGGTCCGCAAGAGTGACCTGAAAGACCGCGTCGACCTGCGCGACGTGCCGCTCATCACCATCGACGGCGAAGACGCGCGCGATTTCGACGATGCCGTCTACTGCGAGGCGGTGGAACTGGGCACCGGCCAGCGCAAGCGGCCGGGCTGGCGCCTGCTGGTGGCGATTGCCGACGTCAGCCACTACGTGCGGCCCGGCGACGCGCTGGACGACGACGCGCTCGAGCGCGGCACCAGCGTGTATTTCCCGCGCCGGGTCATTCCGATGCTGCCCGAGTCGCTGTCCAATGGCCTGTGCTCGCTGAATCCGGACGTCGACCGCCTGGTGCTGGTGTGCGACATGGTGATTCCGGCCTCGGGCGCCAAGGCCGGTACGGTCACCGCCTACCAGTTCTACAACGCGGTGATGCACTCGCATGCCCGCACCACCTACACCAATATCTGGGCGGCGCTGCAGCAGCCCGGCGGCCCGGCGGCCCATGCCATGCGCGCCGTCATGCCGCAGGTGCAGAGCCTGTATGAACTGTTCCACCTGCTGTCTCAGAGCCGCAAGAAGCGCGGCGCGATCGATTTCGACACGGTCGAGACCAAGATCGTCTGCAACGAGCTGGGGCGCATCGAGCAGATCGTGCCGTCGGTGCGCAACGATGCCCACAAGCTGATCGAGGAATGCATGCTGGCCGCCAACACCTGCGCGGCCGACTTCATGACGCGCAGCAAGCATCCCGGCCTGTACCGCATCCATGAAGGCCCGACGCCCGAGCGCCTGCAATCGCTGCGCGAGTTCCTGCGCACCATGGGCCTGTCGCTGGGCGGGGGCGATACGCCCACGGCCAAGGACTACGGCGATTTCCTCGATTCCGTGCGCGGTCGTCCCGACTACCAGCTGCTCCAGACCATGTGCCTGCGCTCGATGCAGCAGGCCATCTACAGTCCGGACAACCTGGGTCACTTCGGTCTGTCGTATCCCGGCTACAGCCACTTCACCTCGCCCATCCGGCGCTATCCGGACCTGCTGACGCACCGCGTCATCAAGGCCCTGCTGGCGGGGCAGCGCTACGTGCCCAGCCTGGACGACCAGCCGGTCGTCATCGGCCGCACCCAGCGCGAGCATGAGCACGCCATCTGGGAAAAGATGGGCCTGGTGCTGTCGGCCAGCGAGCGCCGCGCCGACGAGGCCTCGCGCGACGTCGAGGCCTGGCTCAAGTGCTGGTTCGTCAAGGAGCGCGTGGGCGAGGACTTCAGCGGCACCGTCACCGGCGTGGCCAGCTTCGGCATCTTCGTCACGCTGGATACGCTGCACGTCGAAGGGCTGGTGCACGTGTCCGAGCTGGGCGGCGAGTACTTCCAGTTCAACGATGCGCTGCACGAGCTGCGCGGCGAACGCACCGGTATGCGCTACCGCCTGACCGACAAGGTCCAGGTGCAGGTCTCGCGCGTGGACCTGGAGGCGCGCCGCATCGAGTTCCGCCTGGTGCAGGGCACCAGCTTCGATGCCTTGCGCAAGGCGTCCGCGCGTGGTCCCGACGAGGGTCCGCGCCGCGTGAAGAAGGCGGCGGCGCCCAAGCCGGCCGCGCTCAAGGGCCAGACCGCCAAGGAGCGGCGCGCCGAGGCCAAGAAGGCCGGCAAGCCGTCCAAGGTCGCCCAGCAGCGCGCCGCGCCTGCCAAGAAGGCCACGCGCAAACGCCACTGACAGGGCGCCGCCCGGGTTTCGGCCCGGGCGGGCGGCCGCCCCATAAGGGGTAACATTGCGCCTATGGCCGGCCTGTCCGGCGGCCCGCTCCGTTCCGGGGCGGGCATTCGTTTCTCTAAAGGTATTTGCATTTATGGCGTCGACCCAAGTCCTTGCCGGGTTTCACGCGGTTGTCGCGCGGCTGCGCCACGCGCCCGAGTCGATCAAGGAAATCTACGTAGAAGCGTCGCGCCGCGACAAGCGCATGCAGACGTTCATCGAGCAGGCCGAGAGGGCCGGCTGTCGCCTGCATCCGGTCGCCATGGAGCGCCTGGACGGCCTGGCGCGCGGCACCCGTCACCAGGGCGTGGTGGCGCTGGCCGACGAGCGCCAGCTGGCGGTGGACGTGGACGAAGTGCTCGACGTGATCGAGGGCCCGCCGCTGCTGCTGATCCTGGATGGCGTGACCGATCCGCACAACCTGGGCGCCTGCCTGCGCACGGCCGATGCCGCGGGCGTGCACGCCGTGATCGCCCCGCGCGACCGCGCGGTGGGCCTGAACAGCACCGTGCAGCGCGTGGCCTGCGGCGCAGCCGACACCGTGCCGTACCTGATGGTCACCAACCTGGCGCGCACCATGCGCAGCCTGAAGGACCGCGGCGTATGGCTGGTCGGCACCGACGACCAGGCGACCGACAGCATGCACCGGATCGACGCGCGCCAGCCGATGGCCTGGGTCATGGGCGCCGAAGGCGAGGGCATGCGCCGCCTGACGCGCGAGACCTGCGACCAACTGGTCAACATTCCCATGCTGGGTTCGGTCGAGAGCTTGAACGTCAGCGTGGCCAGCGCGGTGTGCCTGTATGAAACCGTGCGCCAGCGCCAGGCCTGAGCCGGCCATGCCTTCCTTTTCGTAGACCCTTTCTCTTTCGCGTCGCCCATCATGCACCAGAACGGCTTTACCACCACGATCCTCCATTCCGACCGCCAGCAATCCGTCGAGCACGGAGCGGTGCACAAGCCGATGCATCCTTCGTCGGAATTCGCCTACGCCGATGCGCGCGAACTGGCCGCCGTCTTCCAGGGCAAGGCGGGCTTCACCTATGCCCGCCAGGGCACGCCGACCACCACGGCGCTGGAAGCCAAGGTGAACCACATGGAGGCGGGCAAGGGTACGGTGAGCTTCGCCACCGGCATGGCCGCGCTGGCCGCCATCTTCACCACGCTGCTGCGCCGTGGCGACCATCTGGTGTCGAGCCAGTACGTGTTCGGCAACACCAACAGCCTGCTGGGCACGCTGCTGGAGCTGGGCGTGGAGATCACCTTCGTCGATGCCACCGACTCGGCGCAGGTGCGCGCGGCGATCCAGCCCAACACCCGCATGGTGTTCACCGAGACCATCGCCAACCCCGGCACCCAGGTCGCCGACCTCGCGGTGATCGGCGAGATCTGCCGCGAGAAAGGGCTGGTCTACGTCGTGGACAACACGCTGACCTCGCCGTGGATGTTCCGGCCGGCGACGGTGGGCGCGTCGCTGGTGATGAACTCGCTGTCCAAGTACATCGGCGGCCACGGCAATGCGCTGGGCGGCGCCGTCACCGACACGGGCCTGTATGACTGGGCCGATTATTCGAACATCTACGATGCCTATCGCAAGGGGCCGTCCACCGGCTGGGGGCTGACCCAGATCAAGAAGAAGGGCCTGCGCGACATGGGCGGCACGCTGGCGGCCGAGCCCGCGCACCGCATTGCGGTGGGCGCCGAGACGCTGGCGCTGCGCATGGCCAAGCATTGCTCCAATGCGCTGGCGCTGGCGCGCTTTCTGGAAGAGCACCGCGGCGTGGCCAAGGTGCATTACCCCGGCCTGGCCAGCCATCCGCAGCACGCGCGCGCCGCGGCGCTGTTCGGCTCGCGCTTCGGCGGGCTGCTGGGCGTGGAACTGGCCGACGGCGTGGACTGCTTCGATTTCCTGAACCGCCTGCGCATCGTGCTGATGGCGACGCACCTGGGCGACACGCGCAGCCTGGCGCTGCCCGCCGCGCACACCATCTATTACGAGATGGGCGCCGAGCGCCGCAAGCAGATGGGTATCGCCGACAGCCTGATCCGGGTATCGGTGGGCATCGAGGATGAGACCGATCTGCTATTTGACTTCGATCAGGCGCTCAACGGCTGCCTGCAGGGATAATTCACGGGGCATGGCGCGCGGCAGGGCCCCGCGCCGCAACCCGGGCAGGAACCCATGCTTATACAGATCGCCGAAGTTTTCACTGCCGACGAGGCCGCCGCCATCCGCCATCGCCTCGAGGCCGCCGACTGGGTGGATGGCAAGGTCACGGCGGGCTACCAGTCCGCCGAGGTCAAGCACAATCGCCAATTGCCGGAGCAGCATCCGCTGGCGCAGGAACTCGGCAGCCTGATCCTGCAGCGCCTGGCGGGCAACAACCTGTTCATGTCCGCCGCCCTGCCGCGCAAGATATTCCCGCCGCTGTTCAACCGCTACGAAGGCGGCGAGGCTTTCGGCTACCACGTCGACAACGCCGTGCGCGGCATTGCCGGCAGCGGCGAACGCGTGCGCACGGACCTGTCCGCCACGCTGTTCTTTTCCGAGCCTGATTCCTACGACGGCGGCGAACTGGTCGTCGACGATACCTACGGCCCGCGCAGCGTGAAGCTGCCGGCCGGGCACATGGTGCTGTATCCGGGAACCAGCCTGCACAAGGTCAATCCCGTGACGCGCGGCGCCCGGATCAGTTCGTTCTTCTGGATGCAAAGCCTGGTGCGCGAAGACAGCCAGCGCGCCTTGCTGCTCGACATGGACGTGGCCATCCAGCGTTTGAACCAGGACGCGGCGGGGCATCCGTCGATCATCCAGCTGACCGGCATCTATCACAACCTGCTGCGCCGCTGGGTGGATGTCTGAGCGTGATTCGAGGCGCCTTCGAGGCGCGCTCGACGCGCATTTGGAACGCATTCGGAGCGCATTTGGAACATCACTTGGCGTTGTCGCGCAAACCCCGAAATGCGTGTTTTTGTTTATTGCGAAAAGGCCTAAAAGCTAGTATTGGTGCGGCTTGTGGTGAGGTTTTCGCTTGACAGCCGCTCTACGCCAAGGCCTAATACACGTCTGCGTCGCTGACGGTTCTGGAGCTGCAAAGCCCTTGAAACCCAGGCGGCGCAGCAGTTTAAAAGTTGTGCTTTGCAGCGCAAGAAAAAGTTTATCCACTAGTCTGTTCGTCGTTTGTCGGGTCTTCGCGTCAAGTCGTGGCGTCCAACATGACAGCCATGAACTGCACTCCCGGCAGACTCCATACCTTGTGAGGGGTACACCTGAATGAACAAAACCGAACTCATCGATCACATTGCCAGCAAGGCCGATATCTCCAAGGCTGCCGCCGGTCGTTCGCTTGACGCCCTGATCGGTGCCGTCAAGACCACCCTGAAGAAGGGCGGTACGGTCACGCTGGTGGGCTTCGGCACGTTTGCCGTGTCGGCTCGCGCCGCTCGTACCGGCCGCAACCCGCGCACCGGCGAAACCATCAAGATCAAGAAGGCCAAGGTGCCGAAGTTCCGTCCGGGCAAGGCCCTGAAGGACGCCGTCAACTGATCGACGGCCAGGCAGATTGCACGGGCACGGCACCCGTTGATTTGCCGACAGGTACGCGGTCCGGTATACTCCGGCCCGCGTATTGCTTTTGAGTACCCCGGCCAGCGATTTTCCGCGTGACGTTCGCGGCAGATTCGACACCAAGACGGGTGCTTAGCTCAGTTGGTAGAGCGGCGCCCTTACAAGGCGTAGGTCACAGGTTCGACCCCTGTAGCACCCACCATCAGCAAGCCGAAACAGAAACCCGCACACGGTACCGTGGCGGGTTTTTTGTTTTTGCGCTTGTCGTGCGCATGTAGGGGGGGGCGTCTGGGCAGGCTTGCGGACGCGAGCCATGTGGATGCGCACTGGGGATGCGCAGTGTGGATGCGGTGCGCGCAGGCTCCGTGGCGCAGGCGCTGGCGAAAGAGCGCGTGGTGTGTGTTCGTTCCTGTGCGGGTTGTGGGCTTGTTTGCGCGCGCGCAGGGTTGGCGGTGCATCTGGGTGTTACGCTATTGCAGACGAAATATGACGTGCGAATCATTCGCATTTAAGATATGATGTTTGGCTTGTACCGGTCAGCCGGCGCGCGTCCGTGGCGCGCGTTTTCCTGGCTGGCCAGATAAGTTAATGCACCCTGGCTGATTCATGCCTAGCTTTCAACGTGGTTTGAACACTTCACCGCCGTCTTCCCTTGGTATACGCGTAGGCGCTGGCCTGGCGGTCGTTGCGCTACACGCCGCAGTGGTCTATGCCATTTACCTGGCTCCCGAGAACCGTCCTGAACTGGAGGAACCCGAGGCCATCATGGTGAGTGTGGTGGATGCTCCCACTCCCCAGATCGCCAAAGCCGACCCCACGCCGGAAGTGCCGCAACCGGTGACCGAAACGCCGCCCGAACCACAGCCCGAGATCGAGCCCGAACCCGAGCCGGATCCGAAGGTGGAGCCCGAACCGGAGCCCGAACCCGAACCGGTGGTCGAAAAACCGCCGATGCCGGCCCCCAAGCCGAAGCCCAAGCCGAAACCCAAGCCCCAGCCCAAGCAGGAAGTCAAACCCGAGCCCAAGCCCGAGACGCCGCCCGTCGAAACGCCGCCCACCGGTACCCCCGACGGCGCGCAGACCACGCAGGCGCCGCGCCAGGGTCCGCCGCCCGACCAGATCCTGCAGGAAACCCAGATCGAATACCTGGGGGCGCGGCCCATGCCCAACTACCCGATGGCATCGCGCCGCATGCGGGAAGAGGGCCGGGTGGTGGTGCTGGTGGAAATCAATACCCAGGGACTGGTCGAGCGGGCCACCGTCGATTCGTCCTCGGGCTTCCCCAGGCTGGACGAGTCGGCATTGGCCGCCGCGCGCAAGGCCCGCATGAAACCCTATAGCCGCAATGGCGTGGCTTATCCCGCCAAAGCAAAGATTCCGTTCGATTTCGTAATGAGGAACTGAGATGTCCAACGCAATGCACAGCGCCACCCTGGTGGCGCAGGCGGCCACCAGCCCGGCAGCGGCTCCGGCGGCCGCGGCACCCGCCGCCGCCGCTGCGGCGCCCGCCGCCCAGCAAGCCGCCACCGCGGCCGGCGGCATCGTCCAGCAGGCCACCGGCGCCGTCCAGCAATCCGCGGAGGCGCTGCACAGCGCCGCCGCCGCGCTGCCCGCGGCCGCGCCGGTGCCGGCACCGGCGCCGGTCCCCGACATGGGCTTCCTGCACTTCGTCGCGCAGAGCGACTTCGTCGGCAAGACCCTGTTCATCATCCTGATCCTGATGTCGCTGGTGACCTGGTACCTGATCCTGGTCAAGGTCGGCAGCAACATCAGCATGCGCCGCCGCTCGGCCGACTTCCTGAACAAGTTCTGGAACTCCAGCTCGCTGGAACAGGTCGAGCACGAAATCACCACGCACGGGGCGCGTGATCCGTTCTCGCACCTGGCCAGCCACGCCATGCATGCCCAGGCGCATCACAACAAGTTCGGCGCCACCAAGCTGGAAGAAGCCGGCTCGAACGGCGATTTCGTCACCCGCACCATGCGCAAGGTGATCGACGAGGAAACCGCCAAGCTCGAAAACGGCCTGACGGTGCTGGCCTCGGTGGGCTCGACCGCGCCGTTCGTCGGCCTGTTCGGCACCGTGTGGGGCGTGTACCATGCGCTGGTCGGTATCGGCCTGTCCGATGGCGTCACCATCAACCGCATCGCCGGTCCGGTGGGCGAGGCCCTGATCATGACCGGCCTGGGTCTGGCGGTCGCCATTCCGGCGGTGCTGGCCTACAACACCTTCGTGCGCAACAACCGCGTCTACCTGTCGCGCCTGGATGCCTTTGCGCACGACCTGTTCGCCTTCCTGACGACCGGCCAGCAAGTGGCCCTGTCGGACAGCAAGGTGCGCGCCCTGCGCCGCCAGCACGGTAACGGCGCCGCGGTTCAACGCGGGAGCGAATAATGGCTTTTGGCAGCTTCGAGGGCAAGGGATCCGGGAGCCATACGGTTTCCGAGATCAACATGGTGCCGTTGATCGACGTCATGCTGGTGCTGCTGGTGATCTTCATCATCACGGCGCCGTTGCTGGCCCACTCGATCAAGATCAACATGCCCCAGGTGGCCGCCGAGCAGATCGAGGAAGAACCCAAGACCGTGGATCTGGCCATCGATGCCGGCGGCGCGCTGTTCTGGGACGAAAAGCCGGTCAATATCGACGACCTGCCGAACCGCTTCAAGTCGATCGCCGGCACCAAGCCGCAACCCGAGATCCGCATCCGCGCCGACCAGAATACCCGCTACGAGACCCTGGCCAAGGTCATGGCTTCGGCGCGCCGGTCGGGCATGACGCGCATCGGCTTCGTCACCACGCCGCCCTCGGGCGCGCCGGCGGGGGAGGCCCCGGCAGCAGGCGGAGCCGCCCCGGCGCCGTCCGCCCGTTGAACGATTCCCGGCAGCGGGGCGCATTTCGCGCCCCGTTTTTTCCGGGATCGCGCTAGAATCGCGGCATGCGAGTTCTGGTAATCGAAGACGACACCACCCTGGGCCATGCGCTCCAGGAATTTCTGGCCGACCAGGGTTATGCGGTCGACTGGCTCACCGACGGCGACCGGGTTCTGGGCGCGCTGGCAGGCCAGCCGTATGACCTGATGCTGCTCGACCTCAACCTGCCGGGCATGAGCGGCCTGGACGTGCTGCGTCAACTGCGCCAGGACGGCAACCAGGTGCCGGTGCTGATCCTGACGGCCCGTGACGGCATCGAGGACCGCGTCGCCGGCCTGGATGCCGGCGCCGATGACTACGTCACCAAGCCTTTCGAACTGCCCGAGCTGGCCGCCCGGGTGCGCGCCTTTGGCCGCCGCCGCGCGGGGCAGGCGCAGCCTTTGATCGAAGTCGGGCCGCTGGTATTCGACACCGTCGGCCGCGAAGTCCGCGCCAATGGCCAGCGCCTGTCGCTGTCGGTGCGCGAGCTGTCCGTGCTGGAAATGCTGATGGCCCGCGTGGGCCGCGTGGTCACCAAGCGCCAGATCGTGAATTCCCTGTCCGCCTGGGATGCCGATTTCAGCGAAAACGCAGTGGAAGTCTACGTATACCGCCTGCGCAAGCGTCTGGAAGGCACCGGCGCCAGCATCCAGACCGTGCGTGGCTTCGGCTACATGCTGGATGTGGAAACGGCCTGACGGCCTCCCTGGCCGCCTGGCGCCGGCTGGCGTAGCCGGCCCGCGGCGGCCGGAATCCCTGCCCGCCTAAGCGAGGGCACCGCGTCATGACGCTAGAACGCACTCCTCCCGCTCCTACGGCCTCGCGCCCCTTGCTCCCCTCCCGTTCGCTCGCGCGGCATCTGGTCATCCGGCTGATGCCGCCCATCCTGCTGCTGGTGCTGCTGGACTTGGCCGCCACCTGGGTCATCACCCACAAGATCGACATGTCCCTCTGGATGCTGGAGGACTTTTTCTGGCTGATGGTGGTGGGGCAGGTGGCGCTGATCGGCCTGTTCACCTGGGTCGTGGTGCAGGGTGTGCGCTCCGGCCTGCGCTCGGTCAACCACCTGTCCGAGGAAATCCGCCAGCGTTCCATCGACGACATGCAGCCACTGGAAGTGGTCGGCGTGCCGGTCGAGATCGAACCGCTGGTCACGCATACCAACGACCTGCTGCTGCGGCTCGATGCCTCGCTGGCGGCGCAGCGGCGCTTCATCGGCCACGCCGCGCACCAGTTGCGCACGCCCCTGTCGGGGCTGCGCCTGGAATCAGAACTGATGCTGGCCCGGCCCCTGCCCGACGATGTGCGGGCGCGCGCCGAGCGCATCAAGGCGGTCAGTGATCGCATGATCCGCCTGGGCCAGCAACTGCTGGTGCTGGCGCGGGCCGACCCCAACGCCCGGCCGCAGGACAGCTTCGTGCGCATCGACCTGTGCGAATGGGTGCGGGCGCACGGCGCGGAGTGGTTTCCGCGGGTGCGCGAGGCGCGCTATGAGCTGGACCTGGTGGCCCCGGATGCGCCGATCTGGATCGACGCCGATCCGTTGTTGCTGGCCGAGTTGCTGGGCAACCTGATCGACAATGCGCTGCGCTACGGCAACGCCACCGGCCGGATCACCTTGATCGTGGGCGCCAACCCGCCTTCGTTGACGGTCGAGGACGATGGCCCAGGCATTCCTCCCGAAGAACGCGACCGCGTCTTCGAGGCGTTCTATCGTTCCCCGTCGGCCAGCGCCGGCGGTTCGGGCCTGGGATTGGCCATTGTGCGCGAGATCGCGCACGCCCACGGCGCCTGGTGGAAGCTCACCAGCCGCCCGGATTTTTCCGGAACGCGGCTTTCGGTCGTGTTTCCCGGCCCTCGCAAGGGGGCTCAACTCACTCGGCAAGAACCCACATCATGAGCCAGGGCTCGGTCAGCGTTCCTCCCTCGTCCAACGGCCACGCCGCCGGCGGGCATGCACCTTCGTCGCGCGCGGCTCTCGTCCTGGGGGCGCTGGGCGTGGTGTATGGCGATATCGGCACCAGTCCGCTGTACACGCTGCGCGCGTGCCTCACCGGGCTGAGCGTGCACACCGACCTGGAGCCGGCCCACTTGCTGGGTGTGCTGTCCATCCTGTTCTGGATGTTGATGGTGGTGGTGTCGTTCAAGTACGTGACGCTGGTGCTGCGCGCCGACAACCGCGGTGAAGGCGGCACGCTGGCCCTGCTGGAGCTGGCGGTGCGCAGCCGCGAGGGCAAGCTGCGCTGGGTATTGATCGTGCTGGGCATTTTCGGCGCGGCGCTGTTCTATGGCGACAGCATGATCACGCCGGCGATCTCGGTGCTGTCGGCGCTGGAGGGGATCGGCATCGTGTCGCACACGCTGGATGCGTGGGTGGTGCCGTTGGCGCTGGTGGTGCTGGTGGCGCTGTTTGCGATCCAGTCGCACGGCACGGGCGCCATGGGCAAGCTGTTCGGGCCGGTGATGCTGCTGTGGTTCGGCACGCTGGCGGCGCTGGGCGCCTGGCAGGTGTGGCAGACGCCCGAGGTGCTGGCGGCGCTCAATCCGATGTGGGGCCTGCGCTTCATCGTCGAATTCCCGTGGATCAGTTTCGTGCTGCTGGGCGCGGTGGTGCTGGCGCTGACCGGCGCCGAGGCGCTGTATGCCGACATGGGCCATTTCGGCCGCCCGGCCATCCGCAGCGCCTGGTTCAGCATGGTGCTGCCGGCGTTGACGTTGTGCTATTTCGGCCAGGGCGCGCTGTTGTTGCGCGATCCCAGCGCGATCCGCAATCCTTTCTTCATGATGGCGCCGGAGTGGGGCCTGGCGCCGCTGGTGGCGCTGGCGACGGTGGCCACCATCGTGGCGTCGCAGGCGGTGATCTCGGGCGCTTACTCGGTGACGCGCCAGGCGGTGCAGCTGGGGTTCTGGCCGCGCATGCAGATCCTGCACACGTCGGCGGTGGAGAAGGGCCAGATCTACCTGCCGCAGGTCAATGCGCTGCTGCTGTGCGCGGTGCTTGTGCTGGTGCTGCTGTTCCGCAATTCCGACAACCTGGCGGCGGCCTACGGTTTCGCAGTGACGGGGACGATGCTGACGACGTCGGTGTTGGCGTTCGCGGTGCTGCCGCGGGGCACGACGGGCGCCAAGCGCATGCTGTGGTTCGTGGTGCTGGGCCTGCTGCTGTTGTTCGATGTGCTGCTGTTCTCGGCCAACGTCTTCAAGATCCACGAAGGCGGCTGGCTGCCGCTGGTGGTGGCGATCGTGGTGTTCACGCTGATGATGACCTGGCGCCGCGGCCGTCGGCTGCTGTCCGACATGCAGCAGCGCGACCGCCAGCCGCTCAAGGAATTCATGGAGCAGCTGGAGGCCTATCCGCCGTCACGGGTGCCGGGCACGGCGATCTTCATGACGATGAATTCGGGCAATGTGCCGCCGGCGCTGCTGCATAACCTGAAGCACAACAAGGTGCTGCATGACCATGTGCTGTTCCTGACGATCCGGGTGGCCGACGTGCCCTATGTGTCCGAGGACGAGCGCTTCACGGTGCAGAAGATGAGCGCGTCGAGCTGGGCGGCGACGATCAACTACGGTTTCAAGGAAGATCCGGACGTGCCGGAGGCGCTGCGGCTGGTGGCGGAGGCGTATCCGGAGCTGGATCTGGAGCCGATGCGCACGTCCTACTTCCTGTCGCGGCAGACTGTGGTGGCGGCCAGGAAGCCGGCCTTGTGGCGGTGGCGGCGGGCGGTGTTCTCGTTCATGGCGCGCAATTCGACGCGGAGCACGAAGTTTTTCAAGATTCCGGCGAATCGGGTTGTGGAGATGGGGATGCAGGTCGAACTTTAGGCCTGGGGGTTGAGTTCTTGAGGCGCCCGCCGCGTTGGCGTTGCGGGGGCGCGGGGCTACGATTGCGGTCCGGAGCGTTCGCTCCGGACTGCCCCTTTCTCATCCTCGTCCTCGCCTTCGGCGACTCCTTCGGATTCCGTCGGGCGCATCTACACGCCCCGCACCCCCGCAACGCCAACCCGGCGGGCTGCAATGTCTGCATCTTGGCGGACTTTGGGGCGGGCGGTTTGCTTGACGTTCTTGCCCATGGTTTATTGAAGTGAGAAGGATCTTTCGGGGTCGCCAAAAGGAGGCCGCGCGGGCGGCCACCTTTTGGCATTTGGGCGGTGGGGCGGGACGGCTCGCGTTGTGTGGCGTGTTGAACAAAAAAAGCCCCTCGGTGTTGCCGAGGGGCTTTTTATTGGGCGGGAAGAATTACTTCTTCTTGGCCTCGTCCTTCAGTTGCGGCAGCGAGGTGCCGGAGGCGGAGAGCAGGCCGGTCTTCGTGTAGGTGAACAGCTTGGCGCGGGTGTCGACGATGTCGAGGTTGCGCATGGTCAGCTGGCCGATGCGGTCGGCGGGGGTGAAGGGGGCGTTCTCGACCTTTTCCATCGACAGGCGCTCGGGGGCGTAGGTCAGGTTGGGCGATTCGGTGTTCAGCAGCGAGTAGTCGTTGCCGCGGCGCAGTTCGATGGTGACTTCGCCGGTGATGGCGCGGGCGACCCAGCGCTGGGCGGTTTCGCGCAGCATGATGGCTTGCGGGTCGAACCAGCGGCCCTGGTACAGCAGGCGACCCAGCTTGCGGCCGCTTTCGCGGTACTGCTCGATGGTGTCTTCGTTGTGGATGCCGGTGACCAGGCGTTCGTAGGCGATGAACAGCAGGGCCAGGCCCGGGGCTTCGTAGATGCCGCGGCTCTTGGCTTCGATGATGCGGTTTTCGATCTGGTCGCTCATGCCCAGGCCGTGGCGGCCGCCGATGCGGTTGGCTTCGAGCATCAGTTCGACCGGGTCGCTGTATTCCACGCCGTTCAGGGCGACCGGCTGGCCTTCCTCGAAGCGGACGGTGACTTCCTCGGCCTTGACGGCGACGTCGTCGCGCCAGAACGCCACGCCCATGATGGGCTTGACGATGCGGATGCCGGAGTTCAGGTGTTCCAGGTCCTTGGCTTCGTGGGTGGCGCCGAGCAGGTTGGAGTCGGTGGAGTAGGCCTTTTCCGCCGACATCTTGTAGTCGAAGCCGGCCTGGCGCATGTACTCGGACATTTCCGAGCGGCCGCCGAGTTGGTCGATGAACTGCTGGTCGAGCCAGGGCTTGTAGATCTTCAGGTCCGGGTTGGTCAGCAGGCCGTAGCGGTAGAAGCGCTCGATGTCGTTGCCCTTGAAGGTGCTGCCGTCGCCCCAGATGTTGACGTTGTCTTCCTTCATGGCGGCCACCAGCATGGTGCCGGTGACGGCGCGGCCGATGGGCGTGGTGTTGAAGTAGGTGATGCCGGCGGTCGAGATGTGGAAGGCGCCAGCCTGCAGGGCGGCGATGCCTTCGGCCACGAGCTGCGCGCGGCAGTCGATCAGGCGGGCGTTCTCGGCGCCGTAGGCCATGGCCTTGCGCGGGATCTCGTCGTAGTCGGATTCGTCGGGCTGGCCCAGGTTCGCGGTGTAGGCGTAGGGGATGGCGCCGTTGTTGCGCATCCAGAGCAGCGCGGCGCTGGTGTCGAGGCCGCCGGAAAAGGCGATGCCGACCTTCTGGCCGGTGGGAAGGTTCGGGAGGATAGTGGTCATTGTTTGAGGTGAGACGCCAACGGGACTTTGACAGCAACGAGCCGCCAAACAAGAAATCTGCCTGCCATTTTAACGCGTTTGGGCGGTCCGGGCAGGGGGC
>NZ_QHHO01000046.1:880835-908795 GCF_003184165.1 Achromobacter sp. RW408
CGCGTCCGGCGCCCGAAGCCGCCGCCCCGCGCGCGGCCAACCCGCGTGTCGCCGCGCCCGAAGCCGCGCCCGCCCTGCCGCAACACGCCCGCACCGAAGAAGACCCGGCCGCGCCGTTGCCCAGCACCGCGCAACAGTTCCAACTGCCGCAGCACGCCACCAACGCCCAGGATCACCTGGCGCAGGCGATCGCCGCCGCCAGCCAGCGCCAGCAGCCGGCTCCCGTCTCCAACCCCGCCAGCGTCGCCGTGCCCAACGTGCCGGTCATGCTGCAGGTCGCCACGCCGGTCGGCGGCACCCATTGGGGCACCGAACTGGGCCAGCAGATGGTGGTGATGAGCAACAACGTGCGCCAGGGCACCCAGACCGCCGAACTGCGCCTGGACCCGCCCGACCTCGGCCCGCTGCGCGTCAGCATCAACCTGGCCGACGGCGTCGCCAGCGCTTCGTTCGTGTCGGCCCACGCCTCGGTGCGCCAGGCCATCGAAACCGCGATTCCGCAATTGCAGCAGGCGCTGGCCCAGGCCGGCATCTCGCTGGGCCAGACCAGCGTCGGCGAACAGGCCGCGCAGCAGGAATTCGCCCAGCACAATGGCGGCGGTTCGCAACGCCAGGGCGGCGGCAATGGCGCCGCGGTGGCCGATGCCGCGATCGATGGCCAGGCGGCCACCGTGACGGCTGCGCGCAACGCCAATGCGCTGGTCGACACCTTCGCGTAACAATCACGCGGCCCGCGGCTGGCAACGGTTGCGGGCGGTGCAGCAATAGCTTGAGATACACGGCTTTCGCCCTGTTTTTCGCCTCCAATCGGGGGCGCGATTTCGGGCAGAATGCTTTCATCCACTAAGAATCCGTTTTCATCAGCGGCAAAACACGCATCGACACCGAGATGGCGACTTCCAAACCCACAACCATGCCGCCGCGCGGCCCGCTTCCGACACGCTCCGGCGGCATAGGCCGCATTCTTCGTCCGCTTCTCATGATCCTGGTGCTGCTGCTGGTGGCCGCCGCCAGCGCCGGCGCGACCTGGTTCATCGCGCAGCGCATGCAGCCGCAAGGCGGTGGCGCGCCGGTGCAACTGGGCGTGGGCCAGACCGGCAACCAGCCGGGCCAGCCCGGCGCCGCCGGCCCGCAGGCCACGCCGACCACGTTCGTCGCCCCGCCCACGACGCCGGCCGCCGTGCCGGCGCCGATCTTCGTGCCGATCGAGGCCTTCACGGTCACGTTGCAGAACGCCGACACCGAACGCATCATGCACGTCGGCCTGACCCTGCGCGTGAGCGACGAACAGACCCGCATCCGCCTGGAAAAGTACATGCCTGAAGTGCGCAGCCGCATCCTGATGGTGCTGTCTTCGCAATCGCCCACCGGCGTGCAGACGCAACAGGGCAAGACCGACATGGCCAACGCCATCAAGCAAGCCGTCAATCGCCCGTTCGCGCCCCTGCCGGACGGCCAGTATGTCACCGACGTACTGTATACGGCGTTCGTGGTGCAATAAGCATGGCCTACGAGGCGTTTCTTTCGCAGGACGAAGTCGACGCGCTGCTGGCCGGCGTCACGGGCGAGAGCGACAGCAAAAAGGAATCCGCGGGCCCCAACGACGGCGCCCGCGCCTATGACCTGAGCTCGCCGGACCGCGTGGTGCGCCGGCGCATGCAGACGCTGGAGCTCATCAACGAACGTTTTGCGCGGCAGATGCGCAGCGTGCTGTTGAACTTCATGCGCCGCAGCGCCGACATCACCGTCGGTTCCATCAAGATCCAGAAGTACGCGGACTTCGAACGCAACCTGCCGGTTCCCAGCAACCTGAACATGGTGCAGATGAAGCCGCTGCGCGGCACCGCCCTGTTCACCTATGACCCGAACCTGGTGTTCCTGGTCATCGACAGCCTGTTCGGCGGCGATGGCCGCTACCACACGCGCGTCGAAGGCCGCGACTTCACCACCACCGAGCAGCGCATCATCCGGCGCCTGCTCAACCTGACCCTGGAAAGCTACGGCAAGTCCTGGGATCCCGTCTATCCGATCGAATTCGACTACGTGCGCTCGGAGATGCACACCAAGTTCGCCAGCATCACCGGCAACAATGAAGTGGTGGTGGTCACCTCCTTCCACATCGAATTCGGCGCGACCGGCGGCGACCTCAACATCTGCCTGCCCTACTCCATGATCGAGCCGGTGCGCGACCTGCTCACGCGGCCGCTGCAGGAAACCACGCTCGAGGAAGTCGACCAGCGCTGGTCGCAGCAGCTCTCGCGCCAGGTGCGCAGCGCCGACATCGACGTGGTCGCCGAGTTCGCGCGCATTCCGTCCAGCATCCGCGAACTGATGCGCATGAAGGTCGGCGACATCCTGCCCGTGGATGTGCCGCAGACCGTCATCGCCCACGTCGACGGCGTGCCGCTGATGGAATGCGGCTACGGCGTCTTCAACGGCCAGTACGCCCTGCGCGTGCAAAACATGTTTACCCACGATACCGAATCAAACGAGGCCCCCGACCATGACTGACAAGAACGAGCCCGGCTCCGGCTCGTCCCCGGCCGACGACTGGGCCGACGCGCTCGCCGAACAATCCCGCGCCAATCCGCCCACCCAGGCGGACGGCCTGAAGCCCGCCCAGGACGACTGGGCCGCCGCCATGGCCGAGCAGACCGCGGCCACGCCGCCCGCGACCGCCGCGCCGGCGCCCGCTGCTGCTGCTCCGGCCGCACCGGCCCCCGCCGCGCCTGCCGCCCAATCAGCCGCGCAATCGGTGTTCAAGCCGCTGGCCGGATCGGCCGCCGGCAATGGCACCGACATCGACCTGATCATGGACGTGCCCGTCCAGCTGACGGTGGAACTGGGCCGCACCCGCCTGACCATCAAGAACCTGCTGCAACTGGGCCAGGGCTCGGTGGTGGAGCTGGACGGCCTGGCCGGCGAACCGATGGACATCTTCGTCAACGGCTACCTGATCGCCCAGGGCGAAGTGGTGGTGGTGGAAGACAAGTACGGCATCCGCCTGACCGACATCATCACCCCGTCTGAACGCATCAACCGCCTCAACAACCGCCGTTGAAGCCACGTCCGTGATGAACGATTCCGCCCTGCTGCGCGTCATCATCGGCCTGGTGCTGGTGCTGGCGGCCATCCTGGCCGCGGCCTGGCTGGCGCGCCGCGCCGGCCTGACGCAGCGCGGCGGCGGCAACCTGCTCAAGCAGGTCGCCAGCCTGCCGATCGGCGCGCGGCAGAGCATCGTCGTCGTCGAGATCGAGAACACCTGGGTGGTCGTGGGCGTCAGCCCCGGCCAGCTCAACACCCTGCATACCCTGCCCGCCGGCGAACTGCCGCAGGCCGCGCCCTTGCCCACCGCCGCCTTCGCGGCCAAACTGGGCCAGGCGCTCAAGCGCCGCTAGCCGGCGCGCGCGTTTCCACACCATGAGCTTGCCCAACTTCCCTCGCGCCCGCCGCGGCGCGCTGCCCCTGCTGGGCGCCGCCGCCCTGCTAGGCCTGGCCCTGTTCCCCGCCGGCGTGGTGGCGCAGGCGACGCTGCCGGCCCTGACCGCGACGCCGGGCCCGGGCGGTTCCGAAACCTATTCGCTCAGCATGCAGACGCTGCTGCTGATGACGTCGCTGTCGTTCCTGCCCGCGGCGCTGCTGATGATGACCGGTTTCACCCGCATCATCATCGTGCTCGGCCTGCTGCGCAGCGCCATGGGCACGGCCATGTCGCCGCCCAACCACGTGCTGATCGGCCTGGCGCTGTTCCTGACCTTCTATACGATGTCGCCGGTGTTCGACAAGATCTACACCGACGCCTACAAGCCGCTGTCCGAGGGCTCGATCCAGTTCGAGGCCGCGGTCGAGCGCGCCGCCGGCCCGCTGCGCACCTTCATGCTGCACCAGACCCGCGAGAACGACCTGGCGCTGTTCGCCAACCTGGCCAAGCAGCCGGCGCTGGAAGACCCCTCGCAGGTGCCGCTGCGCATCCTGGTGCCGGCCTTCATCACCAGCGAACTCAAGACCGCCTTCCAGATCGGCTTCACCATCTTCATTCCGTTCCTGATCATCGACCTGGTGGTGGCCAGCGTGCTGATGGCGCTGGGCATGATGATGGTGCCGCCCGTCACCGTGGCGCTGCCGTTCAAGCTGATGCTGTTCGTGCTGGCCGACGGCTGGAACCTGCTGATGGGCTCGCTGGCCCAGAGCTTCTACCAATAGGGAATCGCCATGACCGCCGAAACCGTCATGACCATGACCTACCAGGCGATGAAGATCGCGCTGGCGATGGCCGGTCCGCTGCTGGTCATCACCCTGATCGTGGGCCTGGTGATCAGCATCTTCCAGGCGGCCACCCAGATCAACGAAATGACCCTGTCGTTCATCCCGAAGCTGCTGGCCATGTGCGGCGTGCTGGTGCTGCTGGGTCCGTGGCTGATCGGCATCATGGTCGACTACATCCGCCAGTTGATCGGGCAGATTCCCGGCCTGGTGTCGTAGCGGCGCGCGCCGCCGCACTCCGGGACGCGCCCGCATGTTTTCCTTCACCATCGAACAGCTCAATGGCTGGATCGGCCAGTTCCTCTGGCCGTTCGTGCGCATCCTGGCGCTGGTGGGCACCGCTCCCCTCTTCTCCGAATCCACCGTTCCCGTCAAGGTCAAGATCGGCCTGGCCTTCGTGCTGGCCGTGGCCGTCAGCCCTGCGCTCGACCCGGCGCCGCCGATCGCGCCCGGCTCGTTCGCGGGCCTGTGGATGGTGATGCAGCAGGTGCTGATCGGCATCGCCATGGGCTTCACGATGCGGCTGGTGTTCGCGGCGGTGCAGACCGCCGGCGAATTCGTCGGCCTGCAGATGGGCCTGTCGTTCGCCTCGTTCTTCGACCCCAGCACGGGCGCCAACACCGCCGTGCTGTCGCGTCTGTTCAACATCGTCGCCATGCTCACTTTCCTGGCGCTGGACGGCCACCTGCTGGTGCTGGCGGCCCTGGTACGGTCGTTCGACACGCTGCCGGTGGCCGCGATCCTGCTGCACCAGAACGGCTGGGGCGTGGTGGTGGAATGGGGCAAGACCGTGTTCGTATCCGGCCTGCTGCTGGCGCTGCCGCTGATCTGCGCGCTGCTGACCATCAACCTGGCCATGGGCATCCTGAACCGCGCCGCGCCGCAGCTGTCGGTGTTCTCGGTGGGTTTCCCCGTCAGCCTGATCGTCGGCGTGGTGCTGCTGACCGTGGTGCTGCCGAACTCCGGCCCCTTCCTGGAATCGTTGTTCGAATCCGGACTGTCGGCCATGAGCCGGGTGACCGACGCGCTGGCCGGACGCTAGCTTCCGGCGACACGCCGGCAAGTTCGGCAAGGATTCCCGGCCGCCTTGGCGAGCGCATAAAAAAACGGCCCGCGCGGGCCGTTTTTTTCGATGGCGCAGACGTCACTGCTGTCCGGTCAGGCGGAACACCCGGATGGTCTCGCGCAACGCGCCCGACTGGTTGCCCAGTTGCAGCACCGCCTCGCCCAGCTCCTGCACCAGCGCCGTGTTCTGCACCGTCATCACGTCCATTTGCGACACGGCGCTGTCGACCTGCTCGATGCCGCTGGACTGCTCCTGCGAGGCCTGCGAGATCTCGCCGATGATGTCGGTGACGCGATGCACCGCATCGACGATCTCCTGCATCGTCGCGCCCGCCTGCTCGGCCTGCGCCGAGCCTTCGCTGACGCGCTCGACGGAGTCCTCGATCAGGCCCTTGATCTCCTTGGCGGCTTGCGCGCTCTTTTGCGCGAGGCTGCGGACTTCCCCTGCCACCACCGCGAAGCCCTTGCCGGATTCGCCGGCGCGCGCCGCTTCCACCGCCGCGTTCAGCGCCAGGATGTTGGTCTGGAAGGCGATGCCCTCGATGATGCTGACGATGTCGACGATCTTGCGCGAGCTGTCCGAAATGCCGTGCATGGTGTTGACCACCTGCCCCACCGCCACGCCGCCGCGCCGCGCCACGTCCATGCTGCTGGCGGCCAGTTGGTTGGCCTGCCGCGCATTGTCCGCGTTCTGCCGCACGGTGGATGTCAGCTGTTCCATGCTCGCCGCCGTCTGTTGCAGCGAGGCGGCCTGGCCTTCGGTGCGGCCCGCCAGTTCCTGGTTGCCGCGGGCGATATGCACCGCCGCCTGCGTGGTGCCTTCGATGCCGCGGTACACGTCCTGGGCGATGCCGACCAGGCTCTTGCGCATGACTTCCAGCGAGAAATTCAGGCTGCCGATCTCGTCGTCGGACTCGGCCACGATCTGGGTGGTGAGGTTGCCCGCGGCAACCTGGCGCGCCATGTTCGCGGCCTCGACCATGGGATCCAGCAGCGACCGGCTCAGGCGCCAGCCCAGCGCGAAGATCCCGGCCACGCCCAGCGCCAGCAGTCCACAAGCCACGCCGGCGCCGGTCGCGTCCAGCGTATCCCAATTGGCCCGCAGGCCATAGACGCCCGCCGCCACCACGATACTCGAGGACAGCAGCGCGTGGCGGAACATGCGGCCGCGCACATTGCGCCGGAACGGGAAGGCCAGCAAGTCCAGCCCGCGGCGCCAGCCCGCCCGCACCGGGCGGCCGCGCAGGATGCGCACGCCACGGGCGCGGCCTTCGCGTATGCGCGCGTAGAGTTCCTCGGCCATTTCGATCTGGGCGTCGCTGGGCCGCACCCGCACCGACGAATACGCCACCACCTCGCCGTTCTCGACGATCGGCGTGGCGTTGGCCAGCACCCAGTAGTAGCCGCCGTCCTTGCGGCGATTCTTGACCAGGCCCAGCCAGGATTCACCCGCCTGCAGGGTACGCCACAGGTCCGCGTAGGCTTCCGGCGGCATGTCCGGATGGCGGACGACGTTGTGAGCCTTGCCGATCAGTTCCTCGCGCGAAAAGCCGCTGACTTCGATAAAGGCCGGATTCGCGTAGAGGATGCGACCCTTGGTATCGGTGCGTGAGATCAGGTATTGATCTTCGCGCAGCTTGGTTTCCACATCATTGACAGGAAGGTTCACACGCACAGCGGGTCTCCGTTACATCGTATGGGGCGGCGAACGGTCAGCCACGGCGGGCGTCGGGCCTGGCGCCCGGCCGCTATCCACCCGTCCGGCCTCGCGACGTGCGCATGCCGATGCCGTGCGGTCCTGCCGAAATTTTTCGCCGCCCGTATTTTGGGCGTTATGACTATGAACGGCAATATTTTCGAAAACTTAAGCCATCGAGGTATAAGGTCCGACCGGCGGACAGCATTCGACCCGGCGTCCGCGAACGGGCGTCGGGTCGGCTGGGGTGACGGCCGTTGCGGCCGCGCGCCTTGTCCGACGGGGCGCCGGCCCCGTCTGGATCAGTCTTGCGTCAGGGTCGGAGCCTGATAGCCGCCCAATTGCTGGGCCGGCACTTCGATGACCTCACCGGCGTTGATCTTGAACACCGCCACGGCTTCGGCCAGGCGCTGCGCCTGCTCCTGCAGCGAACCGGCCGCGGCCGCCGCCTCTTCCACCAGCGCCGCGTTCTGCTGCGTCACTTCGTCCATCTGCGACACCGCGCGGTTCACCTGGTCGATGCCGCTCGATTGCTCCTCGGACGCCGCCGAGATCTCGCCCATGATGTCCGTCACCCGCTTGACCGAGGCCACGATCTCCTGCATCGTCGCGCCCGCGCGTTCGACCTGTTGCGAACCGGCGCCCACCTTGCTCACCGAGTCCTCGATCAGGCCCTTGATCTCCTTGGCCGCCTGCGCGCTGCGCTGCGCCAGCGAGCGCACTTCGCCCGCCACCACCGCGAAGCCCTTGCCCTGCTCGCCCGCGCGGGCCGCTTCCACCGCCGCGTTCAGCGCCAGGATGTTGGTCTGGAACGCGATGCCGTCGATCACCGACACGATTTCCGAGATCTTGCGCGAGCTGGCCGAGATGCCCTGCATCGTGTTGACCACCTCGGCCACCGCCGAACCGCCGCGCTCGGCAACATCCGACGCGCTGGCCGCCAGCTGGTTCGCCTGGCGCGCGTTGTCGGCGTTCTGCTTGACCGTCGAGGCCAGCTCTTCCATCGAGGCCGCGGTTTCCTCCAGCGAGGCCGCCTGCTGCTCGGTGCGGCTGGACAGATCGGTGTTGCCGGCCGAGATCTCGCGCGAACCGACGTTGATCTCGTCCACGCCGCGGCGCACGATCGCCACGGTGCGGGTCAGGCTTTCCTGCATGCGCTTGATGGCGGCGAACAGTTGGCCGATTTCATTGGTGCTGCGCACCTCGATACGGCCGGTGAAGTCACCGCCCGAGATCTTCTCGAAATGATCACCCGCCTCGTGCAGGGGCTTGAGCACCGTGCGGTTGATGAATATCCAACAGCCGATCGCCAACACCAATGCGATCACCAGCAAGGCGATGGTGACGCTGCGAGATACGCCGTGGTCGACCGCTGCCTGCGCCGCGAACTCGTCGGTGCGCTTGTCGATGAAGCTGAGGTAGTTATCGACAGCTTCGCGGAACTTGGTATTGACGTTGCTGGCGGAGTCGTTCAGGTTCAGATAGTCCTGGATCGCCATATTGGACAGCGCGGCCGCCTGCCCCTTGAGGACGGTGTCGTACTCCTTGAGCGCGGCTTCCAGCGCCTGGCCGAGCGCTTCCGTGCCCTCCAGCGGCGGCGCCTTGCGGAAGGCATCCATCATCTTGAAGGCATCCTGCATCAGGCCTTCGGAACGCTTGGCCTGCGCCGCCGCCTGTTCGGTCTTGCCCTGCTGCATGTCCATCAACGACGTGGACAACAACAGGCGCGCGCGCAGGAAAACGGTGTAGGCACGGTTGAGCGGCACCGCCCGGTCCGTATAGGCGCTGTTGATCTGGTCCAGCTTGGTGTTGCTGGAATTCAAGCCCATCCAGGCCACGCCATTGGACAGGAACATGGCACCCGTGAAGAGCAACAACACCAGAATGATGCAGGTGCGAACTTTCAAATTGACAAGCATGAAATACCCGACGTTATGCGAGGTGAAACGACAAAATTCCTACCCTGTACGCACACACGGACGCTCCGGTATCCACCGGAAGCGTCCGTAAGGGCGCGCAACATGCCGCGCCCATGGGCACGGCCTATGGACTCACCGCGTTATTTGCGGCTGAACAGACTGGATCCTTGAATGGTCATGAATGCGGCCGACGCGGCCTGCAAGGCCACCTGGCGCAGCGCCAGCTGGCTGGCGCCGGAGTAGTAGTCCAGGTCCTCGAGATCCGACAGCGACTTCGAATAGGACAGGCCCTTCTGCGTGCCGGTGGCGTCCAGCGCGTCCAGTTCGTTCATGCGGGCGCCCACCGACGCCGCGACCGTCTGCACGTTGTCGTAGTTGGTGGACAGCTTCTTGTTGGCCGTGGCCAGTTCGTTGTTCAGCTTGGCCAGGGCGACCGGGTCGCCGGCAATCGGCGAATCCAGCGTCTTGATGAGGCTGTCCAGCGTATTGAACATGTCCACGTCGGCCGACTGCACGCTCTGCACGTCGATCACGTCGCCGTTCTGGGGCGTGCCTTTGATCACCACCGACACGCCGCCGAAATCGATGGCGGCATCCGGCGTGTACACGGTCGGCGCGGCCGGCGGCGCCGGCGTGGTGACGGGCGGCACCGGCGGGTTGGCATTGGGATCGGTCGTGATGACGCGGTAGCCCATGTTGCCGGTGGCCGGATCCGATTCGAACTGCAGGCGGAAATCCTTGCCGATATTGGGGCTGCCCGGCGTCACCGACACGGTGCTGAACTGGGCGGTGCCGGTGTTGGCCTGCGCGGCGGTGCTGACGTAGGCCTGCGAACCCGGGTTGGCGCGGTTGAAGATGTCGCTGCCGATGTCGCTGGTGGACATCTGGCGCGACTGGTCGACCTGCACGGTGCGTTCGCCCGTGGCGCCGCTGTAGACGATCTTGCCGTTGGTGTCCTGCGAATAGGGCACCACGCCGCCCTGGTAACCCGAGAACAGGTATTGGCCGTTGCCATCCGTGCTGTTGGCCAGGCCCAGCAGTGCGTCACGGGCGTTCTTCAGGGCGGTGGACAGCGCCTGGCGGTCGCTGTCGGCGAAGGTGCCGTTGCCGGCCTGCACCACGCGGGTACGCACGTCGGCCAACGCCGTCGTGATGGAGTCCAGGACGTTGTTTTCCTGGCCGAGGTTGGTCTTCGCCGTGTTGCGGTTGAGCTGGTACGTCGAGTTCATGCTCTGCGTCTGCGCCACGTTGATCGCCAGCGAGGCGGACAGCGGATCGTCGGCCGGCGTCAGGAATTTCTTGCCGCTGCCCACCTGCTCGACCAGGCGGTTCATGTCGGATTCCTGAGCGAGGACGCCCTTCAGGCCGTTCGAATACATCATGGAGGTGCTCAGGCGCATGGGGAAGCTCCGATTTTTTCTTGATAGGTCACGATTTCAACGATCCGATCAGCCGCGCAGGCCCAGCAGCGTATCGAACAGCGTGCTGGCGACGTCGATGATGCGGGCGCTGGCCTGGTATTGCTCCTGGTAGAGCGACAGGCTCACGTATTCTTCGTTCAGGTTCACGCCCGAAACGGCCTGCTGCGCGGCGGTCTTTTGGGCGATGAGGTTCTTCTGCGCGGTGTTGGCCGATTGAATCTGCGCGGTCTGCACGCCGACGGTGTTGACCACCTGCCCGAACATCTCGGTGATGCTCATGGTGCCGTGGCCCAGCACCTTGGTGTTCTGCAGTTGCGCCAGCTTGAGCGCGTTCTTGCCGTTGGCGTCACCGCCATCGGTGTCGGCCGCGGCCACTTTCTCCGGGTCGGTGATGATCACCTTGATGTCGCGCGCGGCATCGCGAGTGGGCGACAGCGCCCACTTGTCGCCAGCCTGCGGCGGCGAGTCGATCGTCAGCGTGACGCCCATCTCGGCGTTCAGGTCCAGGGTGGCGGTGGGCGGCGTGCCGGTGGCCGGGCCGTTGTAGACCTGGGTGCCTTCCGGCAGGCGCGTCACCATGTAGTTGGTGCCGTCGAAACTGATTTCGTAGTCTTTGGCGTTGATGTTGTTCACGTTGGTGAACTCGCCGCTGATCTGCGCGCCGCTCTTGTTGCCGGCGTTCGGCACGCCTTGCGGCTTGCCGATGCTGAAGAAATCGGTGCCGGGATTGCCGGCGGTGTCCAGGCCCTGGCGGTGCTGCTCGTTGAACGACAGCGCCAGGCCCACGGCCATCTGGCCCAGTTGCGCCTGCATGAAGTCCAGCGAGGTGGCGCGGAACTGCAGCAGGCCGCCCAGCTTGCCGCCGGTGACTTCGGCGTCGTTCAGCTCAACCGCCACGGTCTTGCCGCCGGAACCGGCCGGCAACGTATAGGCGATGACGGTGCGGCTGACGTCCTTGGCGGACGACACGGCCTGCAAGGGATAGACGGTGTCGCCCGACAGCAGCGCCTGCCCGCCCGAAGCCAGCGAGATGCTGAGCTTGTCGCCCTGCTCGTAGGTGGTGACGCCGATCAGCTGGTTCAGTTCCGACACGGCCTGGTCGCGCTGGTCCAGCAGGTCGTTGGGCGGATTGCCGCCGGCCTTGGCGCGGGCGGTGGAAATCTGGCTGTTCAGGTCGTTGATGCGAGTCAGGTAGCTGTTGACCTGTTCGACCGTGGTGGTGATCTGCGTGTTCAGGCCCAGGCGCTGGTTCTGCATTTCCTGGTAGGCCGAACGGATCTGGGTGGTCAGGCTGTTGGCCTTGCCCAGCAAGTCCTGGCGCGCGGCGGGATCCGCGGGCTTGCTGGCCACCGTGTTCATGCTGGTGAAGAAATTGGTCAGCCCCGGGGCGATGCCCACGGTGCGGTCGGCGAACAGGTTGTTGACCTGCGACACCTGGTCGAGCTGCGCCTGCAGCTGGGCGCCGCTGCCCTGCGCGCCCACCAGTTGCTTGTACAGGAAGCTGTCGTAGCTGCGCACGACGGTGTCGACCTGGACGCCGCGGCCGATGTAGCCGTTGGTGGTGGCCTGGGCGCCGGCGGTCGAGATCATGACGCGCTGGCGGTTGTAGCCGACCGTGGTGGCATTGTTGATATTGTGGCCGGTGGTCGCCAGGCCTGCCTGGGACGCATTCAGCCCGCCCAACGCCAATTTATACAGATTCATGCTGACAATGCCCCGTATGTAACCGCAACTGATATGTCTGGATACCCGGTTAACGGCAACCGGCCGTCCAAATTTAGAGTCCTTCCAACATCTGGCGCGAAATATCCACCTTGGCGGCGGCGCCGCGCAGCTGGCTCATGACACCGATCAATTTCTGCGCATACTGCGGATCGGTGGCATAGCCGGCGCTCTGGATGCGGCGGGCCGCCTCGATCTCGTTGCGCGCCTGCGTCACGGCTTCGTAGCGCGGGCTGTTGCCGATCAGGCGGGCGTAGTCGGCGAACGATTCCTCGTAGGACGAATAGGCTCGGAAAGGTTGCGTCACTTTTTTCGCGACGCCGTCTTCGTATTCGGTGGTCAGCACGTTGACGACCTTGCCCTTCCAGCTGGGGCCGGCCTTGATGCCGAACAGGTTGTAGCTGGTGCGGCCATCCTCGTGCTTGATTTCGCGCTGGCCCCAGCCGGACTCCAGGGCCGCCTGGCCCATGATGAGGCGGGCCGGCACGCCGCTTTGCTGCGAGGCCAGCGTGGCCGCGCGCGACATTTTCGAGACGAAATTGATGACGTGCTCGGGCGCGCCCTCGGCCGCGGCCAGGGCGCGGTCGCTGGCGCGGTTGTTGCGCATCACGTCCATCAGCGCCGACACCTGCCGCGAGCCGCCGGTCTGGAAGTCCAGGTCGGTCCCCTGCCCCAGGCGCTGCACGGCCTCGGCCGGCAGATCGCCCGGCTTGCCCTGCTGCATCTGCGCCAGGATCGATTGCGACAGACCGATGCCGGGCGTGGCCAGGTGCAGCGCCAGCTGCTCATCGGCCATGGATTGCAGCATCTGCGTCTGCTGCGAGTCGAACAGCCCCTCTTTCGGGGTCGCCTCGCGCATGCGCTTGAGCATCATCTGCAGGAACAGCGCCTCGAACTGCTTGGCGACCTGCTTCTGCTGTTCGGTCCCGGGATTGGCCGGGTCCTTGGTCACATCGCGCTTCAGGTCCGACAGGCGCCCCATGTCGAACACGGAATCCTGGCGGCTGCCCAGGTGCGCGGTGTTGTTGGTGTACGCCATGGCGGTCAGATAATCTCGAGCTCGGCGCGCAAGGCGCCGGCGGTCTTCATGGCCTGCAGGATCGCCAGCAGGTCTTGCGGCGTGGCGCCCAGGGCGTTCAGGCCCTTGACCACGTCGGCCAGGTTGGCGCTGGTGGTGACGCGCTGCAGCGAGCCGTTGTCCTGGCGCACTTCGATCTGGGTATTCGGCACCACCACCGTCTGCCCTTCGGTGAACGGCGTGTCCGGCTGCGACACCTGGTTCTGGCGATTGATGATGACCGACAGGTTGCCGTGCGCCACGGCGGCCTCTTCGATCATGACCGTGCGGTTCATGACCACCGAGCCGGTGCGGGCATTGATGATGACCTTGGCCACGGTGGGCGCGCGCGTCACCTGAAGGTCCTCGACCTGCGACAGGAAGCGCGCCTGCGACGCCTGCTCCATCGGCGTGCGCACCTGCACCACCCGGCCATCCAGCGCGGTGGCGGTGCCCTGCCCGAACTTGCGGTTCAATGCGTTGACCACGTTCTGGGCGGTGCCGAAGTCGGTGTTGTTCATCTCCAGGTAGATGTAGCCGTCGCGCGCGAAGGTGGTCGGCACGCCGCGCTCGACGATCGCGCCGCCGCTGATGCGGCCGCCGTTGAGCTGGTTGATCTGCACGCTGGAACCGCCAGCCGAGGCGCCGGCGCCGCCCACCAGGATGTTGCCCTGGGCGATCGCGTAGACCTGGCTGTCGGCGCCCTTGAGCGGCGTCATCAGCAGCGTGCCGCCGCGCAGGCTCTTGGCGTTGCCCATCGACGAGACCACCACGTCCAGCGTCTGGCCGGGCCGGGCGAAGGCCGGCAGGGTCGTCGTCACCATGACGGCCGCCACGTTCTTGAGCTGCATGTTGCTGCCGGCGGGCACGGTGATGCCCAGCTGCGACAGCATGTTGGTCAGGCTCTGCTGCGTGAACGGGGTCTGGCGCACCTGGTCGCCGCTGCCGTCCAGGCCCACCACCAGGCCATAACCGATCAACTGGTTGCCGCGCACGCCCTGGATGGAAGCCAGGTCCTTGAGCCGTTCGGCATGCGCCGCCGAAGCGCCGGCCAACAGCCCCGCCGCGACACAGACGCGCGCCAGCAGGGACAGCAAGGCGGAAATCGGAGTGGGTTGTTTCATGTTCAGAACGGCGAAGCGATCAGGAAGAAGCGTTGCAGCCAGCCCATGGTCTGGACCTCGTCCATGACGCCCTTGCTGCGGTATTCGATACGGGCATCGGCCACCTGGGTGGACGACACGGTGTTCGTCCCGGTGATGGAACGCGGGTCGACCACTCCGGAGAAGCGCACGTATTCGCTGCCGCGGTTGATGGCGATCTGTTTCTCGCCGGCCACCTGCAGGTTGCCGTTGGACATCACCCCCACCACGGTGGTGGTGATGGTGCCGGTAAAGGCATTGTTGGCGGTGCTGTCGCCCTTGCCCTGCGCCACGTTGCCGCCCTTGGCGTCGGTGTTCAGGTTGGCATTGGCCCAGCTGTCCATGAAGGACGGCGCGGCCGTGATGCCCAGGCTGGCGCTGCCGCTGCGGTTGGTGTTGGTGGCGACGTTCTTGGAGGCGTTGGTCTTTTCGTTCAGCACGATGGTGACGATATCGCCAACATTGCGCGGACGGCGGTCCTCGAACAACGGGTAATTGCCGTAAGTCGTGGGCTGGTAGATCGAGCCGGTGGGCTGCGCCGCCGGCATCGGCGGCGGCGGCGGCGCCGCCGTCGTCGGCCCGGTCACGATGGGTTCGGGCGGGATCATGGCGCAACCGGCCACCAGCAAAGCCAGGGCGGCACTCGAAACCAGACGCAGGACAGACGACATGGGCATCACAGTTGGGTCAGGCGGGCCAGCATTTCGTCCGAGGTCTTGACGGCCTTGCTGTTCATTTCGTAGGCGCGCTGGGTCGTGATCATGTTGACCAGTTCCTCGGCGACGTTCACGTTGGAAGTTTCGACGTAGTTCTGCATGAACGTGCCGGCGCCGTCCACGCCGGGCTGCAACAGGTTGGCCGGACCCGAGGCGTCGGTTTCCAGGTACAGGTTCTCGCCCACGCTCTGCAGGCCCGTGGGGTTGATGAACGTGGCGATCTGCAACTGGCCGATCTGCACGTTGACGCCGGCCGCGCCCGGCTGCGTCACCGAGACGATGCCGTCCTTGCCGATGGAGATCGACAGGGCGTTGTCGGGCACGTTCATGGGCGGCTGGATCACGTAGCCGCTGACGGTGGTCAGCTGGCCGTTCTGGTCGCGCTGCAGCGCGCCGTCGCGCGTATAGGCCTGGGTGCCATCGGGCAGCTCGACCTGCAGGAAGCCGCGGCCATTGATCGCCACGTCCAGCTCGCCGCCGGTGTTGTTCAGACCGCCGGTGGTGTGGATGCGCTCGGTGGCGGCCACGCGGGCGCCAGTGCCGAGCTGCAGGCCCGACGGCAGCTGCGTCGCGTCGCCGACCTGGGCGCCGGGCTGGCGCAGGGTCTGGTACATCAGGTCCTGGAACACGGCGCGGCCACGCTTGAAGCCGTTGGTCGAGACGTTGGCCAAGTTGTTGGAAATCACGTCCATCGAGGTCTGTTGACCTTCCAGGCCCGTCTTGGCAATCCACAGCGAACGCATCATGATGAAGTACTCCTGGTGCGGCGGCCCGGCCGCGCGCGAAAATTATTTGGTTCGGATCGGCTGACCGGATCAGGAAACCGAGAGGATGCCGTTGGCGCGTTCGGCGTTGCGATCCGCCTGCTGCACCACCTGCATCTGCTGCTCGAAGCGGCGGGCGTTTTCGATCATGCCCACCATCGCCGCCATGGGATTGGTATTGCTGCCTTCCAACACGCCCGACAGCACCCGCAGGCTGGGATCGGCCGGCACCGGCGGGGCCGGCTGGCCGTTGACCGGCGCCAGGCGGAAGACGCCGTCGTCGCCATGCACCAGTTGCGCCTCGGGCGGGTTGGCCAGCTTGATGCGGCCCAGGTTGAGGATGTTGTTGGGCGCGTCGCCGGCGCCGATGGCGGTGATGGTGCCGTCCGAGGTGATCGTCAGCGCGGCCTGGTCGGGCACGTCGATGATGCCGTTCTGGTCGGACATCACCGGCTGGCCCAGCGAGGTCTGCAGCAGGCCGTTCACGCCCACCTGCAGGCTGCCGGCGCGGGTATAGGCCTCGCCCTGCGGGGTCTGCACCGCGATCCAGCCGTTGGAGCTGGCCAGGGCCACGTCCAGGTCGCGGCCCGTGGTCTGCATGTTGCCCATTTCGAAGTTGTTGCGGGGCGTCGACGCCACCGTCGAGACACGCGTCGGCAGGCTCACGCCGTCATTCACCGGAACCGACCGGTACAGCGCGATCTGCTCGCGAAAGCCCGGCGTGTTCACGTTGGCCATGTTGTTGGAGAGCGCGGCCTGGTGCTCCGTGATCCGCGCTGCGCCATTCATGGCGGTGTAGATGATTCGATCCATTGCCTATTCCGTCGGTGTCGTCGCGTGCCCGTCAGGCATTACTTCAGGTTCATCAGGACTTGCATGATCTCGTCCTGGGTCTTGATGGTCTGCGAGTTGGCCTGGTAGGTGCGCTGGGCGATGATCATGTTGACCAGCTCCTTGCTCATGTCGACGTTGGACGACTCGGTCGCCTGGCCCACCACCTTGGACAGGCCGTTGCTGCCCGGCTGGCCGAGGATCGGCTGGCCCGACGTGGCGGTTTCCTTCCAGGCGTTGTTGCCCACCGGCTGCAGGCCCTGCAGGTTGGCGAAGTCGGCCAGCACGATGGTGCCGACGATCGAGGTCTCGCCGTTGGTGTATTGCGCCACCAGGCTGCCGTCGGCGCCGATGTTGATGCCGCGGAATTCACCCGAGGTGTAGCCGTCCGGCACGGCCTTGAGCGCGTAGGCGCTGCCGTACTGGGTGGTGCCGGCATAATTCACGGAGACAGCCAGCGGATCGGCCGGCGTGGTGCCGCCGCCCGGGGCCGCGAACGACAGGTTGACCGTGGTGGCGCTGGTCATCACGCCCGCCTTGTTGAAGGTGAACTGGGTCGGGTTGCCCCACACGCCGCCCGTCTCGGTGGTCGGCGCCATGGCCTGGCCGTCAATCGAGTAATAGACGTCGTAGACGCTGTTGCCCGCGGCGTCGGCGGCGCGCTTGACGAAATACTGCATCACCTGGTGCGAGTTGCCCAGCGAGTCGTAGACCGTCATGGGCGAGGCGTTGGTGTAGCTAGTGGTGACCTTGGGGTCGAACGGCTTGCCGACCTCCGTCACGGCCGCGGTGTAGTCCTTGTAGCCGGGCACCTGGGCCAGGTTGCCGGTCGTGACGGCGCCGGCGGCGTCGATCGTGATCAGGTTGGGCGCGGCGCCATAGGTGCCGGCCGGCGGCTGGTTCACCCAGACGATGTTGCCGGTTGCGTCGCGCGTGAAGTTGTACTGAGTGGCGGGCGAAGCCGGCGTGGCACCGGTCATCGTCACCGAGCCGTTCACGGGCGGCGCGGTCACCGTGTCGACCTGGTAGATGACCTTGGCGTTGGCGTCCAGGTTGGCGACCGTGGTGGCCGTGGTGGTGGCCTTGGGCGCGACGTTGGCGGTCGGCAACTGCAGTTCGACCGGGTTGGCGCCGATCGCGCCCGCCGGGTAGCCGGTCAGGCGATAGCCCTGCGCGTTGACGATGAAGTTGTTCTTGTCGACCAGGAATTCGCCGTTGCGCGTGTACATGATCGCGCCACTCTCGTCCGTGACGCGGAACATGCCCTTGGCGCCGTCGATGGCGATGTCATATTCGCCGCCACCGCCGTTGACCGTGCCCACCGTGAAACGCTGGGTGATGGCCGCCACCTTGGTGCCCAGGCCGACGCGCGAACTGGCGTAGACGTCGGCAAACGAGGCGGTCGACGACTTGAAGCCGACGGTGCCCGAGTTGGCGATGTTGTTGCCGATGACGTCCAGGTTCTGCGCCGCGGCGTTCAAGCCGCTCAATCCTTGTCCGAAGCCCATGTTTTCTCTCGCTGATCTCTAAATTTGGAAACCGCCGCCGTGGCGCCGGCTGATAATCAAACCGGCCCGCTTCAGCCGATCACCTTGCGCACGTCCAGCATGCTGGTCTGGCCATCCAGGCCCATGTCCAGGCGCAGGCCGTTGGTGGAGTAAGCCACGCTCTTGACCTTGCCGTACTTCAGCACTTCGGCGGCCACCTTCTTGTCGTCGCCGTCCGTGGCCAGGACGGACACGGTGTACGCGCCCGCGTCCAGGGCCACGCCGGCGTCGTTCTTGCCGTCCCAGTCCAGCGTGTACACGCCGGCCTTCTGCTCGCCCAGTTCGATGGTGCGCACGACCGCGCCGTTGCTGTCGGCAATGCGCACCTGCACCTTGACCGCATCCTTCTGCAGATCGATGCCGTAGGGCGTGACCACGCGCTCGGCGGGATTCTCGGCACTCACGCCCACCTTGACGTTCGAGCCAGGCACCAGCACGCCCTTGCCGATCATCGCCACGGCGTTCATCGATTGCGACACGTCGATCTGGCCGCTGATGGCCAGCATGGTGTTCTTGAGATTGGTGATGCCTTCCACCGTGGAGATCTGCGCCAGCTGCGAAGTGAGCTCGGCGTTCTGCATGGGGTTCAGCGGATCCTGGTTCTTGAGCTGCGTCACCAGCAGCTTCAGGAACTGGTCCTGCAGGCCCTGCGCGGTACTGGCGCTGTTGGCGCCGGTTTGCGCCAGGCCCATGGCGGTCTTGCTTGTGGTTTGGTCGACAGTGGTCATGAGTTCGCTTGATCAGGAGTCATTTCCGCGCGGGCGGCGCGGGCGCGCAGAGTTCTTGAATCAGGATTGGCCGATGGTGAGCGTCTTTTGCATCAGGCTCTTGGCGGTGTTCAGCACCTCGACGTTGGCCTGGTACGACCGCGATGCCGCGATCATGTTGACGGTTTCCGCCACGGGGTCGACGTTGGGCATGCTGACATAGCCCTGGGCGTCGGCCAGCGGATGCTTGGGGTCGTAGACCTGCTTGAGCGGAGACTGGTCCACCACCACGCCGGCCACCCGCACGCCGCCGATCTCGCGGCCCAGCGCCTGGCCGGCCGGCGGATTGACCTGGAACACCACCTGGCGGGCGCGGTACGGCTGGCCGTCCGGGCCGACCACGCTGTCGGCGTTGGCCATGTTGCTGGCCGCCACGTTCATGCGCTGCGATTGCGCGCTCAGCGCCGAACCGGCGATATCGAAAATGCTCAACAAGGACATTGCCTGCGGTTCCCTATGAAAATCAATCCTGGATGGCGGCCATCATGGTGCGGATACGCCCCGACAGCAGCTGCATCGTGCTTTGGTAGTGCAAGGTGTTGTCGGCGAACTGGACCCGTTCGATGTCCATGTCGACCGTGTTGCCGTCCATGCTGGGCTGGTAGGGCAGCCGGTACAGCATCTGGGTCGGCCCTTCGGACACGGCCTTCGCCGGGATGTGGCGCGCCGAGGTCAGCGTCAGCGACGTGTCGGGCAGGCGCTTGGAGCCTTCCATGGCGTTCTGCATCGCCGCCTTGAAATCGAAATCGCGCGCCTTGTAGTTCGGCGTGTCGGCGTTGGCGATGTTCGAGGACAGCACTTCCTGGCGCTGCGCGCGCAGCCCCAGGGACTGCTGGAAGAAGCGGAAATCTTCGTTAAGCCGGTCTAGCATCGGGTCGCCTTCAATACGGATGAAACCCGGGACAGCGGACGCACCGTTATCCCATTGGATGACGGCATCATAGGGTCGGGTGGCACAACACAATCAGCCAAATAACCCGTCATTTCTCATCCAATTCACGTATTGCCAAGCGACGCGGCCTTCTACAATTCAGACATCATGAAATTCCCCGCAAACCTCCGCGCGCGCGCTGCCTGCCTGGCCGCCCTGCTGCTGGCGCCCGTCGCCTCGGCTCGGGCGCAAGAGGCCGCCGTCCAGGCGCCCGAGGCAATCACCATTGCCGCGCAGGCCTATTTGCTGGAACAACTGGCCGGCCTGCCCGGCGAGCCCTCGGTCGCCATCGACCCGCCCCGGGCCGAACGGCTGGCCCCTTGCGATGCATTGTCCCCATTTATGCCGTCAGGCATGAAGCTCCGTTCGCGCATGACGGTGGGCGTGCGCTGCAACGGCCCCAAGGCCTGGACCACCTACGTGCAGGCCACGGTCAGCGTGCCGGGCCATTACTATGTCGCCTCGCGCATGATCGCGGCAGGCCAGGCCCTGACACCCGCCGACCTCGCCCCGCGCGACGGCGACCTGGTGGCCCTGCCCCCTGGCGTCATCACCAATCCCCAGACCGTGGTCGGCATGACGGCGGCCTACCGCATCAATGCCGGCCAGCCGGTCAAGGGCGCCGCGCTGCGCAATGCCCAGTCGGTGGTGCGCGGCTCGAACGTGCGCATCAACGCCCGCGGCAAGGGTTTCGTGGTCAGCAGCGAAGGCCAGGCGCTGGACAATGCGGCGCCCGGCGCCACGGTCCAGGTGCGCACGGCCAGCGGACAGGTGGTCAGCGGCGTGGTGCGCAATGCGGGGTTGGTCGAAATACAACTATAGGTACTGTTACATATCGCGTTGCGGCAAGCCGCCGCCTACCCTAAAGTTCCTTCCGACCTTGTCGTTACAGAGGCATAAGTAGGCGGATCCGTCGCAAATCGACCCAGGACGCCCTGCGGAGAAAACCTTGAAAATCAATTCGACCACCAACCGGCCCATCTCGGCCGACGCCGTCAGCCCTCGCGCCGAATCCTCGGTCGCCCAGGCCTACGGCGCCGGCGGCGGCAGCGGCGCCAGCAGCTCGCAAGTCGCGCTGAGCTCGGCCTCGCGCAAAATGCTCGCCCTGCAGGACGGCTCGAACGACATCAACGTCGAACGTGTCGCGGCCATCCGGGCGGCCATCGCCTCGGGCCAGCTCAAGATCGACACCAGCCGCATCGCCGACGGCCTGATCGCCAGCGCCCGCGACCTGCTGAAGTAACCCCATCGCCTTCCGACCGTACGCCAGAGCATGACCATGAGCCCAGTCGAGTCCCTGCAAGCCTGCCTGCGGCAGGAAGACACCTTGATCACCGAGTTTTCTTCCATCCTCGAAGAAGAGACCAAAGTGCTGGTCGGGCCGGGCAACGTCGACGCGCTGCATGACATCACCGAACGCAAGAGCCAGGTCGCCCAGCAGCTGGTCGACCTGAGCCAGACGCGCGACGGCCTGCTGGCCGAGATCGGCCTGCCCGCCGGGCACGCCGGCACCGAACAGGCCGCCGTACTGCATCCGCAGCTGTCCGGCGTCTGGCAGGCACTGCTGGCCAAGTCCGCCTCCGCCAATGAGATCAACCTGCGCAATGGCGCCCTGATCGACGTGCACCTGCGCTACACCCAGCAATCGCTGGACGCGCTGCGCAACCTGGGCGGCATGGGCGGCCCGTCCACCTACGACGCGCAGGGCCGCGGGGCCCGCGCCACGCCGGGCCGCAAGTCGATCGTCGCCGGCTAGCCTCTCCCTGCTTCAAAAACAAACAGCCCGCATCCGCGGGCTGTTTGCTTTCGAGGCCCCGCAGGGCATGCGGGAACCGTTCAAACGCCTCCGGCCATTTCCAGCATCGCGAACATCTTCAACAGCGCCACCGGCAATAGCCGGCCCGTGAGCTTGCGCTCCGGACTGACCACGCCCGACAGGGTGGCGCGCACGCCGTCCGCCGTCGGCGCGTGCGCCAGCTGCCAGCAGGCCGCGCCGAGCTGGCCCGCCATGAGCGACTGCCGCGCCAGCGTGTGGGCGCCGTCGACCGCGGGCAACGCCTGCCAGGCGTTGGCCATGTAGCGAAAGCCCGCGCGCGCTTCTTCCTGCAGCACCAGCCAGCGCGCCACCGTGGCGGCATCCGCCTGGCTGGCCGCAAGGTTGGTCAGGCCAAACAGCTGGCCCGCGACCTCGCCGCTGGCGGTATCGATCAGCCGCGCGCACACCAGGCGCAGGCGTGTTTCTTCGCCCCGGCCGGGCAGGCCGATCTCAGTGCCCGAGGCCCACAGCGCCAGCGGCGCCGGGCGGGTGCCCGGCACGGCCCGCAGGCCCGGCATGTCGCCCGGCTGCCCCACCGGCAGGTAGCCGACGCTCTTGCCGACCGCATTCAGGTTGGTCGGACATTCATCCTGGATCACGCGCATGCCGCCCGGACTGCGCGCCACCCATGAGGCCCCCTGCCCGCTCAGGCTCTGCCACAGGGCCGAGGTGCCCGCTTCCAGCATATGCACCAGCGGCAGGCGGGCCAGTTGCTCGCCCAGCCAGCGCACCCGCGCCTCCAGCGCCAATGCCGTATCCGGCTGCGCCGCCGCCGCCGGCGCGAACGAGGACAGCATGCCGTGCGGCAGCACCAGTTGCTGCGCCGGCGCCGCCAAGGCCGCGCCCCGGTCGCTCATCAGCATCGCGCTGAGCAGCGTGCCACCGGGCAAGCCCTCGCCTTTCATGCTGGTCTTGCCGTGCATCGCCAGCAGATGCCGGCCGCAGGCCGTGGGGAACTCGCGCCGCGCCATCGCCAGCGGCGTTTCACCCAACGCCGACAGGCTGGAGCCGGCGCCGTCGCTGACGTATTCGCGCCAGGAAGCGCGCGCCTGCACGCAGGCCGGATCGCTATCGAGCCAGCCCAGGGTGTCGTCCAGATTCTGGGCGGCTTCGATCGAGCCCGCGCCGGCTTGCGGACGCAAGATGGCGGACGCCAGCAGTTGCCGCCGCCGCGCCGGATCGACGGCCTCGGTCTCCCGGGGCGTCGACCACAGCGACGCCATGTCGGCCTCGCTGGGCGCATACAGCGCGCGGGCGCGCTCGACCATGGCGAAGGCCCGGTCGATCAGTGCATCGGCGCGCGCCAATTCAAGGTGCTCG
Source organism: Achromobacter sp. RW408 (assembly GCF_003184165.1). Classification (NCBI taxonomy): domain Bacteria; kingdom Pseudomonadati; phylum Pseudomonadota; class Betaproteobacteria; order Burkholderiales; family Alcaligenaceae; genus Achromobacter; species Achromobacter sp. RW408. The sequence continues at coordinate 903,813 of NZ_QHHO01000046.1, forward strand.
GGCACCTTCTGGCCGATCGACGAATAATGGATCGGCAGCCGGTGGCGGATCGCCGTGTCCAGCGCGGCGCCCAGGCGCGAGGCCTCGTCCAGCTTGGTGATGATGCAGCCGGCCACGTCCTCGCCCACGCCATTGCGGTAGGCATGCGCGACTTCGTCCAGCGTATCGCCCTGGCTGGCGGCATTGAGCACCAGCAGCCGGCGCACCGGCTTGCCGGCGTTGCACAGCATCGAGGCCTGCTCCGCCACCTGGCGATCGCGCTGGCTGATACCCGTGGTGTCGATCAGCACGATCTTGCGGTTGCCCAGTTCTCCCAGGATGCGGCGCAGTTCGCCCGCGTCGCGCACCGAATGCGCCGGCACGCCCATCAGGCGGCCATAGATCTGCAATTGCTCGAGGGCGCCGATCCGGAAATTGTCGGTGGTCAGCATCGCCACCTGTTCGCGGCCCTCGCGCGCCACGCAGCGCGCCGCCAGCTTGGCCAGCGTGGTGGTCTTGCCCACGCCGGTGGGGCCGACCAGCGCATACACGCCACCGCCCAGGAATTCATCTTCCGAACCCAGCACGGGCAGGTGCGTGACGAGTTCATTGCGGGCCCAGGCCAGCGCCGCCTCGGGCGTCGCGCCCGCCGGCATGCGCTCGACCAGCGTGCGCACCAGTTTGGTGCTGAAGCCGGCATCCAGCAGGCTGCGGAACAAGGCGGCGCCCGCCGGCTCGCGGCCAGGCCCCTGCCGGCCGCCCCAGAGCAGCCCGTCCATGCGGCTTTCCAGCGCGCCGCGCAACGCGCTGATGGCGTCCTGCAACCCGGCCGCCGCGTCGTTGGGCAGGGCCGCGGGCGGCATCGCCGGGCCATTGCGCAACGGCGCGTCCGGCATGCGCGCCATGGGCGATGGCGCAACGGACGGCGCCGGGCGTTCCATTGGCGCAGGCGCCGCGGGCGGCGCCGGGCGCGCCGGCGGCAAGGCCGGCATCTCCACCCGCACCGGCGCGGCGGGGGCCGGAGCCGCCACGACCGGCGCCGCCGGTGGCACGGCTGCGGGCGGCGCCTGGCGGGCGACCGGCTCCTGCAGGACTTCCTGCTCCGGCACGCCTGGCGTGGCGTAGGCCGACTGATAGGCGGCAATCGAGCGCGACGGCACGGCGTAACCGGGCTGCGGCGCGGCGGGCGGCGCGATCGGCGCGGTATGGGGAGGAGGCGCCATGGCGGCATGCGTGCCCAGGCCATAGGACGCGGGCATGGCCGGCGGCGGTTGCAGGCGCGGCGCGACCGGGGCCGACTGGGCCTGCGGGGCGGGCGTGCCGGCCGCGCGCGCGTAGCCGTCGACGTAGCCGCGCGGCGCGGGTTCCTGCGCGTGCTGCTGCGCATCATCGAAAGCGCCGTCGACGGTGGCCAGCACTTCGATGCCGCCATCGACGCTACGGTTCGACACGATCAGCGCGTCGGGTCCGAGCACCTGGCGCACCTGGCGCATCACGTCCCGGCTGTTGGCTCCAAAGAAGCGGCTTATTTTCATTGCCCATTACCTCCGCCGATGAGCGCGGTCACGCGGACCATGCGTTCATCGGGAATTTCCGTATTCGACAGCACGCCCAGCTGCGGCAGATGGTGGCGCAGGAAGCGCGACAACGGCGCGCGCAGCACCGGCGACACCAGCAGCACCGGCGCGTTGCCCTGCGACTCCTGGCGTTCGACCGCCGCCTGGGTTTCGCGCAGCAGCGTATCCGCCAGGCCTGGCTCGAGGCCGCCGCTGGTCGTCAGCGCCTGCGACAGCACGCGCTCGAGCTTGACGTCCAGGCCGATCACGCGCAACTCGCCCTCGCCCGGGAACCACTGCTGGGTGATGGCGCGGCCAAGCGAGCGGCGCGTCAGCGCGATCAGCTCGTTGATGTCGGGTTGGCCGCCCGAACCCGCCGCCAGCGCCGCCAGGCGCGGCCCATGCTCGGACAGCGTATCGATGATGGTGCGCATGTCGCGGATCGGCACTTCCTCGGCCAACAGGCCCTGCAGCACCTTCTGCAGCGCCGTGAGCGACAGCGTCTTGGGCACCAGGTCCTCGACCAGCTTGGGCGCGTCGCGGCCGATGCGGTCCAGCAACTGCTGCACTTCCTGGCGGCCCAGCAGGTTGGAGCCGTGGCGGTGCATCAGGTGGTTCAGGTGCGTGGCGACCACGGTGCCGGCATCCACCACCGTGTAGCCCACCACCTGGGCCTGGTCGCGCAGGCTGCCGTCGATCCACAGCGCCGGCAGGCCGAAGGCCGGATCGGTGGTGGGCGTGCCCTTGATCTGCATGGTCACGCCGCCCGGGTCGATCGCCAGCCACTGGCCCGGCATGGCCACGCCGTGGCCGATCTCGACGCCGGACAGCAGGATGCGGTAGTCGTTGGGCTTGAGCTCCAGGTTGTCGCGGATGTGTACCACCGGCGGCAGGAAGCCGACGTCCTGGGCGAACTTCTTGCGCAGGCTGCGGATGCGGTGCAGCAGTTCGCCGTTCTGGGCGTGGTCGACCAGCGGGATCAGGCGGTAGCCGACCTCCAGGCCAAGCTGATCCACCATCGAGACGTCGTCCCAGCTGGCTTCGGCCGCGGCGGCCTGCGCCTGCGTCACCGCCTGCTGCGGCACTTCGCTGGCCGCCACCTCGGCCGCCTTGCGCCGCTTGTGCATGGCCCAGCCGCCCCAGGCCAGCGCGCCGGCCAGGGTCAGGAAGGCGATGTGCGGCATGTTGGGGATCAGGCCCATGATGCCGATGATGCCGGCGGTCAGGAACATCACGCTGGGGTTGGAGAACAGCTGGCTGATGATCTGCTGGCCGATGTCCTGGTCGGTCGACACGCGCGACACCACCACGCCGGCGGCGGTCGAGATCACCAGCGCCGGGATCTGCGCCACCAGGCCGTCGCCGATGGTCAGCAGCGTGTAGACGCGGGCAGAATCGCTCATCGACATGTCGTGCTGGGCCACGCCCACGATCAGGCCGCCGATGATGTTGATGGCCATGATCAGCAGGCCGGCGATGGCGTCGCCGCGCACGAATTTGCTGGCGCCGTCCATCGAACCGAAGAAGTCGGATTCCTGCGACACCTCGGCGCGGCGCTTGCGCGCCTCGTCCTCGCCGATCAGGCCGGCATTCAGGTCGGCGTCGATGGCCATCTGCTTGCCGGGCATCGCGTCCAGCGTGAAGCGCGCGCCGACTTCGGCGATCCGCCCGGCGCCCTTGGTGATGACGATGAAGTTGATGATGGTCAGGATGATGAAGACGATGATGCCGACGGCGAAGTTGCCGCCCACCAGGAAGTGGCCGAAGGCCTCGATCACCTTGCCGGCCGCGTCCGGGCCGGTATGGCCGTGCAGCAGCACCACCCGGGTCGAAGCGACGTTCAGCGACAGGCGCAGCAGCGTGGCGAACAGCAGCACGGCCGGAAAGGCGGCGAAGTCCAGCGGCTTGCGGGTGAACATGGCCACCAGCAGGATCATCACCGACAGCGCGATGTTGAAGGTGAACAGCAGGTCCAGCAGGAAGGTGGGCAGCGGCAGCACCATCATGCCCAGCACCATCACGATCAGGATGGGACCGGCCAGAAGCCGCGCGTGCGTGGCTCCGTTGCTTTTCAACATGGTGAGCAGAGCGCTCATTCCTTAAGCTCCTTGTGCTGCGGTTTTGGCCTGCGGGTCCAGCGCGGCCGGCACGGCCAGGGACGTCGGCGCCGTCGGTTCGGCCCCCCATCCCGAGCGCCACGAGCGCAACTGGAATACCCACGCCAGCACTTCCGCGACCGCGGTGTATAACTCGGCCGGGATTTCCTGCCCCAGCTCGACGTGTTGATGCAGGGCGCGCGCCAGCGGCGGCGCCTCCAATGTGGGAATGCGATGTTCGGCGGCCAGTTCGCGGATCTTGGCGGCGATCAGCCCGGTGCCCTTGGCCAGCACCCGCGGCGCGCCGTTCTTGTCTTCCTCGTACTTCAGCGCCACGGCGTAGTGGGTCGGGTTGGTCACCACCACGTCGGCCTTGGGCACTTCGGACATCATGCGGCGGCGCGCGGCCTGGCGCTGCTGCTGGCGGATGCGGGCCTTGGTATGCGGGTCGCCTTCGCTTTCCTTGTGTTCCTGGCGCACGTCTTCCTTGGACATGCGCAGCTTCTTGAGGTGGCTCCAGATCTGCCATGGCACGTCCAGCAGCACGATCACCAGCAACGAGGCGACGATGAAGGCGCAGCACATCGCCACCAGGCTCAGCGCCTTGGTCAGCGCGGCCGACGGCGCCACGTGCATCAGGCCCAGCATGTCGTCGTGGTAGCGCCACAGGATCCACACCGCCACGCCACCCACCAGCATCGCCTTGGCCAGCGCCTTGATGAGCTCCACCACGGTCTGGGCCGAGAACATCCGCTTGAGTCCGGCGAACAGGCTCAGCTTGGAGAAATTCGGCGACAGCGGCTTGCCCGAGATGACGATCCCGCCCAGCAGCACGCTGGACAGCACCGCGATCACCGCCAGCAGGCCGAAGATCGGCAGGATCACCATCAGCGCATGGCCGAAGCCGTTGACGGCCTGTTCGACCATCACGCCCGGGTCGGCCACCACGCGCTGGTCGAACGCCAGCCCGTTGCGCAGCACCCCGCTCAGTCCCTTATAAATCGTGCCGCCGCCGGCCCAGATCGCCCCGACACCGACGGCCAGCATCATGAACGTGCCCAATTCCCGGGAACGCGCAATCTGCCCCTCCTCGCGCGCCTTTTCCAGGCGCCTGGGAGAGGCGGCTTCGGTTTTCTCGAGGTCGCTTTCTTCGGCCATGCTCTGCGGTATCGTTGCGGCTCGCGGATTTTCGGATTACGAGCTGCCCGCCGAGATTCTAGGAGGCCTGGCCCTTTGGCGATAAGCCAAGAAACGGGGGGAAAGCGGCGCTATTCCCGGATGCGCCAGGCCTGGCCCCGGCCCGGGCGCCGGCGGACTTGTCCGCCCCGCCCCGCCCGTCCCGCAACGGCGCC
>NZ_QHHO01000046.1:908805-970009 GCF_003184165.1 Achromobacter sp. RW408
CCCAGCCCGGGTGCCAACTGTGGCCGGGATGCCAGGTGCGGCGCACGGCCGCGTCCAGTTCGGGGCTGCCGCCGGTCCTGGGCTTGCGATACACGGCGCGCAAATCCAGTTCGTCGTCTTCGTCGAAGGGGGGGCGATAGGCAATGCTCATGCGCGTACTCCTCGCGCAGGCGCCTGGTGGCAGGGCGCATGCGCGTTTGACCTTTGCCCGCGCCGCGCCGGTGGTCCGGCGATCTCGTCCAGGCTGGGGGTCGTGTTCCGGTTTAGGTGGCCGCATGCACGGCCGACAGCTTGCAATGCGCCGCGATTTCCGTCGTGCCGTCGGGGTGGACGGCGGCGCCGGGTATGCCGCCATATAACCGGCGGTTCAACATTGCGCATCACCCGGTGATTATGCGCGATTTGCAGAAATCTGCCAGTGAATTTCTTGTGTTTGCATGGTGTAACTGCATGGCGTCCCTGTTTCTGCAAGCAGATTGAAAGCGGTATGCACCGGCATGGGGCCAAATGGGCTGGAAAAGCGGTGTCGCGGCCGCGCGCCGGCGACCCCGCGACCCGCCTGCTGCCGGTAAACTTGCGCCCATGGCCAAGACCCGAACCGTATACGTGTGCGCCGAATGCGGCGGCACCACCCCGAAATGGCAAGGCAAGTGTCCGCACTGCAATGCCTGGAACACTCTGGAAGAAACCCTCGAATCGTCCGTGCCCGCGGCGGCCGCCTCGCACCGCTACGCGCCGCTGGCCTCCAGCAGCCCCGTGCGCAGCCTGTCCGAGATCGAGGCGCGCGAAACCCCGCGTACCCCCACCGGGCTGGAGGAATTCGACCGCGTGCTGGGCGGCGGCCTGGTGGCCGGCGCCGTGGTGCTGATCGGCGGCGATCCCGGCATCGGCAAGTCGACCCTGCTGCTGCAGGCGCTGGCGTCGCTCTCGGAAAGCACCAACGTGCTTTATGTCACGGGCGAGGAATCGGCCGAGCAAGTGGCGTTGCGCGCGCGCCGGCTGGGTTTGCAGACCGGCAACGTCAACCTGCTGGCGGAAATCCGCCTGGAGGCGATCCAGGCGGCGGTGTCCGAGCAGAAGCCCAGCGTGGCCGTGATCGACTCGATCCAGACCCTCTACAGCGGCGAACTGACCGCCGCGCCCGGCTCGGTGTCGCAGGTGCGCGAGTGCGCCGCGCAATTGACGCGCCTGGCCAAGCAGACCGGCATCGCCATCGTCATGATCGGCCACGTCACCAAGGACGGCGCGCTGGCCGGACCGCGCGTGCTCGAACACATCGTTGATACGGTGCTGTACTTCGAGGGCGACACGCACTCGTCGTTCCGCCTGGTGCGCGCCTTCAAGAACCGCTTCGGCGCGGTCAACGAGCTGGGCGTGTTCGCCATGACCGACCGCGGCCTGCGCGGCGTGGCTAACCCGTCGGCGCTGTTCCTGTCGCAGCACGAGCAGCAGGTGGCCGGCTCCTGCGTAATGGCCACGCAGGAGGGCACCCGTCCGCTGCTGGTCGAGATCCAGGCGCTGGTGGACAGTTCCCACGCGCCCAATCCGCGCCGCCTGACGGTCGGCCTGGAGGGCAACCGCCTGGCGATGCTGCTGGCGGTGCTGCACCGCCATGCCGGCGTCTCGACCTTCGACCAGGACGTGTTCGTCAACGCCGTGGGCGGGGTGCGCATCACCGAGCCCGCGGCCGACCTGCCGGTGCTGCTGGCCATCATGTCGTCGCTGCGCGACCGGCCCCTGCCGCGCGGGCTGATCGCCTTCGGCGAAGTCGGCCTGGCGGGCGAGATCCGGCCCGCGCCGCGCGGCCAGGAACGCCTGCGCGAAGCCGCCAAGCTGGGCTTCTCGATCGCGCTCATCCCCAAGGCCAATGCGCCGCGCCAGCCCATCGAGGGGCTGGAGATCTGGGCGGTGGACCGGCTCGACGCCGCGCTCGACAAGCTGCGCTGACGGGAGCCTCACGTGAGTCTGTTGCTGATCGCCCTGTGCCTGGGCGCGGGGTGCCTCATTGGCTTCATGGGCGGCGTGCTGGGCATCGGCGGCGGCATGATCGCGATTCCGGCGCTGGTGCTGCTGATGGGCATGTCGCAGCAGCTGGCGCAGGGCACCGCGCTGATCATGGTGCTGCCCACCATCATGATGGCGGTGCGCAAGTACAACCAGCAGACCCGCATCGACCGCCGCGTGGCGCTGGCGGGCGCGGGCGGCGCGGTGGTGTTCACCTGGGTCGGCGCGCGGCTGGCGCTGGGCATCGATTCGGGCGTGTTGCGCCTGAGCTTCGCCGTGTTCCTGTTCTTCATCGCGCTGTTCTACGCCTGGCAGACCTGGCGCGCCGGCCGCGCCCGGCGCGCGCCCAGGGCCGGCGGCAACGCCCCGGTGTTCACGCCGCGCCGCGCCACCGCGCTGGGCGTGCTGTGCGGCACGCTGGGCGGCTTTTTCGGCGTCGGTGGCGCGGTGTTGGCGGTGCCCATCATCACCACGGTGTTCCGGCTGCCGCAGACCACCGCGCAGGCGCTGGCGCTGTGCATGGTGATCCCGGGTTCCGCGGTGGCGCTGGTGACGTACTCATGGGCCGGCCAAACCGACTGGCTGGTGGGCCTGCCGCTGGCGGCGGGCAGCCTGCTGTTCGTGCCGGTCGGCGTGCGGCTGGCCTATCGTCTGCCTGAACGCAAGCTGAGAGCCAGCTTCGCGGCGATGCTGTTCGCCACCGTGGCGCTGCTGGTATTTGAAAGCTGAGCGCCGCTCGCCGGGAGTCGATTGTCACGATCCCATGACGAAGCGTTAACGTCGGAAAGGGCGCGAAAATTTCCCGCGGCGCGCTGAACCTTCGGCGGGGCGCCGGTTCCAACGGAGTACGGGTCATGCGGCGATGTTGCCGCCCCGTGTCGGAAAGGCCAGGGGCCAGCCCCCGGGCTTTCACCATTAGGAGTTCATGTAATGACGACCCACTCCCGTATCGCTGCGTTCCTGTCCACTTCGGCCTTGTGCCTCGGCCTTGCCGCCGCGCCTTCGGCGTTCGCGGCGGGCGCCGATGCCACGACCAAGTCGGGCGAAACCAAGACCCAGGCGCAGCACAAGCATCACAAGTCCGACAAAACGTCCGCCAAGCAGGGCACCGAGAAATCGGGCGCCGCCAAGATGGACAAATCGGGTACCGCCACGGCGCCCGCGAAGTAAGGCAGTCACGCAGCATCGGACCGCGAGGTCCGGCAGTTCCTTTGCACGACGGACGGGTTTTCGGACCTGGAAGTCGAAAGCCTCTCGGTATGGGCGCCGGGAGGCTTTTTCGTTTGTATTGCCTGCGTTTGTGTTGCCCGTATTCGAGCCACTTGCGTGGGCGCCGACGGCGCTGGCCGCGCCGCCGTTCCCGTCCGCGTCGTCAGTCCACCGGCGTGATCACGCGGCCGGTGTCGAAATACGCCGCCAGGTTTTCCAGCATCAGGTCTTCCATCGCCTGGCGCGTCTCCAGCGTGGCGCTGCCGATGTGCGGCAGCAGCACCGCCTGGTCGCTCTTGATCAGCGCCTCGGGCACCTTGGGTTCATGCTCGAACACGTCGAGCGCGGCGCAGCCGAGCTTGCCGGCCTCGAGCGCGGCCACCAGCGCGGCCTCGTCGATGACCGGACCGCGCGCGATGTTGACGATGATGCCGCGCGGGCCAAGCGCTTCCAGCACCTCGCGGTTGACCAGGTGGCGCGTGGCGGGACCGCCCACGGTGGCCACGACCAGGAAATCGGCCCAGGCCGCCAGGTCGGTCAGCGAGGCCTCGTAGCCGTAGTCGACGTCGTCGCGCTTCCTGCGATTGTGATAGCGCACCTGCATGTCGAAGCCGAGGCCGCGGCGGGCGATGGCTTCGCCGATGCGGCCCAGGCCGACGATGCCGAGCTTCTTGCCGCTGACGCGCTGGCCCAGTGGAATGCTGCCGTGCACCTGGCCCCACTGGCCGGCGCGCACGAAGCGTTCGCCCTGGCCCATGCGGCGGGCGCCGGCGATCATCAGGCCCCAGGCCAGGTCCGCCACGCAGTCGGTCAGCACGTCGGGCGTGTTGCTGACCTGCACGCCACGCGCATGCGCCGCCTGCACGTCGATGGTCTCGTAGCCCACGCCCCAGCTGCAGATGGCCTTCAGGTCGGGCAGGGCGTTGATGAGCTCGGCATTGGCGCCGAAGTTGGCCGAGGTGACGACGGCGGTGACGCCCTTGCCCAGTTCGGCCAGGGCGGCCTTGCGGTCGGGCTGCTTCCAGAGCTCGATGACGTCGTAGCGCTCCGCGAGGCGCTGGTTGGCGGAGGGCGAGCCGGCCAGCGAGCCGACCTGGATGATGCGATGCTTGGTGGTCATGTTGTCGTACAGGTGGGTGGCGAAACCTTCATGCTACTTGATCCGGCCTTGAATCCGGCTGAGAGGGGGCGGGCGGCGCGGCAGGCCGCCGGCCGCGCCGCCCGGCGGCCTTATTCCAGCTGGATGTTGGCCTTCTGGATCACGTCCTTCCAGCGCTTGACCTCGGCCTGCTGGAACGCGCTGAACTGCTGCGGCGTGTTGGCCACCACTTCGAAGCCCAGCCCCTGCAGCGTCTTTTCGGTCTGCGGGTCGCGCAGGGCGGCCTGCAGGGCCTTGGTCAGCTGTTGCACCACGTCCGGCGGGGTGCCCTTGGGCACCGCGAAGCCCTGCCACGAATACACCACCATGTCCTTGATGCCGGCCTCGGCCAGCGTCGGCACGTCCGGCAGATCGGCCGCGCGCGCATCGCCGGTGATGGCCAGCGCCTTGAGCTTGCCGGCCTTGATGTGGGTCTGCACCGCGCCCAGGTTCTGGAACGACACGTTGACCTGGCCGCCGATCAGGTCGGCGATGGCGGCGCCCCCGCCGCGGTACGGCACGTCCACGCCCGAGGTCTGCGTGCGCTGGCGGAACATCACCGCCGACAGGTGGTCGGACGAACCCGTGCCGGACGAAGCGTACGACACTTTGCCCGGATTCTTGTTCGCATAGTCCACCAGCTCGGCCACCGTGCTGGCCGGGAACGACGGCGAGGCCACCAGCACGTTGGGGTTGCGCACGGCCTGCGTCAGGTATTCGAAGTCCTTGCTGGGGTTGTACGAAAGATTCTTGTACAGCGCCTCGTTGATGGCGAAGGTGCCGATCGAGCCGACCATCATGGTGTAGCCGTCGGGCGTGGAGCGGGCCAGCGCCTGCGCGCCGATGGCGCTGTTGGCGCCCGGCTTGTTCTCGACCACGAAGGTCTGGCCGAGCGCCTTCGTCAGCCCGGGCGTGACGCTGCGCGCGGTGATGTCGGACGAGCCGCCCGGCACGAACGGCACGATCATCGTGACGGGCTTGGTGGGATAGCCGGCGGCGTGGACCGCCGGCCCGGCAAGCAGGGCGGCGGCGGACAGCGCGACCGCGCATATCGATCTGTTCATGGTGTCTCCTGGTTCGCGTGATGATGAAGAACCCGGCGCCCACGCGTGGCGGCCGGGTCCGGACCGGCGCCGGTCAGTCGACCTTGGCGCCCGATTGCTTCACGACCGCGGCCCACTTGACGGTTTCCCGCGCCATGAACTGGGTGAACTGTGCCGGCGTGTTGCCCGACGGCGTGGCGCCCTGGGCCTGCAGCTGGGCGCGTACCGGCGCCTGCTGCAGCGCCGCGGCGACATCGCGCTGGATCTTGTCGACGATCTCGCGCGGCGTGCCGGCGGGGGCCAGCAGGCCGAACCAGCTGGAGGCCTCGTAGCCCGTCACGCCCGCCTCGGCCAACGTCGGCACGTCCGGCAGCGCCGGCGAGCGCGTGGCGGTGGTGACCGCCAGCGGCCGCAACTTGCCGCCCTTGATGAAGCCCATCGACGAGGGCAGGTTGTCGAAGATCAGGTCGGCCGAGCCCGCCATCACGTCGGTCAGCGCCGGGCTGCTGCCCTTGTAGGGCACGTGCGTCATGCGGGTGCCGGTCATGGCCTGGAACAGCTCGCCGGACAGGTGGGTCGAGGTGCCGTTGCCGGTCGAGGCCATGTTGACGCTGCCGGGATTGGCCTTCAGGTACTTGATCAGGTCCGCCACGTTGCGGATGCCGTGCTTGTCGGCGAAACCGGGATTCAGTTCGAGCACGTTGGGCACCGGGATCACCAGCGTGACCGGCGTGAAGTCCTTGACCGGATCGTAGGGCAGCTTGGCATAGACGGACTGGTTGATGGCATGGGTGCTGACGGTGCCCATCAACAGGGTGTAGCCGTCGGGCGTGGCGCGGGCGGCTTCGGCGGTGCCTACGTTGCCGCCCGCGCCCGCCTTGTTGTCCACCACCACCGCCTTGCCCCAGGCCTTGCCCAGTTCGGCGGCTACCACGCGCGCGGCAATGTCGGCCGTGCCGCCGGCCGGGAAGGGCACGACGATCCTGACGTCGCGCGCCGGGTAATCGGCGCTGGCGCCGGCCGCGCACGGCAGCAGGGCTGCGGCGGCCAGGCAGGCGGCCAGGCAGGCGGCAAGGGCCAGGCGGCCGCGCAAAGGGGCTGCAAGCATGGAAATCGTCTCCTCGTGTGCGCGTGGCCGCGCATCGTTTGTGGGGTGTTCCTGCCGGGCCGGAGCCCGCTTGAATGCTGCCGGCGTCTGTCGCGCCCTGCCGTCGTGATGCCGATGACTTGTAAAACGAATATAGGTATTGAGGGTCTACTTGTCAACCAAGTATACTTTTTGGAAGCCACTCATCTAACAACTGGATTCCGCCGCGGAATCCACCAGGAGACCCGCCATGAAAACCTCCCCGGTCACCGTCCAGGACCTGCAGCGTTCCGTCATCGCGGTGCCGCCGCTGGCGCGCCACGCGGACCTGTCCCTGAACGAAGCCGCCAACCAGGCCCTGCTGCGGCACCTGGAGGCGGGCGGGGTGCGCAACGTGATGTACGGCGGCAATGCCAACTTCTACAACGTCGGCGTGGGCGAGTACGCGCGCATCGTCGACCTGCTGGCGTCGCTGGCCGGGCCGGACACCTGGATCCTGCCGTCGGTTGGTCCGGATTTCGGCAAGATGATGGATCAGGCGGCAATCCTGCGCAGCCGCGCCTTTCCGACGGCCATGCTGCTGCCCATGTCGTTTCCCTACACCGATGCCGGCCTGGCCGATGGCGTGCGCCGCTTCACCGATGCGCTGGGCAAGCCCGCCGTGGTCTACATCAAGTCGGCCGATTACCTGGCGCCGGCAACGGCGGCGCGCCTGGTCGAGGAAGGCCGCATCGTCGCGTTCAAGTACGCCGTGGTGCGCGAGAATCCGGCGCGCGACGCCTACCTGTCGGCGTTGCTGCAAAGCGTGGACAGCAACCGCGTGGTCAGCGGCATTGGCGAACGTCCGGCCATCGTCCACTACCGCGACTTCGGGCTGAAGAGCTTCACCTCGGGCTCGGTCTGCGTTGCGCCGCGTGGTTCGATGCGCCTGCTTCAGCTGCTCAACGAAGGCCGCTATGACGAAGCCGAAACGGTGCGCGCCAGCTACCTGGGCCTGGAGGACTGCCGCGATGCGATCAGCCCGATCCGCGTGCTGCACGACGCCGTGACCCTGTCCGGCGTGGCCGACATGGGGCCGATGCTGCCGCTGCTGACCGGCATCTCCAGCGCCGAGCGCGAACGGGTGGCGCCGGTGGCGCGCGCGCTGGCCGCCTGGGACCGCGACGCCGTGGCGGCCTGATGGCCGCGCGCGCGGCATTGACGGTACGATGAGCGCTGCCGATACGCCCCAGGAGATTTCGTGGCCCGACCCAAAGCATCGCCCCCGTCCGCGCCGCCCGCGTCCGCCGAGCCGGACGCCATGGGCGCGCTGGTGCTGGAACGCGGCCACCGCGTCCGGCTGGCCGACCAGTTGTACGGGCAGATCTTCGAGCAGATCGTCGCCGGCAATCTCAACGTCGGCGACAAGCTGCCTTCCGAGAACGAGATCTCCGAACGCTTCGGCGTATCGCGGCCGGTGGTGCGCGAAGCCTTGCTGCGCCTGCGCGCCGACGGCCTCATCACCGCCCACCAGGGCCTGGGCACCTTCGTCAGCCACCAGCCGGCGCCGCGCCTGACCGCCTTCAGCGACGTCGGCAACGTCGGCGCCTACCTGCGCGCGCAGGAACTGCGCGTGGCGCTCGAAGGCGATGCCGCGCGGCTGGCGGCGCTGCGCCGCACCGACGAGCAATTGCAAAAGATCGAAGCCGCGCACGCCGCCTTCGCCGACAGTCTGGCGCGCGGCCAGATGTCGGCCGAGGCCGACCTGGCGTTCCACGCCAGCATCACCGAGGCCACCGGCAACGACTTCTATCTCGGGGTGCTGGAAAGCATCCACGAGTCCATCAACGGCTTCATGCGCCTGACGCTCAACCTGACCCGCACCGGGTCGCGCCAGCGCGCCCAGCGCGTCCTGGACGAGCACGCCACCATCCTGGACGCGATCCGCGCCCAGGACGGCGAGCGCGCCCGGGTCGCCATGCAATTCCACCTGGGCCAGGCCCGCCACCGGCTGGTCGACCGCGAACGCGATTGACCGGCCGCTCGCGCCGTCCGGGAGCTTCACACTGACAACAGCAGGAGACATCGCGTGCAAGGCAATGGTTCGGCAGGAACAGCGGCATCGGCGGGGCAGGTGCGTGAACAGATTCTGATCGTGTTGCAGGCCTGGGGCATGGCGCCCGACCTGGCCGCCATCACCGCCGGCCTGATGGCCGAGACGGATCTGCTGGGCATCGATTCGCACGGCATCTCGATGCTGCCTTCATACGAGGAAAAGCTGCGCGCGGGCACGCTCAGGCTCGACGCGCGGCCGCGCCTGGTGCGCGACGGCGGCGCCAGCGCATTGCTGGACGGCATGGGCGGCCTGGGCTACCCGGTGTCGGCGCAGGCCATGAACCTGGCCGTCGACAAGGCGCTGGAACACGGCGTGGGCGCGGTGTCGGTGTGCAATTCCCACCACTTCGGCGCGGCCGGCGTCTATGCGCGCATCGCGGTCGAACGCGGCGTGGTCGGGCTGGTCACCAGCAGCGCCAACGGCGTCATCATGGTGCCCACGCGCGGCGCCATGCCGATGCTGGGCACCAATCCCATCGCTTTCGGCGCGCCGGCCGCGCACAACGAGCCGTTCGTGCTCGACATGGCCACCACCACCGTGGCGGCCAACAAGGTCAAGGTGTACGACTTCCTCGGCAAGCCGCTGCCGCCGGGCTGGGCGGTGGACGGGCGGGGCGAGCCGGTCACCGCGGCCGATACCGCCATGCAGTTCATCTTCAAGCATCCCGAAGGCGGGCTGACGCCGCTGGGCGGCACGCCGGCCATGAGCAGCCACAAGGGCTACGGCCTGGCGATGATGGCGCAGATCCTGGGCGGCACGCTCAGCGGCAGCGCGCTGGCGGCGCGCCGCAACGTCACCCGGCGGCCGGGCGAGCCGGACGACGTCGGCCATTTCTTCCTGGCGCTCAATCCCGACGCGTTCCGCGCCAGCGGCTCATTTGAATCGGACATGGACGACCTGATCGACACGCTGCACGACACCCCGCCGGCGCGGCCCGACGAGCCGGTGCTGGTGGCCGGCGAGCCCGAGGCCGCCGAGCGCGCGCGCCGCCGGATCGACGGCATCCCGATCCCGCCCGCGCTGGCCGTGCGCCTGCGCGAGATCTGCCAGCGCGCTTCGGTGCCTTATCTGCTGGACTGAATGCGCCGTCCGGTCGCATGACGTTTTCCCCGCCGCGCGGCAACGACCGCGCGGTGATCCACCGACCCGGCCCACCGGGCGGCAAGCATTAGAAAAACACGACAAGGAGACAACCATGCAACACAAGACATCGCCGGCGCGCCGCCGGCTGGGACTGGCCGCCATCGCATTGGGCGCGGCCGCCGCGCTGGCGCCGGGCCTGCTGCTGGCGCAGGACTGGCCGACGCGGCCGGTCAAGCTGATCGTGCCGTTCCCCGCGGGCGGCAGCACCGACGCGGTCGGGCGCCTGCTGGCCGCCGAACTGTCCAGGGAACTGGGCCAGAGCGTGGTGGTCGAGAACAAGGGCGGCGCCAACGGCAACATCGGTTCCGACGTGGTCGCCAAGGCCGAGCCCGACGGCTACACGCTGCTGCTGTCGGGCGTGGGCTCGAACGCCATCAGCTATTCGCTCTACCAGAGCATGCCGTACCGCGACAGCGACTTCGCCCATATCTCGCTGCTGGCCACCGGGCCCAACGTGCTGGTGGCCAACATGGATTTCCCGGCCACCAACTTCGCCGACTTCATCAAGCTGGTGCGCGCCAATCCCGGCAAGTACACCCACGCCAGCTCGGGCAACGGGTCGTCCGGCCACCTGGCCATGGAAATGCTCAAGCAGGCCGCCAAGCTCGACCTGGTGCACGTGCCCTACAAGGGCGGCGCCGCCGCCATCACCGACATGATCGGCGGGCGCGTGTCGGTGATGTTCCTGAACCAGGACTCGCTGCTGCCGCAGGTCAAGTCGGGCAAGCTGCGCGCCCTGGCGGTGGCCAGCGCCCAGCGCAACCCGGCCTATCCGGACACGCCCACGGTGGCGGAATCGGGCTATCCGGGCTTTGCCGCCGAATCGTGGTTCGGCCTGTCCGCGCCCGCCAAGACGCCGCCGGCCATCATCCAGCGCCTGAACCAGGCCACCGTCAAGGCCCTGGCTTCACCGGATATCCGGCAAAAGCTGGAAAGCGTAGGCTTCGTGGTGGTGGGCGACGACCCCAAGGCGTTCTCGGCCTTCGTCCAATCCGAAATCACCAAGTGGGGCGCGGCGGCCAAGGCCTCCGGCGCCCGCATGGACTAGCGTTCTGTATCAACACACCCCGCGCGCCGGGCGGCGCCCGGGGTTCATTCGATGGGAAACACGCAGCGATGACTTCACCCTTGCCCAACCGCTTTCGCCAACGCATCCTGGCGCGCGAACGCCTGATCGGCTTCTGGATGTGCATGTCCAGCCACGTCACCGCCGAACTGGCGGGCCTGGCCGACTTCGACTGGCTGCTGCTGGACGGCGAGCATTCACCCAATACCGTGCCGATGTTCCTGCAGCAGTTGCAGGCCCTGCAGGGCAGCGCCAGCGCCGCCATCGGCCGACCCACCTGGAACGACCCGGTCGAAATCAAGCGCCTGCTGGATATCGGCTTCTACAACCTGCTGATCCCCTTCATCGAATCCGAGGACGACGCGCGCCGCGCGGTGGCCGCGACCCGCTATCCGCCGCAGGGCATCCGCGGCGTGGCCGGCATGCAGCGCAGCAACCGCTACGGCACCGTGCCGGATTACCTCAAGACCATCAACGACAACATCTGCGTGCTGCTGCAGATCGAGAGCCGTCCGGGCATCGAGGCGGTCGACGAAATCGCCGCGGTCGAGGGCGTGGATGGGGTCTTCATCGGCCCATCCGACCTGGCCGCGGCCCTGGGCCACCTGGGCAATCCGGGCCATCCGGAAGTGCAGGAAGCCATCCGCCACCTGTACCAGCGCGTCACCGCGCAGGGCAAGGCGGTGGGCATCCTGGCGCCGGTGCAGGCCGATGCGCGCCGCTACCTGGACATGGGCATGCACTTCGTCGCGGTCGGCACCGATCTGGGCGTGTTCAAGCAGGCCACCTTCGCCTTGCGCGAGGCCTTTCCCACCTGATCCTGCCTGATCGCGCGGCCGTCGCGTTCGCCACGGCCGCGCCTTGCCTTATTGTTCCAGCGCCAGCAGGTCGGCGACCGTCTGGCGGCGGCGGATCAGGCGCGCCTCGTTGCGGTCCAGCAGCACTTCGGCCGCCAGCGGCCGGGTGTTGTAGTTCGAGGACATCGACGCGCCGTAGGCGCCGGCGTTGTGGAACACCAGGAAATCACCGATGCGCGGCCGCGGCAGCGACTGGTCCGACACCACGCCGCCGGCATCTTGCGTGAACACGTCGCCCGATTCGCACAGCGGGCCGGCCACGGCGATGCGGGTCTCGGCCGTGGGCGGCGTGGCGCCGTCCGGCGCGTGCACCGAGATGCGGTGGTAGCTGCCGTACATGGCCGGGCGCATCAGGTCGTTGAAGCCGGCGTCCACCAGCGCGAAGTCGCGCTCGGGGCGGCGGTTGATCGCGTGCACTTCGGCCACCAGCGCGCCGGCCTCGGCCACCAGGAAGCGGCCCGGTTCGATCTCCAGGCGCACCTCGTGCCCCAGGCGCTGTTCGATGCGCTTGCGGGCCGCGTCCCATTGCTCGAAGTAGTGGTCGCAGTCGATGCGCGGCTCGCCTTCGCGATACGGAATCGACAGGCCGCCGCCGGCCGAGATGGCCTCGATGTCGTGGTCCAGCGAAGCGACCACGTCGACCATCGCGTCGCACACGCTGGACAGGTGGCCGTAGTCCACGCCCGAGCCGATGTGCATGTGGATGCCGACCAGCTTCAGGCCGTAGCGGCGCACGATGCCGATGGCGGCGGCGACGTCGTCGATCCAGATGCCATGCTTGCTCTGCGGGCCGCCGGTGTTGGTCTTGTTGCTGTGGCCGTGGCCGAAGCCCGGGTTGATGCGCAGCCACACGCGGTGCCCCGGCGCGTGCTGGCCGACGCGTTCGAGCATGTCGAGCGAGCCGGCGTTGACGGTGATGCCGTGCTTGACGACGGTGGCCAGGGTGGCGTGGTCAATCAGGTCGGCCGTGAACACCACGCCGGCCGGCTCGCCCGCGGGCTCGAAGCCGGCGGCCAGGCTGCGCTCGATCTCGCCCAGCGACACCGCGTCCACCATCACGCCCTCGGCGCGCATCAGGCGCAGGATGTGCAGGTTGGAGCAGGCCTTCTGCGCGTAGCGGATGACGTCGAAGCGGCGCAGCTGGGCGATGCGTTCGCGGATGACGGCGGCATCGTAGACCCACAGCGGGGTGCCGTGCTCGGCGGCGAGTTGAGTGAGCTGGCGCGGATCGAAAGCCATCGCGGGTGAACCTTGTAGCGGGGGGGGGAAAGGGAAATCAGGCCGGCATCATGCCCCAGCGAGCCCATCCAGTAAAATGCTTATATTTTCCACGTCGATTCATTCCTGATATGGATAGGGCATGCTGACCCATCGCCACATCGAAGTGTTCCGCGCCCTGATGATCGCCGGCAGCGTCACCAAGGCCGCCGACCTGTTGTTCACCTCGCAACCCACCGTCAGCCGCGAGCTGGCGCGCATGGAACAGGCCATCGGCTTCGCGCTGTTCGAGCGCGTGCGCGGCCGCTTGCGGCCCACCATGCCGGCGCTGGCGCTGTATGACGAGGTCCGGCAGTCCTATGCCGGGCTGGAGCGGGTCGCATCGACCGCCGCGCGCCTGCGGGCATTCCAGGATGGCCAACTGGCCGTGATCGCGCTGCCGGCGTTTTCCCATTCGCTGCTGCCGGGCGCGTTCCGTCGCTTCAGCCAGGCCCATCCGGGCGTGAGCCTGGCGCTGGAGGCGCAGGAATCGCCGTTCCTGGAGGAGTGGCTCACGGCGCAGCGCTACGACCTGGGATTGACCGAACACGACCTGGAGCCGGCCGGCACGCGCCTGGAGCTTCTGGTGGAGGTCGACGAGGTCGCGGTGCTGCCCGACGGCCATCCGCTGCTGGCGCGGCAGGCGCTAGACCTGGCCGATTTCGCTGGCGAGCCCTTCGTCAGCCTGTCGGCCAGCGACCCTTACCGGATCCAGATCGACGAAGCCTTCGCGGCCCAGGGCGTCCTGCGGCGCGCCATCATCGAGACGCCGACGGCGGTCTCGGTGTGCGCGTTCGTGCGCCAGGGGCTGGGCCTGGCCATCGTCAATCCGCTCACCGCGCTCGATTTCGCCGGGCGTGGCCTGCATATCCGGCCGCTGCGGCGGTCGTTTCCGTTCCGGGTCAACCTGGTGTTTCCGGAGCATCGTCCCAGGAACCCGCTGGTTGATCCCTTCACCGCCATGCTGCGGGACGAAGCCGCGCAGATGCGCGCCCGGCTGGCGGCCCGGCCGCAGTGAGGGGCTGCTCAAAAACGGGTGGCTCAAAAACGGGCGACTCAAAAACGGGTGGCCCAAAATCAAGAACGGGCAAAAGCGCCAGGCAACAAAAAAGGATGCCCGTGGGCATCCTTCTTCATTTGCCGTATTCATGACGCCCCGCATGGCGGGGCGGCAGAATGGCTTAGGCCAGCGCCTTGATGGCGGCGGCCAGGCGGCTCTTGTGGCGAGCGGCCTTGTTCTTGTGGATGATGTTCTTGTCGGCCACGCGATCGATCACGCTGCTGGCCTTTTGGAACACTTCGCCAGCCGCAGCCTTGTCGCCAGCGGCGATGGATTGGCGAACGCGCTTGATGGCGGTGCGCAGCATCGAGCGCAGGCTGGAATTGTGCTTGTTGCGCTCAACGGATTGGCGAGCGCGCTTGCGGGCTTGGGCGGTATTGGCCATGTTGCTATGTAAGTTGAATTCGGCAAAGTCGAACATTTTAGCAAGTCCCCGAGGGATTGCAAGCTTTAAATGCCGTGTCTGCCGATGGAGCGCCCGTCAACCGGGCGGGGGGCGCTGCGAGGAAAACCCCTCGGGCTGCAGAACCCGGGTGATGTACCCGGGCTGAGACCTGATGGGCGTCGATGGGATCGATCCATGGAACTGCCCATGGAATATCCGTGGAAAACCTCCGCGGGAAAAATCCCTGGAATGGAACCATCGGATAAATCCCGGGCATCGACGCCTGACGGCGGTCCTGCCGCGCCTACTGGATAAAAATACGGTACTGAGTATACAACGAAGCGGCTTTTCGTTACAGCGCGGTGTCGGTGGCCGTGGTCAGGCCGCGACGTTGATCGAGACGAACCAGGGCGTATAGCGCCGCACGTGGATGGGCATCTGGTCCTGCAGCGCATCCAGCGCCGCGTCGGTGTCGTCCAGCGGGAAGTGGCCGGATACCGGCAGGCCGCCGGCGGCCATGGAGACGCGCAGCGTGCCGCTGCGGTAGGGGCGCAGGGCGGCGATGACTTCGGCCAGCGGGCGGCCGCGGGCGTCGACCCAGCCGGCTTCCCAGGCGGCTTCGGCCACCAGTTCGGCGCGTGGCGTGTCGATGCGCGAGACGTCGAAGCGCGCGCCGGTGCCGGCGCGGACGATGCCGTGGGCGCCGGCCATGGTTTCCACCACGACTTCGTGTTCATGCACCACCACCACCGTGCGCTGGGCCTGCTGGCGCACCATGTAGCGGGTGCCCAGGGCGCGCACGGTGCCCTCGGCGGTCTGCACCAGGAAGGGACGGCGCGCATCGGGCGCCACCGACACGGTGACGGCGCCATCCAGCAGGCGCACCTGGCGGTAGGCCGGGGTGAAATCGAGGTTGACGCGGCTGCGCGCGTCCAGCAGCAGCTGGCTGCCGTCGGACAGGATGTAGCGCCGGCGCTCGCCGGTGGCCGTGGCGGCATCGGCCGCGACATTGCTCAGGGGGTAGAAGGCATTGCCCACGTAGGCGGCGCAGGCGCCCGCGCTGGCGAGCGCCAGCGAGCCGGCCAGGAAGCGTCGGCGCGGCGGCACGCCGACGGCTGCGGGGGCCGGCGCAGGGGGAATCAACGGTGGCGGGGGCGCCGTGGCATAGCCGGCCGGATAGGCGTCGCCCAGTCGGCCGAAATTCGATCCCGTCAGAGTGCCGGTCAATTGCTGCCAGGCATTCTCATGAAGAGGATCTGCTGCTCGCCACGCCAGGAAATCGTTGTAGTCCTGCGCTGTCGCTTTACCGGAGCGCAGCAGCAGCAACCAATTGATTACTTGGTCCGCCATGGGGTGTCCTTGGGCGTACTTCACTTCATCACGCCGCCTGCGAAAGCGTCAGGCGGGAATCCTTTCGATGGCAATTTGTAAATAATAAAGGTTTTTTACCAAAGATTACCGCCTCCTTGTCAATTCTTGACGGATCAAATGCAAAAAAAGCCGGCGGGTAGCCGGCTTTTTGCGGAGGTTGTGGCGAGAATGCCCGAAATCAGCCCGCCGCCCGGCGTCCGAAATCTCGGGGACGGAACCCAAACAGTAACAACATGCCGAAGTAGACCGCGCCGCTGGCCGCCAGCACGCCGCCCAGCCAGAGCGCGCGGTATCCGGTATGGGCCTGCAGGCCGATCCAGTCAATACGGCCATCGGCGTAGACCAGCAGGGCCGCCAGCGCCGCCAGGGCCGGAATCAGCCGCAGGGCGAAACGGCTCCACCCCGTGCCGGGCTGGTAGACGCCACGGCGCCGCAGCCCGATCAGCAGCGCCAGCGCGTTCAGGCAGGCGCCCAGGCCGATGGCGAGCGCCAGGCCGGCGTGGGCCAGCAGCGGCACCAGCGCCAGGTTCATCAACTGGGTCAGGACCAGCACGCCGATGGCGATCTTCACGGGCGTGCGGATGTCCTGCTTGGCGTAGAAGCCGGGCGCCAGGATCTTCACCGCCAGCAGCCCGATCAGGCCGGCCGAATAGGAAATCACGGCCAGCCGGGTCTGCAGCACGTCCTGCGCCGAAAACGCGCCGTAGTGGAACAGCGTGGCCACCAGGCCGTCCGACAGCAGCGCCATGCCCACCGCCGCCGGCAGGCCCAGCAGCAGCACCAGCCGCAGGCCCCAATCCAGCAGGGCGCTGTAGCCGCCATGGTCGTCGCGGGCATGGGCCGCCGACAGGCTGGGCAGCAGCACGGTGCCCAGCGCCACGCCCAGCAGCGCGGTCGGGAATTCCATCAGGCGGTCGGCGAACGACAGCCAGGTGACGCTGCCGGGCGTGAGCCAGGTGGCGATGTTGGTATTGATCAGCAGCGAGATCTGCGCCACCGATACGCCGAGCGTGGCCGGCGCCATCTGCTTGAGGATGCGCTGCACCGTCGGGTCGGCCCAGGCCTGGCGGAAGCGCAGCGAGAAGCGCGGCGTCAGGCCCAGCCGCGCCAGCGCCACCCACTGCACGGCCAGTTGCGCCACGCCGCCTATCATCACCCCGATCGCCAGGGCGTAGACCGGCACGTCCATGCGCGGCGCCAGCCAGAGGCAGGCGCCGATCATGGACAGGTTCAGCAGGACGGGCGTGAACGCCGGCACCGCGAAGCGCCGCCAGGTGTTGAGCACGCCCGAGGCGAACGCGATCAGCGACATGCAGAAGATGTAGGGGAACATCACCCGCGTCATCCAGACGGCGGCGCCGAATTCGGTATCGCGGGCCGCGCCGCGCAGGCCGCTGGCCATGGCCGACACCACCCACGGCGCGGCCACGATGCCGATCAGCGTGATCGCCATCAGGGCCGCGGTCAGCAGCAGGGCCACGCGGTCGAGCAGGGCGCGGACCTCGGTTTCGGAACGGTTGTTGCGGGCATGCCCCAGGATCGGCACGAAGGCCTGGGCGAAGGCGCCCTCGGCGAACAGCCGGCGCAACAGGTTGGGAATACGGAAGGCGACCCAGAAGGCGTCGGTGATGGGGCCGGCGCCGAAGGCGCGCGCCACCAGGATGTCGCGGACCAGCCCGGAAATACGGGACAGCAGGGTGAAGCTGCTGACGGTGGCCGCGGAACGGAACAGGCTCATGGAGTGACTGGATGGAGGCGGGCGGCCGTCAATAGGAAGTTGCCTTCCTCGAAGGGAAGAACCGTTGCATGCCTGGGCGCTTCAAAGGATGGCTTTTCCCCGCCGGGCCGCCCCAAGGGGAAAAAGCCCCCTCGGGGGGCAGAGAGCCCCCGCAGGGGGCGAAGCGTGGGGGCATTTTTACTTCGGGGGCATTCGGATGGCGCCATCCAGGCGGATGGTCTCGCCATTCAGCATGTCATTGGTGATGATGGCGTGCACCAGCTTGGCGTAGTCCTCCGGACGGCCCAGGCGGGCGGGGAAGGGGATGCTGGCGGCCAGCGAATCCTGCACTTCCTGCGGCATGCCGAAGATCATCGGGGTGCCGAAGATGCCGGGGGCGATGGTCATGCAGCGGATGCCGGTCTTGGCCAGGTCGCGGGCGATCGGCAGCGTCATGCCAGCCACGCCCGCCTTCGATGCGGCGTAGGCCGCCTGGCCGATCTGGCCGTCGAACGCGGCGACCGACGCGGTGTTGATCATCACGCCGCGTTCGCCGGTGGGCTCGGGCGTGTTGCCGCTCATGGCCTCGGCGGCCAGGCGCATCATGTTGAAGCTGCCGATCAGGTTGATCGAAACGACCTTCTGGAACAGATCCAGCGGATGCGCGCCGTTCTTGCCGACGATCTTGGCGGCGGGGGCCACGCCGGCGCAGTTGACCAGGCCGAACAGGGTGCCGAGTTCCTTGGCGGCGGCAACGGCGCGCTGGCCGTCGGCCTCTTGCGTCACGTCGCAGTGCACGTAGCGCTGGCCGAGTTCCTTGGCCAGTTCCTCGCCGGGACCGTCCTGCAGGTCGGCGATGACCACCTTGGCGCCGTTGGCCACCAGCATGCGCACGGTGCCGGCGCCCAGGCCGGATGCGCCGCCGGTAACGATGAATACCTTGTTCGCGATTTCCATGTCTCTACCACCAGATCAATTCAAGGGATGAAAACGGCGCGCCGGGCGCCGGATGCGACAAGGCCTTCGGGCCGGGGCCGGAACGCGTTGCGTCCGGCCGGCGCCGAAGGCCTGGGCCTGCGAAGCGCCGATCAGCTCTTGACGGCTTCGAACAGGCGCGACTTGATTTCCTCGACCGCGCCGACGCCGGAGATCTTGCGATATTTCGGCGCGTCGGCGGGGCTCTGCTGCGCCCACGACGAGTAGTAGTCGACCAGCGGACGGGTCTGCTGGCGATACACGTTCAGGCGGTTGCGCACCGTTTCCTCGCGATCGTCGTCGCGCTGGATCAGGTCTTCGCCAGTGACGTCGTCCTTGCCTTCGACCTTGGGCGGGTTGAAGCGCACGTGGTAGCTGCGGCCGCTGGGCTGGTGCACGCGGCGCCCGCTCATGCGTTCGATGATGTCTTCTTCGGGGACTTCGATCTCGACCACGTAGTCCAGCTTGACGCCGGCGCTCTTGAGCGCGTCGGCCTGCGGGATGGTGCGGGGGAAGCCGTCGAACAGGTAGCCGTTGGCGCAGTCGGGCTGCTTCAGGCGATCCTGGACCAGGCCGATGATGATCTCATCCGAGACCAGGCCGCCGGCGTCCATGACCTTCTTGGCTTCGATGCCCAGGGGCGTGCCGGCCTTGACCGCCGCGCGCAGCATGTCGCCGGTGGAGATCTGCGGAATGCCGAAATGCTGGGTGAGAAACGCGGCCTGAGTGCCTTTGCCGGCGCCGGGAGGTCCGAGCAAGATGAGACGCATGAGTGCTCCTGAATGGGGTTTATTTTTTGTGATCCGAGCGATTATGCCGCAATGCAACAGCCTCTGCGGGGCCGCGCCATGCGAAATAACCCTTATATACGATTGCTGTAGATCAAGCGAACGCGTTCCAGGTCGGCCGGGGTATCTACGCCAGCGGCCGGAGGATGCGACGCCTGGTGGACGACGATGACGTGGCCGTGCTCCATGGCACGCAACTGTTCCAGCGATTCGAACCGTTCCAGCGCGCCTTGCGGCAGGGTGGGGAAGCGGCGCAGGAATGACACGCGGTAGGCGTACAGGCCGATGTGGTGCCAGGCCGGCAGCCCCTCGGCCAGCACGCGCTCGCCGCCGGCCAGCGCATCACGCGCCCACGGGATCGGCGCGCGCGAGAAATACAGCGCGCGGCCGTCGGTGGCGCAGACCAGCTTGACCACGTTGGGATTGAACAGCGCCTGGGCGTCCGCCAGCGGACAGGCGCAGGTGGCGATGTCCGCCTGCGGGCTGTCGGCCAGGCGCGCGGCCACGGCGTCGATGAGTTCGGGTTCGATCAGCGGCTCGTCGCCCTGCACGTTGACCACGATGGCGTCGTCGGGCAGGCCGAGTTGTTCGACCGCCTCGGCCAGCCGGTCGGTGCCGGTGAGATGGTCGCCGCGCGTCATCAGCGCCCGCACGCCATGGGCCTGGGCGGCCTGCTGCACGCGCGCGTCGTCGGTCGCGACATAGACCTGCGCGGCGCCGGACTGCGCGGCGCGTTCGGCGGTGCGCACCACCATCGGCTTGCCGGCGATGTCGGCCAGCGGCTTGTCGGGCAGGCGGGTCGAGGCGGCCCGCGCCGGAATCAGGGCGATGAAGCTCACGATAGGGACGGGTCAGGAAGAAGCGGGGGCGTCGTCCAGCGAGCGCGCCTCGGATTCAAGCATGACGGGAATGCCGTCGCGCAGCGGGAAGGCCAGGCGGTCGGCGCGGCAGACCAGTTCGGCCTGGGTCCGGTCGTGTTCGAGGCGGCCCTTGCACAGGGGGCAGACGAGGATGTCGAGAAGGCGGGATTCCATGAGCGCGATTCTAAAACAGTTTGGGCGCGGGCAGCCCGCGAGCAGCCGCCCGGCACGCCGGAAAGGGCGGACGCCGGGCCGCCGGATTACTTGTTCTGTTAATTATTGTCATATTTTGATGCGGCCGTAAGAAATTGCGGGACGGATAGTGGCCTATGATCCGCCGCGACGTGAGGAAAGAGGAAAAACAGGACAATGGATTCCAACACCATACGCATCGGCCTGATGCTCATCATCCTGGTCTGGTCGGTCATCAGCGCCATCACCTACATGGCGCGCCGCAGCGGCAACAAGGGCGCGCTGCGCGAACTCAAGCAGGAAGGCCAGCCGCTGCGGCGCCTGAGCGCGCAGGAGCAGGCGCTGGTGCAGCCGTTCCTGGTGCGGCCCGCCAAGCCCACCCAAAGCGTCGCGCTGCTGAATGACGGCGTGTTCCCGCTGCGCGGCGCCTTCGTGCGCCACGGGCTGGAATCGGGCCACGGCGCGGCCACCATGCACGACACCCTGGGCGGCGTCGACGTGGTGCTGCCTTATGACGCCCGCGACTATCTGCGCGAGGACAACCAGGCCGAAGTCGTGATGACGGAGAAATTCGCCATCGTGGTGGCGCTGAACGGCGAATTCGACCTGGCCGGCGGCCGCGAGCGCGAGGCGCGCCGGCAGAAACAGAACCAGCAATGGTCCAGCGGCAAGCTGGGGGCGATGCAGAACGTGGTCGATGCCGACGCCGTCACCGCGGATGGCGCGGGCGAGGCGCCAGACGCCCAGGCCGAGCACGAGTTCGCCGAGGCCATGCGGGTCGAGATCCTGAGCCAGCGCGAGGAAACGCCCGCCGAAATCGCCTGGCGCCGTCCGGCCGGCATCGCCTTCTGGCCCGCCATGCTGTGGCTGGCCGCGTTCGTCTGCCTGGGCGTCGCCGCGGCGGGCGGCGGCATGGCGTGGCTGGCCTCGGCCGCCGCGCCCGCGCTGCTGGCGATCTGGCTGACCTGGCGCCGCCGGCCGCTGGGCGCGGCGCAGAAGGTGAACCGGGTGCGCGGCGAACTGAACGCGATCGTGCTGACCAATCCGGCCAACGCGCAGGCGGTGTCGACCCGGTTGTTCCTGGGCGACAAGGTGCCGGTGTCGCTGCCCGACCATTGGCGCGCCAACCTGGAGTTGCCGGACGACGGCCGCGTCGACGTGGACCTGCGGGTGGAAGACTATGCCGTGCTGCGCCTGGGCAATCGTTTTTCCGTGGATGAAGAGCAGCGCCTGTTCCCGCGGGTGGCCTGGGGCCGGCACGTGACGCTGGCGCTCGCCGGCCTGCTTGCCGGCGCGGCGCTGGGCCTGATCGGCGGCGGCGATCTGCATGGCGACATCGCGCTGGCGTCGGCCTGGGCGCGCGGCGCGCAGCCGCGGGTCTACGACACGGCCGCGGCGCTGGCCCAGGATCCGCCCGCGCCCGGCGACGTGGTGGCCTTGAAGGGCATGGGCCGCTGCCAGTTCCAGCCCGATGCGTACCGTCAGGACGAGGTGCGCTTCGACTGCGAGCGGATCCGTTGGCAGGGCGATGCGATCCAGGCCGACGAGCTGCGGGTGGCTCCGGCCGCGCTGGCGCTGTATTCCGGCGGTTTCCTCAAGACCCGGCCCAATCCGATGATGGACCTGCTGGTCCGCAACCAGATCTACGGCAGCATGGCCGGCAATCCGCTGGCCGCCTACAACGCCCGCAATGTGTCGGCGGTGACCGTGAACCGCGTGACCGACCTGGTGCTGACGATCGAACTGGCCTGCGAGGCCGCCACCGGCCAGGCCATTGCCGAGTGCGACCGCCTCAAGGCCGAGACGGCCGACAGCCTGATGCTGGCGCGCGACGAGCCGGACAGCTGGCTGGCACTGCTGCGGCTGGCACAGGGCGGGGCCCTGAAGCAGCGGGGCAATGCCGATGATGGCGTCATCATCACACGTGCCGCCAACCTGCTGCGCGGCCTGGCCAGGAGCAGCATGGAGCCGCAGGTGCGCGAGGCCCTGGCGCGCGCGGGCAATGACCTGATGGCGCGCCAGCGCGGCGGCGTGGTCCTGCAAGTGTGGCCGGGCCGCTACGCCGATCTGCCGCAATTGTCGCCGCGCGACGACATGCCTGATCTGTTGCAGTCGTGGGTCCACCAGACCGCGATGCTGGCGGCCGATGGGGCCCGGCCGTTCCAGGCAGGCGGCGTGGTCACCGCGGTCGGGCGCGAGGCGTCCGGCGCCACCGTCGTCGACATCGATGCGCGGCGTTCGCTGGACGATCCGTGGCCGTCGCTGGCGCGCGTGCTATGGCTGGCGTTGGCACTGCTGCTGGTGGCCGTGCACGTGCCCCTGGCGGCGCTGCGGCTGCGCGCGGCGGCGGCCCGCAAGCGCGGCCTGGCGGAATACGCGCGGCGTCCGGTCGCGGCGCGGCCCGCCTTCTTCTAGGACCGGCGCGGGGCGCGCTGGCGCAGCGCCTGCGCCAGCCAATCGAACAGTTGCGGGTCGGAAAAACCGGCCCGCACCGGCACTTCCCACAGGCGCGCATCGTGCAACGCGGCGCACTTGATCGCGTCCTTGGACGTGACCAGGATGGTCTGCGCGGCCAGCGCCTGGAACGGCGAACTGGCGTAGTCGTGGTGGTCGGGCAGCGGCAACGTCGCCGCCAGTGTGATGCCCTGCGAGCGCAGGGTGGTGAAGAAACGTTCGGGATTGCCGATGCCGGCGGCCGCTGCCACGTCCGGCTGGCCGGCGAAGGTGGCCAGCGGCCGGCGCGAGCCGCCCTCGATCTGGCGCGCCTCTCCAGGTTCCAGCCACATGTCGGCCTGGCGCGGCCCCGCGCCGGTCGGCGCCGCTGCGCGGCCGTCGGGCACGCCGATATTGGTGATCACCGCGTCCACTTCACGCAGCCGGGAGGCCGGTTCGCGCAGGGGACCGGCGGGCAGCAGCCGGCCATTGCCGATGCCGCGCCGGTCCTGCACCACGATTTCCACATCCCGCGCCAACGCCAGGTGCTGCAGGCCATCGTCGGAGACGATCACGTCCACCCGCGGATGCGCCTGCAGCAGCGCCTGGGCCGCCAGCGCGCGGCGCGGATGCACCGAGATGGGCGCGCCGGTGACGCGCGCGATCAGCGCGGGTTCATCGCCGAACCGGGCCGCGTCCAGCTCGCCCTGGCCGACCCGCGCCTGGGGCCCCAGCTTCACGCCGTAGCCGCGGCTGACCACGCCCGGCGTGTAGCCGCGGGCGCGCAGGCCCTCCACGGTGGCGATGACCATCGGGGTCTTGCCGGTGCCGCCGACGTAGATGTTGCCGATCACCACGACCGGCACGGGCGCGCGGTAGGCCGGCTTGCGGCCGTCGCGATAATCGGCGCGCTTGCGCGCCACGACGCGGGCGGTCAGCGCGGCCAGCGGCCGCAGCAGGGTGGAGAGCCAGCCGCCGTGCTGCCATTGGCGCGCAAGCAGCGAGGCCTTGGGAGACGGCACGCTCACCGGGCGGTCTGGGCAGCGAAGTTGACGCGGCCGATGCCGGCCAGGCGGGCTGCTTCCATCACGTTGATCACGGACTGGTGAGTGGCCTGGGCATCGGCGTTGATGATCACCAGCGGTTCGGTCTTGCCGGCGGCGGCCTGGCGCAGCAGGTCGGCGATCTCGGGCGGCGTGGACACGTCGATCAGGGTGCCGTTGAGGGCGTAGCGCCCGTCCTGGCTGATGGCCACTTCCAGGGCCGGCGGGGTTTCCTGCTCGGCCGACGCCTGCGGCAGCGTGACCTTCAACTGGGTGTAGCGGGCGAACGAGGTGGTGGCCGCCAGGAAGATCAGAATGACCAGCAGGACGTCGATGAGCGGGATCAGGTTGATGTCCAGCTCGTCGCGGTCGCCCCGGGCGCCACGGAAATTCATGGGCGGTCCTCGCGCGAGGCGGGCGAGACGGCGCGCGCCAGGCGCGCCGCGGCGATTTCCATGGTGTTCAGGTAGCCCTCGACCCGGCCGCGCAGGTAGCGGTGGGCGATCATGGCGGGAATGGCGATGAGGATGCCGAAGCCGGTGTTGTACAACGCGATGGAGATGCCGCGCGCCAGCTGCGCCGGATCGCCGCCTTCCGGCGTGTACGAGCCGAAGATCTCGATCATGCCGACCACGGTGCCGAACAGGCCCATCAGCGGTGCCACCACGGCGATGGTGCCGATGGCCGGGATGTAGCGGCTCAGGTCATGGGCGACGGCGCGGCCGGTGTCCTCGACCACGCTGCGCAGTTCCTCGCGCGGCAGGTGGCGGTGGCGCATGACCTCGGCCAGCACGCGGCCCAGCGGGGAATTGCGTTCCAGGCGGTTCAGGGCGTCGGGGCTGTCCTGGCGGTTGCGCAGCATCTCGGCCACCTGCTCGTTCAGGCCGCGTGGCATGACCTGGCTGCGGCGCAGGGACAGGAAGCGCTCGAAGATCAGCGCCAGGCCCAGCACGGAAGTCGCCAGCAGGGGCCAGATCGGCCAGCCGGCCTCGCGCAAGATGGAAAGCAAAACGGTTAACTCCAGGGGAGGGCCGAAGGGCGCGAAGGGGGCCGCGCGTCGGCATCTGATCAAGCCGAAACTGTAACGGCGCGACGGGGATGTGGCAAGGGCGGCCGGCCGCCAAGCTATCCACAGAATTTGTGGATAATTCTGTGCAAAACTTCGCCGGAACGCTTGCGGGCACAGGGCTTGCGCTTGTTTGCGCTTATTTCGAGCAGCCGGTGTTGGGTAAAAATTCCATAAAAATCATATCCTTAGGTCGAATTTGCTGGCTTTCGGGCCAGCCGCGGCAAAAATGCCCGGACGCGGTATCATTGCGGCCCGCTACGTATGCCCTGTGGACAGGTACGCATCGGAAAGCCTTATGACAATTGAACTTGCAGTCACAAACAACGTATTCACGCGGGATATCCTGACAGTTGCCCAGCTGAACCAAGCAGTGGGGCAGTTGTTGGAGCGCAGCATCCCGGCGCTGTGGGTGCGCGGCGAGATTTCGAACTTCACGCAGGCGGCTTCCGGGCATTGGTACTTCACGCTCAAGGACAGCCGCGCCGCGGTGCGGGCCGTCATGTTCCGGGGGCGCGCCAGCGCGGTGGGTTTCGTGCCGCGTGCCGGGGACCAGGTTGAAATCAGGGTCAGGGTGTCGCTGTACGAGCCGCGCGGCGACTACCAACTGCAGGTCGACGCCATGCGCCGCGCCGGTATCGGCAACCTCTACGAGGCCTTCCTGCGCCTGAAGGAGCAGCTCAACGCGGAAGGCCTGTTCGACCCCGCCCGCAAGCGCGAACCGGTGCCGCTGCCACGCGCCATCGGCGTGATCACCTCGCTGCACGCCGCCGCGCTGCGCGACGTGCTGTCGGCGCTGGCCCGGCGCGCGCCGCAGGTGCCCGTCATCATCTATCCGGCGCCGGTGCAGGGCGCCGATGCCGCCGGCCGGCTGGCGGCGCAGATCCGCCTGGCGAATGCCCGTTGCGAGGTCGACACGCTGCTGCTGGTGCGCGGCGGCGGCAGCATCGAGGATCTCTGGAGCTTCAATGACGAGGCCCTGGCGCGCGAGATCGACGCCAGCGCCATCACCACCATCAGCGGCGTCGGCCATGAAACCGACTTCACCATCGCCGACTTCGTCGCCGACGTGCGCGCGCCGACCCCGACCGCGGCCGCCGAGCTGGCCTGCGTGCCGCGTTCGGAACTGCTCGGTCGCGTCATGTATGCGGCCGAGACCCTGGCACGCGGCCAACAGCGTCGACTGGAGCGGGCGGCGCAGCGGCTGGACCGCGCCGCCGCGCAACTGGTGTCGCCGGCCCAGCGCCTGGAGCACCAGCGCGAACGCCTGAACAGCCTGAGCTACCGCCTGGCCTCGGCCTGGGCCGGTCCGCAGGCCCGCCGCGGCGCCCGCGTCAATCTGCTGGCGCAGCGCCTGGCTCACCGCGTGCCCGACGTCCGGCGCGGCGCCGAACGGCTGGCCGCCGTGACGCGTCAATTGGGCCAGGCGCACGCGCGCCTGCTGGCGCGTCGGCGTGACCAGCTGGCCGCGGCCGGCGCGCAACTGCGCGCGCTCGATCCCGGCAATACGCTGGCGCGCGGCTATGCCATCGCCCGCGACGCCGACGGCCGCATCGTGCGCGATGCGGCCGGCCTGGCGGCGGGGCAGGGCCTGGACCTGAGCTTCGCGCAGGGCGGCGCCCGCGTCGAGGTCAAAGAGGTCCGCGAAACGCGGGAGCCCTGACGCCGGCGCGGCAGGGCGGTGCAAGGTCAACTCGGCCCGCGCAATGGCCGGCCGGCGAGGTGGAACAATGCGGTTGAACACACGCAAGTCGGCGCGCGCGGCGCGCCCCGTTGCCCGGCGAGCGGCCCTGTGGGCGGCTCTGCTCGCCACCTCCATCGTGACGGCGCAACCGGCGCAAGCCGACGGCGCCCCGACCAGGACGGCAAAGGCCGCCACGCGCGCCGCGGCCGTCTCGGCGCCCGATATCCCGCTGGATCCGCCACCGCCGCCCGCCGCGCCCGCCACCGGGCCGGCGTCCAAGGCCGATTGCGATTGCACCTCGCCCTATCGCGACTACCGCGCGGCCGAAACGTCCGACACCCGCGCCCTGTTCAGCGCGGTGGCCGCCGGCGACGAAGCCGCGTTCAGCGCCGCGTTGGGCAAGGTGGAGCGGCCGGGCGACTATGCCCTTGACGGCGTGCCGCTCCTGCACGCGCTGTTGACCCCAGCGGGCAAGCGCGGCAAACACGTGTATTGGGACATGCCGGCGCAAGAGGCCGCGCGCTTGCGCCAGGCCTATCGCGACGCGCTGCCAGCGCGCACGCGCATGCTCCAGGCCCTGCTGGCCACCAGGCCGGCGCTCGACGACATCACCTACGAATCGCGCCGCCCGTCGCTGCAACTGGCGCTGCTGTATGGCTCGCCCGAGATGATGGACATGCTGCTGGCCGCCGGCGCGCGGCCCGACCAGCGTGGCGACGAGAACAAGACCCCGCTGGAATTCCTGCTCAACCGCGACTTCGAATTCGCGGTGCGCATGACCTACCTGCCCAGGCTGCCCGATCGCCAGGAAACCACCCGCATGGTGCTGGCGCTGCTCAAGGCCGGCGCGGCGCGGCCGTTTGCCTACATCGACGAACATGCCGATGACGCCACGCGGCGCGCGTTCAAGGACGCGGACGGCCAGCCGCGCAAGGCCGCGGATTATCTCGCGTGGGGACCGCTGGTCGAACTGACCGAGGGCGCCGAGGTGGTGCGGGCTCTGGCCGCCACCGGCACCCGGCCGGCCTACGACGATGGCGCCAGCCCGTTGGCGCTGGCGGCCTACACAGGCAACGCCGGCGCGACCGCGGCGCTGGCCGAAATGGGCCCGCGCACCACGCCGGACAAAGCCTACGGCGCCACCGGCGACCTGGATTTTTGGCTGGACGCCGCGCAGGCCGCGGTCGTGGCGGGCCATGGCGACATCGCCGCGCCGCTGTTGCGCTCGGGCATGCCGTTCAGCCAGCGCGGCCCGCGCAACGGCACCGATCCCGCCGTCTTCGTCAGGATGCAGGCCGAGGAACAGCCCATCATGAACCTGGCCGCGGCCAAGGGCGACACGGCGACGCTGCAACGCCTGCTGGCATTGGGCGCCCCGGTCGACGGCGACGCCGGCGACGCGCATGGCGACACGCCGCTGGCGGACGCCGTGCGCGCGGGCCAGACCGATGCGGCGCGCGCGCTGCTGGCCGGGGGCGCGAATCCGGCCGCGTGGCGGCAAGGGTATGAGCGCAAATCGGCCATCGAGCGCGCCATCGAGGCGGACAACGCGGCGCTGCTGCGCGAACTGCTCGCGGCCACGCCGCGCGAGGCCTTGCAGGCTCTGCTGGCCGACTCCGCGCATTCGCCGCTGGCGCTGGCCCTGCGCCAGCCCGGCAGGCAGGGCGCTGCCATGTTGCGGCTGCTGGCCGATGCCGGGCTGGACCTGAAAACGCTCGATGCGGACGCCATACGCCAGGCGCTGGAGAATCGCGATGCGGCAATGGCCACGTACCTGATCGAGGCCGGCGTGCCCGTCAATCCGGCGCCCGCCGCCGCCACGTCGAACGATGCGTTCGACGGCAAGGGAATGCCGCCGCTGCTGGCGGCGGTGACTTCGGGCCAGGCCGCGATGGTCGACCTGCTGCTGGCCAGGGGCGCCGACCCGCTGGGCCTCGCGCCGGACGGTCGCAGCGCCTTGTACTGGGCCATTGCCGGTGGCGACGATGCGATGCTCGAGCGCCTGCTGCGCGCCGGCGCCAGGATGGACGATCCGCGCCTGCCTCGCGCGCCCGCGCCTCACGCCTTGCTGAATGCGGCGCTGCTCTCCGGCGACATGGCGCGGGTCGCGCGCGTGGCGCAAGGCAGCGGGCAATCCGCCGAGGCCGCGTGCCTGCCGTCGGGCGGCGAATATGTCCTGCTGGACCGGCCGGGCTATTTCGCGCAACTGCAGGCGGCCGGCTATCGCGGCGCGCGCGATGATTGCGCGCGCCAGGAAGGGGGGCTGCCGCAACGCCTGCTGTCGGCGTTGCTGCGCGACCGGCAACTGGCGGTCGCGCGACGCGACACCGTGGTCGACGTATTGCGGCGCGTGAAGGAAATGGGCGCGGACCTGGACGCGCCGCAAGGCGAGCGCGGCGTCACGCCGCTGGGCGCGGCCATCGAGCTGGGCCGCGCCGACCTG
Organism: Achromobacter sp. RW408; assembly: GCF_003184165.1. NCBI lineage: Bacteria > Pseudomonadati > Pseudomonadota > Betaproteobacteria > Burkholderiales > Alcaligenaceae > Achromobacter > Achromobacter sp. RW408. The sequence continues at coordinate 937,722 of NZ_QHHO01000046.1, forward strand.
GCCGAAGCCCTGCTGGCCGCGGGCGCCAGCGCGGACGCGGCCGATGCGCAGGGGCGCAGCCCCGCCTGGTTGGCGCTGGCCAGCGGCCAGCCACGGATGCTGGCGTTGCTGGCGCGGCACCAGGCGCGCTTCGACGGCGCGGCCGCGCCGTCGGGGCAGTCCTTCAACCAGACGCTGGCATGCCAGGCGGCGCCGGACTTCGCGGCGGTGTTGCAGGCGGCCGGCGTCGTGCTTGAACAGGCCTGCCCGCGCGCGCGGGCTGCTGGCAAGGCGACGGCCAAGTCGGCCGCCCGTATCCCCGGCCATTACTATCTGCGCGGCGTGCGTGAAGTGGGCAGCGAGCTGCTGCTGTCGGCCGACGGCAGCTTCGATTACCTGATGAGCTACGGCGCCACGGACATCCAGGCCAGCGGCACCTGGCGCAGCGATGGCAAGCAGGTGATCCTGGACACGCCGCCGATCCAGCCGTTTTCGGCGATCGGCAAGGTCGGCGCGGATGCGCGCGCGGCCGATGGCGACCAATTGACGGTGCGCGTGTACTACCAGGGGCGGCCCGTGAAGGTCGACGTGGCCATGTCCTCGGCCAGCGCCGATTACGCCGGCACGCCCAAGCAGTCGGAAGGGGCCGATGGCGTCAGCGCGCCGATCGCGCCGGGTGACCTGAAGGCCCTGGCCGTGTTCGTGCCCTTGCCCTCCGGCGCGCGTTGGCACAGCGTGGATGTGAGCAAGTCCGATATCACGGCGCGTGCCTTGCGCATCGATCTGGAATTGCCAGAATCCGCCAGTCGCACGCCGTTGCATATGACATTGGCATTGCGCGCCGATGGCGCGCTGGTGGCCGCGCAGGGCGGGCGCGAGCTGCGCTATGAGAAAGAGTAGCGTTTACGCGCGCGGTCATAAACACATACCTGTTAACCCCGCGTCGCCGCGGGGTTAACGCGGTATCCTCGTAGAGTTGCCGATACAATTGAACGGCTTGATCGTGCACTCAACAGAAGGAACCGACACATGGCACATACTCTTCCCCCCCTGCCTTACGAACTGGACGCGCTGGCTCCGCACATCTCGAAAGAGACGCTGGAGTTCCACTACGGCAAGCACCACCAGACCTACGTCACGAACCTGAACAACCTGATCCCGGGCACCGAGTTCGAGAACCTGTCGCTGGAAGACATCGTCAAGAAGTCCTCGGGTGGCATCTTCAACAACGCCGCGCAGATCTGGAACCACACCTTCTACTGGAACAGCCTGGCTCCCAAGGCCGGCGGCGCGCCGACCGGCAAGCTGGCCGACGCCATCAACGCCAAGTGGGGCAGCTTCGACGCCTTCAAGGAAGCCTTCAACAAGTCGGCCGCCGGCAACTTCGGTTCGGGCTGGACCTGGCTGGTCAAGAAGGCCGACGGCTCGGTCGACATCGTCAACACCAGCAACGCCGCCACCCCGCTGACCACGGCCGACAAGCCGCTGCTGACCTGTGATGTCTGGGAACACGCGTACTACATCGACTACCGCAATGCCCGTCCCAAGTACCTGGAAAACTTCTGGGCCCTGGTGAACTGGGACTTCGCGGCCAAGAATTTCGCCTGATTCCGCTGCGCGCCCGTCGCGCATCGCCAAGGCCGAGGCCCCTCGCATCGCGAGGGGCCTTTTTGTTTTCCGTGCCGTGGAAATGCCGCCGTAATTCTGTATTACATGGTCAAATTTTGTATATTGTCGAATCCATTTTGTCGAAAATGAGAATGAATCTCCCGTTCCTCCGGCCTAACCCGGGGAAAGGCAGCCGCTATTGTTGATGGCAGTCTGCGGCTGAGCCATGGGGCCAAGGACCGCGGCATGGCCGCCCGGTACCGTGGTGTCTGACGGGAAGGCAAGCATGTTGCGGTTTTTTTCGAGATTGCATATCGGCGCGCGCATCGGCGTGCGCCTGTCGGGCGCGTTCCTGCTGGTGGCCTTGCTGGGCGGCATCATCGGCGCGTTCGGGGTGTGGGGGCTGGCCCGCATCAACGACATGAATGATCAGATCGCCCAGATCGAATTTCGCGGACTGTCCGACATCAAGGAAGCCAACATCAGCCTGATCGCGGCTGGCCGGGCGCGCAAGAGTTTCCTGGCGGCCACGTCCCAGGAGGAACGCCAGGCGCTGCGCGCCGAATTCGACCGCGATGTCGAAAACCTGGAGCGCCTGCGCGCCAAGGCCGCGCAGAACTTCATCCGCGAAAGCGGCAAACGCCTGCTGGCGCAATTCACCGAAGCCGAGGAGCTCTGGAAGCGCGAGGCCATCGAATTCTTCGACAACGCGCAATCGCTGCCCCTGGCGCAGGTCGATCCCGCCATTGCCAGCATCACCAAGCGCGCGGCGGCGTCGTCGGGCAAGGCCGAGAGCCTGATGAGCGAGTTGGCGCAGGCCAAGGAAGAAGCCGCCGATCAGGCGGTGCACGAAGTCACCGATCTGTATCGCAGCACCCGTCTCATCATGATCCTGCTGTCGCTGGCCGGCGTGGCCCTCGGCCTGCTGCTCGGCTGGCTGGTGACGCGCGGCATCACGCGGCCCCTGGGGCTGGCGGTGGACGCCGCGCGTCGTGTCGCCAATGGTGACCTGAGCGGCAACATCCAGGTCACTTCGCGCGACGAGACCGGCGACCTGATGGCCGCGCTCAAGGCCATGAACGAGAGCCTGTCGCGCATCGTGCGCGACGTGCGCGACGGCTGCGAAAGCATCGCCTCGGCCTCGTCGCAGATCGCGCAGGGCAACGCCGACCTGTCGCAGCGCACCGAGGAACAGGCCGCGTCGCTGGAACAGACCGCGGCCTCCATGGAACAGCTCACCAGCACCGTGCAGCAGAACGCCAGCAATGCCGGCGAAGCCGAGAAGCTGGTCACCCAGGCCTCCGAGGTGGCGATCCGTGGCGGCGAGGTGGTCGACGTGGTGGTGCAGACCATGAGCGCCATCTCCGAAAGCTCGCGCCGCATCGCCGATATCACCAGCGTGATCGACGGCATCGCGTTCCAGACCAACATCCTGGCGCTCAATGCCGCGGTCGAGGCCGCGCGCGCCGGCGAGCAGGGCCGCGGTTTCGCCGTGGTGGCGGGCGAAGTCCGCACCCTGGCACAGCGTTCCGCCGTGGCCGCCAAGGAAATCAAGGCCCTGATCGACGAATCCGTCCATCGCGTCGAAGGCGGCACGCGCCAGGCCGACGAAGCCGGCAGCACCATGCGCGAGGTGGTCGATAGCGTGCGCCAGGCGGCGATCCTGGTGCACGAAATCGCCAGCGCCTCGGCCGAGCAATCGACCGGCATCGGCCAGGTCAACCAGGCCGTGGCGCAAATGGACACCGTGACCCAGCAGAATGCCGCGCTGGTGGAGCAGGCCGCCGCCGCGGCCGGCAGCATGCAGGATCAGGCGGGCCGGCTGTCGCAACAGGTGCGCCGCTTCAAGATCGATGCCGGCGTGGTGACGATGGGCGCGGAGCCGCAGGCCCGCCTGATCCAGGCCGGTCGCGCCACGCCGCATCCGGCGCCGGTGGCGCCGCGCCAAGAACCGGTGGTGGCGCGCCCGGCGCTCAAGCACAGCCCGGACGAGGACGACTGGTCGTCGTTCTGAAGCGCGGATGCCGCGGTTTGTGGGCTGGCCGTCAGGCGGCGATGGTAAGGTGTAGCCACTTCCGGTTCAGCCTTGTCCTGCCGCCTGGCTTCGCTCATGTCCCTGCCCACACCTTTGCGCCGCGTCGCCACCGGCTCGCGCCATCTCCTGCGCCGCAAGCTGCGCCAAACCAACCGTCTGTCGCGCAAGAGCCTGCCGATGGCCCTGTTGCTCGGCGGCGCGGCATTGGTGGCGCTGGTGTCGCTGGGCTTTGCCTATCTGGCCGACCTGGCGTTGGAGTGGAATCGCGAATGGGTCGGCCGCGCCGGCTGGCTGGCCTTGCTGGTGCTGCCTTGCGCGCTGGCCGCCCTGCGCTGGGCCACGCTGCGGTTCGCGCCCAATGCCGCGGGCAGCGGCATTCCGCAGGTCATCGGCGCCTTGTCGCTGCCGCCCGGGCCAAGCCAGCGCAGCCTGGTGTCGCTGGCGCAGGTGTTGTGGAAGATCCCGCTGGCTTTTTGCGGCATGCTGGCCGGCGCCTCGATCGGACGCGAAGGGCCGTCGGTGCAGGTCGGCGCGGCCGTGATGCTGGCCTGGGGCGACTTCTGGAAACGCCGCGGCCTGCAGCTGCGCGGCTTCCATGCCAACGAATTGCTGGCGGCAGGCGCGGCCGGGGGGCTGGCCGCGGCATTCAATGCGCCGCTGGCCGGCGTCATCTTCGCCATCGAGGAATTGGGGCGCGGCACCGTGCTGCGCTGGCAGCGGCTGGTGCTGATCGGCGTGCTGGCCGCCGGCTTCCTGGTGGTCGCCGTGCAAGGCAACAACCCCTATTTCGGCACCTTTGCCGGCGCGCCGCTGGCCCACGGCATGCTGTGGTGGGTACTGATCTGCGCCGCGCTCAACGGCGCGCTGGGCGGCATCTTCGCGCGCCTGCTGGGCAAGGGGCCGGCGGCGATGGCGCCCGCGTCGTGGCGCGCCTGGATCCGCGCGCACCCCATCTGGACCGCCTTCGCCATGGGCCTGGCCCTGGCGCTGATCGGCCTGGCCACGGCCGGCAGCGTCTACGGCACCGGCTACGGCGCGGCGGCCGACCTGCTGTCGGGCGAAACCCAGCACGCGCTGCCCGCCGGCTTTGGCCTGGCCAAGCTGGCCGCCACCGTGGCGTCGTATTGGGCCGGCATTCCGGGCGGCATCTTCACCCCCGCGCTCACCACCGGCGCGGGCATTGGCCATCACATCTGGGAGCTGGCGGGCGAGGGCGTGGACCAGCGCGTGCTGGTGCTGGTGTCGATGGCCGCATTCCTGGCCGCCGCCACCCAGGCGCCGCTCACGGCGAGCGTGGTGGTCATGGAGATGACCGGCAGCCAGCCGATGCTGTTCTGGCTGCTGGTCGGCTCGCTGCTGGCCTCGGGCGTGTCGCGCCAGTTCTGCCCGCAGCCGTTCTATCACCTGGCCGCCGGGCGCTTTCGGCGCCAGGCCATCGTCGAGGCGGGGCGCGCGGCGCGCACGGGCACATCAGCCGTACGGTGAGTGAACAGCTGCTGGACACCGTCCGTGCAGCGGACATCCGGGGAATGCACCAACTTGGCGCGAAAACCGCTGCGTTAAGATCGACCGCATTCCATTTTTCCACTTCAATCCGAGCATCCCATGACCGTGCATGCCTTTATCTGTGACGCGATCCGCACCCCCTTCGGCCGCTATGGCGGCGCGCTGGCTTCCGTGCGCCCCGACGACCTCGCGGCCGTCGCCATCAAGGCGCTGGTGGCGCGCAACCCCGGCGTGCGCTGGGAAGAGCTCGACGATGCCATCATGGGCTGCGCCAACCAGGCCGGCGAAGACAACCGCAACGTCGCTCGCATGGCCACGCTGCTGGCCGGCCTGCCGGTCGAAGTGCCCGGCGCCACCGTCAACCGCCTGTGCGGTTCGGGCCTGGACGCCATCGGCAGCGCCGCGCGCGCCATCCGCGCCGGCGAAGCCGGCCTGATGCTGGCTGGCGGCGTCGAAAGCATGAGCCGCGCGCCGTTCGTCATGGGCAAGGCCGACAGCGCCTTCTCGCGCAACGCCGCCATCTACGACACCACCATCGGCTGGCGCTTCATCAACAAGCTGATGAAGGCCCAGTACGGCGTCGATTCCATGCCGGAAACCGCCGAGAACGTCGCCGACGATTTCAAGATCAACCGCGAAGACCAGGACCTGTTCGCGCTGGCCAGCCAGCAGAAGACGGCCCGCGCCCAGCAGGAAGGCTTCTTCGACGCCGAAATCGTGCCGGTCTCGATCGCCCAGAAGAAGGGCGATCCGATCATCGTCGCCAAGGATGAACACCCGCGCGAGACCAGCATCGAGGCGCTGGCCAAGCTCAAGGGCGTGGTGCGCGAGGGCGGCACGGTCACGGCCGGCAACGCCTCGGGTGTCAACGACGGCGCCGCCGCGCTGCTGCTGGCCGACGAAAAGGGCGCTGCCCGCCACGGCCTGACCCCGCGCGCCCGCGTCGTCGGCATGGCCACCGCCGGCGTCGCGCCGCGCATCATGGGCATCGGTCCGGCGCCTGCCACCCGCAAGGTGCTGGCCCAGACCGGCCTGACGCTGGACCAGATGGACGTGATCGAACTGAACGAGGCGTTCGCCGCCCAGGGCCTGGCCGTGCTGCGCCAGCTGGGCATCGCCGACAACGATCCGCGCGTCAATCCCAATGGCGGCGCCATCGCCCTGGGCCATCCGCTGGGCGCCAGCGGCGCGCGCCTGGCCACCACCGCGATCAACCAGTTGCATCGCACCGGCGGCCGCTATGCGCTTTGCACCATGTGCATCGGCGTGGGCCAGGGCATTGCCCTGATCATCGAACGCGTCTGATTTTGCGGCGGCCTCCGCCCGGGCCGCGTCCGCCGGCGCAAGCCGCCCGGCGCGCCGGGCGGACATGCAAAAAAGGGAGCCCGCGGGCTCCCTTTTTTGCATGTCTCGCGGCGGCCGTCTCAGGGCAGGCCGTCGATCTTGCGGCCAGACTTGATGCCGTGCGCCTCGTACCAGCCCTGCGCCATTTCCAGCGCGTAGCGCACCGGTTTCTTGGAACAATGGGCGTCGTCGGTCTGCGGGGCCATGTCTTCGATGTTGACGATCGTGCCGTCGTCGGCGATAAAAGCGATCGACAGGGGCAGCAGGGTATTGCGCATCCAGAAGCACTGCACGTCGGGCTGTTCGAACACGAACAGCATGCCGTCGTTGCCGGGCAGTTCCTTGCGGAACATGAGGCCATCGCGGCGGGTGGCTTCCGTGTTGGCGACTTCTGCGCGGATAATATGGATACCGGCCGCCAGTTGCGTGGTGGGCAGCGGCGCCTGCGGACCCGACGGGACCTGCGCGCCGGCCGCCAGCGGCAGGGCCAGCGCGGCGGCGCTCAGCAGTGCCGTTGCCGTCCTGCGCGATGCCGCTTTAATGAACGCCGTCTTGAACAACGTACGACCGACATGAAACAAAGCAGCATTCTTCAGCATAACCCGACGCAGTAATAAGAAAATAACAAGGCGGGGCCCGGAAGCCCCGCCTGATAATGGCGCAACCTTACCGTTGCGCTGTAAAGGGTAACTCAGGCAGCGGTGATATTGAGCGCCTGTTTGCCTTTGGGCCCCTGGATTATCTCGAAAGCCACTTTCTGGCCTTCTTTCAGGGTTTTAAAACCATTCATCTGGATGGACGAGAAGTGGGCGAACAGATCTTCACCGCCGTCGTCGGGCGTAATGAAGCCGAACCCCTTTGCATCGTTGAACCATTTGACGGTACCCGTCGATTTGGGATTGTCCCCTTGGACGGCGGTTGCGGTCGTATCAGACATGCGGACTGCCTCATTGAATCGTATGTTGACAGAAGGGCATCGCGGCCTAGACCCCTGTCCCCCCTCCGGCTTCCTGGCAGATTTTCGATGAGTTGAAAACCCCAGAATGCGTGGATAATGCGCCGCTTTTCTTTGCGGAGTCAAGTATGGAAACTACGCATTTCTACGTGTAATTTTGCGTAAGTTACATGCAAGCCGTCCCCTGATTAAATAGAATAGCCGCCCTATGAGTTCTACCTTGGATACCCAGCACGATTTGGCCGTCGAAAAGGCACCGGCCCGCGCCGCGCCGCCTCCGATGTACCAGGTCCTGTTGCTCAATGACGACTACACCCCGATGGAGTTCGTCGTGAAGGTGCTGCAGAAGTTCTTCAATAAGAATCATGAAGAGGCCACGCGCATCATGTTGCAGGTGCATCACGAAGGCCGCGGCGTTTGCGGCGTCTATCCGCGCGACCTCGCCGCCACCCGGATCGCCCAGGTGGCGCAGTATGCGCGGGCCCGCCAGCATCCCTTGCAGTGCGTGATGGAACCGGTCTGAACTCGCAGGAACAGCGCCGCCACGACTGGCGGCGTTCTGCTGTACAGGGTTGCAAAAGCAGGAACCGCGCACCGAGAAGCGCGCGGCATTATCAGGTCGGCAGCTCCGCCGCAAAGGAGCATTGCATTCGAGTAGGCGGGGAGGTTTGCCGTGAGTGGAAAGAACAGCAAGACCTGGCTGGCGGTAGCCGGCGCGATCGTGGTGGCCGGCGCCATCGGCGTGGGATGGTGGATGGGCAAGGGCGGCCAACCGTCCGCGCCCGCAACGCCGCAGACGGCTACGCCGGCGGCGACCACGGCCGCGCCCGCCGCGACGGGCGGCGCCGCCAAGCCCGAGGCCCTGCCGGCCACGGCCACGGTTGGCACTGCCGACGCCTTCGCGGTGCTCAATTGCCAGCCGCGCCAGTACAACGATTCGCTGGCGCTGGCGGTCACCTTCACGCAGCCGGTCGAGGCCAAGGCCGACCTGAGCAAGTTCCTGCAGGTCACCGACACGGGCGCCGCTTCGGGCAAGCCCGACCAGGACACCGAGCGCAGCGCCAACGGCCAGCAGCCGAGCTCCGTCCAGCCGGGCGACGCCGCGCCCAAGGGCAAGATCGTCCAGGGCAACTGGGTGGTCGGCTCCAATCCGCGCATGGTGTATTTCCCCTACGTCCAGCCGCAACGCTCGTATTCGGTTTCGGTGCGCGCGGGCCTGCCGGGCCAGGGCGACAAGGTTGCGCTGGCCACGGGCTCGCACTGCGACGTGGTGACCGACGCCATGCCGCCTTCGTTCTATTTCGCCAGCCGCGGCGTGGTGCTGCCGGCCGGCCAGAACGGCGGCCTGCCGGTGGCGACCGTCAACATGCCCGAAGTCGACGTGCAATTCCTGCGCGTCGCGCCCGAGCGCGTGCCGGAACTGTTCGAGTCGGTGCTGGGCATCGGCCGCAGCACGGCCTCGTCGGATGAAGAGGAATCCGGCGGCTACGACGAAGACGATTGGCGCTATGCCGGCAACCGCAGCCTGAAGGGCTCGGTCAGCAACTGGGACCTGGACCGCCTGAATACGCTGACCACCAGCGTCTACCAGGGCCGCTTCCTGACGGACGACAAGCCGAACCGCCGCCACGTCACCTTCCTGCCGGTCGAAGGCATCAAGGAATTGCAGGAACCCGGCATCTACGTCGCGGTGATGAGCCAGCCCGGCCGTTTCCGCTATGAGTACCAGGTCACCTATTTTTATGTCAGCGACATCGGCCTGCACGCGCGCCGCTACAGCGATCGCATCGAGGCCTACTCGGTGTCGCTCAAGAGCGGCCAGGCGATCTCCGGCGCGCTGTTCGAACTGGTGGACGGCGCCGGCAAGGTGCTGGCCAAGGCCCAGGCCGACGGCCAGGGCCACGTGCGCTTTGACGGCAGCTTCACCAACGCCCGCGTCATCCGCGCCTCGCGCGACAAGGAAATGACCGTGCTGGCGCTGGCCGAACCGGCGCTGGACCTGTCCGAATTCGATACCGGCGGGCATATCTCCCGCCCCAACAACCTGTTCGTCTACGCCGGCCGCAACCTCTATCGCCCCGGTGAAACCTTCCACGTGTCGGTGCTGCCGCGCGACCTCGACGGCCGCGTGATGCCGCCGTCGCCGCTGACAGCGACCCTCAAGCGCCCCGACGGCCGCGTGGTCTCGACCAATCTGTGGCAGCCCGCCAAGGACCTGCAGGGCTACGTCGAACGCGCCATCGATCTGCCGCCGGACGCCCAGACCGGCGCCTGGATGCTGGAATTGCGCGTCGATCCCGCTTCGCGCGCGCCGGATGCCTCCTGGAAGTTCCAGGTCGAGGAATTCCTGCCCGAACGCATGAAGATGGCGCTGACCTCCGACCAGGACGTGTTGTCGCCGGACGACACCCTGACCGTCGACGTGCAGGGCGACTATCTGTATGGCGCGCCGGCCGCCGGCAACCGCCTGCTGTCCAGCTTCCAGGTCAAGCGCGACCGCTACGCGTTGCCGCAGCAATGGCCCGGCTTCATTTTCGGCGACGTGGACGATGATTCGCGCCGCCATTTCGAGGAACTGCCGGAAGCGGCGCTGGATTCGACCGGCGCCGCGCAACTGGAGGTCGAACCGCGCACCGAAGGCACCCATTCGCCGATGAAGGTGCGGGTTTCGGCCAGCCTGCTGGAATCGGGCGGCCGCCCGGTGGTGCGCTCGATCGAGCGCAGCGTCTGGCCCGCCGACAAGCTGATTGCCGTGCGTCCGCAGTTCGACAGCGATGTCGCGCGCGAAGGCGCCCCGGCCGCCTTCGAAGTGCTGCGCGTGGATGCGCAGGGCAAGATCGCGCCGCTGGCGCAGGCCCAGATGCGCCTGTACCGCGAGGAACGCCAGTACTACTGGCGCTTTGACGACCAGCGCGGCTGGAACAGCGGCTACACCGAAACCGAGGAACTGCTGGACTCGCGCGAGATCGCGCTGAAGGACCGCAGCCAGTTCACGGTGCCGGTCAAGTGGGGCCGCTACCGCCTGGAAATCGCCGATCCCGAGACCGGCGAAACCCTGCGCTACCGCTTCTACGCGGGCTGGGACGCCCAGGACGCCGACGCCATGGGCAACCGCCCCGATCGCGTCCAGATGAAGCTGGAAGGCGTGCCCGCCAAGCCGGGCGACAGCGTCAAGCTGACCCTGACGCCGCCGCACGACGGCCAGGCCCTGATCACCGTCGAAGGCGACCGCATGCTGTGGTCGACCTGGGTGGCCGTGAAGGCGACCGGCACGCAAGTGGAAATCCCGATCGACAAGAGCTGGAAGCGCCATGACCTGTACGTGGCCGCGGCGGTGTTCCGCCCCGGCAGCGAAGGCGACCGCGTGACGCCGGCGCGCGCGCTGGGCCTGACGTTCCTGCCGATCGCCAGCGCCGACCGCAAGCTCGACGTCAAGCTGAGCGCCGCCGCCAAGACCGAACCCGAGACCAAGACCACGGTCCGCGTGAAGGTCGATGGCGCGCAGGGCAAGCAGGCCATGGTGACGCTGTCGGCGGTCGACGTCGGCATCCTCAACATCAACCAGTACCGCACGCCCGATCCGCTGGACTTCTTCTTCGGCAAGCACCGCTACGCGCCCGAACTGCTGGACATGTACGGCAAGCTGATCGAGAAGATGGACGGCACCAAGGGCAAGCTGAAGTGGGGCGGCGACGCCGCCATGCGCGGCGACAGCAAGAGCCTGCCCAAGAAGGTCAAGCTGGTCGACCTGTTCTCGGGTCCGGTCAAGCTCAACGACAAGGGCGAGGCCGACATCCCGCTGGACCTGCCCGACTTCAACGGCACGCTGCGCCTGATGGCCGTCGCGTTCACCGCCGACAACTACGGCAGCACCGACGCCGAAATGGTGGTGGCGGCGCCGATCGTGGCCGAGCTGAACACGCCGCGCTTCATCACCCCGGGCGACCAGGCCGCCATCGCGCTGGACGTGACCAACCTGAGCGGCTCCGACCAGAAGGTGACGGTCAAGCTGGAAGCGCTGGATCCGGTCGGCATCGTCGACGGCACCCGCACCGTGACGCTCAAGGACAAGCAACGCACCACGCTGCGCTTCACCGCCAGCACCACCGGCTCGTATGGCCTGGGCCTGATGCGCCTGACCGTGGACGGGCAGGGCGGCGCCAAGCCGATCCACATCGTGCGCGAATCAGTGCTGCAGGTGCAGCCGGCCTACGCGGCCGAGCGCCAGGTGCGCCGCCTGCGCCTGAACCCGGGCGAGTCGAACACGCCGCAGGCGTCGTGGGTGGCGTCCTACTATCCGGACTCCACCACGGTCAGCATGACGGTCTCGAACCGTCCGCCGATCAACGTCAACCGCGTGGTCGAAGGCCTGCTCAACTACCCCTATGGTTGCACCGAGCAGACCATCAGCGCGACCCTGCCGTGGGTGCTGATCGACGAAGAAGCGGCCAAGCAGTTCGGCCTCAAGCCGCGCACCCAGGCCGAGCGCGAAGCCAAGGTGGCTGGCGCCATCGGCCGCCTGTCCGGCATGCGCAACGCCGTCGGCTCCTACAATCTGTGGAGCAGTTCTTCGGCGCGCGACGTGTGGCTGACGGCCTACGCCGTGGGCTTCCTGCAGGATGCGCGCGACAAGGGCTTCACCATCCCCGAGGCCTCGCTGGACCGTTCGCGCCAGTGGCTGCTGGAGCAGGTGCAGCAGAGCAGCGGTTCGTTCGGCACCTGGTCGGCCAACCTGAAGCGCGACTTCGAGTCGGGCCGCCTGGACAGCAGCGGGCTGAGCGTGCTGCGCGAAGACCATCGCCGCTTCGCCGGCCTGGCCACGGCCGCCCTGGCGCTGGCGCGTGACAAGAAGGCGCCGCTGTCGACGGTTCGCCAGCTGTTCGACAACTACCAGGACCGCGCGCGTTCGCCGCTGCCCCTGATCCAGCTGGCCGCCGCGTTCAAGCTGATGGGCGACGAAGGGCGCATGAAGAGCGCGCTCGACCTGGCCATGACGCGCGAATACGGCATCACCCGCCGCGCCAACAGCTACTACGACGACTGGCTCGGCGACTACGGCAGCGCCGTGCGCGACTACGCGCTGGCGTACGCGCTGGCCAACCAGTACGAGCTGCGCCATGACCGCGTCGAGAACCTGATGACGCAACTGGCCGCGCGCATGGGCAACCGTTCGTACCTGTCGACGCAGGAACAGATGGCCCTGCTGCTGGCCGCGCGCGCCGCCGGCGGCGACAAGTCGACCCCGTGGCAGGCCGCGCTGACCGTCAACGGCGTGCGTAAGGAGCTGGAAGGCGGCAGGTCCGACCGCACCGTGTCGCTGAGCGCGGCCGAGCTGGCCGGCACGCAGTTGCTCAACACCGGCAGCCAGTCGCTCTTCATCGAGTACGACATCCAGGGCAGCCCGACCACGGTGCCCGCGCCGCGCAACGACGTGATCCAGCTCAAGCGCGGCTGGTACCGTCCGGACGGCAAGCCGTGGGATGGCGGCACGCTGCAGACCGGCGACATGCTGGTGGTGTGGGTCCAGGCCAGCGCCAACCAGAACATCCCGGATGGCCTGCTGGTGGACCGCGTGCCCGCCGGCTTCGAGGTCGAGAACCTGAACCTGTCGCAAAGCCCCGAAATGCAGGACTGGAGCATCGGCGGGCGCCGCGTGGCCGACGCAATGGCCGACCCCAACATCAAGCACCGCGAATTCCGCGATGATCGTTATGTTGCGGCGGTTTCGCTGGGTCGCGGCAAGGTGGACGTGTTCTACCTGGTGCGGGTCGTGACGCCGGGCCGCTACGCGGTGCCGTCGACCGTGGCCGAAGACATGTACCGGCCCGAGATCCGTGGCGTAGGCGAGCAATGGAGCACGGTCGAGATCCGCGATCGCAGCGCCAAGCAGCGTCCTTGAACACCGCCGCCACCCCGCCGGCGGGCGCCTCGCGCGCCCGCCGCTGGCGGCGGCGCGGACTCTTCGCGGCCAGCGTGTTGTCAGCGCTGGCCGCGTTGTTATTCGTGCTCGACCGCCTCTATCCCTTGCCGACCATCGACTCCGGCGGCGCGGCCGTGGTGGTCGCCGCCGACGGCACGCCGCTGCGCAACTATCCCAGCCGCGACGGCATCTGGCGCTACCCGGTCAAGCCTGACCAGGTGTCGCCGCACTACCTCGATACGCTGCTGACCTACGAGGACCGCTGGTTCTACTGGCACCCCGGCGTCAACCCGGTGTCGCTGGCGCGCGCCGGCTGGCAATGGGCCACCAACCGCCGCATCGTTTCGGGCGGTTCGACCCTGACGATGCAGGTGGCGCGCCTGATCGACCCGCAACTGGCCGGCAAACCGTCGCGCTCGATGAGCGCCAAGCTGCGCCAGGCCTGGCGCGCGGTGCAATTGGAAATGCACTACAGCAAGGACGAGATCCTGTCGCTGTACCTGACCCACGCGCCCATGGGCGGCATTGTCGAGGGCGTGGAAATGGGCTCGCGCCTGTGGCTGGGCAAGCCGGCGCGCGATCTCAGCCCGGCCGAGGCCGCCATGCTGACCGCCTTGCCGCAGGCGCCGTCGCGGCTGCGGCCGGACCGCCATCCCCAGGCCGCGCAGGCGGCGCGCGACAAGGTCCTGGACCGCATGGTGGAGCTGGGCCGCTGGACGCCGGCCGAGGTGGCTGACGCCAAGATCGAGCAGGTGGTGGCGCCGCCGCTGCGGGCACGCTGGCTGGCGCCGCTGGCGGCGCAGCGCCTGTTGCAGGAGGCCGGCCGGCCGCAGGCGGGTTCGCGCCGTCCCGGCAGCCGTCCGCCGCTGCTGACCTCGACGCTGGACGCCGACATGCAGGCCGCGGTCGAGCGCATGCTGCTGGACCGCGTCGACAACCTGCCGCCCAAGGTTTCGATGGCGGTGCTGGTGATGGACAACGACACGCTGGAGGTCAAGGCCTACGCCGGTTCCGCCGATTTTTCCGATGATTCCCGCTACGCCCACGTGGATATGGTGCGCGGCGTGCGCTCGCCCGGCTCGACGCTCAAGCCGTTCCTGTACGCCCAGGCGCTGGACGACGGCCTGATCCACTCGGAAAGCCTGCTGATCGATGCGCCGCTGTCGTTTGGCGGCTACGCGCCGGGCAATTTCCAGGCGTCGTTCTCGGGGCCGGTCAGCGTGGCGCAGGCGCTGCAGCGCTCGCTCAACGTGCCGGCGGTGGACCTGCTGGACCGCGTCGGGCCGACCCGCTTTGCGTCGGTTATGCTGACGGGCGGGGTCTGGTTACGTTTGCCGGCCGGGGCCGAACCGAATCTGAGCTTGATTTTGGGCGGGGGCGGCACCACATTGGAAGAACTGGTGGGTGCTTATCGGGCCCTGGCCCGTGGCGGCATTTCCGGGCGCGCGCGCCTGCGGCCGGAGCAGCCCCGGGTCGAGTCCCGTATGATGAGTGCTGGCGCGGCCTGGATCGTGCGTGACATCCTGGAAGGCGGCGGCCACCCGGACCGGCCCTTTTATCAGTCGGGCAGCCCGGCGCGGCAACTGGCCTGGAAAACCGGGACGAGTTTCGGATTCCGGGATGCCTGGGCGGTCGGTGTGACCGACAGCTGGACGATCGGCGTGTGGGTAGGCCGGCCGGACGGCACCCCCAACCCCGGATTTTTCGGGGCGAATGTGGCGGCGCCGCTACTACAGGATATCGTGGCGGCCCTGCCGGAAGGCGCCCAGCACGTGCGCGTGCGGCCCGCCACGGTGCAGCCGGTCGTGACCTGCTGGCCGCTGGGTTACCGGCTGGGCAGCGTGCCGTCGGGCGAATGCCCCGAGCAGCGCGCGGCCTGGGCCTTGAATGACACGGTGCCGCCGTCGTTCGCCGGCTATGCCGATGCCACCCAAGGGCCGTTGCGCCTGGGGGGCGTGGCCACCGGGTCGGTATTGCGGCCGGTGCCTGGCAGCGCGCAGGTGGCGGTGGATGTGGATGTGCAGGGCGCCGAAGGCGAAGTTTGGTGGATGCTCGATGGTCGCGTGGTGGGTCATGCCGCGTCGGGTCGTCCGTTTAATCTGGTGCTGACGCGGGACGGACGGTATACGCTTACCGTCATGGACGCGCAAGGCCGTCATGACAGCGTGGTTTTTGAAATCGCTGGCGTTACGCCCTGATCGGCATAGAATATGAATCGTGTATTTGCCCGCTTCGATGCGTTACGGAGGAAGCGTGATTTCCCAAGAGCTTGAAGTCAGCCTGCATATGGCTTTTGTCGAGGCCCGTTCGGCCCGGCACGAATTTATTACCGTCGAGCACCTGTTGCTCGCGCTGCTCGATAACGCTTCCGCCGTCGAAGTGTTGCGCGCCTGCGCCGCCAACCTGGATGACCTGCGCCGCAACCTGCGTCAGTTCGTTTCGGAAAACACGCCGGTGATCCCCAGCGGCGCGGAAGTCGACACCCAGCCCACGCTGGGTTTCCAGCGCGTCATCCAGCGCGCGATCATGCACGTGTCCGCGGGCGGCACCGGCAAGAAGCCGGTCACCGGCGCGAACGTGCTCGTGGCCATTTTCGGCGAAAAGGATTCGCACGCCGTGTACTACCTGCAACAGCAGGGCGTGACGCGGCTGGACGTGGTGAATTTCCTGTCGCATGGCATTACCAAACAGCCACAGGTGGAGTCCGCCGCCGTGCAGAAAGAGCAGCAAACCAATGGTGAAGAACAGGGCGAATCGCGCCAGTCGCCGCTGGACCAGTATGCGACCGACCTGAACGCCGCGGCGTTGGCCGGGCGCATCGACCCGCTGATCGGGCGCGAGCACGAAGTCGAGCGCGTGATCCAGGTGTTGTGCCGCCGCCGCAAGAACAACCCGCTGCTGGTCGGCGAGGCCGGGGTGGGCAAGACCGCCATCGCCGAGGGCCTGGCCTGGCGCATCACGCGCGGCGAGGTTCCCGAGATCCTGCAGGCCGCGCAAGTGTTCGCGCTGGACATGGGCGCGCTGCTGGCGGGCACCAAGTACCGCGGTGATTTCGAGCAACGCCTGAAGGGCGTGCTCAAGCAGATCCGCGGCAATCCCGACGCCATCCTGTTCATCGACGAAATCCACACGCTGATCGGCGCCGGCTCGGCCTCGGGCGGCACGCTGGATGCCTCCAACCTGCTCAAACCGGCCCTGTCCTCGGGTCAGCTCAAGTGCATCGGCGCCACCACGTACACCGAATACCGCGGTGTCTTCGAGAAAGACCACGCCCTGTCGCGCCGCTTCCAGAAGATCGACGTGGCCGAGCCCAGCGTCGAGCAGACCGTGCAGATCCTGCGCGGCCTGAAGAGCCGCTTCGAGGAACACCACAACGTGCGCTATTCGGCCGCCGCGCTGTCGGCCGCCGCCGAGCTGTCGGCGCGCTTCATCAACGACCGCCACCTGCCCGACAAGGCCATCGACGTGATCGACGAGGCCGGCGCCGCGCAGCGCCTGTTGCCGCGTTCGCGCCAGAAGAAGGTGATCGGCAAGGTCGACATCGAGAACATCGTTTCCAAGATCGCGCGCATTCCGCCGCAGTCGGTTTCCAACGACGACCGCAGCAAGCTCGCCACGCTCGACCGCGACCTCAAGACCGTCGTGTTCGGCCAGGACAACGCCATCGAGGCCTTGTCCGCCGCCATCAAGATGGCGCGCTCGGGCCTGGGCAAGCCGGAAAAGCCGATCGGCGCCTTCCTGTTCTCCGGCCCCACCGGCGTCGGCAAGACCGAAGTCGCGCGCCAGCTGGCCTTCACGCTGGGCGTGGAGCTGCTGCGCTTCGACATGTCCGAGTACATGGAACGCCATGCGGTGTCGCGCCTGATCGGCGCGCCGCCGGGATACGTCGGTTTCGACCAGGGGGGCTTGCTGACCGAGGCCATCACCAAGCAGCCGCATTGCGTGCTGCTGCTCGATGAAATCGAAAAGGCCCACCCGGACGTCTTCAACATCCTGCTGCAGGTCATGGACCATGGCACGCTGACGGACAACAACGGCCGCAAGGCGGACTTCCGCAACGTCATCCTCATCATGACGACCAACGCGGGCGCCGAGACCTTGAACCGTCCGTCCATCGGCTTCGCCAATTCGCGTGTGGTGGGCGACGAAATGGCGGAAATCCGCCGCATGTTCACGCCCGAGTTCCGCAACCGGCTGGATGCGATCATCCCGTTCGCGCCGCTGGATCGCGAGATCATCCTGCGCGTGGTCGACAAGTTCCTGATGCAGCTCGAAGACCAGTTGCACGAGCGCCGCGTCGAAGCCGTGTTCACCACGGCCCTGCGCGAGCACCTGGCCAAGGAAGGCTTCGACCCGCTGATGGGCGCCAGGCCGATGCAGCGCCTGATCCAGGACACCATCCGGCGCGCGCTGGCCGACGAGCTGCTGTTCGGCAAGCTGGTCGATGGCGGCACCGTCACGGTGGACCTGGACGAGGCCGGCAAGGTCACGCTGGACTTCGACGACCACGGCAAGCCGCCGTCGGCCGCCCCGGACAAGCAGGAAGTCGAACTCGTCGAATGAGGGCCTGCTCCCCCTAAAAGAAGCCTCGCATGAGTACCCAAATGAGTGACTATCAAGGCGCGAAGCGCAGTCGTGGCGGCCCCCCGGCGAGCATTCGCAACGCTGAGAGGCGCTCATTTGGGTACTCACCCTTCGGGCAGGCCTGTAATCGGCTGCCAGGCGTCGTTGCGCTCACCTTGCGTGGCGGAGCCACGCGGCGGCGATCACGCCTAGCCTGGCAGCCGATTACAGGCCTGTGCGAGGCTTCTTTTAGGGGGAGCAGGCCCTGCCTATGACGACCGCGGAGAGCCAGCCGCTGATCGAGTGCGAGCACTGCGCAAGCATCTATCGCCGACATCAGCTCGAACCTGGCGAGACCGCCAATTGCGCCCGCTGCGGTGCCACCCTGTGGCGCTACAGCGGGCTTACTTTGTCCAATTGGCTGGCGCTTGCCATCGCCGCGCTGATCATCTTCGGCGTGGCCAATGCCTATCCGGTCGCCTCGATGTCGGTGCAGGGCATGGTGCAGCAGGCCTCGCTGCTCGATGCCATCGACATCACCTGGCGCCAGGGGCATTACACCGTGGCCGTCATGACCGGGCTGGCGGGCTTCGTGCTGCCGCTGGTCCAGCTGGCGGTGTTGTTGTGGGTGCTGGGCCCGCTGTCGCGCGGCGTCGAGCCGGCGGCGTTCCGAGGCGCGATGCGATTGCTGGGCCTGTTGCGGCCATGGTGCATGGTGCCGGTGTTCCTGCTCGGCGTGCTGGTGGCGGTGGTCAAGCTGGCCGGCATGGCGGCCGTTTCGCCCGGCATCGGCCTGTTCGCCTTTGGCGTGCTCACCATCTTCCTGACCATGCTGGGCCGCCTGACGCCGCACGTGCTGTGGCGCTACGCCGAAAGCGAGGGCGTGGTGCCGGTGCACGTGCCCGAGGCCGGCCCCGACGTGGTGCTGACAGGCTGTCATGTCTGTGGCCAGGTGCAGGCCGTGCCGCGCGACGCCGATCCCGAGGAAGAACACCACTGCGTGCGTTGCCACGCCGTGGTCCATTACCGCAAGCCCGATCACCTGAATCGCACCTGGGCCCTGTTGCTGGCGGCCGTGGTGTTCTATATTCCCGCCAACGTGCTGCCGGTGATGAAAGTCAGTTCGGTGCTGGGCGACAGCGCCCACACCATCCTGGGCGGCGTGGTGGAACTGTGGGACATGGGCTCCTGGGACATCGCGCTGATCGTCTTCATCGCCAGCGTGGCGGTGCCGCTGACCAAGTTGCTGGCGCTGATCCTGTTATTGTTGACCGAGCAGTGGCGCAGCACCACCAACCTGCGCCCGCGCACGCGGCTGTACCAGATGGTCGAATTCATCGGCCAATGGTCGATGCTGGACGTGTTCGTCGTGATCCTGCTGGCGGCCCTGGCCGATTTCCAGGGCCTGATGGAAATCAGTGCCGGCGCGGGCGCCGCGGCCTTCGGCGTGGTGGTCATCCTGACCATGCTGTCAGCCATGAGCTTCGACCTGCGCCGCAGTTGGGACCTGGAAGCGGTAAGTGAGTTGGACGCCACGGAGCCGGCAGCGGGCCGGCGCCCGGCGTCCGCTGGCGTGGAAGCGGGCTGAGTCCGGCGCGGCGCTGTCTGCCGCCTGGCGTTGTTCAAGAAGAAAAGGAAAAACCGATGTCCGACCAAGCACCTGGATCTGGTGAAGGGAAGTACGCGTCACCCACGATCTCGCGCAAGCGCAAGAGCCGGATTTCATGGATCTGGCTGGTGCCCGTCGTTGCGGCGCTGATGGGCCTGTCGCTGGTGGTGCGCACCTGGATGCAGGCCGGCCCCGACCTGTCGATCGAATTCAATACGGCCGAAGGGCTGGAAGTCGGCAAGACCCAGCTGCGCTACAAGGACGTGAACGTCGGCACCGTCAGGTCCATCGGTTTCAACGCCGATCGCAGCAAGGTGGTGGTGCAGGCCGAGCTGTCCAAGGATGTGGCCGATCTGGCGCGCGAGGGCACCAACTTCTGGGTGGTGCGCCCGCGCCTGGACGTCAGCGGCGTGTCGGGCCTGGGCACCTTGTTGTCCGGCGCCTACATCGGCGTCGATGCGGTCGAGGGCAAGGACTCGTCCAAGAAGGCGACCAAGCTGCATTTCGTCGGCCTGGAAACCCCGCCCGCCGTGACGCATGACCGCGCCGGCAAGCGCTTCAAGCTCAAGGCGGCGGACCTGGGGTCGCTGGACATCGGTTCGCCGGTGTATTTCCGCCGCATCAACGTGGGCCGCGTGATCGGCTACGAACTCGACAAGACCGGCAATGCCGTCAATGTCGAGGTATTCGTCGACGCGCCCAACGACAAGTTCGTGACCAATGGCACCCGTTTCTGGAACGCCAGCGGCGTGGACTTCAGCGTCAACGCCGAAGGCCTGAAGGTCCGCACCCAGTCGCTGGTGTCGATGGCGGTGGGCGGCGTGGCGTTCGAGCCGGTCTACAGCGCGCGCGACGCCAACACGCCGGCGGCGGCCGATACGCACTTCGAGCTGTATGCCACGGAGGCGGCGGCCAAGGCCAACCCGGACGGCGAAGCCTTCCCGATCCGCATGCGCTTTGATCAGTCGATCCGCGGCCTGGCGGTGGGCGCGGCGATCGACTTCTCGGGCATCACGCTGGGCAACGTCACCCAGATCAACATGGATTTCGATCCCGTCAGCAAGCGCTTCTTCGCGCTGGTGGACGCCACGCTGTATCCGGAACGCCTGGGCCGGGTCTACGACGAGGTGCGCGAGCACGCCATCAAGGACGGCGACGAGGCCGGCGGACGCCTGCTGGGCATCATGATCAAGCATGGCCTGCGCGCCCAGTTGCGTACCGCCAACCTGCTGACCGGCCAGCTGTACGTGGTGCTGGACGAGTTCCCCAACGTCAAGCCGGTGGAATTCAAGATGACCACGCCGGCCATGATCCCGACCGTGCCGGGCCAGCTCGACCAATTGCAGCAGCAGGTCAGCAACATCGTCGCCAAGATCGACAAGATTCCGTTCGACAAGATCGGCGAGGACCTGCGGACCACGCTGGCCAGCACCTCCAAGCTGATGAACCGCCTGGACAAGCAGGTCGCGCCCGAGGCCCAGGGCGTGCTCAAGCAGGCGCGCGACTCCATGGCCAACCTCAATGCGCTGCTGGCCTCGGATGCCTCGCTGCCGGTCAACGCCGAGAAGGCCATGCAGGAATTGAGCCGCGCCGCCCGTTCGCTGCGGGCGCTGGCCGACTTCCTGCAATCGAATCCCGAATCGCTGCTGCGCGGCCGCGGCCAGGACCCGATCCCCGGCGCCGGCCCCGTCAGGAACTGAACCCATGACCCGACTCCGTTTCCGCCCCTTCCCGACTTCCCGTTCCGGCGCGTTTGGCCGCGGCCTGGCGTTGCTGGCCCTGCCGCTGCTGCTGGCCGCCTGCGCCTCATCGCCGCCCGTGCATTACTACACGCTGCAAGGGCCGGCGCCGAAGCCCCCGGCCGTGCCCCGCGCAGCCGCGCCGTTCCTGCTGGAAGTGCAGGGTGTCAACGTCGCGTCGCAGGCGGATCAGCCGCAATTGATGGTGCGCACGGGCGACGGCAGCGTGGCGGCGATGTATTCCGAGCGCTGGAGTTCGCCCTTGGGTGACGAGATCCGTGGCGCGCTCTCCGACGCGCTCAAGCACGACCTGGGCGCGCTGGACGTGCAGGTGGTCAAGCCCGGTCCCGCCGCGCCGGTGTGGCGGGTCCAGACCGACGTGCAGCGGTTTGATCTGGTGTCGGGCAGCATGGCGCAACTGGACGCAACCTGGCGGGTGCGGCCGGTAAACCTCAAGGGCCAGGGTCTGCTGTGCCGCAGCGTCGTCACCGAAACCGTGACGCAGGCCGGCATACCGGCGCTGGTCGCCGCGCAGCAGCGCGCGGTGGCCGCGCTGGCGGGCGCCATGGCGTCCGCCATGCGCGGGCAGACGCCGGATAGCGGCGGCGCGGTACAGATGCTGGGCTGCTCGCCGCTGCCCGATGCGGACAAGTCATAAACGGGGACGGGCAGAGCGCCAAAACCTGCCGTGATCTCAAACGGTTAACCCCTAGGGTTAACCTTAATACAAACCAGGTTGCAACCTGACTAGCATACGGTCCTACCGATGCCGGGCCCCTTTGCGTGCCCGGTGTGACCTCTGCCATGCGACAGGAAGCAATCTCTTATGGCCAGCACCACCCTCGGCGTCAAGGTCGATGACGCGCTGCGCGACCGCCTGAAGGCCGCCGCGCAAAAACTCAATTGCACGCCGCACTGGCTGCACAAGCAGGCGATTCTCGCCTACCTGGACAAGATCGAGCGTGGCCACCTGCCGGCCGAGATGTCCCACCTGGGCGGCGACGAGGGAGGCGATGAAGACGGCGGTGAGCACCAGGCCGCCGCCACGCCGCCGTTCTACGAGTTCGGCCAGGACGTGCAGCCGCAATCGGTGCTGCGCGCGGCCATCACGGCGGCCTATCGCCGGCCCGAGCCCGAGTGCGTGCCGCTGTTGCTGGGCCAGGCACGCATGCCGAACCTGGAAAAAGTGCATGCGATGGCCACCGACCTGGTCAAGAAGCTGCGCGGCAAGCGCAGCGGCGGCGGCGTCGAGGGACTGATCCAGGAATTCTCGCTGTCCAGCCAGGAGGGCGTGGCGCTGATGTGCCTGGCCGAGGCGCTGCTGCGCATTCCCGACCGCGCCACGCGCGATGCGCTGATCCGCGACAAGGTCTCGCGCGGCGACTGGAAATCGCACATGGGTGGTTCGCAGTCGCTGTTCGTCAACGCCGCCACCTGGGGCCTGATGATCACCGGCAAGCTGGTGGCCGTGAGCAGCGAGCAGTCGCTGTCCAAGGCGCTGACGCGCCTGATCGGCAAGGGCGGCGAGCCGCTGGTGCGCAAGGGCGTGAACATCGCCATGCGCATGATGGGCGAGCAATTCGTGTCGGGCCAGACCATTTCCGAGGCGCTGGCCAACAACCGCAAGATGGAAGGCCGCGGCTTCCGCTATTCGTACGACATGCTGGGCGAAGCGGCCACTACGGCCGAGGACGCCGAGCGCTATTACGCTTCGTACGAGCAGGCCATCCACGCCATCGGCAAGGCCGCCGCCGGCCGCGGCATCTATGAAGGCCCCGGCATCTCCATCAAGCTGTCGGCGCTGCACCCGCGCTATTCGCGCGCCCAGCGCGAACGCGTCATGGCCGAGCTGCTGCCGCGCGTGAAGGCGCTGACCATCCTGGCGCGCAGCTACGACATCGGCCTGAACATCGATGCCGAAGAAGCCGACCGCCTGGAAATCTCGCTGGATCTGCTGGAGGCGCTGTGCTTCACGCCCGAGCTGGAAGGCTGGAATGGCATCGGCTTCGTGATCCAGGCCTACCAGAAGCGCGCGCCGTTCGTCATCGACTACGTCATCGACCTGGCGCGCCGCAGCCGTCATCGCGTGATGGTGCGCCTGGTCAAGGGCGCCTACTGGGACAGCGAGATCAAGCGCGCCCAGGTCGATGGCCTGGAGGGCTATCCGGTCTACACCCGCAAGGTCTACACCGACGTGGCCTACCTGGCCTGCGCCCGCAAGCTGCTGGGCGCGCCGGAAGCCGTATATCCGCAGTTCGCCACCCACAACGCCTACACGCTGTCGGCGATCTACCAGCTGGCTGGCCAGAACTACTACCCGGGCCAGTATGAATTCCAGTGCCTGCACGGCATGGGCGAACCGCTGTATGACGAGGTGGTCGGGCCGCTGGCGCAGGGCAAGCTGAACCGTCCGTGCCGCATCTACGCCCCGGTCGGCACGCACGAAACGCTGCTGGCCTACCTGGTGCGCCGCCTGCTGGAAAACGGCGCCAATACCTCGTTCGTCAACCTGATCGGCGACGAGAGCATTCCGGTCGAGACCCTGGTGGCCGACCCGGTCGAGGCCGCCTCGCGCATCGTGCCGCTGGGCGCGCCGCACGAGAAGATTCCGTTGCCGCGCGAGCTTTACGGCAATCCGCAACAGGGCGCGCGCGCCAACTCCGCCGGCCTGGACCTGAGCAACGAACACCGCCTGGGCTCGCTGTCGGCCGCGCTGCTGACCAGCGCCGCCACGCCCTGGCGCGCCGCGCCCATGCTGGGCGAGGGCGACGGCGCCTGGGACGCGGCGCGCGCCATCGAGGTGCGCAACCCCGCCAACCTGCGCGACGTGGTCGGCCATGTCATCGAGGCCAATGGCGAAGAAGCCGAGGCCGCCCTGCGCGCCGCGGCCAATGCCGCGCCCATCTGGCAGTCGACCCCCGTGGCCGAGCGCGCGCAATGCCTGCGCCGCGCCGCGCAACTGCTGGAAGAGCAGATGCAGACCCTGCTGGGCCTGATCGTGCGCGAGGCCGGCAAGTCGCTGCCCAACGCCATCGCCGAAGTGCGCGAGGCGGTGGACTTCCTGCGCTACTACGCCGACCAGGCTGACCGCGAATTCAGCAACGACACGCACCGCCCGCTGGGCACGGTGCTGTGCATCAGCCCCTGGAATTTCCCGCTGGCCATCTTCACCGGCCAGGTCGCGGCCGCGCTGGCCGCCGGCAACACCGTGCTGGCCAAGCCCGCCGAGCAGACGCCGCTGATCGCGGCGCAGGCGGTGGCGATCCTGCGCGCCGCCGGCGTGCCGGCCGGCGCGGTGCAACTGTTGCCCGGCCGTGGCGAGACCGTGGGCGCGCAACTGGTGGCCAGCCCCGGCGTGCGTGGCGTGATGTTCACCGGCTCGACCGACGTGGCGCGCATCATCGCGCGCACGCTGGCCGATCGGCTGGACGACGACGGCCATACCATTCCGCTGATCGCCGAGACCGGCGGCCAGAACGCCATGGTGGTGGATTCGTCGGCGCTGTCCGAGCAGGTGGTATTCGACGTGCTCAGCTCGGCCTTCGATTCGGCCGGCCAGCGCTGTTCCGCGCTGCGCGTGCTATGCGTGCAGGAAGACAACGCCGATCACGTCCTGACCATGCTGCGCGGCGCGATGCGCGAACTGAGCGTGGGCAACCCGGACCGCCTGTCGGTCGACGTCGGCCCGGTCATCGACACCGAGGCGCGCAACGGCATCCAGCGCCACATCGACGCGATGCGCACGGCCGGCCACCGGGTGGACCAGGTCGAGCTGAACGGCGAATGCCGCCACGGCACCTTCGTGGCGCCCACCATCATCGAGATCGACCACATCAGCGAACTGACGCGCGAAGTGTTCGGCCCGGTGCTGCACGTGGTGCGCTACGCCCGCGATGAGCTGGACGCGTTGCTGGACGCCATCAATGGCACCGGCTACGGCCTGACCTTCGGCGTGCACACCCGCATCGACGAAACCATTGCCCACGTGACCGGCCAGGTCCATGCCGGCAACGTCTACGTCAACCGCAACATCGTCGGCGCGGTGGTCGGGGTGCAGCCCTTTGGCGGCGAGTGCCTGTCGGGCACCGGCCCCAAGGCCGGCGGCCCGCTGTATATGTACCGCCTGCTGGGCACGCGGCCCGAGGGCCTGCCGCCGGCGCTGGACGCGGCGGCGCCGCTGCCGCAGCGCATCGCGCTGCCGGGTCCCACTGGCGAGACCAACACCTATATGGTGGAACCGCGCGGCGCGGTCTACTGCGTGGCGGCCACCGAAACCGGCGCGCGCGCCCAGTGGGCCGCGGCGCGCCTGACGGGCAACCACGCCTGGTTCGCCGACACGCCGGCGGCGCAGGCGCTGCTGGCCACGCTGGATGCCGAGCAGCAGGGCCAGGCGGGTATCCTGGCCGATGGCGAGGTCGACCAGGCCGACTACCACGCGGTGCTGTTCGAGGGCGACGGCGACACGCTGCGCGCCCTGAACCAGCGCATCGCGCAGCGTCCGGGCGCGATCCTGGCGGTGCATGGGCTGACCTCGGACGCGTTGGCGGCCGGCGCCGCGTATGTGCCGGAACGCCTGCTTACCGAACGTTCCATCAGCGTCAATACGGCCGCGGCCGGCGGCAACGCCAGCCTCATGACCATCGGCTGAGCGTGACCGAGGGGTAACCCTTGGGAAACCAAGGGTTATCTCCAATATCTAGCGAGGTTGCACTGGAAGCAAAATCCGGTCGCACCTGAAGTTCGATTGTGGCAACCCGGCAATCGCACTCAAATAGATCACCTGGCCCAAAAGCCCAGGTATAACAAAGCCACATCCGACATACCGGAGGATTCCAATGAAGTTTCGCACCACTTTGAAGCTTGTCGCCGCCAGCATCGCCGCCGTCGGCATGGCCGCGGCCGCGCAGGCCGCCGACGTCAAGTTCGGCTTTGCCGCGCCCCTGACCGGTCCCCAGTCGCACTATGGCGAGGACATGCAGAACGGCCTGAACCTGGCGCTGGAAGAAGCCAACAAGAAGGGCGTGAAGGTCGACGGCCAGCCCGCCAAGTTCGTGCTGGTGTCGCGCGACGACCAGGCCGACCCGCGCGTGGGCGTGCAGGTGGCGCAGCAGCTGGTCGACGAGAACGTCGTCGGCATCCTGGGCCACTTCAACTCGGGCACCACGATTCCCGCTTCGCGCGTCTACCACGAAGCCGGCCTGCCGCAGATCGCCATGGCGACCTCGCCCGAGTACACCAAGCAGGGCTACGAAACCACCTTCCGCATGATGACCAGCGACACCCAGCAGGGCGCCGCGGTCGGCAAGTTCATGGTGCAGAGCCTGAAGGCCAAGAAGGTCGCCATCATCGACGACCGTACCGCCTACGGCCAGGGCCTGGCCGACGAGGTCGAGAAGGCCGTCAAGGCCGCCGGCGGCCAGGTGGTGCGCCGCGAGTACACGACCGACAAGGCCAACGACTTCACGGCCATCCTGACCAACATCAAGGGCTCGGCGCCCGACGCCATCTTCTACGGCGGCCTGGACGCGCAGTCCGGCCCGATGAAGCGCCAGTTGGCCACGCTCGGCCTGAAGGCGCCGCTGGTCTCGGGTGAAATGACCCGCAGCGACACCTTCATCAAGCTGGCCGGCGACGCCGCCGACGGCACCTACGCCTCGCTGGCCGGCGTGCCGCTGGACAAGATGGCCGCGGGCAAGGACTTCGAGCAGCGCTACCAGGCCCGCTTCAAGAAGGCCCCCGGCGTCTACGCGCCGTACGCCTATGACGGCGCCTGGAACATGATCGCGGCGATCGAAGCGGCCGGTTCGGCCAAGCCCGAGAAGTACCTGCCGGAACTGGCCAAGCTGAACCGCAAGGGCGCCACCAGCGAGCACATCGCCTACGACAAGAACGGCGACCTGAAGGAAATCTCGGTCACCATCTACGAAGTCAAGAATGGCAAGTGGGAGATGGTTGAAACGATGGTCAGCCAGGCCAACTAAGGCTGCCTGACCCGGCCAGGACGCGGCGCCGCCGCGCCTGGCCATCTTGATTGACCCCGCGCGCGCCGCCCGGCGCGGCGGCGATTTGCGCGAAGGCGGCCCCCGGGGCCGCGCCGCATCCGATCCTCGCGCGATTTTTCCAGGCTTATTTCCACGGCCCCTATGGATATCTTCATTCAACAACTGATTAACGGCGTCACGCTCGGCAGCGTGTACGCCCTGGTCGCCCTTGGCTACACCATGGTGTACGGCATCATCGGGCTGATCAACTTCGCGCATGGCGACGTCGTCATGATCGGCGCGATGGCGGCCACCACGATCGCCATCTCGCTGGTCGGCGGCGACCCGTCCGCGTCCGCCTTCATGGTGCTGGGCCTGGGCCTGCTGGTGTCCGTGCCGCTGTGCATGGCCGTGGGCTGGACCGCCGAGCGCGTGGCCTACCGGCCGCTGCGCCGCGCGCCGCGCCTGGCCGCCCTGATCACCGCCATCGGCGTGTCCATCATCCTGCAGAACGTGGCGATGATGGGCTGGGGCCGCAACTATCTGAACTTCCCGCAGGTGCTGACGCCGCAGGTGTTCGAGATCTTCGGCGCCCGCATGAGCACGCTGCAGATCGCCATCGTCGCGATCGCCGCGCTCATCATGGGCGGGTTGCTGGCCGTGGTGCACAAGACGCGCCTGGGCACCGCCATGCGCGCCACCGCGCAGAACCGCGAAGTGGCCGGCCTGATGGGCGTGAACATCAACACCGTGATCTCAGCGGCGTTCCTGATCGGCTCGGCGCTGGCCGCGGTGGCCGGCATGATGGTCGCCACCTACTACGGCGTGTCGCAGTACACCATGGGCTTCATGCTGGGCCTGAAGGCCTTCACGGCCGCGGTGCTGGGCGGCATCGGCAACCTGGTCGGCGCCATGGCGGGCGGCCTGCTGCTGGGCATCATCGAATCGCTGGGCGCCGGCTACATCGGCGACCTGACCGGCGGCTTCCTGGGCAGCCACTACCAGGACGTGTTCGCGTTCTTCGTGCTGGTGCTGGTGCTGATTTTCCGTCCGTCCGGCCTGCTGGGCGAGCGTGTGGGGGACCGCGCATGAGCACCACCCTGAAAAACAGCGGGCTGTCGACCCGCAACCTGATCGGCATCGCGCTGATCGGCATCGTGCTGGCGGTGCTGCCGTTCGTGATCGGCATGGCCGGCCAGAGCTGGGTCCGCATCCTGAACTTCGCGCTGCTGTACGTGATGCTGTCGCTGGGCCTGAACATCGTGGTGGGCTTTGCCGGCCTGCTGGACCTGGGCTACATCGCGTTCTACGCGGTGGGCGCCTACACCTGGGCGCTGCTGGCTTCGCCGCACTTCGGGCTGCACCTGCCGTTCTGGGCGATCCTGCCGATCGCGCTGGCGGTGGCGTGCCTGTTCGGGGTGCTGCTGGGGGCGCCGACGCTCAAGTTGCGCGGCGATTACCTGGCCATCGTGACGTTGGGCTTCGGCGAGATCATCCGCATCTTCCTGAACAACCTGAACGCGCCGGTCAACATCACCAACGGCCCGCAGGGCATCAACCGCATCGATACCTTCAAGGTGGGCGAGTTCGCCTTTGGCCGCACCGAGAGCCTGCTGGGCATCCGCGTGACCGGGCCGGAGAAGTACTACTACCTGCTGCTGGCGCTGACGCTGATCATCATCCTGGTGTGCGTGCGCCTGCAGAACTCGCGCATCGGCCGCGCCTGGGAAGCCATCCGCGAAGACGAGATCGCCGCCAAGGCGATGGGCATCAACACCCGCAACATCAAGCTGCTGGCCTTCGCCATGGGTGCCTCGTTCGGCGGCGTGGCGGGCGCGCTGTTCGCGTCGATGCAGGGTTTCGTCAGCCCCGAGAGCTTCTCGCTGATGGAGTCCATTTCCATCCTGTGCATGGTGGTGCTGGGCGGCATGGGCCACATCCCGGGCGTGATCCTGGGCGCGCTGATCCTGGCCGCGTTGCCGGAATTCCTGCGCGCCGTGGTCGAGCCGGTGCAGCAGATGGTGTTCGGCGCGGTGGTGCTGGATCCCGAGGGCATCCGCATGCTGCTGTTCGGCCTGGCGATGGTGTGCGTGATGCTGTTCCGTCCCGCCGGCCTGTGGCCGTCGGCCGTGCGCAAGCGCGAGCTGGCCACCAAGACGCAGGGAGGCGCGGCATGAGCAAACTGCTGCAAGCCCAGGGACTGGGCAAGCGCTTCGGCGGCCTGCAGGCCCTGTCGGACGTCAGTTTCGACATCGAGCAGGGCGAGATCTACGGCCTGATCGGCCCCAACGGCGCCGGCAAGACCACGCTGTTCAACGTGCTTACGGGCCTGTACATCCCGGAAGACGGCAGCTGCACCTTCAACGGCGCCTCGATGTCGGGCAAGAAACCGCACGAGGTGGCGCACGCCGGCCTGGCGCGTACCTTCCAGAACATCCGTCTGTTCGCCAACCTGAGCGCGATCGAGAACGTCATGATCGGCCGCCACATGCGCACCCGCGCCGGCGTGCTGGGCGCGGTGTTCCGCACCCGCGGCACGCGCGCCGAGGAAGCCGCCATCGAGGCCCGCGCCCAGGAGCTGCTGGACTACGTCGGCATCGGCCACCGCGCCAACGACGTGGCGCGTTCGCTGCCCTATGGCGACCAGCGCCGCCTGGAAATCGCGCGCGCCTTGGCCACCGATCCCAAGCTGCTGGCGCTGGACGAACCGGCCGCCGGCATGAACGCCTCGGAAACCGTGGTGCTGCGCAAGCTGATCGAGAAGATCCGCGACGATGGCGTCACGGTGCTGCTGATCGAGCACGACATGAAGCTGGTCATGGGCCTGTGCGATCGCGTGCTGGTGCTGGAATACGGCAAGGTGCTGGCCATGGGCAAACCCGCCCAGGTGCAGCGCGACCCCAAGGTCATTGAAGCGTATCTGGGCGCGGGCGCCGCCCAGGATCCGCTGATTCATCAGGAGCGCCCGGCATGACGACGGCAAGCAAACCCCTACTGGAACTGCGCGGCCTGCAGGTCGCGTACGGCGGCATCCGCGCGGTGCGCGGCATCGACCTGCGCGTGGACGAAGGCGAACTGGTGTGCCTGATCGGCGCCAACGGCGCCGGCAAGAGCACGACGCTGCGCGCCATCTGCGGCCTGGTGCCGCTGGCCGGCGGCGAAGTGGTCTACGGCGGCCAGTCCATCGGCGGCCAGAAGTCGCACGAGCTGGTGCGCCAGGGCCTGGTGATGGTGCCCGAGGGACGCGGCATCTTTGGCCAGCTCACCATCGAGGAAAACCTGGCGATGGGCGCCTACATCCGGCGCGACGCCGCGCAGGTGCGGCAGGACACCGACCGCGTGTTCACGCTGTTCCCGCGCCTGGCCGAACGCCGCAAGCAGGCGGCGGGCACGCTCTCGGGTGGCGAGCAGCAGATGGTGGCCATGGGCCGCGCGATGATCGCGCGTCCGAAGCTGCTGTTGCTGGACGAACCCTCGATGGGGCTGGCGCCGCTGATGGTCGAGAAGGTCTTCGAGGTGGTGCGCACCATCGCCAGCGAAGGCGTCACGATCCTCTTGATCGAGCAGAACGCGCGCCTGGCGCTGGAGAACAGCCACCGCGGCTACGTGATGGAATCCGGCGAGATCACGCTGTCCGGTCCTGCCGCCGACATGCTGCACGATCCCAAGGTGCGCGCCGCGTACCTGGGGGAAGTGGAAGAGGCGTAGCCGCGTTCCGCTTGCCGCATGAGAAAAGCCCGGCCGCCAGGCCGGGCTTTTTTTTGTGCCGCGCTGGCGGGCTACGCGGGTTGCGCCACGACCCGCTCGCGCCCGATCAGCAGGGCGATGACGGCGGCGACGAGACCTGTGGCGCCGGCCGCGACGAAGGCCATCAGGTAGCTGCCTTGCGACTCGCGCACCACGCCCGCCATCCAGGCCGCGCTGGCCGCGCCCAACTGGTGGCCGGCGACGATCCAGCCGAACACGATGGGCGCCTCGCGATCGCCGAAGGCTTCAGTGGCCAGGCGCAGCGTGGGCGGCACGGTGGCGATCCAGTCCAGGCCGAAGAACACCGCGAAGATCGCCAGGCCGTAGAACGAGAAGTCGGAATAGGGCAGATAGATCAGCGCCAGGCCGCGCAGCCCGTAGTAGACGAACAGCAGCTTGCGCGGATCGTAGCGGTCGGTCAGCCAGCCGGAGGCGGTGGTGCCGAACAGGTCGAAGATGCCCATGATCGCCAGCAGCCCCGCCGCCTGCACTTCGGGCATGCCATGGTCGCCGCACAGCGCGATCAGGTGCGTGCCGACCAGCCCATTGGTGGTGAAGCCGCAGATGAAGAAGGTGGCGAACAGGAACCAGAAGGTGCGGGTGCGGGCGGCGCGGGACAGGGCGCCGAAGGTGGCGGCGATCATGCCGGTGCGCGGCGTGGCGGGCGCGGGCGGTTCATGCGGGTCGCTGCCGAAAGGAACCAGGCCGACGCTGGCGGGGCGGTCGGGCACCAGCCACCAGGCCACCGGCACCAGCGCGGCGGCGGCGCCCGCCACGGTCCAGACCACCCGGGTCCAGTCGCCGGACGACGCCAGCGCCGCGAGGATGGGCAGGAAGATCAGCGTGCCGGTGGCGGTGCTGGCGGTCAGCAAGCCCATCATCAGGCCGCGATGCTTCGTGAACCAGCGGTTGACCACCGTGGCGCCCATGACCACGGCGACCGCGCCCGAGCCGACGCCGGAGAACACGCCCCAGGTCAGCAGCAGGTGCCACGGCTGGGTCATGTAGGCGCTGGCGGCGGTCGAGAGGGACATCACCGACAGCGCCGCGATCAGCACGCGGCGCACGCCGAAGCGTTCCATCGCGGCCGCCGCGAACGGCCCCACCAGTCCATACAGGAAGATGCCGACGGCGGCCGAGAACGAAGTGGTGCTGCGATTCCAGCCAAAGCTTTGCTCCAGCGGCACCAGCAGCACGCTGGGAGACGCGCGCAGGCCGGCCGAGACCAGGAGCGCCAGGAAGATCACGCCGACGACCACGAAAGCGTACTTCTGTCCCGCGCGGCGGAAGGGGATGGGAGGG
>NZ_QHHO01000046.1:970019-1000041 GCF_003184165.1 Achromobacter sp. RW408
GCGTGCGGTGGTGCCGAGGGTGGTGGGCGCCGAGGCGGTGGTGTCGCTGCTGGTGACCAGGCCGCGCGCGGCCAGCGCCAGGGCGGCCGCGGTCTTGGCATCGATGACGGTGGCCGGGCGATCGCCGCGGGCGCCGCCGGTCTGGATGCCTTGCCGGGGGTCGCGATTGGAGCCGTCGGCCGAGCCGGGCTTGTCCAGGTTGCCTGGCTGGCTGACCGCATCCGGCCGCGCGCCGGACACCTGGTTGGCGCTGGCGGCGGACATCGTCGTGCCAAGCACGGCGTCCAACCGCTGCACTAGGACATTGCCGAGTGCCGCGGGACCTACGCTCATGCTTCAGGCGCCTGGTAGCCGTAGGCCGAGAGCAGGGTCTGCTGGCGCTTCATGCGGCCCAGCAGTTCGCCCAGCCGGGCCAGTTGCGGCAGCGCCAGGTCACGCGTCATGGCGTCGTTTTCCAGGATGCGCACCAGCAGGTCGTATTTCATGGCGCGGCCGGCCTCATCCAGCGGCGCGGTCGGTTCCGCGATGCGCAGGCGTTCGACCAGCTCGCAGTATTGCTGCCCGTGGGCCATCGCCGTATCCCAGTCGCCGGCCTGGGCGGCCGTCAACATCTCGCCCGTGATGAGAGCGATCTCCTGGTAGTGTTCCAGAATGGGGGATGAGTACTGGGTAAGGGACGTCATGGAAATCTCGGGCGTTCGATGGCTGGCTGGATTTGTGTTTCTGGGCCATCAGGGCTGCGCTATGCCAGCCGGTCGGTCGATGGAGGTTTGCCAAGCCTCGGCCAGGTCCGCCAGCAGGCGGTCGGCGATATCGAGTTGCTCGGTATCCGCTTTCAGATTTGCCGTCAGCAAGGTGCGGACGATGTAATCGTAGAGCCGGGCGAGGTTGGCGGCGATGTCGCCGCCGGCCTCCATGTTCAACCCGGTCTTCAAGCCTTCATCGACGATCTTGATCGCTTTCGAGATAGCCGCGCCGCGCTCGGCGACCCGACCTTCCTGCAGGTGGATGCGCGCCTGCCCGATCGCTGCCCGGGCACCCAGGTACAGCAGGGTGATCAGCCGCTCGGGGCTCGCGCCCAGCACCTGGGTTTCCAGGCCGATATCGGCGTAGGAGCGGACGGATTGGGACCCTGTGGGGCGGCGGGCGGCGTAAGTCATTAATGCATCTTCTACAGGTTATTTGCTCGATTTGTTCATCGCCGCAAATTGTTGGGTCAGGTAGTTGGCGGTGGTCTGCATCTGCATGTAGAACTTGTCCAGCGCCACGAAACGCGTGCGCATCTGGTCGATTTCCGCGTCGCTGGCGGCCTTGGCGCGCTTTTGCTGGGCGTCCAGGTCGCTCATCGTCTTGGCCAGGCCGTCGGTGCGTGTCTTCAGCGAACCGGTGCTGCCCAGCACGTCCTTGAAGGCGGCTTCGAAGTTCTTGGCCAGGCCGTGTTCGCCGGTCAGCAGCTTGGTGACGTCGGCGGGGTTGCCGGTCAGCGCCTTGTCCAGCTTGGTCTGGTCAAGCTTGAGCTGGCGCGTCTGCGGGTCGGTGGTGATGCCCAGGTCGGCCAGCGAGCGGACGGTGCCTTCGCCCAGCACGGCCTGCAGCGCGTTGGTCACGGACGACTGGATCGAGCGCGTGGTGCCGTCGCCGGTCAGCGGCTGGTTGGTGGCGGCCTTTGCGTCGAAGGCCGTCAGGTTCTTGATGGTCGTCTGCAGCGCGTTGTAGGTCTTGACGAAGTCCTGGATGGCCTTGTTGGCGACCGACGTGTCGGATTCGAGCTTGAGCGTGATCGGCTTGCCGGCCTCGGTTTTCTCGGTCAGGTTCAGCGTGACGCCGTCGATGGCCTTGGACACGTTGTTCGAACCGCTCTTGACCGTGATGCCGTTGATGACCACTTCGGCGTCTTCGGCCTTGGTGTTGGCCATGCCGGTAGTGGTGCCGTCGGCGGCGGTGCTGAAGGACAGGATGTCCTTGAGCGACTGGTCGCCGGTGACGGTGATGTTCTTGACCGAGGCCTGGACGCCGGTGTCCTTGGCCGTCAGCATCAGGTAGTTGTTGCCGTTGCCGTCGTTGATGACGGTGGCGCGCAGGCCGGACTTGTCGTCGGCGTTGATGGCCTTGACGATGCCGTTGAGCGAGGTGTCGCCCTTCAGGTCGATGGTGCGCTTGGTGCCGTCGGCCAGTTCGATCTCGAACGAGCCGGTGTCGCCGTGCTTGGCGGTGCGGTCGGCCACGGCGCCCGATTGCAGGCTCTGGGCACGGGCCAGGTTGTTCACGGTGATGGTGTACTGGCCCGCGACGGCGCCCTCGGCGGCCACGGTGGCCGTCAAGGCGTTACCGCCGGTCACGCTGCCCTTGATGGCAGCCATCGTCTCGGTCTTGCCCAGCACGCCGGCCGACTTCTGCAGGGCTTCCAGCGCGCTTTGCAACTGCGCGTAGGCGTCGATGCGGGTCTTGTAGCTTTCGGCGCGGGTGGTGTAGATCGAGAGCTTCTTATCCTCGGCGGTCTGCAGGTCGGACAGGATCTTTTCCAGGGGCAGACCGGAAACCGAACCGAGGTTAGTGATAGAGGCCATGTGAAATTCCTTCCTAGCGATGCGATTCTGTCAAAAATAGGGTGCCGGCGATTGGCCGGGTAAGGGCATAAGGCGGGCCTAATTCGATGCTTCCATCATCGATTGGCGCCAAAACGGGCACAGCAGAAAATATCGGGTGCCATATCAAGCCGTGGTTTTGATGCCGTTTCCTTGCATGTTGACGATCATTTTGGCGATCTTCAGTACGGCTTCACTCGGGATGGTGCGTATGACGTCCCCTGATTCGGCGTCAACCACGGACACCACCACCTGGTGCACGTCGGGGTCGACCTCGAACTGCAGCTGGGTGGACCAGGCCTTCATTTGCTCGTTGATTTCATCGAGCGCCTTTTCCAGGGGCAGCTTCTGGGAAGTCGACTGCTCCGACGTGGCGGTGTCGGCGCCGCCGCTCTGGCTGCTGGCGACCGGCGGCGCGACGGTGACCGACGGATCGACGGCGACCGGCACGGGCGCGACCGGCGTCGGCGCGAACGTAGCGGGGGCTAAGGGGGTTACGGCCATGATCACTCCAACGGCGATGTGGGCGTCTCGGAGGAACGCGCTGTTTTCAGGGAATTCTCAGCTACGATTACGGCAGTCCCGCAGGGAACTTTAGGCCCGGGCGCGGACGGATGTTTCATGTGCTAACAAGTTGGGATCGGGCAATGAGTGTCAAGACGGCGTTGCGAGTCATAGAAATCATCGAAACCTACGCCCGGGAGAAGCGCGCATTGCCCCTGTCGGAACTGGCCCGGCTGCTGGACGTGCCGGTATCCAGCTGCCTGGCGCTGATCCGCACCCTGACCGGGCTGGGCTATCTCTATGAAACCGGCCGCCGCCAGGGGTACTACCCGACCGGCCGCCTGCTGGCGATGGCGCAGCGCATCGCCCGCGCCGATCCGGTGCTGGACCGGGTCTACCCCAGCCTGGTCGAGCTGCGCGACGCGACCCGCGAAACCGTCGTGTTCGCCAAGCTGGCGCAGGACGGCCGGGTGGTCTACCTGGATGTGCTGGACTCGCCCCATACGATCCGATACGCGCCGGTTGCCGGCGAGTTCAAGGACGTACACGCCAATTCGCTGGGGAAAGCGCTCATGTCGCTGATGGACGGGCCGGCCCGCGATGCGCTCCTGGCGGCCACGCCGCTGACACGCTACAACGAGCGCACGCTGGTCACCCGCGACGCGGTATTGCAGGACATCGACCGGTCGCGCCAGCGCGGCTGGTTCATGAACAGCGGCGAGTCGATTCCCGATGTCGGCGCCATCGCCTGGCCGGTGACGCTGTCGGGCGAGCACTACGCCATCTCGGTGGGCGGCCCGATCTACCGCATCGAGCCGTGCCAGGAGGAATACGCCCGCATTTTGCGTTCGGCCTGCACCGGGCTGGAACAGCAATCCTGAGCCCGGCCGTGGCCGGCCGGCGCGGACGGGCGCGGGTTCAATAGGACTTCGGCAGCCCCAGCACTTTTTCCGCGATGAAGCACATGATCAGCTGCGGGCTGACCGGCGCGATGCGCGGAATGAAGCTTTCGCGCAGCAGCCGTTCCACGTGGTATTCCTTGGCGTAGCCCATGCCGCCCAGTGTCATCACCGCCGTCTGGCAGGCGTTGTAGCCGGCTTCGGCCGCCAGGTACTTGGCGGCGTTGGCGGCCGGGCCGCAGGGCTGGCCGGCGTCGTACAGGCTGGCGGCCTTGAATACCATCAGGTCGGCGGCCTCCAACTGCATCCAGGCCTGCGCCAGGGGATGTTGGATGCCCTGGTTCTGGCCGATCGGCCGGCCGAACACCTTGCGCTCGCCTGCATAGCGCACCGCCCGCTCCAGGGCGGCGCGGCCGATGCCGACCGCCTCGGCGGCGATCAGGATGCGTTCCGGATTCAGGCCGTGCAGGATGTATTCGAAGCCGCGGCCTTCCTCGCCGATGCGGTCGGCGACCGGAATCCGCAGGCCGTCGATGAACAGCATGTTCGAGTCCACCGCCTTGCGGCCCATCTTCTCGATCTCGCGCACCTCGACCTTGGCCCGGTCCAGGTCCGTATAGAACAGCGACAGCCCCTGGGTGGGCTTGGCCACGTCCGCCAGCGGCGTGGTGCGCGCCAGCAGCAGCATCTTGTCGGCCACCTGGGCGGTCGAGATCCAGATCTTGCGGCCATGCACCACGTATTCGTTGCCCTGGCGCACGGCGCGGGTGCCGAGTTTGGTGGTGTCCAGGCCGGCATCGGGCTCGGTCACGGCGAAGCAGGCCTTCTCGCGGCCCGAGATCAGCGGCGGCAACCAGCGGGCGCGCTGCTCGTCGTTGCCGAACACCACCACCGGGTTCAGGCCGAAGATGTTCATGTGCACGGCCGAGGCGCCGGTGAAGCCGGCGCCCGAGGCGGCAATGGTCTGCATCATCAGCGCGGCCTCGGTCATGCCCAGGCCGGCGCCGCCGTGCTCCTGCGGCATGGCGATGCCGAGCCAGCCGTCGCGCGCCAGGTCGGCGTGCAGCGGCTCGGGGAAACCGCCCTCGCGGTCGCGTTCCAGCCAGTAGTCGTCGGGATAGCGTTCGCAGATGCGCGACACGGCGTCGCGCAGGGCCAGTTGGTCGGGGGTGAATTCGAAGTCCATCAGTGGGTTCCGTCCTGGGTGATGCGATGGGAGAAGAGGGCGTCGATGGCCGCGTCGTCGTAGCCGGCCTCGGCCAGCACTTCGCGGCTGTGCTGGCCCAGCGTGGGCGCCGGGCGGCGGATGGCGGTCGGCGTGCCCTGGTAGCGGCCAAGGGGGGCGGGGGTGCGCAGGCGGCCTTCGGTGGGGTGGTCCTGCTGCTGCACGAAGCCGGTGGCCGCCAGGTGTTCGTCCCCCAGCAGGTCGTCGACCGTGTAGAGCTGCGAGGCGGGGATGTCGGCTTGCGCCAGGTCCCGCAGCCAGTCCTGGCTGGGACGGGCGCGGATCACGTCGGCGACGAAGGCGTAGACCTCGTCGATGTGCGCCGCGCGCGCGCCGTGGGTGTGGAAGCGCGGGTCCTGGCCGAGTTCGGGCTGGCCGATCAAGGCAAAGAAGTTGCGCCAGTGCTTGTCGTTGTAGATCAGCAGGCAGATGTAGCCGTCGGCCGTGGCGTACGGGCGGCGGTGTGGCGCCAGCAGCCGCGCATAGCCGGTGGGCCCCAGCGGCGGCTCGAAGGTCGCGCCGCCCAGATGGTCGCCCAGCACCAGGTGGGCCATGCCTTCGAACATGGGGATTTCAACCTGTTGGCCCTGGCCGCTGGCGCGGGCGTGAAGGACCGCCGAGACCAGGGCGATGCCCACGTGCAGGCCCACCGCGCGGTCCGCCAGCGTCAGCGGCGCATAGCGCGGCACGTCGCCGCTTTGCTGCGCGGACAGCGCGGCGATGCCGGTCTGGCCCTGGATCAGGTCGTCGTAGGCCGGGCGGCCGGCATAGGGGCCGGTCTCGCCGAAGCCGTAGGCGCCCAGGTAGACGATGCGCGGGTTGCGCGCGGCCACCGCCTCGTACGACAGGCCCAGGCGCGCCATGGCCTGGGGGCGGATGTTGTAGAGCAGGGCGTCGCAGCTCTCGGCCAGCCGCAGGCAGGCCTCGCGGCCCTCGGGCGTCTTCAGGTCCAGTACCACCGACCGCTTGTTGCGGTTCAGGTGTAGGTACAGGTGCCCCATGCCCGGGTTGCGCATGGGGCCGACGGCGCGCATGTTGTCACCCGCCGGCGACTCCACCTTGATGACGTCCGCGCCCAGGTCGGCCAGCACCTGGGTGGCGTAGGGACCCATCACGACCGAGCTCAGGTCCAGGATGCGCACGCCGGCGAGGGGGCCGGCGGCCTGCGGGGGGGCTGCGTGGGGCATCGTCATTGCTGCTCGATCCCCGCGTCGCGGATCAGCTTGCCCCACAGGTCGCGCTGTTCGCTGACGAACTGCGCGAAGGCCTCGGGCGAACTGGAGAAGGCGTCAAAGCCCAGGCCGGCCAGGCGCTTGCGCACGTCGGGCTTGGCCACCACCTGCTTGATGGCGTCGTTGAGCCTGGCCACCACTTCGGGCGGCATGCCGGCCGGACCGAAGTAGCCGTTCCAGGAATTCAGGTCGAAATCCTGCACGCCCGACTCCGCCATGGACGGCAGGTCCGGCACGATGGCGCTGCGCTCGGCGGTGGACACCGCCAGCGCCCGCAACTGGCCCGACTGCACGAACGGCAGGCCGGATGCCAGGTCGGTGAACATGAAGTCGACCTGGCCCCCGACCACGTCGGTCAGGCCTTGCGGCGTGCCCTTGTAAGGCACGTGCAGGATGTCGATCCTGGCGCGGTTGGCCAGCGTGGCGCCGGCCACGATGCCGGTGCTGTTGCCGCTGGCGTAGGTGATGCGGCCCGGGTGCTGGCGCGCATCGGCCACCAGGTCGGCCACGGTCTTCCAGGGCCGCTTGGGGTTGACCACCAGGATGAAGGGCAGGTTGCCGCCGCGCGCGATGGGCGTGAAGTCCTTGACCGGGTCGTAGGGAATGTTCTTCATCAGCCAGGGCGCGGCCGAGTGCGAGGTGTTGGTGGTGACGAACAGCGTGTAGCCGTCCGGCTTGGCGCGCGCGACGTAGTTGGCGGCGATGGTGGCGTTGGCGCCGGGCTTGTTCTCGACCACGATCTGCTGTCCCAGGATGGTCGACAGCTCGGCGCCAAAGATGCGCCCGACGGCGTCGGTGCCCGAGCCGGCCGGGAACGGCACGATCAGCGTGATGGGTTTGTTCGGATAGTCCGCGGCATGGGCAGCGGGCAAGGCCAGCAGGCTGGCGCCGCCGAGCAGGGCGGCGCGCAACAGGCGGTGAAGTTGCATGGTTTGTCTCTCCAGATGGTGGGAAACCGGGCGCGGCTTCTGCGGCCGCTGCCCGGGGATGCCGGTGGCCCCGGCGCCTCAGGCGCCGGTTGCGGGCGCGGGAAAACCGCGGATGACGCGGTCGGGCGATTCTTCGTAGGGCGGCGTGTAGATCACCAGCAGCCGCGCCGGCTCGTCGCTGGTGACGGTGAAGACGTGCGGGATGTCCGGCGGGAAGTAGCAGCAATCGCCAGGCCCCATGTCGGCCCATTCGTCCTGGACCTGGGCGCGGGCCGTGCCGGAAAGCAGGTAACAGACCTGCTCGATGCCGGGGTGGGCGTGCGGCAGCGCCCCCTTGCCCTTGTCGATCACCCCCAGCAGCACCTCCACGCCGCGCGCGCCCACGGTGTCGGGACCGATCAGGCGGCGGTTCAGGGTGCCGGTGTGGTTGGCCGGGTGGTAGCCGGGCACGTCGGCTTCGCGGACCAGCCAGGCCGGGGTCTTCTGCTGCATCATGTTCCTTCCTTTTGAATTCTCATATGTGAATTTATTTTTACGTATGAGAAAAACATCGGCAAGCGGTTTTTCCCGGAGAACCCGTGCCGCGCCCTGGGGGATTAGGGAAAACACCGGTCACGCGCTGCTAAAATCACGGGCTGTCCACCTTTGCGATCCCGTCATGCCTTCTGCCCTCAAGCCTGCCGCCGGCGCCTCCCTGTCCGATTGGCTCCAGTACCTGGAATCCATCCACGCCGTCGCGATCGACATGGGCCTGGAGCGCGTGCGGGAAGTGGCGGCGCGCATGAACCTGGAACTGCCCGGCGTGAAGTTCGTGGTCGGCGGCACCAACGGCAAGGGCTCGACCTGCGCCATGCTCGAGGCCATCCTGCTGGCCGCGGGCTACAAGGTCGGCCTGTACACCTCGCCGCACCTCATCGATTTCAACGAACGCGCCCGCGTCAACGGCCAGATCGCCTCGGACGAGGCCCTGATCGAACAGTTCACCGCGGTCGAGGCCGCCCGCGGCGACACT
Source organism: Achromobacter sp. RW408 (assembly GCF_003184165.1). NCBI lineage: Bacteria > Pseudomonadati > Pseudomonadota > Betaproteobacteria > Burkholderiales > Alcaligenaceae > Achromobacter > Achromobacter sp. RW408. The sequence goes on from NZ_QHHO01000046.1 coordinate 978,406, forward strand.
TCGCTGACGTACTTCGAATTCACCACGCTGGCGATCCTGCGCCTGTTCTCGCAATCGCGGCTGGACGCCGTGGTGCTGGAAGTCGGCCTGGGCGGCCGCCTGGACGCGGTCAATATCGTCGACGCCGACTGTGCCGTCGTCACCAGCGTCGACCTGGACCACATCGACTATCTCGGCGACACGCGCGAGAAGATCGGCTTCGAGAAGGCCCATATCTACCGTCCCGGCCGGCCCGCCGTGTGCGCCGACCCGGTGCCGCCGCAATCGCTGCTGGACCATGTCGAGCAGATCGGCGCCGACCTGTGGCTGTTTGGCCGCGACTACAACTATTCGGGCGATCGCCAGCAATGGGCCTATGGCGGGCGCGAACAGCGCCGCAGCGCGCTGGCCTATCCGGCGCTGCGTGGCGCCAACCAGCTGCTGAACGCGTCGGCCGCGCTGGCCGCGCTGGAATCGGTGCGCGATCGCCTGCCGGTGCCGCAGCAGGCGGTGCGCCAGGGGCTGCTGCAGGCCTCGTTGCCGGGCCGGTTCCAGATCCTGCCGGGCCAGCCCACCGTGATCCTGGACGTCGCCCACAACCCCCACGCCGCCGCCGTGCTGGCCCAGAACCTGGACAACATGGGTTTCCATCCCTACACCTATGCGGTGTTCGGCATGCTCAACGACAAGGACCTTGCCGGTGTGCTGGCCAAGCTCGGCACCCGGGTCGACCACTGGTTCTGCGCCGGCTTGCCGGGGCCGCGCGGCGGCACGGGCGAACGCCTGGCCGAACAGGTGGCTGCCGCGCTGCCGGCGGCGCCCGCCGGGGCCGAGGCGCCGGGTGTCTCGGCCTACGCGGATCCGGCCCAGGCCTTCGCCGCGGCGCGCGAACGGGCGGGCGAGAATGATAGAATCGTGGTGTTCGGATCATTTCTCACCGTGGCCTCGGTTTTGCAGTCTCTGGGTCGCAAGGCGTAGGTAGAAGCGGCATAGCAAAACCGGGTGCAGCGTCGTGGCGGTCCGCCGCCATACCCGCCCCGCCGCAAGGCGCCGCAAGGAATTCTCTCCCATGGGTTTTTTCAAACGCAAAGATCCTGCCGACCAGGCGCAGCCCTCCAAGCGAGCGGCGGTGCCCAGCGAGGTCCAGGCGGCGGAGTTGCGCGGGCGCGCCCGGCGCCGGCTGGCCGGCGCCATCGCGCTGGTGCTGGCCGCCGTCATCATCCTGCCCATGGTGCTGGACTCGCAGCCGGTGCCCGTTGCCGACAACATTCCCATCAAGGTGCCTGAGCGCAACACGGCGTTCCAGCCGCAAGTGAGCGAACCGCAGGCCACCGCGCCCGCCGCCACGCCGGCCCCGGGCGCCGCGCCCACCGATCCGGCCGCCGTCCAGACGCCGCCGCCGGTCACCTCGGCGCAGCCGCAGGCCACCACGCCGCCCGCCACTGCCACCCCGCCGGCCGCGACGCCGCCCGCGGCCACGCCGCCGCAGGTCGCCGCCACCACGCCGCCGCGCACGCAGCCGGCCACGCCGCCCAAGCCGGAACCCAAGCCCGAGCCCAAGCCGGCCACGCCCAAGCCCGAGACCCGTTCGGATGACGGCGCCCGCGCCCTGGCGTTGCTGGAAGGCCGCTCGGCGCCCGCCGCCACGCCGGCCCCCAAGCCGCAGGCCGCCAAGGGCAATTTCGTGCTGCAGATCGCGGCCTACACCACGTCCGAGGACGCCCAGTCGCGGCGCAGCAAGCTGCACCAGGCCGGGGTGACCAACGCATTCGTCGAGCAGGCTTCCATCGGAGGCAAGCAGCAGTACCGTCTGCGGGTGGGGCCGTTCCCCTCGCGCGAGGCGGCGCAGGCGGCCCAGGCGCGGTTGCGCACCCTGGGCTATGACAACGGTTTCATTGCCGCCCAGTAGTGACCGGCTTCGACTTCGTCGTGCTGGCCATCCTGGTGGTATCGGGTGTGCTGGGCCTGGTGCGCGGCCTGCTCAAGGAAGTGCTGTCGCTGGTCGCGTATCTGCTGGCCTTCGTGGCCGCGATCTGGTGGGGGCCCACGGTCTATACCTGGCTGGAGCCCTATATCGAAACAACGCTGCTGCGCATGGGTGTCTCGTACGCGGTGGTCTTCATTATCGTGCTGCTCGGCGTGGGGTTGGTCAACATGACGCTTGCCGCCTTGATCCGCAGCACCGGACTGAGCCCGGCCGATCACGGCCTGGGCGGCATGTTCGGGCTGGCCCGGGGTCTGCTGATCGTGCTGGCGCTGGTCGCCGCCGCCGGCTACACGCCGCTGCCGCAGGAGCCGTGGTGGCAGGACGCCATGTTTTCGCATTCGGCCATCGAGGCCATCAAACATATCAAGACGTGGCTGCCGCCATCCCTGGCGACGTGGCTGCCGTATTGATTGGCTTTACATCAACCAGGAAATCTCACCATGTGTGGAATCGTAGGGGTCATCGGGCGCGGGCCGGTCAACCAGCTGCTCTATGACAGCTTGCTGCTGTTGCAGCATCGCGGGCAGGACGCCGCGGGCATCGCGACGTCGCAAGGCAACCAGTTCAATATGTACAAGGCGCATGGCCTGGTGCGCGACGTATTCCGCACGCGCAACATGCGCGCCTTGCCGGGTACCTCGGGCGTGGGCCAGGTGCGCTATCCCACCGCCGGCTCCAGCGCCAGCGAGGAAGAGGCCCAGCCGTTCTACGTCAACGCGCCGTTCGGCATCATGTTCGCCCACAACGGCAACCTGACCAACTGGCGCGAGCTGCGTGAGTCGCTCTACCGCGTCGACCGCCGCCACATCAACACCAATTCCGACTCGGAAGTGCTGCTGAACGTGCTGGCCCACGAGCTGCAGTCGGCCGCCAGCGGCGTCTCGCTCGACGACGACGCGATGTTCCGCGCCGTCGCCGCCGTGCACAAGCGCGTGCGCGGCGCCTACGCGGTGGTGGCGCAGATTTCGGGCTACGGCCTGCTGGCGTTCCGCGATCCCAACGGCATCCGGCCGCTGTGCATCGGCCGCCAGGAAACCGACGAAGGCGTCGAGTGGATGGTGGCGTCGGAATCGGTGGCGCTGGAAGGCAGCGGCTTCGCCTTCGTGCGCGACGTCGAGCCGGGCGAAGCGGTTTTCGTCGACCTGGACGGCCGCTTCGTCAGCCGCCAGTGCGCCGACAATCCGCAGCTGGTGCCCTGCATTTTCGAATACGTCTACTTCGCCCGCCCCGATTCGCTGATCGACGGCGTGTCGGTGTACGACGCGCGCCTGCGCATGGGTGAATACCTGGCCGACAAGGTCGCGCGCAACATGCGCCTGGGCGACATCGACGTGGTCATGCCGATTCCCGATTCCTCGCGCCCGGCCGCCATGCAGCTGGCCGCCCGCCTGAACCTGGACTACCGCGAAGGCCTGATCAAGAACCGCTACGTCGGCCGCACCTTCATCATGCCCGGCCAGGCCGTGCGCCGTAAATCGGTGCGCCAGAAGCTCAATGCCATCGGCATGGAGTTCAAGGGCAAGAACGTGCTGCTGGTGGACGACTCCATCGTGCGCGGCACCACCAGCCGCGAGATCGTCGACATGGCGCGCGCCGCCGGCGCCAACAAGGTGTACTTCGCCTCGGCCGCGCCTCCGGTGCGCTTCCCCAACGTGTACGGCATCGACATGCCGACGCAGAGCGAACTGATCGCCACCGGCCGCAGCGACGAGGAGATCGCCCGCGCGATCGGCGCCGACAGCCTGGTCTACCAGGACCTGCACGACATGCAGCAGGCGGTGCGCGACCTCAATCCGAAGCTGTCGCGCTTCGAGGCGTCGTGCTTCGATGGCGAGTACATCACCGGCGACATCACCGCGGAATACCTGGCTCGCCTGGGCCAGTCGCGCGCGGAGTCGGGCGACGGCGAAGGCGCCAGCGGCCTGCAATTCAACATGGGCTACGCCGCCAACGACGCCTGAAGTCGACGCGCCCCATGCAAAAGCCGCTCCCTGGGGAGCGGCTTTTTTTTGTCCGTCGGCTCGCGCGGATGGGAGTTTCACCACAGGCTCTCGCCGGTGGCCTCCAGGTGGGTCAGGTAGAGCCGCAGGTCGAATTCATACTGGTGGTATTGCGGCTCCATCAACCGGCACAGGTTGTAGAAGGCCTTGTTGTGGTCCTTTTCCTTCAGGTGCGCCAGTTCGTGGACCGTGATCATCTTCAGGAATTCCCGCGGCACCGTCTTGAACAGCGTGGCGACGCGGATCTCGTGCTTGGCCTTGAGCTTGCCGCCCTGGACCCGCGAGATGAAGGTGTGCTGGCCCAGCGCGTGCTGGATCACGTGGATCTTGCTGTCGAAGGCAATCTTGCTGAGCGGCGCGCCGTTGCGGATATAGGTGTTCTTCAGGTCCACCACGTAGTCGTACAGCGCCTTGTCGGTGCGCACGTCGTGCGCGCCGGCGGGATAGCGGGCGCGCAGCGCCGGCCCGAGCTTGCCCTGGTCGAGCAGCGCGCGGGCCTGCGCCAGCAGCGATTCCGGATAACCGGTCAGGTATTTCATGATGTCAGGCATGGATCGAGGCCCGCCCGCGCGGGCCTGGCCATTTTCCGTTGCCGTCCGTGGCGCGCAGGCGTCTGGAGTGGGGGCCGTCCAACGGCGGGGGCGCGGCTCAGGCGGCGCGGCCGCGGCCAAAGGCGGCGGGCAGGGCCATGAACAGCAGGATCACGAACAGCGCCAGGCTCCACAGGGCGTACTCGATGCCCAGCACCGGCACCACCGCGTCCATGCAGGTGGCGTAGATGCCGAACAGCCACGGCACGCCGCCGTCCAGGCCGATGCCGGTCATGAAGCGGTCGGCGAAAGTCTGGTCGCACGACAGCATCTTGGCGGCCACGGTGTATTGGTACCAGGCCGCGGCGATGCCGCTGATCGACAGCAGTGCGGCCAGGGACGCGCAAACGCGCGTCAGCGCGCGGCCGCCGCCGAAACCACCGACCAGGGCGATGACGCCGATCACCAGGTAGATCAGGCGCTGCAGCACGCACCAGGCGCAAGGCGGCATGTCAAAGGCATACTGGGAAACCAGGGCGATGCCGACGGCGCCGAAGCAGAAGAGGGCGATCAGGCGGAGCAGGCGTTCTGAGCGAGAAGTCATGGTTGTTGCAAGATAAGGGTTCGCAGGGGCGTGGCCCCCGGGGATGGCCAGTCCGACCGCCAGGCGTTAGGCCTTGGGAATCGGAATTGGTTGCATGACCTGCTGCAACACGCCGAGCAGCAGTTCGCGCGAGCCTTCCCAGAAGATCTGCACGCCCAGGCACAGCATGATGAAGGCGGACATGCGCATGAACACGGCGGTGCCATTATCGCCCAGCCGATGCAGCATCTGCGCGGCAAAGCGCAGGCAGACGTACAAAGTCAGCGAAACGACCACGATGCCGGGGATCGAGCCGCCCAGCCGCAGCAGGCTCAGCACGTGGTTCTGGTCGCGCAGCGACACGCCCACGGTGATGGCCGCCGCGATCGAGCCGGGGCCGCAGCTGATGGGGAAGGTGAGCGGGTAGAAGGCCCGCGTCTTGGCCATTTCCGGGGTGAACGATTCCGCCATGCGGGCGACCCGCTCGGTGTCGGCGTCGGGGGAATTGACCAGCCGCCAGGCGCTGGCGATGACCAGCATGCCGCCGCCCACGCGCACGATCGACAGCGAGATGCCGAAAAAGCTCAGCAGCACGTTGCCCGCCACCATCGCCACGATCAGCATCAGTCCGACATTGATGGCGACGCGCTTGGCCAGCACCGTGCGGGTCGACGACGAGGCGCCTTCGGTCAGCGACAGGAAGATGGGGGCGATCGCGGGCGGATTCAGGAACGGCAACAGCGTGGCCAGCGCGAAGAAGAAGCTGGTCCCCAGTACCCGCAAGTATTCGTTTAGCTCCATCGCACCGTATCGCCAGGCCGAAAACCGGATTGTATGCGGTCGGCGGCCGTCTGGCGACGGCCCGCGGGCGAGCCTCAGGCGGCCTGTTGCCGGGCCTCGTCGCCGGCCAGCGCGTCCAGGATGTCGCGCTCGAACTGCATCTGGCTGCGCGGGCGCGCCAGCGCCGCGCCGTCGACGATGAAAACGTCTTCGACCCGGTCGCCCAGCGTCATGATCTTGGCCATCAGCAGGTTGACTTCGTGCTGGGCAAAGACCCGCGCCAGGGCGTGCAACAGGCCGGGACGGTCGGTCGCCGTGACCGACAGCCGCCAGGAGGTGCTGCGCTCGTCGGGTTGCAGTTCCGCCTGCGGCATGATGGGAAACACGCGCGACATGCGCGACTGGCGCCCGCGGCCGTAGTAGCCGCCGCGCCCCGTGGTGGCCTGGGCGGCGGCCTGGATGTCCTTGAGCCGCTCGGCCAGTTCGTGTTCGACCAGCGTGGCCTGGGCGCGCAGGTCGCTGGCGCCCTCGGGCAGCAGCACGATGAAGCTGTCCAGCGCCCAGCCGTGGCGCGTGGTGTGGATGCGGGCATCCTGCACCGACAGCGACTTGGCGTCGAAATACCCGCAGATCGCCACGAACAGGTCCGGCACGTCGCGCGTATAGACCATGATCTGCAGGCCTTCGCCCTGCTCGGTGGGGCGGGCCCGCACCACCGCATGGGCCGGCGTCACCTGGTGATACAGATGGCGCGTATGCCAGGCGATGTCGGAAGCGTCGTGGCGCAGGAAATACGCCACGTCGAGCTGGTTCCAGAAGGCTTCGCGGGCGTCGTCGCGCAGGCCGGCCAGGCGCGTCAGGCGCGCGGCCTCTTCCTTGCGCTCGGTCAGCACCGTGTGGGCGTCGGCATGGGCGCCGCCCAGCGCGGCCAGGGTCAGCTTGTACAGGTCCTCGAGCAGCTTGCCCTTCCAGGCGTTCCAGACCTTGGGGCTGGTGCCGCGGATATCGGCCACCGTCAGCAGGTAGAGCGCCGTCAGGTGGCGTTCGTCCTTGACCGTGGCGGCAAATTCCTGGATCACGGCGGGGTCGGACAGGTCGCGCTTCTGCGCCACGGCCGACATCAGCAGGTGTTGGCGCACCAGGAATTCCACCAGCCTGGTGTCCTCGGGTTCCATGCCGTGGTCGTGGGCGAACTTGCGCACCTCGCGCGCGCCCAGCTCGGAATGGTCGCCGCCGCGGCCCTTGGCGATGTCGTGGAACAGCGCCGCCACATACAGCAGCCAATGGCGGTCCAGGCCGGCGATCAACTGGCTGGCCAGCGGATATTCCTGGGCATGCTCGGGCATGGTGAAGCGGCGCAGGTTGCGCACCACCGCCAGCGTGTGCTGGTCCACCGTGTAGGCGTGGAACAGGTCGTGCTGCATCTGGCCGACGATGCGGCGGAACACCGGCAGGTAGCGCGGCAGGATGTTCAGCATGGTCATGCGGCGCAGTTCATGCACGATGCCGCGCGGCTGCTGCAGGATCTGCAGGAACAGCTTGCGGTTGACCGGATTGCGGCGGAACTGCGCGTCGATGCGATGGCGCGAATGCCAGATGGCGCGCAGCGTGCGCGCCGACATGCCGGTCAGCTCGGGGTGCTGCTGCATCACCAGGAAGGCGCGCAGCAGCAGCGTGGGATTGCGCTCGAAACCATCGTCGCGAATGATGTCGAGGCGGTCGCGCAGGTTGCGGAAATCGTCGTCGATGTCGCGCGCGTCGCTGTCCGGGCGCGGGAACAGGCGTTCCTCGATGTTCTGCACCAGGATGCCGTTCAACTGGGTCACCAGGCGCGCGGCCCAGTAGTAGCGCTGCATCAGCAGCTCGCTGCCGCGGCGCGTGGCGGTGGCGTGGATGCCGTAGACCTCGGCCAGGGCCGGTTGCAGGTCGAACAGCACGCGGTCCTCGCGCCGGTTGGCCAGCAGGTGCAGCTCGATGCGCAGGCGCTTGAAGGCCTGTTCCGCCTTGCGCAGGTCGCGTGCCTCGGACGGCGTCAACAGGCCGGCCTGCGCCACCGCGCGCCAGTTCTCGCCAAAACCGGCCGCGCGCGCCATCCACAGGATCACTTGCAGGTCGCGCAGGCCGCCGGGCGATTCCTTGCAGTTGGGTTCGAGCGCGTAGGGCGTGTCCTGGTAGCGCGCGTGGCGCTGCTGCATCTCGACGCGCTTGGCGCGGAAGAAGGCGCGCGCATCCAGTCGCGACTGGGTGGCGGCTTCGAACTTCTTCATCAGCGCGCGGCTGCCCGCCAGCCAGCGCGATTCGAGCAGCGCGGTCTCGACCGTGATGTCGGCGTCGGCCTCGCGTTCGCAGTCCTCGATGGTGCGCACGCTATGGCCGGGTTCCAGGCCCAGGTCCCAGAGCGCGGCGACCAGGCGCTCGATGGCGGACTCGTCTTCGGCGGTGGGCGCGTGCGGCAGCAGGATCAGCAGGTCGACGTCCGAATGCGGGTACAGCTCGCCGCGGCCGTAGCCGCCGACCGCCGCCAGCGTGGCGCCGGCCGGCAGGGGGGTGTGCTTGACCAGGTCGCGTAGCGCCGCGTCGACGATGCGGCGCAGGTCGCCCAGCAGGGTGTCGGGGCGCTCGTGTTCGCGGAACTGGGCCACCGCGGCCCGCCGGGATTCCTGAATGCGTTCGCGCAGGGTGCTGAGGATATCGGCGGTCATGGTGGCGGACTGGCCGGGGTCAGACGGCGGGAATGACGATCGGTTCGGTGATGAAGGCGGGCGGCTTGGGCATGCCGGGCGACAGGGTCAGGACCTCGTAGCCGGTGTCGGTGACGCAGACAGCATGCTCCCATTGCGCCGACAGGCTATGGTCGCGCGTCACGACCGTCCAGCCGTCGGACAACTGGCGGATCTCGCGGCGGCCGGCGTTGATCATGGGCTCGATGGTGAACAACATACCCGTCACCAATTCCACGCCGGTGCCCGGCTTGCCATAATGCAGCACCTGCGGGTCTTCATGGAAGCGCTGGCCGATGCCGTGGCCGCAGAATTCGCGCACCACCGAGAAGCCGTTGGCCTCGGCGTGCTTCTGGATGGCGTTGCCGACGTCGCCCAATGTGGCCCCGTTTTTGACCTGCTGGATGCCTTTCCACATGCACTCGAAGGTGATGTCGGTCAGGCGGCGCGACAGGATCGACTGCTCGCCCACGGCGTACATGCGGCTGGTGTCGCCGAACCAGCCGTCCTTGATGATGGTGACGTCGATATTGAGGGAGTCCCCGTTTTTCAGCGCCTTGTCGCCCGGGATGCCGTGGCACACCTGGTGATTGACCGAGGTGCAGATGGCGCCGGGGAAGGGCGGGTAGCCGGGCGGGGCGTAGCCCACCGTGGCGGACTTCACCTTGAGCTCGTCGGTCAGGTATTCCAGGCAGAGGCGGTCCAGTTCCCCGGTGGTGACGCCAGGCTTGACGTAGGGAGTGATGAAATCGAGGACTTTGGCGGCGTCCTGGCAGGCCGCGCGCATTTTGGCCAGGTCGGCCGGATTGGTAATGGTGCCCATGGAATGACTGACGGATCTCGCTTGAATGTCTGCTTGAAAGAATAGTAGAATTATAGGCTTCCCTAAAATTTTGGGGAGCAATCTGGGTAGCGGCAAGCGCCGATCCCGGCGGGTGGGGATGGAATCATCCAGGCCACCTGGTTGGTTGTTCGACCCTGCATGTTGGGTCGCACCGCATCTTGTGAGATCGGTGGCGGGTCCTGGAGTTTCATCGCAAGCGAAGGTTGTGGTGGGAATTCGGGCCAGTCGCGAGGTTCCGGGGCGAGGCGGCGCGGCAGGCGGGCGAGGGCGGCGGGCCGGGAAGGTTGGGCGTGTACATCCCTCAGGCTGGGGCGCTGCGTGCTCGCAAGCCCGGTCATGTTTTCGAGCAGCGATGCAGGTTCGATGTGGCTGCCGGTTTAAGTTCTTGGAAAACCCGGGTTTTGAAACCCTGTTTTCCTGAAGAAATGCCTCCGGCGACTGATGCGCGTGATGATTGAAACCAGGGTTGAAAGATCCTGGTTGAAAACCAGGACGCGAAGGAACTGGATTTCGCTGCCAACAAAACAGGTCCGGGTGCGCTGGAAGAAACTGCCAGGGATTTCCTGGCGGGTCGGACGGCGCGATGCGTGCAGGCGGGGCAAGGCGCTTCGTCGTGGCGGCCGTCTGGGTTTATCGCGGCAGCGTGGCAGCAAGGCGCGCGGGGCACATGCCCGGCACGTCGGAGTAGTGCGGCAGTGATCGGCCGGCCCGGTTAAAATTCTGTTCATCCCGCAGGTGCGGGAAATCGCGCGCAACACCACCCAGGGTGTCAGCCACAGGCTGATGCAGGTGCGGCGCAAGAAATCAACCCTTGGAGAAAGTTATGTCTTTGATGCGCGAAATGCTGGAAGCGGGTGTCCACTTCGGTCACCAGACCCGCTACTGGAACCCCAAGATGGCCCCCTTCATCTTCGGCCATCGCAACAAGATTCACATCATCAACCTGGAAAAGACGGTTGATAAGTACCAGGAAGCCACCAAGTTCGTGAAGCAGCTGGCTGCTCGCGGTGGCAACATCCTGTTCGTCGGCACCAAGCGCGCCGCCCGCGAGCTGGTCGCCGCCGAAGCCGCCCGTTGCGGCATGCCTTTCGTCGACGCCCGCTGGCTCGGCGGCATGCTGACCAACTTCAAGACGGTCAAGACCTCGGTCAAGCGCCTGAAGGACATGGAAGCCGTGGTCGCCGAAGGCGGCGCCGAGCGCATGATCAAGAAGGAAGGCCTGCTGTTCCAGCGCGAACTGGAAAAGCTGAACAAGTCGATCGGCGGCATCAAGGACATGAACGGCCTGCCCGATGCCATGTTCGTGATCGACGTCGGCTACCACAAGATCGCCATCGCCGAAGCCAAGACCCTGGGCATCCCCGTGGTCGCCGTGGTTGACACCAACCACTCGCCCGAAGGCATCGACTACGTGATCCCCGGCAACGACGACTCGGCCAAGGCCATCGCGCTGTACGCCAAGGGCATCGCCGACGCCGTGCTGGAAGGCCGCGAACAGAACCTGAACGGTCTGGTCGAGGAAATCGGTGAAGGCCAGGAAGAGTTCGTCGAAGTGCAGGACAACCAGGCCTAAAGCCTGCTGTCATGTCCGGCGGTTAGTGTCTGGGGGCGGTCGCGGAAAGCGGCGTGCCCCCGCCTCGCCGGCAGTGCGAAGGCGGACTCCCGCCTTCCTCATCCGCTGCTTGCGGACGTCTCATCGAATCACACCAATGCCCCGGCCCGCCGGGGCATGTCTTAGCAAAATTTGGAGCTAACATGGCTGAAATTACCGCCGCCCTGGTCAAGGAACTGCGCGAAAAGACCGATGCGCCCATGATGGAGTGCAAGAAGGCCCTGACGGAAGCCGAAGGCGACCTGGCCCGCGCCGAGGAAATCCTGCGCGTCAAGCTGGGCAACAAGGCCAGCAAGGCTGCCGCCCGCGTCACCGCCGAAGGCCTGATCGGCCTGTTCATCTCGGCCGACGCCAAGCAAGGCGCCGTCATCGAAGTGAACTGCGAAACCGACTTCGTGGCCAAGAACGACGACTTCGTCGCCTTCGTCAACAAGCTGGCCGAGCTGGTCGCCACCCAGAACCCCGCCGACGTGGCCGCCCTGTCGGCGCTGCCCTACGGCGACGGCACCATCGAATCGACCCGTACCGCCCTGATCGGCAAGATCGGCGAAAACATCTCGATCCGCCGCTTCGAGCGCATCCAGACCCCGAACGCCCTGGCCAGCTACGTGCACGGCGGCAAGATCGGCGTGCTGGTGGAATACGCCGGCGCCGAGGAAGTGGGCAAGGACCTGGCGATGCACATCGCCGCGACCAAGCCGAAGGCCCTGAACGCCGACGGCGTGAACCCGGCCGACATCGCCGCCGAACGCTCGGTCGCCGAGCAGAAGGCCGCCGAATCGGGCAAGCCGGCTGAAATCGTCGCCAAGATGGTCGAAGGCTCGGTGCAGAAGTTCCTGAAGGAAGTGACGCTGCTGTCGCAACCGTTCGTCAAGGACGACAAGAACACCGTCGAACAGATGCTCAAGGCCAAGGGCGCCTCGATCAGCAAGTTCGTGCTGTTCGTCGTCGGCGAAGGTATCGAGAAGAAGACCAGCGACTTCGCCGCTGAGGTTGCCGCCGCCGCCGCCGGCCGCGCCTGATCTCAGGGTAGTCCTTACAGGCCGGCGCTAGATATTTTCTAGTCCGGCCTATTTCTTGTCTTAAACTTTCGTCGGATTGTTCTTCGGGATATCACCTATGAGCAGCAGATCATACAAACGGGTTCTTCTCAAACTTTCCGGCGAGGCGCTGATGGGCGACGATGCATTCGGCATCAATCGCTCCACCATCGTCCGCATGACCGATGAGATCGCCGAAGTCGCCGCCACCGGCGTCGAGCTGGCCATCGTCATCGGCGGTGGCAACATCTTCCGTGGTGTCGCGCCCGGTGCGCAGGGCATGGACCGCGCCACCGCCGACTACATGGGCATGATGGCCACCATCATGAACGCCCTTGCCCTGCAGGACGCGCTCAAGCACAAGGGTATCGACACCCGCGTGCAATCGGCCCTGAACATCGACCAGGTCGTCGAACCGTACATTCGCCCCAAGGCCCTGCGCTACCTCGAAGAAGGCAAGGTCGTCATCTTCGCCGCGGGTACAGGCAACCCCTTCTTCACGACCGACACCGCCGCCGCCCTGCGTGGCGCCGAGATCGGCGCGGAGATCGTGCTGAAGGCCACCAAGGTCGACGGCATCTACAGCGCGGATCCCAACAAGGATCCTTCCGCCACGCGCTATGCGCGCATCAGCTTCGACGAGGCCATCGTCCGTCGCCTGGAAGTGATGGACGCCACGGCGTTCGCCCTGTGCCGCGACCAGAAGCTGCCGATCAAGGTGTTTTCGATCAATAAGTCGGGCGCGCTCAAGCGCGTCGTCAGCGGCGAAGACGAAGGCACGTTGGTACACGTTTAAAGAAAAGGAAAATCCATGAGCGTCGCAGAAATCCGCAAATCCGCCGAAGCCAGGATGGCCAAGTCGCTTGACACGCTCAAGACCAACCTGGCCAAGATCCGCACGGGCCGCGCCCACACCGGCATCCTGGACCACGTGCAGGTCGAGTACTACGGTTCGCCCGTGCCGATCAGCCAGGTCGGCAACGTGAACCTGATCGACGCGCGCACCATCAGCGTCCAGCCCTACGAAAAGAGCATGGCCGCCGCGATCGAGAAGGCCATCCGCGAATCGGACCTGGGCCTGAACCCGATGTCCATGGGCGACAGCATCCGCGTGCCGATGCCGGCCCTGACCGAAGAGCGCCGCCGCGACCTGACCAAGGTCGTGCGCAGCGAGGGCGAGGACGCCAAGGTGGCCGTGCGCAACCTGCGCCGCGAAGCCAACGAAGGGCTGAAGAAGCTGGTCAAGGACAAGGAAATCTCCGAGGACGACGAGCGTCGCGCGCAGGATGATGTCCAGAAGCTGACGGACCGCAGCGTGGCCGACATCGACAAGATGGTCACGCAAAAAGAAGCGGAAATCATGACCGTATAATCCTTGCAGTGCCGGGCAGGGGCGGCTAGCCACGCCCGGCGCCAGGATTGCTGCCTTCGCGCGCCGTCCCATCCATTGCCTCGCAGCTCGCTGGCGCAGCAGTGGATCGACGGCGCGGATTTTTCCCGTATTCCCTGTTTTACGCCGGTCGACGGCGCTCCCCAGACCCATGGCAACCAGTTCTACCCAGGCGGTTCCCGCTACCCGCGATATCCCGGAGCACGTGGCCATCATCATGGATGGCAACGGTCGCTGGGCGACGCGGCGATTGCTGCCGCGCACGGCGGGCCATGCCAAGGGCGTGCAGGCGGTGCGGCGCGTGGTCGAGGCCTGCGGTCGCGCCGGGGTGCGTTACCTGACGCTGTTCGCCTTCAGTTCCGAGAACTGGCGCCGGCCCGCCGAGGAAGTGTCGCTGCTGATGCGCCTGTTCGTGCAGGCGCTGGAGCGCGAGGTCGGCAAGCTGGAAGAGCAGGGGGTGCGGTTGCACGTCATCGGCGACCTGTCGGCCTTCGAGCCGCGCCTGCAGGAACTGATCTTCGCGGCCCAGGCCCGCACCGCCCACAATGACCGCCTGCACCTGACGGTGGCTGCCAACTACGGTGGCCGCTGGGACATCCTGCAGGCCACCCGCGCCATGCTGGCGGCCGAGCCGGCCCTGGCGACGCAGCCCCAGCTGGTCGACGAAGAGCGGCTGGCGCGGCACCTGTCCATGTCCTGGGCCCCCGAGCCCGATCTGTTCATCCGCACCGGCGGCGAGCAGCGCATTTCCAATTTCCTGATCTGGCAGATGGCGTACGCCGAGTTCTATTTCACCGACCGCTACTGGCCCGACTTTGGCGCCGACGAGTTGCGCGAGGCATTCGACTGGTACCGCACGCGCGAGCGCCGCTTCGGCCGCACCAGCGCACAGCTCGCCGCAAGCGGCGACAAATAACGGCTTGCCGCCAGCCGCGCGGCGCGCGGCGGCCCTGAGCCGACCTCGAGGAGACCGTCACATGTTGGGTCAGCGTATCGTTACCGCCGTCATCCTGCTCGCCATCCTGGCGGCGGCGATGATGAGTGCCAATCCCTGGTGGTTCGTGGCGCTGCTCGCGCTGGCCGCGGCCTGCGCCAATTGGGAGTGGCTGCGCCTGACGTTGCCGCAGCCGCCGTCGCCGCTGATCGCCGCCGGTATCCCGGTCCTGTTGTTCGCGGCCATGCTGGCACTGACGTCGGCCTGGCTCTCGGGCGGACGCGAAGGCGTCACCGACCCCGCCTGGGTCCTGCGCTACGCGGCGCCGCTGGTTGCCGCGGTATGGCTGCTGGGCGCCACCGCCGCGGTGATGCGCGGCCGTTCCGACGCGGCGCCGGCCAGCCTGGCCTGGTCGCTGTTTTCCGTGCCGGCCGCCTTCACGGCCTGGGCGGTGCTGGCGCAGATGTTCATGACCCATGGCGCCGGCTTCGTGGTGTCGCTGCTGGCGCTGGTCTGGGTGGCCGACATCGCCGCTTATTTTGCCGGCCGCGCGTTCGGCAAGCGTAAACTGGCGCCGCGGGTCAGCCCCGGCAAGACAGTGGCGGGCGCGGTGGCCGGCGTATTGGGCGCGGTGATCTGGATCGGCCTGTCCAGTCTTTGGGACGGCACCTATGGCCATGCCCTGGTCGCGCGCTGGAGCTTCTGGCTGGCCCTGCCGATCGCCGCCTTGCTGGGGGTGCTGTCGATCATCGGCGACCTGTTCGAGTCCCTGCTCAAGCGCCGCGCCGGCCGCAAGGATTCCAGCGCGCTGCTGCCCGGCCATGGCGGGGTCTATGACCGGATCGACGCGATCCTCCCGGTTGCGCCGCTCGCATTCATTTTGTCTGGAGTGTTGTTTTGACGGCTTTTCAACGCGTCGTGGTGCTGGGGTCGACCGGTTCGATCGGCGAAAGCACGCTGGATGTCATCGCCCGCCACCCGGATCGCCTGGCGGTGTACGCGCTGTCCGCCTACAGCCGCATGCAGCGGCTGGCCGAACAGGCGCTGGCCAGTCGTGCGGCGGTGGTGGTGGTGCCGGATACCGAGGCGCGTGCCAGGTTCATGGCGGCCTGGCCCGCCGGTGATACCCCGCCGGAAATCCGCGTGGGCGCGCAAGCGCTGGCCGACACGGCCGCGGATCCGCAGTGTGATTCGGTGATGGCGGCGATCGTCGGCGCCGCCGGCCTGCCGGCCGCGTTGGCGGCCGCCCGCAAGGGCAAGCGCGTGTTGCTGGCCAATAAAGAAGCGCTGGTGGCGGCGGGCTCGCTGTTCATGCAGGCAATACGCGACAACGGCGCCGAATTGCTGCCGATCGACAGCGAACATAACGCCATTTTCCAATGCATGCCGCACGGCGGACGCGCCGGCGCGCCCGATGCCCCCGCGCCGGGCGTGCGCCGCCTGCTGCTGACCGCGTCCGGCGGTCCGTTCCGTGGCCGTGACCTGGCGGACCTGCATGAGGTCACGCCGGCGCAGGCCTGCGCCCATCCCAACTGGAGCATGGGCCGCAAGATCTCGGTCGATTCCGCCACCATGCTGAACAAGGGACTGGAAGTGATCGAGGCGCACTGGCTGTTCGCCATGCCGCCGGACCGTATCGAGGTCGTGGTGCATCCACAGAGCGTGGTGCACTCGATGGTCGAATACGACGACGGGTCGGTCCTGGCGCAGCTGGGCCAGCCTGACATGCGCACGCCGATTGCCTACGGGTTGGGTTTTCCCGAACGCCTGAACAGCGGCGTGGGGCCGCTGGACCTGACGCGCCTGGGGCGGCTGGATTTCGAAAAACCGGACCTGGCGCGGTTCCCGTGCCTGGCTCTGTCGTTCGAGGCGCTGCGGGCCGGGCAGGCCGCCTGCATTGCGCTGAACGCGGCCAACGAAGTGGCGGTGGAGGCGTTCCTGGGAGGGCGGCTGGCCTACACCTGGATTGCGCGCGTCATCGAAGCGACCCTGGAGTGGCAGGGGGGGCAATCATCTGTTACGCTCAACAGTCTTGACGATGTGCTGGCGCTGGATGCCGCCGCGCGCGTTTACGCCGGCAACCTTGGCCTGGCGTGACGCTGAGCGGATGACTGCGGCGTCCCACGTCGTCCCTGATTCCTGGATTTCCTGACCCCGATGCTTTTCACCCTGCTGGCCTTTGCCGTCGCGCTTGGCTCCCTGATCATTTTCCATGAGTTGGGGCATTACTGGGTGGCGCGCCTTTGCGGCGTGAAGGTGCTGAGGTTTTCGGTGGGCTTTGGCAAGGTCGTCCTGCGCCGCACCGACCGTCACGGCACCGAATGGGCCCTGTCGGCCCTGCCGCTGGGCGGCTACGTCAAGATGCAGGACGATGCCCCGGCGGGCGCCACCGCCGAACAAGCCGCGGGCGCCTTCAACAACAAGCCGGTCGGCAAGCGTATCGCCATCGTGGCGGCCGGTCCGATTTTCAATCTCATCCTCGCGGTCTTCCTTTATGCCGGCCTGAACATGGCGGGCACCGAGGAGCCGGTGGCCGTGATCGCGCCGCCCGCGGCCGATACGCCCGCCGCGCGCGCCGGCCTGGTCGCTGGCGATCGCATCCTGGCCATCGATGGCCAGGAAGTGGCGTCGTGGTCCGATGCCCGCTGGCGCCTGATGGACGTGATGGCCACGGGCGGCCGCGCGCTGGTCGAGGTCGGCACGCCGGGCGGCTCCGCGCAGCAGCGCGAGCTGATCCTGCCGGCCAATGCCATGGATCCGGCTGGCGGCGATCCGCTGGCGGCCGCCGGCATCCGCCTGGCCCAGCCCAAGCCCGCCGTGCGTGTCGTCAACGACGGCGGCGAAGGGCAGGCGGCCGGCCTGCGCCAGGGCGACCTGATCCTGGCCGTCGACGGCCAGCCCACCCCCGACACCGGAGCGCTGGTCAAGCAGATCCAGGAAAGCGCCGGCAAGCCCCTGGCGCTGACCCTGGCGCGCGACGGCGCCCAGATCTCGATCAACGTCACGCCGCGCGCCGAAACGGTCAACGGCCAGGTCATCGGCCGGCTCGGCGTCCAGCTGGGTGGCGACGTGCCCATGGTGACCGTGCGTTACGGGGTGTTCGACAGCCTCTGGCGCGGGGCGGTCCGTACCTGGGACACGGCACTGTTTTCGTTGCGCATGATGGGCCGGATGGTGACGGGCGACGTTTCCTGGCGCAATGTCAGCGGTCCGGTGACCATCGCCGATTACGCCGGCCAGACGGCCCGGATCGGTATTGTTGCGTACATCGCCTATATCGCGTTGATCAGTATCAGCCTGGGCGTACTAAATTTGCTGCCCATTCCTATGCTGGACGGGGGGCATCTGCTGTACTATCTCGTCGAAATTGTGCGGGGCAGTCCACCGCCCGCACGGTGGATCGATATCGGACAGCGCGCAGGCATTGGTTTATTGGCAAGCCTGATGGGGCTTGCGCTGTTCAATGATTTCACGCGCCTGTTTACTTAAGCGCCAATTAGCATAAAATCCCCCGCCATTTGCACGACCGAGGATACTCAAGGATGTCTTTTCGCCGGATGTTTCATCACAAAAAGGGTGTACTGCCGGGCGTAGTGCCGAGTCTGATCGCCGCATTGCTGCTGCCAGGCATGGCTCACGCCTTCGACCCTTTTGTCGTGCGGGATATCCGCGTAGAGGGGATCCAGCGCACCGACGCCGGCACCGTCTTCGGTTATCTGCCGGTCAAGGTGGGCGAGAAATTCACCGAGGAAGAAGCCACCGAGGCGATCCGCCGCCTGTATGGCACCGGCTTTTTCACCGACGTGCAGATCCAGACCGACAATAATGTCGTGGTCGTGGTGGTGCAGGAACGTCCGACGATCGCATCCGTGAATTTCAACGGCATGCGCGAATTCGATTCCAAGGCCATTACCAAATCGCTGGGGCAGGTGGGTTTTGCCGAAGGCCGTATTTTCGACCGCTCGATGCTCGAGCGTGCCGAATACGAACTCAAGCAGCAATACCTGTCCAAGGGCAAGTATGGCGTGGAAGTGACCTCCACCGTCACGCCGCTGCCGCGCAACCGCGTCGGCGTCAGCTTCGACGTGTTCGAAGGGTCAGTCGCCCGCATCCAGGAAATCCGCTTCGTCGGCAACAAGGCCTTCTCCGAAAGCGACCTGCTCGACGAATTCAAGCTGACCACGCCGGGCTGGCTGACCTGGTACACCGATACCGACAAGTATTCGCGCGAAAAGCTCGAGGGCGATCTCGAACGCCTGCGTTCGTTCTACCTCGACCGCGGCTACCTCGAATTCACGGTCGAGCCGCCCCAGGTGACGATCTCGCCGGACCGCAAGGACATCCGCATCACCATCACTGTCCATGAAGGTGAGCCGTACAAGGTGCGCAGCGTCAAGCTGGCCGGCAACCTGATCGGCCTGGACAAGGAAATCAACGACCTGGTCAAGATCAAGCCGGACGAAACCTTCTCGGCGGCCAAGGCCAACGACTCGGCCAAGGCGATCACCGACTACCTGGGCGAACTGGGCTACGCGTTCGCCAACGTCAACCCCAACCCGCAGCTGGACCGCGCCAAGCACGAGGCCGACCTGACGTTCTACGTCGACCCGAGCCGCCGCGTGTACGTGCGCCGCATCCAGATCGGTGGCAACACCCGCACGCGCGACGAAGTCGTGCGCCGCGAAATGCGCCAGCAGGAAGCCGCCTGGTACGACGCCAAGGACATCAAGACCTCGCGCGACCGCGTCGACCGCCTGGGCTACTTCAGCGACGTCAACGTCAAGACCGATCCGGTGCCGGGTTCGCCCGACCAGGTCGACGTCAACGTCGACGTGAAGGAAAAGCCCACCGGCATGATCAACCTGGGTGTGGGTTACGGTTCGTCCGAAAAAGCGATCCTGTCGGCCGGCATCAGCGAAGACAACGTGTTCGGCAGCGGCACCAACCTGACGCTGCAGTTGAACACCAGCAAGACCAACCGCGCGATCGTGCTGTCGCACACCGATCCGTATTGGACCAAGGACGGCATCAGCCGCACCACGTCCGCCTATTACCGCGTGACCGAGCCCTGGAACAACAACGACGGCGACTACCGCGTCAAGTCGATGGGCCTGGGCATGAACTTCGGCGTGCCGATCTCGGAATACGACCGGATCTTCCTGGGCGCCAACATCGAGCGCAACCAGATCGACCTGTTTTCGAACTCGCCGCTCGCCTATCGCAATTTCGTCGACCAGTACGGCGACGCGACCAACTCGGTGATCTTCACCGCCGGCTGGTCCAACGACACCCGCGACAGCGCGCTGGCGCCGACCAAGGGTTCGTACACCCGCCTGAAGAGCGACTTCTCGACGGTCGACCTGAAGTACTACATGCTCACCGGCCAGCAGCAGTACTTCATCCCCTTGGGCAACTCGTACACCCTGGCGCTGAACGGCATGGTCGATTGGGGCCAGAGCTACGGCGGCAAGGACTACCCGATCATCAAGGACGTGTACGCCGGTGGTATCGGCACGGTGCGCGGCTACGAGGGTTCGTCGCTGGGTCCGCGCGACTCGGTCACGGGCGACTACCTGGGTGGTTCGCGCCGCATCGTCGCCAACGCCCAGTTGTACCTGCCGTTCCCGGGCGCATCCAAGGATCGCACGCTGCGCTGGTTCATCTTCAGCGATGCGGGCCAGGTCAGCGCCGGCAGCGGCCTGTCGTGCACCAACGGCAAGCCGGGCAGCGAGGTCGAGGATCCCTGCGGCTGGCGTTTCTCGGCCGGTATCGGCCTGTCGTGGCAGTCGCCGATGGGGCCGCTGCAACTGTCGTATGCCCGTCCTCTCAATTCCAAGCCGGGCGACGACAAGCAGAGCTTCCAGTTCCAGATCGGGACCGGGTTCTGATCGGCGTTACGCTTGAAAACAAGGGAGGGGCCCGCCGGCCCGGCCCTTTTGCCGTTTAGTGGCACAATACACACTTTGGCTTTGCCTTACTGGAAGGTGAGATTTTCATGATGTCTGACTTCGCACTTAAATCATCGAATTCGCTGCGCGCCACGCGCCGTGGCAAGCTGGGCGGCTCCATTGCCCTGGTGGGTGCGCTCATTCTCGGTTCCGTTGCGGCGGTGCCCGCTCAGGCTCAGAACACCAAGATCGGCTTCGTCAATACCGAGCGGATCCTGCGTGAGTCCGGTCCGGCCAAGACGGCGCAAAGCAAGATCGAAGCCGAATTCAAGAAGCGCGACGACGAGCTGCAGCGCCTGAACACCAGCCTGCGCTCGCAAGCCGAAAAGTTCGACAAGGACGCGCCGGTGCTGTCGGAATCCGACCGCGTCAAGCGCCAGCGTGAACTGTCCAACCTGGATACGGACCTGCAGCGCAAGCGCCGTGAATTCCAGGAAGACTTCAACCGCCGCCGCAACGAAGAGTTTTCCAGCATCGTGACGAAGGCCAACGAGGCCATCAAGCGCATCGCCGAGCAGGAAAACTACGACCTGATCATCCAGGACGCCGTGACGGTCAACCCGCGCATCGACATCACCGACAAGGTGATCCAGAGCCTGGGCAAATAAGCTGCAGTCGCCGTATGCCGGTTCTACTGGATCTTGCCCGCGCGCCGACGCTTGAAGCGCTGTTGAGCGCCGCCAATACCCAGGGCATGGACTGGCGCATCAGCGCGCCGGCCGGCGCCGATCCCTTGCGGGTCCGCGGCATCGGCACGCTGGCGTCGGCCAGCGGCCAGGAAATCAGTTTCCTGGCCAATCCCAAGTACCAGAGCCAGCTTGCCGCCACCCAGGCGGGAGCGGTGATCGTCTCGGCCGACGTGGCCGAGACGCTGGAGGCCGCCGGCGCCGACCGGCCGCGTTTCGCGCTGGTCGTGTGCAAGCATCCCTATCTGCTGTACGCCCGGGTGGCGCAGTGGTTCGACGCCGCGCGGCGTCCGGCCTTGCCGGCCGCCACGCACCCCTCGGCGGTGGTCGCGGCTGACGCGCACATCGAAGACGACGTGCGTATCGGTCCGAATTGCGTCATCGAGTCGGGAGCGCGGATCGGCCGCGGCAGCGTGCTGGGCGCAGGCTGCATGATTGGCGCCGGATCGTCGATCGGTCCCGACAGCCGCCTGCATGCCCACGTCACGTTGTACGAGGGCGTCAAGGTCGGCGCGCGCGCCATCATCCACAGTGGCGTGGTGCTGGGCGCGGACGGTTTCGGCTTCGCGCCGGACCCGTCGCTGGGGCAGGGGGCCTGGGGCA
>NZ_QHHO01000046.1:1000051-1011578 GCF_003184165.1 Achromobacter sp. RW408
GCCTGGCGCTCGTCTTCCTTCATCTGCTTGAAGGCGTCGGTTTCGTCGATGTTGCGGCGGATATAGATGGCGATCGGCACAATCACCAGGCCGAAGGCGAATGGCAGGCGCCAGGCCCAGGCCGCGATCTGCTCCTGCGTGAAGAATTCGGTGATCAGCGTGCCGCAGGCCGCGCCGATCAGCAGCGCCAGCATCTGCCCGGCCATCTGCCACGAACCGTAGAAACCGCGCTTGCCGTTGGGCGCCATCTCGATCAGCAGGGCGGTCGAGGTGCCGAACTCGCCGCCGGCCGAGAAGCCCTGCAGCAGCCGCGCGATCAGGATGAAGATGGGGGCCAGGATGCCGGCCGCGTGATAGGTGGGCGCCACGGTGATGAGGGCGATGGACACCGCCATCAGCGAGGTCACCAGCACCATGGCCGCCTTGCGGCCCTTCTTGTCGCCATACAGCCCCAGGATGATGCCGCCCACCGGCCGCATGAAGAAGCCGACGCCGAAGATCGCCGTGGTCATCAGGATGGCGTTCAGTTCGCTGCCGGGAACGCTGGGATCGGTCGGAAAGAACAGCTTCGAGATGATCGGCGTCATGAACGCGAACACCAGGAAGTCATACCATTCGAGGGCGTTGCCGATGACTGCCGCCACGATGTTGCGCGTGGGAACTGCTTTGTGCTGCACGGTTTCTCCTTGGGGGCTTGTGCTGTTTCAAGGCCGTCATTCTAGGCCCAGGCGCGGCCCGGGTCCGTTCCCGGGCGCGCGACGCGGACGCGTCCTGGCTTTACACTCTCTCTTTTCCCCAAGAGAGTTGCTACATGAACGCGCGCACCTGGCTGGAGACGCTGGTCGGTTTCGACACCACCAGCCGCAATTCCAATCTTGCCCTCATCGAAACCGTCCGTGACTGGCTCAAGGGCCAGGGCGTCGATGCGTGGCTGGCGCACAACCCCGAGCGCACCAAGGCCAACCTCTTCGCCACCCTGCCGGCCCAGGACGGCAACCAGCAGGGCGGCATCGTCCTGTCGGGCCACACCGACGTGGTGCCGGTGGACGGCCAGGACTGGAGCACGGACCCGTTCAAGCTGGTCGAGAAAGACGGCCTCCTGTACGGCCGCGGCAGCTGCGACATGAAGGGTTTCATTGCCGGCTCGCTGGCGCTGGTGCCGGAATTCCTGGCCATGCCGCGCAAGAAGCCGATCCACCTGGCGTTCTCGTACGACGAAGAGGTCGGCTGCGCCGGCGCGCCGTACATGCTGGCCGACCTGCACGAGCGCGGCATCCGTCCCGAAGGCTGCGTGGTGGGCGAACCCACCGGCATGCAGGTGGTGGTGGCGCACAAGGGCATCAACCTGTTCCGCTGCAAGGTGCACGGCAAGGCGGCGCACTCGTCGCTGACGCCGCGCGGCTGCAACGCCATCGAATACGCCGCCCGCCTGATCTGTCGCATCCGCGATCTGGCCGACAGCTTCAAGGCCAACGGCCCGTACGACCAGTTCTACGATGTGCCGTTCTCGACCATGACCACCAACCAGATCCGTGGCGGCATCGCGGTCAACACCATTCCCGAACTGTGCGAATTCACCTACGAATTCCGCAACCTGCCGGGCATGCAACCCGACCAGATCCAGGCCGAAGTCGAAAAATACGTGCGTGATGAGCTCCTGCCGCGCATGAAGGCCGAATTCGACGGCGCCAGCATCGAGATCGAGACCGGCGCCGCCGCGCCTGCCCTGGAAGCTTCCGAGGAAGCCGCCATCACCCAGCTGGTGCGCGCCCTGACCGAAGACCGCGCCACCCGCAAGGTGGCCTACGGCACCGAGGCCGGCCTGTTCCAGGGCATCGGCATCCCCACCGTGGTGTGCGGCCCCGGCCACATCGAGCAGGCGCACAAGCCCGACGAGTTCGTCGCGCTCGACCAGCTCGCCGCCTGCGAGACCTTCCTGCGCCGCATGGGGCAATCGCTCTGAAGCGCCTGGCCGGGCAGGCCCGGCCCCGGGACGCCCGGTGAGGGGGCAGGGGGCGCGGCCCCCGCCCGCGACCGGCGTCAGGTAAAATGACGGGTTGCAAACCGGATTCACGGGCCGCAGAGGCTGGCCGTGATGCCGGGGGAGATGCTTGGTGAAACCTTACGATTTTCCGGATGCCCAGGGCCATTTCGGCCCTTATGGCGGTGTTTTCGTGGCGGAAACGCTGATGCACGCGCTCGACGAGCTGCGTGCCGCCTATGACCGTTACCGTGTCGATCCCGCCTTCCTGGAAGAGTTCAACTACGAACTCAAGCATTTCGTCGGCCGTCCCAGCCCCGTCTATCACGCCCGCCGCTGGTCCGAACAACTGGGCGGCGCCCAGATCTGGTTCAAGCGCGAAGACCTCAACCACACCGGCGCGCACAAGGTCAACAACTGCATCGGCCAGGCCCTGCTGGCCAAGCGCATGGGCAAGCCGCGCGTCATCGCCGAGACCGGCGCCGGCCAGCACGGCGTCGCCACGGCCACGGTGGCCGCCCGCTACGGCATGGAATGCGTGGTCTACATGGGCAGCGAAGACGTGCGCCGCCAGGCCTCCAACGTCTACCGCATGAAGCTGCTGGGGGCCACGGTGGTGCCCGTCACGTCCGGTTCGCGCACCCTGAAGGACGCGCTCAACGAAGCCATGCGCGACTGGGTCACCAACATCGAGAACACCTTCTACATCATCGGCACGGTGGCGGGCCCCGATCCCTATCCCCGCATGGTGCGCGATTTCCAGACCGTCATCGGCAATGAATGCCTGACGCAGATGCCCGAGGCCATCGGCCGCCAGCCCGACTACGTCGTGGCCGCGGTCGGCGGCGGCTCCAACGCCATGGGCATCTTCCACCCCTACATTCCCTACGAAAACGTGCGCCTGATCGGTGTCGAGGCCGCCGGCGAAGGCATGGACAGCGGCAAGCATGCCGCGTCGCTGGCTGCCGGTCAGGTCGGCGTGCTGCACGGCAACCGCACCTACGTCATGCAGGACGCCGACGGCCAGGTCCAGGAAACCCATTCGGTCTCGGCCGGGCTGGACTACCCCGGCGTCGGCCCCGAGCACGCCTGGCTCAAGGACTCCGGCCGCGCCGAGTACGCCGGCATCACCGACGACGAAGCCCTCAAGGCCTTCCACGATTGCTGCCGCATCGAAGGCATCATGCCGGCGCTGGAGTCGTCCCACGCCATCGCCCAGGCCGTGAAGATGGCCCCCACGCTGCCGCGCGACGCCGTCATCCTGGTCAATCTGTCGGGCCGTGGCGACAAGGACATGCATACCGTCGCCGAACGTGCCGGTATCGAGCTCTAACATGACGACTTCCCGCTCCGATCGTATTGCCGCCGCCTTCGCGCGCACCGCCGAATCCGGCCGCGCCGCGGCGCTCATTCCCTACATCGCCGCCGGTGATCCGTCGCCCGCCACCACCGTCCCGCTGATGCACGCCTTGGTCGAGGCCGGCGCCGACGTCATCGAACTGGGCGTGCCGTTCTCCGATCCCATGGCCGACGGCCCGGTGATCCAGCGCGCCGCCGAGCGCGCCATCGCCCAGGGCATGGGCCTGGGCCGCGTGCTCGACCTGGTGGCCGAGTTCCGCCAGCGCGACACGGCCACCCCGGTCGTGCTGATGGGCTACGCCAACCCGATCGAACGCATGGGCCAGGCCGAATTCGCCCGCCGTGCCGAAGCCGCCGGCGTGGATGGCGTCCTGGTGGTCGACTACCCGCCCGAAGAAGTCGTCGAGTTCGCCGGCACCCTCGGGCGCCACGGCATCGCCCCGATCTTCCTGCTGGCGCCCACCTCCACCGAGGAACGCATCCAGGCCGTGGCCAGGGTGGCCCGCGGCTACGTCTACTATGTCTCGCTCAAGGGCGTGACGGGCGCCGGCTCGCTCAACACCGACGACGTGGCCGAACGCGTGGCGGTGATCCGCCGCCACGTGCGCGATATCCCGGTCGGCGTGGGCTTCGGCATCCGCGATGCCGACAGCGCGCAGCGCGTGGCGCGCGTGGCCGACGCGGTCGTCATCGGCAGCAAACTGATTGAAACCATGGAGCAGGCGGTGGCGAACGTCCCCGCGGCCCAGCAAACCGACGCCGCAGTCGCCGCCGCCAGCGGCTGGCTGCGCACCATCCGGCAGGCGCTGGATCAAGTGAAACGACCGAGCGTGTCGGCCTGAACGGCCCGGCGCGACCTCCTTACGGGATGAACAAACAATGAGCTGGATCGAAAAACTCCTGCCGCCTCGCATCAACAAAACCAGCGACAGCGGCGCCCGCCGCGTGCCCGAAGGCCTGTGGGTGAAATGCCCGTCGTGTGAAACGGTGCTGTACAGCGAAGACCTGGCGGCCAACCTGCACGTCTGCCCCAAGTGCGATCATCACATGCGCATCGGCGCCCGCGCCCGTATCGACTCGCTGCTCGACCTCGAGGGCCGGGTCGAGATCGGCCAGTCGACGCGGTCGGTGGACACGCTGAAATTCAAGGACACGCGCAAGTACCCCGAGCGCCTGGCCGAAGCCGTCAAGCAGACCGGTGAAACCGACGCGCTGGTGGTGGTCAGCGGCTCCATCCGCGGCGTGCCGGCGACGCTGGCGTGCTTCGAGTTCGAGTTCATGGGGGGCTCCATGGGTTCGGTGGTCGGCGAGCGCTTCGCGCGTGGCGCCCAGGCTGCCCTGGACAACAAGACGCCCTTCATCTGTGTCGCCGCTTCCGGTGGCGCGCGCATGCAGGAAAGCCTGCTGTCGCTGATGCAGATGGCCAAGACCAACGCCATGCTCACGCGCCTGTCGGCCGCGGGCCTGCCGTTCATCAGCGTGCTGACCGACCCCACCATGGGCGGCGTGTCCGCCAGCTTCGCCTTCATGGGCGACGTGGTCATCGCCGAACCTAAAGCCCTGATCGGCTTCGCCGGCCCGCGCGTGATCGAGCAGACCGTGCGCGAGAAGCTGCCGGAAGGCTTCCAGCGCGCCGAGTTCCTGCTGCAGAAGGGCGCCATCGACATGGTGGTCGACCGCCGCCAGTTGCGCGAGGAAATCGCACGCCTGCTCGCGCTGCTGACCAACCAGCCGGCCGACGTCGTCACGGCTGCCTGATCCTCCTGCCCGCACCCAGACGCCGCCGCCACGACCGTGCCGGCGGCGTTTTTCATCCACATGCGAGCCGATCCGGAAATGGAATTTTTCGTTCTCCGCGCGGAACAGTGTTTTCCATGATTTGTGTTGCCAGATTGCGACACAGGGCAAGCCTTCTGGTCTGGTTTTTGCTATGTTGCGTAGTGATGAAAAATCTCGTGAATCATGCCGGGATTTTTGCCCCAACAAAAATACGGAGTTGCTCCCAATGCAGTCGACGAAGAAGAAAATGCTTGTCCGCCTCATCGGTTTGGCCCTGGCTGGCGCCGCTACCATCGCCAGCGCGCAGTCGTCCGAAGGTACCCAGGGCGGGGTAAGCCTGCACTACGGCGTGGGAGACCACTACCAGCGCTTCACGCTGAACTACGAAACCCCGTCGGTCTGGACCCACCAGTTCGGCGGCAATTGGGGGCGCCTGGATCTCACGCCTGAACTGGGCGTGTCGTATTGGTGGGCCGATGGCGACCGTTCGCCCAGCAGCGTGTGGCAGCTGAACGCCATCCCGATGTTCCGCTGGTGGACTGGCGAGCGCTTCTACCTCGAAGCCGGTATCGGCGCCACCGTGTTCTCGCGCACCCGCTTCGCCAACGAGAACATCAGCACCGCCTTCCAGTTCGGCGACCACGTCGGCCTGGGCTTCCTGCTGACGCCGAACAACCGCATCGGCCTGCGCTATTCGCACTTTTCCAACGCCAGCATCAAGCGCCCGAACCCGGGCCTGGATACGGTGCAGCTGACCTACACGTACCAGTTCTGATCGCTGCGCGATCCGGCCTGATGAAAAGCCCTCGGTAACGAGGGTTTTTTTTCGGCCTCGCCGGGCCGTGCCGGACGCTTGCGCGGCAAGCGACAGGCAATAAAAAAAGCCCCCATCATTCGATGGGGGCTTTTGCTTGCGGCTTGCCTCAGTGGCGGGTTTCGACCTGAACCAGGGGTTCGTTCGAGACCGGCGCCACCGGCTTGCGCTCGCGGCCCAGGCGGACCGGCGTGTGCGCCGCGGCGATGCGCAGTTGCGTCTGCGCGTGGCGTTCGGGATCGGTCTCCACCCACTGCAGGCCGGCGGCGTTGACCACTTCATGCAGGGCCTGGGCCTTGGCCGAGGGAGCCGTCGCCGGCACCACGATGGGCTGGGCGCTGGTGGGCGCGGCCTGCGCCGGCGCGGCGGCCGGGGCGGGCGTGACCACCGGGGTCGCAGCGGCTTCGGGTTCGGCCGGGGCGGTGGGCGCCGTCGTCACGACGGGTTCGACCACCGGTTCCACCACAGCGGCTTGCACCGGCGCCGCGACGGGCGCGGCCGGCTCGGAAACCTGGCTGGCGGGCTCGACGGCCACCGGAGCGGTCGCCTCGGGCGCGGCAGTCTGGGTGGGCTGCGCGGCCTGCGGCTCGATCGCGGCGGCGGGCGCCTGTTCGGCCTGGACCGGCGCCGGCGCGGCTTCAGCCTGGACGGCTTCGGCTTGTTGCGCGGGAGCCTGAACCGGCGTCGCGGGGACGTCGGCCGCAGGGGCTGCCGCTGCCACCGGGGCGGCTGCTGCCGGCGCGGAGGCGGTCAGGTTCTCGGCCTGTTCGCCGGCGTCGTCTTCGGCGCCGTCTTCCAGCTGCTCGTCGCTGCCAGCCACGCCGGCCTCGTCCGCGCTGCGGCGGCCACGACGGCTGCGGCGGCGGCGACGCTTGCGTTCCGGATCGGCGCCGGCTTCGGCGCCTTCGGCGGCGGGCACGCCCTCGGCGGCCAGTTCGACGGCTTCCGCCGGTTCGGCCTGGGCATCGGCAGGCTGCTTGGCTTCAGGCAGGGCGGTCGCGACCGACTGGGCCAGCGCGGCGACCATGCTTTCCTGTTCGCTCATCGGCGTATCGGCCTGGCCTTCCTCGCGGCGATTGCGGCCACGGCCACGGCGGCGGTTGCGGCCGGCGCCGGCGTCGTCGCCAGCGGCTTCCGGCGCGACATCGGGACGGTTCGAGGCCTGTGCGGCCTGCACTGCCTGGTCGCGTTCGCCACGCTCGTTGCGATTGTTGCGCTCGCCGCGTTCCTGGCGTTCGCCGCGCTCGCCTTCGGGCCGGCGGTTGCCACGGATGTGATGACGGCCGCCTTCGCCGCCCTCGGCGCCTTCCGTGCGCGATTCACCGCGACGGTTGCGATTGCGGTCGGAACCATGGCGTTCGCCGCGGCGTTCCTGGCCGTCATGGGCGCCACGGCCCTTGCCACGTGCCGGCGAGGCGGCGCGCTTGGCGCTGGTCTCTTCCTGGGCAGCGGCGGGCGCGGTCTTGGCGGGCTCGGAATTGCCGGTCAGCCAGCCGAACAGGCGCTTGAGCAGGCCGCCGCCCGATTGCACCGGGGCGGCCGCGGGAGCGGGCGCCGGGGCGGGGGTCGACACGGGCGCCGGCTGCGAGGGCGTGATGCCCTTGACCAGCGCTTCGGGGCGCGCCTTGATCTCGCTTTCGCGCGGCTGCCACGGAGCGTCCGTGGCCGGCGCCTCGACCAGTTCGAAGCTGGTCTTCACTTCTTCCAGGCGCGGATCGTCGTGGCGCAGGCGCTCGATGTGGTGGTGCGGCGTTTCCAGGTGCTTGTTGGGGATCAGCACCAGGTTGACCTTCAGGCGGGCTTCCATCTTGGTGATGTCGGCGCGCTTTTCGTTCAGCAGGTAGGTCGCCACGTCGACCGGCACCTGGGCGTGGACCGCCGCGGTGTTTTCCTTCATGGCTTCTTCCTGCAGCAGGCGCAGGACGTGCAGGGCGCTGGATTCGGCGTCGCGGATCACGCCGGTGCCGTTGCAGCGCGGGCAGGTGATGTGCGAGCCTTCGTTCAGGGCCGGACGCAGGCGCTGGCGCGACAGTTCCATCAGGCCGAAGCGCGAGATCTTGCCCATCTGGACGCGGGCGCGGTCGAAATGGAGGGCGTCACGCAGGCGCTGTTCGACGGCGCGCTGGTTCTTGCTGTCTTCCATGTCGATGAAGTCGATGACGATCAGGCCGCCCAGGTCGCGCAAGCGCAGCTGGCGGGCCACTTCGTCGGCGGCTTCCGAGTTGGTCCGCAGGGCGGTTTCCTCGATGTCGGCGCCGCGGGTCGAGCGGGCCGAGTTGACGTCCACGGACACCAGCGCTTCGGTGTGGTCGATGACGATGGCGCCGCCCGAGGGCAGCTGCACCGTGCGCGAGTAGGCTGTTTCGATCTGGTGTTCGATCTGGAAGCGCGAGAACAGCGGGATGTCGTCGCGGTAGCGCTTCACGCGCTGGACGTTGTCCGGCATCACCACGCTCATGAACGCGGTGGCCTGGTCGGCGATCTCGTCCGTGTCGATCAGGATCTCGCCGATCTCGGGCGAGAAGTAATCGCGGATGGCGCGGATGACCAGGCTGGATTCCAGGTAGATCAGGATGGGCGCGGAGTTGTCGCGCGCGGCGCCGTCGATGGCGGTCCAGAGCTGCAACAGGTACGACAAGTCCCATTGCAGTTCTTCGACGTTGCGGCCGATGCCGGCGGTGCGGGCGATGATGCTCATGCCCTGGGGCAGTTCGAGCTGCTCCATCGTGTCGCGCAGTTCCTGGCGGTCCTCGCCCTCGACGCGGCGCGAAACGCCACCGCCACGGGGGTTGTTGGGCATCAGGACCAGGTAGCGGCCGGCCAGCGAGATGAACGTGGTCAGGGCGGCGCCCTTGTTGCCGCGCTCTTCCTTTTCGACCTGGACGATCAGTTCCTGGCCTTCGCGCAGGGCGTCCTGGATGCGGGCGGTGCGGACGTCGACGCCTTCCTTGAAGAAGCTGCGGGCCACTTCCTTGAAGGGAAGAAAGCCATGGCGGTCTTCGCCGTAGTTGACGAAGCAGGCTTCAAGGCCGGGTTCGATCCGGGTGATGACACCTTTGTAGATGTTGCCTTTGCGTTGTTCGCGGCCGGCAGTCTCGATGTCGAGGTCGATGAGTTTTTGCCCATCGACGATAGCGACGCGTAATTCTTCCTGGTGCGTCGCATTGAACAGCATGCGCTTCATGAGAGGGTTTCTCCGTTGTCATGACGCGCCGATATCGGCGCGTGACCTCGGGCCACTCGGGCTGCGGCTGAAGCGGGCAAGAAGATGCGGACCGTACCTGGGCGGCGCCCAGGCGTATCCGCCGCGGGTCAGGCGGGCACGTCGTGCCGTGGGGCACGGGGTTCTTTCAGCAGGAGGGTCAGCTTCACTGAATGTGGTTTGACGGAAATGTGCTGTGAACGGCAGTTGCGGCCGGATTGGTTGCCGACGCGCAGCTGGTGCTTTAAATATGCGACGATTCTTGCAGTGCTTCAAGCCGCTTGCGGCAGGCAACGGACCTGCTGGGACAGCGGGCAAAATGAATGCCACACCACTATCCGGCAGGGCGCGGTTGCGCCGGCGACCAAATGACCCAGGGGTTGAATGAGCAGGCAGTACAATGGCGGCCCACGCGCTCGACGGAGTTGCGTACTTGAGTTGCATCTCTACGCCAGCGGCTGATTCAGCCCCTTAAGGCTGTCCCGATTATATGTCGCTTTCCGCAATGCGCAAAGAAACTTCCTCCCCTATGGCCACCCCCTCCGTCCGCATGGTGGAAGTGGGCGCCGAGCATGCCGGCCAGCGCCTGGATAATTACCTGATGCGCCTGTGCAAGGGCGTCCCCAAAACCCACATCTACAAGGCCATCCGCGGCGGCGAGGTCCGGGTAAACAAGGGACGCATCTCGGTGGACTATCGGGTCGCGGAAGGCGATATGGTCCGTATTCCGCCGCTGCGGCTGCCCGACCCGGGCAAGCCCAAACCGGTGCCGGCGGCCGAATTTCCGGTGGTGTTCGAGGACGACGCGATGCTGGTGGTGGACAAGCCCGCCGGTGTGGCGGTCCACGGCGGCAGCGGCGTGTCCTTTGGCGTCATCGAGCAACTGCGCGCCGCCCGCCCCGAGGCCAAGTTCCTGGAGCTGGTGCACCGGCTCGACCGCGAAACCTCCGGCCTGCTGATGGTCGCCAAGAAGCGCAGCGCGCTGCTGGCCCTGCACGCCATGCTGCGCGAGGGGCGCAGCGACAAGCACTATTACGCGCTGGTCGAGGGCGACTGGGTCAATGACCGCCAGCACATCAAGCTGTCGCTGTCCAAGTGGACCACCCAGTCGGGCGAGCGCCGCGTCAAGGTCGATCCCGACGGACAGACCGCCCACACCATCATCACGCTCAAGCAGCGCTTCGGCCGCTACAGCCTGGTGGACGCGGAACTGCGCACCGGGCGTACCCACCAGATCCGTGTGCATCTGGCGGCCAGCGGCTTTCCCATCGTGGGCGACGACAAGTACGGCCACGACGAGGTTCGCGCCGAATTCTCGCGCATGGGCTTTGGCCGCATGTTCCTGCATGCCCACCAATTGACCCTGAACCATCCGCTGACGGGCGAGCCGATGACGCTGACGGCCGAACTGCCGCCCGCCTGCCGGAAAATACTGAAACAACTGGAGTCGGTCTGATATGTCGTATTCGCTGGTCGTTTTTGACTGGGACGGAACCCTGATGGATTCCACGCACAGCATCGTGGCCGCCATCCAGGGCGCCTGCCGCGACCTGGAGCTGCCGGTGCCGTCGGCCTCCGACGCCAGCTGGGTGATCGGGCTGTCGCTGGAAAGCGCGCTGCGCCGCGCCGTGCCGCAGCTGACGCAGGCGATGCTGCCGCGCTTTCTCGAGCGCTACCGCACCCACTACCTGCTGCGCGATCCTGAATTGCGCCTTTTCGACGGCATTCCCGAGCTGTTGAACGCGCTGGCCGAGCGCGACGTGCGCCTGGCCGTGGCCACCGGCAAGAGCCGCGTGGGCCTGACGCGCGCCCTGGCCGCGACCGGCCTGGGTCCCATGTTCGACGCCACCCGCACGGCTGACGAAACCTTCAGCAAGCCGCATCCGGCCATGCTGCACGAGTTGATGAGCGAGCTGGACGTCGACCCGGCCCGCGTGGTGATGGTGGGCGACACCTCCCACGACATGCAGATGGCCACCAATGCCGGCGTGCACGGCCTGGGCGTGACCTACGGCGCACACACCCTGAAGGAACTCGAGGGTTGTGGCCCGCAAGCGGTGCTGGAGAGCGTGCCGCTGGTGCGCGACTGGCTGCTCAGCCGAACCCTGACGGCCGCTGCCTGACGGCCGCAGGCGTCCCGTCCCGACGGGAACGCCGGGAGAGCGGGGCGGTCTATTACCGATCGCCGCCGGCTACGCCGGCGGAATATCATGGGGTCGCGAAACGTCCACGGTTTGAGCGGGGCGGCAGCGACGCGACTCGCCGCGCCGGCCCGCAGGAGATTCCCATGTTGATACGCAAGCCCGATGACATCGTTCCGTCCGAGATCACGACCGAAGCGGTCTGGCGGTCGCGCCGCGACCTGATCCTGCGCGCCGGCGTGACGGCGGCG
>NZ_QHHO01000046.1:1011588-1025448 GCF_003184165.1 Achromobacter sp. RW408
TGACGCAAGTCTGTCGCGGCGGGCGGCGGGGTGTGCGGGGCGTGTAGATGCGCCCAAGGGAATCCGTAGGGAGCCGAAGGCGGACGAGGATGACGCAGGGGCAGTCCGGAGCGAACGCTCCGGACCGCAATCGTAGCCCCGCACACCCCGCCGCCCGCCGCGACAGACGCCTCAAGAACTCAAACAACCCGCAAGACTAAGACAGCAAAAGATCACCCCGCAATCCGCCCCTCCTCCACCGCATGGCAAGCCACAACCGCCAGCTCCGCCACCCGAGCCACAGGCGCCTCCCCCCTGCACCGCTCATTCGCATGCGGACACCGAGGATGAAACGTGCACCCCGACGGCGGATTCAACGGATTCGGCACTTCCCCCGCCACCGCAGTGCGCGGCTTCCCGGTCCCATCGATATCCGGAATCGCCGCCAGCAGCATCCGCGTATACGGATGCCGCGGCCGCGCGAACAGCTCGTCGCGCGGCGCCACCTCCACCATCCGCCCCAGATACATCACCCCGACCCGATCGGCCACGTGATGCACCACCGCCAGATTGTGCGAAATGAACAGATAGGTCAGCCCCAGCTCGCGCTGCAGGTCCTTCATCAGGTTCAGCACCTGCGCCTGCACCGACACATCCAGCGCCGAGGTCGGCTCATCGCACACCAGGAACTCCGGATTCACCGCCAGCGCCCGCGCGATCGAAATGCGCTGGCGCTGCCCGCCCGAGAACTGGTGCGGATAACGGCTCTGGTCGGCCGGATCCAGCCCCACCTGCCTGAGCAGATCGCCGACCCGCGCCGTGCGCTCGGCCGGCGTCATTTTCGTATGCGTCAGCATCGGCTCGGCAATGATGCGGCCGACGCGCCAGCGCGGATTCAGGCTCGCGTACGGATCCTGGAAAATCATCTGCAGCCGCTTGCGCAGCTCGCGCCCGCCCGGCTCCGACATGCGCGACAGCGGCTGGCCGTCGAAACGGATGTCGCCACGCGTCAGCCCATACAGCCCCACCAGCATGCGCGCCACCGTCGACTTGCCGCAGCCCGACTCGCCCACCAGCGCCAGTGTCTCGCCCCGATTGATCTCGAACGACACGCCGTCCACCGCGCGCAGCATCACCCGCGGCTTGCCCGCCAGCTTGCGCTCCAGCCAGGGCGGCGACACATCGAACCAGCGCGCCGCGTCCTTCACTTCCACCAACGGCGTGCTCATGGCGTCACCTCGACTTCGTTTTCATGCAACCAACAGGCCGCGCGGGACGTGCCCGCCGGCATCAGTTCGGGCCGGTCCTGGCCGCAGCGCGGCAGGCGCCGGCCGCAACGCGGATTGAAGGCGCAGCCCGGCGGAATCGCGTTCAGGCGCGGCATGCTGCCATCGATCTGCACCAGCCGCTCGGCATGCCCTTGCAGCGACGGAATCGACCCCATCAGCCCCGTCGTGTACGGATGGCGCGGCTGGTGGATGACGTCGCGCACGGGGCCGATCTCGGCCACGCGTCCCGCGTACATCACCGCCACCCGGTCCGCCGTTTCCGCGATCACGCCCATGTCGTGCGTGATCAGCATCACCGCCGTGCCCTGCTCGCGGCACAGGCGCTTGAGCAGCTCGATGATCTGCGCCTGGATCGACACGTCCAGCGCCGTGGTCGGCTCGTCCGCCACCACCAATTTCGGCTCGGCCGCCAGCGCCAGCGCGATCACCACACGCTGCCGCATGCCGCCCGAGAACTGATGCGGGTAATGATCGATACGCTCGCGCGCCGCCGGGATGCCGGTGGCCGCCAGCAGCTCGACCGCGCGGTTGCGCGCCTGCGACCAGCTCATGTCCAGATGCGTCACGATGGTCTCGGCCAGTTGCCGGCCCACCGTGTACAGCGGATTCAGGGAGGTCAGCGGGTCCTGGAACACCGCGCCGATCTCGCGGCCGCGCACGCGGCGCATCTGCTCGTCGGGCAGGTTGTCGATACGCCGGCCCGCCAGCAGGATCTCGCCGGCCGCGATGCGGCCAGGCGGTTCCAGCAGGCCGATGATCGACGCGCCGGTCAGCGACTTGCCGGCGCCCGATTCCCCCACCACGCCCAGGACTTCGCCCGCCTGGATCGAAAAGGACACGTCGTCCAGGGCGCGTAGCGTGCCGCGGCGCGTCGGAAACTCGACGCGCAGATTGCGGACTTCAAGTAATGCGCTCATGGGTATATCTCTAATTCAGGCGTGGATTCAATGCGTCGCGCAGCCAGTCGCCCAGCAGGTTGACCGACAGCACCAGCAGCACCAGCGCCGCGCCCGGGAAGATGGTGATCCACCATTCGCCGGAAAACAGGAAATCGTTGCCGATGCGGATCAGCGTGCCCAGCGACGGCGCGGTCGGCGGCACCCCCACGCCCAGGAACGACAGCGTCGCCTCGGTGATGATGGCCGTCGCCAGGTGCACGGTGGCCAGCACCAGCACCGGCCCCAGCACGTTGGGCAGCACGTGGCGGAACATGATGACGGGCGAAGCCACGCCGATCACGCGCGCCGCCTGCACGTATTCGCGGTTCTTTTCCACCAGGGTCGAACCGCGCACCGTGCGCGCGTACTGCGGCCAGCCGGCCAGCGCGATGGCGCCGATCAGCACCGGGAACGCGATGATCTCGTGCAGCTCGCGCGGCACCGCCGCGCGCGCCACGCCATCGATCAGCAGCGCGATCAGGATCGCCGGGAACGACAGCTGCACGTCGGCGATGCGCATGATGAAGGCATCGATGCGTCCGCCCGCGTAGCCCGAGATCAGCCCCAGCACGATGCCGATCAGCATCGACAGCAGCACCGAGGCCAGGCCGATCAGCAGCGACACGCGGGTGCCGTACAGGATCGCCGAATACAGGTCGCGGCCCTGGCTGTCGGTGCCCAGCAGATAGGTCGACTGGCCGTTGGGCGACCAGGCCGGCGGCAACAACGCGTCCAGCAGCTCGACCTTGGTCAGGTCGAACGGATTGTGCGGCGCCACCCAGCCGGCGCCGAAGGAACCGATCAGCAGCAGCGCCAGCATGACGGTGGCGACGATAGCCACGGGCGCCCGGCGCCAGGCCCAGGCAATGTCGCTGTCCCACCAGCGTTTCAGAACGGCGCGCATCAGTGGCCACCTCCGCCGCGGGTCAGCCCCGAACGCAGGCGCGGGTCCACGACAAAATACAGAAGATCGACGATCAGGTTGATCACCACGAACACCAGCGCGATCAGGCACAGGTACGCGGCCATCACCGGCACGTCGGCGAATTGCACCGCCTGGATGAACAGCAGCCCCATGCCGGGCCACTGGAACACCGTCTCGGTCACGATGGCAAAAGCGATGATGCCGCCCAGTTGCAGTCCGGTGATGGTGATGACGGGCACCATGGTGTTCTTGAGCGCGTGGCCGAAATGGATGGCGCGCCGCTTCAGGCCGCGGGCGCGGGCGAACTTGATGTAGTCCGAACGCAGCACCTCCAGCATTTCGGAGCGCACCAACCGCAGCACCAGCGTCATCTGGAACAGCGACAGCGTGATCGACGGCAGGATCAGGTGCTTCCAGCCATTGGCGGTGAACAGGCCGGAGGTCCACCAGCCCAGCGCCACGGTGTCGCCGCGGCCGTAGCTGGGCAGCCAGCCCAGTTGCACCGAGAACACCAGGATCAGCAGGATGCCGATCAGGAAGGTCGGCAACGACACGCCCAGCAGCGAACCGGCCAGCAGCAGCTGCGACAGCAGGCTGTTGCGCTTGAGCGCGGTGTACACGCCCAGCGGCACGCCCACCACCAGCGCCAGCAGGGCCGCCACCAGGGACAGCTCCAGCGTGGCCGGCAGGCGCGACTTGAGCAGGCTCGAGACCGGTTCGCTCTGGCGCAGGGAAATGCCGAAATTGCCCTGGGCGGCGTTGGCCACGAAATGGCCGAACTGGACGATGGCGGGCTCGTTCAGCCCCAGGCGCTCACGCAGCTCGATGCGCTCGGCATCGGTGGCGTCCTGCCCCAGCATGATGGTGACAGGGTCGCCGACGTATTGGAAAAGCACGAAGGCCAGTAGCGCGACGGTGAGCATCACCGCTACGGCCTGCAACAGGCGACGCAGTATGAAAGCAAACATAGGCGGGAAAGGCAAAACGGCGAAGCCCCGCGGGGCTTCGCTGTCTGGTTAGCCGGGGCGGGGTCAGTCGACCTTGACCCAGTCGGCAACGAGGCGGTTGTCCGCGCGGTGGATCACCGACACGTTCTTGCGCATGGCCCAGGGAATGACCTGGTCGTGCAGCGGGATGTGGCCGAATTCCTTGGCGTGCACTTCCAGCACCTTGTGGATGTCGGCGTCGCGCTTGGCCGCGTCGGTTTCGGTCTTGATGCGGTCGATGATCGCGTCCAGTTCCTTGTTGCTGTAGTTGCCCAGGTTGTACATGCCGTCCGCGCCCTCGCCCTTGGTGCGGATCAGGTTCTGCAGCGTGTACATGGCGTCGAACGTGGGCACGCCCCAGCCGAACAGGTAGGCGCTGGTGTCGGAGCTCTGCACCTTGGGGAAGTAGGTCGAACGCGGCATGGCGTTCATGGTCGCCTTCACGCCCACCTTGGCCCACATGCCGACCACGGCCTGGCAGATGGCTTCGTCGTTGATGTAGCGGTTGTTGGGACAGTCGAGCGTGAAGTTCAGGGTGCCATCGTAGCCGGCTTCCTTGAGCAGGGCGCGAGCCTTTTCGGGATCGTAGGGCACGCGCTTGTGCAGCGACTCGGTCCAGCCGTGGACCTGCGGCGCGATCATGGTGCCGGTGGGCGCCGACAGGCCGCGCATCACGGCGCGCTTGATGGCGTCGACGTCGATGGCGCGGTACAGCGCCTCGCGCACGCGGATGTCCTGGAACGGGTTCTTGCCCTTGATGTTGGAATACTGCAGCTCGGGACGCTTCTGGTCCAGGCCCAGGTAGATGGTGCGGTACTCGTTGCCCTCGACCACCTTGGCCGACTGGCGCAGGCGGTCCAGATCCTGCGCGGCCGGGTCGAGCACGAAGTCGATCTCGCCGGACAGCAGCGCCGCGGTGCGCGTGGCGTTCTGCTTGATCGGCGTGAACACCACTTCGGTCACGTTGCCGACCTTGCCGGCCTTGTTCCACCAGTCCTTGTTTTCTTCGAACACGGTGCGCACGTCGACTTCGCGCGACTTCAGCTTGTACGGGCCGGTGCCGTTGGTGTTGCGCGCGCCGTAGGTCTCTTCCTTGTTGACGAAGTCCTGCGGCTTGGCGATGTTGTTCTTCTCCGACCAGGCCTTGTTCATGATGAACACGTTGGGCAGCTGGCGCAGCAGCACCGGGTTGGGCGCCGTGGTCTCGATCTCGACCGTCAGGTCGTCGATCTTGCGCGCTTCCTTGATGCCGGTGGTGTAGGCCTTGTAGTTCGAGGTGGGCGCCATGGCGCGATGCACCGAGAACACCACGTCGTCGGCCGTGAAGGCGGCGCCGTCGTGGAACTTGACGCCCGGGCGCAGCTTGAAGCGGTACAGCGTGGGCGAGACCTGCTGCCATTCGGTCGCCAGGCGCGGCACCACCTTGAAGTCCTTGTCGTAGTCCACCAGCGGTTCATAGACATAGCTGTTGGCGGCGATCGTCATGCCTTCGTTCTGCGAGTGCGGATCGAAGGTGAGGATGTCGCCCTGGGCGGCCCAACGGAAGGTCTTGGCCTGCCCGATCGAGGGCACGGCCACGGCGGCGGCGATCGCGATGGCAATCAAAGTGCGGCGCATGGTTCAACTCCTGACTGT
Source organism: Achromobacter sp. RW408 (assembly GCF_003184165.1). NCBI lineage: Bacteria > Pseudomonadati > Pseudomonadota > Betaproteobacteria > Burkholderiales > Alcaligenaceae > Achromobacter > Achromobacter sp. RW408. The sequence continues at coordinate 1,017,341 of NZ_QHHO01000046.1, forward strand.
AGTCTGAATACCGGCGCGATATTGCCTAGCGCCAAGACCCGCGTCAATTAAGGGTTTATGCGTACCGGAGGGGGTTTTCCCAGGGAGAACCTATTTAGGGACGTATAAAAATATGACAAAAAAATCGCTGTTCTCTTGATGTAAACAGTGTTCACCCGACCGCAACGCGCCTCATCAAGGGCTGCTCCCCGGGCGGCCCGGTGCCGCCCTACTCGTCGGCGTCCAGCGGCAGGTCGAGCGGCACATGCTCGGTCATCAGCACCCGCAGCATGTCAATCAGCAGGGCGGCCTTTTCTTCGCCGAAAGGGGCCAGCACCGCCTTCTGGTGCTGCTTCGCCTGCTCGCACAGCGCGGCAATGAGGTTGCGGCCCTTGGTGGTGATGCAGACCCGGGTCTGGCGCCGGTCGGCGCGCACCCCGTTGCGCGCCACCAGCCCTTCGGCCTCCATGCGCTGCACCACCTTGCTAAGCGTCGGCTGCTTGGTGATGGCCAGCACCGCCAGGTCGCCGATGGTCTCGCCCGCGCTGCCTTCCAGGCTGGCCAGCACCCGCCATTCGGTGACCGACAGGCCGGCCGCCTTCACCTGCTGGTGGAACTCCGCCGAAATGCGCTGGCTGGCCTGCGCCAGCAGGTAGGCCAGGTAGTCGTCGACGAACCGCGCGCCGCCGGCCAGGGTATCGCCGTGCTTGTCCGACCGCATGTTGTTCTGCTCCCACGCATCAATATTGAATAGGCGACCCGAGGCCGGCAGGCGCATTGCACCACGTTGGCGCCGGCCTGCGCCATGACGCGGCGCAATGCTGTTGCGCAGCACAGGGTATACCCCGAATCGCAACCCGTTTTTGCACCATCAAAGCGCCTCTTCCCGGTCCTTCGGATAGAGAACAACCAGTATATACACCCTTGTTTTAGCGTGATATTTTTTTGATTCCATGAAATTTCATCTTTTTTGTTGACAGCTAAAACGTTGACTCCTAAAGTATTTTTCAGAGCGAAATTTCGTGACATGGGCGTGCTGCGCAGCAGCATGGCTTCGGGACCCGGATGCCGGTCCGCGTGGAGGAGTTCGAGATGGCTGAAAGGTCTTTCAAGAAAGAAGTCCAGCAGTTGCGCATCGGCGCGGGCGAAGAGTTCCGCGGCGAGGGCATCCTCGCGGTCACCAAGGCGCTGCTGCAATCCGGGGTGGGCTACGTCGCGGGCTACCAGGGCTCGCCCATCTCGCACCTGATGGACGTGCTGGCCGACGCCAACGACATCCTGCAGGAACTCGGCGTGCACTTCGAGGCCAGCGCCTCCGAGGCCACCGCCGCCGCCACGCTGGCCGCCTCGGTCATGTACCCGATCCGCGGCGCGGTCACCTGGAAATCCACCGTCGGCACCAACGTCGCTTCCGACGCGCTGGCCAACCTGGCATCGGGCGGCGTCACCGGCGGCGCGCTGGTCATCGTCGGCGAGGACTACGGCGAAGGCTCGTCCATCATGCAGGAACGCTCGCACGCGTTCGCCATGAAGTCGCAGATCTGGCTGCTCGATCCGCGTCCCAACCTGGAAAGCATGGTCAAGGCGGTGGAAGACGGCTTCGCGCTGTCGGAAGCCAGCAAGACGCCGGTGATGCTGCAACTGCGTATCCGCGGCTGCCACGTGCACGGCCGCTTCATCGCCAAGGACAACAAGCGGCCGGCGTTCTCGCTGGCCCAGGCGCTGGAAAGCCCGGCGCGCGACACCAGCCGCATCGTGCTGCCGCCGGCCTCGTTCCTGCACGAGCAGGAAAAGATCAAGGAACGCTGGCCCGCCGCCATCCGCTATATCAAGGAACACAAGCTCAACGAGCACTTCGACGGCGACCAGGACGACATCGGCCTGATCCTGCAGGGCGGCCTGTACAACGGCGTGATCCGCGCCCTGCAACTGCTGGGCCTGGCGGACAACTTCGGCAACAGCCGCATTCCGCTGTATGTGATGAACGTGGCCTACCCTGTCATCGAAGACGAGGTCATCGACTTTTGCCGCGGCAAGCGCGCCGTGCTGCTGCTCGAGGAAGGCCAGCCCGATTACCTGGAACAGGCCCTGCACGCGGTGCTGCGCAAGGCCGGCGTCGATACGAAGCTGTCCGGCAAGGACGTGCTGCCGATGGCCGGCGAATACACCACCCAGGTGATGCGCGACGGCCTGCGCGAATTCCTCAAGCGCGAGCGCCCCGAATCGCTGCAGACCCATCCCGCCGTGGCCGCCGACAGCGCTGCGGCGGAAACGACGTTGCAGGTCACCGAGATCACGCGGCCCAAGCCCGCGCCGCGGCCGGCCGAGCAGCCCATCACCTTCCACAAGCACGTCGCCGAACTCGCCGCGGTGGTGCCGCCGCGCCCGGCCGGCTTCTGTACCGGCTGTCCGGAACGGCCGATCTTCTCGGCCCTGACGCTGGCGCAGGAAACGCTGGGCCAGCACCACATTTCCTGCGACATCGGCTGCCACCTGTTCTCGATTTTGCCGCCGTTCAACCTGGGCGCGACCACCATGGGCTACGGCCTGGGCGCATCGAGCGCCGCGGCCTTCAACGTGCCGGCGGCCAAGCGGCCCATCTCGATCATGGGCGACGGCGGCTTCTGGCACAACGGCCTGGCCTCGGGCATCGGCAACGCGGTGTTCAACAAGTACGACGGCGTCATCGTCATCGTCGACAACTTCTACGCCTCGGCCACCGGCGGCCAGGACATCCTGTCCTCGCGCGCCGAGAATCCGGACCGCTCCACCAACAATCCCATCGACCAGGCCGTGCGCGGCGTGGGCGTGAAGTGGGTGCGCACGCTGGACCGCACCTATGACGTCGCCAAGGTGCGCGCCACCATCGAGGAAGCGCTGACCACCGACGTCAAGGGCCCCAAGGTCATCATCGCGCAGTCGGAATGCATGCTGAACAAGCAGCGCCGCATCAAGCCGCTGTTCAACCAGGCGGTCAAGGCGGGCAAGCGCGTGGTCAAGGAACGCTTCGGCGTCGACCCCGACGTCTGCACCGGCGACCACGCCTGTATCCGGCTGTCCGGCTGCCCGTCGCTGACGGTCAAGGACAGCGGCGATCCGCTCAAGGAAGATCCGGTGGCCCACGTCGAGAGCAGCTGCGTCGGCTGCGGCAACTGCGGCGAAGTGGCGCACGCCGCCGTGCTGTGCCCGTCGTTCTACCGCGCCGACATCGTCCACAACCCCAGCGGCCGCGACCGTTTCCTGGCGCGCCTGCGCCAGGGCGTGATCGGCTACCTGCAGCGCCGCCGCGAAGCGCGCCTGGCCAAATTCGCCCTGTGAGGACCCGCCCCATGAACCCGGTGGCATTGCAGCAAGGCACTCCCATCAAGATCGCCATCCTGGCCATGGGCGGCCAGGGCGGCGGCGTGCTGGCCGACTGGATCGTCGACATGGCCGAGCACGCCGGCTGGTGGGCCCAGACCACTTCGGTGCCAGGCGTGGCGCAACGCACCGGCGCCACCATCTATTACCTGGAACTGCTACCCGAGTCCGACGTGACGCGCGCCGGCCGCCCGCCGGCGCTGGCGCTGATGCCCACCCCGGGCGACGTCGACCTGGTGGTGGCGGCCGAGCTGATGGAAGGCGGCCGCGCCATCCAGCGCGGGCTGGTGACGCCCGACCGCAGCGTGCTGATCGCCTCGTCGCACCGCAGCTACGCGGTCAGCGAAAAATCGGCCCCCGGCAACGGCATCGCCGATCCCAACAAGGTGCTGGAGGCCGGCCGCGCGGCGGCCCGCCGCTTCCTCTGCTTCGACCTGCAGGACCTGGCCGACCGCGCCGGCAGCGTCATCAGCGCCAGCCTGTTCGGCGCCGTGGCCGGCAGCGGCGCGCTGCCGTTCTCGCGCGACGACTTCGAGGCCACCGTGCGCCGCGCCGGCGTCGGCGTGGACGCCAGCCTGCGCGCCTTCGCGCTGGGCTTCGAGGCCGCCGACCAGGCGCCCGCGCAACCGGCCGCGATCGATCTGGCGCGCCCGGTCCCTGTCGTGCCCGAGCGCGCCGCCAGCCCGAGAGCGCAAGCCTTGCTCGACCGCATCACCCGCGACTTTCCCGCCTGTGCGCAGCCGATGCTGACGGCCGGCGCGCGCCGCCAGATCGAATTCCAGGACCTGGCATACGCCGAGGACTACCTGGCCCGCATGGCCGCGATCCGCGAACTGGACGCGCGCCACGGTGGCGAATCGAAGCAATGGGCGCTGACCTGTGCCGCCGCGCGCTACCTGGCCACCGCCATGGCCTATGACGACGTGATCCGCGTGGCCGACCTGAAGACGCGAGGCAGCCGCTTCGAGCGGGTGCGCGCCGAAGTCGGCGCCAAGCCGGATCAGCTGGTCTACACCACCGAATTCATGCACCCGCGGCTCGAAGAGATCTGCGGCACGCTGCCGGCCGGGCTGGGCCGCTGGCTGGAACGGTCGAAGGCCTTCGGCGGCTTCGTCGAACGCCACCTGGGCAAGGGCCGCCGCATGCAGAGCGGCACGCTGGGCGGCTTCCTGATGCTGTACACGCTGGCCGGCATGCGCCGCTTCCGCCGCCGCACGCTGCGCCACCAGATCGAATCCGAAGGCCTGACGCAATGGCTCGACCTGATCGCCAGCCTGGCGCCGCGCGACTACGACCTGGCGGTCGAGACCGTCAACTGCCGCCGCCTGGTCAAGGGCTACAGCGACACCCACGCGCGCGGCGGCGGCAAGTACCGCCAGCTGATCGCGGCCGCCGCCCAACTGGCGGGCCGGCCCGATGCCGCGGCTTCGCTGCGCGCCTTGCGCCAGGCCGCGCTGGCCGACGAGAAATGCGGCCCCATGGAACGCCAACTGGCCGAGAAACTGGCCGCCTGATATCGATATAGAGACGACGCCGTGCAAACCCTGAAACTCATCGTCCGTGAAGTCCGGCAGGAATCGCCGCTGATCCGCTCGCTGCGCCTGGCGCGCGAAGACGGCGGCGCCCTGCCCGCCTTCGGCCCCGGCGCCCACCTGAAGGTCAGCGTGCCGGGCCTGCGCGAGCCGCGCTGCTACTCGCTGGTGCAACTGGCGCCGGAAGCCGGCCGCTTCGCCGAACCCGTCGAATACCGCCTGGGCGTGCGGCTGGAAGAAGCCAGCGCGGGCGGCTCGCGCCACATGCACGGGCTGGCGGTGGGCGACACGCTCAGCGTCGAAGGGCCGAAAAACGACTTCCCGCTGCACGAGGGCCCGGCCGGCGACGAGCCGGTGGTGCTGATCGCCGGCGGCATCGGCATCACGCCGGTGGCGTCGATGGCGGCGGCGCTCAAGTCCGCCAACCGCGCCTTCGAACTGCACTACAGCGGCCGCAGCCGCGACCAACTGGCCTTCCTGCCGGAACTGCAGGCGCTGGCCGGCGACGCGCTGGTGCTGCACGCCGACGATGATGCCTCCTGCCGCTTCGACCTGAAGGCGCTGCTGGACGCCGCCAGTCCACGCCAGCATCTGTACGTCTGCGGTCCCAAGGGCCTGATAGACGCCGTCATCCAGGAAGCGCGCGCGCGCCACTGGCCCGACGCCCACATCCATTTCGAACTGTTCACCAGCGCCGCGCCGCAGGCCGGCGACCAGCCCTTCGAGGTCGAGCTGCGCCAGTCCGGCCGGGTGCTGACCATTCCCGCCGACAAGACCATCGTCGAGGTGATGGAAGAAGAAGGCTGCGACCCGATGTACGACTGCAAGCGCGGAGAATGCGGCGTTTGCCAGGCCACCGTGCTGGAAGGCGAGCCGGACCACCGCGATTACTACCTGTCGGATACCGAGAAAGCCAGCGGCAAGATCATCCAGATCTGTATCTCGCGCGCCAAGTCGGCGCGCCTGGTGCTGGACCTGTAGGCCGGGCGCGAGAAGAGGAGACCACGATGGCCAAATACCGCGACAACCCCGATGCCATCCGCGCCTTGCTGCGCGAGACCGAGGTGCACAAGGACCTGTTCATCGACGACGAACTGTTCGACCTGGAGATGGAACGGCTGTACGCCAACACCTGGGTCTACGTCGGCCACGACAGCCAGGTGCCCAACCCCGGCGACTACATCACCACCACCGTCGGCAACCAGCCGGTGGTGATGGTGCGCCACAGCGACCGCTCGGTGCGCGTGCTGCACAACCGCTGCCCGCACAAGGGCACCATGGTGGCGGGCGACGCCTGTGGCAACACCGGCAAGTTCTTCCGCTGTCCCTATCACGCCTGGACCTTCAAGACCGACGGCAGCCTGTTGTCGATCCCGCTGAAAAAGGGCTATGAGAACACCGGCCTGGAGCAGTGCGAGGCCAGCCAGGGCATGGCGGCGGTGAAAGACGTGCGCAACCATCGCGGCTTCGTGTTCTGCCGCCTGAACCCGAACGGCCAGTCGTTCGAGGACTTCTTCGGCGACGCGCTGTCGACGCTGGACAACATGGTCGACCGCTCGCCCGAGGGCCGGCTGGAAGTGGCCGGCGGCGTGCTGCGCTACATGCACCGCTGCAACTGGAAGATGCTGGTCGACAACCAGACCGACACCTGCCACCCGATGGTGGCGCACGAGTCGTCGGCCGGCACCGCGGTCAAGGTCTGGGAACAGGCCCCGGCCGGCACGCCCAAGCCGATGGCTGTAGAACTGTTCGCGCCGTTCATCTCGCCGTATGAATTCTTCGAGAACATGGGCATCCGCGTCTGGGAAAACGGCCACGGCCATACCGGCGTGTCCGACTCGATCCATGCCGCGTATTCCGGCATTCCCGGCTACTGGGAGTCCATGGTCGCGGCCTACGGCGAGGAACGCGCCCACCAGATCCTGGGCGACGTGCGCCACAACACCGTGTACTTCCCCAACATCATGGTCAAGGGCCCGATCCAGACCCTGCGCGTGTTCAAGCCGATCGCCGCCGACCGCACCCTGGTGGAGTCGTGGACCTTCCGCCTGGTCGGCGCGCCCGACCTGCTGCTGGAACGCACCCTCATGTACAACCGCCTGATCAACGCGCCCACCTCGGTGGTCGGCCACGACGACCTGGAGATGTACGAGCGCGCCCAGGACGGCCTGCAATCGCGCGCCCGCGACTGGGTCAACGTCGGCCGCCTGTACGACCCGGCCGAGCTCGGCCAGAAGAACGTCACCACCAACGGCACCAACGAATGGCAGATGCGCAACCAGTACCGCGCATGGGGCCGCTACATGACGGAGCAGGCATGAGCTTGAGCGACCGCGACCTGATCGATTTCGTCTACGCCGAGGCGCGCCTGCTCGACGAGCTGCGCTTCGAGGACTGGCTGGAACTGTACGCCGACGATGGCTACTACTGGATGCCGCTGGCCCACGGCCAGACCGACGCCAGGCTGCACGCCTCGCTCATGTACGAGGACAAGCTGCTGCTGCGCGTGCGGGTCGAGCGCCTGGCCGGCCAGCGCACCTTCTCGCAGCAGCCCAAGAGCCGTTGCCATCATCTGCTGCAGGCGCCCACGGTCGAACACGACCATCCCGATTCGGCGCCGGACCAGGGCCGCCACGTGGTGCGCACCGCCTTCCACTACGTCGAAACGCGGCAGGACGCGCAGACCCTGTACGCCGGCTGGGCCACGCATCATCTGGTCGAGCAGGACGGCGCGCTGCGCATCCGCCTCAAGCGCGTCGACCTGGTGAACTGCGACGCCGCATTCGGCAACATCCAATTGTTCATGTAGGAGCGGCTTGTGAGCCCCACCGTCCACCAGGCTTTTCTGGACACCGCGGCCCGGCATGGCGCCCGGCCCTTCCTGTGCATCCTGCCGGAAACCGCCGGCATCTATGGCATCGGCGCCGGCGAGCTGACCTACGCCCAGGCGGCCAGCGCCATCGAGACGCTGCGCGCGGCCTATGCCCGCGCCGGCTACGGCCACGGCCACCGCGCCGGCCTGCTGCTGGAAAACCGTCCCGCCTTCTTCCTGCACTGGTTCGCGCTCAACGCGCTGGGCGTGTCGGTGGTGCCGATCAATCCCGACCTGCGCGCGGCCGAACTGGAGTACCTGACCGGCCATTCCGAAATCGCGCTGGCCGTCGCCCTGCCCGAGCGCCACGCCGACCTGTTGTCCGCCGCCGAGCGCGCCGGCCGGCCGCTGCGCGTGATGGGACC
>NZ_QHHO01000046.1:1025458-1041368 GCF_003184165.1 Achromobacter sp. RW408
AACAACGAGCCCGGAGATACCCCCTCATGCTATTGACCCTGCTTGGCTTCGGCATGGTGATCACGTTCATGACGCTGATCATGACCAAGCGCCTCTCGCCCCTGGTGGCGCTCATCCTTGTTCCGATCATCTTCGCCCTGCTCGGCGGCTTCGGCGCCGGCATCGACAAGATGATGCTCGACGGCATCCGCAAGATCGCGCCCACCGGCGTCATGCTGATGTTCGCCATCCTCTACTTCGGCGTGATGATCGACGCCGGCCTGTTCGACCCCATCGTCGGCCGCATCCTGCGCGCGGTGAAGGGCGATCCGCTCAAGATCGTGGTCGGCACCACCGTGCTGGCGCTGGTCATCTCGCTGGACGGCGACGGCTCCACCACCTACATGATCGTGGTGGCCTCGATGCTGCCGCTGTATCGCCGCCTGAAGATGAACGCGCTGTCCATGACCTGTCTGGCGATGCTGGCCAGCGGCGTCATGAACCTGACGCCGTGGGGCGGACCGACCGCGCGCGCCGCCAGCGCGCTGCACGTGGACGCCGGCGACATCTTCGTGCCGCTGGTGCCGGTGATGGGCGTGGCCATCGTCGCGATCCTGTTGCTGGCCGTCTTCCTGGGCCTGCGCGAACGCCGCCGCCTGGGCGTGCTGTCGCTGCCCGACGGCGCCGCGCTGCACGCCGGCTACGACGAGGACGGCCCCAAGAACCTGCCCGAGATCGAAGTCGACCACGACCTGCGCCGCCCCAAGCTGCTGTGGGTCAACGCCGGCCTGACGCTGGCGCTGATGGTGAGCCTGGTGATGGGCGTGCTGCCGCTGCCGGTGCTGTTCATGATCGCCTTCGCGGTCGCGCTGATCATCAACTACCCGAACCTGGCCGAGCAGCGCCGCCGCGTGGCGCAGCATGCCGGCAACGTGCTGTCGGTGGTGTCGCTGATCTTCGCGGCGGGCATCTTCACCGGCATCCTGTCGGGCACGGGCATGGTCGAAGCCATGTCGCGCAGCCTGCTGGCGGTGATCCCCGACGCGCTCGGGCCGTACCTGGCCGGCATCACCGCGCTGGTCAGCCTGCCGTTCACCTTCTTCATGTCGAACGACGCCTTCTACTTCGGCGTGCTGCCGATCCTGAGCGAAGCGGCGCAGGGCTATGGCATCTCGCCGGTGGAAATGGCGCGCGCGTCGCTGATCGGCCAGCCGGTGCACCTGCTCAGTCCGCTGGTGCCCTCGACCTACCTGCTGGTGGGCCTGGCGGGCGTGGAGTTCGGCGACCACCAGCGCTATGCGCTCAAGTGGGCCACGATGGTGTGCCTGGTGATGCTGGCGGCCGCGCTGGCGTTCGGTCTGTTCCCCCTGGTCGGCGCCGTCGCCTGACGGCGGCGCCTTCCCACGTTTCTTGAAAGGAGAACGTTCATGGCTTTGCGCATTGCCTACGTCACCAGCGGGATGGGCCACACTGGCACCGCGATCTGCCAGGCGCTGCACCAAGCGGGCCACCGCGTCATCGCCGGCTGCGGGCCGCGCTCGTCGCGCAAGGACCACTGGCTGAAGGAACAGAAGTCGCTGGGCTACGACTTCATCGCCTCCGAAGGCGACGCCACCGACTGGGCCTCGACCGAGGCGGCCTTCGCCAAGGTGCGGCGCGAGGTCGGCGAGATCGACGTGCTGGTCAACAACGCCGGCGCCATGCTCGACATGCGCTTTCGCCAGATGAGCCAGGCCGACTGGTCGGCGGTGCTGCGCAGCAACCTGGACACGCTGTTCAACAGCACCAAGCAGGTGGTCGACGGCATGGCCGACCGCGGCTGGGGCCGCATCATCAACATCGGCTCGGTGGCAGCCGAGAAGGGCCAGATCGGCCAGATCAACTACGCCACCGCCAAGGGCGCGGTGATCGGCTTCACCCGCTCGCTGGCGCAGGAAGTGGCGGCGCGCGGCGTCACCGTCAACCTGGTATCGCCGGGCTTCATTGCCGACGATACCGTCAAGGCCTTCCCGCCGGCGCTGCTGGACCGCATCATCGAAAGCGTGCCGGTGGGCCGCCTGGGCACCGCCCAGGACCTGGCCGGCCTGTGCGCCTGGCTGGCGTCGGACGAGGCGGCGTTCGTGACCGGCGCGAACTATGCGATCAACGGCGGCGTGTACATGAGTTGAGCGGGCGCCATCACCCCCGATTGATCGATACCCCGCCATCCACCAGCAGTGCCGTGCCGGTGGTGAAGCTGGACGCGTCCGACGCCAGGTACAGGGCGGAGCGGGCGATCTCGGCGGGGCTGGCCAGGCGCTTGAGCGCGTGCAGGCTTTCAATGTAGCGGCGCGCCTCGGGCGAGTCCATCGAGGCGCGGCCCATCGGCGTGTCGGTGCCGCCTGGCAGCAGGGCGTTGGCGCGGACGCCCTGGGCGCCATATTCGGCGGCGATCGCCTGGGTCAGGCCGATCAGGCCGGCCTTGCTGGCGGCATAGGCGCCCATGCCGGGAAAGCCCGCCGTGTGGCCGACGAAGGTGGACGTGAAAACCAGCGAGCCGCCGCCCCGCCGCAGCATCGCCGGGATCTGGTGGCGCGCGCCGAGGAAGGCGCTGCTCAGGTTGGTGTCCAGGATCCGGCGCCATGCGTCGGGCGGAACCTGGTGCAGGGGCAGGGCGTCGCCGGTCATGCCGGCGTTGTTGAAGGCGATGTCCAGTCCGCCGAAGCGGCGCTCGGCGAGGGTGACGGCGGCCTCGGCGACGGCCTCGTCGCGCACATCGCCGGCCAGCGGCACGGCGTGGCCGCCATCGGCTTCGATGGCCGCGACCAGGTGTTCCAGTTCGGCCTGGCGCCGCGCCACCACCACCAGGCTGGCGCCCTCGCGGGCGAACAGCTTTGCCGCTTCGTAGCCGATGCCCGAGCTGGCGCCGGTGATGATAGCGACTTTGCCGGTCAGTTGATGCATGGTGAATCCTTGTAGGTAAATGACCTGGCGACGATAGGCAAGCCGCGATGCGCCGGCTATCCGGATCTTGCGATGGGGCCGGGCGCGCCAATTGCTGACATCGTCCCGACGTCCGCGCGTGCCTGCGCGTGGCGCTGTGCAGAAGGACTGAACGCCATGGAATCGATCTGGGTGATCGGCGATGTGCATGGTTGCCGCGACTCCCTGGATGCCTTGCTGGCGCGTCCCGAGATCGCCGACGATCCGCGCTGCCGGTTCTGGTTCGTGGGCGACCTGGTCAACCGCGGGCCGGCGTCGGCCGCGACGTTGCGGCGGGTCAGGGCGCTGGGCGAGCGCGCCACCGTCGTGCTCGGCAATCACGACCTGCGGGCGCTGGCGGTCGCCGCCGGCTGCCTGCGGCCGGGCCGCCGCGATACGCTGGACGAGCTGCTGCGCGCGCGCGACGCCACGTCGCTGCTGGACTGGCTGCGCCGGCAGCCGTTGCTGCACGCCGAAGCCGGCCACCTGCTGGTGCACGCCGGCCTCTATCCGCGCTGGGATCCTGCCACGGCGATGGCGCGCGCGCGGGAGGTCGAGGCGTTGCTGCGCCATCCGCGCTGGCGCCAGCACCTGCCGCGGATCCGGGGGCCGTCGCCGCTGTCCTGGCGCGACACGATGTCGGGCGCGGCCAGGCTGAGGTTCATTGTCCGGGCGTTCACCCAGATGCGGCTCTGCCGCCCCGACGGCACATTGGCGCCGCACGCCAAGGCCGCGCCGGGACGCTGGCCATCCGGCATGCTGCCCTGGTTCGACGTCCCGGGCCGGCAGGCGGGGCCGGCTCCGGTCCTTTTTGGCCACTGGGCAACGCTGGGATTGCTGGTGCGGTCGGACGTGGTGTGCCTGGACACCGGGTGCGTATCCGGCGGCGTATTGACAGCCCTGCGCCTGGCTGACCGCAAGTTGCTTCAGGTGGGGCGCGAGGCGTTGCGGCCCGTGCCTGCCTGAATGTGGCCGGCGCAGCGATTCAGATAGTCCAGCAGTTCGCCGGGATCGGCAGGCTTGGTGAAATAGCGGTCGAAGCCGGCGATGCGCCCGCGTTCGAGGTCTTGCGGGCTGCCGTAGCCGCTGAGCGCGACGATCACCAAGCCTGCTGCCCAGGGTTCGCGCCGCAGCCGTTGGCAAAGGGTGTAGCCGTCCAGTTCCGGCATGCTGATGTCGAGCAGGACGATGTCCGGCCGGTGCGCCTGCGCCAGGGCGAGGGCCGTGCGCCCTTCGAGCGCGGTATGGACCTGGTGGTGGTCAAGCCTGAGGATTTCCGCCAGGGTTTCGACAGCGTCCCGATTGTCGTCGGCCAGCAGGATGGTCAAAGGCCGCGGTGGCATTGGCGGGCCTGTTTCCTTGGTTCCGGGCTGCGGGCTTTGCGATAGGGGGCCGGCCGTATCCTGCCTGGGCGTGCGGATCGTCACGGATGGAGTCCTCCTCAACCTGTTGCTGGCAGCTTAGTTGCTGTGGTCGGACGGATGCTTCACCTTTGTTTCACTAAATTTCATGCTATGCCGTCATCCCGTGGCCGGTGAGATGCCCGCAAACCAGTGCATGCGCACTGGCCAGCGGCAGAACGCGCCGCTCTCCCGGAGCGGCCAGAAGCGGCGATGCCGGCAAGGTAATGGGCGCTTACATCTTCGGCGCGGCCAGATTATCAGAGGCATTCCGGCGCGGCTCGCGACCGGGCACGGCATTTGCTAGCCGTTGGCACGGCTTCCGTTCCGGTGAGCCGCCCGACTGAGGTTCATACCATGCTTCCCATACGCAAAGCGGTTTTCCCCGTTGCTGGCCTCGGCACGCGCTTTCTGCCCGCGACCAAGGCCATGCCCAAAGAAATGCTGCCCATCGTCGACCGGCCGCTCATCCAATATGCCGTCGAGGAGGCGGTGGCCGCCGGCATTACGGAGCTGATCTTCGTGACCGGCCGCAACAAGCGCGCCATCGAAGACCATTTCGACCGCGTGCCGGAACTGGAGCGTGACCTTGAACTGAAGAACAAGGCCGTGCTGCTCGATAGCGTGCGCAATGTCATTCCGGAAACCGTGAAGTGCGTCTATACCCGCCAGCCCGCCGCCCTGGGACTGGGCCACGCCGTGCTGTGCGCCGCCTCGATCGTGGGCAATGAGCCGTTCGCGGTGCTGCTGGCGGACGACATGATCGACGCCGAAACGCCCGTCATCGGCGAGATGATGAAGGTGGCGCGGGAGTTCGACGGCAGCGTGATCGCGGTGCAGAAGGTGCCGCCGGCCCACACCCATCAGTATGGGATCGTCTCCGGCGCGCAGGCCTCGTACGGGGTGCTTCGCCTGACCGGCATCGTCGAGAAGCCGCGGCCCGAAGACGCGCCGACCGACCTGGGCGTGGTGGGACGCTACATCCTCGATCCCGCCATCTTCCCGGCGCTGCAGGCGACCCGGCCGGGCGTCGGCGGCGAGATCCAGCTGACCGATGCCATCGCGGCCCTGCTCGAGCGGGGGCGCGTGTTTGGCTACCAGTACGAGGGTCAACGCTACGACTGTGGCAGCAAGGAGGGCTTCTACCGCGCCACCATGGAGATGGGCCGGAAGTATCACGGCCTGGGGTGAGCGGCCGGGGTGTGGGCTTGCGGCGGCGTCTGCCGCGCAAGGGGCATGTTTCTTGCTGGCGCGGCGGGATCGCATCCATTCGACTTTCGCGAGGCAGACATGGCCCCTCAAATTCCCTCCGACGAGCGCTACCGGCTGTTGGTGGACGCGGTGATGGACTATGCCATCTACCTCTTGGACGCCAACGGCCTGGTGAGCAGCTGGAATCCCGGGGCCGAGCGCTTCAAGGGCTACGCCGAGCACGAAATCCTGGGGCAGCACTTCTCCGTCTTCTACACCGAAGAGGATCGCGCCGCCGGCGCGCCCGAGCGCGCCCTGGAAACGGCATTGCGCGCTGGACGGTTCGAAACCGAAGGCTGGCGGGTGCGCAAGGATGGCAGCCGCTTCTGGTGCAGCGCGGTGATCGATCCGATCCACGACGGCCAGGGGCGGCTGGTGGGCTTTGCCAAGATCACCCGGGACATCACCGAACAAACGCTGCGCCGCGAGGAATCCCAGGCCGCGCGCGATGCCATGCACCAGGCCCAGCGAATGGAGGCCATCGGCCGCCTGACGGGCGGGGTGGCGCACGACTTCAATAATTTCCTGACCGCCATCCGGTTTTCCGCCGAGTTCATGAAGCGGTCCCCGGACCTGCCGGCCTCGGCCACGCGTTACCTCGGAATCATCATCGATACGACCGAGCGTGCCGCGCAGCTGACCCGCAAGCTGCTGGCGTATGCCAGGAAGCAGCCGCTGCAGCCGCATGTGTTCGATGTGCGCGAAACCCTGGCGTCGTTGCGTCAGTTGTTCGAAGCGTCGCTGGGGTCGAGCATCGCCCTGAGCTATGAACTCGGGCCGGGCAATTGCACGATTTCCGCGGACCCGGGCCAGCTGGAATCGGCCTTGCTCAATCTCGTGATCAATGCGCGCGATGCGATGCCCGCGGGCGGGCAGCTGACGATATCGGTGCGGCACGTCGATGGCAGGCCCGCCGCGAACGGCGCTCCCGGCCAACCCGGGCCGCAGGTGGCGCTATCGGTACAGGACACCGGGGTCGGCATTGCCGACGATGTGGTGGCGCATGTCTTCGAGCCGTTCTTTTCCACCAAGAGCAAGCACCAGAATTCGGGGTTGGGGCTGAGCCAGGTCCAGGGCTTCGTGCGGCAATCGGGCGGCGATGTCGCGGTGCGCAGTAAAGTCGGGCAGGGCACGACGTTCACGCTGTACCTGCCCGCCGCGACGGCGGCCAGCGCGGTGGCCGGGCCGGTCGACGCGGACGTCGCCGCCCGGGTCACGACGCGCAAGGCCGTCCTGCTGGTCGAGGACAACCGCATGGTCGGCGAGGTCGTGTCGACCTTGCTGACCGATCTTGGCCAGGACCTGACCTGGGCCACCGATGCCGAGAGCGCGTTGCGCATGTTGCAAGAGAAGCAGGGGCGTTTCGATATCGCCATCCTCGACATCGTGTTGCCCGGCATGGACGGGGTGCAATTGGCTGAAATGATCAAGGCGCAATGGCCGGCGATACGGGTGGTGCTGGCAACCGGTTACAGTGAAGCGTTGGCGGGGCGCGATGCCGGGGCGCTGGAGGTCATGCAGAAGCCTTATTCGATCGAAGCCCTGACGCGGCTGTTGGCCGCGCATTAGTGCGTCCGGCGCGCACGCTTCATCCATGGAGACCGATATGGACCTGGCGGATTTCATCGAAGCCAATCTGGAAGCCCTGATCGACGACTGGGTGGAATATGCCATGGTGCTGAACCAGGGCAAGCACCGGCTTACGGCCGTCGAGTTGCGCAATTCAGGCGCCGAGCTGCTGACCAGGGTGGCCGCCAACATGCGCCAGGCGCAGACTCCCCTGCAGCAGCGGCAAAAATCGCATGGCGCCAAGCGCGAACAGGACAGCGCCTTTGACACCGTTTCCATGTTGCACGCCGACGACCGCCTGTCACAGGGGTTCGGCATCAATGAAGTGCTGGCGGAATACCGGGCGCTGCGCGCCAGCGTGTTGCGCCGGTGGGAACACAGCGCGCTCGCCGGTCCGCAGGCCTTTCAGGAAATGATCCGCTTCAATGAGGCGATCGACCAGGGCTTGACCGAGTCGGTCCGCCAGTTTTCCGAGCGCACCGAACGCATCCGCGACCTGTTCGCCGGCGTGCTGGCGCATGACCTGCGATCGCCGCTGGGCGTGTTGCTCAATTCCGCGGAGATCCTGTCGCGCGACCGCAATCTCTCGCCGGCCAGTATCCGTGCCACTTCGTACGTGCAGCGCAGCGCGGTGCGCATGAAGTGGATGATCGATGACCTGCTGGTGTTCGCGCGGACGCGGCTGGGCAGTGTGTTGCCGGTGGCGCTTTCCGAGCAGGACCTGGCGCGGATATGCCGCCACGCGGCTGAGGAGATCGGCGCGCTCTACCCGGAGGCCGTGATCCGCGTCGAGTGCCCGGAGAACCTGATTGTCCGCTGCGATCCCGGACGTATCGGCCAACTGTTGTTCAATCTGCTGTCCAATGCCGCTCGCTATGGCGCGGGCGAGATCGAGTTGACGGCAATGGCCGAGCCGGCCGGTTGGGTGTGGCTGGAAGTGGCGAACGAAGGCCCGCCGATTCCGCGACGCGCCCTGCCCACGCTGTTCGACCCGCTGACGCGGGTCAGCAGCGCCACGGGCAGGACTGGCATGGCGGCGGGAATCGGCCTGGGCCTGTATATATGCCGGTGCATCGCCACGGCCCATCAAGGCGTCATCGACGTCAGGTCGGGCGAGGATCGCACCGTTTTCACGCTGCGGATGCCAGTCGCGCCCCAGGCATCCTGACGCGCCGGCTCGGCCCGCGCATGCGGCCATGCCGCGCCGTGCCAAAATCGGCGTTTCCCATTCCCTCCCGATCCGAGGAATACCATGCCGATCCGCTCCTGCCGCGCCCTGGGCGCCGGTGCCATGGCCTTGGCCCTGCTGGCTGGCTGCAACAAGAAGACGGAGTATCCGCCCGAGGTGCAACGCACCACCTACAACTCCTGCATGCAGGGTTTCAAGGCCAAGGCGCCGGCCGCCGCGCGCGACGTCGACGCCAAGGCCAAGGACTATTGCCAGTGCGTGCTGGACGGACTGCAGGCGAAAGTGCCATTGGAGGATTTCCTGCGTTATGACCAGTTGCTGGCTTCGGGGGCGGCCCATGCCGAGGCCGAGTTGCGCGGCGGACCGGTGATGACGGTGGTGAACGCCTGCCTGGAGCGCATGCCGCGCTCCTAGCTGGCTAGCAGGCTCAGTCCTTCAGGCCGAGACGGCGCGCCAGCTTGTGCAGGTTGCTGGAATCGATGTCGAGCGCCCGCGCGGCGCCGGCCCAACTGCCCTGGTGCGCGTCCAGCGCGCGCCGGATCGCCTGGCGCTGGCAGGCGTCGACCGCGGCCCGCAGGGTCTGGGCGGCGCCGGCCGGCAAGGCGGGCGTTTCGGGCGGGGGCGCGGGCATGGCGACATCGTCCAGGTCCAGCAGGCCGGGGCCCAACGTGACGATTTCGTTGCGATGGGCGCCGTGGCTCACGGCCTTGATGGCGGCGCGGCTGATGACATGTTCCAGTTCGCGCACGTTGCCGGGCCAGCGGTAGCGGCTGAGCATCTCCTCGGCCTCGGGCGACAGGCGCAGGCTGCGCAGCCCCAGCCGCGCGCGGTTCAGTTCCAGGTAGCGGCCGGCCAGCAGCAGCACGTCGCGGCCGCGCTCGCGCAGCGGCGGGATCGGCACCGGATAGACCGAGAGCCGGTGATACAGGTCGGCGCGGAAATCGCCCTGGCGCACGCGATCGCGCAGGTCGCGGTTGGTGGCCGCGACGATGCGCACGTCGACCGTGCGCGGGCGGTCGTCGCCCAGCCGCTGGATTTCGCCGTTCTGCAGGGTGCGCAACAGCTTGGCCTGCACCGCCAGCGGCAATTCGCCGACCTCGTCCAGGAACAGCGTGCCGCCGTTGGCGGCTTCGAAACGGCCCGGCCGCTCGGTCAGCGCTCCCGAGAATGCGCCCTTGGCATGGCCGAACAGTTCGCTTTCGGCCAGCGATTCGGGCAGGGCGGCACAGTTCACGTGCACCAGCGGCTTGCCGCGGCGGCGCGATTGGCGATGCACGCGATGCGCGAACAACTCCTTGCCGACGCCGGTTTCGCCCAGTAGCAGGATGGGCAGTTCGGAGTCCGCGACCACCTCGATCTCGTGCAGCAGGCGGGCGATGGCCTCGCTCTGCCCGAGGATCTCGCTGTCATCGGCCAGCGCGCTGTCGGCCGGCAGCGCGCCGCGGGCCACGCGTAGCGCGCGGGTTTCGGCCTCCAGGCGCGTCACGCGCAGGGCGGCCTCGACCAGCACGATCATGTCGCGCAGATCCGATTGCGCCTCGGCGTCGAAGGTGCCGACCTCCAGCGCGTCCAGCGTCAGTACGCCCCAGGGCTGGCCTTCGATATGCAGGCTGGTGCCCATGCAGTCGTGCACCGGCAGCGGTTCGCCGGCCATGCCGTTGATCAGCCCGTCGTAGGGATCGGGCAGGGTGCTGTCGTGATGGAAACAGGTGACGCCGCGGCGCGCCAGGATGGCGGCCAGCCGCGGGTGCTGCTGGACCGCGAAGCGGCGGCCCAGCGCATCCTGGGTCAGGCCATCGACGGCGACCGGCCGCAGGTGGTCGGCCTCCAGTTGCAACAGGGCGACCGCGCCACAGCGGAAATGGGCGCGCAGGCCGGCCGCCAGCCGCTGCAGGCGGACGGCGGCGGGCAGGTCCACGACCAGGTCGGTAAGCAACAGGTTCTGCATGGGTCAATCGTACCCTTGGGGGTGATAAATACCGCAAGCGCGCCGGGTGGTTTTTACCCTTTAATTTTCAAATCATTGATTTGGCGCAAGTTTTTCCTGGCACGGATCTCGCTACTGATCAGACACCCTCATGAAGCATGGAGAAACGCGATGAGCATGGTTGAACAGTCCCTGGGCCAGCTGGCCCGCAGCATTCCCGGCGCCACCCAGGTGTTTCACGAATATCAATTGGATTTTTGCTGTGGCGGCAAGAAAAGCCTGGCCGAGGCCGCGGCGCAACGGTCACTGGATGCGAGCCAGATCGAGGCGCGGCTGCTGGCGCTGGCCGGCGCGGCCTCGGACGAGCGCGACTGGAGCCAGGCAAGCCCGGCCGACTTGATCGATCACATCCTGGCGCGCTATCACGAGGTGCACCGGCAGCAGCTGCCCGAATTGATCCGGCTGGCGATGAAGGTGGAACAGGTGCATGCGGACAGTCCCGACTGCCCCACCGGACTGGCCGATCACCTGCGCGATATGCACCAGGAACTGGAAAGCCACATGCAGAAGGAGGAACAGGTGCTGTTCCCGATGCTGGCGCGCGGCCATGGCGCCATGGCGGTCATGCCCATCACCATGATGCGCATGGAGCATGATGACCACGGCGTGGCGCTGGAGCGCCTGATGGCCCTGACGCATGACCTGACGCTGCCACGCGCGGCCTGCAACACCTGGCGCGCGCTGTACCTGGGCATCGGCACGTTCAAGCAGGACCTGATGGCCCACATCCACCTGGAAAACAACATCCTGTTCGAGAACGCCGAGGCCGAGGCGGTCCGCCCGCGCGGCTAGTCGGCGCCGCCAGCACGGCCGGCGCGCGGACACATGCGCGCCGGCTCCCTGGCCCGCCGTGGCGGCGACGGATGCGCGGCGCGTGGGCCCGGCGGTTTCAGCGGTCCTGTGGCGGGATGCCGCGCAGCGCCTGCCGCAGCGCGGCGTGGGCGGCCAGGTCGGCCGGCCGGTGCTTGCGCTCGGCCGCCGCCGGATACCTGCCCAGGAAATTGCCATTGCGCCGGTCGGTGGCGGGGCGCACCGGCCGCGGCGCAAAGCCGCCGCCGCAATTCGGGCAGACGTTGCCGAGCACCTCGTCGGCGCAGCGCGCGCAGAAGGTGCATTCAAAGCTGCAGATGCGGGCCTCGGTCGAGGCCGGCGGCAGGTCGGCGTCACAATGTTCACAGCTGGGGCGCAATTCGAGCATGGCGGTCCTCTCCGAAGGGTCGGTCCGCCAGCATACCCGCGCCCCGGCGGCGCGCCCATCGCGCGCGCGGACAGGTAACGGGCGGAAACGGCCACGTCCGGCAGACCGCTCCCGGCGCGCGGACGCCTGTACACTCGGGCATCTCCACTTTGCGGAATCCGCCATGGCAGGCAGCAGCTTCTTCGCATTGTTCGACGACATCGCCACCATCCTGGACGACGTCTCCGTCATGACCAAGGTGGCGGCCAAGAAAACCGCCGGGGTGCTGGGCGACGACCTGGCGCTGAATGCGCAGCAGGTCTCGGGCGTGCCGGTCAATCGCGAACTGCCGGTGGTGTGGGCGGTGGCCAAGGGCTCGCTCATCAACAAGCTCATCCTGGTGCCATCGGCGCTGGTGATCAGCGCCTTCGCGTCCTGGGCGGTGACGCCGCTGCTGATGGCCGGCGGCCTGTTCCTGTGCTTCGAGGGCGTCGAGAAGCTGGCCCACAAGTTCCTGCCGCACGGCGAGACCGCCGAGGGCAATCACGCCGCCCGCGCCGAGGCCCTGCAGAACGCCGCGGTGGACATGGTGGCGTTCGAGCGCGACAAGATCAAGGGCGCGGTGCGCACCGACTTCATCCTGTCGGCGGAGATCATCGCCATCACCCTGGGGGCGGTGGCCGGCGCCGATCTGCTGCGCCAGACGGTGGTGCTGGCCGGCATCGCCCTGGTCATGACGGTGGGGGTCTACGGCCTGGTGGCGGGCATCGTCAAGCTCGACGACCTGGGCCTGTACCTGAGCGCCCGCCGCGCCGCGCTGGCCGCCTGGTTCGGCAAGCGCATCGTGGCGGCCGCGCCCTACCTGATGAAAACCTTGTCGGTGGTGGGCACCGCCGCCATGTTCATGGTCGGCGGCGGCATCCTGACGCACGGCATCGCGCCGCTGGGCGCGGCCATCGAACACGTCGCGGCGGCCAGCGGCGGCGGCTTGCTGCCGCCCTTGGTGTCGACCTTGCTCAGCGCCGTGTTCGGCATCGTCGCGGGGGCTGTGACGCTGGGCGTGGTCGCTGGCGTCAAGCGCCTGTTGGGCAAATAGCGGCGCCGTGATCCCGCCATGAACGCGCGGGTTCAGCCCGCCGTGCCGCCGGCACATGCGCCGAAGGGGCGCCGCACGCGCCGGCGCCCGATCAATACGCCAGCGACGCCTGCAGGTACACCGTGCGCGGCATGCCCACGTACTTGCCCGCGTTGTTGTCGGTGGAGCGCGTGAAGTAGCGCTTGTCGAACAGGTTCTTCACGCCCAGCGCGATGTTCAGGTTGTGCATCTGCTTGCCGAAGTCGTAGGCGGCGCGCACGTGCACCGTGCCGTAGCCCGGGATGTCGCCGTAGGCGCCGTTGGCGCTTTCCTCGGTCTGGTAGCGGGCGCCAGGGTCGGGCGCGCCGGGCGACCGCTGCTTGGACTGCAGGAAGGTGTCGACATTGAAGGTCCACTGGTTGCGCGTGTAGCGCGCGCCCAGCGAGGCCACGTTGCGCGAATAGAAGGGCAGGTCGCGGCCCTCGAACACGCCGGCTTTGTAGGTGGCCTGGGTGTAGGTATAGGTGCCGTACAGCGACAGGCCCGACAGCGCCGCCGACAGTTCGCCCAGGTCGTACGACAGCCCGGTTTCCAGGCCACGGTGGCGGGTGGCGCCCAGGTTGGTCCAGGCGTCCGAACCGCCGTTGGTGCCGCCGCGCAACTGCAGTTCGTCGTCGAAGTCGATGTTGAACAGCGTCAGCTCGCCCTTCCAGCCGCCGCCATTGAAGTGCGTGCCGACTTCATAGGTGGTGGCCTTTTCCGGATGCAGGCCGTTGGTGGTCGAGGCGATCTGAAAGTACTGCAGCGGGCCGAATGACTGGCCGGCGTTGGCGAACACGCTCCATTGTTCGCTGACGTGGTAGACCACCGACAGCGAGGGCAGGGGTTCTTCGGACTTGATGCTGGTATGGGTCCTGGCCGCGGGATTGGACTTGTCGTTCAGGAACGAGTCGATGAATTCATAGCGCAGACCCGGCGTGATGGTCCAGTTGCCGACATTGATGGTGTCGTCGATGTAGACCGCATGCGCCGTGGTGCCGCCGGTGCGGTACTGGTACTGCGGATTCGGGGCATCGAGCGGATCGAAGCCGCCGTCCGGCACGTAGAACGCGGTGCGCGAGGCGCGCTCGTCGCTGGCTTCCTTCAGGTAGCGGTAGCCCACGCTGATCTCCTGCGTCACGTCGGCGCCGCGAAACAGGCGCGAATAGCGCGGCTCGATCGCGAAGGTGTGATAGTTGCGCGGGTTGAAGGTCAGGCGGCGCTTGCCGGCGTTGGCGCCGGTGCCCTCCGTTTCGATGCTGCTGCCGCGGAAGCTGTCGGTGTAGTACGTCAGCAGCTCGAACTTATTGATGCCGTCGTCGTGGTTGTAGCGGAACGAGGCGTCGGTGCGGCGGCCGGTGAAACTGTCGTACGGCCGGGTGGACTGGAACGGGTCCTCGGAATACTGCCTGGTGGTCAACCCGCCGGGCATGCCGGCGCGGCCTTCGTAGTGATGCAGCGCGGCCGACACGCTGTCGTCGACGCCGATGCGATAGGTGCCCTTGAGCATCACGTCATCGATGTCCACGCGGTCGTTGCTTTCACGAAAGCCGTTGCCGTGCGTGCCTGAATACAGCAGGGCGCCGCCCAGGCCCCGCTCATTGGTGCCGCCGATGAACGCGCTGGGCGAGGTCTTCACACCGCCGTGGCTGTACATGTCGGTCTCGACCGTGGCGTCGGCGGTGAAGTCCCGCGGAATCGCGCGCGTCACGAAGTTGATGATGCCGCCCACGTTCTGCGGGCCATAGCGCACCGAGCCGGCGCCGCGCACCACGTCCACCGCCGACAGGTTGCCCAGCGACACGGGCGCCATCGACAACTGCGGCTGGCCATAGGGCGCCACCGCCAGCGGAATGCCGTCCATCAGAATGGTCGAGCGCGGCGACAGGCGCGAGGTCAGCCCGCGCACGCCCACGTTCAGCGACACATCGCTGCCGCCCGTGCCATTGCTTTCCTGCACCTGCACGCCCGGCACGCGGCGCAAGACGTCGCGCACATTGGTCGCGCCGGTATCCTGGAACGACGAACGCTCGATGATCGTGCGCGCGCCGCCGTGTTCAAGCACCTTTTCTTCATTGGGGTTGTCCAGCCAGTCGCCCACGACGCTGATCGCGCCCAGGGTGTTGTCGGCGGGCGCGGCGTCTGCCGCGGTCTGCGCCTGGCTGTGGGCGGCCAGCGTCAGCATGGCCAGCGCGAGCGCCAGGCGTCGCGGGGGAAAAGGAATCGGCATCGGAAGTCCAGGAAGCGGGGAAGGGCGCTCGTCATTAATACGAGCGTCAATCACATTGAGAATCTTTACGAGTCCGGCACGGACGTCAGCCAAGGTGGATGCATGAGCCGAGTAGGGCGCTGTCGGACCGGCCCGAAATATATCAAAAATTGGCGCCAATCCAAACGGGGTAAATTGGGGCCGTGGCAAAAACACGCCATGGCCCGCCAGGCCCGCGTGCCGGACAGCGCGCGCCAGCGCCGCATCGAATCCGTATAAGATGTGAAATTGGCGCCAATTTTCAGGCTGGAACAATCATGGACACACTCGATCAGCAATTGCTGGGTCTGTTGCGCGCCGACGCTCGCGCAACCGTCGCGACCCTGGCCAAGAAGCTCGACGTATCAAGGGGCACCGTCAACAACCGCATCGCCCGCATGGAAGACGAGGGCATCATCGTCGGCTACACCGTCCGGCTGCGCCCCGAATCCCAACCCGACCAGATCGGCGCCTGGATGAACATCGCCGTCGACGGCAACGAAACCCGCCGCGTCGTCAGCATCCTCCTGGGCGATCCCGCCGTCGTCGCCCTGCACGACACCAACGGCCGCTGGGACCTGCTGGCCGAACTGCGCGTCGCCAACATCGAGGAAATGTCCCGCGTCCTGGATCGCGTCCGCCTCATCAAGGCCATCTCCGCCACGGAAACCAGCATCCACCTGAAAAGCTACAAGCTCGATTGAGTCGACCGCGATCTTTTCGACTTTCCTACTTAGAGCGGCGAATAGCCGCTCTTGTCTCTCTCCTTCCCGTTGACGACGCCTTCATCATCTCCGCGAACCCGGACGTCGACGTAGCACCACCGAACGCCCAAAAAGGCCGCCCGCGCGGCCGCCTTGGGCGACCCCGCAAGATCTTCCATCGAACAAACCAGCGTCGCCGCGAAGCCCAAGCACGCAAGACTCCCCAGCGGCGCTTCGCTTGACACTGACGCAGCGTGGTGGCCGGGCCGGGCGGAGGGCGGGGCGTGTAGATGCGCCCGAGGGAATCTGAAGGAGCAGCCGAAGGCTGTGA
>NZ_QHHO01000046.1:1041378-1049581 GCF_003184165.1 Achromobacter sp. RW408
CGCCGCGCCAGTAGCGGAACACCGCCAGCACCAGCAACACCAGCGCCAGCGCCACCCAGAAGCCATAGAACACCTTGGGCGCGACAAACGCCTCGCCCACCATCACCGGCGCGCGCGGCATGAACTCCGGCAGGCGGCGCTGGTCCGCGGTCCAGATCAGTTCCACCACGCCCACCAGGATCGATGCCAGTCCCACGGT
The DNA here is from genome assembly GCF_003184165.1 of Achromobacter sp. RW408. NCBI lineage: Bacteria > Pseudomonadati > Pseudomonadota > Betaproteobacteria > Burkholderiales > Alcaligenaceae > Achromobacter > Achromobacter sp. RW408. The sequence goes on from NZ_QHHO01000046.1 coordinate 1,041,578, forward strand.
GATCATGAACACCGAGATCGGCGACTCGCCCAGCATCGGCCGGATCGTCACCCGCTCCACCAGCGCGCCCAGCACGGCAGACAACGCCACCGCCCCGGCGATCGCCGCCCACACCGGCCAGGCCATGCCGGCGGCAAACGCATAGAACACGTAGGCGCCCATCATCAGGAATTCGCCGATGGCGATGTTCACCACGCGCGTCGCCTTGTAGACGATCACGAACGCCAGCGCCGCCAGCGCGTACAGGCCGCCGCTGCCCAGCCCGGCCAGCGTCACCTCCAGGAAGAATAGGCCGTCCATCAGGCCGCCTCGCGCAGCCGCCGGCGCAGGTCGCCGACGTCACCCGCGCCCAGATAGGCCTTGATGACCTCGGGATCGGCCTGCACCGCCGCTGGCGTGCCATCGGCGATCACCTGGCCAAAGTTCAGCACCACCACATGGTCCGACAGGTCCATCACCATGCCCATGTCGTGCTCCACCATCAGCACCGTCACGCCCCACTCGGCGCGCGCATCGAGGATGAAGCGCGCCATGTCGTCGGTCTCCTCGCGGTTCATGCCCGCCACCGGCTCGTCCAGCATCAGCACCTTGGGCTGCATCGCCAGCGCCCGCGCCAGCTCCACCCGCTTGCGCAGCCCGTACGACAGCGCCGCCACCGGCGCATGGCGGATGTGGTCGATCTCCAGGAAGTCGATGATGCGTTCTTCGATATCGGCGCGCAGCGCCATCTCTTCGCGCCGCGCCCGGCCCAGGTACAGCAGCGCATCGAGCACATTGGTGCGCAGGTGGGCGTGGCGCCCCAGCTTGATGTTGTCCAGCACCGTCATGCCGCGGAACAGCGCGATGTTCTGGAAGCTGCGCGCCAGCCCCAGGCGGGCGCGCTCGGGCGCCGCCACGCGCGTGATGTCGCGGCCCAGGAAGCGGATGGTGCCCGCGGCCGGCCGGTAGAAACCCGAGATGGTGTTGAACAGCGAGGTCTTGCCCGCGCCATTGGGGCCGATGACCGTGGTGATGGATCCGGGCGCGACACGAAAGCCCACGCCCGTGAGCGCCTTGACCCCGCCGAACGCCAACGTGACCCCATCCACCTCCAGCAAGGGAGGGCTGTCGGATTGATCCACCTTTGTCTCCTCGCCTTGGTCGCGAAGCTGTTTTTCTATTGGCGGTGAATCAGCGGAGCCCCGAGGCAGGCGATGCGGCGAACCTGTCTTTACCTACGCTGTACAGCGCCGGAAAATCGTTCTATGCGTTACGCTTGTGTGGCGGACGGCAACCGAGCAAGCGCTTGGTTCCGACCATAGCATCGTGGTTTTTGGATCGAAAGTTGGTATTTACCCGATAACGGAGACAAGCCATGAACCCACCCCTTCCGGTCTTTCCAACCCTGCTGCTGGAAACCGGCGACGGCATCGCCATGCTGACACTGAACCAGCCCGCCACGCTCAACGCCATCGACGTCGCCATGGCGCTCGACCTGCAACGTGCCGCCCAATGGCTCGATACGCGCGCCGACATCCGCGTCGTGCTGCTGCGCGGAGCGGGCAAAGCCTTCTGCGCCGGCGGCGACATCACGCTGTTCGAAGGCGACGTCAACGCGGTGCGCGCGAAACTGCTCGCCCTGTTCACGCCGCTCAACGATTTCGTCGCGCACGTCGCGCGCATGGACAAGCTGTGGCTGGCGCAGATACACGGCGTCGCGGCCGGCGCCGGCCTGTCGCTGGCGCTGGCCTGCGACCTCGCCATCGCCGAGGCCGACACGCGCTTCATGACGGCCTACCTGAAACTCGGCGCCACGCCGGACGCCGGCATGACGCATGGCCTGAACCGCCTGCTCGGCCCGCGCCGCGCGCTCGACCTGCTGCTGCGCCCCGACGCCTTCAGCGCCGCCGATGCGCACGCCTGGGGACTCGTCAACCGCATCGCCGACGCCGGCCAGCTCGCGCCGCAAGCGCAGGCCTACGCGCAACAGCTGGCCAGCCACGCGCCGCACGGTATCGCTGGCGCCAAGCACCTGCTGCGCAACGCCGCCCATGCCACGCTGGAAACGCAGCTGGCCGAAGAAACCGCCTGCTTCCTGGAAACCGCGCGGCGCGAGGATTTCACCGAAGGCGTGCGCGCCTTCCGCGAAAAACGCGCGCCGCGCTTCCAGGGCCGGTAAAGCGCGGCGCCCGCGTCAGAACTTGTAGGTGACGCTGGCAATCGCGCTGCGGCGCGCTCCGTACCAGCAATCGCCGCGCGACAGGCAGGTGGCCAGGTAGGTCTTGTCCGTCAGGTTGTTGACGTTCAAGGCATAGCGCCAGTGGCTGGTTTCATACGCCATCATGGCGTCGACCAGCCACACCGGCGACAGCTTGGGCCCATCGCCATCGCGGAACGAGGACATCCAGCGCGTGCCCGCGCCCACCGTGAAGCGCCCGTCCAGGTTGTCGAGCGCGAAGCGGTACCGGCCCCACGCCGCGGCCTGGTGGCGCGGAATGCCTTCCAGCTGCGGATCGAGGTCGATGTAGTTGTAGTGCGCGATCACGTCGAACGACGACGTCAACTGGCCGCGCCATTCCAGCTCCAGGCCGCGGGTGCGCGTCTTGCCCGTCTGCACGTTGTTCAGCGCCGCCGTCGGATCCGGCACCAGGCGGTTCTTCTCCCGCAGGTCATACACCGACGCCGTGGCCAGGTGGCTGCCATCCTGCGACTGGTATTTCACGCCCGCTTCCCATTGCTTGCCACGCAGCGGCTTGTATAGCTCGGGCACCGCGCCATCGGGCGTCTTGCGCGTGGTGCTGGCCACCGGCGTGAACGATTCGCTGTAGCTGATGTAGGGCGACCAGCCGTTGCTGGCCGCGTACATCAACCCGAAACGCTTGGTGGTGGCCTGGGCCTTGTCCGCGTCGCCGCCCTCGAGCTGGCTGCGGGCGCGGTCGTGGCGCACGCCCGCCGTCACGATCCAGTTCTGGCCGATCTTCATCTGGTCCTGCAGATAGATGCCGGTCTGGCGCTGGTTGAACTGCGGCTCGCCGGTAAGCTCGGGAATGTAGCCATTGCCGTATACGGGCGAGTAGGCATCGATCGTGTCCATGCCGCTGCCGCTCTCGCGGTCGCGGCGATAGCGCGACCAGTCCAGGCCCAGCAGCAGCTTGTGCGTCACCATGCCGGTGCCGACCTCGCCCGTCAGGTGCTGGTCCAGCGTATCCATGCGGACCTTGGTGATGGTGTCGTCGGCGTAGCGGCCGATGATGCGCTGGTTGATCGGATCCGCGGCCCAGCCGCCCGGTACGCTGAACGAATCCGCATAGTGCGTGAAATACGTCACCTTGTTGTTCGCGTGGCGAAAGCCCTGGCTGAACGCCCATTTGTCGTTGAACTTGTGCTCGAACAACCAGCCGAAGCTGCGGCGCTCGGAATCGTAGCGATCGTGATCCGGCTCGCCGATGAAGCGATAGGTCGGAATCATGCCGTTCGGATTGGGCGTGCGCATCCCCGACCACGGCATGAACTGCGCGGTCGAGCCCGACTTGTCCTTCTGGTACAGCGCCTGCAAGGTCAGTGTCGTCGCCGCGCTCGGCCGCCACGTCAGCGACGGCGCCACCAACGTGCGGTCGTCCGGCACATGGTGCACCTGGGTATCGGCGTCGCGCTGCAGCGCCACCAGGCGGTACAGCCACTGGCCATCTTCGGTTATGGGCCCCGTCAGGTCCATCTGCGCCTGCTTGCGCCCGTGGTTGCCCAGCTGCACGCCCACTTCGCGCTGCGCCTCGGCCAACGGACGCTTGCTCACCATGTTGATGAGGCCGCCCGTGCTGCCCTGGCCGTAAGTCATGGCCGCCGGCCCGCGCAGCACCTCGATGCGCTCCAGCATGTATGGATCGGGACGGGTCGTGCTGGTGTAGTAGTCGAACGCCTGGCGCATGCCGTCCAGGTAGACGTCCACATCGGTCCCGCGCACGCGCACGCTGTCGCTGCGCGAATCCAGGCCGTAGGCGTCGGACCGCACGCCCGCCGCATAACCCAGTGCCTCCTGCAGGCTGGTGGCGCCCTGGTCCACGATCTGGTCGCGCGGCACCACGGTGATCGATTGCGCCGTTTCGTTCAGCGGCGTATCCGTCTTGGTGGCCGTGGCCGACCGGGTGGCGGCATAGCCCAGCACCGGGCCGGTCGCCGTCTCCTCCGCGCCGGCCTCCACCCTGACGGACGGCAAGGTCGTCGGCTCGGTGGGCGCCGACTGCGCGACCAGCGCGGCCGGCAGCAGGCTCAACGCCGCCGCCAGGCTGGCGCGGCGGGACATGACAGGATCAAACATCGACGTGGCTCCCCTTGATGGATTTTCGAGAGCCAAATGTTAATGTTTCTCGTTATTGAAATGGTTCCTTTTCCCTACAAAAGGAAAGTCTTCCCCTGTTTGCAACAGGGCCGGCGTGGCTTGCGCGCGACAAGCCACCCGGCCCCAAAAAAAGAAAACCCTCATCGAGGCCCCGCCGGCCCTCGTCGGCTCAGCCCTTGCCCCCTGCCCCCGCTCGGCTTCCCGCCAATTCAGCCCCGGCCGGCGCGCAGTTCCACCGCCTTGGCCCAGCGCCGCGCCACCGACGGCGAGGTCGCGCAGGTCGCGGACTCCGTCACGACCCGCACGGCGCGCTCCAGCAGCTGGATATCCGCTTCATGCTGGCGCGCCACGTGCGGATCCTCGAAGAAGATGACGCGCTGGCACTGGTGCTCCAGCACCAGTTCCGCGATCTGCGCGTCGCCGCCCAGCGGCCCGCTCAGGTAGCGATGCACCCACGGCGTATCCTTGGGCCAGCCGCGCGACCACGCCAGCTCGTTCAGGCGGCCGCCGGTGGTGCCGGTGGCCACGCGCCGCGCGAACTGCGACAGCACGTCGAAGTGTTCGGCCGCAAACGCCACCATCTCGTCCTTGAGCGCATCGTGCGCGATCAACGCCAGCGTCTGGCCAGCGTAGTTGAACAGGCGCGATGCCGCCGCATCTGGCGCCAGCCCGGCGTGCACCCGCTCCACCTCCATCCATTCGATGGCGCCCGCCAGCGTCGAGATGAACGGACGGCCATGCGTGATGCACTGGCGCTTGAGCGCCAGCGCCTCGGGGAAGATCGAAGACGGGTCCACCGGATCGATCAGGTAGATCGCGCCGTCGAACGGCGCCTGCCCGTCGCGTCCTTCGGTGACGCGCGCCACCAGCTTCATCAACCCGCCCTCGCGGCCATACGGATAACGGATCAGGCCGGGATAGCCCTGCAGCATGCCCTCGCGCACGATCGCGTCGTGCGTGCGGCCCACGGTATGCAACTGCACGCCCAGTTCGCGGATGGTGGATGAGCAGGCCCGCAGCCAGGTGAACAAGGCGGCATCGGGCGTTTCGTGGTGCAGTCGGTTGGCGGCCAGGCCAAAGCGCAATTGGGCAGCGGGCATCGGTAGACTCGGATGGCAAGGACAACGAAGAGAGTCTTGATGATACCCCGCCGCCCGCGCCCCCAATGCAAAAACGCTCCCGAAGGAGCGTTTCGCTGAAGGTTCAGTCGGCCTCGTCGATCCAGGCCATCTGGATGGCCTCCAGGATCTTTTCGCCGCTGCGTTCCGGGTCGTCACTGAAGCCGGGCAAGGCCAGCACCCATTCGCGCAGCTGAGTGAAGCGCAGCGTCTTGGGATCGACGTCCGGGTGGGCGTCCGCCAGCGCCTCGGCGATCTGGTAAGTATCGGTCCACTTCATCAATGGCCCTCTTTCGCGTGGTTGATGGTGTACTTGGGGATCTCGATCGTCAGATCGGCATCCTCGACCCGCGCCTGGCAAGACAGGCGCGAGGTCGGCGTCAGGCCCCAGGCCTTGTCCAGCAGATCCTCTTCGTCATCGGTCGCGTCTTCCAGCGAAGCATAACCCTGCTTGACCACCACGTGACAGGTCGTACACGCGCAGGACAGTTCGCAGGCATGCTCGATGTCGATATGGTTGTCCAGCAGGACGCGGCAGATCGACACGCCCTTGGGCGCGTCTTCGATCACGGCGCCCTCGGGGCAGTAGTCGGGATGAGGCAGTACGGTCAGTTTCGGCATAGCGTGTTATCAGGCGATCTCGTCAAGTTTGCGGCCGGCCAGCGCGGCGCGGATGCTGCGGTCCATGCGGCGCGCGGCAAATTCATCGGTCGCGGCCGACAAAGCCTCGACCGCGGCCTTCACCGCGTCCACGTCCTGCGCCTCCTGGGCGCGGCTGGCCGCCTGCAGGCATTCATCGACCCGTTGGCGTTCCTCGGCATTCAGCAGGTCGCCGTCGACAGCCAGCGCGGCCTGCACCGACTCGACCAGTTGGCGCGCCTCCACCTGCTGCTCGCGCAGCATGCGGGCGCGGGCGTCGTTGTCGGCCTGCGCCACGCTGTCGGCCAGCATGCGCGCGACTTCGTCGTCGCTCAGGCCGTACGACGGCTTGACCGACACCGCCGCTTCCACGCCCGTGCTCTGCTCGCGCGCGGTCACGCTCAGCAGTCCGTCGGCATCCACCTGGAACGTCACGCGGATCCGCGCGGCGCCCGCCACCATCGGCGGAATGCCGCGCAGCTCGAAACGCGCCAGCGAACGGCAATCCGACACCAGGTCGCGCTCGCCCTGCAGCACGTGGATGCTCATGGCCGTCTGGCCATCCTTGAAGGTGGTGAATTCCTGCGCCCGCGCCACCGGAATGGTGCTGTTGCGCGGGATCACGCGCTCGACCAGCCCGCCCATGGTTTCCAGGCCGAGCGACAGCGGCGTCACATCCAGCAGCAGCCAGTCTTCGCCCGGCGCGCGGTTGCCGGCCAGCAGATTGGCCTGCAGCGCGGCGCCCAGCGCCACCACCTGGTCCGGGTCCAGATCAGTCAGCGGCTCGGTGCCGAACATCTGGCCCACCGCGGCGCGCACCACCGGCATGCGCGTGGCGCCGCCCACCATCACCACGCCGCGCACGTCGGCCGGCTTGAGCGCGGCGTCGCGCAGCGCCTGGCGCGCGCTGTCTAGCGTGCGCTGCACCAGAGGCTGGGCCAGCGTCTCGAACTGCGCGCGGGTCAGCGTGTGATCGATCACCTGGCCATTGGCCAGCGTCAGATCCAGATTGGCCTCCTGCGCGTCCGACAGCGCCTCGCGCGCCGCGCGCGCCGCCATCAGCAGGCCGCGCCGGTCGGCGTGCGTCAGTGCTTTGGCGCCCGCGGCCGCCACCACGTGGTCGACGATGAGCGAATCGAAATCATCGCCGCCCAGCGCGGTATCGCCGCCGGTCGAGATCACTTCGAACACGCCCTGCGTCAATCGCAGGATGGAGATATCGAACGTGCCGCCACCGAGGTCATAGACGGCATACACGCCTTCGGCGGCGTTATCCAGGCCGTAGGCGATCGCCGCGGCGGTCGGCTCGTTCAAGAGGCGCAGCACGTTCAGGCCGGCCAGGCGCGCCGCGTCGCGGGTCGCCTGGCGCTGGGCGTCGTCGAAATAGGCCGGCACCGTAATGACGGCGCCCACCAGGTCATCGCCCAGCACGTCCTCGGCGCGCTGGCGCAGCACCGCCAGGATCTGCGCCGACACTTCCACCGGGCTCAGGTCGCCCTGCGCGGTGCGGATACGCACCATGCCGGGCGCATCCACGAATTCGTAAGGGGCGCGCGTGGCGCGCGCCTCTTCCAGCGAACGGCCCATGAAACGCTTGACCGACACCACTGTATTCAGCGGGTCCTCGGCTTGCTGCGCCAGCGGTTCACGCCCCGTGGTGACCTTGCCGCCGGGGAAATAGCGCACCGCCGACGGCAGCAGCACGTGGCCCTGCGCATCAGGCAGGACCTCGGCGACGCTGCTGCGCACGGCGGCAACCAGAGAATTGGTGGTGCCCAGGTCGATCCCCACCGCCAGCTTGCGCTGGTGCGGCGCGGGCGATTCGCCGGGCTCGGAAATCTGCAATAAGGCCATGATTGTTTTTTCTACTCAGTAGGCGGCGAAGTCCGGGCGCCCCGCGGCCGGGCCATCCTGGGGGACTAGGAATCGGGG
>NZ_QHHO01000046.1:1049591-1092248 GCF_003184165.1 Achromobacter sp. RW408
CACCCACATCACCATCCGCGGCCTGACCAAGTATTTCGCCGGCTGGCCGCTGTACGAGGACTTCAACCTCGACATCCCCAAGGGCAAGATCGTCTCGGTGTTCGGCCCCAACGGCTGCGGCAAGTCGACGCTGATCAACATGATCGCGGGTCTCATCCCCATCGATGCCGGCGAGATCCTGTTCGACGGCAAGTCGCTGGCCCAGACCAAGATCGGCTACGTCTTCCAGAACTACCGCGAGGCCATGTTCCCGTGGCTGCGCACCATCGACAACATCGCCTACCCGCTGCGCCTGGAAGGCCGCGGCAAGGCCGAGGTCGACGCGCGCGTGGAAGAGCTGGTGGCCTCGTTCGACGTCAAGTTCGACCTCAAGCGCTATCCCTACGAACTGTCGGGCGGCCAGCAGCAGACGGCCTCCATCATGCGCGCGCTGGCCCCGGGACCGGAAGTGCTGTTCCTGGACGAGCCGTTTTCGGCGCTGGACTTCGAGATGACGCTGTTCATCCGCGAAAAGCTGCAGGAAGTCTTCATGCAGACCGGCACCACCATGCTGCTGGTGTCGCACGACCTGGAGGAAGCCGTGTACCTGGCCGACCAGGTGCTGCTGCTGACCAAGCGCCCCACCCGCGTGGCCGAGATCCTGGACTACGGCGACGCCCGCCCACGCACCGTCGAGACGCTGTCCGAGCCCAGCTTCATCGGCATGAAGAAGCTGAGCCTGGAGATCTTCCAGCGCGAAGTCCGTCGCTGACACGCAACGCCATTCACGGGAGTCCGCCATGACCCAGGAAACCATCGACCAATACGTGCGCAGCGCGCTGGCGCTGGCCGGCTACGCCCTGCGCGAACCGGCCACGGCCGAAGTGGCGCGGCAATTCACGCGCATCCACGACATCGCCTCGACCTTCGTCGACGAAGCCTTGCCGGTGGAGCTGGATTCGGCCGCGGTGTTCCGTCCATGAACGGCGCCGTCCTCGACCTGGCGCGGCAGATCCGCGCCGGCGAACGCAGCGCGGCGGCGGTGCTCGAAGCCACGCTGGCCCGCATCCGCGCCGCCGATGCGCGCTACAACTGCTTCACCGCCGTCACCGAAAGCCGGGCGCGCCAGGAAGCCGCCGCCATCGACGCGCGCCGCGCCCGCGGCGACACCCTGCCGCCGTTGGCCGGCGTGCCCTACGCGGTCAAGAACCTGTTCGACACCGCCGAGGAGGTGACGCTGGCCGGGGGCCGCGTCAACGCCGCCAACCCGCCCGCGCCACGCGACGCCGCGCTGGTCGCGCGGCTGCACAAGGCCGGCGCCGTGCTGGTGGGCGCGCTCAACATGGACGAACACGCCTACGGTTTCACCACCGAGAACTCGCACTACGGCGCCAGCCGCAATCCGCACGACCCCGCCCGCATCGCCGGCGGCTCGTCGGGCGGCAGCGCGGCCGCGGTGGCCGGCGGCCTCGTGCCGCTGACGCTGGGCTCGGACACCAACGGCTCGATCCGCGTGCCGGCCTCGCTGTGCGGCGTGTTCGGCCTGAAGCCGACCTTCGGCCGCCTGCCGCGCACCGGCTCGTTCCCCTTCGTCGGCAGCCTCGACCACCTGGGTCCGTTCGCGGCCGACACGGCCAGCCTGGCCGCGGTCTACGACGCGCTGCAAGGCCCGGATGCCGACGATGCCGCCTGCGCCCAGCGCGCGGCCGAACCCGTGCTGGCGGAGCTGTCCTCGGACCGCCCGCTGCGCGTGGCCGTGCTGGGCGGCTACTTCGCGCACTGGGCCGGCCCCGAGGCGCGCCAGGCCGTGCAACTGGCCGCGCGCGCGCTCGCGGCCACCGAGATCGTCGAACTGGCCAGCGCCGAACAGGCGCGCGCCGCGGCCTTCGTCATCACGGCTGCCGAGGGCGGCGCGCTGCATCGCCGCCGTCTGGTCACGCACTACGACTACTACGAACCCCATTCACGCGACCGCCTGGTCGCCGGCAGCCTGGTGCCTGCCGCCTGGGTGCAGCAGGCCCAGCGGGTGCGCCACCGCGTCTACCGCGAAGCCATGGCGCTGTTCGCGCGCTACGACGTGCTGATCGCCCCGGCCACGCCGGTGCCCGCCACCGCCATCGGCACCGAGACCCTGGCCCTGGCCGGCCAGTCACTGCCCGCGCGCGCCAGCATGGGCCTGCTGACACAGCCGATCTCCTGCCTTGGCCTGCCGGTGTGCGCCGCGCCCACCTGGCCGGGCATCGGCGCCGACGCGCACCTGCCACTGGGCGTCCAATTGATCGCCGCGCCGTGGCGCGAGGCCGATTGCCTGCTGGCCGCGCGGCGGCTGGAACAGGCGGGCGTTGCCACCGTTCGTCCCCTCTCCTGACCCGCCAACCGAGGCCGTCCATGGATTCCGCATTCGCCGTCATCGACACGCCCCGCAGCCTGGCCGACTCCGCCTACGGCACGCTCAAGCGCGACATCCTGGATTTCCGCCTGGCGCCGGGCGACCGCTTCACCGAGACCGAAATCGCCGACCGCCTGCGGGTCAGCCGCACGCCGGTGCGCGAAGCCCTGTTCCGCCTGGAACGCGAGGGCTACCTGGAGGTGCGCCAGCGCAATGGCTGGCTGGTCAAGCCGCTGGACTTCGACACGCTCGATCACTTCTATGAACTGCGCAGCGTGCTGGAGATCGCGGCGGTGCGCGCGCTGTGCGCCCCGGGCCAGGTGCCCGATCCGCTGCGCGCGCTGCAGCCGCTGGCGGATACGTGGCTGGTGGACAGCGCCCATTATTCCGGCGATGGCGAGTGGCTGGCGGACCTGGACGAGCGCTTCCATGCGGACCTGGTGGCCGCCGCCGGCAATCCTGAGATCGCGCGCGTGCACCGCGCCGCCACCGAGCGCATCCGCATCGTGCGGCGGCTGGACTTCACCCAGCCCGACCGTATCGCCCATACCTACGCCGAACATGGCGCCATCCTCGACGCCATCCTGGCCCGCGACGCCGAACGCGCGACGGCCTTGCTTGCGGCGCATATCGGCGACAGCCAGGCCGCCGTGCGCAAGATCACGCTGCACCGGCTGTATGCCACGCGCCGCGCGCAGGCGGCGTGATGGCGCTGGCGCGATACGCGGCCGCGTCAGTGCGGCCGCAGCCAGCGCTCCAGCCGGCGCGTGACGAACGGAATGCAGACAAACACCATCACCGGCGTCATCGTCACGCTGGTGACCAGCGCGCGCCAGAACGGCGGCAGCGCGCTGAGGTGTTCGCTCAGCAGCAGGGTGAACACCAGCAGCACCGGAAAATACGCCAGCCAGATGCTCACGGCCTGCTTCCAGCGCGGCGGCGCGCCGGCGCTCCCCTGCGGGCCGAACCAGCTGTCCATGCCGCTGACGCGGCGCGCATGGCTGGCCCGCACCAGCGCGGCGCCGCGTTCGAGCCACATGCGGCGCGGCAGCGATTGCTCCCAGCGGTTGAGGCTGGCCTCGTCATTGAAGCGCAGCACGATCTGGTACTGGTCGCCGCCCTCGGGCGGTTGCAGCACGCCCGAGCCGAGAAAACCGGGAAAGCCGGCGGCGAGGATCTCGCCCTGGCGCATCCAGGACAGGAAATCGCTGTAGCGTTCGGGCGTGATGTGCCGGGTGACCAGCATGGTGACCGGGGCGGAAACGGCGGAACTGGACATGGTGAAACTCCTGGGGCGGCGCGCAGCGTGTTATGTGGTGTAAACCCTAGCAAGCGGCGTGCCAGCCTTGCACCGCATCATTTCCCCGCGCATAGGGCGATCGCCGCGTCCGGCCGCGAGATTTGCGCACCGCAACACACCCCATATTGGTGATTACCCTGAATCACGCACCATAACGGTGCAATCAACACGGAGCCCGACCCCTCACATGGATATCAACCTGCCCGACGTCGTCACCGAGGTCACCGTGGCCTTTGCCCGCTATGAAGCCGCCCTGGTCGGCAATCAGGTCGAGGTGCTGGACGAGTTGTTCTGGAACAGCCCGCACACGCTGCGCTATGGCGCCGCCGAGAACCTCTATGGCTACGACGCCATCCGCGCCTTTCGCGCGGGCCGCTCGCCGCAAGGCCTTGCGCGCCGCGTGCTGCGCACCGCGATCACCACCTACGGCCGCGATTTCGCCACCACCAACATCGAATTCCAGCGCGATGGCAGCGACCGCATCGGCCGCCAGAGCCAGACCTGGATGCGCACGCCGCAGGGCTGGCGCGTGGTCTCGGCGCACGTCAGCCTCATGAGCGGCTAGACGCGGCCGCGGCGGCCGGCGCGGATGCGCCCTGACACAGGTCAACACCGCCCATAACCATATTGATTCGCGGCCATTGAGCCGTCATGAGGACAGGTCTACACTGGGCTTTCCCCGACCCAGGAGCCCCGCCTCATGAGCACCTACAAGATCGCCGTCTTCGTCGGCAGCCTGCGCGCCGCATCGATCAACCTGCGCCTGGCGCGCGCGCTGGAAAAACTGGTTCCCGCGGACTTCAAGTTCGACTACGTCAGCCTGGGCGACGTGCCGCTGTATAACCAGGACAACGAAAACAACCTGCCCGCGCCCGCGGCCAAGCTCAAGCAGCAGATCCTCGACGCCCAGGGCATCCTGTTCGTCTCGCCCGAGCACAACCGCTCGGTGCCCGCCGCCATCAAGAACGCGATCGACTGGGGCACTCGTCCGTGGGGCCAGAATTCGTGGGCCGGCAAGGCCGTGGGCATCCTCGGCGCCTCGCCCAGCGCCGCCGGCACCGCGCTCATGCAGCAGCACCTGCGCAACATCCTGGCCGCCGAAGGCGCCATCGCGCTGACCACGCCGGAAGTCTTCCTGCAATACACCGATGGCCTGATCGACGACCAGTACACCATCACCAACGAGGGCACGCGCAAGTTCCTGCAAGGCTGGATCGACCGCTACGTCGACTGGATCAAGAAGTTCAATCCCTGATTGCCGCCGATGCCGGGCCAGGGCGCCTCCCCACCCGGCACCGATCGCCCGCCTACCTCCGGGCGATCACGCCCCCCGCCAAGCCGGGGGGCTTTTTTTGTGGATAAAGCGGCCCCGCTCCGAAAAACAGTTCCCTTCGCCGCCCACCGCGATGCCCTGCACCAGCCGCAGCGCGACCAGCAGCACCACGGCGGTCAGGCCGATCGAATGGTATGACGGCAGCAGGCCGATCAGCGTGGTGGCCACGCCCATCAGCAGCAGCGTGATGACCAGGCTCTGCTTGCGGCCGACGCGGTCGCCGAGATGGCCGAACAGCACCGCGCCCACCGGCCGCGCGAAAAAGCCGATGGCGAAGGTGCCGAGCGAGGCCAGCGTGCCCATGAAGGGATCGTTGGTCGCGAAGAACACGTCGCCGAACACCAGGGCGGCGGCCGTGGCGTAGCAGTAGAAGTCGTACCACTCGATCATGGTGCCGAAGAAAGCGGCGGCCGCCGCCCTGACCGGCTGTCTGCGGCCATTCTGGTCTTGCATGGAATTCCCCTTGTTTGTCGCGGCTTTCCACGGTGGCGCCGCATTGGATACGGCGTTGACGATAGCAACTACTGGCTATATCTTGTATAGCCACAATCCAATCAGAGATAGGTCCACTTCATGAAGGAAGTCCTGCTCGCCGACCTGCTATCCGGCGCGCTCTCGCGCGAATCGCCCGACCCTTTGCAAAAGCAGATCTACGACATCGTGCGGCGCGGCGTGCTGGACCACACGCTGGTGGCGGGGCAGCGCCTGCCGTCCTCGCGCGTGCTGGCGCAGGAGTTGGGCATCTCGCGCATCACGGTCACGCTGGCGTACGAACGCCTGATCGCCGAGAACTACCTGAGCGCGCGCGGCGGCAGCGGCACCTTCGTCGAGAAGACGGTGGACCGGCCGCTGCTGCCGCCGGCCTCGCCAGGGCTCGCGCAGCGCCACGTGCCGGGCCTGTCCACGCGCGGCGAGGGCATCGCCGGCGGCGCGGCCGGACTGGGCCAGCACACCGGGGCATTCGTGCCGGGCGTGGCCGACGCCAGCCTGTTTCCGTTCCACCTGTGGCGCCGGCTGGTGTCGCGCCATCTGGGCAAGTCGAACCTGGCGCTGTCGGGCTATGCCAAGGACGGCGCGGGCTTTCTGCCGCTGCGCGAGGCCATCGCCAGCTATCTGCGGCTGGCGCGGGCCGTGGTGTGCGAGCCGGAGCAGGTCATCGTCACGGCGGGCACGCACCAGTCGGTGGACCTGTGCGCGCGCATGCTGGCGGGGGCGGGCGACGCCGCGCTGGTGGAAAGCCCGTGCCACTGGGCCTTTCCGCCGGTGCTGGCGGCGGCGGGCGTGCGCGCGCATGCCGCCGTGCTCGATGACCAGGGCCTGGACCTGGCGGCTAGCAAGCTGCCGCGCCGGGCGCGGCTGCTGATCACGAGTCCGTCGCATCAGTACCCGACCGGCGTGGTGATGCCGCTGGCGCGGCGTCTTGAACTGCTGCAGGCGGCGCGGGCGCGCGGCCTGTGGGTGCTGGAGGACGACTACGACAGCGAGTTCCGCTACGACGGCGCGCCGATTCCGTCGTTGCAGGGGCTGGATGCCGACGGCCGCGTGATCTACCTGGGCACCTTCAGCAAGACCATGTTCGCCGGCCTGCGCATGAGCTACATGGTGGTGCCGCCACAGGTGGCCGAGCCGTTCTCGCGCGCCTGCGCCAGCATCTATCGGCCGGGCCAGCTGCACTTGCAGGCGGCGCTGGCGGACTTCATGGCGGACGGCCACTTCTCGCACAACATCAAGCGCATGCGCACCGAGTATGCCGGCCGCCAGATCGTGCTGCGCGAGGCGATGGCGGCGCGCGTCGGCGACCAGGTGCAATTGTCGCAAGCGCGGGCCGGGCTGCATGTCTATGCGCGGCTCGACCGCAAGGTGTCGGTGCCGCGTCTGGCCGAGGCGGCCCGCGACGAAGGCATCGTGCTGGGGCAGCCGCACTACCTGCCCGATGCCGCGCGCGCGGCGGCGCCGGCGGTGGTGCTGGGGTATGGCGGCGTGCCGTGCGAGCGCATCGACGATGGCGTGGCCCGCTTTGCGCGGGCGCTGGGGCGGGCCGGCGAGAACCGGCCCGCGCGCCGGCCGCGGCGTTGAGCCTTGCCGTTGAATCACGGCGGCGGACCAAGGCGGCCAGGGACGGTGGCCGGCGCCCCGCATCGGCGGGGCAGCGCGGGAGCGGGCACGAGGGGCGCCGCTTCGCCCGCTACAGTTCCGCCAGCGTCTGGTCCGCCGCCGCCAGCAGCAGGTCGGCATGCTCGCGGGCGAACGGCAGCTGCGGCCGCAGCTTGAGCACGTTGCCGTGCAGGCCGGTGGCGCTGAGCAGCACGCGGCGCTGGCGCATCAGGTTGACGAAGCGGTGCGTCTCTTCCTTGGCCGGCGTCTTCGCGGCGCGGTCGCGCACCAGTTCGACGCCGATGAAGAGGCCATCGCCGCGCACGTCGCCGATCAGCGCGTGGCGCTCGGCCAGCGCGCGGAAACCGTCGCGCAGGTACTGGCCGGTGCGCGCGGCGTTGGCCTGCAGGCCTTCTTCCTCGATGACCGAGAGCGTGGCCTGGGCAGCCGCGCAGGCCACCGGATTGCCGCCGAAGGTATTGAAGTAGCGCGCCTCGCGGCCAAAGCGCTCCATGATGTCGGGACGCGACACCATGGCGGCGATGGGATGGCCGTTGCCCATCGGCTTGCCCATGGTGACGAGGTCCGGCACCAGGCCGTGGCGCTGGAAGCCCCACATGCACGAGCCGGTGCGGGCGAAGCCGGCCTGCACTTCGTCGGCGATGAACAGGCCGCCGGCGTCGCGGATGGCCTGCGCCGCCGGCGCCAGGAAGCCGGCCGGATCGCTGTAGACGCCGTCGCTGGACAGGATCGTGTCCACCAGCAGCGCGGCCGGCTTGATGCCGTGGCGCCGCATGTCGTCGATGGCGGCCCGCACCTGCTGGCCGAACCATTGCCCGAGGGTGGCCGGATCGTGGCGGTAGCTGTCGGGCGCGGCCACGGCGCGCGTGTCCACGCCCAGCGGCACGGCCTGGCCGAGCGACGGCGACACAGCGGCCACCGCGGCGGTGACGCCGTGGTACGCCAGTTGCGTGACGATGACGCCGGTGCCGCCGGTATGGCTGCGCGCCACGCGCAGCGCCAGGTCGTTGGCCTCGCTGCCGGTGCAGGTGAAGATGACCTGCGACAGCGGCTGCGGGAACGTCGCCAGCAGGCGTTCGGCGTAGTCCAGCACGCCGTCGTGCAGATAGCGGGTGTGGGTGTTCAGCACCGCCGCCTGTTCGGCGATGGCGCGCACCACGCGCGGATGACTGTGGCCCACCGAGGCGACGTTGTTGTAGGCGTCCAGGTAGCGATCGCCGTCGGCGCCGTAGAGCCACACGCCTTCGCCGCGCACGATGTGCAGCGGCTGGTCGTAGAACAGGCGGTAGGCCGGCCCCAGCACGCGCTGGCGGCGGGCGATCAGCTCGCGCTCGGCCGGCGGCAGCGCGTCGGCCGCGGCGGGGTCGAAGGCGTTGAGCATGGCTTGGTCTCGGCTCATACAAGAGTCTCCATCGGGGTCTGGCTGGCGGCCAGCAGGATGTCGCTGGCCTGCTGCCGGGGCAGGGCGTCCAGGCGCGCCAGGCCGGTCCAGGCCAGGCCGTTATTGCGCAGGATGTACTGGCGGTTCTCGGGGTGCTGCTGCGCGCGCCAGCCGGTGATGGCCACCGTGATCAACAGGCGCGTGGCGATCAGGTCGGGCAGCAGCGCGATCTCGGTTTCGGTCAGCGGCAGCGTCTGGTGATAGCTGGCCAGGCATTGGCGCAGCGCCAGCGACAGGGGGTTGGGGGCGTCGTCCAGCAGGTAGGCGCCGGCCACGGCCAGGTCCTGCGCCAGCGGCGCGCGCACCATGTCGCCAAAGTCCAGCAGCGCGGCGACCTGGTCGGGCCGATCGCGCGCCACCATGACGTTGTAGGGGTTGAGGTCGTTGTGGATGACCTGGCGCCGCAGCGCGCCCAGGCGGGGCCGCAGGTCGGTGACGAAGCGCTCGAGCTGGCGTTCGGCCAGCCGGCGGCGGTCCGCCTGCGGGATCTTGGGCAGCAGGTCGGCCAGTTGATCGGCCCGTTGCAGGTCCCACATCAGTTCGTGGCCGGCCATGGCATGGTCGAAGTCCGCCAGCGCCAGGTCAAACTGGGCCAGCGCGCGGCCCAGCGCCCGGTGCTGCGCCGGCGTGCGCGCCACCTGGTGCAGCGGCACGCCATCGACGAAGGTCATCAGGCGGATGGCGCGGCGGGCGCCGCTGGCGTCGTCGTGCCAATGCACGTAGTCGCCCGCCAGGCGGGGCAGCAGGTGCGGCACCGGCGGCTGGCCGCCGGCGCGCATCAGCCGCAATTGCGCCTGGGTGTGGAAGTCGGTGACCGCGGGGTCTTCGGCCGGATGCGTGGCCTTGAGCACGTAGGCGCGGCCGTCGGCGCCGCGCAGCAGGAAATTCTGGTCGCGCTCGCTGGACAGGATGCTGGCGCGGACCGCCAGGCCGTAGTGGTCGCGCGCCAGATCCTCGGCCTGCGACAGGGACAACTTGGGCGGCTCGGCCGCGAACAGCGCCTGGTCGGCGCTGGAGAGGTTGCTGCGGTTCATGCGTGGCGCTCTTCCAGTCCGCACCATTGGGCGATGAATAGCGCAATGGTCTGGGTGACCTTGCGCACCGATTCCAGGTTGACCGCTTCGTCGTAGCCGTGCGGCATGCGGCATTCCGGGCCGTAGACGATGGCCGGGGTGTCGGCGTACAGGCCGTAGAAGCGGGCGTCGGTGGCGGCCGACGTGGCGTATTCGCGCAGCGGCTCGCCGAACACCTGTTCGTGCGCGGCGCGCAGCGCGGCCTCGGCCTCGTCGGCGTTCCGCAGTTCATAGCCCTCGGCCATGAAGCCGTGGTAGACCACCTTGGGCGGATGCGTGGCCAGGAACGGATCGCGCGCCGCGGCCTGGGCCACGAAGGCTTCGATCTCGGCGCGCGCGGCCTCCAGGCTCTGGCCCGGATAGACCGCCACGCGCATGTCGAAGGTGCACCAGGCCGGCACGCTGGACGGCCAGTCGCCGCCGGCGATCTTGCCGAGGTTGAAGCGGATGGGGTGGGGGTGGTCGCAGAAGTGGCGGTGGTCGCGCTTGTTGGCGTTCCAGCGCGTTTCCAGTTCGTCCAGCGCCTGGATCAGGAAGATCGCCTTCTGGATGGCGTTGGCGCCGGCGCCGGTGAAGGCGGCCGAGGCGTGCTGGGGGTCGCCTTCGACCTGCACCTGGAACCACATCGGCCCGACCTGGGCGCGCATCAGCATGGGCAGCAGCGGCTCGGGGATGAAGGCGGCGTCGGCGCGGTAGCCGCGCGCCAGGCAGGCCAGGGCGCCGTTGCCGGTGCATTCCTCTTCCACCACCGATTGCAGGAACACGTCGCCAGCCGGCGCCAGGCCGATGGCGGCCAGCGCGTCCATGGCCGACAGGCAGGCCACCAGGCCGGATTTCATGTCGCCGGCGCCGCGGCCGTGCATCCAGCCATCGACGATGGCGGGGTCGTACGGATCGCGGCTCCATTGCGCCAGCGGGCCGACCGGCACCACGTCGATGTGGCCGTTCAGGATCAGCGAGCGGCCTTTCAGGCTGCGGGCGCGGTGCGCGCCGACCACGTTGTAGGCGTTGTCATAGGACACCGCCACCGGCGAAAAGCCGGGCAGGTGGCGGATGGCGTCGACGTCGATGCGCCAGCGGTCCACCGCGTAGCCGCGTTCGGCGTAGCGCGCCGCCATGAAGTCCTGCGCGGTGGCTTCCTCGCCGCGCTGCGAGGGCAGGCGCACCAGTTGCGCCGTCAGTTCGGTCTGGGCCGCGAAGCCCGCGTCCACGGCTTGGAGGATGCGCTGGCGCAGCGCCGGGGTCAGTTCTGGCATGGATGTGCTCGGGGTTGACTGTGTACCCGGCCATCCTAGGCAAAATTGGATCGGTGAAAAATAGCCAATCCGGGTTATTTGATATGGCCACTTTACGGGGGCGTCCGCGCGGCCAGCCATGGCGATGGCGGCCGATGCGGCTAGCGGACCCGCCCCGCATGATGCCGCAGGAAGTGCTCGACGATGCCTTGCAGCGCGAATTCGGCGCTCGCCTGGCGGATCTGGTTGCGGCTGCCGCTGAACTGGCGTGTCGCGGTGTAGACGATGGGGCTGGCGTCGGCCGGCCCCGTCTTGAAGACCCAGGCGTAGCACTGCGTGCCGGCGGGAATGCGGTCGTCGGTGGCGTCGGTGACGCCGGTGTTGGCCACCGCGACGTTGGCGGGGCTCTTGCGGGCCGCGCCCAGCGCCATGTCGCGCGCCACGGCTTCGCTGGTGAGGTTGTGGCGCGCCAGCGTCGATTGCGGCACGCCCAGGCAGCGCCGCTTGGCCGCCACCGAGTACACCACGAAGGCGCAGTCGAGCAGGCCGCCCGCGCCGGGAATGTCGGCCAGGGTGGCCGCGATCAGCCCGGCGGTGCAGGACTCGGCCGTGACCAGGGTCAATTGGTGTTCGTGCATGAACAGGGCGACGCGCTCGATGGTGTTCATCCGCAGGCTTCCACAGGGGATGCCGGCGGGCGCAGCAATTGGCGTGCCGGCGGGGCCGGCCGGGCCAATGCCGCGCGGGCACGCCAATTGCTGCGCAGCTCGCTTATGCTGGTGCCTGGGGCGTGCGCGGCAGCCACGATCCCTGGCATGCAGGCGGTCAACCGATACAGTGGACGGGGCGGCAATGACGCCCTGCGGGAGAGCGGCATCATGGCGACGCGAACCATCTGGAAAGGGGCGATTTCATTCGGGCTGGTGCATATCCCGGTGGGGCTGCACACGGCGACGACTGAATCGGGCGTGGATTTCGACTGGCTCGACAAGCGTTCGATGGACCCGGTCGGCTACAAGCGCATCAACAAGCGCACCGGCAAGGAAATCGACAAGGACAATATCGTCAAGGGCGTGGAGTACGAGGACGGCCAGTACGTCATCATTTCCCCGGACGAGATCGCCGAGGCCTACCCGCGCACCACGCAGACCATCGAGATCCAGCAGTTCGTGGATGCCGGCGAGGTGTCGTTCGTGTACCTGGAGCGGCCCTATTACGTGGCGCCGATCAACAAGGGCCAGAAGGTGTATGCCTTGCTGCGCGACACGCTGGCCAAGGCCGGCAAGATCGGCATCGCCAAGGTGGTGATCCAGACCAAGCAGCACCTGGCCGCGCTCATTCCGTCGGGCGATGCGCTGGTGCTGAACCTGATGCGCTGGGGCGACGAGGTCAAGTCCACCGAGGACCTGGACCTGCCCAAGGCGGGCGCCAAGGCCTCAGCGCCCAGCGCCAGCGAGCTGAAGATGGCGCGCATGCTGGTGGACGACATGTCGGGCCAGTGGGATCCGGAACAGTACAAGGACGAATTCAAGGCCGCGGTCATGGACCTGGTGGCCCGCAAGGTCAAGGCCGGCAAGACCGAGACGGTGATCGAGCCGCGGGAGGAAACGCCCGCCTATGCCGATAATGTCATCGACCTGACCGAACTGCTGCAACGCAGCCTGAAGGGACGCTCGTCCGGGATGGCCGCGAACGGGGCGGGGAATGGAACGGGCAATGCGACGGCCAAGGGCAAGGCCGCGGCGAAGAAGACCGCGAAGAAGGCAGCCGCCCGGCCGGCGAAGAAGAAAGCGGCGGGCGCCAAGGCGGCCAAGACCCGCAAGGCGGCGTGACCATGGCCGATACCCTGGCGAAGTACCGCGCCAAGCGTAATTTCAATGTGACGTCGGAGCCGGCCGAAGGCGGCCAGGCCAACGAGGCGGCGCGCGCCTTCGTGATCCAGAAGCACTGGGCCAGCCGCCTGCACTACGACTTCCGGCTGGAACTGGATGGCGCCATGAAGAGCTGGGCCGTGCCCAAGGGGCCCAGCTACGACCCGTCGGTCAAGCGCATGGCCGTGCAGGTGGAGGACCACCCCATCGCCTACAACCGTTTCGAGGGCGAGATCCCCAAGGGCCAGTACGGCGCCGGCAAGGTGATCATCTGGGACCGGGGCACCTGGGCGCCGGTGGGCGATCCGGCCGACGGCTACCGGCGCGGCCATCTCAAGTTCGACCTGCATGGCGTCAAGATGCGCGGACGCTGGGCGCTGATCCGCATGAAGGGCCGCGAGTCGGAAAAGCAGCCGCCCTGGCTGCTGGTCAAGGACCGCGACGAACACGCCCGCGCCGAAAGCGAATTCAGCGTGGTGGACGAGCAGCCCGACAGCGTGGCCACGCCGCCGCGGACGGGCGCGCGGGCCGTGCCCGCCGCGGCGCCCGGGGCGCGGCCGGATGCGGCCGCATCGCCGTCAGCATCGCCGTCATCGTCCGCGCCGCCGTCGTCGGACGCCGGGGCAGCGGGCCTGCCGGGCGAGGCGGCGCCCTTGCCGGAACTGCTCAAGCCGCAATTGGCCACGCTGGTGGAAGGCGTGCCGCGCCAGGCCGGCGATGACTGGATCTACGAGATGAAGTTCGACGGCTACCGTCTGCTGGCGCGGCTGCGGGACGGCCAGGTGCGCCTGTACACGCGCAACGGCCACGACTGGGGGCCGAAGCTGCCGCACCTGGCGCGGGCGCTGCAGCGCCTGCCGCTGCCCGACGCCTGGATCGACGGCGAGATCGTGATGCTGGCCGACAACGGCGCGCCCAGCTTCCAGGCGCTGCAGAATGCCTTCGACGGCGAACGCACCGACGGCATCCTGTTCTACGCGTTCGACCTGCCCTACGTCACCGGCCGCGACCTGCGCCAGGAGCCGCTGCGCGTGCGCCGCGCGGTGCTGGCGCGGGTGATGGAGGCCGCCGGCGGCGATCCGCTGCGCTTTAGCGAAGCCTTCGACGCGGCGCCGGCGGACCTGGTGGCCTCGGCCTGCAAGATGGGGCTGGAGGGCATCATCGCCAAGCGCCTGTCCGCGCCCTACGTATCGCGCCGCAGCGACAGCTGGGTCAAGCTCAAGTGCGCCCGCCGGCAGGAATTCGTCATTGCCGGCTATACCGATCCCAAGGGCGCGCGGGTGGGGCTGGGCGCGCTGCTGCTGGCGTACCACGACGAGGACGGCGGGCTGGTCTACGCCGGCAAGGTCGGCACCGGCTTTGACGACATGGGCCTGGCGGCGCTGCAACGCCGCCTGAGCGCCCTGGAAACGGAGCGGCCCGCCGTCAAGGCGGCCGGCATTGGCCGCGGCGTCCATTGGGTGCGTCCCGAGCTGGTGGCGGAAGTGTCGTTCGGCGAATGGACCGCTTCGGGGCATGTGCGCCACCCCGTGTTCCGCGGCTTGCGCACCGACAAACCGGCGCGCGCGATCACCAGGGAGGCGGCGATGGGGGCCGATACGATGCAGTCCGACAATGCGGCCGGCAAGACCGGCAACGCCAAGACAGGCAAAGCCAAGCCCGGCAACGCCAGGACTGGCAAAGCCAAGGCGGGCAAGGCCAAGCCAGGCGCCGGCAAGCTGACCCACCCGGAACGCATCATCGATCCGTCCACGGGGCTGACCAAGCTGGACCTGGCGCGTTACGACGGGCTGGTGGCGCCGCTGCTGCTGCGGCACCTGAAGGACCGGCCCGTTTCCTTTCTGCGCGCCCCGTCCGGCCTGAAGGGCGAGTTCTTTTTCCAGAAGCACCTGGAGGCGCCGATGCCGGGCGTGCGGCCGCTGCCGCGGGAACTGGACCCGGATCATCCGCCCTTGATGGAGGTCCCGACGCCGCAGGCGATCATGTCGGCGGCGCAGATGAACGTGGTCGAGTTCCACACCTGGAACGCGGTGAAAAGCGCGATCGACAAGCCCGACCGCATGCTGTTCGACCTGGACCCGGGCGAGGGCGTGGCCTGGCCGTCGATGCAGCAGGCGGCGCGGCTGGTCCACGTGATGCTGCGCGAAATCGGTTTGCGCAGCTGGCTCAAGACCAGCGGCGGCAAGGGCCTGCACGTGGTGGTGCCGCTGCGTCGGCAATACGACTGGGACACCGTCAAGGCGTTCTCGCAGGCCATCGTGCAACACCTGGCGCGCACGCTGCCGCAGGTGTTCGTGGCCAAGAGCGGGCCGAAGAACCGCGTCGGCAGGATCTTCGCCGACTACCTGCGCAACGGCTTCGGCGCCACGACGGTGGCAGCCTGGTCGGCGCGCGCGCGGCCGGGGATGGGCGTGTCGGTGCCGCTGGCCTGGGACGAGCTGGACGAGGTCCGGGCCAGCGACCAGTGGACCATCGCCAACATCCACACGCGCCTGGATGTCGGCGACGCGCCCTGGGACGACTACACGCCGCAGGCGCTGGGCCCAGCCATGAAGGCGATGGACTTCAAGCCAGATTCGAGCGGGTAGGGCGCCTCGGCGCCCCGATCCAGCCATTGATCGGCGCCGGCGCCGGTCAATGGGCCGGGGCTTGGGGCTGGCGGCCTACTCGGCTCCCGCCGGCGCCAGTTCCGCTTCGGCCCGGGCGCGCGTGCCGATGCCGAACACCTGCGCGACGATGCCCATGGCGACGATGACGCCGGCCAGGATCGAGGTGTAGACCACTTCGTTGCGGTAGGTGCCTTCGATCACCATGGTGACGAGCGCTGCGACAATGCAGACGATCACCGCGTACGTCAGCCACGGAAACAGCCACATCCTGAACTCCAGCCGCACGCCGCGCGCCTGCAGGCGCTGGCGCATGCGCAGCTGCGAGAAGGCGATGGCCAGGTAGACGAACAGCGCGATGGTGCCCGTGGCCTGCATCAGGACGTCATAGACGTCCATCTTCGAGGTGGCCATCATCCAGACCGCGGCGAAGGCGAACAGGCTGGAGATGAGCACGCCCACATACGGCGTGCCGGTCTTGCGCCCGGTGATCTGCATGACGCGATGGGCGTCGCCGCGCCGGGCGAGCGAATAGAGCATGCGCGAGGCGGTGTACAGCGCCGAATTGAAGCAGCTGCATACCGAGGTCAGCACGATGAAGTTGACGATAAGTTGCGCGTGCGGGATGCCCAGCGCGTCGAGCGCGACGTTGTAGGTGCCCTGGGTCGGCTCCGTGAGGCCCGGCGCGTTGTACGGCACCAGGCAGACCACGATGAAGATCGATCCCACGTAGAACAGGCAGATGCGCCACACCACCGAGCGCGTGGTCTTGATGATCTCGCGGCCCGGGTCGGCCGATTCGGCGGCGGCCACGGTGACGATCTCGGCGCCGATGAAGGCGAACATCACGCCCAGCAGGGCCACCACCACGGACTTAGGGCCGTTGGGCATGAAGCCCTGGCTGGTCAGGTGGCTCCATCCCTTGGCGTCGCCCCACGGCCACAGGTGCGCCAGCGCCAGGCTGCCCATGACCAGGAACAGCACGATGGCCACCACCTTGACGAGCGCGAACCAGAATTCGAATTCGCCGTAGTTGCGCACGTTCAGGAAGTTGACGACCAGCAGCGATACGGTCACCAGGAGCGCATAGCCCCAGGCCGGCACCAGCGGGAACCAGCCGTGCAGGATCTGCCCGGCGACGTAGGCCTCCCAGCCCATCAGCAGGGCCCAGAAGTACCAGTAGAGCCAGCCGATGGTGAAGCCCGCCCAGCGCCCGATGGCGCGATCGGCGTAGGTCGAGAACGAGCCGGTGTCCGGCTGCGCCACCGCCATCTCGCCCAGCATGCGCATGGCCAGGATGACCAGTATGCCGCCGCCGACATAGGCCAGGATGACGGCGGGGCCGGCCAGGGCGATCTGCTTGCCGGAACCGACGAACAGCGCCGCGCCGATCACGCCGGCGATGGACATCATCGTGAGGTGGCGGGATTTCAGGCCGCCCTTGAGTTCGGTATTGGGGGTGTTTGCCAACTGTCTTCTCCTCTCCGGATGCGCGGGGGCCATGGCGCGTCCGCCATCGGAATGGAAAAGAGGCATGTCCCCTGCCGGTTTATCGCTTTTGGGCGCACTGCTTCGGGCGTATCGCGCCCGGCACTGCGCCTACGAGCATACGCCCGGCGGGGCCGTCGTTGCCATTCATGCCATGTCCTGTTGCAAGTGCGAGCATCTGTTGCTTGGACAGGGGTTACTTTGCAATCACGCATAACGCGACGGGGCTATCGCGCAGCAGGTCGGCCAGGTCCCAGGCCGTATCGGCATGCCGCGACGACAGCAGCTCCAGCAGCGGGCGCGGCATATCGTCCGGCGGCAGCAGGCGGGTGCCGGACCAATGGGCGCTGGCCGTCGCGGCGTCGGCCCGCGCATAGCCGGCGATCGCCGTGGCGCACAGGCGCGGCACGACGACCAGCATGGCCTGGTCCTCATGGCGCCGCAGGAAGGCCAGCACATGTTGCGCGCGCGGTCCCTGCGCGGCAACGGCTTGCAGCGTGCCGTCGCGCAATAGCGCGGGATGGCGCGCGCGCAGGGCCAGCGCGCGCTGGATCAGCGCCTGCTTGACCGCGCCGCTGCGCCATGCGGCGGCGCCGGTGTCGATGGCGGCGTCGCCGCGTGGCGCGGCGGCCAGCAGGGCCGCGCGCCCGGCATAGTCGACCGGCCGGCGATTGTCGGGATCGACCAGGCTGAAATCCCACAGGTCGGCGCCCTGGTACAGGTCGGGCACGCCGGGCAGGGTATTGCGCAGCAGGGTCTGGGCCAGGCTGTTGATCAGCCCGGCGGGCGCCAGCCGCAGCGCATAGGCGGCGATCTCGCGCAACAGCGCCTGGCCGTCGGTGGTCGTCGAAAGGGCGTCGAGCGCTTGCGCGGCGGCGTCTTCATAGGGGGCGTCGGGCGCGGTCCAGCGCGTGTGCAACTTGGCCTCGCGCAGGGCCTTCACCTGCCACTGCGCCACGCGCGCCAGGTAGGCGCCGACCGCGTCGGGACGGGCGGCGATATCATCGGGCGCAAGGTCGAGCGGCCAGGCGCCGACCAGCGTCTGCAGCAACAGATAGCGGTCGGCGCGCGTGGGCATGCCGTCGCGGGCGGGCAGGCGTTCGATCCAGTCGCGGGCGGTGGCGATCCAGTCCTGCGGGATTTCGCTCAGCGCCGCCAGGCGGCAGCGGCTGTCTTCGCCGCGTTTGTGGTCGTGGGTGGCGGTGGCCAGCATGGCGTCGGGATGGCGGGCGGCCCGGGCGGCGCCGGCGTCGAGAAAGGCTTCGGGTTGCAGCGCGAAGCGCGCGGGACTGGCGCCAACCTCGTTGCGCGAGAGCAGCGGACCGTAGCGATAGAACAGCGTGTCTTCCAGCGCCTTGGCGGCCAGCGGCGGCGTCAGCTGCTGGAAGTGGCGCAGGGCGCGGGCGCGCGCGTTGCGCACGGCGTTGGCCGCGTTCTCGTCCTGGGGCTGGCCGGGCGCGCCGTCCAGCCATTGGTCCAGCAGGCGCAGCAGGCGGTCGTCGGGGCTGCCGGGGGCGGCCCCCAGCGCGTTGCCGGCGGCGGCCAGCGCCGCGCGCCAATGGCTCGCGTCGGCGCCGCCGCGCCCGCCGTCCTCCGCGTAGCTGCGGTACGCGGGAAACGCCGCCAGCAAGGCCGTCACGGCGCGATCGATCGCCGGCGCGGCCCAGTCGCGGGTGCGCAGGTCCAGGCGCGCCACGCGCGTCAGCGCGCGTACCAGCACCAGCCGTTCGGCGGCGAAGTGGCGCGCCAGCATGAGTTCGCGGGCGCCGCGCAGCTGCGCCGACGGCGTCCGGGTGTCGCCGCTCAAGGCCTGCCAGAATTGCGCCAGCGGTTCACGCGCGGCGGGCGCGTGCAGCAGCGCGCCGACCTGGTCCATGAAGTCATAGCCGGTGGTGCCGTCGGTGGCCCAGCGCGGGTCGATGCGCTCGTCATCGGCCAGGATCTTTTCCACGACCAGATAGGGTTCGGTGGCCAGGCCGGCCCGCGCGCGCGCGGGCGCCACCTGGGCCAGCGCCGCGCGCAACCGGCGCAGGTAGGCGCCCGGCGCGGCCAGGCCGTCGATGTGGTCGATACGCAGCCCGTCGAGCAGGCCTTCGCGGTACAGGCGCAGGGGCAGGGCGTGCACGGCGTCGAATACGACGTCGTCCTCGACCCGCACGCCAACCAGCTCGTGGATTTCGAAGAAGCGCCGCCAGTTGATCTGGTCGGGCGCGGTGCGCCACCAGGCCAGGCGGTAATGCTGGCGTTCCAGCAACTGGTGCAGGCGGCGCCGGCCGGGCATCGTGTCCGGCGCATGCGCGGCGCACGTGCGCGCGGGGCTTTGCACCG
Source organism: Achromobacter sp. RW408 (assembly GCF_003184165.1). Taxonomy (NCBI): domain Bacteria; kingdom Pseudomonadati; phylum Pseudomonadota; class Betaproteobacteria; order Burkholderiales; family Alcaligenaceae; genus Achromobacter; species Achromobacter sp. RW408. The sequence goes on from NZ_QHHO01000046.1 coordinate 1,068,750, forward strand.
GCAAGGGCGCTTCGGCCAGGGGATAGCGCTGGCCGCCCACCACGATGGTGTAACCCTGGGCGCGGTCGTGCGCCAGGACGATGGCGCCGGCATCCAGGCATTCGCCGTACGGATCGGGCAGCACCGGCAGCAATACCTTGCCGCGCAGGGCGGGGTCGGGGGCGCGCCAGTCGATGTCGAAGCAGCGCGAATGCGGGCTGCGTTCGCCGTAGCGCAGCACGTCGGCCCACCAGGGGTTGGAGACGTCGGCGGCCATGTGGTTGGGCACGATGTCGGCGATCAATCCCATGCCGTGGGCGCGGGCCTCGTCCGCCAGGCGCCGAAGGGCGGCCTCGCCGCCCAGTTCCGGGCTGACCTGGCCATGGTCGATGACATCGTAGCCGTGGGTGGAGCCGGCGCGCGCGCGCGTGATGGGCGACAGGTACAGGTGGCTGATGCCCAGGTCGGCCAGGTAGGCGACCTGGGCGCGCGCGTCGTCCAGGGTGTAGCCGGCATGCAGCTGCAGGCGGGCGGTGGCGCGCGGGCGCAATGGCGCGCGCGTGGCGGACGGGTTGGCGCCGTTCATGGCTTGCGCCCTCGCAGGGACCGTAGCGGCGCCAGCCGTTCGCGCGCGGCGGGCGCGTCCAGGCAATCGGCGGCGGCCAGCGGCTGGCGCTGGCGCCAGTTGGGATGGCGGCTGTCGGCGCCCGGCAGATTGGGCTGGTCGACCATGCCGGTGGCGTCTTCCAGCGGCACCAGGGCCAAGGGACACGGCGCCGCCGCCACATAGGCCAGCAGCGTAGCCGCGGGAACCTGGTCCGGCGCGGGTTCGGGCGGCTGGTGGGCATGCGCGCGCACGGCCTGCCACAAGCTTTCGCGATCGGCGGCGCGCGCGGCGCGCAGGTCGGCCGCGCTTTCCTGCGGGCCCAGAAGATCCAGGCTGGCGCGCCAGTCGATGTCGCGGCCGCGCCACCAGCCTGCCAGCGTGGGCAGGTCATGGGTCGTGGTCATGGCCGCGGCCTGCGCGGGCCAGGCGCCCGGCGCCGTGAACGCGGCGGGCGAGGGCGCGGCGGACGCTTCGCGCATGAACCACAGCACGTCCATGCCCAGCAGGCCGTGTTCGCGCAGCGCGTCGTCGAAGCCCTCGGGCACGGTGCCCAGGTTCTCGCCGATCATCAGCGCCCGGTGGCGCCAGGCCTCCAGCGCCGTCAGGCGCAGCAGCGTGCGCAGCGGATAGCGCAGATAGGCGCCGTCGGCCGCCGCCGCCCCGTCCGGAATCAGCCACAGGCGCGCCATGCCCAGGATATGGTCGATGCGCAGCCCGCCCGCCTGCGCCAGGCCGGCGCGCAGCAGGGCAATGAAGGCGGCGTAGCCCGATTCGCGCAGCGCCTGGGGCGACAGGGCGGTCAGGCCCCAGGCCTGGCCCAAGGGGTTGTGAATATCGGGCGGGGCGCCCACGCCGGCGCGCCGCATCAGGTCGGCCTGGTGGCTCCAGGCGTGGCTGCCGGCGGGGCTGGCGCCGATCGCCAGGTCCGCGATCAAGCCGATGCGCATGCCGGCGCCACGGGCTGCCTGCTGCGTCTGCGACAGGCTGACGGCGGCCAGCCATTGCGTGAATTGATGAAAGTCCAGTTCACCCGCCTGCGCCTGGGCGAAGCCGCGGGTCTCGTTCGAGCGCGGGTCGCGCAGCCCGTCGGGCCAGGCGGTCCAGTTGCGCGGCGCGCCGGGCAGTTGCGCAAGGTTCTCGTGCAGCGCCTCGAACAGCGCGTGGTCGCGCAGGTCCTGGCCGCCGGCGCGGCAGAATGCCTGCAGCGCCTGGCGCTGGTCCGCGGTGGCCGTCTGCTGGAAACCGCGGTGCAACTCGCGCAATAGCCGCTGGCGCGCCCGCGCGGCCTGGGGCCAATCGATCAGGTCGCGTTGTTCCAGCGCGTGCAGCGCCTGTTGCGCCGCCGGCCCCATGCGCGCAAGCGCCGCGCGCACGGCCTCGGCGCCGAGCACGGCGGCGGGATCGGCGTACAGCGTATTCAGGAACAGCCGGCTGGAGGGCGAGTAGGGGCTGTATTGGCCGGGGTCGGCGGCAAACATGGCGTGCACCGGACTCATGGCCAGCGCGTCGGCGCCTGCCGCGCCGGCGCTGATGGCCAGGTCGCGCAGGGCGCCGAAGTCGCCGAAGCCATGGGTCGCCTGGACGGGATCGGCGGCCTGCCGCCGCAGGCTGTAGACCTGCGCGGCCAGGCCCCATGCGCGCGGCTCGGGTTCGTCCAGCAACAGGGAGGGCGGCGGCGCGCTGGCCGGCGCCACCGCCAGGGTGGTGACGCCGCCCGGCAGCGCCAGCGTGTAGTAGCCGGGCACCGTGGGCAGGATGAGTTCTGGCATGCCGGCCGCGTCCGTGGTGGTGTGGCCGGCCAGGGCGCGGGCATGCGCGGCGCTGATTTCGTAGGCGCCGGCGCAGGCGGGCGGCAGCCGCAGCCTGCCCCCGGCTACCGCGACCATCATCGCGGGCAGCCGGGCCTGGCTGCGGGCCGCGGCCAGCCGCGCGTGGCTGTCGCGGATATCGGCCTCGCTGTCGGCGGGCAGGTCCATCGCGCGCAGCAGGGCGCGCAAGGTGTCAGGCGCGACCGCGCGCGGCTGCTGGCGCGCGTCGGTCCAATGCTCGGCCAGGCCGGCGGCCATGGCCAGCGCCGAGAGCGCGGCGCTCATGCGGCGTCCTCCAGCAGGTACACCGCGCTGTCGCCGCACACGCTGCCCGTGGCCAGCGCGGCACAGGCGCCGGGCAATGATTCGAACAGCAGGTCGGCAAACCCCCCGCTGGGCGCCAACGATTGCGGCAGGGGTTCGGGCGCTGCGCCCAGGTTGGCGTACAGCGTCAGCACCGCGCCATCGCCCAGGCGCCAGCGCGCGTGCACGCCGCGTTCGCCCAGCGCCAGCGCGCCCAGGCTGGCGGCGCCGCGCAGGCGCGGCGCCAGCGCGCGCTGGCGCAAATGCAGCAGCGCGCGATAGTAGGTGAGCCAGGTCTTGGCGTCATCGTCCTGTTCCGCCGTCCAGGGCTGGCTGCGCGCGTAGGTGGCGGGATCATCGGGATCGGGCAGCGTGGCGGCGTCGGTGCCGCTGAATTCGGCGAAGGACGAGAACTCGCGCCGCCGGCCCTCGCGCACCGCTTGCGCCAGGGCCGGATCCGTGTGGCTGGTGAAATACAGGAACGGCGATTCGCTGCCGATTTCCTCGCCCATGAAGATCAGCGGGATCTGGGGCGACAGCAATTGCAGCGCCACCGCCGCGCGCAGCCGGTCGGCCGACGGCACCAGCCGGGTCAGGCGGTCGCCGTGGGCGCGGTTGCCGGTCTGGTCGTGGTTCTGCAGGAACAGGACGAAGGCCGTGGGCGGCAGATGGGCGCTGGGTTCGCCGCGCGGCCGGCCGCCGCGGTGGGCGCTGGGCTGGCCTTGATAGAGCCAGCCCTGTTCCAGGCAGCGCGCCAGCGTCTCGGATGGCTGCGCCGCATAGTCGGCGTAGTAGCCTTGGGACTCGCCGGTCAGCAGGTGATGCAGGACATGGTGCGCGTCGTCGTTCCATTGCGCGTCGTAGCCCGCCTGCAGCAGCGACGCGCGATTGTCGTCGTTCTCCAGCACCAGGTGGACGTGGCGTCCGGGCAACTGGCCGCGCACGTGCTGCGCCAGTTCCTCCAGCCAGCCATGGCCGGCGATGGCGTGCACCGCGTCCAGCCGCAGGCCGTCGAAACGGTACTCGCCGAGCCAGTGCAGGGCATTCTCGGCGAAATAGCGGCGCACCGCCGCCTGGCGGAAATCGATGGCCGCGCCCCAGGGGGTTTGGATATCGTCGCGAAAGAATGGCGCGGCGTAGCTGGCCAGGAAATTGCCATCCGGGCCGAAGTGGTTGTAGACCACGTCCAGCATGACGCCCATGCCCAGGCCATGGGCGCTGTCGATCAGCGCCTTCAGGTCGTCGGGAGAGCCGTAGGCGGTGTCGGGCGCATAGGGCAGGACGCCGTCGTAGCCCCAGTTGCGGGGTCCGGGGAAGTCCGCCAGCGGCATCAGTTCGAGCAGGGTGACGCCCAGTTCGGCCAGCGCCGGCAGGCGCTGGCGCAGGCCGGCGTAGCCGCCCGCCAGCCCGGCGTGGACTTCGTACAGCACGGTCTCTTCCCATGGCCGCCCGCGCCAGCCCGGATGCCGCCAGGGGTAGGCGTCGGCGCCGGTGACGATGCTGGCGCCGTGCACGTCATCCTGCTGCAGGCGCGAGGCGGGATCCGGCACCAGGGTGCCGTCGCCGAGACGATAGCGGTAGCGCGTGCCGGCGCCGCAATCGACGTCCACCTGGGCGTAGCCTTGCGCGTCGGGGTGCAGCGCGATGGGCGCGCGTCCCTCGATCACCAGCGCCAGCCCGGGCGCGGCCGTCGGCGCCCACAGGCGAAAGCGGGTGCGGCCGTCGGGCAAGGGCAGGGCGCCGAAGGAGAAAGGTTCGGGCCAGGCGCTCATGATGCTTGTCCGGGGACGGGCGCGGCGGCCAGCAGCAGCAGGCTTTGGGCCTGCACCGTGACTTCGGCGCCATGGACCGGCGCCGCCGCGGCCGGCGCGGACGAGTCCAGTTCGCGTATCCAGGCCAGCGTCGGCGACGGCAGGGTGAACGGCTGCGCTTCGCTGCCCGGATTGAGCAGCAGCAGCGTGACGTCGGCGCTGCCGTCCTCGCGCAGGGCGGCGCGCCGCAGGGCCATGGCCTTGGCGCCGGCGTCCTCCCAGGATGCCGGTTCGATGGGGTGGCCGTCGGGGTTGAACCAGTCGATGGCGGCCACGCCCGGACAGATCTCGCGCGCGGCATCGCCGTAGCGGGCCGCGCGCAGCGCCGGGTGGCCGCGCCGCAGCGCCAGCGCGCGCGCCACCATCTGGCTCAAGGCGCGGCCTTCATCGCTTTGGGCCTGCGTCCAGTCCAGCCAGGACAGCGGGTTGTCCTGGCAGTAGGCGTTGTTGTTGCCCTCCTGGCTGTTGCCGAATTCGTCGCCGGCCAGCAGCATCGGGGTGCCATCGGACAGGCACAGCGTCGCCAGCAGCGCGCGCTGCACGCGGGCGCGGCGCTCCAGCACCGCTTCATCGGTGCTCGGGCCTTCCTCGCCCCAGTTGCTGCTGTAGTTCTCGGGATGGCCGTCGTCGCCGTTTTCGCCGTTGGCCTCGTTGTGCCGGCCGTCGTAGCTGACCACGTCGCGCACGGTGAAGCCGTCGTGCGAGGCCACGAAATTGACGCTGGCCCAGGGGCGGCGGTGGCGGCGGTCGAATACGTCGCGCGAACCGGTCAGCCGGGCCGCCATGTCGCCGCGCTGGCCGTCGTCCCCGCGCCAGTAGCGCCGCACCGTATCGCGGTAGCGATCGTTCCATTCGGCGAAGCCGGGCGGATGGTTGCCCAGCTGATAGCCGTCCGGGCCGATGTCCCACGGCTCGGAAATGAGCTTGGCATGCGCCAGCTCCGGGTCCTGCAGCAGGGCGTCGAAGAAGCCCGAACCGGGATCGAAGCCGGTGCCTTCCCGCCCCAGGGTGACGCCCAGGTCGAAGCGAAAGCCGTCCACGCCGTAGGAACGCACCCAGTAGCGCAGCGAGTCGGTCACCATCTGCAGCACCCGGGGGTGCGACAGGTTGACCGTATTGCCGCAGCCGGTGTCGTTGATGTAGTGGCGTTCCTCGCCCGGAACCAGGCGGTAGTAGCTGGCGTTGTCCAGGCCGCGCCAGGACAGCGTGGGGCCCAGCTCGTTGCCTTCGCAGGTATGGTTGTAGACCACGTCCAGGATGACCTCCAGGCCGGCCGCGTGCAGCCGCCGGATGGCCTGGCGCAGGTCGTTGGGCCCGTGCTGCAGATAGGAGGGTTCGGGCGCGAAGAACGAGAGCGTGTTGTAGCCCCAATAGTTGCGCAGTCCGCGTTCGAGCAGGAAGCGGTCCTGCAGGAACGCGTGCACCGGCAGCAGTTCGACGGCGGTGACGCCCAGGCGTTGCAGGTGTTCGATGAAGCGCGGGTCGGCCAGCGCGGCGCTGGTGCCGCGCAGCGGCTGGCGCAGGTCCTCGCGCTGCATCGAGGCGCCGCGCAGGTGGACTTCGTAGATGACGCTGTCGCTCCAGCCGGTGCGCGGGGGCTTGCTGTTGCCCCAGTTGAAGGGCAGGTCCTCGGCGACCACCGCCTTGGGCATGGCGGGCGCGCTGTCGCGCCGGTCCATCGTCAGGTCGGCGCGGGCGTGGTTCAGGCGGTAGCCGAACAGCGCGTCGCTCCAGTTCACGGGGCCGGTCAGCTGGCGCGCGTACGGGTCCAGCAGCAGCTTGTGCGGATTGAAGCGATGGCCGTTGCGCGGGTCGTACGGGCCGTGGGCCCGCAAACCGTAGACCAGCCCGGGCTGGGCGTCGGGCAGGTAGCCGTGCCAGATCTCGTCGGTGCACTCCGGCAGGTCGAAGCGGCGCAGTTCCTTGCGGCCGCGGCTGTCGAACAAGCACACTTCGATGCGCGTGGCGTTGGCCGAGAAAACGGCGAAGTTCACGCCCAGGCCATCGCTGACGGCGCCGAGCGGATAGGGCTGGCCGGCGGTCATGCGGGTCAACAGAGAGGGATCCATGGTCATTCGTCTCGATGCAGGAAGTAAAGGGTGGATAGCGGCGGCAGCGTCAGCAGCAGCGACTGGGCATGGCCATGCGCCGGCTCGGCGCGCGCCTGCGCCCGGCCAAGATTGCCGGCGCCGGTGCCGCCGTAGCTGCCGGCGTCGGTGTTCAGGATCTCGTCCCAGCGCCCGCCCAGCGGCACGCCGACGCGGTAGGCGGCGCGCGCCACCGGCGTGAAGTTGCTGACCGCCAGCACCTGCGCGGCGCCGTCCGTGCGCAGAAAGGCGACCACGCTGTTGTCGGCGTCGTCCAGGACGACCCAGGCAAAGCCGGCGGGATCGGCGTCACGGGCATGCAGCGCGGGCTGGGAGCGGTACAGGCGATTGAGGTCGCCGACCAGTCGTTGCATGCCCTTGCGGGCCGGATCGTCCAGCAGGTTCCAGTCGAGCGGAGCGTCATGGTTCCATTCGGCGGCCTGCGCGATCTCGCCGCCCATGAACAGCAGTTTCTTGCCGGGGTGGGCCCACATGTAGCCCAGGTAGGCGCGCAAATTGGCGAAGCGGGAGGTGACGTCGCCCGGCATCTTGTTCAGCAGCGATCCCTTGCCGTGCACCACTTCATCGTGCGACAGCGGCAGGACGTAGCGCTCGGCATAGGCATAGACCATGCTGAAGGTCAGCTCGCCGTGGTGGTACTTGCGGTGCACCGGGTCTTCGGCGAGGTAGCGCAGCGTGTCGTGCATCCAGCCCATGTTCCACTTGTAGTGGAAGCCCAGGCCGCCGTCCGCCACGGGCGCGGTGACCCCGGGCCAGGCGGTGGATTCCTCGGCGATCATCATGGCGTCGGGCACCTCGTCGCGCACGGCCTGGTTGAGGCCGCGCAGGAAGTCGACGGCCTCCAGGTTCTCGCGGCCGCCGTGGCGGTTCGGAATCCATTCGCCGGGACGGCGGCTGTAGTCGCGGTACAGCATCGACGCCACCGCGTCCACCCGCAGGCCGTCGACGTGGAAACGCCGCAGCCAGTGCAGCGCGCTGGCGATCATGAAGCCACGGACTTCGGTCCGGCCCAGGTTGTAGACCAATGTGTGCCAGTCGGGGTGGTAGCCTTCGCGCGGGTCGTCGTACTCGTAGAGCGCGGTGCCGTCAAAGCGGGCCAATCCATGCGCGTCATCGGGGAAGTGGGCCGGCACCCAGTCCAGGATCACGCCGATGCCGGCCGCGTGGCAGCGGTCGACGAAGTGCGCGAATGCCGCCGGCGGGCCGAAGCGCGCGCTGGGCGCGAACAACCCCAGCGGCTGATAGCCCCAGGATCCGCCGAACGGGTGTTCCATGATGGGCATCAGCTCAATGTGCGAAAAACCCATCGAGGCGGCATAGGCGGGCAGTTTGTCGGCCAGTTGCCGCCACGGGCAGCCGCCGTCCGGCGCCAGCCAGGAGCCCGCGTGGACTTCATAGATGGCGATGGGGGCGCCGGGCGCATGGCGTTCGCCGCGCGCCCGCATCCAGTCGTCGTCGGTCCAGGGATAGGGGGCGGCCGCATCCACGATCGAGGCGGTGGCCGGCGGCGGTTCGGCGCGGCGGGCGTGCGGATCGGCCTTGAAGCGGACCGCGCCGGTGGCGTCGGTGATTGCGAATTTGTAGCGCGCGCCGGCCGCGACGCCCGGCGCGAACAGTTCCCATACGCCGGCCTCGTGGCGCAGGCGCATGCCGTGGCGCCGCGGATCCCAGCTGTTGAAGTCGCCCACCAGCGCCACGCGCCGCGCGTTCGGCGCCCAGACGGCGCAGCGCACCCCGTCCACGCCGTCGACGCTGGCGGGCCGCACGCCAAGCCACGCCAGCGCGGCCCGCCAGTCGCCGTCGCGCAGGCCCTGCAGCGCCTCGGCGGGCAGCAGCGGCCCGAACGCGTATGTGTCGGCGACATGCTGGCGCGCGTCCGGCCATTCGATGTCCAGTTGGTAGGAATGCCCGGCGCCGGCCCGGGCGGGCCCGGCCGGACCGCTGAACAGGCCATCGCCCTCGTCGGCCAGCGGGAAGCGGGCGCCATCGGGAGCAACTACGGTCACCGAGCGCGCGCCGGGCAGCAGCGCGCGCACGCCGCCGTCATGCGGCCCGAGCACGGCGAACGGATCGTCATGGGCGCCGGCCAGCAGCGCGGCGCGCTGCGCCGCGTCCAGGGCGGCCGGCGCGGGATGCGGGGAGGCGGCGCTGGCGCGCGGGTCGTGGTTGCGGCGGCTCATGGCGTCGGGTCCTCGGCGTCGATCGCCGCGTTCTGCACCAGCGCATGCGCCAGGCCGGACAGCGCGCACAGCGGAATGGAGATCCAGTCGGGGCGGTGGCCGGCCTCGTAGCCGATCTCGTAGGCGGCTTTTTCCAGTTGGGCCAGTTGCAGCAGGGTGCGCCAGGCCGGCGACGGCGCGGCTCCGGCTTCCTCGTAGCCTTGCAGGAAGGCCTCGGTGGCGCGGGCGCGAAAGCGCGCCAGCAACGCATCGCGCAACTGCGCCGGCGAATTCGCGGTGGCGGCGTTTTCCATCGGCGCCGCGTTGGCGTCGGTGGGGGCGCCGCCCAGCGGATCGTGGTGCGCCACGGCGGCGGCCGCGTAGTCGAACGACCGCAGCATGCCGGCCACGTCCTTGGCGGGCGAGGCCAGTTGCCGGCGCAGGGACAGCGGCTGGTCGGGTTCGCCCTCGAAGTCGATCAGGTAGGCATCGGTCTGCGCCACCAGCACCTGGCCCAGATGCAGATCGCCATGGACGCGGATCAGCGGGCTGCCGGCGAGGGCTTGCGCCATGCGCTCGATCCGCGCCACCAGGCGGCCGTGGTGGTCGAACAGCCATTGGGCGCAGGCCCGCGAAGGTTCCTCCAGGCTGTCGACACAGGCGCGCAGCGCCTGGGCGGCCTGATCGAGCTGGCCCACGACGCGCGCGGCGAGGGCATCGGCCTCTTCCTGCGACGCGATGGCCGGGGCGAACGCCGGATCGTCGCTGGGCCGCGCCAGCACCTGGTGCAATTGCGCCAGGCGCCGGCCGATGGTGGCGGCCTGGGTGGCATAGCCTTCCAGGCTGGCTTCGAATTCCTCGGGGCTGTCGCCGCCCAGCAGCGCCGTGGCGAGCGTGCGCTTCAGGTAGTCCAGCGTCCAGTTCCAGGCGTCGCCTTCGTTGGCGATGTAGGCGTACAGCACTGCCAGCGTGCAGGGCACGCCATCGCCGTCCACGCGTTGTATTTCGCCCAGCAGCGCGGGGATGTTGGCATAGCCCGCGCGGGTCAGGTGGCGGCTCATCTCGACTTCCGCCGACAGCCCCGGCGGGGCATTGCGCAGCAGTTTCAGGATGGCCTTGCCGCCGATCACCACCGAACTGTTGGACTGCTCGCCGCTGATCCATTGCAGCGCCGGTTCGGCGTCCAGCGCCAGTTCCGTCATGCCGGGTTCGGGCAGGCTGCGGATCACGCCGGGCCGCTCGCCCGGCTTGCCGCCTTGGCGGCCATCCCATTCGCGGCCGTGGCGCAGGGCGTCGACCACCCCCAGCACGAAGCCGGGCTGCAGGAAGGCATCGGCCAGGATGCCGACTTCAGGGCCGCGCCGCACGCGCGCGATCGGGTACTGCACTTGCGCGGCCTCGTCCCAGACCAGCGCGAACGGGATCTGCACCCGCCGCGCGACCGCGGCGTCGGCTGGCTCGGCTTCGGCCCAGTAGTATTCGGCGCCGCCGGCGCCGGAGGATTCGGCCCGGCCGGCGCCGAAGGGCGTGGCGTAGGCCAGCGACACCCGGGCGGGCGGCGTGGCGCCGGGGAACCAGCGCTGGCGCGCCAGGTATTCCGGCAGCACTTCGGTTTCCAGGGTCTGGCGCGAGCCATCCGTGAGGACGGCGTTGGCATGGCCGCGCAACACCAGCGTGGCCAGCTCCGGCATGCGTTCCGGCGCGCTCGCGTGCCAGCCGGGCGGCGCCGCCTCGGCGCTCAGGTCCATCCAGTAAAAGCCGTAGGGCGGCAGCGTCAGCAGGTAGGGCAGCTCGCCGATCGCGGGAAACGGCGTGCCGCCCAGCATCTCCACCGGCACGCGGCCGTCGAAGGCCTGCAGCGGCAGTTCGACCGGCTGGGCGGCGTTGGACAGGTTGGCCACGCACAGGATGGTGGTGTCGCGCCATTGCCGCAGGTAGGCCAGGATCTTGCGGTTGCCGGCCTGGATGAAGCGCAGCGTGCCGCGGCCGAAGGCGTGGGTCTGGCGGCGCTGCGCCAGCATGCGGCGGGTCCAGTTCAGCAGCGAGTGCGGGTCGCGCTGCTGAGCCTCGACGTTGACGGCCTCATAGCCATACAGCGGCCCCATCAGCACCGGCAGCGGCAGCCGTTCGGGGTCGGCGCGCGAGAAGCCGCCGTTGCGGTCGGGCGACCATTGCATCGGCGTGCGCACGCCGTCGCGGTCCCCCAGGTGCACGTTGTCGCCCATGCCCAGTTCGTCGCCGTAATACAGCACCGGCGTGCCGGGCATCGACAAGAGCAGGCTGTTCATCAGTTCGACCCGGCGCCGGTCGCGTTCCAGCAGCGGCGCCAGGCGGCGGCGGATGCCCAGGTTGATGCGGGCGCGCGGATCGGCCGCGTAGACGCTCCAGAGGTAGTCGCGTTCGCGGCTGGTGACCATCTCCAGCGTCAGTTCGTCGTGGTTGCGCAGGAAGATGGCCCACTGGCAGGTGGCGGGGATGTCGGGCGTCTGGCGGATGATGTCGGTGATGGGAAAGCGGTCTTCCTGCGCGATCGCCATGTACATGCGCGGCATCAGCGGAAAGTGGAACGACATGTGGCATTCGTCGCCATTGCCGAAATACTCCTGCGCGTCCTCGGGCCACTGGTTGGCCTCGGCCAGCAGCAGGCGGCCCGGATACTCGCTGTCGATGACGGCGCGGATGCGCTTGAGCACCTGGTGGGTCTCGGGCAGGTTCTCGTTGTTGGTGCCCTCGCGCTCGACCAGGTAGGGCACGGCGTCCAGCCGCAGCCCGTCCACGCCCATGTCCAGCCAGTGGCGCATCACCGCCAGCACTTCCTTGAGCACCTGCGGGTTGTCGTAGTTCAGGTCGGGCTGGTGCGAGTAGAAGCGGTGCCAGAAGTAGGCGTTGGCCACCGGGTCCCAGGTCCAGTTGGACTTCTCGGTGTCGCAGAAGATCACGCGGGTGCCGGCGTAGGCCTTGTCGTTGTCCGACCACACGTAGAAATTGCGCGCCGCCGAGCCGGGCCGCGAGGTGCGCGCCCGCTGGAACCACGGATGCTGGTCGGAGGTATGGTTGACCACCAGCTCGGTGATGACGCGCAGGCCGCGCGCGTGGGCCGCTCGGATCAGCTTGCGCACGTCGGCGACGGTGCCGTAGTCCGGATGCACGCCGCGGTAGTCGGCGATGTCGTAGCCGTCGTCGCGTCGCGGCGAGGGGTAGAAGGGCAGCAGCCAGATCGTATCGACGCCCAGGTTGGCGATGTAGTCGAGCTTGGAAATCAGCCCGGGCAGGTCGCCCACGCCGTCGTCGTTGGAATCGAAGAACGACTTCACATGCAGTTGGTAGACCACCGCGTCCTTGTACCAAAGGCCGTCGTCCTGGGGGTGGGGTTGGCTGATCATGGTCATGGGCTCCCTGGCGGCGTCAGCCATGACGCGACAGCCGCCAGATGCGATAGGGTTGGTCGGGGGACAACGCCACCTCGCGCTCGCCGCGCCAGGTTTCGCGCTGGCCGGCCAGCAGGTCCTCGGCCACCAGGCCGTCCGGCCAGGGCGGCGCGAACAGCGCGCAGGGCGGCTCGACCCGGGCCGTCTGGGGGTGGAACGGATCCAGGCTGATGGCCGCCAGCACCACGTTGCCGTTGCCCGGCGTGGCCTTGGCGAAGGCGATGACGCGGTCGTTGCCGCTTGCCGCCAGCGTCAGGCCGCGGTGGCTTTGCAGGGCGGGGTTGGCCTGGCGCAACTGGTTCAGGCGGGCGATGTCGGCGCGGATGTTGCCGGGCTGGCGCCAGTCGCGCTGGCGCAGCTCGTACTTTTCCGAATCCAGGTATTCCTCCTTGCCGGGCACCGGCGCGGCCTCGCACAGTTCGAAGCCGCTGTAGACGCCCCACAGGCCCGAGCCCAGCGCCGCCAATGCCGCGCGGATCAGGAAGCCGGGACGGCCGCTGGTCTGCAGAAAGACCGGATTGATGTCCGGCGTGTTGACGAAGAAGTGCGGCCGGAAAAAATCCGCGGCTGGCGCATGCGAGATCTCTTGCAGGTAGGCTTCGAGCTCGGCCTTGTCGTTGCGCCAGGTGAAGTAGGTGTACGACTGCGTGAATCCCACCTTGGCCAGCCGGTACATCATCTTGGGACGGGTGAAGGCCTCGGACAGGAACAGCACGTCCGGATGGCGCGCATGGACTTCGGCGATCAGCCACTGCCAGAAGGGCAAGGGCTTGGTATGCGGGTTGTCGACGCGGAAGATGCGCACGCCGTGTCCCACCCAGAACAGCACGATGTCGCGCAGCGCGCGCCACAGCCCGAGCTTGCGGGCGCGCTTGGGCGCGGGGCCGTAGAACGCCACGTTGACGATGTCCTGGTACTTCTTCGGCGGATTCTCGGCATAGCGCAGCGATCCGTCGGGGCGCCAGGAGAACCAGTCGGGATGCTGGCTCAGCCAGGGATGGTCGGGCGAGCACTGGATGGCGAAGTCCAGGGCCATTTCAAGGCCATGCCGCTCGGCCGCCCTGACCAGCCGCAGGAAGTCCGCCAGGGTGCCCAGGCGCGGTTCGATGGCGTCGTGGCCGCCGGCCGGCGAGCCGATGGCGTAAGGGCTGCCGACGTCGTCCGGTCCGGCGCTCAGGCTATTGTTGCGCCCTTTGCGGTTGGCCTGGCCGATGGGATGGATCGGCGGCAGGTAGAGCACGTCGAAGCCCATTTCGCGGATGTCGGGCAGGCGCGCGATGACGTCATCGAACGTGCCATGCCGGCCGGGCTCGGCCGCCTGCGAACGGGGAAACAGCTCATACCAGGCGGCGTGCACGGCCTGCGGCCGGTCGACCCAGACGGGGTAGATGGCGGACAGCGACTCGAACGGGCGGCTGTCCAGCGTCCGCATGGCCTGGGCCAGGGCGGGGCTGAGCAGCATTTCGATCTGGTCCGCATCGGGTTCGGCCTGGGCATCGCGCGCCGCGCAAAGCTTGAGCGCGCGCTTGATGAGGCCGGCGCCGGCGCCGGGCGGGGCGTCCTGCCGGCCGCGCTGGTCGGCCTCGCGCAGCAGTTGCAGGCCTTCCTCGCGCTCCAGCCGCAGGCTGGCGCCGGCGGCATGCTTGACCTCCAGCTCGTGCCGGTAGCTTTCCCAGGCGTCGTACCAGGCCGCGACCTGGAAGGCGTGGGGCCCGATCCGCCCTGGCCGGAAGGCGGCGTCCCAGCGGTCGTTGGTGGCCAGGGACATCGGCACGCTGTGCCAGGCGGGTTCGTCGTCGGCGCGCCAGCGCAGCTCGGCCGCCAGCCGGTCATGCCCGTCCATGAAGATGTCGGCCTGCACCCGGACCAGTTCGTGCACGCGACATTTGACGGCATGCGCGCCGGCGTCCACCGAGGGCGCGACCTGTTCGATGGCCACGCGCGCTTGCGCGCCGGCGTCATTGCGCAGCATGGCCGCGTTGCGCGGCGCGGCGCATACGGGCAGCGCCGCCGACACGTCGTAGCGGGCGCAGGCCGCGGGCGCCAGCGTGTCATCGGCCGGGGCGTCGTCGCGGGGCTTGATCGCGCCAGCGGGCAGCAGGCCGGCGGCCAGGTCCCAGTCGACGCGCGCGGCGCCCGTGTCGTCGGGATTGAGCGCCAGCAGCGCGGCGCCCTGGTCGCCGGTCGCGCGCAGCAGCAAGGTGGCGCCGCCGTCGCGGCCGACGACGATGCGCGGCGGGCCGGCGACATGCGCCTCGCGCAGCCAGGAGTTGACGCGGGCGGCGCCGGCCGCGCGGTCGAGGTCTCCGGCGAGCCAGCCGGCGGCGCAGAACGCCGCCGCCCAGCCCCGGCGGGTGTCGACGGCGGGGCGCTCCGACGTGTCCTCGTCCGGCTCCGGTTCGTCTCCCTCCAGGGCGCAGGAGGGGGCGATCACGGGCGCCACCGCATGCAGGCGCTCCAGTTCCTCGGCCAGCCACGGCGCGCGGTAGTCCCACCACGGCAGCGAGCAGAAGACCGCGTCGAAACCCGCGCCGCGCAGGCGTTCCAGCGCCGCGGGCGGCAGGCCCGGGGTCCATGCCAGGCAGCGCAGGTCGCCATTGAGCTGGCGCGACGGTTCGAACAATGCCCGCCAGGCGGGCGCCTCGAGCATGGGCGGTGGCTGTACCACGTAGCCGGCCACGCCGCTGCGCGTCCAGCGCAGCAGCCGCGCCGCCCAGGCCTCGATGAAACCCGCGGGCGGGCCGTCGCGCAGCTGCCGCACGTCGTGCTCGCGCCAGGGCAGGCGCGGATCGCGCGCCGGGTCATCGACCGGGTCCTGGTACCAGGCGGCGGGGGCGGTGGCGCCATGGGCCTGGCGGGCCACCCGTTGCAACTCGAGCCGCAGCAGCAGCGCCAAGCCATGGTCCGCGGCGCTGCGGGCATCGCGCGCCAGCCGCGCCGGCAGCGGTTCGGTGCGCCCGTCCGGCGCCGCCGCCAGGTCGGCATCGACCGGGGCCAGCGAGCGCGCGCCGGGCGGGCAGAGCCAGGGAACCGGCACCAGCACCGCCGTGAAACCCTCGTGGCGCAAGCCGGCCAGCAGCGGCTCACGCGCCGCGGCCTCGGCCGGCAGGCCGGCGCGCGCGTAGTAGATGCGCGGCATGGGCGGGCTGCCGGACGAGGAGGAGGGGGCTGCCATGCGCGGCTCCTACAGCGGCGCGGGGGCGCCAAGCGTCGCCGCCTGGCGCACGCGCCGCAGTCGCGGCGCGGCGATCTCCGGCAGCGGTTGCGCGCCGCCGGCCAGCGGGGCGGGCGCGTCGCCCGTGAGCGAGCGGAACAGCGCCAGGTACTCCGCCACGGCGGGGCGCCAGCTGAAATCCGCGGTCATGGCGTTGCGCTGCATGGCGCGCCACAAGGTGGCGTGTTGATGCAGATGGAGCGCGCGCGAAATCGCCGCCGCCATGTCCTCGGGCGCGCTGCCGTCGAACAGCACGCCGGTGGCGCCGGCCATGGCGGTCAGCGGTTGCTGCGGTCCCGGGTCCTTGATCGTGTCGGCCATGCCGCCGACCCGCGAGCCGATCGGCAAGGTGCCATACCGCATGGCGTAAAGGGGGGTCAGCCCGAAGGGTTCGAAGCGGCTGCCGTGCAGCAGGATGTCGCCGGCCGCCTGCAGCCGGTGGGCGCCGGCTTCCTCGTAACCAATGCGCACCGCGCAGCGCCCGGGATAGCGCTGACTCAGGTCCCGCAGCGCGGCTTCGAGGTGGCGTTCCCCCTGGCCCAGCACCGCGACCTGCAGCGCCGGATGGGCTTCCAGCGCCCGCGGCAGCGCCAGCGCCGCCACGTCGGCCATTTTCTGTCCCGTCAACCGGCTGCACATGATCAGCAGCGTGGCCTGCGGGTCTTCGCGCAGGCCGTATTCGCGCTGGGCGGCGGCTTTGCACAGGCGCTTGTTGGCCAGGTCGTCGGGGTGGTAGCGCAGCGGTCCCAGGTGCGGATCGCGCGCCGGGTTCCACAGCTGCGTGTCGATGCCGTTGGCGATCGCGCACAGGTCGGCCGCGCGCTCGCGCAGCACGCCGTCCAGTCCGCAGCCGAATTCGGGGGTCAGGATCTCGCGGGCGTAGCGATGGCTGACGGTGGTGACGCGGTCGGCATAGCGGATTCCCGCCTTCATGAAATTCAGGCGGCCCCAGGCCTGGGCGCCGTCTTCGCCCAGGAATGGCGCGGGAACTCCCAGCAGGGGCGCATCCTCGAGCGCCGCCGGCCCCTGGAAGGCGAGGTTGTGGATCGTCAGGACGCTTTTCACGTCCGTGACGCCCGTGGCGCGCAGCAATAGCGGCGTCAACGCCGCATGCCAGTCATGCGCGTGCACCAGTTCGGGGCGCGGCAGGCCGGGCAGGCCCTGGGCGATGCGCACCGCAGCATGGGCCAGGGCCGCGTAGCGCAGCGCGTTGTCGGCATATTCCTGGCCGTCGTCGTCAAGGTACAGGCCGGCGCGGTCGTACAGCGCGTCGTTTTCCAGCAGCAGGAACGACAGGCCCGACTGCGGGCAGACCCCCGCCAGCAGGCGCGCGTCGCCGCCGGGCAGGCCCGCCAGGTCGGCCACCGGCCGCGCCGGCCGCAGGCGTTGCGCAACGCCGCGATAGGCGGGCAGCAATAGTGTCGGTTGCATGTGCGCCTGGGCCAGCGCGCGCGCCATGCCGGTGATGGCGTCGCCCAGGCCCCCGGTCTTTGCCAGGGGGAACGCTTCTGCCGCCACGATGAGAATTCTTGTTGTCGCCATGCTTGCTCCGGAGTCGGCGGAGGGCCTCGGGAACCGGGGCCATGTCCGCAAGACTTGTCCCTACGCAAGTGGCATGCCCGGCGCCGCGCCGGCGAGAGCGCGCCATGGCCGTGGCCCCTGGCGCCGCCGCCGGTCGTTGCCGGTTGGCGCCAACCCCTTGCGTTACGCCTTTTGTGCCCCTTTTTGTAATCATTGGCCCGACACCGGCTGGGGGTGGCGCCTGCGCCAGCCCAGGCGGATCTCGACCGCGGCAAAGGCCAGCAGGGCCAGGCACAGGGGCGCCAGCGCGTACAGCGCGCGATAGCCGAGCGCCGCGCCCAGCACCTCGGCCGCCGGCAGCCGCGGGGACAGGGCCGCCACGAAGATCGCTTCGGTGGTGCCCAGGCCGCCCGGCACCCGGGTCACCACCGCCGCGAAGCTGGTGCACAGCAGGATGCCCAGCACCATCGGATAGGCGACTTTGCCCTGCAGCAGCACATACATGATGGCGCCCATCAGCATCCACGACAGCCCCGCCGTCACGCTTTGCAGCGCAGCCATGCGTCCCCGCGGCAGCGTCACCCGCATTCCCATCCACGTGGCCGCGCGCCGCGTGGCGCGCGCGCAGACCCACGCATAGGCAATGGCCATCGCCAGCAGCCCCACCCCCAGCAGCCGCAGCATGCCGCCGCCGATTTCCCAGCCCGCCGGCACCACGATCGCGCCGCTGGCGAACAACACGCCGGCCACCCATCCATAGCCGACCCAGTTCGACACCGCCGAGAACAACGCCACCCGCGTGGCGACGGACTTGCGGCAGCCGAGCCGGGCATACAGGCGCAGCCGCGCGCCCAGGCCGCCTACCAGCACGCCCAGGTTCAGGTTCAGCGCATAGCTCAGCATCGCCACGCCCAGCACTTTGGGCCAGGCCAGGGAATGGCCGGTGTAGCGCCGGCCCAGCAGGTCCATGGCCGCGTACGCCAGGTAGGCCGGCGCCACCAGGGCGGCGGCCAGCAGGACCGTATCGCGCGGGATCCGTCGCACGGCCTGCCAGACCTGCGGCCAGTCGACCGAGCTGCCGAAATACACCAGCAGGGCCGCCGCCACTGCCAGCACCACCCAGGGCAGCACCTTCTTGATGCGCGGCCAGCGATGCCGGGCCGCGCGCATCAGGCGGGAACGGTACAGGCTCATAACGCCTCGCCTTCGCGCTGGCCGGACTCGTCGAGCGTGCGCAAGCGCGGTTTGTGCGCCGGCAGCGCGCCGGCCCAGGCGGGAAAGCGGCGCAGGAAATGGAACACCACCACGCCCACCCAGAAGCGGCGCAGGCGCCGGCGCGAGCCCGGCCGCATCCGCACCGGCCGGCAGTCCTCGGCGATGAGCCGTTCCAGGCTGGCGCGCAGGCTGGCATTGAGCGCGGCGTCGCGGGCCACCACGTTGGCCTCCAGGTTCAACGCCAGGCTGAGCGGGTCCAGGTTGCTGGATCCCACGGTGGACCAGTCCTCGTCGACGCAGGCGACCTTGGCGTGCAGGGGCCGCTTGCAGTATTCGAAGATCTCGACGCCGGCATCGATCAGATAGTCGTACAGCATGCTGGCCGCCAGCTGCGCCACCAGCATGTCGGGTTCGCCTTGCAGCAGCAGGCGCACCCGCACGCCGCGGCGGGCGGTGCTGGCCAGATCGTGCAGCAGGCGGTAGCCGGGGAAGAAATAGGCGTTGGCGATCAGCACGTCCTGGCGCGCCGCGCGCAGGCCGGCGCGGTAGTAGCGTTCGATATCGGTGGGGTGGCCCTGGTTGTCGCGCACCACCAGGCGGCCGCCGCCATCGCCCGCCGGCATCGGCTCGAGCGGGCCGCGACGCCGGCGACGCGGTCGATCGGCGCCCAGCGCGGCGCGCGCATAGTCCGCGATGTCGGCGGCCAGCGGGCCTTCCACCCGCACCGCGTAATCCTGCTTGGCTTCGGGACCGTAGTCCGGCAGGTGGTCGGCCGAGAAATTGATGCCGCCGACGAATGCGCAGGTTCCGTCCACCGCCACGATCTTGCGATGCATGCGCCGGAACAGGTTGGTCCGCACCCCCAATAGCCGCGGGCGCGGGTCGAACAGATGTACACGGACGCCCGCGCCGGTCAGGGCCGCCAGGAATTCCTCGGACAATTCATCCGAGCCGTAGCCGTCGGCCAGGATGTCGACGCTGACCCCGCGTCCGGCGGCGGCGATCAGGGTGCGCTGCAGGTCGCGGCCGACCGCGTCGTCGAACAGGATGAAGGTTTCGATCAGCACTTCGCGGGCAGCCGCGTCGACCGCGGCGCGCACCGCGGGAAAATAGGCTTCGCCGTTCTCCAGCAGCGTGTAGCGGTTGCCGCTGCGCCAGCCCAGGGGCGGGGGCGTCATAGCGAGATCTCCGCCGCGATCGGCACATGGTCGGACAGGCGCGACCAGACGCGCGAGGCCAGCGGCACGGGGCGCCAGCCGCGCACGTTGCGCACGTAGATGCGGTCCAGGCGCAGCAGCGGCCAGCGGGCCGGAAAGGTGCGCGCCGGCCGTCCCAGGCGCGACGTGAACACCTCCTGCACCCGGCAGTCGCGCAGCAGGTGGTCCGCTTTCAGGCGCCAGTCGTTGAAATCGCCCGCGATCAGCAAGGATGCGCCGGCCGGCACGTCGCGCGCCACCAGGCGGCACAGGCTGGCGATCTGCTGTTCGCGATGGCGCGCCAGCAGCCCCAGGTGCACGCAGATCGCATGGACGGCGCCGGCCTGCCCGGGGACCTCGAGTTCGCAATGCAGCAGGCCGCGGCTCTCGTGGCCGCCGACACTGACGTCGTGGTTCTCGAAGCGCGCGATCGGATAGCGCGACAGTACGGCATTGCCATGGTGGCCCGCGGGATACACGGCGTTGCGGCCGTAGGCGAAGTCGCGCCACAGCGTGTCGGCCAGGAATTCGTACTGCGATGCCGCCGCTCCGTGGTCGCCTGGATGGCGCGCGGCCATATCCTGGTGTTCGCCCACCACCTCCTGCAGGAAGACCAGGTCGGGCGCCGCCGAGCGCAGCGCTTCGCGCAGGTCGTACAGCATGTAGCGGCGGTTGAAGCTGGTGTAGCCCTTGTGGGTGTTGACGGTCAGCACCGTCAAGGTCATGGCGGACATGGCGTCTCCAGGCGCGGGAATCTTTGCGCCGGAGCAATTCCCGTGCCTGGCGCGGCGGCTCCTACAGTCCCAGGCCCAGCAGCATCAGGAAAGTGCCAAAAAGGACGAAGTGCGTCATGCCTTCGATCGCATTGGTCTGGCCGTCGTTCAGATTGATTGCGGCCACCAGCAGGGTCGCCAGCATCATCACGGTCTGCAGCGGCGTCATGGCCATGTCGATGCGCTGGCCGGAGAGCAGCGCCATGGCTTCCATGGCCGGCACGGTCAGGATCACGGTGGACAGCGAGGCGCCCAGCGCGATGTTGACCACCGATTGCATGCGGTTGGCCAGCGCCGCGCGCAGGGCGGTCAGCATTTCCGGCGCGGCCGAGATGCCGGCCACGATCAGCGCCACCAGCCCGACAGGCACGTCGATGCCCGCCAGGCTGCGGTTCAGGGAGTGCGACATCAGCTCGGCCAGCGCGCCCACCGCGATGATGCCGGCGGCCATCACGGCAACCGACTGGCGCCGGCTCGGATAGCCGGACGCCGGCAGCGGGCGGCGGGTTTTCTTGTCGGGATAGCTGTAGCTGAAGAAATAACTGTGCGGGCCGGTCTGCATGCGCAGGAATACGCCGTAGAGCAACAGCATCGCCACGATGGTGAAGCCGCTGTAGGCGCGCCAGCCGGCTTGCGGGACGAACTCGGGGATGACCATCGATACCGTCACCGCGGTCAGGATCATCACGCTATAGGTGCGGGCGGAATCGTCGTTGTAGGCCTGCTCGCCATGCTTGAAGCCGCCGAGCAGCGCGGCCACGCCCAGGATGCCGTTGATGTCCAGCATCACGGCCGAATAGATGCTGTCGCGCACCAGCGTCGGCGACGCGGCCCGGGACGAGACGATGGCCAGCACGATCACTTCCACCAGCACCGCCGACAACGTCAGGATCATGCTGCCGTAGGGGTCGCCCAGCTTTTGGGCGATGCGTTCGGCGTGGCGCGCCACGCTCAGCGAAGCCGCCAGGATGGCCGTGACCAGCACGGCCGTCTCGAGCGCGCTGGCGAGCCGGCCGTGATCGCCCAGGCGGGGATCGACCGCGTATCCCGCCACGGCCACCAGGCAGGCCAGCAGCAGGTATTTCTCGGACTGCAGAATGGATTTCATCGGAATCCGGCGGACCGCAATAGCGCCAGCCTAGCATGCCCGCGTCCCTGGCGGCGGGCACGCAATTTGCTGAACACGGTTTCCGTCCCGACCGAAAGGAGCACCATGGCAGCCACCCGCGTACGGAGGCGGCGGACCGCGCCGCCCCGACCCGCCGCGGCCCGCAACGCGGCCAAGGGCAATCCGGTGTCGCGCTTCTTCGACCATTTTGCCGCCCATGTGACCCGCTGGGCGGGATCGCCGGTGGCATTCGGGCTGGCGTTGATCGCGGTGATCCTGTGGGGAATCTCGGGCCCAGCGTTCGGTTATTCCGAGACCTGGCAGCTGGTGATCAACACGGGCACGACCATCGTGACCTTCCTGATGGTGTTCCTGATCCAGCAGAGCCAGAACAAGGACAGCGAGGCGCTGCACCTGAAGCTGGACGAACTGCTGATCGCGCTCGAAGGGGCCGATGAAAGGCTGGTGGATGCCGAACGCCTGGACGAGGACAAACTGCTGGCGTTGGCGGCGGCCTGCACCGCGCGCGCCAGGACCCAGCGGCGCAAGCGCGCCCGCAGCCGGAGGCAGAGATGACAGACGACAAACCGACGGTCCGCAAGGGGCAGTACACCGGGCAGCTCGAGCGTGAAACGTTCCGCGCCCGTTTCATGCGCCGCTTCTACGATCCGGCGTTCCAGGCCGAGCGGGCGGCGCTGGCGCGGCTCGAGGCGATCGCCTGGGACGCCTACGCGCAGGGCCGCAAGGCCCCGATCACTGTCAAGGCCGGCCCCGGCCACGCCGATCCCGACTATGACCTTTCGGTGGAGTGGAAGGAAACGCGAGACCGGCTGGCGCTCGCCGAGCGCGCGCAACAGGATCCGGCCACGCCTTCCCGCGTGCTGGTGATCATCGGCGCGTCCCGCAACGACGGCACCTGTCCTGGCGAGGTCTCCAAGAGCTGGCGGCTGGCCCGCATCCTGCTGGAGGAACTGCAGGCCGCCGGCATGCGGACAGACACCCTGGACCTCAGCCGCCTGGTCTCGGAATACGAATACCGGATCCATCCCTGCAAGGGCTGCGTGTCGACGGCGATGCCGCTGTGCCACTGGCCCTGTAGCTGCTACCCCAATCATTCGCTGGGGCAGGACAACGACGCCATGGGCGCGATCTACGAACAATGGGTGGCGGCCCATGGGGTGATCCTGGTGGCGCCATCCTATTGGTATCAATCGCCCAGTCCCCTGAAGCTGATGATCGACCGGCTGGTGTGCGCCGATGGCGGCAACCCCGACCCCACTCTCACGGGCGGCAAGGATCCGCTCAAGGCCAAGCAGGTCGAACTGGATGGCTGGCCCTACCCCAAGCACCTGGCCGGACGCGCCTATGGCCTGGTGGTGCACGGCGACGTGGCCGGCATCGAGGCTCAGCGGCGCGCGCTCAGCGACTGGCTGGACTGGATGGGGCTGGTCGACGCCGGCGCGTCGTCGCGGCTGGACCGCTATATCGGCTACTACCGGCCCTATGCCACCAGCCACGAGGAACTGGATCGCGACCGCGCGGTGCAGCAGGAAGTGCGCAACGTGGCGCGGGCCGTGGCGAATTTCATACCGCGGCTGCGGCGCGGCGCGATGGCGGGGCTGGAACGGGGCATCCGCGATCCGCGCCCGAAATGAATTGACTGCGGCGGCGCGCCGAGGGGGCGTCGCCGTTTCACGCGTGGGAGAAAGATCATGAGTCCTGACTGGTCGGAGATGTTCACCTTCTCGATATCGCCGCTCGAAATCATCATCCGCGGCTCCATCGTCTACTGGTTCATCTTCGTGCTGTTGCGCGTGGCCGGCCGCCGCGATATCGGCTCGTTCGGCGTGGCCGACATGCTGGTGCTGGTGCTGATCGCCGACGCCGCGCAGAACGCGATGGCGGGGGAATACAAGTCCATCGTCGACGGCCTGGTGCTGGTGTCGACGATCGTCGGTTGGACCGTCATCGTCGACAGGGCGGGCTATTTCTTCAAGCCGGTCGGCCGGCTGCTGGCGGCCGACAAGGTCTGCCTGATCCATGACGGCGTCATTGCGCGCCGCAACCTGCGGCGCGAGTACATCACCGAAGCGGAGCTGCTGAGCGAACTGCGCCTGAAAGGCGTGACGGATGTCAGCGAAGTGCGGCGCGCCTACATGGAGGCCGACGGCAACATCAGCGTGCTCAAGAAGAAAGCGGATTGAAGTCGCCGCATCCGCGGGCCGGCTGTCGGCGCCGGACCGCGCCAGGCGGAATGCGCGGGGGGGGG
>NZ_QHHO01000046.1:1092258-1112472 GCF_003184165.1 Achromobacter sp. RW408
CCCACCAGGCCAAGCGTCTCGCCCGGCATCAGGTCGAACGACAGGCCGTCCACGGCCAGCACCGTGGTGTCATCGCCCTCGAAACAGGTGGTCAGGTCATTCACTTGCAGGACAGGTTGGGATGGCATGCGCGCGCTCCTACAGCTTTTTCGCCAGGCGCGGATCGAGCATGTCGCGCAGCCCGTCGCCCACCAGGTTGACGGCCAGCACGGCCACGCCCAGGAACAGGCCCGGGTAGAGGATGATGTGGAACGCCACCGCGACGAAGTTGCGGCCTTCGGCCATGATGTTGCCCCAGCTGGGAATCTGCGGCGGGATGCCCACGCCCAGGAAGCTCAGCACGGCCTCGGTCAGGATGGCCGAGGCGGCGATGAAGGTGGCCTGCACCATCAGCGGCGCGAACAGGTTGGGCAGGATGTGGCGCAGCAGGATGGCCGGCACGCGGGTGCCGGCGGCCACGGCGGCCTCGATGTAAGGCTGTTCGCGGATGGTCAGCACCAGGGCCCGCACCAGCCGCACCACGCGCGGCACTTCCGGCACCACGATGGCCACGATCACGGTGGCCAGGCCACCCTTGAGCGTGGCCATCAGCGCAATCGCCAGCAGCACGCCGGGGATCGCCATCAGGCCGTCCATGATGCGCATGATCACGGCGTCCAGGTGCCGGAAATAGCCGGCCAGCATGCCCAGCAGCACGCCGCCCGCGGTCGACACCAGCGCGACCACGACGCCGACCAGCAGCGACACCTGCGCGCCCCACAGGGTGCGCGCGTACACGTCGCGGCCCAGCGCGTCGGTGCCGAAGAAGTGTTCGGCAGACGGTGGCTTCATGCGCGCCAGCGGGTTGATGTCTTGCGGATCGATCGAGGTCAGCCAGGGCGCGGCCACGGCGATCACGGCCAGGGCCAGCAGGATCGCGGCGCCGACGTACAGCATGGGATGGCGCCGCAGCGAACGGACGGCGCGCCGCCAGCGCGGGCGCGCCGCGGCCAGGGGCAGGGTGGTGGTGGTCATGGATCGCCCCTTTTCAATAGCGGATACGCGGGTCGAACAGGCGGTAGCTCAGGTCGACCAGCAGGTTGATCAGCACGTAGATGCCCGAGGCCACCAGCAGCACGCCCTGGATCACGGGGTAGTCGTGGCGCAGCACGGCGTCGATGGTCAGCCGCCCCAGGCCGGGAATGGCGAACACGGTTTCGGTGACCACCACGCCGCCGATCAGCAGCGCCACGCCCACGCCGATGGTGGTGACGATGGGATTGGCGGCGTTCTTGAGCGCGTGCCAGACGATCGGCCCGGCCGCCAGGCCCTTGGCGCGGGCGGTGCGGATGTAGTCTTCCGACAGCGCCTCCAGCATGGTGGCGCGGGTCATGCGGGTCAGCAGGGCCATGTACACCAGGCCCAGCGACAGACAGGGCAGCACCAGGTGCCGCAGATAGGGAGCCAGCCCGTCCGCCAGCGGTTTGTAGCCCTGCACCGGCAGCCAGCCCAGCTTGATGGAAAAGCCGTAGACCAGGCTGTAGCCGATCAGGAACACCGGCACCGAGAACGCGCAGACCGCGCCGATCATCACCAGCCGGTCCAGCCATTTGCCGGCGTTCCAGGCCGCCAGCACGCCCAGGGGTATCGCCGCCAGCACGGCGAACAGCATGGTGAAGGTGGCGATCGACAGGGTCGGCCCCATGCGCTGGCCGATCAGTTGCGCCACGGGCATCTGGGTGGCGATGGATGTGCCCAGGTCGCCGGTGGCCAGGTGCCCGACCCAGATGCCGAACTGCGTCAGCAGCGGCTTGTCCAGGCCCAGGTTCTGGCGGATCTTTTCCACGTCCTCGGTGGTGGCGTTGTCGCCCGCGATCACCGCCGCCGGATCGCCCGGCGACAGGTGGATCAGCAGGAACACCACGACCGCGACCACGGCCATGACGGGTATGACGGCCGCGATGCGGCGCAGGATGGTTTTCACGCTGGGTTTCCCCCCGGCCTGGCGCGGCGCGCGCGGAGCGCTTGGCGGCGGCCTGATTGTCCGGGAGCGGGGCGCGCTTGCAGATCACGCGCGGCCCCGCGCCGCATCATGGTTTTTCGACGTTCCACATGACCGGAATGCCGGTCTTCATCAGCTCGGTGTGCGTCAGCCCGCGGATGGCCGACACCGGCTTGAATTCGCCCCACATGACGTAAGGCACCGTCTGGTAGGCGCGCGCCTGCAACTGCGCCGCGATCTCCTTGCGCTTGGCGGCGTCGGGCTCCTGGATCCACTGCGTGCGCAGCGTGTCCAGTTCCTTGTCGCAGGGCCAGCCGGGCAGGCTGTTGCCGCAGGCGGCCGACAGCCATGGATTGGTGACCGGCGTGCTGGCATCGTAGTACCCGCCCCAGGTCAGGAACAGGTTCCAGCCCCCCTGGTCGGGCGGGTCCTTCTTCAGGCGGCGCGCCGCCAGCGAGGCCCAGTCCATGGTCTGCAGGTCGACCTTGAGGCCGGCCTTCTTCATGTTCTGGGTCAGCACCATGACGGCGGGCGCGCTGATGTGGTCGGTGGGGTAGAGCACCACGATCTTCTCGCCCTTGTAGCCGGCCTCCTGCAACAGCTGCCTGGCGCGCGCCAGGTCGGGCTTGGCGTAGGGCGCCGCGCCCGCGTCGCTGGCCAGCGGCGAGCCACAGATGTACAGCGTGGCGCAATAGTCGACCCGGTACTTCTCGGGGTAGCCGATGGCCGACAGCATTTCCTTCTGGTTCACCAGGTAGTACAGCGCCTGGCGCGCCTGCGGCTTGTCGAACGGCGGATGCAGCGCGTTGACGATGGCCATGCCCTGCGTGGCCACCGAGGTGCTCAGCTTGATGTCCGGGTTGCTTTCCAGCACCGGCAGGAAGTCCGGCGTGGTCTGCTCGATCATGTCGACTTCGCCGTTCATCAGCGCCGCCGTGGCGGTGTTGCCGTCGGGAATGTAGATCCACTCGACCCGGTCGACCTTGGCGACCTTGCCGCCGGCCAGGCCGTCGGCCGGTTCGTTGCGCGGCACGTACGCCGGGTTCTTCACGTACACGACCTTGTTGCCGGGCACCCATTCATCGCGCTTGAACAGGAACGGACCGGAGCCGACCATTTCCGTCACGGGCGTGTTGGCGTCGGTCTGCGCCAGCCGCTTGGGCATGATGAAGGGAGGCATGCCGGACGGCTTGGCCAGCGCGTCCAGCACCAGGCCGAAGGGCTGCTTGAGCGTCAGCGAAAAGCTGTCGGGACCGGTCGCGGCCAGTTCCGCGCCCGCCGCCATCAGGGCCTGGCCCAGCGTGTCCTTCTTGGCCCAGCGTTGCAGCGACGCAATGCAGTCCTCGGCCGTGACCGGCGTGCCGTCGTTGAATTTCAGCCCCGGACGCAGCTTGAAGGTCCAGGCCTTGCCGTCGGGCGAGGCGGTCCAGCTTTCGACCATCTGCGGCTTGGGCTGGCCGTGGCTGTCCTGCGCGAACAGGGTGTCGAACACCATGTAGCCGTGGTTGCGCGTGATGTAGGCGGTGTTGAACAGCGGGTCCAGCGTCTTCAGGTCGGCGTGCGGCACCATCCGCAGCGTCTTGCCTTGCGCCTGGGCCGGCTGGCCCGCGGCCAGGCCGAGGGCCAGCAGCGTGGCGGCGCCCAGCAGGCTGAATCGTTTCATCATGGTCATCCCCTTGTTTTCTCCGGTTGCCTGCGTGGGCAATGGGTTGGATATCAGCCCTTGAAGGGCCATTTCGGCAGCTTGCGCTTGGTGAAAGGCAGCGCGTTGTAGTCTTGCGTGATCGCCCCGGGCGTCTCGACATAGATGACGTTGCGGCCGAGCTTCGAGTACGAGGCGTAGAAATGCTGCGACGACTTCGGAATGACCAGCTTCATCGCGCCCAGGTCCACGCCGAACTGCGTGAACAGGTCGGTATCCATGGCCTGGGTGCGGTTGGTGGTCATGACGATGGTCACCCCCTGGCTGCGCACCACGGCCACATCGCCCAGCAGCGCGGGCGTGCCGGCCAGGCCGGTCATGACGGCGTCGCGCTTGAGCGCGACGATCTCACAGGCCAGGTCCAGCGGCTGGCCCGACACCGGCGCCACCTTGCCGCCGATGCGCAGCTTGATCTGCGCGCCTTCGCCGGCCTCGAAACAGAGCTGCACCGCCACCGGATCCCAGAACGGGCCGGTCGCCACGTCCTGGATGCCGCGCGCCAGCACGCGCTCCAGGATGAAGGTGGCGTCGCTGGGCGCGCCGCCGCCGGCATTGTCGGCCGAGTCGGCCAGCACCACCGGGAAGTCGGCCAGCGCCAGCGCCTGGTCCAGGGCTTCGTCGGCGCCGGGATAGGGCGGCGCCAGCTGGTCGCGAAAGCCGATGATCTCTTCGCCCAGCGCGCGTGCCAGCCGTTCGGCCTGGCCGGCGTCGCCATCGGTGTAGACCAGCACCTTGGAACCCATGTCGGGCGTGTCGCCCCATGGGAAGCCGTGGGCGATCGATACCGACAGCACGCCTTCCTTGCCTTCCATCGCCAGCAGGCGGTCGACGAAGCCGCGCATCGGCTCGCGGCTGGTGTGCATGATGGAGATCATCTCGCAGTCGAAGACCGCGCGCGTCGGCTTGATGCGGCCCTCGGCGCGCGCCACGCACAGGTCGACCAGGTCGTAGGCGCGGTCCAGGATGTCGGTGTGCGGATATTCCTTGAAGCACACCAGGAAGTCGGCGCTGTTCACCATGGCGTCGGTCAGGTGGCAGTGCGGATCCAGTTCGGCGCCGATCACCGTGTCGGGGCCGACGATCTCGCGCGCCCGCCGCAGCAGGTCGCCTTCGCAGTCGTCATAGCCGTCAGCCACCATGGCGCCGTGCAGGCCGAACAGCGCGATGTCGACCTTGCCGGCGCGCCGCAGGTCGTCGAGCAATTCGTCGCGCAAGGTCTCGTAGGCGTGGCGCGTGGTCAGGCCGGCCGGCGTCGCGCCCGCCGTCATGCCCTCGATCAGCGTCCAGTCCTTGCCCTGGGCGCGCTGGCGCGCGGCCCACAGCGGGCCGGAGAACATCTGCATGCGGTCCGGGTGCTGGCCGGCCGGGTAGTAGCCGCGCGCCCGATAGGCCGACAGGCCGGTCGGGATGGGGGAAAAG
Organism: Achromobacter sp. RW408; assembly: GCF_003184165.1. Classification (NCBI taxonomy): domain Bacteria; kingdom Pseudomonadati; phylum Pseudomonadota; class Betaproteobacteria; order Burkholderiales; family Alcaligenaceae; genus Achromobacter; species Achromobacter sp. RW408. The sequence goes on from NZ_QHHO01000046.1 coordinate 1,097,361, forward strand.
GTATTGGTCTCGGTCGCCAGGGACCCGGAAAAAATCTTCATGCGATCGCTCCGTTCTGGATGGTTGCCTTCAGTCGTTTCCGATATACGCCTGCACTTCGATCTCCACGTCGACGTTCAGGGCCAGGGCCGACGCCACCGTCGAACGCACCGGCAGCGCCGCGCCGAAGAACTCCTTGTAGACCTCGTTGAAACCCGCGAAGTGGCCCATGTCCGACAGCCACACCGTGGCCTTGACCACCTGGTCCAGGCGCGCGCCGCCGGCCGCCAGGCTTTCGACGATGCGCTCGCAGGCCGCGCGGGTCTGGGTCTGGATGTCGCCGCGCACCACCTCGCCGGCGGCGCTCATCGGCACCTGGCCCGAAAGGAACAGGAAGCCGCCGGCCTTCACGGCCCGCGAAAACGGGAACGGCAGGCTGCTGGGCAGGCGCTGGATGGCTTGGCTCATGGAACGGGCTCCTATCGGGAAGGGGAGAAACGGGCCGGCGACAGGCGCGCGGGGTCGACGCCCTGCGCGGTCAGGCTGGCGCTCAACGGCAGGTCGAGCAACAGGTCGGCCGCCAGCTGCGAAACGCCGGCGGCGGACTGGATGCCGTAGCCGCCCTGCGCCGCCAGCCAGAAGAAGGCGGGGCTGGCGCTGTCCCAGCCGATCACGAAATCGCCATCGGCCACGAACGAGCGCAATCCAGCCCAGGTGTGGCGCGGACGGCGGATGGTCAGCGAGGTGGCCGCTTCGATGCGGTAGATGCCGGTGGCCACGTCCAGTTCCTCGGGCACCACGTCATGCGCCGGGACCGGGTCGGCATTGGCGGGCGAGCCGAGCAGTTGGCCTGCGTCGGGCTTGAAATAGAAGCTCTCGTCCACGCCCACCACGGCGGGCCAGTGCGCGAAATCGACGTCGTCCGGCCCGGTGAAGGTGAAGGCGGTGCGGCGGCACGGTTGCAGGCCCACGGGCCGCACGCCGCACAGTTCGGCGGTGTGGTCGGCCCAGGCGCCGGCGGCGTTCACCAGCACGCGCGCCCGCAGCGACTCGCCGCCGGCCAGCGTCAGGGTCCAGGCGCCGTCCTCGAACGTGGCGGTAACGAGTTCGGCGTTGTTGCGCAGCGCCGCGCGCTGGCGCGCCATGCCGCGCAGGAAGCCCTGGTGCAGCGCATGCACGTCGATGTCGCGCGCATCCGGCTCCTCGATCGCGCCGCAAAGCTGGTCGGGCCGCAGGCAGGGCACCCGCGCCAGCGCCTGTTCGGCGTCGATCAGCGTGACGTTGGGCGACTGGCTGCGGAAATCGTCATAGACCTCGCGCAGCAGGTCCTGCTGGCCCGGCGCGGCGATGTACAGCACGCCGCGCGGGCTCAGCAGGGGATGCTCGCAGAAGCCTTGCGGCGGATGTTCGTAGAAATCGCGGCTGGCGCGGGTCAGCGCCTTGATCTGGGCGGTGCCGTAGGTCTCCATGAACATGGCGGCCGAGCGGCCGGTGGAGTGGTAGCCGGGCTGGGCTTCGCGCTCCAGCACCACGACGGAGGCGGACGCGCTCAGGCGGTAGGCCACGGATGCGCCGGCGATGCCGGCGCCGATGACGGCGTAATCGTATAGGGGGTCTGCGGCCATTTTGTCGGAAGCGAGAATTCTCTTATTTGATAATTCTCGAATACGATAGTTGTTTGGCATGGGGCGGGTAATAGGGGTTGTCCCGAGGGCCGGTCCCCGGGCCGCGTAAAATCGCGGCCATGCTTCCCACTCAAGTCATTGTTGCGCTGCTCGTGCTGCAGCTTGCCCTGGTCGTTCCGCTGGTCGCCGTCGTGATCCAGCTGCTGCGCTTGTTCCACTGGCGTTTCCGGGCCGATCCGCAGGCCCGCGGCGAACGCCCGCATTTCACCGGTCCGGTGCTGGCGCTGCTGTTCAGCGCGCTGGCCGCCAGCGACTTCATCGGCTACGAGCCGTTTCCGACGTTGTCGCGCCTGAATCCCGTGCCGCTTGAAGCGCGCGCCTATTTCACGGTGGCGATGCTGGCGCTGGCGGTGTGGTGCTGGGCCTATGCCGGCGCCATCCGCGAGCGCGTGCGCCGGCTGTTCTGAACGCAGCCTTCCCTGGCGGCCGCATCGGGCTGCCGTTCGGATGCGCGGCCCCGGCCCACGTCAGGCAGGTGGGCAGGCTCTAGGCCTCGCGTTTTCAAATCGGTGGCCCGGTCCTAGGCCGCCGCGCTATCGGCCGGTTGCGCCACGCCCGCCACGCCCTCCCGCAGGGATTCCAGCAGCACGCGCTTGTTCTCGCGGCTGCGGTAGGCGTGCTCGCGCATCAGGTTCTCGGCGCGCGCGGCCTCGCGCCGCGTGATCGCGCGCAGCAGGTCCTCGTGGTCCGATTGCGCCCGCAGCACGAAGGGCGTCTCCAGCAGGGAAGGGGTGGACGGCAGCGTCAGCGCGGCGGGGCCGGCCAGCGGCGTCTTGTTGTTGTGTTCCAGCGCCGACAGCAGGGCGCGGTTGCCGGCCGCTTCGCACAGGATCTCGTGGAAGCGGCGGTTGATCTGCCCCCCAGGCGCGCGCATCCACCGTGGCCTTGGGGTCGCGGCGCGCGCCAACCCGGACGGCTATACGCTGTCCTACGGCACCAACGGCACCCAGGCCACCAACCACTGGCTCTACAAGTCGCCGGGATACGCGCCGGGCGACTTCGAGCCGGTCTCGCGCTTCACCGTCATCGCGGCCGCGCTGGTGGTCAACGCCACCGACGAGCGCTTCAAGTCGCTGGCGCAGCTGCTGGCCTACGCCAAGTCGCACCCGGGCGAACTGACCTGTGGCTCGGCCGGCAACGGCACCTCGTCGCACCTGGCCTGTGAACTGCTGAACCAGATGGCCGGGGTCAAGATCATGCACATCCCGTACAAGGGCGGCAGCGCCGCCATGACCGACCTGCTGGGCGGGCGCATTTCGCTGCTGATCGACGTCATGCCGAACGTGTCGGGGCAGATCGCCGCGGGCAAGCTGCGCGCGCTGGGCGTGACCACGCCGCAGCGCGTTGCGTCGAATCCCGACATCCCGACCTTGAGCGAGGCCGGCGTCAAGGGCTACGAGTTCTTCGCCTGGGACGGGCTGTATGCGCCCAAGGGCACGCCCGCCGCCATTCTCGACAAGCTGAACGCCGCCGTGAACCGCGCGCTGCAACGCCCCGAGGTGAAGCAGGCGCTGGAATCGCGCGGCGCGATCCCGTCGCCGACCTCGCGCCAGTCGCTGGCCGAATTCGGCGCCGAGGAATACACGCGGCTCGGCAAGGTCGTGAAAACGGCCGGCGCCGCCATCGACTGACGCGCCGCCGGGAATCCGCGCCGGCAGGGCGCGGGTTCCCATGCCGTAAAGGGGGCAGGGCGGCCCCGTCCTCACAACGCCGGCTTGACCACCATCAGGAAATACACCGCCACCATCGCCAGGAACGCCGGGTAGCCCAGCCATTCCCAACAGCGCGCAAAGCGCCAGTAGCGCGCCGGCAGCGCCGTGGCGCCGGCCGTGTGGGCGCGGGCGGCCATCTTCGCCATTTCGTACTGCAACCACACCACCGGCAGCCAGCAGGCGCCGGCCAGCAGGTACAGCCCGATCGACACGGCGATCCACGGCGTGGTCCAGCTCCAGCCCGCCGCGTGCGCCAGCCACAGGCCGGTCAGCGGCTGCGCCACCACGGCGGGCGTGGTGAACCACAGGTCGGCCCGCACCACCAGGCGCGAGACCGCCGCGATCGCCGGCACCGAGCCGCTGCGGTTGGCGAAGAACAGGTAGAACGCGGTGCCAAAACCGGTGCCGACCAGCAACACCGACGACAGGATATGCAGGGTCTTGATCGTGAGATAGGCGTTCATGATTGGGTTTCCTCGCTGAACAGGATGAATAGGAGCGCGACGACGGCGACGTTCTTCAGGAGCGGGCCGAACGGATGCCACAGGAATTCCGGCAAAGCCACCGCGATCACCGCGGAATAGCCCAGCACCAGGGCAAGCTGCGCGGCCCACAGCCGCCGGCCGGGTCGCCAGAGCGTGGCGACGCCGAACACGGCGTCCAGCGTGGCGGCCAGGTACAGCGCCGCCACGGCCCCCGGGCCGTGCAGGCCGACCCGCGCCAGCAGCGCCAGGCTGTCGCCGGTCGGGTAGATGAAGGCGCTGCACAGCGCGGTCCACAGCCAGATCAGCGCCAGCGCGCCGCGCAGCAGGGCGGGGCGCCAGGCCGCCAGGGCCTGCTGGCGCAGGGCGGACGCTTCGTCCGGACCGATGAAGGCGTCGATGCCGGCGGGCGGGCGTCCCAGCGCCCGCGCCGTGGCCGCCGGATCGCCGCTGTTGCCGGCGCGCAGCATGCGCCAGGTATCGCGCGTCAGGATCGAGCCGGGCAGACGGTCGCACAGCGCCGCGGTCCCGGCGACCAGCGCACCCGGCGCGGTCAGCGTCCACGCTGGCGCAAAGCCCATTGATGTGCGATAGACCGCCAGCATGCGCTTGAAGGTGACCTCGGTGTCGCCCACCAGATCGAGCACCGCAGGCGCGTCGACCGCGCCGTTGACCAGGCGGACCACGATCTCGGCCAGGTCGTCGATGTGGATCGGACGCAGCGGCTGGCAGCCGCCGGCGGGCAGGGCATGCAGCGGCAGCGACGCCAATGCGCGAAAAAAGCGCGCCGACTCGCCTTGGGCGCCGTACACCAGCGCCGGCCTCAGGATGTGGTGGGCAATGGGCAGCGTGCGCAGATGGTCGTCGGCGGCGCGCTTGCTGCGGAAGTAAGCGGTGTCGCCGCCCTCGGCGCCCAGCGCCGACACTTGCAGCACCTGCCTGACGCCGGCCTGCGCGGCCGCCTCGAACAGCGCCACCGGGGCAAGGTGATGAAGCCGGTCGAAATCGCCGCGGTCGCCTTCGCGCAGGATGCCGACCGCGTTGATGACAACGTGGATGCCGCGCAGGCGGTCGACCCAGGCGGCCGGCGTCGTATCGACGCGATAGTCCACTGCGATCTCGTCGGCATGCCGCGCCCGCCGCACGCCCTTGAGGACCCGATGCCCGTCGCGCGCCAGCGCCTGGCACAACGCGTGGCCAATAAAGCCATTGGCACCGCATACCAGAATGTTCATGTGATCCGCCTCCGGCCGCATCGACCGCTTGGTTCTTTTATTTCTGTTATTTTTGTATAGACAGAAATAACAGGCCAAAAAAATGGCGGGACACGCGGTCCCGCCACGCCCTCACGCCTTGGTGCGGCGCATGGTCTTGCTGATCTTGGCCCCCATGCCCAGCGTCTTCATCAGCGTCTCGGGCTTCATGCGCAGCATTTCATCGGACCAGGTGGTGAGGATTTCCAGGAACGCCAGCGTCTCGCGCACGCGCTGCGCGGTCAGCGGGGTTTCGTCGGCCATCTCGGGGCTGGCGAGGGTGTCGCGCAGCATCGACAGGGTGGGGTCGATCTCGCGCTGGCGCCGGCCTTCGACGATCAGCTTGAACAATTCCCAGATGTCGGTGGAGGTCTCGAAATGGTCGCGGCGGTCGTCCATGACATGCACCACCTTGGCCAGCCGCCACGCCTGCAGTTCCTTGAGGCTGTTGCTGACGTTCGAGCGCGCCACGCCCAGCGTTTCGGCGATTTCCTCGGCGGGCGCGGGCCGGCCCAGCAGGTAGAGCAGGGCGTGGATCTGCGCCACGGTGCGGTTCACGCCCCAGCGCGAGCCCATTTCGCCCCAGTGGAGGATGAAGCGTTCGGCGATCGGAGTCAGTTTCATGCGGCCAATGTAGGTATTTCTGTTATTTCTGTCAAGACAGAAATAACAGAAATAGGCGCGATCCGCTAAGCTCGCGGCATGAACCCACGCGACTATCAATCCGCCTTGCGGCGTGAACTCGATGCCCACACCGACGCCGCGCTGCGCGTGCTGGCCGGCCTGTTCCCGCGCCTGCCCGAAAAAGCGCGCGAGATCCAGTTCGGCATCTTCCCCGACCAGGACGGCGAGGGCACGTTTTCCGTCGTCATCGGCCTGGACGGGCCCGACCTGTACGTGCTGAACAAGGCCATCGAAGGCCATCGGCACCTGTTCGACGTGGTGCACGGCGAAACCGGCCTGACGCCGCCGGTGCCGATGTTCGCGCGCGACCCCGGCTTCTGCGTGCAGGACGCCATCGCCGACACCGCGGCCGACTGGATCGAGGCCTTGTGGGAACGGGGCGGCCGCGCGGTGTCGCCGCTGCCGGCCTGCATCTATGCGGACGAGGACTACGGCACGACCACGCCGCGCCGCCTGTCGGCGGACGCGGCGCCGGCCTTGCGCTGAGCCGGCCGGCGCGCCGCGCGCCTTGTTGGGACGCGCCTTGTTGGGACGTGCCTTGTCGGGACGCGACCTGTTCAGACGCCTTGTGCGGACCTGCCTTATTCGGCCTTGGCTTGCGCCAGCGCGCGCTGCACCGCCGGGCGCGCCGCGACCCGCGCCAGGTAGGCGGTCAGCGCCGGGAAGCGCGCCAGATCCACGCCGTCGCCCTCCAGCCAGCTGCCGATGGTGTAGAGATAGGCGTCGGCCACGCTGAAGCGTTCGCCCAGCGCCCACGGCCCGGCGATCTGCGATTCCAGGTAAGCGGCCACGGCCGTCATGGTTTCCGGCACTTTGGCGCGCATGGCCTCGTGCGCCGCCGGGTCGTCGGCCCAGCGCGCGCCGCGCCGCTTGTGCGCATGCGCCACGTGGGCGGTGGACGCCAGGTAGCTGTTCAGTTCCTGCAGGCGCGCGAACGCGAACGGATCGTCCAGCGGCGCCAGCCCGGCCGCCGGGAAGCGCTGCGCGACGAACGCCAGCAGCGCCGGGGTCTCGGTCAGCACGCCATGCTCGGTGGCCAGCGCCGGCACCCGCCCCTTGGGATTGACGCGCAGGAATTCCGGGCTCTGCTGCTGGCCCGCGCCGAAATCCAGCTTGACGACGTCGAATTCGGCGCCGGCTTCCTGCAAGGCGATGTGGGTGGCCAGGGCGCAGGTGCCCGGCGCGGTATAGAAGGTCCAACGAGACATGGCGTCCTCTTGGTGAAGGGAGGTGAAGGAAGGGTGAAGCGCAAAGCCAGGCGGCCATTATCGCCAGAACCCCCGCCGCCGCCTACGGTTCGTGCCGTGCGCGGGCGGCAAGGTCGGACGGATTGCCCGATCCCGGGTCAAATGCGGCCGCCGATTCAGGGCGCGGTCAGCGCCGTCAGCGCGCCCGCGCCGCCAGCGGCGTGCGCGCCAGGAAGCGCTCGAACGCCTCCAGGTAGGCGGTCTCGGCCGCGCTCAGCTTGCGCTGCCGGTGCCAGGCCAGGTACACGTCGATCTCGGCCACGCTCTCGTTGGGCGGCAGGCGGCGCAATTCGCCGTTGACCACGTCGGGCACGATCAGGTGTTCCGGCAGGAAGCTCAGGCCGATGCCCGCCACCACCATGCGCCGCACTTCCTCGATGTGCGGCGAGGTGCCGACGATGCGGCCGGTGAAGCCCTGCTGGTCGCGGAAGATGGTCAGCGGCGACAGCGTGTCGCCGATCTGGTCGCTGGCGAAACAGACGAAGTTCTGGTCCATCAGGTCTTCGATGCCCACCCGCGGCCGCGAGAACAGCGGATGGCGCCGGCCACAGACCACCGCGTAATGGTGGCGCAGGAACAGCCGGCGCTCCAGCGCCTCGACCGGCTTGCGGCACAGGCACAGGCCCAGCGCGGGCACCCGCTTGGAAAGGGCGTCGAGGATGTCGGCGCTGGGCAGCACCTCGATGTGGAATTCGATGCGGGGATGGCGCTGGTGGAAGTCGGCCAGGAAGTCGTCGTAGGCCGCGCTCTGGATGCGGCTCATGACCAGCAGCCGCAGCGTGCCGGCGACCTCGTGCCGGTCCTGCAGCGCGGCGGTCTCGATGCGCGCCATGGCGCCGTACATGTCGCGGGCGATGGCGTAGATTTCTTCGCCCAGCCCGGTCAGGCGGAATTCGCCATTGCGCCGGTGCAGCAGCATGCCGCCGACCGCATCCTCCAGCCGTTTCAAGGCCTGGCTCACCGCCGGCTGGCTCAGGTGCAGCGCCTGCGCCGCCCGGCCCACGCCGCGCGCCTGCACCACGAACATGAAGGTGCGCAGCAGGTTCCAGTCCATGCGCTCAGGCGCGAGCGACAGGGCGTGGGCGGGGCGGACGGGGGCAGGGCACATGGCGGCGTGGCGGATTCCGGCGAAAGGACAGGGCCGGTATCCGTCCGCCGCGCCGGCCCCGTGATCAGGTTCCGGCCAGCCCCGCGAAGAAGCGCGCGGCGTTCGATTCCAAGCCCTCGATATAGTAGCCGCCTTCCTGCACGATCAAGGTCGGCAGCTTGAGCCCGGCGACTTCGCGCCCGAGCCGTTCGAAGCCGTCTTCCGACACCGCCACCATGGCCTGCGGATCCTTCTCGAAGATGTCGAAGCCCAGCGACAGCACCAGCGCGTCCGGCTGGAACCGCTCGATCGCGGCGCGCGCTTCGCGCAGGCGGTCGAAGAACACCGACTCGGGCGAGCCGTGCGGCATCGGCAGGTTGAGGTTGTAGCCTTCGCCTTCGCCCGCGCCGCGCTCGTCCTCGAAGCCGGCGACCACCGGATAGAAGTTCTCGGGATCGCCGTGGATCGACACGTACAGCACGTCGCTGCGCTCGTAGAAGATGTCCTGGATGCCCTGGCCATGGTGCATGTCCGTGTCCAGGATGGCGACGCGCCCATAGGTGCCGCGCAGGCGCTGCGCGGCGATGGCGGCGTTGTTCAGGTAACAGAAGCCGCCGGCCGCGTCGCGGCGCGCATGGTGGCCTGGCGGACGGCACAGGGCATAGGCATGGCGGTCGCCGGCCGCGATGCGGTCGGCGCCGGCGATGGCGCACTGCGCCGACCAGTACGCCGATTGCCAGGTGTTCGGGCCCACCGGGCAGCTGCCGTCGGCCAGGTAGCGCGCGGCCTGCGCCAGCACGCCGCGCAAGGCGTTGGGCTCGCGCACGAAGACATTGGAGACCACCTCGTCGCCCCAGTCATCGGGCAGCTTCTTCCATTCGGCGTGCGCCTCGCGCAAGAAGCGCAGATAGGCCGGCGTGTGCACCGCTTCGAGCGGGGCCTGGCCGTGGTCGGGCGGCGCCTGCACGTCGAAGCCCAGGTTGCGCGCCGCCTGCGCCAACGCGTCCAGGCGCGATGGCACTTCCTGCGGCGTGCGCATCTTGCCACGCGAGAAATAGGTCTGCGGATGGTGCAATTTCTGATCGTCGTGGAAATACGCCTTCATGCTCGATGGCCCTCGGGTTGGAATTGGACATGGCGCCGGCCATGGGCGCCCAGCGCCAGCACGGATACCAGGGAAAGCAGCGAAATCACCGAGAACAGCACGGCCAGCGGCCACCACTGGCCCTTGAAGTTCTCGGCCAGCACCGTGCCCAGCATCGGCGTCAGGCCGCCGAAGATGGCGCCCGACAACTGGTAGGCCATGGAAATCCCGGTGTAGCGGATCGCGGTGGGAAAGCTGTCGCTGACGAAGCCGGCGATCACCGCATAATAGGCGCCCATGAACAGCACCGCCACGCCGATGCCCAGCGTGATCGCGGACAGCGAGCCCAGGTCCACCAGGTTGAACATGGCGTATGGCGTGAACACCGACACCAGCGCCATCGTCGCCAGAAAGCGCAGGTTGCCGACGCGGCTGGCGATATAGGCCGCCAGCGGCGTGATGAAGAACTGCATGATCGACACCACCAGCAGGCAGTCCAGGATCACCGCGCGGTTCAGGCCGACGTACTGCGTGGTGTAGGCGATCATGAAGGTGCTGGTGAAGTAGAACCCGGCGATGCCCAGCACGTTGGCGCCCACGGCCAGCGCCAGTAGCCCGGGCGCGCCCGTCAGCACTTGCGCCAGCGGCGCGCGGGCCGGCTTGGCGCGCTGCGCCTGGGCCTGCTTTTCTTCCAGGAAGTCGGGCGATTCATTGACGCTCAGGCGGATCACGAAACCCACCACCAGCAACACCGCCGAGAACAGGAACGGCACGCGCCAGCCCCAGGTCAGGAAAGCGGCGTCGTCCAGGCCGGTCACCAGCTTGAACATCAGCATCGACAGGATCAGGCCGGCCGGGCTGCCCAGCTGCGCGAACGAGGCAAAGAAGGTGCGCTTGCTCTTGTCGGGCGAGTGTTCGCCCGCCATCAGCACCGCGCCGCCCCATTCGCCGCCAACCGCCACGCCCTGCACGATGCGCAGCAGCACCAGCAGCACCGGCGCCCAGACGCCGATCGAGGCGTAGGTCGGCAACAGGCCGATCAGGACTGTCACGCTGCCCATCATCAACAGCGTGATGACCAGCGATTTCTTGCGGCCGATGCGGTCGCCGATATGGCCGAACAGCGCGCCGCCCAACGGCCGCGCGAAAAAGCCCACGGCAAAGGTGCCAAAAGCCGCCAGCGTGCCGTAGAAGCCCGTGGCCGATGGAAAGAACAGTTTGCCGAACACCAGCGCGGCGGCGGTGGCGTAGATGTAGAAGTCGTACCACTCGATCATCGTGCCGATGAATGCGGCGGTCGACGCGCGCACCGGCTGGTGGCCCGTCCTGGAATTTCCCCTCATGGTTTTCTCTCTGTAGGTAGGTCGAGGTTTACTGCGTAGACCGTTATACGCGTGCCCTCGCCATAAGAAAAATTCTGAATTCTTATCCGCGAAATTCAGCGAATTTATGAGTGAAAACCCTAGTATTGAGCGACGATGCGCGCAGAACCGCCCGCGTCCGTCTCGCGCTCCGAGATTGGCGCAGCGGTTCAGCGGGATCGTGGAGCGCCCCGTACGCCCCCCTAAAGCGGGCGGCAGGCATGGACGCGCCTCAGCGCGCCGGCTGCCAGTCGCGCCGGCAATTGGCCAGCGGGCGCAGTTCGTTGGCCGCCGCCAGGCGCAAGGACGGCTTGGCCCCGGCCACGTAGACCAGATTGCGCGACCGCCACACGGCCAGCTCGGCATACGGCACCTGGGCCGACGAAGCGCTGCCGGTACCCCAGAAATCCATGCTCGGCGCATCCAGGCAGGCATCGCCCGCGGCCACGCTGGCCAGCTCGCGGCCAGTGGCCAGGTCCACCGCGCGAAAGCGCACGGGCGTCGGCCGCTGGCGCAGCTCGGCGGCGATCACCACCGGCGTGCCGTCGGCCGTCTGGCCCACGCTGGCCGGCTTGACGGTCTGCACCTCTTGGCCGCGCGGCACCAGCAGGAAGGCCACGCCATTGTCGATATCCAGCAGGCGGCCGGGTCCCAGCCTCACGGCCTGGAATGGTTCGTGGCGGATCAGCGTGGTCTCGTACCAGCCGTTTTCGTAGCGCGTCCAGCCGGGTTCGCCGGCGTCCAGGAACACCTGGCCGCCGATGCTGTCGCCGTCGCCTTCCTTCTGCACCGGGATGTCGGTGATGCGCAGATCGCCGCCGCCGACATCCAGGTACAGCAGGTTGCCGTGGCCGGAGGTGCGGGTGACGAAGGCCAGCACCCCGTGCGGGTTGATCGGCTTGGCGGGGCCGCAGAAGTAGTCGCGCGCGCGGCGCGGGTCGCCCGCCGGTAGGAAACGCTCGCCCAGCTTGACGCCCTTGCCGCAGAGCGGCTGGCGCTGGTAGGCCAGGGTGTATTGGCTGGCGTTGCGCCGCCTGCCTTCCTGGTAGTCCTGGAAGCCGATGTCGGTCTCTTCGACCCGCAGCCCCTTGTCGTTGTAGAGGGTGCGGGCCTGCAGCGGGCCGGCCAGCGCGGCCAGGGCCAGCGACATCAGGGCGGCGGCCATGGGCGGCCGCAGGCAAGCCAGGGGATTGTGCATGTCTCTTGTCATCATCCGATAGCCGATGGGGCACCTTAGCACAGTGACCGGGGCGGCCGACGCGAAGAGGCAAAAGCGGGGCAAGGCGGCCGCCGGCGCGAATGCCGCCGGCCGCCGTACAAAAAAAACCCTCCCGGAAAGGGAGGGCGGGGCAGGCCGCTACAGCGCCTGCATCTCGGTGTTGGCATTGCGCCCCGGCGCCGGCTGGGCCGGCGCGTTGGTGGCCGGGGCCGTGGGCGCGGCGGCGGGCGCCGCGCCCGGCACCGGCACTTCCACGTACGGCAGGTGCAGCACCTGGCTCGTCATGGCGCGGATCTGGTTGGTCAGCGCCGGACTGTCGTTGAGCTTCTGGCCATACGACGGAATGATCTCCTTCAGGCGCGCCTTCCAGCCCGCTTCCATCTGCTGCGGGAAGGCCTTGGCCAGCAGATTCAGCATGATGGGCGGCGAGGTCGAGGCGCCGGGCGAGGCGCCCAGCAGCGCGGCGATGGTGTTGTCCTTGTCGGTCACGACTTCGGTGCCGAATTGCAGGATCGCGCCTTTTTCCGGATCGCGCTTGATGACCTGCACCCGTTCACCGGCCGTCACCAGGCGCCAGTCTTCGCGCTTGGCCTGCGGGAAGTACTTGAGCAGTTGGGCGTGGCGGTCCGCGTCGGTCAGTTGCGCCTGGTCCACCAGGTACTTGACCAGGTCCAGGTTCTCCAGGCCCACGTCCACCATGCTGGCGACGTTGTTGTGGTTCACGGACGAGAACAGGTCGAAGGCCGAGCCCTGCTTGAGGAACTTGGTGGTGGCCAGCGCGAACGGGCCGAACAGCACCACCGGCTTGCCGTCGAGCTTGCGCGCGTCCAGGTGCGGCACCGACATCGGCGGCGAATCGGTATCGGCCATGCCGTAGGCCTTGACCTCGTGGCGGCCGGCGATGGCCGGCGCGTCGAAGGCCAGGAACTGGCCGCCCACCGGGAAGCCGGCGTAGTTCTTCGACTCGGGAATGCCGGACAACTGCAGCACCTTGAGCGAGGCACCGCCCGCGCCGATGAAGACGAAGCGCGACTTCACCGTGCGCTCCTGGTTGGTCTTGAGGTCCTTGACCGTGACGTTCCAGGTCTTGTCGCCGTTCTGGCGCAACGCCGTGACCTCATGCTGCAGTTGCAGCTTGAAGTTGGGGTTGCGCTGCAGGCCCTGGGTCAGCTGGTTGGTGATGACGCCGAAGTTCACGTCGGTGCCCAGCGGCATGTAGGTGGCGGCGACCTTTTGGCTGGCGTCGCGGCCTTCCATCAGCAGCGGCGCCCACTGGCGGATCCGCGCCGGGTCGGTGGAATACTCCATGCCGTAGAACAGCGGGCTCTTGACCAGGGCATCGCGGCGCTTGCGCAGGTACTCGATGCGGTCATCGCCCCAGACGAAGCTCATGTGGCCGGTCGGATTGATGAAGTCCGACGGCTGGCCGAGGCGGCCGGTCTTGACCTGGTGCGCCCAGAACTGGCGCGAGATCTCGAACTGTTCGGCGATGTTGATGGCCCGCTTGATGTCGACCGAACCGTCGGGCATCTCGGGGGTGTAGTTCAGCTCGGCGAAGCCCGAGTGGCCGGTCCCCGCATTGTTCCAGCCATTGGAGCTTTCGAGCGCCACGCCGTCCAGGCGTTCGAACAGTTCGACGCGCCAGTCCGGCTGCAATTCCTGCAGGTAGGTGGCGAGCGTCACGCTCATGATGCCGCCGCCGACGAGCACGGCGTCCAGGGGCTTGTCATTGTCCGGCGCCGGGACCGAACGTTGGTGCAGCGGCCAGTACAGGAACAGGGCGACCGCGATCACCACCGTCACCACCAGGCTGCCCAGGATCTTGAGAAACTTTCTCATGGGTATTAGACCTTACGGTTCAAAGGATTATGTTGTTGTAGTTATCGGCACTTCAGGGAAAAGGACGTAGGCACCTCCGGGCGGAAAAAATACGCAAACGGTTTCCCGGCCGTCCAGGGCGTCAGGCCGGGACGGGCGATTGCGGGGAACATCATGGAATGGGAGCCTGACCGGTCCGGCACGCGGCCGGGGCGACGCGTCTGCCGACGGGCGCGCGGGGGTCAGGTCATGCGCGCAGGCCAAAGCCTAGCCGAAGCGGGCTCATCAAGCCGCAATACCCGGGTCGCGGGCATTGGCTTGGGCGCAATACGCGTTGCGTTGCGATTGTAAACAAATTGCGGTTGCGAGGCCGGCGGGCAACGGGCTGGGACGGCGCCTCGCCATCCTCACCACATCTTCGGGCGTTTCGACTGATACCGGACCGGCCGCGCGGACCGGCCCTGCCGGCTCACCTGGCCCGGCAAGGCGCCAGCAGGCGGCACGCGCCGGATGCTGGCTGGCGCGCGGCAACCGCCCGCCACCACGGCGATCCCGGATGTGGCGCGGCCAGGTCCAGCCGTTCGCCCATCTCCGGCGTGGCCAGCGCCACTCCGCGCTCCGCGGCAAGCGCGGCGATGCGTTCGAACGGTTCCTGCCAGGCGTGCATGGCCAGGTCGAAGGTGCCGTTGTGGATCGGCAGCAGCCAGCGGCCGCGCAGGTCCAGGTGGGCCTGCAGCGTTTCCTCGGGCTGCATGTGGACGAAAGCCCAGCGCTTGTCATAGGCGCCGGTTTCCATCAGCGTCAGGTCGAACGGACCGAAGGCGTCGCCGATGGCCTTGAAGCCATCGAAATAGCCGCTGTCGCCGCTGAAGAAGATCCGCATCCCGGCGTCGTCGATGACCCAGGAGGCCCACAGGCTGCGGTCGCCGTCGGTCAGGCCGCGGCCGGAGAAATGCTGGGCCGGGGTGGCCGTCAGGCGCAGGCCTTCGACCTCGGTCGACTGCCACCAGTCCAATTGCTCGACCTTGGCCGGATCGACGCCCCAGGCGATCAACTGGTCGCCCACGCCCAGCGGCGCGATGAAGCGGCCGGTGCGGGCCGCCAGCCGGGTCACGGCGGCGCGGTCGAGGTGGTCATAGTGGTTGTGCGACAGGATCACGCCGGCGATCGGCGGCAGGTCGTCCAGGGCGATGGGCGGCGCGTGGAAACGCGCCGGGCCGGCCCACTGCACCGGAGACGCCCGCTCGGAGAACACTGGATCGGTCAGCCAGTAGCGGCCGCGCAGCTTCAGCAGGATGGTCGAATGGCCCAGCCGGAACAGGCTGCGGTCGGGCGCGGCGCCGAGCGCGGCGCGGGTAAGCGGCCGCACCGGGATCGGCTGGCCGGGCACGGTGCCCGCCGGCTTGCCAAACAGGAAGGCCCAGGTCAGTTTCAGCCCCTGCCAAAAGCCCATGGAGGGGCGCGGGCGGGCATTGTGGAAGCGGCCGTCGCGGTGATGCGG
>NZ_QHHO01000046.1:1112482-1122897 GCF_003184165.1 Achromobacter sp. RW408
GCGCCAGCGCGCCCGCCACGCCGCCCAGGCCCGCCGCGCGGCCGGCTACGGGCGCCACTGGCGGCAACGCCGGCGCCTCCCGGCACTGATCGCATCCAAAAGCTGCCCATTCACGGGCATCGCAAGCTGCGGCATACCCCCTGCACCACGCCCGCCGGATACGGCGGACCGGCAAGCCAGTCCACCGGCTTGCTGTGCATTTCCATTTCGAGTTCGATGCTGATGGGCGCCAGGCCTCGCGCGCGCGCGGCGGCGGCGTAGCTGCCGTCGTTTTCCGCCAGGCCCGCCAGCAGTGTCCGTAGCGGCGGTAGCAATGGCTGGTACAGGTAGGTCAGCCGCAGCCTGAGTGTGTTGGCGCGGAAGATATCGGGCTGCAGGATTTCGATGCGCCACGGCACCGTGTCCATCCGCGCGGCGATACGTTCCTGGCTGTGGGCCAGCCGGCGCCCGGCGGTCTCGCCCTGCGGGCCGGCATGCAGTGGCCGCAGCGCCCTCAGGAAGGCGTCGCGGATGCGGGTGGGATCGGCGTGGCCGGTGCTGCCCGCGCGGGCGGCTTCCATCAAGGCCAGATGGGCGACCTGGCGTGCCACCTGCCAGCGCGCCGCGTCGGCTACCAGCGCCGCCACGGACAGCAGCACGGCCATGACCAGGGTGAATTCGAGCGCGGCGGCGCCGCGTTGCGGCACACGAGGCCTTGCAGCGCCCGGCGCAAAGGACGAAGGCAAGGAACGGCGGGGCAAGAAAAAGGCGGTCATGGCCGGCCAGTGTGGCGCGGGCATGATCGCCTGTCGATGCGTGCAAGCCGAGGGGGCTGCCGGGGACGTCAGTGCACCGTCGGCGGCGTGCCGTCCGCGGTGGGCGGGCTGGAGGTGAACAGGGCGGCGCAGTCGACCGCGTCGAAGGCATACGGTTTGCCGCAGAAATCGCAGGACACGTCGACCTGGCCGCGTTCGGCCAGGATGTCCTTGACCTCGTCCTCGCCCAGCGAGCGCAGCATGTTGGCCACGCGCTCGCGGGTGCAGGGACAGTGCCAGCGCACCGGCTGCGGGTCGAACGCCACCAGGGTCTCTTCCCAATACAGGCGGTGGATCAGGGTGTCGATATCGGTGGCCAGCAGTTCCTCGCGCTTGAGCGTGGCGGCCAGCGCCGAGGCGCGGTCCCAGGTCTCGGCGGCGGCCTGCTCGGTCAGGGCCGGCGCATCCGCGCCGCCGTGGTAGGGCAGGCGCTGGATCAGCATGCCGGCGGCGTGTTCGCCGTCCGCGGCCAGCCACAAGCGGGTGTCCAGCTGCTCGGAGGCCTTCATATAGTGCTGCAGGGCCTCGGCGACGGTATCGCCTTCCAGCGGCACAATGCCCTGGTAGGCCTGCTGTCCGGGCACCTTGTGCTGCGGATCCAGCACCACGATGAAGCGGCCATTGCCGCCGGGGTTGAGCAGGCTCTGCATGTCGCCGTCGGCCGGCACGTCATGGCCTTCGCGCACCTTCACGGTGGCGCGCAGGCTGAGGTCGGAACGGCATTCCACCACCAGCAGCGCGATCGGGCCGTCGCCCTGGATCTGCAGTACCAGCGAGCCGTCGAACTTGATGTTGGCGGCCAGCAGGGTGGAGGCCGCCACCAGTTCGCCCAGCAAGTGGGTGATGGCGGGCGGGTAGTCGTGGTTGGCCTGGACGGCCTTCCAGGTATCCGTGAGGCGCACCGCTTGGACGCGGACGCTGCGGTCTTCGAGGAGGTATTTCTTGAGCTGATCGGTCATGGGGGAATGTTAGCCGATCGGACGGCCGATTCCCCCTGCCGGCGACAGGGGTGTAGGCCCTTGCCGGGGCGTTCCCGGCGGCAATGTCAGGCCAGCCGCTTCAAGGCCGTCTTGTAGTGTTGGCCGCGCGCCACGTAGTGGGCGGTGTTCTTGTGCAGATTGGCGATTTCCTCGTCGGACAGCTCGCGCACGATCTTGCCGATGCCGATGACCAGGGAATTGTCAGGAATCACCCGGTCTTCGGGGATGATGGCGCCCGCGCCGATCAGGCAATTGCGGCCGATCACGGCATTGTTCAGCACGATCGCCTGCATGCCCACCAGCGCGCCTTCGTGGATGGTGCAGCCGTGCAGCATGGCCTGGTGGCCCACGGTGACGTTGGGGCCGATGGTCATGGGACAGCCGGTATCCACGTGCAGCACGCTGCCTTCCTGGATATTGGTGCCCTGGCGGATCAGGATGGCGTCGTTGTCGCCCCGGATCGAGACGTGCGACCAGATGCTGACGCCGGCTTCCAGCGTGACATTGCCGATGATGTCGGCGCTGTCGGCCACGTAGGCGGCGGGATCGATGCGGGGAATGAGGTCGTCGAGCTGGTAAATGGGCATGCCCTGTCTCCGGATGCGGCGGGTCCCTGGCGGACCCGCCCGCGTCATTGGGGCCTGGACGCCCGCGCGCGTTCTTCTTCGCGCTGGCGCAGGATGCGACGCTGGATTTTACCGGTGGTGGTCATGGGCAGCTCTTCGACGAACTCGATTTCCTTCGGGTATTCGTAGGGCGCCAGGCGTTCGCGCACGTGTTCCTGCAGGTTTTCGATGATGTCGTTGCGGTCGCGTTGGGCGAATTCGGGTGTGAGCACCACGTAGGCCTTGACCACCGCGCCGCGCTCGGCGTCCGGTTTGGGCACCACGGCGGCATTGGCCACCGCGGGGTGGCCGATCAGGCAGCTTTCGATTTCACCCGGGCCGATGCGGTAGCCGGATGACTTGAACACGTCGTCGGCGCGGCCGGCGTACCAGAGGTAGCCGTCTGCGTCGATCCGCGCCAGGTCACCCGTCAGGCACCAGTCGCCCTTGAACTTGGCCTGGGTGGCGGCTTCGTTGCGCCAGTAGCCCAGGAACAGGACCGGGTCGGGATAACCGTGGATATCGTAGCGATTGACGGCGATTTCGCCGGTTTCTCCGGCCGCCACCGGCTGACCGGCGTCGTCCAGCACCGCGACCCGATGGCCCGGGTAGGGCCGGCCCATGCTGCCCGGCTTGGCCGGCCAGCGCTTCTGGCTGTTGCCGACCACGTAGTTCATCTCGGTCTGGCCGAACATTTCGTTGGGCGTCACGCCCAGGGCGGACTGGCACCACTCGAAGACGGTCTCGCCGACGCTTTCGCCGGCGCTCATGATCGAGCGCAGGGCCAGCTGATAGCGATTGCGGGGTTCGGGCACCGCTTTCATCATCATCTTGAGCGCGGTCGGGAACAGGAAGGTGTTGGTGACCTGATAGCGCTCCATCAGCTCGAACGCCCGCTCGACGGAGAAGCGGCCGCGGGTGCCGACGATGGGATGGCCGAAATACAGCGTGGGCAGCAGCGCATCCATCATGCCGCCGGTCCAGGCCCAGTCGGCCGGCGACCAGAACACGTCGGCGGGCCGCGGAAACCAGTCCTGCGAGGCCACGAAGCCGGGCAGGTTGCCGATCAGCGCGCTGTGCGGCAGCAGGGCGCCCTTGGGCGCGCCGGTGGTGCCGGAGGTATAGAGCAGGATGGCCGGATCCGACGAGCGCGTCGGCACCGGCTTGAATTCACTGGGTTGGCGCGCCAGCAGGCTGCGCCAGGGCAGCACGCGCTCGTCGGCGAAGCCGATGCCGATGATCTGTTGCAGGTTGGGGCAGTTGTCGCTGACGGCCAGCAGGTTGGCGCTGGAGGCGTGGTCGACGATGGCGACGCGGGTCTCCGAATCGCACAGGCGGCTTTGCAGGGCTTCGGGACCGAACAGGGCCGACAACGGCAACACCACCGCGCCCACGCTGTAGATCGCCATGTGCGCGACCACGGTCTCAGGGCGTTGTCCCAAAACCACACCGACGCGGTCGCCGCGGCCCACGCCCATCTTCACCAGGCCATTGGCCAGCTGATTGGCGGCCTCGGCCAGCCGCGCATAGGTCCAGACCTCGCGGTTGCCGGCTTCATCTTCGTAGTAGATGGCGATGCGCCGCGCATCCGGACTACTGGATGCCCAGCGGTGGCAGCACGCTTCCGCAATGTTGAACTGGGTGGGAACCAGCCAGCGGAATGTTTGGTAGAGCACCTGATATTGGTCGTTCATGGCCCTATGTTGTGAGCATGTTGCAGCGTGAACGGGTCAGTTTTTGCCCGTTGCCCCAATTGCAAGCATGACCTAGAGGGCCGTGAACTGCAATATCCCCGTTGCGTAACGGGGACGTATAAGGGTTATCACGGGTGCTTGCCCTGGCGGCGCAGCGCCGACGGCAGCGCCGGCAACGACAGCGAGCGCGGCTTGCGCTGCGCCGGGTCGGCCTGGCGTTCGGCCTGGATCGCGGCCCAGTCCAGCAGTTGCAGCTGGCCGTCATGGGTCTCGGCCAGGGCCGACAGGCTTTCCACCCAGTCGCCGTCGTTGCAGTACAGGATGCCGCCCACGTCGCGCAGCTCGGCCTTGTGGATATGGCCGCAGACCACCCCGTCCAGGCCGCGGCGGCGGGCCTCGCCGGCCAGCGCCTCCTCGAAGTCGGTGATGAAGGACACGGCGTTCTTGACCTTGTGCTTGAGGTACTGCGACAGCGACCAGTAGTGCAGCCCCAGGCGGTGGCGCAGGCGGTTGAAATGGTGGTTGATCCACAGCGCCAGCTGGTAGAGGCCGTCGCCCAGGTGCGCCAGCCAGCGGCTGTGCTGGATCACGCCATCGAACTGGTCGCCGTGCAGCACCAGCAGGCGCATGCCCTTGGCGGTCACGTGCACGTCTTCGTCCAGGATCTCGATGTCGCCGAACGCGTAGCCGGCGAACTCGCGCGCGAATTCGTCATGGTTGCCGGGGATGAACACCACCCGGGTGCCGTTGCGGGCCTTGCGCAGGATGCGCTGGATCACGTCGTTGTGGGCCCGCGGCCAATGCCAGTGCTTGCGCAGCTGCCAGCCGTCGACGATGTCGCCGACCAGGTAGAGGGTGTCGGAATCGTTGTGCTCGAGGAAATCCAGCAGGAACTCCGCCTTGCACCCGGCGGTGCCCAGGTGAATATCGGAAATCCAGAGAGCGCGCCAGTGCGTGGGGCGGATTTCGTTCACGGTGCTGTCCATGGGGGCTGTCGTCATGCCTGGGAATGAAACCACCCCGCGATGACCGTGACATGAAAAAAAAGTGACGCTGTTGTGACGGCCGCGCCCGGTGGGCGCCGGGCGCTGTCAGATGAACCCGCTTCAGGCGCGTAGATGGCTCAGCATGTCGTGCACGTCGTGGGCCATGATGGCCAGCACGCAGACCAGCCCCAGGTAGGCGCAGGTGTAGGTCAGCTTGCTTTCCAGCGTCGTGCCGTAATAGGCCTGGTTCTCGGGCAGGGCGGGGTCGTACTTGAACGCCCGGATGACGTTGGGAAACGCCAGCACGGCCACCAGGATCAGGATCGGGCTGGGGCGCCAGAAAAACAGCGCCACCAGCACCGGCACGCCCACCAGCCAGATGCGCGGCGACAGCACCGCGGTGATGCGGCCGCCGTCGAACGGCGAAAGCGGGATCAGGTTGAAGAGGTTGATGAAGAAGCCCGCGTAGGACAGCGCCAGCAGCAGGTCGCTGCCGGTGCTGCGCGCCGCGAAATAGCAGGCCAGCGAGGCCACCGTGCCCGCCAGCGGGCCGCCCAGGCCCACGTAGGCCTCGGTATCGGCATCGTGCGGCATCTCCTTCAGCTGTATCCAGGCGCCCACGAATGGAATGAACACGGGTGCGCCGACATCCAGGCCGCGCTGGCGCGCCGCGATGTAATGGCCCAGTTCATGCACCAGCAGCAACAGCACGAAGCCTGCCGCGTAGCGCCAGCCGAACACGAAGGCATAGACCGCGACCGACAGCAGCATGGTGCCGCCGGTCGCCAGCAGCTTGCCGAACTTCAGGTACTTGATACCCGAGAACAGCAACAGGAGCAGCTTCATGGCTCAGGGCTGCTGTTGTTCCGCCTTCTTGCCGCGAAAGCGCTTCCACAGGCCGCCGCCCAGCGCGGCGGCCGCCAGGATGCCGACCTTGGCGAACTTGGCCAGGAACGCGGCGATCACGGCGAACAGGCCCAGCTTCTTGGCGGCCACGCCCGCGACCAGCGCGGCCAGGCCGTATTCGGCGACCTTGTCGGTGGACGAGTTGAAGTCGGCGTAGCGCTTGCCTTCGACGTACTTCAGGTTGTCCAGCAGGGTCAGCACCGCGGTCTTGTCCTTCGGCACCAGGTTCTTCTGCGTGATCAGGTCCAGCGTGATGTAGCCGTCGCGGCCCAGCGCGTAGGTGTTGTAGTTGACGGTGGGATTGTCGTTGGCGGTTTCGCCCTTGTGCTTGACGGCCACCGACCAGACCAGGCGCTGCGTGCTGCTGTCGTACTTGGGCGCCTCGACCCAGCCGTCCATCACCAGCTCGGGGAAGCCGCGCTTCTTGCGCTCGACGTTTGACTCTTCGGTGCCATCGCGCAGGCTGTCCAGCAGTTCGCTGACGTTCCAGTTCTTGGCGTCGTCGTCCTTGATGTAGCCGGCCTTGTCGAAATTGACGGTGATGACCCAGTCGTCATCGTCGCTCTTGGGCATGACCACGCCCAGCAGCGAGGGATCCTTGCCGTTGCCGTAGGCCGCCATCAGGCGGTCGGCCTGGATGCGCGGCACGAAGAACATCGATTCAGGCAGGTGCACCACGGCCTGGTCGCCCAGCTTGACGTCGGCCGGGCCTTCCTGGGCGGCGGCGTAGGCTGCCTTCATGGCGGCCTCGATTTCCTGCTGCGCGGCGGCATTCTGGGCCGAGGCGCCGAAGGGCAGGAACAACAAGGCACTGGCGGCGGCCAGGGACAGGCGGGAAAGGAAAGCGCGCATGATAATTGTTGGAGCGTCTGTGAAAGGGGCCCCATTGTCTTTGCACGCGACTTTCAACTTTCTGAAAGCCAACGCCTAATTCGCCGCACGATTTTGCCAGTTGTAAGCAGGTATGTTCAGCGCCCGTTCAGGCGTCGGATTCCTGTCGCTCAACGGGTCTTCTTGCGCTGCGGCGCGTTGCGCAGGCGGGTGCCGAGCAGGCGGTCGTGCAGGAACTGGCCGTCCGGATCGAACCAGGACCAGATGAAGATCGTGAACGGCGCGGCCACGATGAACATGTCCATCGAGGGCCAGCCGGTGGCGCTGGCGGCGGCCCACACCACGGCGGCGCCCGCCAGCACCAGCGGCCACGCCAGCACGTAGCGCAGGATCAGGCGGGCGGTGGACGGCGGGTTGCCATCGCGATCGACCAGCCGGATGTTCCATGTCTTCATCGGCAGCGTCTGGCCGCGGCGGCGCCAGCACAGCACGAAATAGGCGCCAATGGCCACGAACAGCCAGGCCTGGCGGGCGGGCCGCAGTTCCAGCGCGTTCTTGCTCTGGGTCAGGGTATCCATGAGGTATCCCGCCAGGAAGACCACGCCGAACAGCAGCACGGCTTCGTACATCATGCAGGCGAACCGGCGCAGCCGGTTGGGGGTCTGGTCGAGGGAGGCGTCGGTCATGGGCCGGTATTATCCGACAAAGCGGCCACCCGGTGGGTTGACGGTTTCCCGGCTCCGGCCATAAAAAAAACCCGCCGGTAAGGGCGGGTCTATAAAAGGGGCTATGCAGCCCCCAAGGGGAAATCGTTCAGGACATCAGGCCTGCAATCCTGCTTCAGGCGGCCGAGTGCGCGTTCTTGGCGCTCGTCTTGCCAGCCAGGGCACGGATGCCGTGGGCCAGCTTACGCAGGCCGGCGGCCAACGCACGCATCGGGTGCGGGCGGAACTGTTCTTCAATAGCCTGGAGCATCAGTTGACGCTCGAGTTCGTCGGTCAGGCGGATGGTGTTGTTCGGGTTGATCACAATAGCCTCCACGGGCTTGCACTGTTGTTTAGCTACTAGGGATAACCCGAATTATAGGGTTAACCCTGAAGCTGTGCAAGTGCCTGGTGCGTATCGGCAACATCCTGGTGCTGATGATGCCCCAAATCGGCGCTGCGGGGCAGCATAAGCAAAGATACGGGCGCGATGTTGCGGCGCTTTTACAACGCGCGCGCAGTGGCAAGGGGGCAGGCGAGGCAGGACGCCCGGGGAATGGAATGCCCCGGGCGCGGAGGCGGCGCGTCAGGCGTCGCGGTAGCCGGCGGCGACCAGTTCGAAGCCGAACAGGCGGCAGTCCAGGGCGCCGTTGTGCAACGGCACACGGCGCTTGGGCTTGAGGCGCATCTGGTTGGGCAGGGTCAGGTCGCTGGTGATGATGTGCAGCTGCCAGCCGGCGAAATTGCGCTTCAGGCAGGTGGCCCAGTCGCGCCACAGGTCGGCGTCCTGCTCGGTCGCCATGCGTTCGCCGTAGGGCGGGTTGGTGACGATCCAGCCATGGTCGGCGGGCGCCTGCACTTCGCGGGCGTCGCCCACCTCGAACCGGATGGTGTCGGCGGTGAGCCAGGCGCGCTCGGCGTTGTTGCGGGCGAATTCGACCGCCTGTGGATCCAGGTCGTAACCGACCAGAGGCGCGTCCAGCTGCGGCAGGATGCGCGAGCGCGCATCGTCCTTCAGGTCGCGCCAGCGGTAGGCATCGTGGCCGCGCAGGCGTTCGAAGCCGAACGGGCGCGAGATGCCGGGGGGCACGCCCAGCGCGATCCAGGCGGCCTCGATCAGGATGGTGCCGGAGCCGCAGAACGGATCCAGCAGCGGCGCGGCCGGGTCCCAGCCGGCCAGCGCCAGCATGCCCGCGGCCAGGTTCTCGCGCAGCGGCGCGTCGCCCTTGTCCAGGCGCCAGCCGCGCTTGAACAGCGATTCACCCGAGGTGTCCAGGTACAGCGTGGCGGTGTGGCCGGTCAGGAACAGGTGCACGCGCGCGTCGGGGCGGACCGTGTCGATGCTGGGGCGTTCGCCTTCCAGTTCGCGCAGGCGGTCGCAGATGCCGTCCTTGGCGCGCAGATTGCAGTACTGCAGGCTCTGCACGGGGCTCTTGATCGCCGAGGTATCCACGCGCAGCGTCTGTTCGGCGCCGAACCAGCGCTCCCAGGGCGTATCGCGGGCCAGGTCGAGGATGTCGTCTTCGTGCGAGATCTCGGCGTGGGCGACCTGCACCAGGATGCGGGTGGCCAGGCGCGAATACAGGTTGGCGCGTTGCACACCCGCCCAATCGGCGGTGAAGGAACAGCCGGCGCGGCCGGCTTCGGCGTCGTCGTAGC
Organism: Achromobacter sp. RW408; assembly: GCF_003184165.1. NCBI lineage: Bacteria > Pseudomonadati > Pseudomonadota > Betaproteobacteria > Burkholderiales > Alcaligenaceae > Achromobacter > Achromobacter sp. RW408. The sequence goes on from NZ_QHHO01000046.1 coordinate 1,121,642, forward strand.
CCAGGGCCTGCATTTCGGCGGTCAGGGCTTCCTCCAGGCCCTGGGGGCAGGGGGCGAAGACCTTGAAACGCTCGGCCTGGCGCGGTTCGCGCGGGCGGCGCTCGCGGATCTCGACGGAGGGCGCGCGGTCGCGCGGCGCGTCGGCGTCCCGGGCCGGGCCGGCGTTGATCGACGCATCGTCGTCGTAGTCGGGTTCCGGCGCGAACTCGGGCGCGGGGCCGTCGTCCTCGAAGGGATCGTAGAAGCGGCCGGCGGGCGTGGCAGGGGCGATGTACTGGTCGTCCATGCGCGGCGCGCGCTGCGGCGTGCGGCCCGAGCGCGGCGCCGACGGGGCGTCGCGGCGCGGGTCATCGCCACTGCGGGCGCGGTCGCCACGCGGCCCATCGCCACGGCGCGGGCTGTCGCCGCGGGAACCATCACCGCGGCGCGGATTGTCGCCACGCGCGCCGTCACCACGGCGCGGGCCGTCGCCCCGGTCGCCGTCGGCCGATCGGCGCGCGGCGCGGGCCGCGGCCTGGCGCTGCTGGTAGCCCTCGGGGTCCTTCTGGCGCTCGATGTTGTCCTTGGCGCGCTCGTTCTGGGCGACCAGGCGGGCGCGGGCGCCGCTGCGCACGCGTTTGGGCGCGGCTTCGGCGTGCGCGTCGCGCGCGGTTTTCTTGATCGTCAGCGTCTTGCGCGGGCGGTCCTGGTCATCAGCGGACATACGAATCCTGGCGAATGTGCAAAGGGTAGGGGGAATCAGAAGGGTTTGACGACGACCAGCGCCACCACCACCAAGAGCAGCAAGACGGGAACTTCGTTGAACCAGCGATAGAACTTGTGCGAACGGGTGTTCTTGCCCTGTTCGAATTTACGCAGCATGACGCCACAGGCGTGATGGTAGCCGATGACGAGCAGGACGAAAAAGAGCTTGGCGTGCATCCAGCCGTTGCCGGGGCCGACGCCGATGCCGTAGCCCAGGTACAGCCACATGCCGAGCGCCACCGCGACAACCGCCAGGATGGTGGTGAAGCGGTAGAGGCGGCGCGCCATGCCGAGCAGGGTGACCTGCACGGCCGAATCCGATTGCTGGGCCAGGTTCACGAAGATGCGGGGCAGGTAGAACAGGCCGGCGAACCAGGAGGCGATGAAGACGATGTGGAAGGTTTTTACCCAGAGCATGGACATGGTGGGGGCGGTCTTTGTTTTCTTGGGGAAGGGGGATTGTAATTGCTGAGGGCTGGGGGTTCTTCGTAGGTCGCCCGTCAAAACCGGCC
>NZ_QHHO01000046.1:1122907-1130492 GCF_003184165.1 Achromobacter sp. RW408
CCGAAGCTGGTGGCCAGCGCCTGGCCGTCCAGTTCGGCCAGGGACACCCAACGGGCGTCCAGCGCATCGTCGCCGGCCACCGGTTCGCCCGACTGCCAGCGGCACAGTACCGCGACCAGGATGTAATGGCGGCGCAGCGCGCCGCTGTCGTCGTGGTCGAACACGTCGACGGCGTCGAACACCTGCAGCGCCTGCGCGCGCACGCCGCATTCTTCGAACAGCTCGCGCGCGGTCGCGTCTTCGAGGCGCTCGCCGGCCTCGATCTTGCCGCCGGGAAAGGCCCAGCGGCCCTGGTCCGGCGGGTTGGCGCGGCGCACCAGCAGCACGTGGCCGTCGCGCAGCACGGCGGCGATGGTGGCGGGGATGGGGCGGGAAGGCTGGGCGGTCATGGCAGGTCGGGCGAGAGGCCGTCGAGCATCATCGCCAATCCATATTCGAAGGTCGCGTCCGGTCCCTGCCGGTCCAGCGCCTTCATGGTGCGTGCCAGGGCGGGCGGGGGCGCGGGCGGCGCGACGCGCTCGGGCGCGGCGGCCTCGCCGGCCTGCTGTTCCATCACCGAGCCGACCACGTAGTGGCTGATGGCCACCAGCGCATTGGCGGCCCGCAGCGGCGTGAAGCCCGCGTCGCACAGCAGCTTGATCTGCGCCTGGACGCGATCGTATTGCGGTTCGGCGGGGCGGGTGCCGGCGTGGATGCGGGCGCCGTCGCGACAGGCCAGCAGCGCGCGGCGGAAGCTGCGCGCGTTGGCGTACAGGAATTCCTTCCAGGGGCCGCCCGGAGACGGCAGGGTATGCATGTGCTCGCGCATCATGGCGTCCGACAGCGCGTCCAGCAGCGCCTGCTTGCTCTTGAAATGCCAGTACAGCGCCGGTTGCTGCACGCCCAGGCGTTCGGCCAGCTTGCGCGTGGTCAGGCCGTCCACGCCCACCTCGTTCAGCAAGTCCAGCGCGGCGGCGATGACGGCGTCGCGTTGCAGTTTGGCCATAGGGACTCCTTGTTGGGCTTGATAATTTATCACTGATCAATTTATGATGCACGAACTTATCACCGATAAATTATTGCCTCGATGCCGGACCGCGCCATTGCCTTGCTGTTGTTCATCGTCACCCTGGATGCCGCGGGCGCCGGGTTGATCATGCCGGTGCTGCCGGGCCTGCTCGACCAGCTTGGCGATGCCGCGGCCACGCCGGCCCATTACGGGGTGCTGCTGTCCCTGTATGCGCTGGCGCAGTGCCTGGCCGCGCCCGTGCTGGGCGCGCTGTCGGATCGCTACGGAAGGCGGCCGGTGCTGCTGGTGTCGCTGGCGGGCGCCGCCGTCGACTATCTGGTGATGGCGGCCGCGCCGGCATTGTGGGTGCTGTACGCGGGACGCATCCTGGCGGGCATTACGGGCGCCACCGGCGCGGTGGCCGGCGCCTGCATCGCCGACGCCGGCGATCCGTCGCGGCGCGCGCGGCGCTTCGGCCAGTTGTCGGCCTGTTTCGGGCTGGGCATGATCCTCGGGCCGGCGCTGGGCGGCCTGGCGGGGCTGGCCGGCGCCCGTATGCCGTTCGTGGCGGCCGCGGCGGCCAATGGCGTGGCCTTCCTGACGGCCCTGGCGTGGCTGCCGGAATCGCGCCGGGGCGCTCGCGCGCCGTGGTCGTGGCGCGCGCTGGATCCGATTGGCGGTCTGCGCCAGGCACTGGGCGGCAAGAACCTGGCCGGCCTGCTGTGGGTGTTCCTGGTGATGCAGATGGCGGGGCAGGTGCCGGGATCCCTATGGGTGCTGTACGGACAGGACCGCTTTCAGTGGGACGCGGCGGCGGTGGGCCTGTCGCTGGCCGGGTTTGGCGCCTTGCACGCCGTGGCGCAGGCGACGCTGCCGGGCCCGTTGAGCGCGCGCTTGGGCGAGCGCGGCGCGCTGGTGGTGGGCATGGCGGCGGACGCGGCAGGTTATGTCCTGCTGGCGTGCGCCACGCAGGGCTGGATGGCGGCGCCGCTGATGCTGCTGCTGGCCGCCGGCGGCGTGGGCGCGCCGGCGTTGCAGGCGCTGCTGTCGGCGCGGGCGGGCGCGGGCAGCCAGGGGCAGTTGCAGGGCGCCATGAACAGCCTGGCCAGTGCCGCCGCGATCGCCGGCCCGCTGGCCTTCACCACGTTGTACGCGGCCAGCGTCGGCGGCTGGACCGGCTGGCCCTGGGTGGCGGGCGCGGCGCTCTACCTGCTGTGCGCGCCGACGCTGGCGCGGCTGGGCGCGCCTGGCGACGCGGCGCCGCGGGCCCGCTAGCAGATCGCCCGTCCGGGCCGCGGCGGCCTAGCGCAAATCCCGGTAGTGGCGGCCCGCCCCTTGGTGCACACTGTCAGGCGCGCCGCCATGAGCGCGTTGGATAACGACAGGGCCTGCGCTCGGGCTCGCGGGGGGAAGCAGCATGGACACGCCGGACAGGCAATTGCGCTATTTCGTGCGGATCGCGGAATTGAAATCGCTGTCGCGGGCCGCCGAGGACCTGGACCAGACCCAGTCCGGCCTGAGCCGCCAGCTGGCGGCGCTGGAAGCCCACGTGGGCAAGCCGCTGTTCGTGCGCACCGGCCGCGGCGTCGAACTGACCGAGGCGGGCGCGCGGCTGCTCGATGGCATCCTGCCGGCCTATCGCAGCATCGACCAGACGCTGGAGGCGGTGCGCCAGCGCGAAGGCGTGACGCAGGGCTCGGTGCGGTTGGCTACGGTGCATACGCTCAGCTACTACTTCATGGCCGAGGTGGTGGCGCAATTCGTCAGCAGCCGCGAGCACGTCAATCTGTCGGTCATGGGCCGCAGTTCGCCGGAGGTGGTGGCGCTGGTGGAAAGCGGCAAGGCCGACATCGGCTTCGTCTATGACGCCGCGGTGGCCTCTGACGCGCTGGCCTCGACGCCGCTGTTCGACGACGACATGTGCCTGATCGTGCGGCATGGGGTCGCGGTCGAGGATGGCGCCGACCTGGCCGCCATGACGCTGCGGCTGGTGGGTTTTCCGCCGCATTACGCGTTGCGCAAGATGATCCACAGCGCCGGCCTGCAGCCCGAGTTCGTGGCCGAGGCCGAAACCATCGACGCCATGCTCAAGCTGGTTTCCTCGGGGGTGGGCGCCTGTATCCTGCCCTCGCGCATCCCCGACAAGCTGCTGGCCGACTACGGCCTGCGCAAGGTCGTCATCCGCCAGCCGGTGCTGCGCCGGCGGGTGGTGGCCATCACGCTGGCGCAGCGGCCGCCGCTGCCGCTGGTGCGCGAGCTGCTGGACTGCGCCCGCCGCATCGCGCGGGATTGAGTCGGCGTTTACCCGTACCGCTCCGCCGGCGCCCCTGGGGAGCGCCGTGCCGAATAGCTGCTATGAGCGCCGCTGCATGGCTCGCCGGCGGGGCGCTTTCCATACTGTCCGCCAAGGCGCGCCCTCCGTGCGCGCCACCCGACCGCATCAGGAGGCGGCAGCATGGACAACACCCTGCGCGAAAAAGCGTACTTCGACACCCGCGCCACCCAGGAAATGGCGCGGCACCTGCGCGCCGTGCCGCGCACCATCCAGGAGACCATGGCCTATGCCTGCCGCATCCTGGCAATGACCGAGCAGGAAGCGGGCCTGGCCGGCCAGATCAGCGTGCGTTCAGAGCGCCCCGGCGCCTACTGGACGCTGCGCTTCGGCCTGGGTTTCGACGAAGCCACGCCGGCCGACTTCATCGAGGTCGACCGCGACCTGCACACGCTCACGGGCGAAGGCATGGCCAACCCGGCGACGCGTTTCCACCTGTGGGTCTACGAGGCGCGGCCCGACGTGCAATCCATCATCCACACCCATTCGCCCTGGGCCTCGGCGCTGGCGGCGGCGCGCCAGCCGCTGGTGATCGCGCAGATGGACATGACGCCGCTGCACGACGACTGCGCCTTCCTGGGCGAATGGCCCGGGGTGCCGATCGCCGACCAGGAGGGCGTCATCATCTCGGGCGCGCTGGGCGCCAAGCGCGCCATCATCCTGGCGCACCATGGCTACCTGACGGCCGGCGCTTCCTGTGAGGAGGCGACCTACCTGTCGGTCTACCTGGAACGGGCGGCGCGCATGCAGATCCGCGCGCAGGCCTTCGGGCCGCTGACGCCGGTGGACGACGCGCTGGCGCGCGAGGCCCACGACTACCTGCTCAAGCCGTCGATCGTGCGCGCCACCTTCGACTACTGGTGCCGCCAGACGCATGGCGTCGCGCCGCTGCCGCGGCCCGTCCGCTGATTCGACGCCGCTCACATACCTATATCTCCAAGGGGAAGTCACGATGATGACGACCAAGACAGCGCCCGCGCGTTCGCGCCGGGACTACGTAACGGCCGGCCTGGCCAGCATGATGGGCACCACCATCGAGTGGTACGACTTTTTCCTGTACGGCACGGCCGCCGCGCTGATCTTCAACAAGATATTCTTTCCGTCGTTCGATCCGCTGACCGGCACGCTGGCCGCGTTCGCCACCTATTCGGTGGGCTTTTTCGCGCGGCCGCTGGGCGGCGTGATCTTCGGCCACTACGGCGACAGGATCGGCCGCAAGTCCATGCTGCTGATCACCTTGCTGCTGATGGGCGTGCCCACCATCCTGATCGGCCTGATCCCGTCGTATGAGCAGATCGGCTACTGGGCCGCGGTGCTGCTGGTGCTGATGCGTTTTCTGCAGGGCATCGCGGTGGGCGGCGAGTGGGGCGGCGCCGTGCTGATGGCGGTCGAGCACGCGCCGCAGGGCAAGAAGGGCTTTTTCGGCAGCCTGCCGCAGGCCGGGGTGGCGCCGGGCCTGATCCTGTCGTCGCTGGCGATGGGCGCGGTGGCCGGGCTGCCGGAGCAGGACATGCTGTCGTGGGGCTGGCGCCTGCCGTTCCTGGCCAGCGTGGTGCTGCTGGCGGTGGGCTGGTTCATCCGCGTCAAGGTGGCCGAGTCGCCCGACTTCGAGCAGATGCGCGACAAGGGCGCCAAGGTCGAGGTGCCGGTGGCGGCCGTGCTGCGCCATCACCGGCGCGCGCTGTGGACGGTGGTGGGCGCGCGGCTGGCCGAGGTCACCTGGTTCTACACGGTGGTCACGTTTTCGCTGGCCTACGCCACCGGGACGCTGGGCATTCCCCGTGCGGTGATGCTGGACGCCACCATCTGGGGCGCGGCATTGGCGTTGTTCAGCATGCCGCTGTTCGGCATGCTGGGCGACCGCATTGGCCACAAGTGGGTGTTCATGGCCGGCGCGGTCGGCATCCTGGCGTGCGCGCCGCTGTTTTTCCAGTTGCTGGCCACCGGACAGACCGGCTGGATCATCGTCGCGGTATGCCTGGCGGTGGGATTGGTCTACGCTTGCCTGTACGGTCCCGAGGGCACGCTGTTCTCCAGCCAGTTCCCGGCCGAGGTGCGCTACACCGGCATCTCGCTGGCGGTGCAGGTGTCGGGGGCGATCGGCGGCGGCCTGGCGCCGATCGTCGCGACCTGGCTGCTGGCGCGCGCCGGCGGCGATCCGAAATACGTGGTGTGGTACCTGAGCGCGCTGGGCGTGGTGGCGGTGTTCAGCGCCTGGCGCATGCGCGGCGATGCGCCGGCGCAGGCCGCGCTGGGCGTGCCGGCCGGCGCCCGGACCTGAGGACGACATGAAGACGATCGACTATTACTTCTGGCTGAACTCCGACTGGGCCTACCTGGGGGCCGACCGGCTGGAGGCGCTGGCGGCGCGCCAGCAGGCGCGCATCCGCTACCTGCCGGTGGACCTGCCCGAGGTCTATGCGCGCACCGGCGGCGTGCTGCTGGGCCAGCGCGCGCCTGAACGCCAGGCCTACCGGGTGACCGAGCTGGCGCGCTGGTGCCGCAAGCTCGGTATCCACGTCAATGCCACGCCGGCCCACATGTGCCCGGACGCCGGGCTGGCCTCGCGCCTCGTGATCGCCGCCGATGCCGCCGGCCTGCCGGTGGCGGCCCTGTACAAGGCCATCCTGGCCGCCGAGTGGTGCGAGGAGCGGGACATCTCGTCGCCGGACACGCTGCGCGCCATCGCGCGGGAGCAGGGGTTGGATGCCGGCGCGCTGATGGCCGCCGCCGAGCAGCCGGCGGCGCGGCGGGCCTACCGCGACAACACCGACGCGGCGGTGGCGGCCGGGGTATTCGGCTCGCCGTCGTACGTGTATCGCGGCGAGCTGTTCTGGGGCCAGGACCGGCTGGAGATGCTGGAAGAGGCGGTCGCCGCCTCGCGCTGAACGCAGGCGGGCGCCGCGAGCCCGGGGCGCTTTCGTGGTTCGTGGCGCCATTGTCGTTCGGCCCCGGGCGATGAGGCCGTGGCGGCGCCGTCGCCAGGGCCAGCCAGCGCCGGCGGACCGGCCCGCCGGTCTACTTCGCCGCCGCCTTCACCAGCGGGCAGGTCGACTTGGACAGCGGCATGAAGGCCTCGTCGCCCGGCAGCGTCGCCACCAGCTTGTAGTAGTCCCAGGGCCGCTTGGATTCGGCTGGCGTCTTCACCTCGAACAGGTACATGTCGTGGACCATGCGGCCGTCCTCGCGGATGCGGCCGTTGGTGGCGAAGAAGTCATTGATCGGCATGGCCTTCATCTGCTTCATCACCGCGTCGGGCGCGTCGGTGCCGGCGGCCTGCACCGCCTTCAGGTAGTGCATCACCGAGGAATAGGTGCCGGCCTGGCTCATGTTGGGCATTTTCTTGAGCTTGTCGTAGTAGCGCTGCGACCAGGCGCGGGTCTGGTCATTCATGTCCCAGTAGAAGGCCTCGGTCAGCATCAGGCCGGCCGCCGCATCCAGGCCGATGGCGTGGATGTCGTTGATGTACAGCAGCAGGCCGGCCATCTTCTGGCCGCTTTGCGTCAGGCCGAATTCGCGCGCCGCCTTGATGGCGTTGACCGTGTCGCCGCCGGCGTTGGCCAGGCCGACGATCTGGGCGCGGCTGGCCTGCGCCTGCAGCAGGTACGAGGCGAAATCGCTGGTGCCGATGGGATGGCGCGCGGCGCCCAGCACGGTGCCGCCGCGGGCTTTCACCACCTCGGTGGCCGAGGCCTGCAGGGTGTGGCCGAAGGCGTAGTCGGCGGTCAGGAAGTACCAGCTCTTGCCGCCGCGGTCGACGGTGGCGCGGGCGGTGGTGTTGGCCAGCGACCAGGTGTCGTAGGTGTAGTGCACCGAATACGGCGAGCACAGGTCGTTGGTGATGCGCTCGGTGCCCGGGCCGCTGAACACCACGATCTTCTTTTTCTCGCGCGCCACCTCCAGCACCGCCAGGGCGGGCGCCGAGCCGGCCACGTCCAGGATGGCGTCGACCTTCTGCGTGTCGTACCACTCGCGGGCGCGGGCGGCGGCGATGTCGGCCTTGTTCTGGTGGTCGACCACCAGCAGGTCGATTTTCCTGCCCAGCACCTTGCCGCCGAAGTCGTCGATGGCCATCTGGGCGGCCGTGGCGCTGCCCTTGCCGGTCACGTCGGCATAGATGCCGCTCATGTCCAGGATCAGGCCGAGGCGGACGATATCGTCGGAAATGGCGGCGGGGGTGGTCTGCGCCATGCTGGCGGCGCCGACGAACAGGCTGGCGCCGCAGGCCGCGGCCATGGCTGCGGCGCGCGGGAAGCGGCGGGGAG
>NZ_QHHO01000046.1:1130502-1213032 GCF_003184165.1 Achromobacter sp. RW408
CTGCCCGACCGTGACCGAAGCCGCGGCGCTTTTTCGCGATGGCCTGGTCACCAGCGAAGCCCTCACCCGGGCCTGCCTGGACCGCATCGCGGCCCGCCAGGACCTCAATGCCTTCATCACGGTGGACGCGGACGGCGCGCTGGCGCAGGCGCGGGCCGCCGATGCCGCGCGCGCCGGCGGACACACCGCCCGGCCGCTGGAAGGCGTGCCCGTGGCGATCAAGGACAACATCCACGTCGCGGGGCTGCCCAACACCGCCGGCACCCCGGCCCTGCGTGACTTCATCCCGGCCGAGGACGCCCCGATCGTGCGGCGCCTGCGCGAAGCCGGCGCCATCATCGTCGGCAAGACCCACATGCATGAACTGGCGTTCGGCGTTTCCGGCTACAACACGGCCTATCCCGGCCCGCGGGGCGCGGGTACGCGCAACGCCTATGACCCCGAACGCATCGCCGGGGGCTCGTCCTCGGGCAGCGGCGCGGCGGTGGGCGCGCGCCTGGTGCCGGCCGCGCTCGGCACCGACACGGGCGCCTCCGTTCGCCTGCCTGCCGCGCTCAATGGCGCCGTGGGCTTTCGGCCTTCGGTGGGCCGCTATGACGGTTCGGGCATTACGCCGATTTCGCATACCCGCGACACGCCCGGGCCCATCGCCAACGGCATGGCCGACATCGCGCTTCTGGATGCCGTGCTGACTGGCGACGACAGGCCGTTGCCAGCGCTGGACGCCGCCAGCCTGCGGCTGGGACTGCCCGGCTATTTCTGGCAGGACCTGGACCCGCAGGTGCAAGCCGTCGCCCAGGCCGCACTTGAGCGCCTGCGCGCGGCCGGCGTGACGCTGCTGCCGTTGGACATGCCCGGCCTGGAGGCCAGTAACGCCGCGACCGGCATGCCGCTGTGCCTGTACGAACAGAAGCCAGATCTCACCGCCTACCTGGCGCGCCACGAGGTCGGCGTCAGCTTCGAGGAATTGGTGGCGCGGATCTCCAGCCCCGACGTCAAGGCCATCTTCAACGACCTGGTCGTGCCGGGCGTGCTGCCCACGCCATCGGGCGAACTGCTGCCGCTGCAGCCACTGTACGACAGCGCCATCGCGGTCCATCGCGGCGCGCTCATCGACGTCTACCGCCGCGCGTTCGAGCAGCATGCGCTGCACGGGCTGCTGTTCCCCACGGTGCCGGTGCCGCCGCCGCTCGCCGCGCCCGAGGCCAGCAGCCTGGAGTCGTTCCTGCGGCTGGCGCGCAACGTCGACCCCGGCAGCAACGCGGGCCTGCCCGGCCTGAGCCTGCCCGCCGGCCTGTCGGACGACGGCCTGCCGATCGGATTGGAGGTGGATGGCCTGCCGGGCGAGGACCGCAAGATCCTCGCGGTCGGCGTGGCGCTGGAACCGTTGCTGGGCCGCCTGGCGCCGCCGCCAGCCTGATGCGCCTTTCGGCGCGGACGGCGGCCGCGTATCAGTCCTGGCCCGCGAGCATCGCGGCCAGGGTCGCCTCCAGCGCGCCGGCCACGCCCAGCGTGCGCAACGACTGCGCCGCCTGCGCCACCTCGCGCACGAAACGCTCGTCGCGGCCCAGGTCGCCGAACACGGCGGCCAGGGCTGTCATCTCGCGCGCCCAGGCCAGCGCGGCGGCCGGCCCCGGCGGCGCCTCGCGCGCCGCCTGCTCCGCCTGCGCCAACCGCTGCGCCAGCGTCTCGGCCAGCGGGTCATCGATGGGATAACGCCGTCCTGCCTGATCCACCCCGCGCAGGAAATGCAGCCAGCCGGCCAGCGCCAGCGCCAGCCCGGCGATCGGCCGGTCCGCCGCCAGCCGCGCCCGCACCGTGCCCAGCAGGCGCTGCGGCATCTTCTGCGACCCGTCCATGGCGATCTGCCGCGTCTGGTGCCTTAGCGCCGGATTGGCGTAGCGTTGCAACAGCCGCTCCTGGTAAGCCGCCAGGTCCAGGCCCGGCAGCACCGGCAGGGTCGGCGCGATTTCCATGCGCATCAGGTCCGCCAGATAGCGCCGCAGCGCCGGCTGCGCCACCGCCTGGTCCACCGTGCCCCACCCCGCCATCACCGACAGGTAGGCCAGCGCCGAATGCGCGCCGTTCACCATGCGCAGCTTGAGGGTCTCGAACGGCGCCGCCTCGTCGACAAAGCGCGCGCCGCCCACGGCCCAATCCGGCCGGCCGGCGGCAAAGCGATCTTCCACCACCCATTCCAGGAACGGTTCGGCCTGCACCGGCCAGGCGTCCATCATGCCCAGCGCCTGCACCACGGCCGCGCGGTCCTCGTCGGTGGTGCGCGGCACGATGCGGTCCACCATCGAGCAGGGAAAGGCGCAGGCCTGGTCGATCCATTCCGCCAGCCTCGCGTCCACCTGCGCGGCGAAGGCCAGCACCAGGCCGCGCAGCAGGTGACCGTTGCCGGGCAGGTTGTCCAGCGACAGCAGCGTCACCGGTCCCAGGCCCGCCGCGCGCCGGCGCTGCAGCCCCCACACCAGGAATCCGATGGTGCTGCGCGGCGCCAGCGGCTGCCCCAGGTCGTGCACGATGTCGGGATGCGCCAGGTTCAGCGCGCCGCTGGCCGGATCGTGGCAATAGCCTTTTTCGGTCACGGTCAGGCTGACGATGCGCGTATACGGACTGGCGATGCGCGCCAGCACCGCCTGCGGATCCTCGGGCGCCACCAGCGTTTCCAGCAGGCAGCCGATCACCGCCAACTGCTGTCGCGGCCGGCCGTCGGCGTCGGCGCTGCGCAGCGCCAGCGTGTACAGCCCGTCCTGCGGCGCCAGCGCGTCGCGGGTGTCGGCCTGCCGCAGCGACACGCCGCAGATGCCCCAGCGCGGGTCGCCGCTGGCATGCAGAGCCGCTTCATTCACCGCCGCCAGGTGGCCGCGCGCGAACGCGCCCAGCCCCAGGTGCACGATGCCGGCGCGCAGGGCGCCGCGGTCGTAGGCCGGCCGCGCCACGCCGGGCGGCAGCGCCTGCAGGCGCGCCGGATGCAGCCGGACGGCCGCCGGGGCTACCAGTTCCATAACGTGCCGTCCTGCTGCAGCCGGTTCACCGGCAGGTAAGCGCGCTTGTACGGATACTTGGCGGCCAGCTTCTCGTCGATGTCCACGCCGTGACCCGGCACATCGCCCGGATACAGCATGCCCTGCGAGAAGGTGTAGGCGTGCGGGAACACCGCGTCCGTCTCCTCGGTGTGGCGCATGTATTCCTGGATGCCGAAGTTCGGCACCCACAGGTCGAAATGCAGCGCCGCGCCCATGCACACCGGCGACAGGTCGGTGGCGCCATGGCAGCCGGTGCGCACCTGGTACAGCGAGGCCAGGTCGGCGATGCGGCGCAGGTGGGTGATGCCGCCGGCGTGCACCACGGTGGTCCGGATGTAGTCGATCAGCTGGTTCTGCACCAGGTCCTTGCAGTCCCAGATCGAGTTGAAGATCTCGCCCACCGCCAGCGGCGTGGTGGTGTGCTGGCGGATCAGGCGGAAGGCCTCCTGGTTCTCGGCCGGCGTGGCGTCCTCCATCCAGAACAGGTTGTACGGCTCCAGCGACTTGCCCAGGCGGCCGGCCTCGATCGGCGTCAGGCGGTGGTGCACGTCGTGCAGCAGGTGGTGCTCGAAGCCGAGCTTTTCGCGGATGCGCTCGAACAGCTTGGGCGCATGTCGCAGGTACTTCTCGGTGGACCAGTCGTGCTCGCTGGGCAGATCGGCGTCGGCGGGTTCGTAGAACAGGTTGCCGCGGCCCACGCCGTAGACCTTGTCCAGCCCCGGCACGCCGCTCTGCGCGCGGATCGCGCGGTAGCCCATGTCGGCATAGCGCAGCACCTCGTCGACGGTGTGCTCGATGTCGCTGCCGTTGGCGTGGCCGTAGACCATCACCCCGGTGCGGCTCTTGCCGCCCAGCAGCTGGTACAGCGGCAGGCCGGCGGCCTTGGCCTTCAGGTCCCACAGCGCGGTGTCGACCGCGGCGATGGCGGTCATGGTGACCGGGCCCCGGCGCCAGTAGGCGCCCTTGTACAGGTATTGCCAGATGTCCTCGATCTGGTGCGCGTCGCGGCCGATCAGGCAAGGCACCACGTGTTCGGTCAGGTAGGCCGCCACGGCCAGCTCGCGCCCGTTCAGGGTGGCGTCGCCGATGCCGGTCAGGCCCTGGTCGGTCTCGATCTTCAGGGTCACGAAATTGCGGCCCGGCGAACAAACAATGACGCGTGCGTTCGTAATTTTCATCATGGATTCCGTGAAAACGGGAGGGTGTTCAGCCTTCCCAGCCGAGGTGGCTGAGGAAGTCGCGGGTACGGGCGACCTGCGGGTTGTCGAAAATCTGCGCGGGCGGACCCTGTTCCAGGATGGCGCCGTTCTCGAACACCACCACCCAGTTGGCCACGCGCCGGGCGAAACTCATTTCATGCGTGACCACGATCATGGTCATGCCTTCCTGCGCCAGCTTCTTCATGACGTTCAGCACCTCGCCCACGGTCTCGGGGTCGAGCGCCGAGGTCGGCTCGTCGAACAGCATCACTTCCGGCTCCATCGCCAGGGCGCGGGCGATCGCCACGCGCTGCTGCTGGCCGCCGGACAGGTTGGCGGGGAAGTTGCCGGCCTTGTTGGCCAGGCCCACCTTCTCCAGCAGCGCCATGGCTCGGGCCCGCGCCTGCTCCGGCGCCATGCCGAGCACGGTGATCGGCCCCATGGCGACGTTGTCCAGCGCCGACTTGTGCGGGAACAGCTCGAAGCTCTGGAACACCATGCCCATGCGCTGGCGCACCTTGCGCACCTCGGACTCGGCCTCCGGCACCGCCACGCCGTCCAGCAGCACGCGGCCGCCGTCGATCTTCTCCAATGCGTTGGTGCAGCGCAAGAGCGTGGACTTGCCCGAGCCTGACGGGCCGATCAGGCACATCACCTCGCCCTTGTTGACCTGCAGCGAAACGTCGTTCAACGCCACGAAGTCGCCAAAGACCTTGCGCACGTGCTCGTACACCAGCACCGGCGGCTGGTCGGCGCCCTTGCGGGTGGCGGCCGATGCCGCGGCAGCCGTCGCTGCGGCAGGCGTTGCTGCGGCGGCCACCGCCGCGCCGGCCGTGTCGGCCGTTTGTTCCAGGATCATCTCGTTCACTCCTTGACTCCGTATTTGCGGTGGATCCAGTCGACCAGCTTGGCCTGCGGATAGCCCATCAGCCAATAGATCACCGCCATCGCGGTCAGCATTTCCAGCACGCGGAAGCTCTGCGCGCGCACCTGCATCGAGGCATAGGCCAGCTCGCTGACGGCGATCACCGACACCAGCGAGGTGTCCTTGAACAGCGAGATCCAGGTGCTGGCCAGCACCGGCAGGATGCGCCGCGCCGCCTGCGGCACCAGCACCTTGAACATGGCCTGGCGGCGCGACATGCCCATCGCCAGCGCCGCCTCCATCTGGCCCTTGCGGATCGAATTGATGCCGGCGCGGAAGGTCTCGGAGTTGTAAGCCGACACGTTCAGCACCAGCGCCACCAGCGCCGTGGTCACCGCCGAGAACTGCACGTCCAGCGCCATCGGCATGACGTAGAACGCCCAATAGATCACCAGGATCAGCGGCAGGTTGCGGAAGAACTCGACGATCGCCACCGCCACGCCGTTGGCCACGCGGTTCGAGGACAGCCGCATCAGCGCCAGCACCATGCCGCCCGGCACCGCCAGCGCCATCGTCACCACCGTCAGCATCACAGTCATGGCCGCGCCCTGCAGCAGCACCTGGCGCGAGTCCCAGATAATTCCCCAGTCCAGATTCATGAGCGCCCCAGATGTGCGTAGCGTTGGTACAGCCGGTCCACGCCGCGCGTCACCGGAAACAGGATCACGAAATACGCCACGATCACCGCGGTGAACACCTCGATCGGCCGGTAGCTCTGCCCGGCGATGGTCTCGGCCTTGTGCATCAGTTCGGGCACCGCGATCACCGTGGCGATGGCGGTGTCCTTGATCGCCACCGTCAGCACCGAGCCGAAGGCCGGCAGCATGCGGATGGTGGCCTGCGGCAGGATGATCTTGCGCAGCGCCTGGGCCCGCGACATGCCGAGCGCCAGGCCGGCGCGCATCTGCCCCGGGCGCACCGACTCGATGCCGGCGCGGATCACCTCGGCCGAGTAGGCCGCGATGTGCAGCGTCAACGCCACCAGCGCCGCCCAGAACGGCGCGAAGGTCACCCCGGCCAGCAGCGGAAAGGCGAAGTAGATCCACACCAGCACCACCAGCACCGGGATGGCGCGCATGCTGTCGATGTAGAACACCAGCAGCACCCGCAGCCAGCGCGGCCCGTACAGGCGCAGCAGCGCGATCACCAGGCCCAGCAGGATGCTGGAGACAGCCGTGACGGCGCTCAGCGCCACCGTGATGCCCAGGCCGCTGGCGAAGAAGCGCCAGTTATCGACGATGGGGGAAAAATCGAAGTCCATGCAATCTCCGTGCGATTCGCGAGCGCCGGGCTCAGAACGTCACCATCACTTTCATGGCCTGGCGCCGGTCCGCCGCCAGCGCGAAGGCCTCGTGCGCCTGGCGCGCCGGCACGGCGGCCGTCAGCAGCGGCGCCACGTCCACCAGGCCGCGGCCCAGGTAGTCGACCGCCCAGGCGTATTCATCGACGAAGCGGAAGCTGCCGATGACGTTCAGGCTCTTGACCATGATCTGGTTGAACGGGCACTGCTCGCTGCTGCCATTGAGCGTGCCCACCGTGACGATGGTGCCGCGCGGCCGCGTGGCGCGGATGCAGTTGGCCAGCCCGGCGTAGTTGCCGGAGGCCTCGAAGCACACATCGACCGTGCCCTTGCCCGCCGCCAGCTCGTCCAGCGCGCCCGGCTCGGCGGCGGCGTTGATGGTGCGCGTGGCGCCGACCTTGGCGCAGGTCGCCAGGGTCTGGTCCACGATGTCGACCACGATGACCTGGCTGGCGCCGGCCAGGCGCGCCGCCATCAGCACCAACGCGCCGATCGGCCCGGCGCCCACCACCATCACCGTCTTGCCCAGCAGCGTGCCGGCGCTGCGCACCGCGTGCAGCGCCACCGCCAGCGGCTCGCCAAAGGCGGCCAGCTCGAACGACAGGCTGTCCGGCACAGGCACGCACTGCTTTTCCTGCACCACCACCTGCTCGCGCATCGCGCCCTGCATGTGCGGATAACGGCTGGCGCTGCCGAAGAAGAACACCGCCTCGCAGTGGTTGGAATCGCCCTGGCGGCAATAGCGGCACACGCCGCAGGTGCGCGCCGGATCCAGCGCCACGCGGTCGCCGGGCTTGACGGCGGTGACGGCCGAACCGACCTCCAGCACCTGGCCCGAGGCCTCGTGGCCCGGCGTCAGCGGTTCGCGGATGACGAAATCGCCGACCCGGCCGTGGCGGTAGTAGTGCAGGTCCGAACCGCAGATGCCGACCGCCTTGACGCCGACGCGCACCTGCGTCGGGCCCAGCGGCTCGGGCGCCTGTTCCACCAGCCGCAGGTCCTCGGCCCCATGAATCGCGCAATTGAGCATGGTGTGTCCGCCTTACTTCAGGTTCTGCGTCATGCGGCGCTCTTCGGCCACCAGTTCGGGATGCATGCGCGCTTCCACCTTGCGCAGCCACTCCAGGTACACCGGCTGGTTCTTGGCCACGCCCATGCCCGCGTCGATCGCGAAGATCTTGCTGTCCTGGCAGTCGTTTTCCTTGGGGAACACGGCCAGGCCCTTGACCTTCCTGCTGATGTTCGGCCACAGCATGCGGTTCAGCGGCGCCACGTCGGAGCGGCCCGCCAGCACTTCCTCTATCGGCGCCACCGAACCCGAGTTGGTCACGCCGCGCAGCTTGGCCTTGGGGAAGTTCTCCAGCACCAGCGGCTCTTCGCCGGCGCCCGAGAAGTAGGCCATGGTGATGCCGGGCTGGTTGAAGTCCTCGACCTTGGTGGCGCTGGTGAACTTGGGGTTGGACGCCAGGCCGAACATGCAGACGCTGGTGTTCGAGAACGTGACGAAGTCGATGATCTTGGCGCGCTCGGCGTTCTGGTTCAGCGGCCCGATCATGATGTCCATCTGGTTGGCGATCAGCGCCGGCACCTTGGTCTCGTGGCTGACCTGCACCGGCACGATCTTCACGTCCAGCAGGCGCGCGAATTCCTTGCCCAGCAGCCATGACGAGCCCATCCAGGGCTCGCCCGAGCCGGTGGTGTTCTGCACCAGCCACGGCGGGTTGTTGACCACGCCCACGCGCAGCACGCCGGCCTTGCGGATGGCGTCGATGCGCGGGCTCTCGCCGGGCGCGGGCGGCGTCTGCGCCTGGGCGGTGGCGGCGCCGGCCAGCAGCAGAGCGGTGGCGGCGAAACGGGTGAGGAAGGACGGTTGCATTGCGGTCTCCTTGGAGGCAAGCCCGGCGGCGGACGCCGGATGCGGGCGCGCGAGGCCGCGGGCAGTCGCCCGGGCCGCGCGCCTTGCGCGGGTCGGTGAATCCAGTGGGGTGGGGAAAGGCCGGAGCGGCCTACGGGGTCTGTTCGATGATGCGCATTTCGTCGGCGTCCAGGCGCGTCTTCATGCCGGCGGCCACCTGCCGCAGCCAGGCCAGGTATTCGGGTTGGTTCTTGTCGATCGCCAGGCCCACCGGCGAGGCCTTTTCGGTGCTCTGCTGGCAGTTGGCCTCGGCCGGCAGCACGGCCAGGCCGCGCACCTTGCGGTTCAGGCCGACCCACGGCACGCGATTGATCGGCGCCGCGTCGGCGCGCTTGGCCATGATTTCCTCGATCGGCGCGGTGGCGCCCGAGTTGGCCACGGCGCGCAGCGTGGCGTTGGGAAAGCGCTGCTTGACCCAGGCTTCCTCGGCGCCGCCAGTGAAGTATGCGATGGTGACGCCGGGCCGGTTCAGGTCATCGACCGACCTGGCCGCGGCCAGTTTGGGATTGGACGCCAGGCCGAACATGCAGACGCTGGTGGAGGAATACAGCACGAAGTCCACCACCTTCAAGCGTTCCGGCGTTTCGGCCAGCGGGCTGATGGTCATGTCGACCTGGTTGGCCGCCAGCACCGGCACCTTGGTTTCATGCGAGACCTGCACCGGCGTCAGCTTCACCCCCAGCAGGCGGGCGTATTCCTTGGCCAGCAGCCAGGCCGGGCCGCTCCAGCCCTCGCCGCCCTTGCCGGATACGTCCTGCAGCAGCCAGGGTGCGTTCTGCAGCACGCCGACGCGCAGCTCGCCGGCCTTGCGGATGGCATCGATACGCGCGCTCTGGCCCGCCGCGGGCGCTTCCTGCGCCATCGCCGGCGCCGCCAGCGCATAGGCCGCCAGCGCGCACGCCGACAGCATCGCCGCCGCCCTGTGCCAGGCGCGGCTCCCCTTGTTCCTTTGCTGCATCCTGTTGTCTCCTGATGTGTGTCGCCCGGTTCCGGGGCGCGGTATCTTCCGCGCTCAGCCGGGGGCCGCCTGCCGGTCCTGCCTTAAAGCCTGTTCACCGCCACCCCTGCGCGAACTCGCCGATCACGCGTTCGAGGTGATTGCGCATCGCCTGCCGCGCCCCATCCGCATCGCGCGCCACCAGCGCGCTGAAGATGCGCTGGTGATCTTCCTGCGAGGCCTGGCGCAATTCCTGCGTATGGAAATGCTGCTCGATCTTTTCCCAGATGGGGCCTTGCGCCTGGTCCCACATCGCCGTCACCGTGCCCAGCAGCACGCTGTTGCCGGTGGACTGCGCGATGTACAGGTGGAAACGGCGGTCGGCCTCCTGGTTTTCTTCCTTGTGCATCATCTGCTCGCGCATGGTGGTCAGCGCCTCGAAGATGCGATCCAGGTCGGCATCGTTGCGGGTGCTGGCCGCTAGCGCGGCGATTTCCGATTCGACCAGGCAGCGCGCGCGCAGCAGTTCGAACGGCCCCGCGCCCGGCTCCTGCGCGGCCGGCAGCCGCGCCACGCCCGGACGCGGTTCACAGACATAGATGCCCGAGCCGCCGCGCACTTCCACCACGCCCTGCAGCTCCAGCGCGATGATGGCCTCGCGCAGCGAAGTGCGGCTGACGTCGAAGCGCTCGGCCAGCGCGCGCTCGGCCGGCAGGCGCTTGCCCACCGCGAACTCGCCCTGCGCGACCAGGGCCTGGATCTGCGCGGCCAGCCGCAGGTAGGCGCGGTCGGCCACCGGCTTGCTGGCGGGTTCCTCGGGCTTGGGGATCAGTTGTAGTGTCATGGCATTGAAAGTGGTTGGACCAAATATTATGTGGTTTACCAATTTGGCACATCATGGTTTACCACTATCCATTTGGTAAACCGTCCGAATAAAACAAAGCGCCGCGCCGGACGAGCCGGGGCGGCGCTAGGGTGGCGCTGGGATGCCGGGCGGGCCCGGCGCGGCGGCGGAAACCGCCTCAGCCCAGGTTCGGCGCCAGCGTGCGCTTCAGATCCTCGATGCTGCGGCCGCTGCGCGCGGCGTAGTCCTGCAACTGGTCTTCGCCGATGATGCCGACGTTGAAGTACTGCGACTGCGGATGGCTGAAGTAGAAGCCCGACACGCTCGAGGCCGGGAACATGGCGTAGCTGTCGGTCAGCATCATGCCGATGTCGGCGCCGTCCAGCACGCGGAACATGTCGGTCTTGACCACGTGTTCCGGGCAGGCCGGATAGCCCGGCGCCGGGCGGATGCCGACGTACTTCTCGGCGATCATGTCGTCGTTGGACAGCGCCTCGTCCGGCGCGTAGCCCCACAGGTCCTGGCGCACGCGGGCGTGCAGGCATTCGGCGAAGGCCTCGGCCAGGCGGTCGGCCAGCGACTTGAGCATGATGCCGGAATAGTCGTCCAGCGCCTTCTCGAACTCGGCTTCCTTTTTCTCGATGCCCAGGCCCGCCGTCACCGCGAACATGCCGATGTAGTCCAGCTTGCCGCTGGATTTGGGCGCGATGAAGTCCGACAGCGACTTGTTGCTGACGCCCTCGCGCTTGGCGCCCTGCTGGCGCAGGTTGCGGTAGGTGAACAGCACCTCGCTGCGGCTCTCGTCCTTGTAGACCTCGATGTCCTCGTCGTTGACGCTGTTGGCCGGGTAGAAACCGACCACGCCGTTCGCGGTCAGCCAGCGGCCCTCGACGATGCGCTTCATCATGGCCTGGCCGTCAGCGTAGACCTTGCGCGCCTGTTCGCCCACCACCTTGTCCTCCAGGATGGCCGGATACGGGCCGAACAGGCTCCAGGTCTGGAAGAACGGGCCCCAGTCCACGTACTTCGCGATCTCGGCCAGGTCGTAGCTCTTGAAGGTGCGGCGGCCGATGAACTTGGGGCGCGGCGGCGTGTAGCTGTCCCAGTCGATCCGCGGGCGCGAGGCCCGCGCCTCGGCCAGCGGCAGGATCGGCGTGGCCTTGCGGTTGGCGTGGCGGCGGCGCACGTCCTCGTATTCCTCGGCCAGCTCCGCCAGGTAGGCGTCCGCCTGGTCGGACATCAGGCTGGTGGCCACGCCCACCGAACGGCTGGCGTCCGGCACGTAGATCACCGGGCCTTCGTAGTTGGGCGCGATCTTCACGGCGGTATGCACGCGGCTGGTGGTGGCGCCGCCGATCATCAGCGGCACCTTGCGGCTGCGGAAATACTCGTCGCGCTGCATTTCCGAGGCGACGTAGGCCATCTCTTCCAGGCTGGGCGTGATCAGGCCGGACAGGCCGACGATGTCGGCGTTCTCTTCCTTGGCTTTCTCCAGGATCTGGGCGCAGGGCACCATCACGCCCATGTTCACCACTTCGAAGTTGTTGCACTGCAGGACCACCGACACGATGTTCTTGCCGATGTCGTGCACGTCGCCCTTGACGGTGGCGATGACGATCTTGCCCTTGGCGCGCACGTCGCCGCCGGCGGCCGCGATCTGGCGCTTTTCCTCTTCGATGAAGGGGATCAGGTGGGCCACGGCCTGCTTCATCACGCGCGCCGACTTCACCACCTGCGGCAGGAACATCTTGCCGGCGCCGAACAGGTCGCCGACCACGTTCATGCCGTCCATCAGCGGGCCTTCGATCACCTCGATCGGGCGGCCGCCGCGCGCGGCGATCTTCTGGCGCACCTCTTCGGTGTCCTCGACGATGAAGGCGGTGATACCGTGCACCAGCGCGTGCGACAGGCGCGCCTCGACTTCGGCATTGCGCCAGGCCAGGTCTTCTTCCTTCTTGGCGCCCGAGCCTTTCACGCTGTCGGCGAACTGCACCAGGCGCTCGGTCGGCGTGCGTTCGTCGGCCGGGTCGGTCTTGCCGACCGGCTCGGCGCGATCCAGCACCACGTCCTCGACCAGGTCGCGCAGCTTGGGATCCAGGTCGGCATACACGCCCAACTGGCCGGCGTTGACGATGCCCATCGTCATGCCTTCCTTGACCGCGTAATACAGGAACACGGTGTGGATGGCCTCGCGCATCGGCTCGTTGCCGCGGAACGAGAAGCTCACGTTCGACACCCCGCCCGAGATGCGGGCGTGCGGCAGGTTCTCGCGGATCCAGCGCGTGCCTTCGATGAAATCGACGGCATAGTGGTTGTGCTCGTCGATGCCGGTGGCGACCGCGAACACGTTGGGATCGAAAATGATGTCTTCCGGCGGGAAGCCCTCTTCCTCGACCAGGATCTTGTAGGCGCGGCCGCAGATTTCCTTGCGGCGCTCCAGCGTGTCGGCCTGGCCCTGCTCGTCGAACGCCATCACCACCACCGCCGCGCCGTAGCGGCGGCACAGGCGGGCGTGGTGGCGGAACGGCTCCAGGCCTTCCTTCATGGAGATCGAGTTGACCACCGGCTTACCCTGCACGCACTTCAGGCCGGTCTCGATCACGTCCCACTTGGAGCTGTCGATCATCACCGGCACGCGCGCGATGTCGGGCTCGGAGGCGATCAGGTTCAGGAAGCGGTGCATGCACGCCACCGAATCCAGCATGGCCTCGTCCATGTTGATGTCGATGATCTGCGCGCCGTTCTCGACCTGCTGGCGGGCCACCGCCAGCGCCTCGTCGTATTTCTCTTCGCGGATCAGGCGCGCGAACATCTTGCTGCCGGTGACGTTGGTGCGTTCGCCCACGTTCACGAACAGCGTGTCCTCGTCGATGTTGAGCGGCTCCAGGCCCGACAGGCGGGTCTTGACCGGGATCTCCGGCACCACCCGCGGCGTCAGCGCCGCGACCTTGTCGGCGATGGCGCGGATGTGGTCGGGCGTGGTGCCGCAGCAGCCGCCCGACATGTTCACCAGCCCGGCGCGGGCGAATTCCTCCAGCAGCGCGGAAGTGTCGGCCGGGGTCTCGTCGAAGCCGGTCTCGGCCATCGGGTTGGGCAGGCCGGCGTTGGGATAGACGCAGACGTAGGTGTCGCAGATCTTGGACAGCTCGGCCACGTACGGGCGCATCAGCGCCGCGCCCAGCGCGCAGTTCAGGCCGATGGTGACCGGGCGCGCGTGGCGCACCGAGTTCCAGAAGGCCTCGACGGTCTGGCCCGACAGGATGCGGCCGGAGGCGTCGGTGACGGTGCCCGAGATCATCACCGGCAGGCGGATGCCGCGCTGCTCGAACACTTCCTCGGTGGCGAAGATCGCCGCCTTGGCGTTGAGCGTGTCGAAGATGGTCTCGATCAGGACGATGTCGATGCCGCCGTCCAGCAGGCCGTTGAGCTGTTCAACGTAGGCCACGCGCAGCTCGTCGAAGGTGACGTTGCGCGCGCCCGGGTCGTTCACGTCGGGCGAGATCGACGCCGTCTTGGGCTGCGGGCCGAGCGCGCCGGCCACGAAGCGCGGTTTGTCCGGCGTGCTGTACTGGTCACAGGCCTCGCGCGCCAGTTGCGCGGACACCAGGTTCAGTTCGTAGGCCAGTTCCGGCAGGTCGTAGTCGCCCTGCGCGATCGAGGTGGCGCCGAAGGTGTTGGTCTCGATGACGTCGGCGCCGGCCTCCAGGTACTGGCGGTGGATCTCGGAGATCACGTCCGGCCGCACCAGCGACAGCAGCTCGTTGTCGCCCTTGAGGTCCTTGCCATGGCCGGCGAAGCGCTCGCCGCGGAAATCGGCCTCGCCCAGCTTGTAGCGCTGGATCATCGTGCCCATGGCGCCGTCCAGGATCAGGATGCGCTGACCCAGCTGGCGGGCGAATTCGCCGCCGCGGGTGAAGCTCTCGGGCGGGTAAGGCAGGCGGGGATACGACACGTTCAGGTCCGAAAGGAGGAGGTTGGGCAACGAAGGCGGCCGGGCAAATGTCGCTAAAAAGCGATAAAGGCCTAAAAATCAACCCCTGATCGTAACAAAACGGGCCCTGTCTCGCCCTCCGGTGATACAGTTTCGGCCCCGAACCGGTGCTTTCGGCGCATCGGGACAGGCAAGAACGCAACACTTGCCGGTCCGCGTGCGAAAGGTAAACGGGAAACAGGAAGACGCCCACCGCGCCGCCCACGAGGCTGGCCGGCCGGGGCATCCAGCCTGTGCTGCCCCCGCAACGGTCCCCATGCGCGCGATGCGCCCATGGCAGCCCGATACCGGCCAGTTCGATCGCCAGGACACCCGTCCGGCGCCCGCTCCCCAGGGACGCGGCGTGGCCCCGGGCATCCTCCCCATCGTGATTGACCTGCGGGGTCGCGGGTCGCATCGAGGTCTTGTAGATGAAATCCCGCTCCATCCGGCGCTACGCCGGCGCCCTGCTCTGCTCCGCCCCGGCCCTGTCGGCCGCCCAGCAAGCCGCCACCCCCGCTCCCGAACTCGACACCGTCACCGTCACCGCCCAGCGCGTGCCCAGCGACGGCCGCACCTTGCCGGTGTCGATCTCGGTCATCACCGCCGAAGACATCGCCGCCAGCAGCGCCCGCACCATGCAGGACCTGCTGTCGACGCAGGCCGGCATCCACCTGATCAACAGCTCCGGCTCGGCGGACGGCGCCATGGTCGACCTGCGCGGCTTCGGCGTGACCGGCGCCAGCAACACGCTGATCATGATCGACGGCGTCAAGCAGAACCCCAACGACCTGTCCGCCCCCAACCTGGGCGTGGTGCCGCTGGACCAGGTCGAGCGCGTCGAGATCGTGCGCGGCAGCGGTTCGGTGCAATACGGCGGCGGCACCACCGGCGGCGTGATCAACATCATCACCCGCAAGGACTTCGCCAAGGAGCCGGTCACGGCCCGCGCCACCGCCACCTTCGGCAGCTACGGCCTGCGCCAGTACGACGCCGCCGTGGCCCTGAACAACCAGAAGGTCGGCGTCGACGCCTACATGCAGTCGCTGCACAGCGATGGCTACCGCGACAACAACGCCGAAACCCGCGAGGGCGGCGGCGGCGGCATCACCTTCCGCCATGCCGACGGTTCGATCCGCCTGTACGGCAACACCACCACGCAGCGCCTGGAACTGCCCGGCCCGCGCCAGATCAATCCGCTCACCGGCCTGAACCAGTACCAGGACGACCGCCGCGGCTCCAAGAACGACGCCGACTTCATCAAGTCCACGTCCACCACCATCGGTCTGCAACTCGAACAGGCGCTGGGCGTCGGCACGCTCTACGCCGACCTGGCCAGCCGCAACAAAAAGCTGCACGGCCTGACCTATGCCTCGCCGAGCATGTTCGACAGCGGCGGCGACACGCTGCGCGACCAGAAGCTGGTGGAAAACAGCGCCAGCCTGCGCTACCGCCTGCCGATCAGCGGCGGCCACAGCGTCGTCTTCGGCGCCGACGCGCTGGAGTCCCGGACCACGGTCACGCAGGACGCGTACTACGACCCGATCCAATCCAGGATGCAGTCGCGCCAGCATCAGTACGGACTGTTCGCCGAAGGCCAGATCCGCGCCACCGAGAGCACCAACGTCACCATGGGCGTGCGGCGCCAGTATGCCTCGGACAAGCTGGAAATCCTGGCCGGCTCGGGCGGCAACCCCTCGGACAGCGGCCACCACCTGACTGCCTGGCAGTTGGGCGTGCGCCAGGATCTGAGCAACGGCTTCGGCGTGTACGGCAAGGTCGGCCGCAGCTTCCGCCTGGCCAACAGCGACGAATTGCTGTGGGTGCAGAACCCGCTGGCGCCGCAGACCTCCACCGACAAGGAACTGGGTGTGACCTGGCAATCGGAGCGCAGCAGCGCCCGCCTGTCGTGGTTCCGCTATGACCTGACCAACGAAATCCAGTACAACCCGCTGGCCGACATGTTCGGCGCCAACGTCAACCTGGACCCGACCCGGCGCCAGGGCATCGAACTGGAAGGCCATCACGAAATCGTCCGCGGCGTGACGCTGGACGCCAACGTGACCTGGATGGAGGCGCAATTCCGCTCGGGCACCTACAACGGCGTCGACCTGGCCGGCAAGACCGTGCCGATGGCGCCGAAGTGGCTGGCCAATGCCGGCGTGACCTGGCGTCCCACCGATGCGTTCCTGTGGAACGTGGCCGCGCAATACGTCGGCAAGTCGCGCCTGGACAACGACCAGGCCAACGAGTTCGACAAACAGCTGGACGCCTACGTGCTGTTCAACACCAAGGTCGCGTACAAATTCACCCGCAATATCGAAGGCGCGGTGGGCGTGAACAACATCCTGGACCGCAAGTACGCCACCTACGGCATCCGCAGCGGCAGCATGGGCGAAACGGGTCCGTACAACCTGTACCCCGCGCCCGGCCGCAACTTCTACGCTTCCCTCACGCTGCGCTACTGAGCGGCGATCCGATATAGTCGGCGTTGTTCCACGCCGACCGTATCGATGCCTCGCATGACCTTCGTCCGCGCCCTTCCGTTCGCCGTCCTGGGGCTGCTGTCCGGCCCCGGTCCGGCGGCGGCCGACACCCCTGCCGGCCCCCCTGCGGCGATCCACGCGCGCGACGATCGCGGCCGCGACCTGACCCTGGCGGCCCCGGCGCGGCGCGCGGTGACCCTCGCGCCGCACGCCACCGAGCTGGTCTACGCGGCCGGCGCCGGCGCCTACCTGGTCGCCACTATCCGGGGCAGCGACTATCCGCCCGCGGCCCGCGCCCTGCCGGTCATCGGCGACGGCACCCAGCCCGATCCCGAGCGCGTGGCCGCCGCCCGTCCCGACCTGGTCATCGCCTGGCAACCATCGGCCGCCGCGCCGCTGGCGCGCGTGATGGACAAGCTGGGCGTGCCGCTCTACTACAGCGACCCGCAGACGCTGGCGGCCATCCCCGACGCGGTCGAACGCCTGGGCGTGCTGTTCGGCACCGAGGCCCAGGCGGCGCCCGCCGCCCAGGCCCTGCGCGCGCGGCTCGACGCGCTGGCCGCGCGCTACGCCGGCCGCGCGCCGGTGCGCGTCTTCGTGCAGGCGGGCCTGGACCCGATCTACACCCTGAACCACGCCAGCATCGTCAGCGACGCGCTGCGCCTGTGCGGTGGCGTCAACGTCTTCGAGCAGGCGCCGGTCGTGGCCCCGCAGGTCGGCCTGGAAAGCGTGTTGGCGGCGCGGCCCGACGCGGTGCTGGCCGGCGTCACCACGCCCGCGGACACCGCCCGCAACCTGGCGGCCTGGCGCGCCATGGGCCTGCCGGCGGCGCTGGCCGGCCACGTCTACGGCATCGACGCCGACGCGCTGTACCGCCCCGGCCCGCGCCTGATCGACGCGGCCGAGCAGTTGTGCGCGGACCTGGACGGCCTGCGGGCGCGCTAGGGCCGGCGGCGCGAAAGCCCCCGCCCGGCGCGGGGCCGGCGGCATACCCCTGTCCGCGACCCGGTCATTCGCGCCCGTCCGTCGTGCGCGGCAAGCGCGATTTGTGGAACGCGCCAGCGTGGCCTTGGTCGCAGCCGCGCCGCGCCGTGCTTTATGATTCACCTAACCGTGATCAACCCGTTGATCCCCGATGATCAGCCAGCCCCCGCGGGTCCCGCTGCGCGCGCCCGCTCTTTGAAGCACCGCCATGACCACTCAAGACACTCTCACCATCGCCGGCCGCGCCTATTCGTCGCGCCTGCTCGTCGGCACCGGCAAGTACAAGGATTTCGAACAGACCCGCGCGGCGCTGGACGCCAGCGGCACCGAGATCGTCACGGTCGCCATCCGCCGCACCAACATCGGCCAGAACCCGGGCGAGCCCAACCTGCTCGACTACGTGCCGATGTCCAAGTTCACGCTGCTGCCCAACACCGCCGGCTGCTACTCGGCCGACGACGCCGTGCGCACGCTGCGCCTGGCGCGCGAACTGCTGGACGGCCACGCCCTGGTCAAGCTGGAAGTGCTGGGCGACCCGCACACGCTGTTCCCCAACATGCCCGAGACCCTGAAGGCCACCAAGACCCTGGTCGACGAGGGCTTTCAGGTCATGGTCTATTGCACCGACGATCCCATCCAGTGCCGCATGCTCGAAGACATGGGCGCCGTGGCCGTGATGCCGCTGGCCTCGCTGATCGGCTCCGGCATGGGCATCCTGAATCCCTGGAACCTGCGCCTGATCATCGACCAGGCGCGCGTGCCGGTGGTGGTGGACGCCGGCGTGGGCACCGCCTCGGACGCCGCCATCGCCATGGAACTGGGTTGCGACGCCGTGCTGATGAACACCGCCATCGCCGCCGCGCGCGACCCGGTGCTGATGGCCAGCGCCATGAAGAAGGGCGTCGAGTCCGGCCGCGAGGCCTTCCTGGCCGGCCGCATGCCGAAAAAGCTCTACAGCGGCGCGCCCAGCTCGCCCACCGAGGGCTTGATCACCGCCGCGCCCGGCGCCGCCAAATGAGCAGCCGCCAGCCGGCCGCCAACGGCCGCCCGATCCCCAACGCGCTGACCATCGCCGGCGTCGACCCGTCCGGCGGCGCCGGCATCCTGGCCGACGTCAAGGCCATGAGCGCCCTGGGCGCCTATGGCTGCGCCGTCATCGCCGCGCTCACCGCGCAGAACACCCAGGGCGTCAGCGGCATCTCGCCGGTGCCGCCGGCCTTCGTCGGCCAGCAGATCGACACCCTGTTCGCCGACGTGCGCATCGACGCGGTCAAGATCGGCATGCTGGGCCAGCAGCCGGTGATCCAGGTGGTGGCCGAGAAGCTGGCCAAGTGGACCCCGGCCCACGTGGTGCTGGACCCGGTCATGGTGGCCAAGAGCGGCGACCTGCTGCTGGAACGCGACGCCGTCGGCGCCATGCGCGAAGCGCTGCTGCCGCAGGCCACGCTGCTCACCCCCAACCTGCCCGAGGCCGGCGTGCTGCTGGAAGAACGTCCGGTGGAAACGGTCAAGGAAATGCGACGGGTGGCCGAACGCCTGCGCAACAAGCTGGCGCATTCGGGCCAGCGCTGGGTCATGGTCAAGGGCGGCCACCTGCCCGGCAACGACACCATCGACCTGCTGCACGACGGCGACCGCATGATCGAGCTGCCCGGCCACCGCATCGAGACCGCCAACACCCATGGCACCGGCTGCACCCTGTCGGCCGCCCTGGCCGCGCTGCTGCCCCAGGTCGAGGACGTGCCCGAGGCCGCGCGCCGCGCCAAGGCCTACCTGACCGAAGCCATCCGCCACGCCGAACGCCTGTCGGTCGGTTCCGGCCATGGCCCGGTGCACCACTTCCACGCCTGGTGGTGATACCGGCCGTCATTGCGTCCGAAAGCGCCGCCCTGGCTGACGGTTTCCCCGGTCTGTAACCAGGCCGCGGCCCCGGCGGCGTCACAGGACGCTACGAATCGGTACAATGGTCAGTTGATTCCTCTGTTTTTTCTGACCGTCATGAACGCTTCGACCCTGCCCGACGTAGAACAAGCCCGCTTCAACATGGTGGAACAGCAGATCCGCCCCTGGGACGTCCTGGACGCCAACGTGCTGCAGGCGCTGTTCGATGTGCGCCGCGAACAGTTCGTTCCGCCGGCCCTGCGCGCCCTGGCGTTTTCCGACCTGGAACTGCCGCTGGAAATCAACGCGGTCAACACCCGCCAGACCATGCTCGCGCCCAAGGTCGAAGCCCGCCTGGCCCAGGAACTGCAACTGAGCAAATCCGACTGCGTGCTGGAAATCGGCACCGGCTCCGGCTACCAGGCCGCGCTGCTGGGCTACCTGGCGCAGCAGGTCACCTCGGTCGAGATCGACAGCCGCCTGGTCACGTTCGCGCAGCAGAACCTGCAGATGAACAACGTCACCAACGTCAAGGTCGAAACCGGCGACGGCCGCAACGGCTGGGGCTCCACCGAATACGACGCGATCCTGGTGACGGGTTCCGTGCCGGTCGTGCCGGACGCGCTCAAGTACCAGCTGCGCGTGGGCGGCCGCCTGGTCGTCGTCGTCGGCCAGGCCCCCGTCATGACGGCCTGTCGCATCACCCGCACCACCGCCGCCAGCTTCGAGACCGTCAATCTGTTCGAAACGGTCATCAAGCCCCTGCGCGGCGCCACGGTGTCGCAGTTCAAGTTCTGAGTTCCCAGGCGGGGCCCTTCGGCCCCGCCACGCCGGCCCGCCCGGCCACGGGCTCCCGCCCTGGATTCCCTGGAGCAGCACCCCTCCCCCTGACAGATCATGCGCGTCCGACTGCTTACGGCTTTACTGGTTTTTACCTCCGCCGCAAGTGTCGGCCCGTCTGCCGCGTGCGCGCAGAACCTGCTGCAGGTATGGCAATCCGCCCTGGGCAATGACCCGATCTACGCCGCGGCGCGCGCCAGCTACCGCGCCGGCCTCGAAAAAGAGCCGCAGGCGCGCGCCCTGCTGCTGCCCGAGGTCTCGGCCGGCGTCGGCGGCGCCTACCAGGAAACCCGCAGCACCCGCGGCCTGAGCATGGCCTACAGCGGCGGCCGCGGCGTCTGGGACCTGGCGCTGACCCAGCCGCTGTTCGACTGGGGCCGCTGGCAGAACTACGAGCAGTCCAAGCTCATCGTCGCCGACGTCGAAGTGCAATTGCAGCAGGCCTACCAGGACCTGCTGCTGCGCGTGGCCGACGCCTATTTCAACGTGCTGTACGCCCAGGACGCCCTGACCGCGACCGAGGCCGAGAAGGCCGCCGTGGCCGGCCAGCTGGAGTCGGCCAAGCGCAATTTCGAGCTGGGCAACGCCACCATCACCGACACCTACGAAGCGCAGGCGCGCTACGACCTGGTGGTGGCGCAGGAACTGCGCCTGCAGAACGACCTGGACGTGCGCCGCGAGGAACTGGCCAAGATCATCGGCACGGCCCCTGGCGCGCTGGCCGAACTGCCGCCCGGGGTGCAATTGCCCGCGCCGCAGCCGGCTCGCGTGGCGGACTGGAGCAACCAGGCCGAATCCTCCAGTCTGGAGGTGCTGCGGGCGCAACTGATGACCCGCATCGCCGGACGCGAAATCCAGATCGCCAGGAGCGGCCACTACCCCACCCTGAACCTGCGCGCCACCAGCGGCAGCGCCAGCGATGCGGTGATGCGCAACGCCGCGCCGGGCAAGCCGATCGACAGCACCATCGGCGTGGTGCTGTCGATTCCGCTGTATTCGGGGGGTGGCGTGTCCTCGCAGGTCACGGAAAAAGTGCAGCTGGAACAGAAGGCGCGCCACGATTTCGAGGCGGCGCGGCGCCAGGCGGTGCAGGCCGCGCGCCAGTACTACACCGGCGTCACCAGCGGCCTGGCGCGCATCCAGGCGCTGGAGGCGGGCGAGAAATCCAGCCGCGCCGCGGTCGAAGCCAACCGCACGGGCTACGAAGTGGGCGTGCGCATCAACCTGGACGTGCTCAACGCCCAGCAGCAGCTCTACGCCACCCAGCGCGACCTGGCGCTGGCGCGCTACAGCACGGTGCTGTCGGGGCTGCGCCTGAAGGCCACCAGCGGCATCCTGGCCGAGTCCGACCTGGACGCCATCAACCGCCTGCTGCGCGAGCCGCGCTGAGCGCGGGCGCGGTCAGCTGCCCTGGATCTTCCTGACCAGCGCCGTGGTGGACCGCTCGAACTCGAACGGAATGGCCACCGCGCGGCCGCCCCAGGACTTGACCAGGGCGGTCTCGGGCAGCTTTTCCATGTCGTAGTCGCCGCCCTTGACGATCAGGTCCGGCTTGAGCTGGCCGATCAGGGCCTCGGGCGTGTCCTCGTGGAACGAGGTCACTACGGTGACGAAGCCCAGCGCCGCCAGCAGCGCGGCGCGGTCTTCCATGCGGTTCAGCGGGCGCTCGGCGCCCTTGCCCAGGCGGCGCACCGACTCATCGGTATTGACCGCCACGACCAGCGTCGCGCCCAGCTGGGCGGCCTGGTCCAGGTAGGTGGCGTGGCCCCGATGCAGGATGTCGAAGACGCCATTGGTGAACACCAGCGGCCGCGGCAGGCGGCCGGCGGCAACGGCGGCGACGCAGTCGTCGCGGGACAGGACTTTGGATTCGAAACGGGCGGCTGGCATGGCGCGATTGTACGACGGCGGCCGCGGCCGCCGTCATCGGTCATCGAACGCGCCCGGCCGGGGCAGGCGCGCGCCGCCGTGGCGCCCGATCAGGCGCCGGCCAGCACGATTTCCTTTTCCTTGGGCACCACCAGCGCCGTCATTTCCTTGCGGTAGCGGTTCAGGTCCTTGACCGTCTCGAAGCTGCGGTCCATCAGCTTGGACAGGATGTGCAGGATACGGGTGGCGACCTTCTGTTCCCAGATGCCGTCGAAGCGGATCTGGCTGTCCAGCCAATGCTCCAGCCAGCCCGGCTCGGGCAGGCGCGACTGCACCGTGTCGTTGGGGAACAGGTCCTTGTTGACGTGCAGGTTGGTCGGATGCAGCGCCTGCTGGGTGCGGCCGGCCGAGGCCATCAGCACGCCGATCTTGGAGAACGCCAGGCGCGCCTGGACGCTGGTGTCCTCGCCGCGGTTGTGCAGCGCGCGGCGCATGTACTGCAGGTAGGCGCCGGCGTGACGGGCCTCGTCCTGCGCCACGGTCTTGTAGATGGCCTTGATGACCGGCTCGGTGTGCCATTCGGCGGCGCGGCGGTACCAGTGGTTCAGGCGCACCTCGCCGCAGAAGTGCAGCATCAGCGTTTCCAGCTCGGGCGCGACGTCGAATTCGAAGCGCACGTTGTGCAGTTCTTCTTCCGTGGGCACCAGATCGGGACGGAAGCGGCGCAGGTATTCGATCAGCACCAGGGAATGCTTCTGCTCTTCGAAGAACCACACCGACATGAAGGCGCAGAAATCGCTGTCGCCGCGATTGTCGCGCAGGAACATCTCGGTGGCCGGCAGCGCGGCCCATTCGGTGATGGCGTTCATCTTGATCGTGTGCGCCTGCTCGTCCGAGAGCTTGCTGCGATCGAAGTCGCCCCAGGGAATATCGTGCGCCATGTTCCAGCGCACCGCTTCCATGGTCTTGAAGAGTTCAGGATAAAGCATGTTCTGCCCTTGTTTTCGTCCCGCCAGTGGGGCTATAGAAATTGATGAATGGCGCACGCACTTGCCGGCGTGACGCTGCACAAGTCTGCCCAGCGCTATTTTTCGCCGTCTCCCGCGAAGCTATGATGACCGTTTCATGAATGAAACATGACAGGGGATCGCACTTACACCATCGCGCCGCCTATCGGGTCAATGCCCACAACGCCACCCCGATCCCCAGGGCCAGCACGCCAACCAGCGCCGCGACCAGCCGGTTGCTCTGCTCCTGGGCCCGCCGCAACTGCGCCATCTCGGCCAGCAGGGCCGGCGAGAGATTCGGGCGGTTCAGGTGGTCGTGGACCAGCCTGGGAAGCGCGGGCAGCATCTGCGACCACTGCGCGGCTTCTTTCTCCAGGCTCTGCCGCAAGCCCTTGATTCCG
Source organism: Achromobacter sp. RW408 (assembly GCF_003184165.1). Lineage (NCBI taxonomy): Bacteria > Pseudomonadati > Pseudomonadota > Betaproteobacteria > Burkholderiales > Alcaligenaceae > Achromobacter > Achromobacter sp. RW408. Next base: position 1,154,096 of record NZ_QHHO01000046.1, read on the forward strand.
ACACGCTGGCGCATCCAGCGTTCCAGGTAGGGCTTGGCGGTCTTCCAGAGATCCAGGTTGGGGTCGAGCTGCCGCCCCAGGCCTTCGACGTTCAGCAACGTCTTCTGCAGCAGCACCAGCTGCGGCTGGATCTCCACATTGAACCGGCGCGAGGTCTGGAACAGGCGCAACAGCACCTGGCCCAGCGAAATCTCGGACAACGGCCGGTCAAAATAGGGTTCGCAGACGGCGCGCACCGCGCCCTCCAGTTCTTCCTCGCGCGTATCGGGCGGCACCCAGCCGGACTCGATGTGCAATTGCGCCACGCGGCGGTAGTCGCGGTGGAAGAAGGCCAGGAAGTTCTGCGCCAGGTAGTTCTTGTCGAATTCCGACAGCGAGCCGACGATGCCGAAGTCCAGGGCGATGTAGCTGCCCAGCGTCTCGGGCCGGTCGGACACGTAGATGTTGCCCGGGTGCATGTCGGCGTGGAAGAAGCCGTCGGTGAACACCTGGGTAAAGAAGATCTCGACGCCGGTGCGCGCCAGGGTCGGGATGTCGATGCCGGCGGCGCGCATGCGCTCGACCTGGCCCACCGGCACGCCGTACATGCGCTGCATGGTGAACACGGTGGACGCGGTGTATTCCCAGATCACCTCGGGCACCATCAGCATGTCGCCGCGGCCGGATTCCGGGCCGAAATTGCGGCGCAACTGGCTGCAATTGGAGGCCTCGCGCACCAGGTCGAGTTCATCGTGCAGGTACTTGTCGAACTCGGCCACCACCTCGCGCGGCTTGAGCCGGCGGCCATCGGCGCCCAGGCGCTCGATGATGCGGGCCACGATCTTGAGCAGCGACAGGTCTTTCTCGATGATGCTGAGCATGCCCGGGCGCAGCACCTTGACCGCCACCTCGCGGCCGTCGTGCAGCACCGCGAAGTGCACCTGGGCGATGGAGGCCGACGCCACCGGGTCGACCTGGAACTGCGCGAACAGCTTTTCGGGCGGCGCGCCCAGCGCGGCCTCGATGCAGGCGGCGGCCTGGGCCGACGGGAACGGCGGCACGCGGTCCTGCAGCAGCGCCAGCTCGTTGGCGATGTCGGCCGGGATCAGGTCGCGGCGGGTCGACAGCACCTGGCCGAACTTCACGAAGATCGGCCCCAGCGATTCCAGCGCCAGGCGCAGCCGCAGGCCGCGCGGCTTGCGCGGCCGGGTGCCCAGGCGGATGACGCGCAGCAGGCAGGTGGCCAGCGGATGGTTCAGGCTGGAGAGCACCAGCTCGTCCAGGCCATAGCGCAGCGAAACCAGGATGATGCGGAACAGGCGCAGCAACGGGAACATGGGTCAGGCGCCCCGCTTGCCGGCGGCCGTGGCCAACCGCGATTGCAGGGCGGCGGCCGAGCGCGCCAGCGCGTCGGCGCGGGCGTTCAGCTCGGCCAGGTCCAGGCGCCATTGCTCCAGCGCCGGCCGGCCCAGCAACATGCCGTTTTCCTCGGCCAGGTATTCGGACACATTCTCGGCCAGGCGCTGGCCGGCCTGGCGCGCGCCGCCGGTCGCCGCGCGCAGGCCGCCGACGATGCGCAACGCCGGAATGTCGCCGACCAGGCGGGCCAGGCTGTCCTCGGGGTCCCAGCGCAACTGCTTGGACAGGTCCGCCACCACCTGCGCCAGGGCCGCGTCACCGGAGATGTGCGTGGCCTCGGCGAAATCGGGCGTTTCGCCCCCCGCGCCCAGGCGCGGCAGCGGCAGCCTCTCGGGCGCCACCGTCAGGGTCACGTCGGGCACCACCGCCGCGTCGGCCTGGGCCGCCAGGCCCTCGCTGTCGATGGTCAGGCCCAGGGTGAATCCGCCCAGCGCGAAACGCACCGTCTTGCCGGCATGGCGGGCCAGGCGTTCGCGCGCCCAGTCTTCGCGCTTCAACAGGGCGTTGAGCGCGCCGACGGCCAGCCGTGCAGGAGTAGGCAGAAACGAAAAAGGCGACATGACGGTCCGCGGCCCCGCGGGCGGGGGTGACGAAGTTGATGGGTAAATCGGGAGTGTACCGGGTTGGATGGGGGTCTGTTACGGGAAGTCCGGGCGCCGTTTGCGCCGACGCATGGAAAAACCGGCCCTGAAGGGCCGGTTGTGGCGGACGGCCGCCTGGCCGCCCCGCTATCGGAAGAGAGACGCCGCCGCGATCAGCTGGCGTATTCGACCGGGATCTGCTGGATGCCGGCCAGCAGCCAGCCGCCGTTGGCGGGCTTGAACAGGTTCCAGACTTCCTCGAAGCGGAAGGCTTCGGCGCCCGGGGTCTCGCGCAGCATGCCCGAGAAGCGCACGCTGGCCAGGTGGCCGTCGGACACCGTTTCGATGCCCAGCAGCTCGGCGTTCAGCAGCACCACTTCGGTCTTGTTGGGCGCGGCGCCGCGCTCGGCCAACTGCGGCTTGAGCTCGGTGATCAGGTCGTCGGTCAGGTAGTCGCGCAGGCGATCGGTGCTGCCGCTGTCCCACACGGCCTGGATGCGCACGAACTGTTCCTTGGCCTGCTTCAGGAAGTTGGGCGTATCGAAGTCGCCGGGCACGAACCAGTTGTTGTCGTCGCCTGCCTTGGGCAGCACGGCGGCCGGCGCCGCGGCGGCAGCGGCCGGCGCCGCGGCCGGGGCGGTCGGCTTCAGCGCTTCACGCCACATGGGCTGTTGCTGCGGCTGGCCGGGCGCGTTGTTGGCGCCACCGAAGGCACCCTGGGTGGCCGGACGCGGCGCGGCGCCGCGCAGGCGGCGGATGATGAACATCACGGCAAACACGACCAGGGCGATCAGCAGCGCGGACGACAGGAATTCGGCGAAAGCGCCCGACAGGCCCATGCTCGACAGCAAGGCGGCGATGCCCAGGCCGGCGGCGATGCCGGCGATGGGGCCCAGCCAGCGCGATGCGCCGCTCTTGGCGGCGGCGCTCGCGGCACCGGCCGTGGCCGCGCCGGCGGCCGCCGGCGCCGCGGTGGCGCCCGCGGTGTTGCTGGCGGCGGTCGGCGGCGTGGTGGCCTGGCGCTGCTGGGTCACATTGGAGGATTGGCGGCCGACGCTGCTGCCGCCGCCGGCGCGGCGGGCTTCGGCGTCGAACGACGCCGTTACCAGCGCGGCGCCGGAAATGGCGATGAGCGCCGCGGCGACAAACCGCGAGAAACAGAATTTGGTCATGGATGTGCTCCCTCGTACCCGCGCCCCGCTGCCCCCGAGCAGCGGAAGGCCGCACGGATCGTGCGGTCCTTCAGCGCGACTTCCTTACAGTAATCTGAATGACGTAAGAATAACGGACAAGCCGCCGCCCCACAAGTTCCCCCGGGGCAACGGCAAGCCGAATCGGACCCAGCGCAATCAGGCCAGGCGCACGCCCTCGTGCAGGGCCGCGATGCCGGCCGTCAGGTTGAAGTACTGCACCCGCTCCAGGCCGGCGGTGCGCAGCATGTCGGCCAGGGTTTCCTGGTCGGGATGCATGCGGATGGATTCGGCCAGGTAGCGGTAGCTGGCCTCGTCCTTGGCCACCGTCTTGCCCAGCCAGGGCAGCACGTTGAAGGAATACCAGTCGTAGGCCGGCGCCAGCGGCTTGGCGATGCGGGAGAACTCCAGCACCAGCAGCTTGCCGCCCGGCTTGAGCACGCGGGTCATCTCGGCCAGGGCGCGATCCTTGTGGGTCATGTTGCGCAGCCCAAAAGCCACGCTGACGCGGTCGAAATAGCCCGTCGGGAACGGCAGGCGCTCGGCGTCACAGACGGCGGTGGGCACCAGCTGGCCGGCGTCGGCCAGGCGGTCGCGGCCGACGCGCAGCATGGAATCGTTGATATCGGTCAGCCAGACCTCGCCGGTGGGGCCCGCGCGCTTGGCGAAAGCCTTGGCCAGGTCGCCGGTGCCGCCCGCGATGTCCAGCACCTTCATGCCGGGGCGGATGGCGGCGCGACCGATGGTGAAGGCCTTCCAGACGCGGTGCAGGCCGGCCGACATGAAATCGTTCATGATGTCGTAGCGCTGCGCCACCGAGTGGAAGACTTCGGCGACCTTGCGGGCTTTTTCGCTTTCCGGCACCGATTGGAAGCCGAAATGCGTCGATTGGGACGCGGAATCCGCGGAATGTTGCGATTCGGAGGGGTTTTGCATGGTGAATTCCCGATATATCGTCCAATGGTAGCCTATCGGGGCCCGCCGGATGCCGCCCGCGGGCGCGGGAAGGCGCCGTGCGGTCACATACCTGAAATATTGCGGCCATACTATCGCAATGTTCGCGCCGCGCCGGCGCTCCGAAGCGTGCCCTATTCGCCATGTCCAGCACCATCCTCGTCGTCGAAGACGAACCCGCAATCCAGGAACTGATCGCCGTCAACCTGTCCTTCGCCGGCCACAAGGTGCTGCGCGCCTTCGACGCCGACCAGGCCCAGACCCTGATCCGCGCCGAACTGCCCGACCTGATCCTGCTGGACTGGATGCTGCCCGGCACCTCCGGCCTGGCCATGGCGCGCAAGCTGCGCAACGACGAGCGCACCCGCGCCGTCCCGGTCATCATGCTGACCGCCAAGGGTTCCGAGCAGGACAAGGTCGATGGCCTCGAAGCCGGGGCCGACGACTACATCACCAAGCCCTTCTCGCCCAAGGAGCTGATGGCCCGCATCAAGGCCGTGCTGCGCCGCCGCGCGCCGCAACTGACCGACGACGTGATCGACGTCGGCGGCCTCAAGCTCGATCCGGTGACGCACCGCCTGTCGGGCAACAGCCAGTCGCTGCAGATCGGCCCCACCGAATTCCGCCTGCTGCATTTCTTCATGACCCATCCGGAACGCGTGTTCTCGCGTTCGCAACTGCTGGACCAGGTCTGGGGCGATCACGTCTTCGTCGAGGAACGCACCGTCGACGTGCACATCCGCCGCCTGCGCAAGGCCCTGGAGCCCAGCGGCCACGATGCGCACGTGGAAACGGTGCGCGGCAGCGGCTACCGGTTTACGGCACAGGTCCCGGCGCGGTAAAACTCCCGCACGATGATCTGGCTGCGCACCCTTATCCTGGTCGCCCTGTGGGCGGCGATCGCGCTATTGGCGCAATGGCTCATTGGAGATCCCGCCGGCTGGGTGCTGTTCAGCGCCGCCCTGGTCGTCATGCTGCTGTGGCGCAGCTGGCGCCTGCACCTGGTTTCCCACTGGGCCAGGCATCCCGACACCTCGCCGCCCGCCTCGGTCGGCCCCTGGGACGATATCCTCGCCCCCCTCTACCGCTACACCCGCGCCCGGGCCCGCGAGCTGGCCGAAACCCGCGACACCATGCAGGGCATGCTGGCGGCGGCCCAGGCCCTGCCCGACGGCGCGGTCACGCTCAATGAAGACTTCCAGATCGACTGGTGCAACCGCATGGCGCGCCAGCACCTGGGCCTGCGCCTGCCGGCCGACCGCGGCCACAACCTGCTGAACCTGCTGCGCGCGCCGGAATTCGTCGAATACGCGCACCGCGCCTCCTGGCCCGATCCCATCCTGGTGCGCCTGGGCCAGAACGGCCAGGAGCGGCTGATGATGATGCAGCTGACGGCCTACGCCAGCAACCAGCGCCTGCTCATCACCCGCGACGTGACCCAGATCGAGCGCCTGGAAACCACGCGCCGCGATTTCGTCGCCAACGTCTCGCACGAGCTGCGCACGCCGCTGACGGTGCTGGCGGGTTTCCTGGAAACGCTGCGCGACATGCCCGCCGACGCCCTGCCCCCCGAGCAGCGGGCGCAGTACCTGGACATGATGCACGAGCAGGCCCAGCGCATGCAGGCCATCGTCGAGGACCTGCTGACGCTGTCGACGCTGGAATCGTCGCCGGGCAGCGACCCGCGCGCGGTCAACATGGGCGCGCTGCTGCAAAAGGCGCGCCAGCAGATCGAGGCGCTGTCGGGCGGACGCCATGTGATCGAATGGCACATCGACGAAACCGTCGACGTGCTCGGCGCCGAGACCGAACTGACCTCGGCCCTGTCGAACCTGCTGACCAACGCCGTACGCTACACGCCCGACGGCGGCACCATCACCGTGCGCTGGGAACGCGAGGCCGACGGCGGCGGGCGCTACAGCGTGCAGGACACCGGCATCGGCATCCCCGCGCGCCACATCCCGCGCCTGACCGAACGCTTCTACCGCGTCGACCGCGGCCGCTCGCGCGCGGTCGGCGGCACCGGCCTGGGCCTGGCCATCACCAAGCACATCGCCATGCGCCACGATGCCGAGCTGCTCATCAGCAGCGAGCCTGGCAAGGGCAGCCTGTTCGCGCTGCGCTTCCCGCCGGATCGCATCGCGGTCGACCCATCCGCCTGACACGCCGGCGCGCCACGCGCATGATCCGCGCCGCAACCGCGGCGCGGATGGTAAATTCCCGGCCATGCGCATCCTGGTCATCGAAGACGAACCCAAGCTGGCCGACTACCTCAAGAAAGGCCTGTCGGAGCAGAGCCATGTGGTCGACCTGGCGCGCGACGGCGTCAACGGCCTGCACCTGGCGCTGGAAGGCGCCTACGACCTGATCGTGCTGGACGTGATGCTGCCCGGCGTGGATGGCTTCGGCATCCTGGCCGCGGTGCGCGCCAACAAGGACACGCCGATCCTGATGCTGACCGCGCGCGACGCCGTCGAGGACCGCGTGCGCGGGCTGGAAGGCGGCGCCGACGATTACCTGATCAAGCCCTTCGCCTTCTCCGAGCTGCTGGCCCGCGTGCAGGCGCTGCTGCGGCGCGGCCGCTCGCAGGAACCCACCGTGTTCCGCCTGGCCGACCTGGAACTCGACCTGGCGCGGCGCAAGGTCGCGCGCGGCGGCCGCCGCCTGGACCTGACCGCCAAGGAATTCAACCTGCTGGCCCTGCTGCTGCGGCGCCAGGGCCAGGTGCTGTCGCGCACCACCCTGGCCGAACAGGTCTGGGACATGAATTTCGACAGCGACACCAACGTCATCGACGTGGCCGTGCGGCGCCTGCGCAGCAAGCTGGACGACCCGTTCGAGGCCAAGCTGCTGCACACCGTGCGCGGCATGGGCTACGTGCTCGAATCGCGGCCGGAGCCCGCGCGCGGATGAAGCCGCCGCGCGTGCGCTCGATGCAGGCGCGCCTGACCCTGCTGCTGGGCGCGATCGCGCTGCTGGTTTCCAGCCTGGCCGGCGCCACCCTGTTCTGGGCCCTCAAGCGCGAAGTCGAACGCCAGGAGATCACCGAGGTCAGCGGCAAGCTGGAACTGATCAACCACCTGATCGACATGCAGAACAACGCGCGCGGCCTGCACGACCTGGCCGCCACCTTCGACGACATGCGCGCCGGCCAGAGCCAGCTCGGCATCTGGATCGTCGACGCGCAGGGCCATCCAGTCTATGGCGGCGCCATCCCCGAAACCCTGCAGGTCCTGCCGGACCGGCAGGTGCTGTTGCAGCAGGCCGACGGCAGCCGCCTGCGCGGCCTGCGCGTCGCGGTCGACGACCGCATCCTGCCAGGCGCGCAGTTGACGGTGGCGGTCAGCACCCGCACCAGTTCGCAGTTCCTTTACGCCTACGGCACCGCGCTGGCGCTGATCTGCGCGCTGTGGGTGGGCGCCACCGTGGTGCTGGCGGCCTGGGCCGTGCGCCGCAGCATGGCGCCCACGCGGCGGCTGTCGGAACAGGCGGCCCGCATCCAGCCCGACAACCTGGCCGTGCGCCTGCCGCTGCGCGACACCGACCGCGAGCTGCATGAGCTGGTGCTGTCGTTCAACCGCACGCTGGAACGGCTGCAGGCCGCCTACCAGCAGATGGAAGGATTCAACGCCGACGTGGCGCACGAACTGCGCACGCCGCTGGCCACGCTGATCAACGGCACCCAGGTGACCCTGTCCAGCGGCCGCGACGCGGCCGAGTTGCGCGACGCGCTCGAATCCAACCTGGAAACGCTGGAAGACCTGAAGACGCTGGTCAACGACATGCTGTTCCTGGCCCGCGCCGACCGCGGCGAGCGCGCCGCCGACCTGGCGCCGGTGTCGCTGGCCGCCGAGGCCCGGCGCGTCGCCGACTTCTACGAGGCGGCGCTGGAAGACCGCGGCGTCACGCTGCGCTGCGACGGCGACGCCATCGTCGCCGCCAACCCCGGACTGGTGCGCCGCGCGCTGGCGAACCTGATTTCCAACGCCATCAAGGCCACGCCGCGCGGCGGCGAGATCGTGCTGGCCTGCCAGCCTCGCCCGGCCGGCGCGCGGGTCGAAGTGCGCAACCCCGGCGCGCCGATCCCGGCGGCCGACCTGCCGCGCATCTTCGACCGCTTCTTCCGCTCCGGCCAGGCGCGCGCGCCGCGCAGCGAGGGCCACGGCCTGGGCCTGGCGATCGTGCGCGCCATCGCCCGCATGCATGGCGGCGAGGTCGACGCGGCCTCCGGCGCCGAGGGCACGGTGGTCGGCATCACCCTGCGCGGGTCGGGCCCGGACACCGCCGGCGGCCACATTACAAAGAAGTAATCTTCGCGACAGAACCGGGTCACCCCGGTTTTCCTAAAGTGCCTCCCATGGTCAACCCCCATCAAGGGAACAGCATGAAAGGCACTTTGCTCCGCATCACCCAGATCACGGCCCTGGCCGCGCTGCTCGGCACCGGCACCGCCTTCGCGGCCGGCGCCCATGGCGAACACGCCGGCCACGCCATGCCGGCGGCCTCCGCCCCCATCGGCACGCCCGGCGACGCCGCCCGCGTCACCCGCAGCATCGACATCGACATGACCGACGCCATGCGCTTCACGCCGGCGCAGGTGCAGGTCAAGGCCGGCGAGACCGTGCGCTTCAACGTGCGCAACTCGGGCCGCATCCGCCATGAAATGGTGCTGGGCACCGACGCCGACCTGCAGGCCCACTACGCCATGATGATGAAGGACCCCGGCATGCGCCACGAAGAGGCCAACGCGATCTCGCTGGAGGGGGGCAAGAGCGGCCAGATCGTCTGGAAGTTCGACCGCGCCGGCACCGTTTCTTTCGGCTGCCTGGAACCCGGCCACTACACCGCCGGCATGAAGGGCGCGGTGTCGGTGCAATAACGCCGCCGCGGATCCCTCATGAAAACCTTCCCTATTCCCACCCGCCGCCGCTTCGTGCAGGGACTGGCCGCCGGCGGCGCGTTGGCGGCGCTGGGCGGCTGGCGCGCCGCCAGCGCGGGCCCGCGCGCGGCGCAGGCCGCGGCCGCGCCCGCCGAACTGCGCGGCACCGAATTCCACCTGGAGATCGGCGAAACGCCGGTCAACTACACCGGCGCCGCCCGCATCGCCACCACCGTCAATGGCCAGGTGCCGGCCCCGCTGCTGCGCTGGCGCGAGGGCGACACGGTCACGCTGCACGTGACCAACCGCCTGCGCGAACAGACCTCGATCCACTGGCACGGTATCCTGCTGCCCACGGAAATGGACGGCGTGCCGGGCCTGAGTTTCCCGGGCATCGATCCGGGCCAGACCTTCACCTACCGCTTCGACGTGCGCCAGAGCGGCACCTACTGGTATCACAGCCACTCGGGGTTCCAGGAGCAGACCGGCCTGTACGGCGCCATCGTCATCGACCCGAAGCGGCCCGATCCCATCGCCGCGGACCGTGACTACACCGTGCTGCTGTCGGACTGGACGGACGAAGACCCGATGCGGGTCTTCGACAAGCTCAAGGCCATGCCCGACTACTACAACCGCAACCAGCCCAGCGTCGAGAGCCTGATCCGCGAGGCCGGCGAGAAGGGATGGCGGGCGGCGCTGTCCGAGCGCCTGATGTGGGAACAGATGCGCATGAACCCGTCCGACCTGGCGGACGTCTCCGGCGCCACGTACACCTTCCTGACCAACGGCGCGACGCCGGCCGGCAACTGGACCGGCCTGTTCAAGCCGGGCGAACGCGTGCGGCTGCGCTTCATCAACGGCTCGGCCATGACGTACTTCGACGTGCGCATCCCCGGCCTGAAGATGACGGTGGTGGCGGCCGACGGCCAGGACGTCCGGCCGGTCGACGTGGAGGAATTCCGCATCGCCGTGGCCGAGACCTACGACGTGATCGTCGAGCCCGCCGAAGACCGCGCCTACACCATCTTCTCGCAGGCCATGGACCGTTCCGGCTACGCCCGCGCCACCCTGGCGCCGCGCCCCGGCATGCAGGCCGAGGTGCCCGCGATCGACCGGGTGCAGCTGCTCGGCATGATGGACATGGGCATGAAGCACGACATGGGCGGCATGGATCATGGCGCCGCGCCCGAGGCGACCGCCGGCGCGATGGCCGGCATGAACCATGGCGCCATGCCCGGCATGGACCACGGCAGCTCCCACGGCGGCGGCGCGGACCAGGGCGGCATCGTCGAGGTCAGGCACCCCTATCCCGAGGAACGCGGCCCGGGCAATTCAATGCTGCCCGACGTGGTCTCCACCCGCCTGGACGACCCCGGCATCGGCCTGCGCGACAACGGCCGCCGCGTGCTGACCTACGCCGACCTGCGCTCGATCCGCGAACCCGACGACAACCGCGCGCCAACCCGCGAGATCGAGCTGCACCTGACCGGCAACATGGAACGCTACATGTGGTCGTTCAACGGCGTGAAGTTCTCCGACGCCAAGCCCATCGTGCTGCGCTACGGCGAGCGCGTGCGCTTCGTGCTGGTCAACGACACCATGATGACCCACCCCATCCACCTGCACGGCCTGTGGAGCGACCTGGAATCGCCCGACGGCGCCTTCCAGGTCCGCAAGCACACCCTGTCGCTCAATCCGGCGCAGCGCCTGAGCTACCGCGTCAGCGCCGATGCCCGCGGCAACTGGGCCTACCACTGCCACCTGCTGTACCACATGGAGGCCGGCATGTTCAGGGCGGTCGTGGTGGAGTAGGCGATGAGAAACCGGAATATGCGCACTTCCTTTCCCCCGTTCCGCCACGCCGCGCTGGCCGCCGCCCTGCTGGCGGCCCTGGCCGGCCAGCCGGCCCTCGGCCAGGCCATGAACGACCATTCCGGCATGGATCATGGTTCGATGCCGGACATGAACCACGGCGCCGCCAAGCCACAGCCCGCGATGCCGCCCGTCATGGACCATTCCTCCATGCCCGGCATGGACCACGGCAGCGCCAAGCCAAAGCCCGCGATGCCGCCCGCCATGGATCATTCCTCCATGCCCGGCATGAACCACGGCGCGCCGGCCGCCGCGCCGCCCGTCGGCAGCCTGCCGTCCAGCGACGGCGCCGGCGAGCGTGGCTATGACAGCTACGGCCTGCACCCGCACATGATGGACAGGGACGCCTCGTCGCGGCTGCTGTTCGACAAGTTCGGCTGGTCGCGCAACCGCGACGGCCAGAACGCGCTGGAATGGGACGGCCGCTTCTGGTGGGGCACCGCCACCGACCGGCTGGTGATCAAGAGCGAAGGCGAACGCGAAAGCGGCGGCGGTTCCGGCGCCAAGGTCGAGGCCCTCTGGAGTCACGCCATCTCGCCTTTCTGGGACCTGCAACTGGGCGCGCGGCGCGACTTCGGCACCGGTCCCAAGCGCAACTGGGCCGCGCTCGGCCTCGAGGGCGTGCTGCCCTACAACATCGAGTTCGAGACCACCGCCTACGCCGGCCCATCGGGCCGCACCGCGCTGGCCCTGAAGGCCGAGTACGATCTGCTGCTTACCCAGCGTCTGATTTTCACGCCGGAGATCGAGGCCAGCGCCTACGGCCGCAACGACCCGGAGCGCGGCATCGGCTCGGGCCTGTCCGACGCTTCGCTGTCGCTGCGCCTGCGCTACGAGATCACGCGCCAGTTCGCGCCCTACGTCGGGGTATCCTTCGAACGTAAGTTCGGCCGCACCGCGGACTATGCGTCCGCCGCCGGCCAAGGTCGCTCGCAGGCCGCCGTGCTGGCCGGCGTGAGCTTCTGGTTCTGATCTTTCTCGCGGAGACCCATGAAAACACCTCTCATCCCCGCCCGTCGCCTGCTGCTGGCGGCCGCGCTGTCCCTGCCCCTGTACGCCGCGCCGATCCTCGCGCAGGCCCAATCCGCCCCCAAGGTCCAGGTGTGGAAGACGCCCACCTGCGGCTGCTGCGAGGACTGGGTCAAGCACATGCGCGACAACGGCTTCGAGGTCACCACCCACGACGTCCAGGACACCGGCCCGGTGCGCCGCAACGCCGGCATGGCCGACTATGGCTCGTGCCATACGGCCGTGGTGGACGGCTATGCCATCGAAGGCCACGTGCCGGCCAGCGACGTGCGCCGCCTGCTGCTCGAAAAGCCCGATGCCGCCGGCCTTGCCGCGCCTGGCATGCCGCTGGGTTCGCCCGGCATGGACGGCCCCGAATACGGGGGCCGCAAGACGCCACATGATGTCCTGCTGGTGGACAAGCGCGGCGGCGCCAAGGTGTTCCAGGCGTATCGTTAGGAGATGCCCCGGGGATGCTCCCGGCCGGGCGGCGGGCGGCCGTTCTGAAACAATTCATCCCCACCCGGGCAATGGGTACCTCTTGCACCGCAGCAAAAATGCGCCACAATAAATAAAACGCATTTCTCACCCGACCCCTGGCAGTCATGGCACACATCGTCCTGTTCGAGAACATCCACCCGAGCGCCCGCGCCGTCTTCGAAGCCGCCGGCTACACCGACATCGTCACGCACGCCGCGGCCCTGCCGCCGGCGCAGCTGCAGGACGCCCTGCGCGGCGCCCAGGTCGCGGGCATCCGTTCTCGTACCCACCTGGATGCCGCCCTGCTGTCCGGCAACCCCGACCTGCGCGTGGTCGGCTGCTTCTGCATCGGCACCAACCAGGTCGACCTCGACACCGCCATGCAGCGCGGCATCCCGGTGTTCAATGCGCCCTTCTCCAACACCCGCTCGGTCGCCGAGCTGGTGCTGGGCGAAGCCATCCTGCTGTTGCGCCGCATCCCCGAAAAGAACGCCCGCGTCCATCTCGGCCACTGGGACAAGAGCGCCGCCGGCGCCTTCGAGACCCGTGGCAAGACGCTCGGCATCGTCGGCTACGGCAACATCGGCTCGCAGATCAGCACCCTGGCCGAAGGCCTCGGCATGCGCGTCATCTACCACGACGTCGAAGCCAAGCTGCCGCTGGGCAACGCCCGCCCGGCCGGCTCGCTCAACGACCTGCTGGAGCAGGCCGACGTGGTCACCCTGCACGTGCCCGGCGGCAAGTCCACCGAGAACATCATGAATGCGGAGACCATTGCCCGCATGCGCCGCGGCGCCATCCTCATCAACGCCTCGCGCGGCACCGTGGTCGACATCGACGCCCTGCACGCCGCGCTCAAGTCCGGCCATCTGGCGGGCGCCGCGCTCGACGTGTTCCCCACCGAACCCAAGGGCGCCGACGAACCGCTGGCCAGCCCGCTGATCGGCCTGCCCAACGTCATCCTCACCCCGCACATCGGCGGCAGCACGCAGGAATCGCAAGAGAACATCGGCCGCGAAGTGGCCGAGAAGCTGGTGCGCTTCCTGCAGGCCGGCACCACCAAGGGCGCGGTCAACTTCCCCGAACTGCCCTACCTGGAACAGGCCGGCGCCACCCGCATCCTGCACGTGCACCGCAACGCCCCCGGCGCGCTGGGCACGCTGGACAACCTGATGGCGCAGCACGGCCTGAACATCGTCAGCCAGACCCTGCAGACCAAGGGCCAGATCGGCTACGTGATCACCGACGTCGATGGCGAGGTCGATGATTTGGTCATGACGACGCTGCGCGATCATCCGATCACGGTGCGCTGCGACCGGCTGTAAAGGAAAGGCGCTCAAGAGAAAGGCCCGCGCGAGCGGGCCTTTTCCATGCGCGTGGCACGGGCGGATGCGGACGCAGGACGGCCGCGGCTGGACGGGAACGTGAGCCCCCAGACGCGGATCACATCATGCCCGGCCCGCGAAATGCGCCGCCACCCAGCGCTCACAGACGTCCCACAATTTCGGCGCCCCGCGCTGGATCACCGGCCCGTAGCGGGCCAGCACCTGCTCGCGCGACACGCCGTTCTCGGTCCAGGTGCCGCCACCCGTGAACACGTTGATCAGCAGCGGCTGGAAGCGGTCCAGCGCCTTGGCGAAGCGCGCGTCCTCGCTCTCGGCCTGCTCGAATTCCCGCCACAGCGCCAGGAACTCATCGCCCTGCGGCGAGGGCAGCAAGCCGAACAGCCGCTGCGCCGCCTTGTCCTCGTGCTCGGCCTGCCAGGCCGCCGACGATCCGCCGTGGATCGGGAAATCGCCGACGTCGATCTCGACCACGTCGTGCAGCAGCAGCATCCGCATGACCCGCTGGGTATCCACCGGACCGCTGGCGTATTCGCTCAGCACCAGCGCGTACAGCGCCAGGTGCCAGGAATGCTCGGCGGAATTCTCCTTGCGGCTGCGGTCCAGCAGCGGCGATTGCCGGACGACGGTCTTGAGCCGGTCGATTTCGCGGAGGAATTGCAGCTGTTTTTCCAGTGAGGTCGATGCCATGGTGTCCTGCGTGGGTGGCGGTCTTGGCGCGAATGCCGATCGCATCCCCGACACTGTACCGCCCTGGCTGGCTCAGGGCGCCAACGCGGCCCCCGCCGCCCGCGCCAGGCACTCGGCCATCTTGCCGCGGACGCTGCCGGCGTCGAACGGCAACCGCCCGATGAGGCCGATCTCGCGATGAAACGCCGCATCGCCCAGCGACACCAGCCGCAGGCCGTCCGTATCCAGGCCGCGCAAGCGCGGCAGCAGCGCCACGCCCAGTCCGTGGCGCACCATGTTGGCGATGGCCTCGATCTCGTCCAACTCCACGGCCTCGTGCACCGTGATGCGCTGCTTCTTCAGGAACAGGTCCACCACGCGCCCGCCGAACGACGCGCGGTCGTAGCGGATGAAGGGCTGCGCCGCCAGCACCTCGCGCCACGGCGCCAACGCCATCGCGGCCGGCATGGCCAGCACCACTTCCTCGCGCAGCAACGGCTGCCAGCCCAATTCCGGCGGCAGCGCGAACGGCGGCCGGATCAGCAGCGCCATGTCGACCTCGCCGGCGTCCACCTGCCCCAGCAGCGACAGCGACACCCCCGGCACGATCCGCACCCGCACGTCGGGGTAGCCGGCGCGGAACTCGCCCAGCGCCCGCACCAGCAGGTCCTGCTGCACCGAGGCGATGGCGCCGATGCGCAGCGATCCGCTGACGTGGCCGGCGCCGGCCGTGGACGCCATGCGCTCGGCCATGGCCACCAGTTCCTCGGCCTGCGGCAGCATCTCGCGGCCATGGTCGTTGAGCACGGCGGCGCGCGCGCTGCGGTCGAACAGCGCCACGCCCAGATAGTCTTCCAGGCGCTTGATCTGCGCGCTGACGGCCGACTGGGTCAGGCCCAGCTGGGCGCCCGCCCCGGTGAAGGTGCCGTCGCGCGCCACGGCGATGAAGGTCTTGAATTCTTTGATCACAATCAATATTTTCGATGCTAAGACACAAAAAATATCGTTTTTCAATCAAAAAAACAATTCATAAACTAGCAGCTCAGGACACGACCCGATAGCGATCGTCCGCATTCTGAATTACCTTTTCCGCCTCATCCGGAGCTTTTCATGACCGCTCAAACCAACCTGCCGCCGTTCCACCTGGCCTTCCCGGTCCGCGACCTGGCCGAAGCCCGCGCCTTCTACGGCGAAAAGCTGGGCTGTCCGGAGGGCCGCAGCTCGCCCGAATGGATCGACTTCAACTTCTACGGCCACCAGATCGTCGCCCACCTGGCCCCCAGCGAGTGCGGCCACAAGGCCACCAGCGCGGTCGATTCGCACAATGTGCCCGTGCGCCATTTCGGCGCGGTGCTTTCCATGGAACAATGGGAAGCCATGGCCAAGCGCCTGACCGATGCCGGCACCGAGTTCGTCATCGAGCCCTACATCCGCTTCAAGGGCGAAGTCGGCGAACAGGCCACCATGTTCTTCCTGGATCCGTCGGGCAACGCGCTGGAATTCAAGGCGTTCAAGAACCTGGATTCGTTGTTCGCCAAGTAATCCGTCTCTACAGGTTTCGTGCCGTTGAACGCAACACCAGACCCATCTTCTTCGGCCGAAGCCACCTGGCGCATCCAGCCCCAGGGTGACCGCTGCCTCATCGTTTCTTTCGGCGACCGGATCGACGCCGCCGTGGGCCGCACCTGTCTGGCGGCGGCGCGCAAGCTGCGCGACGCCGGCCTGCCGGGGGTGACCGACGTGGTGCCGTCGTTCGTGGCGGTGGCCGTGCATTACCGACCCGACGGGCTGGGCCAGGGCCCCACCTACGCCGACCTGGCCGAGCGCATCGAAGCGCTGCTGGCCGACGGCATCGCGGCCGACAATGCCGCCGGCCGCGAGGTCGACGTACCGGTCTGCTACGGCGGCGAGCACGGGCCCGACCTCGACGAGGTCGCCCGCGCCGCCGGCCTGACGCCCGACGAAGTCATCGCCCTGCACAGCGGACCGCGCAGCATGGTGTTCATGCTGGGCTTCGCCCCCGGCCACGCCTACCTGGGCGTGCACGACGAAAAACTGAACCTGCCGCGGCGCCCCTCGCCGCGCACCGCCGTGCCGGCCGGCGCGGTGGCCATCGCCAACCGCCAGACGGTGATCTACCCCAACCGCCTGCCCGGCGGCTGGCACATCATCGGCACCACGCCGCTGACCATGTTCGACCCCGCGCGCGAGCCGGCCGCCTACCTGCAGCCGGGCGACTCGGTGCGCTTCGTGCCGATCAGCGCCGACGAATTCGCGCGCCTGCGGGGGAACCGGCCGTGAGCATCACCATCATCAAGCCGGGCATGCTGTCCAGCTTCCAGGACCGCGGCCGCGAGGGCTACCAGCACCAGGGCATCCCGGCCGCCGGCGCCATGGACGAACGCGCCCACCGCCTGGCCAACGCGCTCGCCGGCAACAGCGGCGACCCCGCCACGCTCGAAATGACCCTGACCGGCCCGACCCTGCGCTTCGACGCGCCGGCCTGCTTCGCGCTGGCCGGGGCCGACCTGGGCGCCACGCTCAACGGCCAGGAGATCCCGCAGCACCGGCCGCTGGTGGCCCGCGCCGGCGACACGCTGGCCTTCGGCGCGCGGCCCGCCAACGGCGTGCGCGGCTACCTGGCGGTGCACGGCGGCTTCGCGCTGGCGCCGGTGATGGGCAGCGAAACCACCTACCTGCGCAGCGGCTTCGGCGGCTTCGAGGGCCGCGCGCTGGCCAAGGGCGACCAGGTCGGCTTGCGCCAGCCGCTCGATGGCCACGGCCTGGACGCGCTGCAAAAGGCCCTGTGGGACCTGCGCATCTACCTGCCCGGCACGCTCGGCCACAAGCAGCGCGACGCCATCCGCTTCCTGCCCGGCATGCAGTGGCAGGAATTCTCCGAAGCCAGCCGCCACGCCTTCGGCGGCTCGGAATTCCGCATCAGCCCGCAGTCCGACCGCATGGGCTACCGCCTGCAGGGTCCGGCGCTGTCCATGAGCCAGCCGCGCCAGATGCTGTCCGAGGCGGCCTGCTTCGGCACCGTGCAGGTGCCGTCGGGCGGCGAGGCCATCATCCTCATGGCCGACCGGCAGACCACCGGCGGCTATCCCAAGATCGCGCAGATCGCCAGCGTCGACCTGCCCTTGCTGGCGCAGTACGCGCCGGGACGCGCGCTGCGGTTCGCCATGATCGAACTCGACGAGGCGCAACGCCTGGACGGCGAGCGCGAACGCGCCTTCGCCCAGTTGCTGGACGCGCTGGCGCCGCTGCGCGCGCTGCTGGGGCCTGGCCACCCTTGAGGCCAGCTCGCAAGCGCCCCCGAATAACCGCCCGAACCTCCACAGGAACCCCATCATGAGCACAAGCATCGACCTGAACTGCGACATGGGCGAAAGCTACGGCGCCTGGAGCATGGGCAACGACGCCGCGGTGCTGGCTTTCGTCAGCTCGGCCAACATCGCCTGCGGTTTCCACGGCGGCGATCCCGCCATCATGCGCAAGACCGTGGCCGCCGCCCTCAAGCAGGGCGTGGCGCTGGGCGCGCATCCCAGCCTGCAGGACCTGGTGGGCTTCGGCCGCCGCGCGATCCCGATCACGCCGGACGAAGCCTACGACATCACGGTCTACCAGATCGGCGCGCTGGCCGGCGTGGCCGCCTCGCAAGGCGCGCGGCTGCACCACGTCAAGGCGCACGGCGCGCTCTACAACATGGCCGCCAAGGACGAAGGCCTGGCGCGCGCCATCTGCCAGGCGGTCAAGGATGTGGATGCCACGCTGCTGCTTTACGGGCTGGCGGGCAGCAAGTTGATCGACGCCGCGCGCGCCATCGGGCTGGCCGCGGCCAACGAGGTCTTCGCCGACCGCTCCTACCAGGACGACGGCTCGCTCACGCCACGCACCCGCGCCGGCGCCATGATCGAGGACGTCGACCAGGCCGTGGCGCAGGTGGTGCGCATGGTCCGGGAGGGCAAGGTGCGCTCGGTCGACGGCAAGGACGTGCCGGTGCAGGCCGACACGCTCTGTATCCACGGCGACCAGCCCAACGCGCTGGTGTTCGCGCGCGCCATCCGCGAGGCGCTGGAACGGGCCGGCATCGCCGTGCGCACGCCGTCCGCGCGCGCCTGACGCCGCCATTCGCGGGCGACGGGCGGCACTGTTTCGATGACGCAGCAAGGACGCGCCGGCGCCTCGGGCGCCGGACGCGGTCCCGCGGTTACGCGCGGCCGTAGCGCGGCGCGGGTTCCTCGGCGTCCTGCAGCGAGGCCTCATGGTAGGCCCGCAGGATACCCGGCAGCACATCCAGCACGTAGCCGCGGGTCAGTTCCGCGGCGCGGTCGAAATCGCGGCTGGCGAGCGCCTGCGTGATGCCCTGCGTATAGGTCTGCAGCCTGTTCGATTCCATGGTCTGCCGCGCCAGCAGGTAGCGCAGCGGCTCGACCTGTTCGTACAGCTTGGTCAGCACCTCGGCCAGCGGGGCGTTGCCGGTGAAGCGGGCGCCGGCCAGGTAGAACTCGCGCAGCGCCGCGATATAGGCGCGCACGTCGCGCTTGGCCATGGCGGCGGCGATCGCCTCGTCATAGGCGCGCAGTTCGGCCACCAGCGGCGAAATGTCGTCGATCTCGGCGACCTGGCGGATGCAATAGGCTTCCAGCTCCGCGCGCAGCTTGTACAGGTGGCGGATCTGGGTTTCGGAATACAGGGTGACCCGGAAGCCTTTGCGCTGGACATGCGTCACCAGGCCGCTCAGTTCCAGCAGACGCAGCGCTTCCCGGATGGGACTGCGGCTGGTGCCGAAACGCTGCTCCAGTTCCTGTTCCCGCAATGGCTGCCCGGGCCTGATAGTGCCATCCACTATCAACTCACGAATCTGTTCCTGTAGGAAGTACGGAATCGTGGCGGGCGCTTTGACGTCCAATCGGCTCCCCTTGTACTGCTGATGCAAGTATTGCGACAGCGACAAGATACTAGAAATTTATTGAAACACAAATAGGAAAATTGTTGCAGGAATGAGGTCCGGCGCGAACCTCAATGCCAGTCGTCGCGGTACACGAACTTCGGCATCTGCCAATTGAAGCGCAGGGCCAGCAGGCGCAGCGTCAAGCCGACCGCCAGCGCGATGGGCACGGCAGCGTTGGCCGGCAGGCCCAGGGCCTGCGCGCCCAGGTACAGCGCCCCGGTCACCACCGACACGCTGGCGTACAGCTCCTTGCGGAACAGCAGCGGCACCTCGTTGCAGAGCACGTCGCGCAGCACCCCGCCGGCGCAGCCGGTGATCATGCCGCTGATCAGCACCACCGTGATCGGCAGTTGCATCAGTTGCGCGACCTGGCAGCCGATGACCGTGAACGCCACCAGGCCGAGCGCGTCCGCCAGCAGGAAGACGCTGCGCAGGCGCCGCATGACCGGCGCGATCAGGGCGGTCAGCAGCGCCGCGCCCGCCGTCATCCACAGGTATTCGGGATGGACCACCCAGGTCAGCGGATAGTGCCCCAGCAGCACGTCGCGCAGCGAGCCGCCGCCCAGCGCGGTGACGCAGGCGATGATGCAGACGCCCATCCAGTCCATGTCGCGCCGGCCGGCCGACAGCGCCGCGGTCATGGCTTCGGCCACGATGGCGACCAGGTAGAGCGTGTGCAGCAGGGCGGGCGAAAGGTCGTAGAACATGGAACGGCAAGGGATGGGGACGAAACCCGCGGGCGCGACGGCTTCCCGGCACGGGCGACAGGCCCCATTGTATTGACACGGCATCGCCCCCCGCCATTGCCGCCGCCCCCCATCCTCCCTTACGCTGGAAGTGCGTTGATATCGGTCAAGCCCCTGTCCGCGCCCTGGCGGGACAATGGAGGTGTGCCCGCAAGGGCGATATCGGCCGGCCGGCGGGCTAGCGGGAGCCACCGGCCCGGCCCCATCTCGGGAGAAACGTATGTCGCAACAACCTGGCCCCATCCTACTGGCCACGGATCTCAGCGCGCGGGGTGATCGCGCCCTGGATCGCGCGCTGCAACTGGCCAAGGAACTCGATACCAAGCTGGTCGTGCTGCACGTCATGGAAAACCACGGCGTGTCGGCGCGCCTGACCACGCCGGTCTGGCGCCGGCTGGCCGCCGACCACAAGGCGGTGGCCGAGCGCGAACTGGCCGAGGACCTGGCCAACGCCGGCGTGGCCACCGAAGTGGTAGTGGTCACGGGCGATCCCCTGGTCCGCATCATGGAAACCGCCGACAGCTTCGGCTGCTCGCTGATCATCGCCGGCATCGCGCGCGACGAGACGCTGGGCCGCCTGCTGCTGGGCACCACGGTGGAAAAACTGGTGCGCCAGGCGCGCCAGCCGGTGCTGGTGGTCAAGAACCGTCCGCGCAAGCCGTACCGCGACGTGCTGGTCGCCACCGACTTCTCGGCCGGTTCGCGCCAGGCGCTGCGCGCCGCGCTGCAACTGGTGCCCAACGCCGACCTGACGCTGTTCCATGCCTATGACGTGCCGTTCCAGGGCAAGAACGTGCCGGACGACGCCGTGACCCGCAGCTTCTACCACGCGGCCGAGCAGAGTTCGCGCGAGTTCATCGCCGAAACGCCGGAACTGGCCAACGTGGCGCCGCCCAAGGTCGTGATGGAATGCGGCCAGCCGGAAACGGTGCTGTCGGAATATTCCTTCAACCATCGTTCCGACCTGGTCGTCACCGGCACCCATGGCCGCACCGGCCTGTTGCGCACGGCCATCGGCAGCGTTGCCGAACGGCTGCTCGAAGCGCTGCCCAGCGACGTGCTGATCGTGCGCCTGGCCGGCGAGGAGTGACGCGCCGCGCTGACGCCGGGGCCCCCGGGCCCCGGCGTCAGGCGTCGCCGTCCTGCATCATGGCTTCGATGCGGCCGCGCAGCAGGTGCAGCAGCACCAGGCCCGGCAGCGCGATCACCACCGTCACCAGGAAGAACCCGGGCCACCCCAGGTGCTCGACCAGCGGCGGCGTCAAGGGTCCGGCCAGGTAGGTGCGACCCACCGCCGACAGCGCGGACAGCAGCGCGAACTGCGTGGCCGAGAAGCGCTGGCGGCACAGGGCCATCAAGAGCCCGACGAACGCCGCCGTGCCCAGGCCGCCGCACAGGTTTTCCAGCCCGACCGCGGCGCCCATGAGCCAGATGCTCTTGGGGCTGACCGCGATCACCCAGTAGCCCAGGTTGGACACCGCCTGCAGCAGCCCGAACACCATCAGCGACCGGTACAGCGTCCAGCGCGACATGACGAGGCCGCCGGCAAGGGCGCCGACGACGGTCGCGGCCATGCCCATGACCTTGTTGACCGCGCCCACCTCGGTAGGGGTATAGCCCGCGCCGCGGATCAGGAACGTGGTCGAAAGCGCGCCGGCAAAGGCGTCGCCCAGCTTGTACAGCACGATCAGCAACAGCACCGCCAACGCGCCGCGCCGGGTGAAGAATTCCTGCAGGGGCGCCGACACGGCCTCGCCCAGGCTGCGCGGCGGCTTGGCCACGTGCTCCGGCTCGGGCGCCCACAGTGTCGCCAGCGCGCACAGCAGCATCAGGCCGCCCATCACCACATAGGTATTGCCCCAGCCGATCCACTGGTCGGCCAGGATCAGCGCCAGCCCGCCCGAGACGATCATCGCCACCCGGTAGCCCATGACCTTGATGGCCGCGCCCGCGCCGCGCTCTTCCTTGCGCAGCACGTCGGTGCAATAGGCATCGAAGGCGATGTCCTGGGTGGCCGACAGGAAGGCCACCAGCACCGCCAGCAGGGCCAGCGCCTGCAAGGCCGACGACGGCGACAGCGTGCCCATGACCATGATCGCCAGCCCCAGCAGCACCTGCGTCACCAGCATCCAGCCGCGGCGCCGGCCCAGCAGCGGCGGCGCATAGCGGTCCACCAGTGGCGCCCACAGGAACTTGAGCGTGTAGGCGGTGCCCACCAGGGTCAGGAAACCGATCTGCTGCAAGGGCACGCCGGCCACCGTGGCCCACGCCTGCAGGGTGCCGCTGGTCAGGGCCAGCGGCAATCCGCTGGCGAACCCCAGGACCAGCAGGGGCGCGACGCGGGGACTGGTGTAGACGTTGGATACAGCGGTAATGACGGTCTCCTGAAACGGGCCGGCCGGGCGCACGGACGGGCGCGGCGGGCTTGCGGCATTTTAGGCGCTGGCGCCCGGGCCGTCAGCCGGCGTTTCAGAATGTCAGGGCGAGGCGAAGCGGTACACCGCCAGGGTGCTGCGCCAGCTGGGGAAGGTCTTGATCTCGCGCCCTTCGTTGAAAGTGGCGCGCTCCAGGATGCGCAGGCCCAGCTCGCCGGCCAGCTGTTCGAAGTCGCGCAGCGTGCACAGGTGGATGTTGGGCGTGTTGTACCACTGGTAGGGCATCTGGCCCGTCACCGGCATGCGCCCGCGCAGGATGGCCCAGCCGTGCGGCCAGTAGCCGAAGTTGGGAAACGACACCACGCCGTGGCGCGCCACCCGCGCCATCTCGCGCAGGATGTGCTCGGTGCGGTGCATGGACTGCAGCGTCTGCGACAGCACCACGGTGTCGAACTGCTTGTCGTCGAACAGGGCCAGGCCGTCTTCCAGGTTCTGCTGGATCACCTCGACCCCGCGCCGCACGCAGGCGATGACGCAGGTGTCGTCCAGCTCGACGCCCGCGCCGCGCACCTGGCGGTGATCGCGCAGGTGCGCCAGCAGCGCGCCGTCGCCGCAACCCAGGTCCAGCACCCGGCTGCCGGGTTCGATCCAGCTGGCGATGCGCGCCAGGTCGGGGCGCAGCGTATTGACGGCGGGACGGGGAGTCACGGGATTCATGCGGAGCGTCCTTCGGTCTGAGCGGCGTCGGTCAGTCCCAATTCGCGGGCGATGCGCTCGTAATAGCCGCGAACCACGGCATGGTAGCGCGCGTCGTCCAGCAGGAAGGCATCGTGCCCGTGCGGCGCGTCGATCTCGGCGTAGGTGACGGGGCTGGAATTCTTGAGCAGGGCCCGCACGATCTCGCGCGAGCGTTCCGGCGGGAAGCGCCAGTCGGTGGTGAACGACACCAGCAGGAAATCCGCCTGGGCCGGCGCCAGCGCGCGCGCCAGGTCGCCGCCGGTCTTGCGCGCCGGATCGAAATAATCCAGCGCGCGCGTGATCAGCAGGTAGGTATTGGCGTCGAAATAGCGGGTGAACTTCTCGCCCTGGTAACGCAGGTACGACTCGACCTCGAACTCGACGTCGTAGCCGTAGCGGTAGGCGCCGTTGGCGGCCGGTTCGCGCTGGGCGCGGCCGAATTTCTCGGCCATGTCGTCGTCGGACAGGTAGGTGATGTGGCCGATCATGCGCGCCACCGACAGGCCGCGGCGCGGCACGGTTTCCTGCGCGTAGTAGTCGCCGCCATGGAAATCCGGATCGGTGATGATGGCGCGCCGCGCCACTTCGTTGAAGCCGATGTTCTGCGCCGACAGGCGCGGCGTGCTGGCGATGACCACGCAGTGGGCCACGCGCTCGGGCAGCGTGATGGCCCAGCTCAGGGCCTGCATGCCGCCCAGCGAACCGCCCATCACGGCGGCGAAGCGCTCGATGCCGAAGTGGTCCGCGACCCGCGCCTGCGCCTGCACCCAGTCCTCCACCGTCAGCACCGGGAAGGCGGCGCCCCAGGGCTTGCCGGTCTCGGGGTTGATGCTGGCCGGGCCGGTCGAACCGAAGCACGAGCCCAGGTTGTTGACGCCAATGACGAAGAACACGTTGGTGTCGACCGGCTTGCCGGGGCCCACCATGTTGTCCCACCAGCCGACGTCGCTGGGGCTGTCCGCGGCCTGGCCCGCCACGTGGTGCGAGGCGTTCAGGGCGTGGCAGATCAGCACCGCATTGCTGCGCGTGGCGTTGAGCGTGCCATAGGTCTCGACCGCCAGCTCGTAGCTGGCCAGCGACTGGCCGCTGAGCAACGGCAGCGGCTCGTCGAAACGCAGGAAAACGGGAGCAACCAGTCCGACGGAACCGGGATCAGCGGCATCGGACTGCGTGAGGGTGGCGGCGGGCAGGGTCGCGAGCGCGGCACTGGCCGAATCACCGGCCAAATTCTGGGCAGGAGTGGTCATACGGACCTCTTTAGCTGGATTTATTGGAAGGCGCCCGCAAGCGGATCAGGCAAATCGGCGCCGAAAATTGGATAGTGCGGCAGGAATTCTAGCACTGCTGGTGGCGGGGACGGCAAGCGGCCGGGAACGGCCATGGCCGTCAGCGCCGTGATCGCGGGAAGGCCCGCATCGGAATGCCAGCCCCCTTCCCCGCCGGCCGCATCCTCCCGCTCCGAGGCGGCAGGCGCCTCAGGCCCCCGCCTCCCAGGGCTCGTGCCCCAGGTATTCGTAGCGTTCGGTATTGACGCGCGAGATGCGCCATTCCACCGGCTGGCGGTTGTACGAATAGGCCACGCGCCGGATCTCCAGCAGCGCCGCGCCCTCGGCCACGCCCAGCCAGCGCGCATGGGCGCGGTCCGCCAGGCAGGTGCGCAGGCGTTCGTCGGTGGCGATGACGTTGACGCCGAACACGTCCTGGTACAGCGCATACAGCGTGCTGGCGCGCTCGCGCAGGTGCGCCTCGGTCATGCCCGGAAAGCGCGATTCCGGCAGACAGATGTCATCGACCATGACCACGTCGCCGTTCAGCGACAGCATGTTGAGGAACTCGAACACGTAGGCGCCGGCCGCCAGCCCCAGCTTCTCGCGCGCCTCGGCCGAGGCCTTGACGCGGCGAAAGCGCAGCAGCTCGGTGGCCGGATACGACTTGTGGCCGTCCTGGCGCAGGATGCGGAAGAACTTGAAGAAGTGGTGGTTGCGGGTGTGCACCGCGACGTAGGTGCCGCGGCCCTGGTGGCGCACCAGGATGTTTTCGGCCGCCAGTTCGTCGATCGCCTTGCGCAAGGTGCCGATCGACACGCCGAAGCGCTCGGCCAGGTTCTTTTCCGGCGGAATCGCCTCGCCCTGCTTCCATTCGCCTTGGGCCAGCGCGGCAAGCACGGCCTGCTTGACCTGCTCGTACAAGGGACTGCCCAAAGGCACAGTCGATGACAGGCTGGTGTTCATGGGTGCATCGCAATAAATCCGGGGCTCCAGTGTAGCGGCGCGAGGCGCCTCTCCTCAAGTCATACAATTCATATATATGATTTAGTTGACATGCTGAAAAACGAGCCATAAGATTTGCCGGACGTTGTGATCCGAAGCGCCCGCGGCACTCCGCCGTGGCGCTCACCCAGGAGGGAAAGACGATGATTCACGCCGTATTGCACGATGCCAAGGACACGGTGGCGGTCGCCGTGGTGGAAGGCCTGACCGCCGGAACGGAACTCAATGCCTGGATCATGGACGAGGACAAGATCATCCATGTGCGGGCCGCGCAGGACATTCCCATCGGCCACAAGGTCGCGATGAAGGACATGGCCGTGGGCGACACGGTCTACAAGTACGGCGTGGACATCGGCCGCGTGGTCGCGCCGATCCAGGCCGGCCAGCACGCCCACGTGCACAACATCAAGACCAAGCGCTGGTAAGCCGATCCTTCGCCCACACAGGAAACCATCATGTCCGTCATCAATGCTCAGACCACCTTCCAGGGCTACCGCCGCGACAACGGCCGGGTCGGCGTGCGCAACCACGTCATCGTGCTGCCCGTGGACGACATCTCCAATGCGGCGGCCGAGGCCGTCGCCAACAACATCAAGGGCACGCTGGCCCTGCCCCACCCCTACGGCCGCCTGCAATTCGGCGAAGACCTGGAACTGCACTTCCGCACCCTCATCGGCACCGGCTGCAACCCGAACGTGGCGGCGGTGGTGGTGATCGGCATCGAGGAAGGCTGGACCAAGCGCGTGGTCGACGGCATCGCCGCCACCGGCAAGCCGGTCATGGGCTTCAGCATCGAACTGCATGGCGACCACGACACCATCATGCGGGCCTCGCGCTGCGCCAAGGAATTCGTGCATTACGCCACCGCGCTCACCCGCAGCACGTGTCCCATCTCCGATCTGTGGGTCTCGACCAAGTGCGGCGAGTCCGACACCACCTCGGGCTGTGGCGCCAACCCCACCGTGGGCAACGCCTTCGACAAGCTCTACGCGCTGGGCTCGACGCTGGTGTTCGGCGAGACCTCGGAACTGACCGGCGGCGAGCACATCGTGGCCGAGCGCTGCGCCAACGACGCCGTGCGCGAACGCTTCATGTTCATGTTCGACCGCTACCAGGCCATGATCGACCGCTGGAAGACCAGCGACCTGTCCGAATCGCAACCCACCAAGGGCAACATCGCCGGCGGCCTGACCACCATCGAGGAAAAGGCGCTGGGCAACATCCAGAAGATCGGCAAGCAGTGCCGCGTCGACGGCGTGATCGACAAGGCCGAGATTCCCGATGGCCCGGGCCTGTGGTTCATGGACTCGTCCTCGGCCGCGGCAGAGATGGTGACGCTGTGCGCGGCCTCGGGCTACGCGGTGCATTTCTTTCCCACCGGCCAGGGCAACGTCATCGGCAACCCGATCCTGCCGGTCATCAAGATCTGCGCCAACCCGCGCACGGTGCGCACCATGTCGGAGCACATCGACGTCGACACCAGCGGCCTGCTGCAGCGCGAGATCGACCTGAACCAGGCCGGCGACAAGCTGCTCGAGTGCATGCTGGCCACCGCCAACGGCCGCTGGACCGCGGCCGAGGCCCTGGGCCACCGCGAGTTCGTCCTGACCCGTATCTTCGAAAGCGCCTGACGGCGCCCCGATGCGGCGCGCCGGCCGTCCGCGCCATCGCGCGGGCGGGAGCGACGCGGCGGCGGCCCTGTCGCCGCCGCGTCGCCGCCCCACCGCAAACCGCAGTCCTTGCAACACCTCGCTCTCGCGCAGCACCCGCAGTCCCTCGCAGCACACGCAAAAAATGCATGCAGACCCGGGCGCAAGCCGCCACGGCAGCACAGGCGCAAGCATTCCTACCCGGGCGCCAACCCCCAAGGAGGAAGACCGATGAACCGCGAGCAACACCCCCCCATCGACGACGCGCAACGCCGGCGCGTGCTCGGCGCGCTGGGCGCCGCAGGCCTCTGTGCGCTGGCGCCGTGGCAGCAGGCGCTGGCGCAGAAGGGCAACTGGCCCGATCGCCCCATCAACTACGTCGTGCCCTTCCCGCCCGGCGGCCTGACCGACGTGGCCGCCCGCCAGGTGGGCAAGGCGCTTGGCGACGCCGAACGCTGGAACGTGGTCGTGGAAAACAAGCCCGGCGGCAGCGCCAACATCGGCGCGGCGCATGTTTCGCACGCCGCGCCGGATGGCTACACGTGGCTGGCCATCACCCTGTCGCATGCCGCCAACGCCACCTTGTTCGCCGGCAAGGCCGGCTACGACCTGACCCGCGACCTGGCGCCAGTGGCCGGCCTGGCGTCCTCGCCCATCATGGTGGTGGTCAATGCCAAGAGCCCCATCAAGAGCATGGCCGACCTGGCCCGCGCGGCCGCCGCCAAGCCGCTGGCGGCCGGCTCCAGCGGCAACGGCACACCGCCGCACCTGACGCTGGCGCTGTACCAGAAGCTGACCGGCACGCCGCTGATGCACGTG
Source organism: Achromobacter sp. RW408 (assembly GCF_003184165.1). Classification (NCBI taxonomy): domain Bacteria; kingdom Pseudomonadati; phylum Pseudomonadota; class Betaproteobacteria; order Burkholderiales; family Alcaligenaceae; genus Achromobacter; species Achromobacter sp. RW408. The sequence continues at coordinate 1,182,024 of NZ_QHHO01000046.1, forward strand.
CCCTACAAGGGCGGCGCGCCGTCGCTGACCGACCTCATCGGCGGCCACCTGGACGTGGTGTTCTCGAACTATCCCGAGTCGCTGTCGCACGTGAAGAACGGCTCGCTGCGGGCGCTGGCCATCACGACCCGGGATCGCAGCCGGGACCTGCCCGACGTGCCCACCGTGGCGCAGGCCGGCCTGCCGGACCTGATCGTGGAGAATTTCACCGGCGTCATGGCGCCCGCCAACACGCCGCCGGCGCTGGTGCAGCGCATCGGCGATGCCATCGTCAAGCAGATTTCGCAGCCCGCCATGCAGCAGGCCCTGCAACAACTGGGCTTCGTGCCGCAGCCGCGCGGGCCGGCGGAATTCGGCAGCTATCTGCGATCCGAGGTCGACCGCTGGGCCAGGATCATCCGCGACGCCAACATCCAGATCGCCTGACGCCGGAGCCGCCATGCACGTGCTTATCTCGGAATTCATGGACGCGCCCGCGGTCGACGCGCTGCGCCAGCGCTTCGACGTGCGCTACGCCCCCGACCTGGTGGAGCAGCGCGACGCCCTGCTGCAGGCGGCCGGCCAGGCCGACGCCCTCATCGTGCGCAACCGCAGCCAGGTGGATGCGGCGCTGCTGGCGGCCGCGCCGCGGCTGCGGGCGGTCGGCCGGCTGGGCGTAGGGCTGGACAACATCGACCTGCCCGGCTGCGCGGCGCGCGGCATCCAGGTGGTGCCGGCCACCGGTGCCAATGCGCGCGCGGTGGCCGAATACGTCATCGGCACGCTGCTGGCGCTGCTGCGCGGCGCCTATGCCGCCAGCGCCGAGGTGGCGGGCGGACAGTGGCCGCGCGCGGCCTTGTCGCAAGGCCTGGAGGCGCACGGCCGCACCCTGGGCGTGGTGGGGTTCGGCGGCATCGGCCAGTTGACCGCGCGGCTCGCGGCCGGGCTGGGCATGCGCATCGTCGCCTGCGACGCCGCCTTGCCGGCAGATCATCCCGCCTGGGCCGAAACCGGCGCCACGCGGCTGGACCTGGACGACCTGCTGGCCCAGGCCGACGCCGTCACCCTGCATGTGCCGCTGACCTCCGGTACCCGCCACCTGCTGGACGCCGCCCGCATCGCCCGCATGCGGCCGGGCGCGGTGCTGATCAACACGTCGCGCGGCGGCATCGTCGACGAAACCGCGTTGGCGGTGGCGTTGCGTGGCGGCCACCTGGGCGGCGCGGCGCTGGACGTGTTCGAACAGGAACCGCTGCCCGCCGGCGGCCCGCTGGCCGGCGCGCCTAACCTGATCCTGACCCCGCACATCGCCGGCCTGACGCGGGAAGCCAACACCCGCGTTTCCGACATGGTGGCCGCCGGTGTGACAATAGCGCTTACCGGCGGTGCCCGATGAAGCGCGGCGCGCCTCCCTGACAGGAAGGATATGGCTCACATCTATCTGGACGAACTCCAACACCTGGCCGCGGCCAGCCTGGCCGCCGCGGGCGCCAACCCGGCCATGGCCGACAGCACCGCCCGCGCGCTGGTCTTCGCCGAAAGCCAGGGGCTCAGTTCCCACGGCCTGTCGCGCGTGCCGTTCTACGCCGGCCACCTGCGCACCGGCCGCGCCCTCGGCGCCGCCGTGCCGCGCATCCTGCACGAGCGCGGCGGCGCGGCGCTGATCGATGCCGGTTCGGGCCTGGCATTTCCCGCCTGCGCGCTGGCGGTCGAGGAAGCCACCCGCCGCGCCCGTGAACATGGCGTAGCCTTCATCGGCGTGGCCAACAGCCACCACTTCGGCGAGGCCGGCTATCACCTGGAAGCCCTGGCCGACGCCGGCCTGGTGGCCCTGGCGCTGAGCAACTCGCCGGCCGCCATGCCGGCGTGGGGCGGCAAGCGCCCCTTGTTCGGCACCAACCCCATCGCCGCCGTGTTCCCGCGCCGCGGCGGCGGCCGCATCGTCATCGACCTGTCCTTGTCGCAGGTGGCGCGCGGCAAGCTCATGATCGCCGCGCGCGACAACCAGCCGATCCCGCTGGGCTGGGCGCTGGATGCCGACGGCCAGCCCACTACCGATCCCAAGGCCGGCCTGGCCGGCAGCATGCTGCCGGCAGGCGGCGTCAAGGGCGCGATGCTGGCGCTGATCATCGAACTGCTGGCCTGCGCCCTGACCGGCTCGCACTTCGGCTTCGAGACCGAATCGTTCTTCGTCGACGAGGGCGGCCCGGCGCGCCTGGGCCAGGCCTTCATGGCGATAGACCCGGGCGCGCTGGCGGGCAACGAGGCCTACCTGGAGCGCGTCGAAACGCTGGTGGAGGCCATGCTGGAAGACGACGGCGTGCGCCTGCCCGGCGACCGCCGCCGCAAACTGCGCGACGAAGCGCTCAAGCACGGCGTGGAGATCCCCGAGGCGCTGATGGCGCAGTTGCGCGCCATGTCGGGCGTGGCCTGAATCCGCCGCGCCTTGCCCGCTCAACCACCGAAACCCACCGCGCCCGCCCCGACGACGGGCGCGCGCCCCGATCACATGAACCACGACGAGCTGGCCGGCCTCTATGCCGGCGGCGCCACCCGCCTGGCGCCCGACACATTGGCCGGCGCCGGGCTGGACGCCCACGCCTGCGCCTGGCTGCTCGACCCCGGTCTGCCGATGCGTCCCGACCCCGCCGCGGCATTGGTCGAGTTCGTGCCGCCGGCCATACACCGCTCGCCGGGCGGCGCGATGCTGGTGTTCGCGCGCGAACCCTGGGCCGATGCGCTATGGCTTGCAATCGCGGCCGATGGCCGGGTGGTGACGGCTGGCGAGGATGCGGCCCCGCTGTTCGTCAACACGCGAGTCGAACACTTCCTGCATTTCCTCGCGGCCCTGCAACGGTTCCAGGCCGAGGCGAGCCGCCACCATGCCGGCCCGCGCGTCTACAGCCAGTCCGAAATGCAGGCCCGGCTCGACGCCCTGCGACGCGGTGAATTCGTGCGACGGCATCAGCCTGCGGCGGGATCCGAGCCGCCATCGTTCGATCGCCCCGCCGCGCTGCGCCAGCTCGATCTGACCTGGCAGCAGCACGATGCCAAGGCGCTGCGGCGCGGCGGCTGGTGGTGCCGGATCCGCGAACAACTGCGCGACGGGCTGCTGTAACGCCGGACGCCGGCCCGCCCGCTACGTCCCCGCGTGGCTGAACCACAGCATCAACGGCGCCAGCAGCAGGAACACCACGGTCGACACCAGCACCGCGCCGGCGGCGGTATCGCCCATGTCGGTATAGCGCTTGGCATACATGTAGCTGACCACCGCGCAGGGCATGGCCATCTGCAATGTCAGCGCGCCGGCCAGCACCGGCTCCAGGTCGAGCGCCCAGACGATCGCCAGGCCCGCGGCCAGGCCGGTCGCCAGGCGCATCGCCGCCACCTTGGCGCCATCGCGCAGGCCGTTGGCCGGGATCAGCGCCAGCGCGTGGCCCAGGCTCAGCAGCATCAGCGGCACCGTCACGGCGCCCAGCATGCGGGTGGTCTCGATCAGCCAGGCCGGCACCGGAACGTTCAGCAGCCGCATCGCGACGGCCAGCACCGAAGCCAGCAGGATGGGGCTTTTCCAGCTGCCCCGGGTGTTGACGCCCGGCAGCAGCCGCACCGCGATGGTGTGCATGACAAAGGAATTGACGGCGAAGAACGCCACCGCCACCGACAGCCCGGCATCGCCGAAGGCCAGCTGCGAAATCGGCAGGCCGAGGTTGCCGGCGTTGGGCAGGAAGGCGGTCGGCAGCAGCGTGCGCACCGGCAGCCGGCCCAGCTTGAGCAGCAAGGCGCAGGCCAGCGCGCACAGCAGCAGCGCCAGCAGCGTGGCGGCGGCCACGTCGGCCAGCGCCCGATCGTCCAGGCGGGTGGTGACGAAGGTGTGGAACACCAGCGCGGGGGTGGTCACCGAGGTGACCAGGGTGGTGATGAAGGCGCCGCCGAACGGCAGGTCGCGCTTGCCCCAGAAGATGCCGATGCCCACGCACGACAACAGGGGCAACATCAGCACGATGGCCGACAAATAGAACTGCGCGATGGCCAGCATGCGTTTATTCCGTCAGAGATTCAAAGTGAGATACGTGGCGGCATCGCCGCTTGTCCGGTGGCCATCGGGGGTCGGAGCATGGGTTGTCTTTTTCCAGGCTATCAGCGCCCTATCCGTCATGTCCGCCAAACCCGCTTCCGCCATCCCGCGGGCGCCCGCCCCCGTCCGGCTTTCGCCTCGAGAATCCGCCTCGCTGCACTGGAGCGCCATCGGCAAGACCAGCTGGGAAACCGCCCGCATCCTCGACATCAGCGAAAGCACCGTCAATTTCCATCTGCGCAACGCCTGCCGCAAGCTGCAGGTGCGCGGCCGGCGCGCCGCGGTGGCCACGGCCATCCGGCGCGGACTGCTGAACACGGTCACGGCTTGACCACGACCGACCTCAGGAATTCGCGCGCCCGCTCCTCGGGCAGGCTGGCTTCGGTGCCCGCCGCCACGGCCTCGATCAGCATGGTGTCGGTCACCCACACCCGCGCGCGCAGCCAGCCGGGCTTGCCCATGGCCTTGCCCTGCACGTCGATGTCCTGCCCATAGGGCGGCCACTCGGTGGGCGGGGGCGCCTGCATGTTGACATACAGCGAGCGCATCAGCGCCATGCCCAGCGCCTGCCGCGCCACGGGATCGGCCGCGATCTCCCGCGGCAGCGGCGCCGAGCCGATGGCGAACACCGCCTCGCCCACGGTGGCGCTGGCCAGCGTGAAATCCAGCGTATGGGTATCCAGCCGCAACTGGCGGGTCTCGGTCTGCACGCGGTTCGGGAAAGCCGCCCGCACACGGCCATCGGCCACGTCGACCTCGCGCCAGTTGTAACGGGGCGAACAGGCGCTGGCCAGCAGGGCCACCACAAGAATCAGGCCGGCTTTCTTGAACATGAAACGAAACAGCGATGAAATCGTCATTACCGTAAAGACCCCACGGTCTTTTCATTTCGAGGACAGCCCCAAATTGTCGCCGATTTCCATGACCCCAGCGCCCGACGGCACGCTCCTGGCCAATCATGCCTGGCCCGCCGCCCCGAATGTGCCTTCGCCGATCGTCGGCCCGGGCACGCCCAGCATCTATCTGCTGCATGGGCTGAGCGAGCACGCCGGGCGCTATGACCGGCTGGCGCGCTGGCTGGCGGCCCGCGGCTGGACGGTGGGCGCCCATGACCACCGCGGCCATGGCCGCTCGGGAGGACGCCCCGCCACCCTGGCGCACCAGCAAGACCTGGTGACCGATGCCGTGGCCCGCCTGGCCGACTGGACCGCCGCCCAGGGCCGCCCGCCGATCCTGCTGGGCCACAGCCTGGGCGCCCTGGTGGCGGTGCGGATCGCACTGCAACGGCTGGCGCCGATCGACGCCCTGGTGCTCAGTTCGCCGCCCTTCGTGGTCAACGTCCCGCTGTGGGTGCGCCGCACCCTGACCTGGATGTCGCTGCACGCGCCCGACCTGCGGGTGCCCCATGGGCTGGCGCCGGCGCGGATCTCGCACGACCGGGCGGTGGTCAAGGCCTATCGGTCCGACCCGCTGGTGCGGCGCAGCATGACCGGCCGGCTGGCGCGCTTCGTCGATGACGGCGGACGCGATTCGCTGCGCGAAGCCCATCTGCTGCCATGCCGCACCCTGCTGATGGTGGCGGGCGACGACTCCATCGTGGCCGCCGAGGGCAGCCGCCAGTTCGCCCAGCGGGCGCCCGCCGAGCTGCTGACCTTGCGCTGGTACGACAGCGCCTGGCACGAGATTTTCAACGAAATCGCCCCCATCGCCGACCCGGTCTATGCCGACCTGGACGAGTGGCTGGCGCGCACCGCCGCGCAATTGTCCCTGTCCCCGGTATTGACTCCCTCGGCAGAGGAGGCCAGCACCCCGTAAAATCCGGCGACAGACCCCACCGAGAAGATTCCGTGACTGATACCGCCGCCCAACGCCTCTCCCGCCTGGAAGCCAACCGCTCGCTACTGGCCCAGACCCTGCGAGGCATCGAAAAAGAAGGCCTGCGCGTCGACGAGCAGGGCATCCTGGCCCGCACGCCGCACCCGGCCGGGCTCGGCTCCGCGCTGACCAACGAACACGTCACCACCGACTATTCGGAATCGCTGCTCGAACTGATCACCGGCACCCACGCCAATGTCGACGCCCTGCTGGCCGAACTGACCGCCACGCACCGCCACGTCTACAGCGTGCTGGATCATGAGCTGATCTGGAACCAGTCGATGCCGGCCACCCTGCCCGCCGAGGCCGACATTCCCATCGCCTGGTACGGCACGTCCAATACCGGCATGCTCAAGCACGTCTACCGCCGCGGCCTGGCCGAGCGCTACGGCAAGACCATGCAGTGCATCGCCGGCGTCCACTACAACTTCTCGCTGCCCGAAGCGCTGTGGTCGGTGCTCGACACCCAGCCCGGCACCGACCAGGACCGGCGTTCGCGCGGCTACATCGGCCTGATCCGCAACTTCACGCGCTATTCCTGGCTGCTGATGTACCTGTTCGGCGCCGCGCCGGCGCTGGCGCGTGATTTCCTGCGCGATGGCGAGCACGGCCTGCAGCGCCTGGGCGACCATACCCTGTACCTGCCCTACGCCACCAGCCTGCGCATGAGCGACCTGGGCTACCAGAACAAGGCGCAGTCGCAGCTCAAGCTCTGCTACAACGATCTCGACACCTTCCTCGGCCGCCTGTACGACGCGGTCACCCAGCCCTGGCCCGACTACCAGAAGCTCGGCACGCATCGCAACGGCGAATGGATCCAGCTCAACACCAACGTGCTGCAGATCGAAAACGAGTACTACTCCAGCATCCGCCCCAAGCGCGCCACCGGCCGCTGCGAACGCCCCATCACCGCGCTCGCCGAACGCGGCGTGCAGTACGTGGAAGTGCGCTGCCTGGACATCAACCCCGAATCGCCGGTGGGCATCGACGCCGACACCAGCCGTTTCGTGGATGCCTTCCTGCTGTTCTGCGCTGCCTCCGACAGCCCCTTCTTCCCCGCCAACGGCTACTGTCAGCGCAGCGCCGACAACTTTTCCACCGTGGTCAAGGAAGGCCGCAAGCCCGGCCTGCAGCTGGACCGTGAAGGCAAGGCGGTCGAGCTGGCGCAGTGGGGCCGGGAACTGCTGGACCAGATCGCGCCCTACGCCGCGCTGTACGACGCCGCGCTGGGCGGCAGCGCCTACGCCGACAGCCTGGCCGCGCAACGGGCCAAGCTGGGCCGCCCTGACGACACGCCCTCCGCGCGCCTGCTCGCGGCGCTCACCGACAGCGGCGAATCGTTCCACGACTATTCCCTGCGCCAGAGCCGCGAACATGCCCAGGCCCTGCGCGCCGAGCCCCTGCCGGCGGACCTCGCCGCCGAATACCGCCAGGCCGCGCTCGACTCCAGCGCCGAACAGCGCCGTATCGAGCAATCCGATGACGTCGATTTCGACACCTACGTCGCCCGCTACCACGCCGCGCTGAAAGCGCCTCGCAAATAAGGCGTATCGTTAAGGTTTTGGATCAGGAGGCTTGCCCCATGCGCCGCATTGCAACATTACTGCTGGCCCTGGCCGCCGGCGCGGCCGGGATCTCCTACGCCGCGCCGCCGCCCATGCAGACCGTGGAATCGGTCGACCTCAAGCGCTATGCCGGCATGTGGTACGAGATCGCCAATTTCCCGATGTTCTTCCAGCGCAACTGCGTTGGCGACACCACCGCGGAGTACACGCTGCACCCCGACGGCACCGTCGGCGTCAACAACCGCTGCCGCACCAAGGATGGCGACATCGACTCGGCCTCGGGCACCGCCACGGTGGTCGAAGGCAGCAACAACGCCAAGCTCGAGGTCTCGTTCTTCAAGCCGATCAAGGGCGACTACTGGGTCATCGGGCTGGACCCGGACTACCGCTGGGCCGTGGTCGGCACGCCCGACCGCAAATACCTGTGGATCCTGTCGCGCTCGCCGCAACTGCCCAAGGAAGACCTGGACCGCGCGCTGGCGGCCGCCACGGCGCAGGGCTACCAGCTCGACGAACTGCGCTACACGCCGCAGAAGTAACGGCGGCCTGGACTGACCCGGGGCGTGACGCCTCGCGCGCCATGGCCCTGGGGCGGAGGGCGGACTCGGCGCGCGCCACGTCCGCCCTCCTCGTCATTCGACCGCCGTCATCGCGCCGGAGCCATTCAATCCGCGTAATCGCGCGCCAATCGCACCACCGTCACGCCCGGCTTGAGCTGGCGCAGCGACGGCATCACCAGCGTGCAGCGGTCATAGGGCGACACGATCGCGCGACCGTCGGCCCAGCCGATCACCGATCCCGCCTTCTCCAGTGTCTCCAGGCCCTGCCAGGGCTGCGCGAAGCTCACGCCCATCGACGGCGCCACCACCGCGTCGGTCACTTCCAGCACGCGCTGCGCCACGGCATCCGGTTGCAGCCAGTCGGCCGGGATGTCAGCCGCGTCCATCACCTCCGACGCGACCAGCATGCGCGCCACCATGTCGCGCGCAACATCGCGCGCCGCCGGGTCGCCGTGAAAGCCGCACTCGATCAGCAGCGCGCAGGCCGTGTCGCGCGCCGGATCGCCGAACTGCGCGAAGTCGCGCATGCGCACGCCGTCCTTGTGGCCGGCATCCACGATGACATGCTGCGGCGCCTTCAAGCGTCGCGCCAACGCGATATTGCGCGGCAGCACGCCTGTCAGCAGCAGCGGCGCGCCCGGCTCGTGCATCGAATGCAGGTCCAGCAGCCAGTCGGCGCGCTCGACCCACGGCCGCAACTGGGCGGCGCGCCGGCGGTCGCTGCTGATGGGATTGTCCAGGCGCTCGGCACTCCAGACCCGGTTCATGTCCTCGTCGACGAAACGCGAGGCGTCGTGCCGCGCCAGGTCGAAACGGTCGAAGGCCGGCAGGTTGCAGAACGCCAGCGTCAGGCTGCCGCGGCGCGGCCGCAGGCCCGCCGCCAGCAGATCCTTCAGCGCCCAGGCGCCGCACAGTTCGTTGCCGTGCACCAGCGCGGACAGCATGAGGGCGCGGCCGGGCAGGCCCGAGTCGAAATGCCAGACGCCCGGCGTATCGGTATTGCCCAGGCGCTCGGCGGCGAGGTCGGGAACGGGAAGGGTGAAATCCATGAAGTGGCCTGCGTTGATGCGGTGTGGGGATCTGGATGCGCCGACGGCCGCGCTGGGCGGCCGCCGGCATGGAAACGGGTCGCGCTTATTGCGCCTCGATCTTGGCCGCCTTGACCAGCTCGCCATACTTGCGCGTCTCGGCCGCCTGCGAGGCCACCGGATCCACGCCCGGCTGCGCCAGCACGCCGCCGGCTTCCAGCATCTTGGCGCGGAACTGTTCCGACTTGAGCGTATCGGCCAGCGCCTCGCGCAGCTTGGCGGCCACCGGCTCGGGCAGGCCGGCCGGGCCGTACAGCGAGAACGTGATGCCGAGGTCGACCGCCTCGAATCCCGGCGTCTCGGCCAGCGCGGGAATCTCCGGCGCCACCGGCGAGCGCTTGGGCTGCGTCACCCCCAGCGCCACGATCTTGTCGGCGCGGACCTGCGGCAGGCCCGAGGACAGCACCAGAATGCCGAAATCCAGCTGGCCGCTCATCAGGTCGGTCACCAGCGGCGAGACGCCGCGATACGGCACGTGCTCGGCGCGCGTCTTGGTCTCCTGGTTGATCATCTCGCCGGCCAGGTGCAGCGTGGTGCCGACGCCCGACGAGCCGTAGTTGAAACTGCCCGGCGCGGTGGCGCGCAGCTTCTGCAGGTATTCGGAAGCGGTCTTCACGCCGGAATTCTTGCTGGCCGCCAACACCATGGGCTGAGAGGCGATCACGCCGAGCGCGGTGAAGTCCTTGGCGCCGTCGTACTTGACGGCGCTGTTGATCATGCGGGCGACCACCATTTCGTTGGTCGATCCCAGCAGCAGCGTGTAGCCGTCCGGCGTGGCGCGGGCCACGCGTTGCGCGCCGATGGTGCCGCCGGCCCCGCCCGCATTCTCGACCACCACGCCCTGGCCGATGCGCTTGGCCAGCTCCTCGCCGAACAGGCGCGCGGTCAGGTCGACGCTGCCGCCGGCGGGATAGCCGACGACCAGCGAAATGGGACGATCGGGGTAGCGGGCGGCAATGGCCGGGGCGGCCACGGCCAGCGTGGACGCGGCACAGAGCGCGGCCAGCGCGCCGCGCAGCGGATGCGTGATCGAAATCATGGGTTTCTCCCTGGGGTGCTGTGGTGGACGGCGGCGCCGCCTCGTTTGGAATATCGGGAGACATTCTGCGGCGCGCATCGCGCCCACTTCGTGCCAAATCAGCACATTTACGTGCTGATTTGGTTGCAAGCGGCCGCCTCGCCGGTGCCGGGCACCCTTGGCGGGCGACGCCCCCTAGGCCTTGCGATTCGCCGTGGCTTCCCAGGCGGCCTCGGCCAGGTCCGCCAGGCGCGCGCGGGAGCGGTACAGCCGCACTTCGAATGCGATCTCGTCGCTGCGCCCGCCCAGCGACACCAACGTGCCGCGGCGGCAATCGGCCGCCACCATCGACCACGGCAGCCAGGCCACGCCCAGGCCCTTGAGCGCGGCCCCATGCGCGGCATCGAGCGAATCGATGCGCACGAACGGCGTCAGCGCGTAGGGCGTGGCTTCGAGCCGGTCGCCAAGGATGCGCTCCATCGACAGGCCGCCGGCATAGGTGATAAGCGGCGCCGCCTGGCCGCCTTCACTCAACGCGTAGCGGGCGCGGCCGCGGCCGTCGGCCTGGCTGACCGGCACCAGCTTGTCGGTGCCCAGCGTCATGTAGCGATAGCGCACCGGATTCAGTTGCATCGACAGCGCCGGATGTTCGTAGCAGCACAGCAGGTCGACCTTGCCCTGCTCCAGCCGCATCGCCATGTCTTCCATCTTGCCGGTGGAGATTTCCAGCTGCGTGCCTTCGACCAGGACCTTTGGCGCGCGGTGGCGCAGCCGCGCGATCCAGTCGCCCACCACGGTGCGCGACAGGCTGCGGCCGGTGGCGATGCGCAGCACCGCCTCGCCGCCCGCGCCCGAACTGCGGATGCGATGGCGCACCAGGCCCATCTGCTCGACCACCTGGGTGGCGGTCTTGAGCAGCGCCTCGCCCTCGGCGGTCAACGTCACGGGCACGCGCTGGCGCTCCACCAGCGGCGCGCCGGCCCAGGCCTCGAGCGCGCGGATGCGGCGCCCGAAGGCGGGATGCGTGACGTGCCGCGCCTCGGCGGCGCGCACGAAACTGCCGCTCTGCGCCAGCGCGATCAGGTCTTCGAGCAGTTTCAGGTCGGCCATCGCGCGCCCGTCTCCGTCAACCCGCTCAGGCTTGCGCCAGGCCCATCATCGCCAGGGTGGCGCGGGTCAACTCGCTGGCCGGGTTTTCCAGCTCGTTCACCAGGTCGAAGTGGTTGCAATGGTCCGTGGGGATGCGCGTGGCCTGCAGGCCCGCGCCGGTCCAAGCGCGCTCGAAGGCTTCGGTCTGGTTCTTGAAACCCTGCGTCTCCAGGCCGCCGACAGCCAGCAACATGGGGCCGGCGCGCTCGGGCAGGTTGAAGATCGGGCTGTGGCGCGCCGCCTGCTCCGGTGTCAGTTGCAGCCAGGTATTGGGCAGGACGTCGCACAGCGGCCGCAGGTCGAACAGGCCGCTCAGCGCCAGCGTGCCCTTGATCACGTCGTCCGGCACGCCGTAGCGCGCCGGCCAGGCGGGCGCGGCCAGCATCGCCGCCAGATGCCCCCCGGCCGAACTGCCTCCGACGTAGATACGCTCGGGATCGACACCGTACGTCGCCGCGTTGTGGTACAGCCAGGCCAGCGCCGAGCGCATCTCGCGCACGATTTCCGGCAGCGTCGCTTCGGGCGCCAGGGTGTATTCCGGCACTGCCACCGCCGCGCCGGCCGCGTTGAAGGCCTCGGCCATCACCGGCGCGTCTTCCTTGCGCTGCGCGCGCCAGTAGCCGCCGTGGATGAACACGAACAGCGGCGCCGGGCCGCGGTTCGCCGCCGGCAGGAACAGGTCCAGCCGCTCGTCCTGGCCCATGCCGTAACGCAGGTTCAGCAGACCGGGGCGGCGCGACTTCACCGCGGCGGCCGACTCGGCATAGCGGCGCACGCAGGCGTCGAAGTCGGCCACCGACTCGCGGGCGTTGTATTGCACCTCGCGCTCGGCGATGGTGGGGAAAAAGAGATCGATGTCCGCGTCACGCATGAATGGCCTGCCTGTCTTCCTGGGAAATGATGTGTTCGATGAACTGCGCCGTCTTGCGGTAATGCGCCGCCAGCATTTCCACCGACCGCTCGACGTCGCGCGACAGCGCCGCCTCCAGCAGCTGGCGGTGTTCGTCGTCGACATTGCGTTCGGGGCCGTAGGCGGTGGCGCCGGCGCGCGCCGGGCGCCGGTAGCGCTCGGTCTGCGCGTACAGTTGCGTGGACAGGTCCAGCAGCCAGTGCGAGCGGCAGGCGCCGATCAGCGCATGGTGGAAGTCCAGATGGCGCGCCTCGAGCGATTCCTCCAGTTCCTGGCTGGGCGGCACGGCCTCGCCGGCGCGCTGCGCGGCCCGCGTCAGCGCGTGGTAGGCGCCGACCAGCCGCGCCTCCCAGGCGTCGTCGGCATTGGCCAGCGAGCGCCGCAGCGCGTCGCAGTCGATCAGGATGCGGGTTTCGCAGGCGTCCCACATTTCCTCGACCGACAGCGGCGCGATGCGAAAGCCGCGCGAGGTGGTGGTGATCACCATGCGTTCGCTACGCAGCCGGTTCAGGGCCTCGCGAATCGGGGAAAAGCTGCTGCCGTAGCGTTGCTTGAGCAATTCCAGGCGCAGCGACTGGCCCGGCGCGAACGCGCCGCTCATGATGTCGCGCCGGAGCAGGCGGTAGACCTGCTCGGACAGCGTGATTTCCTCTACCTCGGCGCTCCCGTCGGCGCCGGGCTCGTCCTGGCGGGACGCTTTGATTCTTGGCTTCAACGTGCTCTCCAGATGTCAGCTGGCGTTCGGCGGCGCGGCCGGTGGGCGCTCAGGCGGCCCATTCTACCCGCGGCGCGGCCGCCCTTACCCCCGCGCCTCGCGTGGCGAGTCGGGCAGCGGTTCGAAGTCGCCATCCAGGTCGGCGGCGCCCGCTTCGGCCAGGTCGTCGTAGCGCGCCGCCTGCAGCGGGCGCCGGTTCACCCGCAGGTCGAACACGTCGAAACGGTTGTAGTGACCCACGATGTCGTGCATCTGGCGCGGCTGGATGCAGCGCGACAGGTCGATATCGGCGTAGACGATGCCTTCGTCGTCGATCAGCGGCTCGCCGATCACGCGCCCGTCCGGCCCCAATATTCCCGAAAAGGCGCTGTTGCGGCGCGCCAGCATCTCGCGCGCCTCCGGATGGCTGGCGCTGATGGCGTCCTGGATCTCGGTGGAAATGGTCGAGCACGACACCACCGTGAACACCTTGCCCTCGAACGAATGCGCCGCCGCCCGCAGCCGGATGGCCTCGGCCATGTCGTAATCGGGCGGCGCCACCGGCAGCGAGATATAGCTGGCGACGTGCACCATCTCGCCCTGCGCCAGCAGCGAGAAGCGCGCCAGCGTGTTGGTGTTCTCGCCGCAGGCCAGGCCGCCGAGCTTGCCGACGGATGTGTCGTACACGCGCAGCGATTCGCCATCGCCATGGGCCCAGGTCAGCTTTTCGGCCCAGGTCGGCACCAGCTTGCGATGGCGGCCCAGGATGCGGCCTTCGTCGTTGATGAAGACCATGGTGTTGTAGATCGTGCCGACGCCGTAGCGGCTGCGCTCGTTCACGCCCACCACCACGTTGACGCGGTGCTGGCGCGCGGCCTGCGCAATGCGGCGGATCTCGGGCCCGGGCAGCTCGATCGCGCTCTTGCAGAGCTTTTCGAACCACGGGCTGCCCTGCACCGGGTTCATCACCCAGCTCCAGTAGGGATAGGCCGAGACGAACACCTCGGGAAAGGCCACCAGGCTGGCGCCGTTGCCGGCGGCCTCGGCGATCAGCGCGCAGGTCTTGTCGACGGTGGCGTCGGTGTCCAGGAACACGGGGGCCGCCTGGACGGCGGCGGCCTTGAAGACGGGCAGGTTCAACATGCGTGTGGCTCCTTTAGCGGTCAGATGCCGAGATAGCGTTGCGCCAGTTCGGGCTGCGCGGAAAGTTCCGCGGGCGCGCCCGACCAGGCCACGCGGCCCTTGTCGACGATGTAGTGGCGGTCCACCAGCGTCGCCATCTCGGGCAGGTTCTTGTCAATCACCAGGATGGTCTGGCCTTCGGCCTTGAGCGCCCGCAGGCAGCGCCAGATTTCCTGGCGGATCAGCGGCGCCAGCCCTTCGGTGGCTTCGTCCAGGATCAGCAGCTTGGGATTGGTCATGAGCGCGCGGCCGACCACCAGCATCTGCTGCTCGCCGCCCGACAGCGTGCGCGACGATTGCGCGCGGCGCTCCTTCAGGCGCGGGAACAGCGCGTAGACGCGCGCCAGGTCCCAGCCACCCGGCGCGGCGCGCGAGGTCGCCACCAGGTTTTCTTCCACCGTCAGCGAGCCGAACACGCGCCGCCCTTCCGGCACCAGCCCCACGCCCAGCCGCGCCACCGCGCTGGGCGCGGGCCGCGCCAGCGTCTGGCCGCGGAACTGGACCTGTCCGCCGGTGGCCGGCAGCATGCCCATCAGCGTCTTGATGGTGGTGGTCTTGCCCATGCCGTTACGGCCGATCAGCGAGATCACCTCGCCCTCGGCGGCCTCGAAGGCCATGCCGAACAGCACCTTGCTCGACCCGTAGCCGCCGGTCAGGCCCTCAACCTTCAACATGTTCTTCTCCCAGGTAGGCGGCGCGCACTTCCGGATGGCGCCGCACCTCGTCGGGCGCGCCGCTGAACACCACCTTGCCGTAGACCAGCACGCTGATGCGGTCGGCCAGCGCGAACACCGCATCCATGTCGTGTTCCACCAGCAGGATGCCGTAGTCGCCCTTCATGCCCAGCAGCAGGCGCGTCATGCGCGCGGATTCTTCCGGCCCCATGCCGGCCATGGGCTCGTCCAGCAGCAACAGGCGCGGCGAACGCGCCAGCGCCACTGCCAGTTCGAGCTGGCGCTTCTCGCCGTGCGCCAGGTCGGCGGTGCGCACGTGGCGGCGCTCCGCCAGCCCGACGTGCGTCAGCCATTGCATCGCCTGCGCCTTCAGGCCGGCATCGCGGCGCGGATCGGACCATGCGCCAAAGGCGCGGCCGCCCTTGAGCATGCTGGACAGGATCACGTTTTCCAGCGCGGTGTATTCCTGGCACAGCTCGGTGATCTGGAACGAGCGGCCCAGTCCCAGGCGGGCGCGCTCGAAGGCGCGCAGCGCCGTCACATCGCGCCCGTCCAGCTCGATGGTGCCCGAGTCCGGCCGGATCTCGCCGCAGATCTGCGCGATCAGCGTCGACTTGCCCGCGCCGTTCGGGCCGATGATGGCGTGGATCTCGCCGGCGCGCACGTCCAGGTCCACGCCGTTGGTGGCGACGACCGCGTCGAAGGCCTTGCGCAGCCCGGATAGACGCAACAGCGTCTGCATGTTCGATGCCTCATCGGGATGCCACGGAGCCGGCTCCGCCGGGCCGTCGGCATGCCCCCTTGAGGGGGGAGCGCGCAGCGCTTCGGGGGTGGGTTCAATCCGCATGGCGCGTCTCCAGCAAGCGACCGAACAGCCCTTTCTGCCCCCACAGCACGACCAGCACCAGCACCGGCCCCATGTACAGCAGCCAATGCTCGGTCAGCGACGACAGCATCTGCTCCAGTCCCAGGAACACCGCCGCGCCCGCGATCGGACCCAGCAGCGTGCCCACGCCGCCGAGGATGACGATGGCCATCAGCTCGCCCGACTTGGTCCAGGCCGCCATGTCCGGCGTCACCAGCCCGGCATAGTTAGCCCACAGCACGCCCGCCAGCCCCGTGCCCACCGCCGACAGCACGAAGGCGCTCAGGCGATACGGCGTGGGCGCCACGCCCAGGTTGATGGCGCGCCGCTCGCTCTGGCGCAGCGCCTGCAGCACCATGCCGAAGCGCGAGTTGGTGACGCGGATGCACAGCAGCGTCCACACCGTCAGCAGCGCCAGGCAGACGTAGTAGAACGTCAGCGGATTCTCCAGGTTCAGGCCCGGCAGCACATTGCGCTGCGAGATCATCAGCCCGTCGTCGCCGCCATAGAACTGCAGCGACACCAGGATGAAATACACCATCTGCCCGAACGCCAGCGTGATCATGATGAACTGCACGCCGCGCGTGCGCAGCGCCAGGTAGCCGAACAGCCAGCCCGCCAGCGCGCACACCGCCAGCGCGATCGGCCACACCACCAGCGCGGCGTTGCTGCCGGCCCAGCCGAACAGCGGTCCGGCTTCGGTGGTGTGGAAGGCGATGATGCCCACCGCATAGCCGCCCAGCCCGAAGAACATCGCGTGGCCGAAGCTGACCATGGCGCCGTAGCCGATCACCAGGTCCAGGCTGACCGCGGCCAGGCCGTAGATCAGGAAGCGCGTCACCACGCCGATCAGGAACGGTGTGTCCGAGGCCGCCGCCGCGCCCGGCAGCGCCAGCAGCAGGATCAGTCCCGCCAGGCCCCAGCGCGCGCGATTGGAAAGCGTTTTTGTCATTGTCATCCCCGCGCCGGGAACAGGCCGCCCGGCTTGGCGATCAGCACGATCGCCATCAACACATAGATACTGGCCGACGCCAGGCCCGCGGCCAGCGGATCCGCCGTGGCCGGCGAGAACACCGCGCCCAGCAGCTGCGGCAGGAAGGCCCGCCCCATGCTGTCGACCATGCCCACCAGCAGCGCCCCCGCCAGCGCGCCGCGCACCGAGCCCACGCCGCCGATCACGATGACCACGAAGGTAGTGATGAGGATGCGCTCGCCCATGCCGATCTCCACCGCCAGCAGCGGCGCCGCCATCACGCCCGCCAGCCCGCACAGCAGCGCGCCCAAACCAAACACCAGGGTGTAGAGCTTCTTGATGTCGATCCCCAGCGCGTCGACCATTTCACGGTCATCGGCGCCGGCGCGGATCAGCATGCCGATGCGGGTGCGGTTCACCAGCCACCACAGCCCCACCGCCACCAGCGCGCCGACGGCGATGAACGACAGCCGGATCAGCGGATACTGGAACCCGGGCGCCAGCGTCACCGCGCCTTCCAGGAAGGACGGAATGCCCACCAGCGGCGGGCGCCGGCCGAAGATCAGGCTGACTGCCTCGTTCGAGAACAGCAGCAGGCCGAAGGTGGCCAGCACCTGGTAGAGGTGGTCGCGCTTGTACAGCTTGCGGATCACCACCACCTCGACCGACAGCCCGTACAGCCCCGCCCCAAGCAGCGCCGCCAGCACGCCCGCCAGGAACGAGCCGGTGCTGCCGATGGCGTAGGCCGCGCAGTACGCGCCCACCATGTAGAACGAGCCGTGGGTCAGGTTCACCACGCCCATGATCCCGAAGATCAGGGTCAGTCCGGCGGCCAGCAGGAACAGCATCGCGCCGAACTGCAGCCCGTTGAGCAACTGTTCGAAGAGCAAGGTCATGACGGCATCTTGCAGAATTGGGCGTAGGCGTCCTTGTCATCGGACACCAGCTTGCGCACCAGGTGCGGCGACAGGCCGCCGTCGGCGTCCTTGTCGATGCGCATCAGGTACAGGTCCTGCACTGGATGCTGGTTGGTGTTCATGCTGAACTTGCCGCGCAGCGAGGCAAACTCCGGCTTGCGCAGCGCGGCGCGGAACTCGGCCTGGCGCGACAGGTCGCCGCCGGTGGCCTTCAGGCCCGCGCCGATCAGTTGCGCCGTGTCGTAGGCCTGCATGGCATAGTCGGTGGGCACGCGGCCGTAGGCCTCCTTGAACGCCTGCACGAAGGCCTTGGACTGCGGGTTGTCGAAATCCTGCGACCAGATGCCGGTGGTATACGCGCCCAGCGCCGCGTCGCCCGTGGCCTTGATCATGCGCGCGTCCATCGAGAAGCTCGGCATCAGCATCGGCACGGTCTTGTTCAGGCCCGCCGCCGCGTACTGCTTGACGAAGTTGATGCCGGTGCCGCCCGGATGGAACTGGTAGACGGCGTCGGGCGCCAGCGACCGCACCCGCGCCAGTTCGACCGAGAAGTCCGACTGGTCCAGCTTGGTGTAGATCTCGGCGACCACTTCGCCCTTGTAGGTGCGCTTGAAGCCCTCGATGGCGTCGCGCCCGGCCTGGTAGTTGGGCGCCAGCAGCGCCACGCGCTTGTAGCCCAGTTCATTGGCGGCCACGCCGCCCGCCGTATGGAAGGCGTCGTTCTGGTACGAGGCGACGAAATAATTCTGGTCGCACTTCTCGCCGGCGAAGCTCGACGGGCCCGGGTTCAGGCTGACGTAGAACGCGCCCGACTTGACCACGCCCGGCGCCACCGCCGCCAGCACATTGGAGAAATTCACGCCGGTGAACAGCTTGATGCCCGACTGCAGCATGCGGTCGGCCGCCTGCTTGGCGTTGGCCGGCTTCAGGCCATCGTCCTCGATCACCAGTTGCACCGGCACCCCGCCCAGCTTGCCGCCGCCCTGCTTGATCGCCAGGTTGAAGGCGTCGCGCTCGTCCTCGCCGATGTAGCCGGCCGGCGTCGACAGCGTGGCGATGAAGCCGATCTTGACCGGCTCCGCGGCGTGCGCGATGCCCCCCAGCGTCCAGGCCAGGCCCGCCGCCAACATTGTTTGCTTGATCATTGTTTTCCCCTTGGAGACCGCCGCGCGCGCCGCCCCGCGACGCGCGCCGGAATTTCGCCTAGACCGCCACCACCGGATGGCGCAGCGTGCCGATGCCTTCGACGCACGCCACCACCACGTCGCCCGGCCACAGCCACTCCTGCGGCTTGCGGCCCGCGCCCACGCCCTCGGGCGTGCCGGTGGCGATGATGTCGCCCGGCTCCAGCGTGATGCCGGCGCTGATGTCCGAGATCAGGAACGGCACCTTGAACAGCATGTGGCGCGTGTTCGAGCCCTGCTTCTTCTCGCCGTTGACCGTCAGCCACAGGTCCAGCACCTGCGGATCGGGGATCTCGTCGGCCGTGACGATGCAGGGGCCGAACGGCGCGTAGGTGTCCTGGCCCTTGGAATAGATCCACTGGCCGGCGCGGCGGCAGTCGCGCGCGCTCATGTCCAGCATCACGCTGTAGCCGAACACGTACGACAGCGCGTCGGCCTCGGCCACGCGCGTGGCGCGGCGGCCCATGATCACCGCCAGTTCGACTTCCCAGTCCAGTTGCTGGGTGATCTTGGCGTTGTGCTCGATGGCGTCGCCCGGGCCGATCACGGTGGTGGGCGGCTTGGAGAAGATCACCGGCTGCTTGGGCAGGTCGGCCGAGGTATCGAGCGTGCGGCTCGATTCGGCAACGTGCTCGACGTAGTTCAGGCCGATACCGAAGATGTTCTTGCGCGGACGCGGAATCGGCGCCAGCAGCTTGACGTTCTCCTGCGGCAGCGCGGTGCCCACGGGCCAGGCGCCGCGGTACGACTCCATCAGCTTCGAGGCCTGCGCCACGGCTACCGGGCCCAGGTCGATGAAGGCCAGCATGTCGTCCGGCAGCGCGACGCCGCCGGCTTGCCCCAGCAGGGCCAGGTCGATCACATAGCCTTCGGCCAGCGCGCCCAGGCGGGCGGCGGCGGTGGGATGGGCGCGAAAAGTTACCAAGCGCATAGGAACTCCAGGAAATTCAAGACGAGTTGAGACAGGCGCCCGGCTTGCGCCGGGCGGCGGATGAAAATTCAGTGGGGTTGGCGCAGCCGCTAGATCAGTTTCTGGTGGCCGTCGTTGTCCTTGACCGCTTCCTCGCGGTACAGCGCCAGCGCGCGCATCACCGGCAGGTCGTTGAAGCAGAACAGGCACGCGTCGTCGTTGGACGACAGGTTGGCGTGCTCGTGCACGGCCCACGACGGCACACAGAAGATGTCGCGCTCGGTCCAGTCGTAGCGCTTGCCGTCGATGACCGAAAAGCCGCTGCCCTTGGCCACCTGGTAAAGGAAGCTGCCGGTGTGGCGGTGGGCCTTGGTGTGCTCGCCCGGACGCAGCAGCTGCATGCTGGCGCCGATGGTCGGCATGACCGGACCGCCGGTGGCCGGGTTGGTGTATTCCATCAGGATGCCGTCGTAGGGGCTGCCCGCCGATACCCGCGCGTGGCGGCGCAGCGCCTCGTAGGTGGGCTCCCATTCGTACTTGAAGAGCGGCGAATACGGCTTGGTCCAGCCCGCCGTCTGCGGCCGCAGCGCCGCGCTGCCCCACAGCGCGCTGGTGTCGTCCACCGGGTGCGTCACGGTCTGGTTCAGGTCGGGATGCACGGCGTAGAAGCCGGCCTCGAACGCGTTGACCAGCGGGATGTCCAGGCCGTCCTGCCAGATGCAGGTGGTGCCGTCCTCGGCCACGCCGTGCTCGTGCCAGGTGCCGTTGGGCGTGAGCACGAAGTCGTTCGCGCCCAGCGTCATCTTGTGGCCGTCCACCACCGTGAAGGCGCCCTTGCCTTCCATGATGAAGCGCAGCGCCGAATGCGAATGCTTGTGCGCCGATGCCAGTTCGCCCGGCCGCATCACCTGCAGGCCCGAATACAGCCAGCCGACCGCGGCGGCAACGTCGCGCCGGCCCGGGTTGTTCAGGTAGATCACGCGGCGGCCGGCCTCTTCCGGAGAAACCAGCTCGGCCGAGCGCAGCACGTGGCCGCGCAGTTCCTGGTAGCGCCAGACCACCGGCACCGACGCCGAGCGCGGCGCCCACGGCTCGATCTTGTTGGCCACCGTCCAGAGCGCGCCGGTCTCGAGTCGCGCCAGGTCCTGGTAATAGGCGATGCGCTCCGGCGAGTCCGCCACGTTGGCGCGGCCGGCGGTGTCTTCCCGATAGGCGTCGTACCTGTTCGCTTCCATCCCTTGCCTCTTTTTTATAAAAATCAAAAGATTTTCGAAAATATTAGATGCAGCAAAGGAATCGGGCAATGATTGCGCGCTAGGGGTTTTCCTGGGGCCATCGTCCGCCTCAAAAAAAACCGGCGACGAATCCGAAAATACTGTACAAAAACACAGTGTGACGTGCTACATTGCGCTCGCCCGAAAAACGTCTTCCAGGAGACTCCTGTGTCCGAAGCCGCTCAAATCGCCCAGACTCACGTCGTCCAGTACATCGTCGTTCCCTACCGCACCGCCGCCAATGGCGTGGCCCCCGGCGAAATCCGGCCCGCCAGCAGCGAGTTCGGCGCCATCCGCATCGCCAACTCCATGGCCGGCAAGTTCGCCGGCGTCGCCGCCTACGAGGTCATGATCGACAAGGAAACCGGCGACATGGAATCGCCGCGCATCCTGGCGCAGATCGGCACCGTGCCGTCGCTCGACGACTGACCTGGCCGCAACCGCCGCGCCAATGCAAACGCCGCCGGCGCCGCATCGCGGTGCCGGCGGCGCATGGACCGCTGAGCATGTGCCCATCCCGCCGAAGTTGGGGTGAGCGGACTGAGAGTGGAGCTAGGGAGGTGGCCGCTTTTTTCGCGTCTGTGGCCGGGTAAGACGCCCAGTCCGCTCAATGCAACCGCGGCGTCCGGCGACGCGCAACCCGCGCGCGCCGCCGGATCGCTGGCCGCCGCTTAGAAGCGGTGACGCACGCCCACCATGCCGACGGTGCTCTTGAGGCCGTCGATGAACGCGAAGTTCGTGGCATACGAACCCAGCGCGTACAGGTTGGTGCGCTTGGACAGGTTGTAGGTGTAGCCCAGGCTGTAGATGTTCATCGTGTCGTCGCCGCCGGTCAACGAGGTGTTGTTGGCGTCGGCGCGCTGCCACGAGAACAGGACATTGCCGGCGCCGCCGACCGGAGCCGACAGGCCGACCAGGTACGAGTTCGACTTGAAGTCCTTGGCCACGACGTTGGAGCTGAAGCTCTTGCCCGACGGATTGACGGCGCTGCTGAAGGCGTTGAGCGACTGGCCGGTGAACCAGCCGTTGCGCGTCTGGCCGTAGGCCAGCGCCAGCTTGATCACTTCGAAGTCGTACGAACCGCCGATGATCCACTGCTTCGGCTTCTCGTCGGTGCCGAGCTGGTTGGCCATGTTCAGCTGGTCGTACGTCAGGGCCACGTTCAGCGGGCCGTTGACGTAACGCAGGCCGGTGGTGATGGCGCGGGTGTTATCGGCCGTCTTGAAGCCGGTTTGCGCGGCGGTCGTGTCGGCCACGTTGAACGAGTAGCCCAGGCCGAACTGGAAGCCGCTGAACGACGGGGTCTGGTACATGACCATGTTGTCGTGGCGGACCGTGTTGGCGGCGCCGAAGGCGGCGCCCACGTTGGCCTGGCCGTAGCTGGCGCCGAACGGATCGATCGCGCCGAGGTACTTCGAGGCGATGTTGGTCTGGCGGCCAAATTCCAGCAGGCCCCACGAATCGCCCTTCAGGCCGACGGTGGCCTGACGGCCGAACAGGCGGCTGCTCTGGCCCGACTGGCCGTTGGCCGAGTTGAAGCCGCTTTCCAGCGTGAACACGGCGCTCAGGCCGTCGCCCAGGTCTTCGGCGCCGCGCAGGCCCCAGCGCGAACCGCTGGACACGCCGTTGGACATGCCGACCTTCGATTCTTTGTAGCCGTCATTGCCCTTGATGCGCTGGAAGCCCACGCCGGTGTCGATCAGGCCGTACAGGGTCACCGAGGTTTCAGCATGCGCCACGCCGGACAGCGCGGCGAACAGAGCGGTGACGAACAGAGTCTTTTTCATTACAGATTCCCGTTGATTGAACAGACATGCGCATGCGGGTCGGCACGCAACACGAGCGGCGATTCCGCGCATGACCGGAACGACTTCTAGGAACGCTGTATGTCAGTTTTTGGGACCTCGGCACACGCGGATCATCATCGATGAAAATCGGACGAATTTGTGGCGCGAGCCCGACACCCAAGCCACATCGGGGCTCGCGCCCCGGTGTGTCACAACGGTGTGCTATTTAAAGAGCAGCGCCGGCGCGGTCAGTAGTCCCAGATGACCGGCACCCAGCGAAAGGCCTCGCCATCGATCGCCACCCGGCCGACGGAGGGGAACGGCAGATGAGCGGCCACCAGCAGCCCGCGGTTCTGCGCCAGTTCCTGGAAAAGGCGGAGCCGCACGCGGGCGGATTCCTCGGGGTCGTGCTCGAAGCCATTGTGCCAGTCGGGATGATCGAAGCCCACGGGGAATATCGCGTCGCCGGCAAAGGTCAGCCGCTCATCGCCGCCGATCAGGTCGACCACGCTGTGTCCCGGGGTATGTCCGCCGGTGATGCGCACGACCACGCCGGGCGCCACTTCGTGCCGGTCCTGGAAGATCCGCAGCCGGTCGCGGTATTCGTTGTAGAAACTGGTCGCGGTCGACCTGAGCACGGCAGGCACCGGCTTGGGCATGACCGTATGGGAGAAGTCCGGCGACGTCCAGAACGCGACCTCGGTCGCGGACACGTGGATGCGCACGTCGGGCCGCAGGCGTTCCTTCACGCCATCGACCAGCAGGCCGCCGACATGGTCCATGTGCATGTGCGTGATGATCACGTCCGTCACCGACTCCAGCGCGATGCCGGCGTCCTCCAGGCGCTGGGGCAATTGGCCGGCGCGCGGAAAGCCCGGGAACTGCCCGCCGAGGCCGGCGTCGATCAGGATCGTCTGGTCGCCGCTGCGGGCCACCATCACGTTCAGCGGCCAATCGAAGGCGTCCGGCGGCATGAACATGTATTGCAGCCACCGCGCCAGATCGGCGGGATCGGCATTGGTGGCCATGGTCGCGGTGGGCAACGGCAGCACGCCATCGCTGATCACCAGCGCATCGATCTCGCCCACCCGCAGCGCATAACGCGAGGGCACCAGATCGTGGGGAGGCCGGACGCCCGGATCGGACAGGCTGCTGAACGGCAGGGTTTGGGTTGCGGATGGCATGACGGGATCTCCAGAGAGGCGGTTGGATCAGGCTCGCGACAGCGCGGGCAGGTCGGCATTGACGCGATCCTGCGGGGTGGCGGCAAAGCCTTGCGGCGTGCCGGAAAGGCGATGGAGGCATCCTAGGGGTGGCGCGTCCCTGGCGGTAGGCTCGCGGCGGGAAGCATGCTGTTGTGCGCGACGCACCACTGCGCATCGCCAGGCGTTCGCATCGGCGTTTTCCGCTTGTCGCGGCGCGTCTCGCTGCGGCAAAATAGCCGCCTGCCACATCCCCTTCCCTTCGCGTCCACCCCTGACATGACCGACTCGGTGACCCTGTTCGACAGTCATCGCCCGCGCCTGTATGCGATCGCGTACCGCATGCTGGGCGAAGTGGCCGAGGCCGAAGACGTGGTGCAGGACGCATGGCTGCGTTGGCATGGCGCCGACCGCGGCGCCATCGAAAATCCCGAAGCATGGCTGGTCACCGTCGCCACCCGCCTGTCCATCGACCGCCTGCGCCTGGCCAAGGCCGAGCGCGCCCATTACGTGGGAGTCTGGCTGCCCGAACCCATGTTGATGGCCGCGCCGTCCACGCCGGAGCAGCTGCACGAACTGGCCGACGACGTGTCGGTGGCGTTTCTGTTCATGCTGGAGCGCCTGTCGCCGGACGCCCGCGCGGCCTTCCTGATGCGCGACGTGTTCGACGCCGACTATGAAGACATCGCGCAGACGCTAGACAAGAGCCAGGCCGCGGTGCGCCAGCTCGTCCGAAGGGCGCGGCAGCAGTTGCGCCAGGGCACCCCGCGCGAAGCCGTGCCAAGGGCGACGCTGCAGCGCCTGCTGCAAGCCTTCGCCGACGCGATGCAGCGCAGCGATTTCCATGGCCTGCATGCGCTGCTCAGCGACGATGCCGAACTCATTGGCGACGGCGGCGGCAAGGTCGGCAGCTTTGCCAGCCTGGTGGGAGGCAAGCGCCTGGCACAGCTGTTCTACGCGGGCAAGCGCCGGTTCCGCGATGCGTTGCGCACCGAGGTGGTCCTGGTGAACGGGCAATGGGCCCTGCTGCGCTTCATCGATGGCCAACTGGAATCCGTGCAGTCCTATGAGACCGATGGCGAACGCCTGACGCGGGTGCTGGTGCAACGCAACCCGGACAAGCTGGCGCGCATCGCGGCGGCGCTGGCCCGGGGCTGACCACTGCCCGCCGCCCGCCGCCCGCGTTGGTGCGCGGCGGGCAACACGGTGATCCCCTGCGCGGACCTACCGCCGGGCCTGCCGCACTTCTACGATCGACCTGTCACCTTTCAACCAAGGACAGGCCATGTCGAGAATCGCGAAGTTCGCACTCCCCCTTATAGCCGCCGGCGCATTGCTGGCCTCGCCGGCCCACGCCGCCTCCCACCACGCAGCCACCGCCGGGCCGGCCAATCCGGTGGTCACGGAATTGACGACCAGGAACCTGCCGGACATTCCCGGCAAGGACGCCCTGATGCTGCTCGTCGACTACCCTCCTGGCGGCGCCGACCCGGTCCATCGCCACGACGCCCATGCTTTCGTCTATGTGCTCGAGGGCAGCATCGTCATGCAGGTCAAGGGAGGCAGGGAAGTGACGCTGACCGCCGGCCAGACGTTCTACGAAGGGCCGGACGATATTCACACCGTAGGCCGCAACGCCAGCCAGACCAGGCCGGCCAGGTTCCTGGTGGTCCTGATCAAGAAGCAGGGCGCCCCCGCCCTGACACCCGTCGAATAGGCGGTCGGCGGTTCGGAGCGGACCCACGCGCACGCGGGCCTTGCCTCTAGGGAAAGCCCGTATTTTTTGCGGACGATGTCACAAAGTTGGCCGGTGTGCCGTCTTGAGGGGTAGGACCCACCCAAGGGGTAGGACCCACCCACTCACCGAGCCACCACCATGTCGACACTCTCATCCGCCTCGTCGGCCGCGCCCCGCTCCACCGCGCCGGACTCCCTGGCCGACAGCTTTGCAACCAGCTACGCGGGCGTCGTGGCCTTCATCGCCGTCGCCGCGGAAGGCAACTTCGCCAAGGCCGGCGACCGCCTGGGCATCGGTCGCTCGGCGGTCAGCCGCAGCGTGCAAAAACTGGAAGACCAGTTGGGCACCCGCCTGTTCGTCCGCACCACGCGCAGCACCTCGCTGACCCTCGAGGGCGAGCGCTTCTACGAACAATGCCATCCCGGTGTGGAACGCATCGTCCAGGCCCTGGACGACATGCGGGAACTGCGCGAGGGCCCGCCCGCGGGTCAATTGCGCGTGTGTTCCACCGTGGGTTTCGGCCGCAAGGTCGTCGCGCCGCTGCTGCAAGGGTTCCGCCACGCCAATCCTGATATTTCGGTGGAACTGTTGCTGGACGACGGCCCCACCGACTTCACCACCGACCGCGTCGACCTCTCGTTCCGCAACGGCCGCATGGAAGACAGCCAGGTGATCGCCAAGAAAGTGATACCCATGCAGATGATGCTGTGCGCCGCCCCCGCCTACGTCGCCCGCCATGGCCTGCCGGACAGCGTCGACGACATCGCCGGCCACCGCTGCGTGAACTTCCGGCTCGCCTCCGGACGCGTATATGAGTGGGAATTCAAGGTCGGCGGCCAGCTGCGCAAAGTCGCTCCGCCCGCCATGCTCACCTTCAATGACGCCGACCTGGTCTTGCAAGCGGTGCTGGACGGCCATGGCATCGCGCAGATGGCCGGCTATCAGGTCTGTGACCACCTGCGCGCCGGCACGCTGGTGGCGTGCCTGCCGCAGTACGCGCCCGACGACCGCGGACACTACCTGTGTTTCCTGAGCCGCCAACACCTGCCGGCGCGCATGCGGGTCTTCATCGACTACATGACCGAGCGCATCCGCGCGCTGGACCTGCAGATCCTCGACAGCCTGCTGTCGGCGCCGGCCTGAATCGCTATTGCGTCAACGCCACCACGCATTCGATGCCGCCCTGCGCCATCTTGGCGTAAGGACACAGGCGTTCCGTATTGCGCACCAGCTCCTCGGCCACCGCCCTGGCCACGCCGGGCAGGTGGATGTTGATGTCCGCGGACAGCGCGAACAGGCCGTCGACGGGATCGCGGCCAAAGGCGATGATGGCCGTCACCGAGGCATCGGCAATGGCCAGGCCGGCGCGCTCTGCCAGCATGCTGAGCGCACCGTGAAAACAAGCCGCATAGCCCGCGGCGAACAGTTGCTCAGGGTTGGTTCCTCCGCCCGGGCCGCCCAGTTCGACAGGCAGGCGCAGCTCGACCTGCAACGCGCCGTCATCCGACATGGCGATGCCGGAGGCGCGGCCATGCGCGGCCTCGCCGCCCCGCACCGTCACGCTGGTGGCGTACAGGGGTTGGAAATCACCGCCCCGGTACTTGTCCAGGAGCGCCTGTGCAGGCGGCCGCGGTCTGCTCATGGAAGTCCCCGCGCGCGCCGCTACTTGCCCGAACCGGAACGGCTGAACCAGGTTTCAAAATCGATCGCGCCCAGGCGCGGGCCGGGGCCGGGCACCAGCGTCGTATCGTCGAGCAGCGCCCCGAAATAGCGCGCGCCCGCGTCCGCCCGCAGCGCGCGTGAGTCGCCGATCCTGTCCATGTAGCGCCGCGCCAGTTCGGCCAGGCGCAGGCGCTCGGGCCCGGCGATTTCCACGATGCCGTTCACCGGCGGCGCCAGCGTGGCGTCGGCCATGGCCAGCGCCACGTCGTCGGACGCGATCGGCTGGACGTAGGCGGGCGACAGGCGCACTTCGCCATCCTGGGTGCCCGACTGCACGATGCCGCCCAGGAATTCGAAGAACTGCGTGCTGTGAACGATGGTGTAGGGAATGCCGGCCGCCTGGATCAATTGTTCCTGCGCGATCTTGCCGCGGAAGTAACCGCTTTCGGCCAGGCGGTGCGTGCCCACCACCGACAGCGCGACATGGTGGCGCACGCCGGCGCGAGCCTCGGCGGCCAGCAGGTTGCGCCCCGAGGTCTGGAAGAATTCCAGCACGGCCCTGTCTTCGAACGACGGCGAGTTGGCCACGTCGACCACGGTCTCGACCCCGGCCAGCGCCGCGTCCAGGCCCGCGCCGGTGATCGTGTCGACGCCGGTCGCGGGCGACGCGGCGACAGCGTCATGGCCCCGTTCGATGAGCAATTTGACGAGCTTGGAGCCGATCAGGCCCGTGCCGCCGATGACCAGGATTTTCATGGCGCGCTCCTCAGTTGAACTTGGCCTTGTCCAGGCCATAGACCTTGTCGGCCGAGCCGGGCACGGTCCGGAAGCCGACGTTCAGGCGATTCCAGCCGTTGATGGACATGATGGCGAAGCTGAGGTCGCTGATCTCCTTTTCGGACAGTTGCGTGCGCACGCGTTCGTAGACCTCGTCGGGCACGCCCTGCGCGCCCAGCGTGGTCAGCGCCTCGGTCCAGGCCAGGCAGGCGCGCTCCCGCGGCGAGAACTCGGTGGATTCGCGCCAGATCGCCACATGGTGCAGGCGCAGCTCGCGCTCGCCACGGATCTTGGCTTCCTTCACGTGCATGTCCAGGCAGAAGCCGCAGCCATTGAGCTGCGATGCCCGGATCTCCACCAGCGACAGGATGGACTGCTCGATCGCGCCGGACTTCAAGAGCATGCCGAACTCGACGAATTTCTTGAACAGTTCGGGCGATTGGGCGAAAGCGTTCAGGCGTTGACTCATGGTGACTCCTTCAGGGGGTTGGGCAGGTCCAGGCAGCGTGGCGCGGGACGGTACGCGCGCTGGAACGACACCCGGATCGTAGGTCGGCCTGAACCGCGGCAGAAGGCCCGGCCAGGGGATCATGGTGTTGCCTCGGCGGCAACAATCAGCGGATGGACGCCATGGCCTCGCTTGGTCGGTTGAACGCGCACAACCAAGCCGGTATCATGACGTCGGTTGCTTGATCCACGGATCAGCGCCGCTTGTAGCCCGGCTCCCGCGGCTGCTCCCCCGCCTCGCGCACTCCGACGCCCCGCCTCCTCGCGGCATTCCCCAGCGTCGCCACTTTTCTCCGTTTTTCCCCTTTTTCTTTCCATTTCCCTCCACTCGCATTTGCACGGGAGAAGGCATGTCCTGTTCCAGAACCATTGCCGACGTCGGCAACGGACGCCACTTGCTGTCCGCACTTTCCCTGTCCGTGTTTTTCATCGGCGCGAGCGAGTTCATGCTCGCGCCGATGTTGAACCCGCTGGCCGACGCCTTTCGCGCCAGTCCAGCCCAGGCCGCGTGGCTGATTTCCAGCTACGCGTTCGCCTACGCCATCGCGGCGCCGATCCTTGGCCACCTATCGGATCGCGTCGATCGGCGCCGGCTGTTGCTGGCCGGCCTGCTGTCATTCGCGATCGACGGCGTCGGCGTCGCGTTGGCGCCAACCCTGGAGGTCGCGATGGCGCTGCGGATTTTCGGCGGCCTCGCCTCCGCCGTCATCATTCCGAATGCGTTCGCGCTGGTCGCCGACATCATGCCGCGCGACCGCCAGGCCGCGGCCATGGGCGTCGTCATGCTGGGCATGACGGCGGGCATCGCGATGGGGCCCGCGCTGGCCGGCCTGCTGACCGACTGGATCGGCTGGCGCGCACCGTTCCTGCTGACGTCGGCGGGCTGCCTTGTCGCCTGCGTTGTCAGCGGCATGTCGATACCGCGCCGGCACGCCGTGCGCGCGCCGCGCCAGCGCAGCGCAATACATTGGCTGCGCGCGCGGACCATCGTGCGTCCGCTGTTGGCCAAAGGGCTCTGGAACGGCGCGGGCGTGGCCGCCTTCCTGCTTTCGGGGGAAATCCTGCGCGCGCGCTATCAGCTGGAGGTGGTGCAGGTCGGCCTGAGCGCAACGGCGTTCGGCATCGGGCTGGGGGTCGGCAACCTTTCCACCGGCGCGCTGCGCCGGCTGGGCTGCGGAGAAGAAGGCGCTTTGGTCATCACCACCACGCTGCTCGGGGGTTGCGTGGCGGCGTTCTATCTTCTGCCGTTGCCACTGCCCGGCGCGCTGGCCTGCCTGGCGGCGTGGGGCGCCGCCCTGGGCGCGGGCGCGCCGCTATCCACGGCCGTATTGGCGAAACGATCGGATCGGGACAAGGGCGCGGTGCTGGCCGCGGCGGAGACGCTGAACAACGTGTCCATTCTGTCGCTGGTGCCGCTGGCGGCGCCGCTGCTTGCGTCTGGAACGGCCCATCAGGCCGCCGGCGTGCTGTTGGCCGGCCTGGGCATCGGCATCGCATTGACCATCCGCGACGCCGTTGCAGCAACGCGATGATGGGCCAGCGACGATGATTGGCCATTTGGTCGATGGCGCGCCCGACAGGAATCGAACCTGTATCAAGAGCTTCGGAAACTCTCATTCTATCCATTGAACTACGGGCGCAGCGCAAGGAGGCGGTATTGTACCCAGTTTTGCGCAATCTGCATGAAGTGGATCAATTCGCCGGGCAAACTGCGTGAAAACCCCGTCCGGACGTTGGACGCGTGTCCGTGACACCGTTATATAATCCAGCGTTTGCTTGCAAGGCGGTCTGCTTTTGCCGCCCTTTGTGCAGTACTGATTTTCTGTTGCCGCCGCCAGGCGCCCCGGTACCCGTTAGCAGGATTTGGTCATGAGCAACGAGCAGGAACACATAGAAGAGCACTCCTCCCCCATCAAGACCCCGAAGCAACTGATCGTCACGGTCATACTGGCCTTCGTGGTGCCTATCGCCATCATCATCCTACTGGTGAACATGGTCGCCTCGGGCTCCAAGGTCGGCGCCGGCTCGGATACGCTATCCACCGAAGCCGTCACCAAACGCATTGCCCCCGTCGCCGGATTCGCGCTGGTCGACGCCAACGCGCCCAAGGTCTTCAAGACCGGCGAACAAGTCTTCCAAGCTGTCTGTACGGCCTGTCATACCGCCGGCGTGGCCGGCGCCCCCAAGGTGGGCGACAACGCCGCCTGGGCGCCCTTCATCAAGTCCGGTTTCGACGCGATGATGAACGTCGCGCTGCATGGCAAGGGTGGCATGCCCGCCAAGGGCGGCAACCCGACGCTGTCCGACTTCGAGGTCGCGCGCGCCGTGGTCTACATGGCCAACAAGTCGGGCGGCTCGCTGCCGGAACCGGCCGCGCCGGCTGAGGAAGGCGCCAAGAAGGAAGGCGACGCCGCGCCGGCCGCTGCGGCTCCGGCTGCCGC
>NZ_QHHO01000046.1:1213042-1298264 GCF_003184165.1 Achromobacter sp. RW408
GCGGCATCCGCGGCGGCGGGAGCGTCTTCCCAAGGCGGCACGCTGGCAGCGGCCGGCTGGGCGGGCGCGGCGGGTGCGGCGGGCGCGGTGACAGGCGCCGCGGCCATCGGCGCAGGCGCGGCGGCCGGAACCGGCGCGACGTTCGCTTGCGGCGCGCTCACAGGCACGGATGGCGCGGGCGTCGCCGCCACGGGCGCCGGCGCGGGTGCCGCCGGTTGCGCCGCCGGCGCGGGCCGTTCCACCGCAGGAGCGGCGGCGACCGGCGCTGCCTGCGGCGGCTGCGCGGCGGCCACGGCGGGTTCGGCTGTCTGGCGGGCCGGCGTGGCAGGCGCCTCGATGGCGGTCTGCGGACCGGCGTCACCGTTGAGCGCCAGCATGCGCAGGCAAGCCATGATGAAGCCGGCGTACTCGTCCGGCGCCAGCGTCAGTTCGCCGCGGCTGTGCACCGCCACAGAATAGAACAGTTGCACCGCGTCGGGATGCAGCGACTGCGCCAGGCGGGCGATGTCGGCCGCCAGCGGATCCTCGGCCGGCGTCACGCCGGACACGCGCTGCTCGATGGCGACGCGCGACAGCAGCACGGCCAGGTCGGCCAGCGCGCCGGCGTACGACAGGCCGCGCGTGGCGAGTTCGTCGGCCACCGCCAGCACGCCCTTGGCGTCGCCGGTGGACAGCGCATCCAGCAGGCGCACCAGGTGGCGCTGGTCGATGGTGCCGAGCATGCCGCGCACGGCGTCCTCGGTGAGATTGCCGGCGCTGTAGGCGATGGCCTGGTCGGTCAGCGACAACGCATCGCGCATGGAACCCGACGCGGCCTGGCCGATCAGGCGCAGGGCCGGCACTTCGAAGCCGACCTGCTCTTCGCCCAGCACCGCCTGCAGGTGGCCCACGATGGAGTCGGCCGGCATCTGCTTCAGATTGAATTGCAGGCAGCGCGACAGCACCGTGACCGGGATCTTCTGCGGGTCGGTGGTGGCGAGGATGAATTTGACGTGCGGCGGAGGCTCTTCCAGCGTCTTGAGCATCGCGTTGAACGCGTGCCCGGTGAGCATGTGCACTTCGTCGATCATGTAGACCTTGAAGCGGCCCGCGCCCGGCGCGTAGACGGCCTGCTCCAGCAGCTGGGTCATTTCCTCGACGCCGCGGTTCGAGGCCGCGTCCAGTTCGAGATAGTCGACGAAACGGCCGGCATCGATCTCGGTGCAGGCGCGACAGACGCCGCAGGGCTTGGAGGTGATGCCGGTTTCGCAGTTGAGCGATTTGGCCAGGATGCGCGACAGCGTGGTCTTGCCGACGCCGCGGGTGCCGGTGAACAGCCAGGCGTGGTGCAGGCGCTGGGTATCGAGCGCATGCGTCAGCGCGCGCACCACGTGATCCTGTCCCACGAGGGTATCGAACGATCGCGGCCGCCACTTGCGGGCCAGTACCAGATAAGTCATGGCGGGATTGTAGAGCCTTTGCAAGAGCCTATGCGATTGCCGGCAGGAAATGCAAAAGGGACGGAATCATCTTCCGGGGATATCCCCTTGGAAAACAACCCCGTCCCCTTTGAGAAACCGGTTGGCGAGCCTTACTCCGGCACTGACCCTAAACGACTATGGCTGCTTCGTTCCCGACCTGACCAGGTTCACCGTCGAACCATGCGAAGGGGCCCGCCAAGCAAGATTCTAGCAGAGCTTCGCGTTGCTCGCTCGGCTAGCCTCTTGCTTGGCGGGCCCCGAGGGGCTGTATGTGCGCCCCCTCCCCGGCCCTCCCCCCGAGGGGGAGGGAGGAAGACTTTGCTTCGCTTGTCTTGGGGGCTCGCTTCGCTTTGCCTCACTTTTCCTTGGTTGCTTGCTTTGGATTTTTTCCTGAAGGCGAGGACGTTGCGGTGCTGGGTTCGTTTTGGTGAGGAGCTATAGGTCGATCCAGGCGCGGGCGCGGGGGAAGTAGAGGGCGGCGCGGGCTTTGCGGCCGTCCAGGGCGGTGACTTGGGCGCAGTAGCGCAGGAGTTGGTCGCCGTGGCGTTGGCGCATGCGTTGGGCGAAGGCGGCGGGGGATTCGTTGGGTTGGGGGCGGCCTGTTTTGTAGTCGACGATCAGCCAGCCGTCTTCGGTGCTCAGGGCCAGGTCGATGACGGAGACCTTGCCGGCGGCGTCGATGAGGGGCCATTCGCGGCGGGCGCCGGATTGGGACAGGAGCCAGAGGCCACGGTCGTCGGCGAGGGTGGACTGGAGGGTATCCAGGACGGCTTCGGCGGCGGTATCGGCCTGGCTGGCGGGGATGCCGGCGCGGGTCAGTTGGCGACGCATGGCGGGCAGGCGGTGGGCCAGGGCCTCGGCTGGCCAGGCGGCGATGCCGTCCTGGCCGATGCGGGCCAGCCAGGCGTGGGCCAAGGTGCCGATGGCGGCGTCGTAGCCGGATTCGAGTTGCCAGGCGGGATGCTCGGCGCTGTCGCCCCAGGCGCCGCGCGCGGCCGCGGCGAAGCCGGGGCTGATGGCGACATCGGCCTGGCGCGCCAGTTGCGCCAGGCCGTCGCGATGCACGCGGCGCAGGGGCTCGCCTTGCCATTCCGGGCCGTCGTCGCGGGGTTCGGCGCCATCGCCGTCCGTCGCGGGCGGCACGGGTGTTGTCAGGCAGGGCCAGAGGCGGCCCAGCAGGCTGGCGGAGGACGGCGTCTTGGCCTGGCCGGTGGCTTCGTCGATGGCGACGTGGCCAACCAGATGCAGGCGCTTGCGGGCGCGGGTCGCGGCCACGTACAGCAGGCGGTCGATTTCGTAGGAAGCGCGGCGCGCCTCGCGCGCGCCGAGGTAGCGCGACACGGGGTCGGCCTCGGTCTCGGCGCGCGGCTTGACCGGGCCGAACAGCACCCGCCCGCCGCTTTGCTCGAAGCGCACCAGCGGCGGCTGGTCGCCGCGCGGGGCGCGATGCAGGCCGTAAAGGATGACGGTTTCGAACTGCAGGCCCTTGGACTTGTGCATGGTCATGATCTCGACGGCAGCCTCTTCGTCGGCCGCATCGGGCGCCGCGAACAGCCGCGCGATGCCGGCGTCCAGCGCGGCCGGATCGATGGCGCCGTGCGGCGCCAGGCGCTCGACCAGCTGGAACAGGCTTTCGGCGTCATTGGCCACCGACGGCCCGCTGTAGAGCGCGGGACCGCCCAGGCGGCGCCACAGCGTCTCGATCCAGGCCGCGAACGGCATGGCGCCCGAGGCGTTGCGCGAGTCCAGCAGCACCGCCGCCACCTGCCGCAGGCGGGCGTATTCATCGGGATGCAGCAAAGCCTCGGCCGAAAGCCGCGCGCCGGCATCGTCCGGCGGCAACGCCGCGCCTGTTTGCCGGGTCGTCCCGGCCGGATCGCCAGGCGGCGCGGCGTCATCGAACAACGCCCCCTGCGCCGGATTCTCGGTGTCGTCGAACAGCGAGCCCTGCCGCGACGCGGCTGGGACCGTGGCCGAGACGGCCCGCACCGGCGGGGTGTCGGCGGGCCGGGCCGGCGCGGGGCGCAACAACCGCTCCAGCAGCACCGGCACCGGCGTGACGTGGTCGGCGCCGAACAGGCGCTGCAACGATTCCAGCGTCAGGCCGCAGAACGGCGCCCGCAGCACCGACAGCCAGGCCAGCCGGTCGCCCGGGTGGGACAGCGCCCGCACCAACTGCACCAGGTCCGCCACCACCGGCCGCAACGCCAGCGGCACCAGGTCCACCGCGCGGCAGCGGATGCCCTCCTGCGCCAGCCGGCGCGTGAGGTTGCCAAGGTGGCTGCGGGCCCGCACCAGGATGGCGACCGGATGCTTGCTGCCCGCGTGGTCCGCCAACGCCTGGCGCACCAGGCCGACCGCGATATTCTCGGCCTGCTCCTCCGCCGGAACGCCGCCGCCGCGCGACCAGGCGGGATGAAAGCGCACCGCCGGATCCGGCAGGGTCTCGTGGAACGCGCTGGACGGGCTGTACTTGATGGCGCCCGCGGCGGCGTCGCTGCGCTTGGGCAGCAATTGCGCGAACGATTCGTTGACCCAGTCGACGATGCCCGCCTGCGAACGGAAATTGTCGGTGAGGTTGAGAAAGCCGGGCTGGAGTTCCCCCACGCCCCGCTGCGCCACTTCCAGGAACAGGCCCACTTCCGCCTTGCGGAAACGGTAGATCGACTGCATCGGGTCGCCCACCAGGAACAACGTGCGGCCATCTCCCGCCTGCCAGCCGGAGGTCAACGTTTTCAACAGATCCAGCTGCGTCTGGCTGGTGTCCTGGAATTCGTCGATCAGCAGATGGCGGATGGACGCATCCAGCTTGAGCAGCAGTTCGCCGGGATCGTCGGCGCTGCCCAGCGCCGCGGCGGCGCGTTGCGAGATCTCGATGAAATCGACCTCGCCGGTATCGGCGAAGCGCAGCCGCAGCTGCGCCACGGCCAGCGCCAGCGTCATCAGCTGCGCGCCCAGCACTTCCCACTGGGCATCGCTCAATCGCGGCGCGGGGATATCGCGCACGGCAGCCAGGCGCCGCACCCACGGGGCGTCGCCATCGGCGCTCTCGAGCCAGGCGACGAAGGGTTCCTTATGCGCGCACTTGGCGGGAAAGCCCAGGTTCTTGTTGACGGTCTTGCGCAGCGACCCGGTGCCGGTCAGCAGCAGATGGGCCACGGCGCGCCACTGGTCCAGCGCCTCGGCGTCGGCCGGCAGTTCGTCGGTCCAGTCGCGCAGCGGCGCCAGCCGGTCGTCTTCGCCGCCGTCCTGCAACTGGGCCGCGGCCAGCCGCGCGGGACCGCACAGCGCTTCGGCCCAGCCAAGCGGCATGGCCTCGCACAGCGCGTCCAGGTCCTCGCCGATGGCTTCGGCCAGCGTTTCTTCCAGGGCCTCGCGGTCGGAGCCGTGGCGCAGCAGCGGCAGCCACTGGTCGCGCTGGCCGAGCATGTCGGCGATGGCGTCCTTGGCGGCCTGCACGTCCACGTCCATGTGCTGCAACAGGATGCGCACCGCGTCGTAGTCGTCCGCCAGGTCGAGCGTGGCGCGGGCCGCGGCCTCGTAATGCGCTCGCGCGTCGTCGGTGATCTCGGGCATGCCGCCCAGTTCGGACAGCCACGGCATGCTGCGCACCAGGCCGGCGCAGAACGAGTCGATGGTACGGATGGCCAGGCGCGCGGGGTGGTCCAGCAGATGCCACTGCTGCGCGTCGTTGCGCGCCAGCGCGGCGCGCGCCAGGTCCCAGCTGCGGCGTTCGTGCGCGGCCTCGGGCGGCGCGTCCAGCCCGCGGCGCAGCTTGCTGAGCACGCGCGCATGCATCTCGGACGCGGCCTTGCGCGTGAAGGTGATGGCGACGATTTCCTCGGGGCGGTTGACGGTGGCCAGCAGCGCCAGGATGCGGTCGGTCAGCAGCTCGGTCTTGCCGGAGCCGGCGGGAGCCTGCACCAGGAACGAGCGGGCAGGGTCCAGCGCGGCCGCGCGGGCGGCGTGGTCCTGGGGCTGGCGTTCGACATCGGCCATGGCTCAGGCGTCCTCATCGTCCAGGTGCAAGCGCAGGAACGGCAGCGCATCGCAGTATTTCAGGTCGTCGCGGCGATAGGCGACGTTGGCGGCGTAGCCCGCCACGTATTCATCGGCCAGCGACTCGATCGCGGCGCGCCAGCGCTGGCGGATCTCGGGCCAGGACAAGCCATCGAAATACTTGCTCTCGGCGGCCAGCGTCACGCCTTCCATGCCCAGGTCTTCGTCGGCCAGTCCCTGCGCGGCCACCTGGCGCGCGTGGATCTGGGCCAGCACCAGGCCGGCCACCTCGCCGCCGGCGGCATCGGCCAGCACCGAGGCATAGAACGGCAGCTGCACGTTGACGGGGCGGCTGCGCGACCAATCCGGCTCGGGCTTGGCGGCGGCCACCCCGGTCTTGTAGTCGACGATGACGTTGCGGCCATCGGCCAGCGTGTCGATGCGGTCCAGCCGCAGCTTCAGGTGCAGCGCGCCATGGCGCCATTGGTGGTTTTTCTCGACCTGCGCCACCGCGAACGGCAGGCGTTGCGCCTCCATGTCGAGCCACGCCGCCAGCACCGTCCTGGCGCGCGCGCATTCCAGCGCCTTCAGGGCCGGCGCGTATTCCTGGAGTTCCTCGTCCGCCGCCTGCGCCACCGCCTGTTCCAGCAGCGCCGGCAGGCGCCCCGCTGCCAGCGTTTCGTGCAGGGCCTCCTGGTCGGGCAGCATGCCCCACACCAGCTCGAGCGCCTTGTGCAGGAACTGGCCGCGCACGTTCACCGTGGCCGCGTCGGCATAGGGCGCCAGCTCGCGCCCGCCCAGCCGATGCCGCACGAAGGCCCACAAGGGGTTGCGCGCCTGCGTGTCGAGCACGTCCAGGCCGCCGCCGCCACGGTCATCGGCCGCCAGCGGCGGTCCGCGCATATCGTCCAGCGATTCCTGCGGCAGGGCGGCCACGGCCGCGACCGGCGCCGGCCGCCAGTCGGTGGGGGCAGCAGCGGCGATCAGCGGCGACGGCCGCAGTTCGCGTTCGCCGTCCATGTGCGCATGGCTGACGATCACCTGCGGCGCGCAACGGCACAACGCCGCGTAGATGCCCTCGGCCCATTCGCGTTCGCGTTCGGGCGTGGCGCGCGGCGCCTTGGCCTGGCGCAGCACCGCCAGGGGCAGCAACGGATTCGGCTTGG
This sequence comes from Achromobacter sp. RW408, assembly GCF_003184165.1. Taxonomy (NCBI): domain Bacteria; kingdom Pseudomonadati; phylum Pseudomonadota; class Betaproteobacteria; order Burkholderiales; family Alcaligenaceae; genus Achromobacter; species Achromobacter sp. RW408. The sequence continues at coordinate 1,219,668 of NZ_QHHO01000046.1, forward strand.
GCGAGGCAGGCAGCACGTCGTCGGTCAGGCCCAGTATCCAGATACCGTCCCAGAAGCCGCCTTCGGCTTCCAGCAGGCCCAGCACGTCGAGCCGCGCCGAGGGATCGCGCTGCGGCTGGAACGAAGCCGAGCGCGCCACGCTCTGCAGCAGATTGACCGCCGCCACGCCGCCCAGCTTGCCGGCGGCGGGTGCCAGCGCGGAGAAACCGCCCAGGGCTTCTCCCAGCGCCCCCAGCGCCTGGTAGCCGACACTGTCCAGCACGCCTTCGCCGGGAAAGCCCAGCGCCGTCAGCGCCGCTTTCATGCGCAGCATCCAGACGTCGCAAGACGCGCGGGCGCCACCGCGCGTCCAGATTTCCATGGCCTGGTCCCAGGCCTGCGCCAACGGCGGCAAGGCCGCCAGTTGCTTGCGCCACTCGGCCGCGCCGACATGGACCTGCCCGCGACGACGCCAGCGCGCGTCGATGGCGGCCAGGCGCGCGCGTTCGCTGACGTCGCCCGCGCAGTGCCCCGCCAGCAGGGCCGCGCCCAGCACCTCGACGGCGCAGCCCTTGCCGGCCGCGCATTCGGCCAGCGCCCGCAGCCAGGCCAGCGCCGCGCGCGCCATCGGCCATTCGTCAAGCGGGCGGCCCACGGCCACGTTGAAGGCGAATGCCGGCGCGCCATCGCGGCCGGCCAGCGCCTGGCTCAGGATGCGGCGCGCGAACGGCGACTCGGCCTCGAGCTGCGGCGAAACGATGGCGTAGCGGCCGGTGGGATGCTGTGCCAGCTGGCCCGCGGCCCATTCGGCCGCCGCGCGCCATTCGGCGCCGTGGTCGGCCGCCTCGAAGCGCCGCGGCGTGGCCGGCGCGCGCTGGGTATCGCGCCATTGCGCGATCAGGCAGCCCTGGTCTTCGAAGGCGCGCAGCAGGCGCCGGAAACGCGGCGACAGATCGGTGAAGCCGGCCAGCACCAGCTGCCCGGGAACGGCCAGCTGGCCGTCTTCGAGCGCCCGCAACACCCGCGCATAACCCTGGTTCGCGTCTTCGGCGTCGATGGCGGCCAGCGCCTTGCGGTAGCGCTGGCGCCAGCGGGCGAAGCCGCGGTACTCATCGGTATCGGCGCCGGACGGCACCTGCAGTGTCCATTCGTCCATCAGCAGGTCGGCGTCCATCGACAGGCGGGCGGCCTGGCTGGCATCGAGCAGCACGCGCTCGGCTTCTTCGGCGCGGATGGCCTCGGTCCAGACCAGCTGCGTGGCGAAGCTGTCGAGGCGATAGGCCGGCACGTCCTCGTCGTCCTCGAACGCCAGTTCGTTGGCGGACTCGGCCAGCCAGGCGGACAGGGGCAGGATGCGCGGCAGTTCGCTGACCTGGCGTTCCTGGCGCAACAGCCCGGCCAGCTCGAGCGTGAGCCGGCGCGACAGGCGGTTGTTGACCGTCAGCACCAGCAGGTCGGCGGCGGGCATGGCGCCGATTTCGGGCAGGCTGAGGTCAGGATGGGAAAGCGGGTCGTCCTGCATGGAAAGGCGAAGAATCGTTCACCGCCGTAGGATACCGCGAGGCCGCCGCGCCAGCGCGGCTAAAAACCGCACAGCGAAGCCAGGTTTTCCCAGTGGATCTGCATCTCGGGCGTGGTGTAGCCCCAGAAGGCCAGGCCCAGCACCAGCGCCAGTGCCGTCCAGCCCAGCAGCCGCCAGCCGCGATGGCGGCGGGCGGGCGTGGGAGCAGGCCGGGCGTTCATGGCGGGTTGCGACCTGTCAGGCTGCGGCCGGCTGCGCCAGCGGCTGTTCGCGCACCGGCAGGCACAGCAAGGCCGCGGCCACCGCCAGCGCCACGCCGAGCCACCAGACCAGGTCGTAGTTGCCGGTCTTGGCATAGGCGTAGCCGCCCAGCCAGACACCGATGAAGCTGCCGACCTGGTGCCCCAGGAAGACGATGCCGGACAGGGTCGCCGCATAGCGCAGGCCATAGATCTGGCCGATCAGCCCCTGCGTCAGCGGCACGGTGCCGAGCCAGAACAGCCCCATCCAGGCCGCGAACGCATACAGCACCCACGGCGACAGGGGCATCCACAGCAGCAGCAGGATGCCGAATGCGCGCATGCCGTAGACCACCGCGAGCAGCCGCTTCTTGCTGTACTTGCCGCCCAGCTTGCCGGCGTAGAACGACCCCAGCACGTTGAACAGCCCGATGAGCGCGATCGCGGTGGCGCCCTGCCCCGGCGTCAGGCCGCCATCGGTGACGTAGGCCGGCAGGTGCAGCGTGATGAAGGCTGTGTGGAAGCCACAGACGAAATAGCTCCAGAACAGGAAGTGGAACGACGGGTGCCGCACCGCCTGGCGCACCGCCGCCGCCAGCGACTGCTGCGGCCCGCCGTGGGCCTGCGGCCGGCCGCGCAGGAAATAGGCCAGCGGCGCGGCGCATGCCACGAACAGCGACAACACCCACAGCGCGCCCGGCCAGTCCAGGCCGGTGATCAGCGCCTGGCCGGTCGGCACCACGGCGAACTGGCCGAGCGAGCCTCCGGCGCTGGCAATGCCCATGGCCGTGCTGCGGTAGGCCGGCGGCACCACGCGCGCCACTACCGGCAGGATCACGGGGAACGTCGTGCCGGCCTGCCCCAGGCCGACCAGCACGCCGGCGCTCAGGTACAGCGTGGTTTCGTCCGTGGCAAAGCGCGTGCCGATCATGCCCAGCATGTACAGCACCGCGCCCAGCGCGATGGTGCGGCCGGAGCCATGGCGGTCGGCCAGGATGCCCATGAAGATGCAGGCCACGCCCCACACCAGGTTCTGCAGCGCGAAGGCCATGGAAAACACATCGCGGCCCCAACCGTGGGCCAGGCCCATGGGCTGCATGAACAGGCCAAAGGTGGCGCGCACGCCCATGGCAAGCAGCACCACCAGGGTACCCAGGATGATGGTGCGCACGTAACGCGTATCGGTAGTGCTGGACATGATTGTTCTTATTGATGGGGAAAGGCGCCCCCTCCTCGGGACGGCCGGGCCTTGGGCCAGACGCGCACATCATAAACAAATAACCTGGCGCGACCGGCAATACCCGCGTCGGCGCATCGCGCACGGCGTGCTCGCTCACAGGCGTGCCACGCAAAATATAGTTGATTTTATCAACCATATATACCAGAATGGGTTTTTCCCTCTTCTGATCAGCCATGACTCTGCAAACCCCGCTGACCCGCCTGTTGGGCACGCGCTATCCCATCATCCAGGGCGGCATGAGCTGGGCCTCGTCGAACGCGGCGCTGGCGCTGGCGGTGTCGCGCGCCGGCGGGCTCGGCGTGATCGCCGCCGGCCCGATGTACCCCGAGGCGCTGCTTGCCGCCATCCGCGAGGTCCGCGCCGGCACCGACGCGCCCTACGCGGTCAACATCCCGCTCTACAACAAGCGCGCGCAGGAACACATGGACATCGCGCTGGCCGAAGGCGTGCCGGTCATCATCGCCTCGCAGGGCGGGCCGCAGAAGCACATCGGCCGCGCGCGCGAGGCGGGCGTCAAATGGCTGCAGGTCATCGCCAGCCCCGAGCATGCCGCCAAGGCCGAAGCGGCCGGCGTGGACGCGGTGATCGCCGTCGGCCTGGAGGCCGGCGGCCATCCCGGCCCCGATGAAATCGGCCTGCAAGTGCTGCTGCGCTCGGTGGCGCGGCGCGTGTCGGTGCCGGTGGTGGCGGCTGGCGGCATCGCCGACGGCGCCGGCATCGCGGCCGCGCTGTGCCTGGGCGCCGCGGGCGCGCAACTGGGCACCCGGTTCCTGCTGACGCCCGAGGCCGGCGTGTGCGATGCCTACAAGGACGCGGTGCTGGCGGCCGGCGTGGCCGACACCACGCTGGTGGGGCGCGGCCGCTCGCCGGTGCGCATGCTGCGCAACGCCTTCGCCCGCGACTACCTTGCGGCCGAGCGCGGCGGCGACGAGGCCATGCTGGAGACGATGTTCGCCGGCAGTTCCCTCAAGCAGGCAGCCTTCGACGGCGACGTGCAGGGCGGCAAGGTCGAGGCCGGCCAGAGCGCCGGATTGATCGACAGCCTGCAGCCGGCCGGCGCCGTGATGGAGCAACTGGTGGCGGAAACGCGCGACGCGCTCAGGCGCGTGGCGGCGCTGGCGGGTTGACGGCGAAGCGCCGCCGTCGGTCGGCGCGGGACATCCGACGCCGGCTCAACGCCGGCGCAGCCTGGGCGTTGTCTTTCAGGCACTCGCTTCCCAAGGGTTCACGAGGCGGACCCCGCAACCGGAAAAATCGGACACGTTTCGCGTAACGAGCGTCATCCCGTGCACCAGCGCGGTAGCCGCGATGAAGGCATCCCGTTCCGGACGCAGATCCGGCACATGCAACCTGGCGCAACGCAACGACACGGCCGCATCGAGCGGCAGCGTCCGGTTGGAGAATTCCGGCAGGACGCGATCGCGCATCCAGGCCCGCAGGCGCGCGCCCTGGTCGGCATCCCGCCGCTCCATGCGCAGGATGCCGATTTCGATTTCCATGAGCGTGATCGCCGAAACGTAGAAGTTCACCGCGTCCTCGTTCGAGAACCAGGCGATCACGTTCCTGTCCGCCTTGCCGTCGCCGGCTTTGCGCAGCTCGGACAGCACATTGGTATCCAGCAGGAACATCAGTCGACGTCCGCGGGACGGGGCAGCTCGCGTGAGCGCGGGGCATCGAGATCGATGCCGGCAAGGCCCGGCATGGACAATGCGCTGACGAGATTTCGTTTTTGGCCGACCAGGCGCCAGTATTCCTCGATGCCGAGCAGGACGTGGGATGGCTTGCCGCGGTCCGTGATGAACACCGGGCCATGCAGGGCCGCCTTCTTGGCGCGGGTCACGTCCTGATTGAGTTCCCGGCTGGACAGTGTGGTGATAGCCATGATGCATCCCCTGATCCTCACAAATAACGTAGTAACGTTACTACATAGAAAGCAATGAAACAACCCCGGCAGCCAGGGCCACCGGGAGATTTTCCCGCTCATCAGGATCCGACCAGGGCGGCAAACCGTCATTCCGGCCGCCGGAACCGTCCTATTTCTTCATCAACCCCGCCGCCTGCACCAGCTTGCGCATGGCGGCCTGGTCCTTCTCGACGAAGGCGGTGGCCTCCGCCGGCGTCATGTTCCACAGATCCACCCCTTGCGCCTGCATCAGCTTGCTGTATTCAGGATCGGCGTTGATCTTGGCCACCGCATCGTTCAGACGCTGGAGGATTTCCGGCGGCGTGCCCTTGGGCGCGGCCAGGCTGTACCAGGACGCCGACTCCGCGCCCTTCACCCCGGATTCGGCCAGGGTCGGCACATCCGGCAACAACGGCGAGCGCTGGCCGTTGGCGTAGGCCAGCGCCTTGAGCCGGCCGCTACGGATGAACTGCAGGCTGGCGGCCAGGTTCAGCACCGCCATATCCACCTGGCCGCCCACCAGGTCATTGATGGCGGGCGCCGCGCCGCTGTAGGGGATGTGGACGATGTCCACGCCGGCGCGTTCGCGGAACAGTTCGGCGCCCAGGTGCGGCGAGCTGCCCGGCCCGGCCGAGGCATAGTTGATGCGGCCCGGTTCCTTGCGCGCCATCGCGATCAATTGTTCGACGCTGTCGGCCTTGAGCGTGGGCCGCACCACCAGCATGTTGGGCTGGTTGGCGACGATCGAGACGAAGGCGAAGTCCTTGATGCCGTCGTACGGCGTCTGCTGCATCAGCGGCGTCACCACGTGGGCGGCCGAGGTGCCGAGCAACAGCGTGTAGCCGTCCGGCTTGGCCCGCGCCACGAAGTTGGCGCCGATGGCCGCGCCGCCGCCGGCCTTGTTTTCGACGATGATGGTCTTGCCCAACTGCTTTTCCAGCTCGCGCGCCAGGGCCCGCCCCAGCACGTCGGCGGGACCGCCGGCGGCATATGGGTTGACCAGCGTGATTGGCTGCGAGGGATAGGAATCGGCGGCGACGGCAGGGGCGCACAACGCGCTCGCCACCGCCACGCCGCACAGCAGGCGCTTCAGAGTCTTCATGGTTTGTCTCCTGGGATATTGTGTTTTATGTGTGGTGCGGGGAAAGGCCCCGGGGCGCATGGCCCCGATGGCTAGATCGCGCCCTGCGCGCGTAACGCCTCGATCTGTGCCGGCGACAGGCCGAGCCGGCCGGCCAGCACGCTGTCGGTGTGCTCGCCCAGCAAGGGCGGACGCTCCAGCCGCGGATCGTCGAAACCATCGAACTTGAACGGGACCGGCACCGCGCCGAAGCGGCCGATGGACGGATGCTCGTAGCTGGCCACCATGCCGCGCGCCAGCACATGCTCGTTGTGCAGGATCTCCTCGACGTCCAGGATCGGGCCGGCCGGCACGCCTCGCGCATCGCAGCGGCGACACAGTTCGTCGCGCGTCAGCCGCGCGGCGGCGGCCGACAGGCCGGCCATGACTTCGTCGCGGCGCGCCACGCGCACGGCGTTGCGCGCCAGCTCCGGATCGTCGGCCCATTGCGGCAGGTCGAGCGCCTCGCACAGCGGCTTCCAGTGCTGATCGCTGCCCGTTATCTGCACCCAGCGTCCGTCGCCGCATTCGAAGGCGGCGGACGGCACCCGGCCGGGATGTTCGGTGCCCAGCCGCGGCGGCACCTCACCCAGCGCGAAGTAACGCGCGGCCGCCAGCGACAGCAGGCCGACCTGGCCGTCCAGCATGGAGAAGTCGATGTGGCAGCCCTGCCCCGAACGCGCCCGCCCCACCAGCGCCGACAGGATGCCGATGGCGGCCCACAGGCCCGAGGTCAGGTCGCTCACCGGCAGGCCCGGCTTGACCGGGCCACCGCCACGCTCGCCGGTCAGGCTCATGATCCCGCCCATGGCCTGGAATACGGTGTCATAGCCTTTGCGCGGCGCGTACGGCCCGGTCATGCCGAACCCGGTACACGAGAAATAGATCAGGCCGGGGTTGTCCGGCGCGATGTGCTCGCGGTCCAGCCCGTATTTGGCGAGCGTGCCGACCGGGAAGTTCTCGACCACCACGTCGCAGGTCTGCGCCAGGCGCCGGATCAGCGCCTGCCCTTCGGGGTGGCGGAAGTTCACCGTGACCGATTGCTTGCTGCGGTTGAAGGCCAGGTAATAGGCCGACTCGGTGCCGCCCTCGCCGCGCACCTTGGGCTCGAAGCCGCGCGTCTCATCGCCGCCGCCGGGCTGTTCGACCTTGATCACGTCGGCGCCCAGCTCGGCCAGGATCATCGAGGCGAACGGGCACGCCAGCACCCGCGACAGGTCCAGGATGGTGACGCCTTCGAGCGGCCTCATCGCGCCGCTCCCTGGCGAAAGCCGCGCATGATGACGTTGGCGTCGCGGCCCACGCCCAGCGCCTCGGCCAGCCCCAGGTCGGCCGCGCGATGGAAGGCGCGCTTGGTCAGGCCCATGGCGGCCGGCTCCCAGCCAGCCAGGCGTTGCGCCATCGCCAATGCCTGGTCCAGCACCTGCGCGGCGGGCGCGACGCGGTTGGCGATGCCCAGCTGCAGCGCGCGGGCGCCGTCGATGGGCTCGGCCATCGCCACCAGCTCGAAGGCATGCTTGCGGCCCACCTGCCGCACCAGGTTGGCCATGACCACCGCGGCCACGATGCCGTGGCGCAGTTCCGGATAGCCCAAGCGCACGTCCTCGGCCATCACGGTCAGGTCACATGCCAGCGCCAGGCCGGCGCCGCCGCCGAGCGCATTGCCATGGACCGCGCCGATCACCGGCTTGACCATGCGCGAGAACACCAGGTGCAGATCGGTAGTGAGATCGGCGCGGCGCAGCACCGCGTCGGGCTGTTCCGGCGTCAGGGCCGAGAACTCGCCGGTGTCGGCGCCGGCGCAGAACGACTTGCCGTTGCCCGCCAGCACCACCGCGCGCACCGCGTCGTCGCGGTCCGCCTGGCGCAAGGCCTCCAGCAGCGCCGTGGTCAACGCGGTGTTCAGGGCGTTGTGCTTTTCCGGACGGTTCAGGCGCAGCAGCCGCACCGCGCCCAGGTCTTCAATGATCAATTCCGACATCACGGATATCCTCTTCCAATGGCGACAAGCAAAGTGATTGATTAAATCAACAATAAGGGTAAAAAAAGGCGCGGGGCGCGCGCCCACGCGTTAGCGCGGCTGCACGCCGCGGCCGCGGCGCGCCGGCACCTCCGCCTTGCATTCGTTCAACATCTCCAGCGCATGCGCCGTCAGCTTGTCCAGCATGCGCTCCATCGCCTCGCGCTCGGCATCCGATAGCACCGACAGCATGCTTTCGTTGCGCTCGATCGCCGCGGGGAAAATTTCCTCGTACAGCGCGCGGCCGGCGCGCGTCAGGTCCAGGCTGACGCCACGGCCATCCTGGCTGTCGGCACTGCGCTGGATCAGGCCGCGCTCGATCAGTTCGGACACGGTGCGGCTGGCCTGGCTCTTGTCGATGTTGGCTTCGCGCGCCACGGCGTTCAACGACATGTCGGGCGCCGCGCCCAGCAGCGCGATGATGCGCCATTCGCGCGGACCGACGCCGTAGCGGCTTTCGTTCAAGCCGGCGGCAATGCGGCTGGAAACATAGGCCAGCCGGTTCAGCCGGTACGAGAACAGTTCCTTGAGCGCCCGGGGTGCGGGACGCGCGGCGGTGGCGGACTTGGATGCGGTGCGGGTGGCCATGGCGGACTCGTCAGATGCGGGAAAACGTGGCGTTCGCGCCCGGCGCGCGCCACTGCCCGCATGATATACAAAGGCGGCGCGCGCCCCTCACGCGGCCGCTCCCGCGGCAGCGCCGATCAGCGGGTTCAGCCCGCTTTGCGCCACCCGGCTGTGCAGGGCGCGCCCCAGCACTTCCTGGCAATGGGCCGAGACGGCCGCCAGCCCCGCCAGGTCCAGGCCGGTGCGCACGCCCATGGACTCGAACAGGCTGACCAGGTCCTCGGTGGCGACGTTGCCGGTATGGCCGCCGCCGTAGCGCACTTTGGCCGGATGCCCGCCGACACCGCCGAAGGCGCAATCGAAGTGGGTGACGCCTGCCTCCAGCGCCGCCACGTAGTTCACCAGGCCGGTGCCGCGCGTGTCATGGAAATGCGCCACCGGGGTCACCTGCGGCACCTCGCGCGCCATGCGCCCATACAGGTCACGCACCGATGCCGGCGTGGCCATGCCGGTGGTGTCGCCCAGCGTGACAATGTCCACGCCCAGCGCGGCGAAGCGCCGCGCGTCGGCCATGACCGTCTCCGGATCGACGGCGCCTTCGAACGGGCAGCCGAACGCCACCGAAATCGTGCCGATCAGGCGGAAACGGCCGTCCGCCAGCCGCGCCATCTCCGCGATGTTGTCCCATTGGGCGGCGCGATCGCGCTTCAGGTTGCGCGTCGAATGCGATTCACTGGCCGAGACCAGCAGGCTGATCTCGTTGGCGCCGATGCCGGCATCCAGGTCGGCCCGCGCGCGCTCGACGGCGCGCGCATTGGCGCAGGTCGCCTTGTACCAGACGCCGGCGCGCCGCGGCAGCGCCGCCAGCAACTCGGTGGCGTCGGCGAATTGCGGCACCACCTTGGGATTGGAATACGAGGTCGCCTCGACCCGCTCGAAGCCCAGCGCGGCAAAGCGGTCGATCAGGTCGACCTTGACCGCGGTGTCGATGAAGTCCGGCTCATGCTGCAGGCCGTCGCGCGCGAAACATTCGCACAGCACCACGTCGCGCGCGCTCATGCCTGCTGCTCCAGTCCGAACAGCGCCAGCGCGTGGGCGCGCAGCTTGTTCTTCTGCACTTTGGAACTGCCGGTCATGCCGATGTGCTCGAAGCTATCGACGATCTCGACATAGCGCGGCACCTTGAAGTTGGCGCAATGCGCCTTGCACCAGGCCGTCAGCTCGTCCGGCGTGCAATCCTGGCCCTCCTTGAGCAGCACGAACGCCGCCGGCACTTCGCCCAGGCGCGCATCCGGCACGCCCACCACCTGCGCCATGCGCACGGCGGGGTGGCCGTGCAGGGTCTCTTCCACTTCCGCCGGCGCGACGTTCTCGCCGCCCACGCGGAACATGTCCTTCAGGCGGCCCACCATGCGCAGCCGGCCCGCCGCGTCCATTTCGCCCAGGTCGCCGGTGCTGAGCCAGCCGTCCGCGCCAAGCGCTTTGGCGGTGGCCTCGGGCATCTTGTAATAGCCCTTCATTACGCTCCAACCGCGCGCCTGGATCTCGCCCTGCATGCCGGCGGGCAGCGGTGCGCCCGTGCCCGGATCCACCACGCGCACCTGCATGCCGGGATGCGGCAAAGCCCAACCCATGGCGCGCAGTTCGAAGGGATCGTCGTGCGCGGACAGTGTGATGTTGGGCGAGGCTTCGGACTGGCCGTAGGCGTTGCAGATGCCCGGCACGCCCATCACGTCGCGGATCTTGCCCATCACCTGCGGACCTGCCGCCGCCCATCCGCCGCGCAGATGAATGCGCTTGCGGTCGAAATCGGGATGTCCCATCAGCATGAGGAAGATGGTGTCGTTGCCGGACGTCAGCGTGCAGCGTTCTTCATCGAGCATGCGCAGCGCCTCGGCCACGTCGAACTTCGGCAGCGTCAGCAGGCAGCAACCGGTCATCAGGCTGACCAGGATCGACAAGGTAGTGCCGGCCACATGGAAGTACGGACGGATGCTGAAATAGCGGTCGTCGGGCCGCACGCCGATGCGCTGCGCCGCGGCCCAGGCGTTGGTCAGCATGTTGGCATGCGTCAGCATCACGCCCTTGGGAAACGAGGTCGTGCCCGAGGTGTACTGGATCAGCAATACGTCGTCGGGCGCCACGGCGCGCAGCGCGGTGTCGAGCTCGATATCGTCGACCGTCTCGCCGGCACGCAGGAAGTCCTGCCAAGGCTGCGCGCCCGCGAGGCAGCGCTCGCCCAGCACCACTACGCGCCGCAGCAACGGCAGCGCCTCGCCGGGCAAGCCACTGTCAAGCGCCGGCTCGACCTGGGTGAGCAGGCCGAGGAAGTCGATGCCCAGGAATGAGTCGGCCGTCAGCAGCAGCTTGACGTCGGCCTGCCTGAGGCAGAACGCCAGCTCATCGGTCTTGAAGCGCGTATTGACCGGCACCGTCACGGCGCCCAGCATGGCGCAGGCATAGAACACCTGCACCCAGGTGCCGCCGTTGCCCAGCAGCACGCCGACGTGGTCGCCACGGCGCACGCCGGCCGCATGCAGGCCGCGGGCGATACGTTGCGCGCCATCCTGCAGCGCGGCCCAGGTGTGGCGTTCGCCGGGCGCGACGAAGGCCTCGGCGGCGCCGCGCTCGGCCACCTGGCGCGCCAGCGCCTGCGACAGGGTCATCGGACCGATCATGCCTTGTCTCCCGCCGCGCCGAAGCCGGCGATGGCCTGCTTCCAGTCGCTGCCGCGCAGATTTTCCTCGATGGCCAGCAACTCGATCGCCATCGCGCCTTCGCGCGTGGTCGCCAATCCCTGGTCGATGCTGCGCTTGGTCAGCCTGACGGTCAGCGGCGCGGCGCGCGCGATGGCCGCCGCCATGCGCGCCGCTTCGCCCGCCAGCGCGTCGGGCGCATACACATGATTGACCAGGCCGATCTCGCGCGCTTCGGCCGCATCGAAACGGCGGCCGGTGAACAGCAATTCCTTGGCCTTGCGCGCGCCGGCGATGCGCGGCAGGCGCTGCGTGGCGCCGACCGTGCCCCACCCCACCTCCGGATAGCAGAACGTGGCCTCGGACGAGGCCAGCACGAAGTCGCAGGCGCCGGCGATCTCGCAACCGGAGCCGAACGCCGCGCCCTGCACCACCGCGATCACCGGCTGCGGCAGGCGTTCGATCGCGGCATAGGCGGCGAAGCCCTGTACCCGGCGCGCCGTCATTTCCGCGTTCGACATGGTCTTGCGCTCCTTGAGGTCGGCGCCGGCACAGAATGCCGTGCCGGCCGCGGCGATCAACACCACGTGCGCGTCCGGATCGTCAGCCAGTTGCTGCATGGCCTGCACCAATTCGGCGCACATGAGGGAATTGAGCGCGTTGCGGCTGTCGGGCCGGTTCAGCGTCACCGTGGCGACACGGTCCTGCACGTCCAGCAGGATCGTGTGGAAAGTCGGGGTCATGCCTGCTCCTGGATGTTCTGGGTATGCGGCCGGACCGCCGCGCGGCGGCGACAACGACTGGCCATGCCAGGCAATATAGGACATATAGTTGATTTAATCCACTAAATTTCGGTGCTTACCCAATGGTGTTACACTTGCGCGCCGGTCTTTCCCTGGAATATCAAAGCACTAGGCGTCACTTGGCCTGATGCGATTCCAGCGCGAAGCCATCGCGCAGTCTCGCCGTAGTTAACGGCGAACCCTACAGCCCGGAAACCCGCATAAACATTGGGTTTCGCCAATGTGCTGTAGTAGTTTTGTAGCAGTAGCTTCGGCCGGCCTCCCCCGTTTTTTCCCTATCCTCCGTAGCTCGGTACGCCCGCGTCATAACCATCGTCCCGTTTGCTACATGCGGGCAAGCATGCCGGCCACCGCTGCAGCCTGCTGGCCTCGATCACCTCGACCTGCAGCACCGGCACCTGGCCGCGCGCCGCCGGCGCCCGCCGCGAGCTGCTGGCCACGTCCACCACCGCCTGCAGCGCAGCACCTGGCCAGCACGTCGCCGGTGGCCGCGAGCTGTACTGGCCACCTTCACCACCACCTGCAGCGCCGGCATCTGGTCAGCGCGCCGCCGCGGCCGCCGCGAGCTGCTGGCCACCTCCGCCACCACCTGCAGCGCCAGCACCTGGCCGGCGCGTCGGCCGGCGCCGGAACGCGATCGAGGATCCAGTGCGACGACGACGAGCGCACCGGGCGCCGACGTGACAGAGCTCCTTTTCAATATTTCGGGAAGGGCTGGGAAAAACCTAACCTTCCTAACCGACCTTAGCGAATCGGCCGGAGCGCCTTTATTCATGCGGGTTTCCGGCGTTTCGGAAAACCTAACCTTTTCCTAACCAAAGCCTAACCCGGTTAGGTTTCTATACCCTAACCTTATAGAAAATAGATATTCATATAAATCAAAGACTTACGACGAGGTTAGGTTTCAGGTTAGGTCAGGTTAGGTTTTGAACCTAACCACAATTACCTATAAAAATCAGTACCTTACACATCAATTTCTGGCCCGGTTAGGAAGGTTAGGTTTTTCCCAGCCCCTCCCCGAATATGCGTAAGGATTGTGCAAAAGGGCTTGAGGATGGCGCACCTACCGCTAACCATCGGCTATCGTTGCACCCTCGGGCTACCATCGGCAGAATGAGCAACAACGATCCGATCAGCGACCACTGACAACAAGAGCATGCGCATGGCCGCTTTTATAGAATTTGTCTGGGATGTTGGGAAACGTGGCTGGAAGTGGGCCACATTTCCAACAGCGACTGTCTTCGCAGCACTTACCTACTTCGACACGCTGCAAGGAACCACGCCCCTCACCAAGACGCTAACCGGCGTAGGCGTTGTGCTGCTCGGCGCCCTCTGCGGCGTCTTGCGAGGCGCCTATTTACGCGAGGCAGCCATCAGAGCAGATATCGCCGCGATATCCGATTCGCCGCCTCTCACAGTTCGTCTAGTCAAGCAAGGCGATGTCTATTATGAAGGGCGAATGATCATCATATTGGACAAGGCCCCGTGGCTGGAAAGAGGACTACTTCTTTCATTAACGAACGAGGTGGACAGCATTACACCGGTGGCCCTGTTATACGTAGAGACCTTTACGAGCGACGACTACCCTCAGTGCATTGTTTGGCGCGGCTATCAATCCGCGGAGGACCTGTGGGGCTTCTTGCGCGATCAGTCCCGCTGGAAGAGCTTGCAAGCTAGGCGCAACGTTCGAATAGAGCATTTGGAGAATGCAAACCATGACTAACGATGTAAACCGCAACGCTCTCGCCGCCGCACTGAAGCTATCCGGCGGCAGGGTTGTCAAAGTTAGTTCCCCGACAGAACTGGTTATCAATCTGGGGGAACAAGCAGGGCTACGCCACGGTCAAGAGGTATTGATCTATGCGATTGGCGAAGAGCTATTTGACCCGGTGACTAACGAGTCCTTAGGCCAGCTAGAACTGGTTAAAGGACGGGGCCGGGTGACGCACCTACAACCTCGCCTTGCGACTGTTGAAAACACAGAGACATACAAACGTGATCAGTTTGGCCTGTTTGGCCGTGGCCAGGAGGTGGCGACCGCCCCGTTCCGCAACCCTAGCGTCGGTGACCTGGTGCGCATTCTCTAAAGTGCGTCGTAGGTGCGTCGTTCTGCATCGCCTGCCAAGCCCCGCCAGCGGCCCGTAGAGGCGCGCAAACGCTGGCAGCAAGGGGTGACGCAGGGGTGAGTCTTTTTTCATAGATTTAGCGGGCAGGCGTGGAGGGGGGAAGACTGCGCGCCAGAGGTGGTGACGGGTCGATCTACTGTATATTTGTACAGTACTATGAGGTGCCCATCATGACCCTGCTCGACCGTCCCCCACCTACGCCCATGTCTGCGGCGCGCATACGCGAGCTGTACGCCCGCAACCCCACCACCGAGACCTGCGCCTTGGCCTGGGAAATCTGGCGCCTGCAGCGCGTTCTGATCGCGTTGGAAGCCGGTATGCGAAACGCGGCAAGCCTGCGCCATCGCCAGGATGTGATTGACCAGGTCACCGGCCTGCTGGAATACATCCAGCGCGAACCCTGTCTGACCGAGCCGCTGGCAGTCAAACAGGGGCGCAAGCGCGGCGAGCGTCGGTGAGGGCCAGGCCTGCAGACCACCGCGCGGCGCAGACGAAAAAAGCCCCGCTAGTGCGGGGCTGACGCCTGTGGTTCGGGCGCGCTACTCGTCGCCTTCTCCGGGGATCATGTAGGGCTTGAAGCGCACAACCTCATCGCCCAACCAGTCATTGATTTCCAGGAACTTGGCCTGCAGCGGCTCAAGCTCGTTACGCGCGAACACCTTCGCCGCCGATATCGGCGTGCCGAAGCCGCCCGAGTTCGTCGGCACCAGGCCCATGAGCTGCGGCGGCACCCGGTGCGCGGCGAGCACGTCATCGCGCGACACGTTCTTGATGTTGAAAAAGTCATCGCGCGCGGCCACCTCGCTAACCGGGATGATCTGCATGCCGTCTTTCTTGCCGCCGGGCGCATAGACAAAGAGGTTGCGGAAGTTGCCCGGCCCTTTCGAGTTCTTCATCGCCTCGCGGATGTCATCGACATAGCCACCGTCCGGCAGGGTGTCCGTCACGTACATGATGAATCCCGCATGACTGCCGTTGTGGTAGTACTTGCGCCGGAACAGCGTCGCGGACTCGTTCAACCATGCGGCATTGAGCGCGGCCAGGTACTCGGGCAGGCCATAGATTTCCTGGTTGATATCCGGCTGCATCAACTGGCACACCGTGCCGGCGCGGAATTCATACTCCTGGCCGGAGCTGGGCAGAAAGAAGAAGCGGCCAGGCTCAACGCCGCGCCGCGTGTACTTCGCAAGCGCGTGCTTCATCATGATCAGCTTGCCCGTCATGCTGTCCAGCCGCTCCGCGTAGGTGTTGCCGAAGGTCAGAAAATCGATGGCCATTTTCAGGCAGGTATCACGGCCAAATGCAGGATGCGGCAGCAGCGTGGAGGCCAGGATATTGGCCTTGAAGTAGATAGCCGAACTATGGTGCGGGCTGGCCCGGAACGTCTTGGACAGGCCGCCGAAATTGATCGGCGGCTCGTACCAGCGCCCATTGCGCCAGCACTCCAGATAGTCCAGTATCTCGCGCCGATCAAGCACCGGCACCGGGTCACCGAAGGTGAAGGCCTCGACCTTTTCAGGCATGGGCGCCGGCGCAGCGCTGGCCGCCTTGCTTTTCCGTTTCATCCGTAAATCTCCATGAAGCTTTTTCCGACGCCTGCGGCGCCTTCCAGGGGTTCCCAATCCAGCGCATGCATCAGCGCCCAGGCCAGGTCAGCGTGCCCGGTCTCGCTGGCCCGGCCGGCATCGTATGTGACACTGCGACCGCTGGCGGTGGTGGTCTTGCGAATTGCCATGAGCGACTGCGCCAGGTCGGTGGCGCCGGCGTCGAACTCCAGACGTTTGTTGCGGATCACATCCCCGGCCTTGAGCACCAGACGGCCTTTGACCTCGGGCGAATAGCTGTAGGATCGAACGCCGGGAAAGAACTGCTTGACCAGCTGGAACACGCCTTGCCCCATGCCGGTGGCGTCGATACCGATGTAGGCAACAGCGTACCGCTTCGTGATTTCCTCGATCTTCTTGGCCTGGGCTGCGAAGTCCATCCCCTTGAACTGGTGATACTCCAGCACGCGGAACTTGCCGCCGGGGGTGCGCGGCGCGGCCAACACAACACAACCGGCGGAATCTCCCGACAGAGACGGGTCATAGCCCACCAGCACCGGCCAGTGTCCGTAGGGCCGAAGCAGAAACTTCTGCACATCGACCCACTCGACCATGGAATCCACCATGCAGCCCTGCAGCACCGATAGCGGGAAGATGGATGCGGTGTCATCGATGAACCCGCACATCAGCAGGTTTTCGAACTGATCGGGGCTGTACTCAAGCCGCAGCTCATCAATGTCGAACAGGTTGCAGCCGCCAGCCTCGGCGTCCAGGATGGTGACGATCTGCCGCCAAATGCGGTCATCACACTGGTGGCCATTCTTCAAGATCGAGTGCGCCAGCTCAATGGCCACTTGATCGCGCTTGGCGCGGCGCTTGTTGAACACGTCGCCAGTCCAAAGTGGATAGGCTTCGTGGGCCATGCTGGACGGGGTGGAAAAATAGGTCTTGCGCCAATGCTTATGCAGCGCCATGCCGCTGGCCACCTTGTTCAGCTCCGCGAACTTCGGCACCCAGAAGAACTCATCGAAGTAGAAATTGCCGTGGTAGCTCTGCGCCGTGCGTGCGTTCGTGCCGAGAAAGTACAGGTGCGCGCCGTTCGGCAAGACGATGGGATCGCCCTTGAGATCGACGTCCGCGGCCTCTCGCGCGAATTGAATGATGTACTGCTTGAAGACGTGCGCCTGCGCCTTCGAGGCGGACAGGAAGATTTGATTTCGGCCCGTCCTGATCGCATCGTCCAGCGCCTCCCGCGCGAAGTACCAGGTTGCCCCAATCTGCCGCGACTTGAGGATCATCCGGGTGCGCTGATCGCCATTTCGCAGCCAGACCTTCTGATAGTCGAACAGGGAATCACGGAACGCCTGTGACAGCTTTTGCGCCTGCTCGTCGCTGATCGCATTGCGCTCGGGCTTGCGCTTCGGCCCTGCATTGCGCCGGTCAAGCGCGGGATTCAGCGTGGAATCGCGCCCGTCCTCATCGAACTTGCGCACGCGCGCGGTGCGCTCAAGCTGACGACCCAGCAGGTCGATTTCTTTGAAGTCGCGCCCGTCCTTCTCGGTCTTGGCGATGAGCGTGCATAGGCGGGCATCAAGTGCGGTCTCTACGCGCTCGACGGGCGAAGCCTTGTCCCAGCCGTCGCGCGTTTTCCAACTGTGCACCGTGGTGCGCTTTTCGCTCAGGTGGCGGGCAATGGACGATATGCGCCAGCCCTGCCAGTACAGGTCACGAGCGACGCGGCGCGGGTCGATATGGTCGGTGGATTGCAACATGCCGCCATCCTGCCGGGCTTCTCCGCGCGCGCGTGAAGCCGTCTCTTCTGGAACGCACGCGCACAACGCCGCGCCGTTGAGTGGCCGGGCGGCGGGGGCCAGTATGGCAACACCCGAACACCACCAACGAGCCAAACCCTATGAAAAAAGACCGCTGGTTTACCGTGGCCACCGAAGGCCAGACCACCGATGGCCGCAACATCCAGCGCACCTGGCTGGAAGAGATCGCGGCAACCTACAACCGCGAGAAGTACGGCGCACGCATCTGGATGGAACATATTCGCGGCGTCGTGCCGGAAAGTCCGTTCTGCGCCTACGGCGATGTCCTGGCCGTGCGCACCGAAGAAAACGATGAAGGCAAGCTCACGCTGCAAGCGCAGCTGGACCCCACCCCCGCGCTGGTGTCCATGACGAAGGGCCGCCAGAAAATCTATACGTCCATCGAAATTCAAGAAGACTTCGCCGGCACCGGCAAGTGCGGCTTGGTCGGCCTGGGCGTCACCGACAGCCCGGCCAGCCTGGGAACGTCGATTCTGGAATTCGCCGCCAAGAATCCCGCGTCCAACCCGCTCGCTGGCCGCAAGCAGTCGCCGGAAAACCTGTTCTCCAGCCTGCTGGAAACGCCCATTAACTTCGACGACGAAGCCAAACCCGACGACGATGCCGCCGGAGCAATGCAAGCGCTCGGCGCCTTCTTCCGCGCGCTGCTGCCCGGCCAAGCACCTAAGCCCATCCCGCCCGCGCCGAGCTTCTCCCAGGCCATGGACGTCACTGCCGCGTTGCAAGCATTCAACACCCTGGAAGCGGCAATCAAGAAGACCACCGGCGACCTGGCCGCCGCCGTCACCAAGGTCACGACCGAGATGGAGGAATTCAAGAAAAACGCTGCGACCGCCAAGGAACTGGCCGAGCTGCGCGCCCAGCTCGACAAGACGCCCGGCAACCACTCGCAGCGCCCGCCGGCCGCTGGCGGTGACGGCCGCCTGAAAACGGACTGCTAACGCGGGCCGATCCTCACCCATCAAAACCAAATCGGAACCACAACATGCGCAACGAAACCCGCGTCCTCTTCAACGCCTATCTGCACAACCTGGCCGAACTCAACGGCGTCGACAGCGTAACGCAGACCTTCAACGTCGTGCCGTCCGTGCAACAGACGATGGAGACCAAGATTCAAGAAAGCTCGGCCTTCCTGACCAAGATCAACATGATCGGCGTCACCGAGCAGCAGGGCGACAAGCTGGGCCTGAACCTCTCCGGCCCCATCGCCTCGCGTACCGACACCAAGGTCAAGGACCGCGAACCGCGCGACCTGACCACGCTGGACGTGAACGGCTACTACTGCCGCCACACCGATTTCGATTCCTTCATCCCCTACGCCAAGCTCGACGCCTGGGCGCATTTCAAGGACTTCGAGATCCGCATCCGCGATCTGCTGATCCAGCGCCAGGCGCTCGACCGCATCATGATCGGCTTCAATGGCAACAGCGTGGCGTCCACGACCAACCCCAGCACCAACCCGCTGCTGCAGGACGTGAACAAGGGCTGGCTGCAGAAGATGCGCGAGTACGCGGAAGAGCGCGTCATGAACGAGGGCAAGACGCCGGGCAAGGTCCAAGTTGGCGCCAGTGGCGACTACAAGAACCTGGACGCCCTGGTCTACGACGCCATCACGCTGCTGGACCCGTGGCACCGCGAAAACGCCGGCCTGGTCGCCATCGTCGGCCGTGGCCTCATGCACGACAAGTATTTCCCGCTGGTCAACCAGGACAGCCGCGCCACCGACACGCTGGCGGCAGACCTGATCATCAGCCAGAAGCGTATCGGCGGCCTGCCGGCGGTGCAGGCGCCCTTCTTCCCCGAAAAGAAGGTGCTCATCACCCCGCTGGATAACCTGTCTCTGTACTGGCAGATTGGCGGGCGCCGTCGTCACATCGAGGAAAACGCCAAGCGCAGCCGCGTGGACACCTACGAAAGCTCCAACGACGACTACGTGGTGGAAGACTACGGCCAAGCCGCCATGGTCGAAAACATCGAGCTGGTGCAGGCCTGACCATGACCAGCCCCGCACAACAACACCGCACGCGGGTGCTGGCCGCCCGCGCGAGCGCTGCCGATGGCGACGCGCCCGCCGTCATGGGCGGCATCTACGGCCAGATGATGGCCAAGCTGACCCAGGACCGGCGCCGCCTGCACGATATCCAATCCGTGGAGCGCAAGGTAGCCGTCAAGCGCGAGCTGGTTCCCGAGTATGCCGACTACCTGCAGGGCGTGTTGGCCGGCGACGGCGGCCAGCCTGATGAGGTGGTGACCACGCTCATGGTGTGGCACTTCGACATCGGCGCATTCGCGCGCGGCCTGCAGCTCGCCGACTACGTACTGCGCCATGACCTGCAATTGCCGGAACGGCTCAAGCGCAACACGGCCACCCTGCTGCTGGACGAGGTGGCCGGCCAGGTCGCCAACGGCGCTGTGTCAAAGCCCGAAGAGGCCATGCAGGTGCTGCAGGAAGTCGCGCGCCTGGTCGATGGCCAGGACGCGCCGGACCAAGCCCGCGCCAAGCTGCACTTGGCCTTGGGCAAGACGCTGGCGGCCCAGGCCGGCGAGGAGCCGCGCGGCCCGCAGCTGGAAATGGCGCGGGCCGGTGTCGCGCAACTGCGCCGCGCCGTGGAGCTGCACAGCGGCGTAGGCGCGAAAAAGCTCATCGAACAGCTGGAACGCAAGATCAAGAACGCCGGCGACGCCGGCTAACCGAGTGCCCCCAAGCGCACGGCGGCGCGGGCGGAAGGTCGGTCACAGACCGGCTGGATGCCCGCCCACCGCCGATTTCATGAGAACAGGCCATGAGCTTCATCGCAACCGCACCCGCGCCCCGCACCGAACCGCCGCAGACGGTCGGAAATGATGGCTTTTTCCCGGATATCGACCTGGCCAACGCCCGCGAGACGTTGCGCCTGGATGGCACGGTGACCGAACCGCGCCTGCGCTTCGCGCTCGTCGGCGCCATGCTGGAAGCCGGCAACAGCCTGGCCGCATGGAAGGACGTCCAGCGCGCCAAGGGCTACACCCAGCTCCAGGACGTCCCGGCCGAAAAGATCGACGGCGCCACACGCCTGGAGCACGCCTACCGCCGCGCTGTCTACAGCCTGGCCAAAGCCGACCTCATCGAGCGTATGACCGACTACGACGCCACGGCCGCCGGCCAGAAGCGGGCCGAATGGCTGGACGAGGCGCCCAGCGACCACCGCCGCAACGCGCGCTGGGCCATCGCCGATGTCATCGGCGCCAAGCGCAATATCGTGGACCTCATCTGATGAAAGTCCGCGCCCAACAAGGTGACACGGTGGACGCGCTCTGCTGGCGCCACCTGGGCACCACGCGGGACGTGGTGGAAGCCACCTACGAACTCAATCCCGGCCTGGCCGACCTGGGCGCGGTGCTGCCGCATGGCCATGTGGTCGTCCTGCCGGATGCCGCCCCTCAACCTACGGCGGCGCCTGCCGTCAAACTCTGGGACTGAACTCAATGGCCGAACCCTCGACCGTATCGGGCGCCGTGGCCACCACGCTGGTATCTGGCGCGGCCCTGTCGCAAATCCTGCCGCTGATCGA
Organism: Achromobacter sp. RW408; assembly: GCF_003184165.1. Classification (NCBI taxonomy): domain Bacteria; kingdom Pseudomonadati; phylum Pseudomonadota; class Betaproteobacteria; order Burkholderiales; family Alcaligenaceae; genus Achromobacter; species Achromobacter sp. RW408. Next base: position 1,240,810 of record NZ_QHHO01000046.1, read on the forward strand.
CGCAAACGCGGCCTTCGGCGCCGTCATGGGCGCCGCCCTGGTGGCGAGTACCAAGAAAGACCTCACCGCCTGGAAGCGCTTCGTTTCCTTCCTGGTCTCGGGCCTGTGCGGCTACGGCGGCGCCGGCGAAATCGTCGCCCGCGAGCTGGCCAAGGAATCCTTTCTGCCCGCGCTGATCGGCGCGGTCGTCATCGTGCCACTGGCGCTCAAGCTGCTGGCCAAGGCACCGGACTTCGACCTCGGGAGCATTTTCCGAGGCTTTGGGGAAAAGAAATGACCGACCTGCCCCCCACCCCTGCGCTGTCCCTCATCGCGGTGGCCTGCGCCCTTCTGTACGCCGGCACGGCGAGCCGCTTCCTCTGGTATCAGCCCAATGGCGCCCGCCATCGACGTGTGCTGTCGTGTCTGGCCACCGCTCTGATTGCGGCGCTGTTCTGCCGCGCCGTCGAAATCCTGCTGCTGCACTCGCCGGCAAGCCTGTCCGAGCTGGTCATCGCCGCGCTGCTGTTCGCCGGCGCCTGGCGCGCACGCGGCAACCTGGCAACGTTCACCCGAGGGAACCCCGATGTCTGAAATTCTGCGCAAGGGCGCCATCGGCCAGGCCGTGGCCGATCTTCAATCTGATCTGCAGCGCGCCGGCTACAAGGTTGAGCGCACGGCGATCTACGACGACGCCACGCGCGGCGCGGTGGCAGCGCTACAGCGGGCCACCGGCTTGGTAGTCGATGGCGTCTATGGACCGAAGAGCCGCGCCGCACTGGCAAACCACGATGTGACCCGCTTTCTGCGGGAACCCGACCTGATCGCAGCCGCCGAACGCTTGGGCGTTTCCCTGGCCTGCATCAAGGCCGTGAACGAGGTGGAATCGAACGGACGCGGCTTTCTGCCCGATGGGCGCCCCGCAATCCTGTTCGAGCGGCATGTCTTCCATGAACGCCTGCGCGAGCATGGCATCGACCCGACACCGCACACCGCGCGCCTTCCCGCTATCGTCAATCCCAAGCGCGGCGGCTACGCAGGTGGCGCGGCCGAGTACGTCCGGCTCGCAACCGCGATCCAGATTTGCCGTCCTGCGGCGCTGGAGGCCGCGAGCTGGGGCGCATTTCAAATCATGGGCTACCACTGGCGCCGGCTGGGGTTTGAAAGCGTGGAAGCATTCGTTGCCGCGCAGCAGGAAAGCGAGGGCGCGCAGCTTGCCGCCTTCGTGGGCTTCATCGAGACCGATCCGGGTCTGCATAAAGCCCTGGCCGGCCGCAAGTGGGCGGCATTCGCGCGCGGCTACAACGGCCCGGCCTACGCAGAAAACCTCTATGACGTGAAGCTGGAGCGCGCCTACACGCGATTCTCCGAAGAAGACGCGGGGCAGGCAGCATGAACACGTTCCTGCGCGCCATCGCGCCCTACGCAGCAACCGCCATCCTGGCCGTGGTGGTTTGGTTCCAGCGTGGCGACATCGCACGCCAGGAGGTCGCCATCACCGCCTATGGCCAGGTCATCGAGCGCCAAGCCAGCGACCTGGCGGACCTGGGAAGCCGCATGACCACCCAGCGCCTGGACCTGGCGAAACTGGAGCGCGCGCAAGACGACTTCCGCAACGCGCTGGACCAGCGCACGTTCGACCTTGAAAGGCTCAAGAATGAAAATCCGCAAGTTCGCAGCTGGGCTGATACTGTGCTGCCTGATCCTGTTGCAAGGCTGCGCCAGCGCCCTGCCCTCGCCGGGGCCGCGGCTTACGCTGAATACCTGCGCACCCGTGACCCCGTGCAGTCTGCCGGCGGCGGCGCCAAGGACTGACGGCGATCTGAATCTGTTGATAGACCGCGTTGAGGCCGCCTGGGCTATGTGCGCGGCCAAGGTGGACACCATCATCAAATGCCAGGACGAGGCGAACCATGCGAAAGGCCAATGAGCTGCGCGAATATCTGACGCGGCACAATGAGTTTCTGTCCACTAACCCGGACAGGCTGCATGTTTTCGTTGACGACGGCGGCATCCATTGCACGGGAACGCGCAACCTCTCGCACGAATATCGGTACACCCTCACCATCGTGGTGACCGACTATGCAGGCCAGGCTGACACCCTCATGCTGCCGCTGCTGGCCTGGCTTCGCATCAAGCAGCCCGAACTGCTGATCAACCCGGAACGACGCGCCAGCGCAATCCAGTTTGATGTTGAGCTGCTGAACCATGAGTCGGCGGACATTGAAATCAAGCTGCCGCTCACCGAACGCGTAGTGGTGAAGCCATCGGGCGCCGGTGGCGCCCTGGTGGCCGAGCATGCCGACGAACCCGCCGACGCCGAACTGCCGACCGAAGATGAGGAAATCACCATCGTCATCCCGGGCGCGGCCCCGGTTACCGTCACTGTCCCGGCGTGGCGCCATCCCTATGAGTGACGATTTCTCGGACGTGCAGGCCTGGGCGGCGGCGCTGCTGGCGCAGCTGCGGCCAACCGAACGCCGCCGCGTGAATCGCGCTGTCGCGGTGGAGCTGCGCCGCACCGAGGGCCAGCGGATTGCGGCCCAGCAGAACCCGGACGGCACGCCCTACGCCCCAAGGCGTACCAAGAACCTGCGTGGCAAGCGCGGCGCCATCCGTCGCAAGATGTTCACGCGGTTGCGCACCGCTCGATACCTGCGCGTAGAGGCCAGCGACACCGACGCGGTGGTCGGCTACAGCGGGCGCGTAGCGCGCCTGGCCCTGGTTCACCAGGAAGGCCGCAGCGACCGCCCGGCACGCGGCCAGAAGCCCGTTCGCTACCCGCGCCGCAAGCTGCTGGGATTCACCGAACGCACCCGAGAAATGGTGCTCGATACCTTGGCGCGGCATCTGGCCGGCCAAGGCCTGTAGCACGCCGAAGCACAAGGCGCGCCCCGTGCGCGCGCGATGGCGGCCCGGCAACATGGCCGCTATGCATGAAATCGCCGAACTCTTCCGCCTCATCTCCAACCTGATCCGCATCGGTACGGTTTTCGCCGTCGATCTGTCCAGCCAGCCGGCACGCGTTCGCGTCGAATCGGGCGACCTTCAAAGCAACTGGTTGCCGTGGCTGGAGCTGCGCGCCGGCACGACAACGACATGGAACCCGCCCACCATCGGCGAACAAGTCGTTTTGCTGTGTCCTGATGGTGACCCGGCCGCCGGCGTGGTGCTGATGGGGTTGAACTCGGATGCGATACCCGCCCCGTCCGCCAGCGCGGCGGAACACGTCACGCTCTACCCGGACGGCGCCCGCATCGTGTACGACCACGAGGCCGGCCAGCTCACGGCCGAAGGCATCAAGACGGCAACGGTCACCGCCAGCGAGTCGGCCACCCTCAAATGCCCGGAAATCACCCTTGACGGCAATGTGACCGTGACAGGACTGTTCACCTATCAGGCCGGCATGAGCGGCAAGGACGGCAAGGGCAACAACACAGTCATCACCGGTGACCTGCGCCACACAGACGGCGCGCTTTCGTCCAATGGCGTCGTCTTGCACACGCACACCCATGGCGGCGTGCTACAGGGCGGCGCACGTACCCAAGGGCCGGGGGCAGGCGCATGAGCTACATCGGGATGGACGCCAACACAGGCCTGCGGATCAGTGGCCGACAACACCTGAATCAGTCCGTGACAAAGATACTCACGACGTCGATAGGGACGCGCATTCGCCGTCGCCCCTTCGGCGCGCTGGCCGCCGACCTGATCGATACCCCCACCAATGGCGCCGCCGTCCTGCAGCTCTACGCGGCGGCGGCCACGGCGTTGATGCTGTGGGAACCCCGGCTGCGTGTTCGCAGCTTGTCTGCCAACGTCAACGCAAACCGGCCCGGCGCCGTCGTGCTGAACATCATCGGCGAAGCCGACACCGGCGACCGCACCGAAAGTGTGTCCCTCTCCACCACGTTGAGCGCCTGATATGGCAAGCCCGAACATCATCGACCTTTCCCAGCTGCCCGCGCCGGACGTGGTGGAAACGCTGGACTACGAACGAATCCTGGAGACGCGCAAGGCGCGGTATCTCGCCCTTTTCGCGCTAGAAGACCGCGACGCCGTGGCCAAAGCGCTGGCGCTGGAGTCGGAGCCGCTGGTCATCACCCTGCAGGAAAACGCCGAGCGCGAAGTCATCTTGCGCCAACGCATCAACGACGCGTCCCGGTCCGTCCTGCTGGCATTCGCGCGTGGCGCCGACTTGGAACACATTGCAGCCGAGTATGGCGTAAGCCGCCTGGTCATACGGCCGGCCGACCCCGCCGCCGTGCCGCCAGTCGAAGCCGTTTACGAAAGCGACGACGAACTGCGCGAGCGCGCACAGCTGGCGTGGGAAGGTCTGTCAACCGCAGGCCCGCGCGATGGCTACGTCTTCCATGCCTTGACCGCGGACGGGCAGGTCGCGGATGCGACCGCCACCAGCCCCGAGCCTTGCGATGTGCGCATCTGCGTACTCGCCCGCGATGGCGACGGCACCGCGCCGGCCGAGCTGCTGGACAAGGTACGCGCCAAGCTCAACGACGAGGACACCCGCCCCATGGGCGACCGGTTGACCGTCCAATCCAGCAGCATCATCACCTACAGCGTGCGGGCGGTTCTCCACATGAAAGGCGAAGGCCCGGGCCGGTCGGTCGCGCTGGAGGCCGCCACGCGCGCGTGTCGCGCCTACGTCAACCGGCCCCGCCGCGCCGGCGTATCGGTCTGGCGATCCGCGATCAATGCCGCGCTGCATGTCGAAGGCGTCGCGCATCTCGACTTGATCGAGCCTGCGGACAACCTGGTTCTTGACTCCACGCAGGCCGCCACATGCGTGGCGGTGGAAGTCTCCATTGCGGCCGGCGGTTGAAATGGCGAAAAAGCCTACTCTGCTGCCGCCCTCATCCACCCCGGTTGAGCGCAAGCTTGCCCAGGTCGGCGCCGACATCGAGGAAATCCCCTTGCCCTTGCGCAAGCTGCGCCGCGCGAGCACCACGCCCGCCCTGCTGCTGCCCTGGCTGGCCTGGGAAAGGTCGGTGGACCGCTGGGACGATGCCTGGTCAGAAGCGGCCAAGCGTAAGGCCATCGCCAATTCATTCAAGATTCACCAGTTGAAAGGCACCATCGGCGCGCTGCGGCGCGTGGTGGAGCCGCTGGGCTACCTGCTGGAGGTGACCGAATGGCACCAGATGATGCCGGAAGGTCGGCGCGGAACGTTCCGGCTCACTATCGGCGTGCTCGATGGCGGCATATCCGAAGCGATGTATTACGAGCTGGGCCGCCTCATCGACAGCACCAAGCGCCTGAGCCAGCACATGACCGGCCTGGCCATCGCGGTGGAGGTGCGGGCGCCCCTGAATCACTGTGTCGCGTCCTATGACGGCGACGAGATGACCATATACCCCTATCAACCTCAACCCGTGGAAGTCGCGGCCGCCACGCCGGCCGCCCTGGCCACGCACATCATCGACATCCTGACGGTATACCCATGACTACCTATTTCGGAATCCTGACCAAGATCGGCGAAGCTAAGGAAGCCAACGCCAAGGCGCTCGGCATCCCCGTGAACATCACCGAGATGGAAGTCGGCGACGGCGGCGGCGTCCTGCCCGTGCCGAGCCGCGAGCAAACCTCGCTGATCGGCTCCAAGCACCGCGCGCCTATCAATCGCAAATTCGTTGACCCGAAAAATCCGGCCTGGCTGGTAGTGGAACAGGTCATCCCGGAGCACTTCGGCGGGTGGTGGGCGCGTGAGCTGGGATTGCGCGACGCGGACGGCGATCTGATCGCGGTATCAAATTGCCCGCCGACGTACAAGCCGCAGATGGCCGAGGGGTCAGCGCGCACCCAGGTGGTGCGCATGGTGCTGCAGGTTTCCAGTACCAGCAATTTCACGCTCAAGATCGACCCGGATGTGGTTCTGGCCACGCGCGACTACGTGGATGCGGAAGTGGCCACGCGACTGGGCAAGGATGACACGGCCAAGGCCGCCGCCAAGCTGGCCACGGGCCGCAAAATTGCCATCAGCGGCCCGGTTAGCGCGAGCGGTGTCGTTTTTGACGGCACCAAGGACATCAACCTCAACACCGGGGAACTGACGAAGGACTCCTTCCTCGTCGGCAACGGAGCCGATCCGATCCGCGCTCTCAACGCCGAGCAAGCACGCGAACTATTGGACGTGCAGATTCGACAGTCCACCATGACCATCACGCAGACCGGCGAAGTACCGCTTCCTGTCGAGTGGCGCGGTAAACGCGCTCGCTATCAAATCGTCGGCGGTGGTGGCGGTGGTGGCAACGGCGCCACGGGCTATGGCAATCAAAGCGCTCAATCGCCCGACGTATCCGGCGGTGGTGGTGGCGGCGGCGGTGCCGGCGAATACAAGACTGGCGAAATCACCCTACCGTCGACTCCAACCATCTCCTGCATTGTCGGCGTGGGCGGCGCTGGCGGCGCGGCGTTCAGCGGCCACGTAGGCGCGCAGGGAAGCGCGGGCGGCATCACCTCTATCGCCGACTTGGTTTCGGCCAACGGCGGCCGTGGTGGTGGCGGTGGTGGTGGCGCCAACATTCAGGCGCGTACATTTGGCGGCATCCCTGGCGGTCTTGGTGCCTCGGGTGGACAACCAGGAACCGCCGAGGTCTACGGATCGTCAGGCCTGGCGTCCAACGCGATCCCGGGCAACGGGGGCCATGGTGGCTCAACGCCCTTCGGAACTGGCGGCGGTGGCGGCGGCCGCTCGGGCCAGCGCCTGTTCGCCGGAAGCGCCGGCGGCGCCCCGACGCCGAACTCCGGCGGCGGCGGTGGCGGTGGAGGTGGCGCAAATGGCCCCACCAATGGCTCTGCCCCGGGTGGTGCGGGCGCGGATGGAAAAATCATTCTGGAGCTGATCTGATGAAGACCTTTGTTCAAATCGTGGATGGACGCGTCCATTGGAAATTTCGCAGCGCCCAGGCGCCTAAGCTGCCCGCCGGTGTTGTGCTGATCGACGTTACCGCTGTGTCACCGCAACCGCGCGAAGGCTGGCTGTACGAACACGACACCTTCGTAGCCGCGCTGGACGGGTTTCCCATGGACGATGACATGCGAGAAATCCAGGAAGCTATGCCGGAAAACCTGCCCGTGATTACGTCGAGCTGATACCGGACCATCGAGGCGCGCGGCACGTTGTGTGCCTGCCTTGAACAATGTGCGCCCCGTGCGCGCGCGTAGCCAAGCCCTCAGAATTTGAGCGATCCCCCGCCCGAGGTAGAGCGGGATTCAGCTCAACACTCTGAGGGCTTTTTTCATGGCACTTGATCAATACCACCACGGCGTGCGCGTCCTCGAAGCCGACGACGGCACGCGCCCTATCCGCACTGTCGCATCCGCTGTTGTCGGCTTTGTCGCCACAGCCGAAGATGCAGACCCGAAAACCTTCCCGCTGAATACGCCCATCCTGGCCACCAACATCTTGGCGGCCGCCGGTAAGGCCGGCACCAAAGGGACCTTGGCACGCTCGCTGGATGCCATCGGCGCCCAGACCAACCCCGCTACGGTTATCGTCCGCGTCGCACAGGGCGCCACCGAGGCTGAAACCACGTCCAACGTTATCGGCGGCGCCGGCAGCGACGGCCGCTACACCGGCCTCAAAGCGCTGCTGGCTGCGCAGAACTCCGGCCCCAAGCTGAAACCGCGCATCATCGGCATCCCGGGCCTGGAGAACGCCGCCACCACGGCGGCGCTGGCCGAGACCGCGCAGAAGCTGCGCGGCTTCGGCTATGCCAGCATGAAAGGCTGCGACACCAAGGAAGACGCTGCCGCCTTCCGCGAAGGTTTCGGACAGCGGGAACTCATGCTGATCTGGCCCGAGTTCCTGGGATGGGACACGCGCGCAAACGCCGAAGGCATCATCACCGCGTCGGCCGCCGCGCTGGGCCTGCGCGCCAAGCTGGACAAGGACATCGGCTGGCACAAGGTGCTTTCCAACGTCGCAGTCAACGGTGTCACCGGCATCAGCAAGGACGTCTTCTGGGACTTGCAAGACCCAGCCACCGACGCCGGCTATCTGAACGAAAAGGACATCACCACGCTGGTGAACCGCACCGGCTTTCGCTTCTGGGGTAGCCGAACATGCGCCGGCCCTTCGAGCCTCTTCCCGTTCGAGAACTACACCCGCACCGCGCAGATTCTGGCCGACACGATGGCCGAGGCGCACATGTGGGCTGTGGACGCGCCTCTGCATCCGTCGTTGGTCAAAGACATTCTGGAAGGCATCAACGCCAAGTTCCGCCAGTTCAAGTCCCTGGGCCTGATCATCGACGGGCAGGCCTGGTACGACGAAGAACCGAACACCAAGGAATCGCTCAAGAGCGGAAAGTTGGTACTCGACTACGACTACACGCCCGTGCCGCCGCTGGAAGACTTGGGCTTCCGCCAGCGCATCACCGACCGCTATCTGCTGGACTTCGCGCAGCGGATCGCCGCGTAACCCATCCTGCCCAGTGCACACCCGCGCTGGGCCATCTGCACATTCGGAGCCAATTCCATGGGACTGCCCACCAAGCTCAAAAACATGAACGTCTACAACGACGGCACCAGTTACGCAGGCGTCGCCACTTCCGTCACCCTGCCCAAGCTGACGCGCAAGATGGAAGCGTTTCGCGCCGGCGGCGTCGCCGGCGCCATCAAGGCTGATTTCGGCCTGGATGACGACGCGCTGAAAGTCGAATGGACGTGCGGCGGAAACGTCAAGCAAGTCCTGCAGCAGTATGGCGCGGTGGACGTCGCGGGCGTGCAGCTGCGCTTTGCCCAAGCGTACCAACGCGACGACACCAACGAAGTGACCGCCGTGGAGATCATCGTCCGCGGTCGCCATTCCGAGATCGACCGCGGCGAGTCGAAAGTCGGCGATGACACCGAATTCAAGATCGTCACCGAGTGCGTCTACTACAAGGAATCGCACGACGGCCAGACGGTCTTCGAAATCGACCTGGTGAACATGATTCACATGGTCGGCGAGATCGACACCATGCAGGCCATCCGTACCGCCATCGGCCTGTAACCCTCTACTCCTGGAGCCATCATGACCGACAAGACCCCTTCGCACATCGACCAACAACCGCAAGCCCTGACGGCCGCCGTCATCGACACCCTCGACCTGAAATCGGTTGACCTGGATGAGCCGATCAAGCGCGCCAGCGGCGACATCGCCCGTCTGCTGATCCGCAAGCCCAAGGCCGGCGCTCTGCGCGGCGTCACTCTCATGGCGCTGGTGCAGGTTGACGTGCAGGCGCTGACCACCGTACTGCCGCGCGTTTGCGAACCCATCCTGACGCCGGCCGAAATCAGAGATCTGGACCCCGCTGACCTGTTGAACGTGGGGGCCACGGTCGCCAGTTTTTTTATGAGCAAGGCGGAACGGCTGGCTATCCAAACTGCGTAGAAGACGCCATGGCGGATATCGCCATGGTCTTTCACTGGCCGCCGGCCCAGATGGATTCTATGGAATTGACCGAGCTGGCCGACTGGCGCGAGCGAGCGCGCGTGCGCTACCAACCCGAGACGTAACAGATGGACAAGGCGTTACAGCTTCGCGTCATCGCGGCCCTGCAGGACAAGCTGTCGGGGCCGCTTCGCAAAATCAAGAGCACAGCCGGCGCCTCCGCCCAGGGCGTCGCCGATCTGCGCGGAAAGCTCAAGCAGCTGACGGCGGCGCAGCGCGAGGTAGGGCAATTCCGCGAGCTGACGCGCGGCCTGCAGGCCACCCGCGCTGAACTGGCCACGGCGCAGCAGCGCGTGGCCGCCTTGGCCCAGCAGATGCAGGGGGCCACCAATCCCACCCGCGCCATGACGCGGGAATTCAACCAGGCGGTGCGTGCGGCCCAGCAGCTGAAAGAGCGGCACGGTCAGCAGTCCGTAGAGCTTCAACGCCTGCGGGACAACCTGACGCGCGCGGGCCTTTCCACATCGAACCTGGCGCGTGACGAACGCAACCTGCGCCAGAAGATCGACAACACGTCACAGGCACTGGACAGGCAGACGCGCAAGCTGCAGGCCGCCGCCTCACACCACCAGAAATTGGCCACGGCCAAAGAGAAGTACGGCAACGGCAAGGCGGCCGTGGGCGCAATGGCCGGCGCCGGAGCCGCTGGCCTGGCGTCCGGCGGCGCTGCCCTGTACGCAGAAACGCGCTTCATCCGGCCTGGTGTCGAATTCGACGCCAAGATGAGCAAGGTTCAGGCGCTGGCCCGCATCGAGAAGGACAGCGCCGAGATGCAGGCGCTGCGCAAGCAGGCGCGAGACCTCGGCGCCAAGACAATGTTCTCCGCGACGCAGGCGGCGGACGCGCAAGGCTTCTTGGCCATGGCGGGCTTTACGCCCAAGGCCATCCAGGACGCCATGCCCGGCATGCTGTCCCTGGCCAAAGCCGGCGACACCGATCTCGCTCAGACCGCCGACATCGGGTCGAACATCCTCACCGGGTTCAAACTGCCCGCCGAACAGATGAACCGCGTGGGCGACGTGCTGACCGGCGCTTTCACGCGCTCGAATACCAGTCTGTACATGCTGGGCGAGACCATGAAGTATGTGGCACCCGTGGCGGCCGGCGTCGGCCAGGATATCGAGACCGTGGCGGCCATGGCCGGCAAGCTGGGCGACGCAGGTATCCAGGGCAGCATGGGCGGCACTGCGTTGCGGGCCGTCATCGGTCGCTTGGCCGCCCCGCCGAAGGCGGCGGCCGACGCCTTGGAGTCGCTGCAGATCAATACCAAGGACGCAGCGGGCAATCTAAGGCAGCTGCCTGACATCCTTGCCGAGCTGCAGCAGAAGACGGCGAAGATGGGCAACGCCCAGCGTTCCGGCATATTCAAGGCCATCGCCGGCGAGGAAGCATTCAGCGGCCTGCAGGTGCTGGTGGAACAGGCCGGCACGGGTGAACTGCAGAAGTTCATCGCCATATTGAAAAAGGCTGCGGGCGAAGCGGATAAGACGGCCGGCACCATGGCCGACAACCTCACCGGCGACCTGGACGAGCTGAAAAGCGCCTGGGAGGATGTCGGCATCCAGACGGAAGAACTGCACGATAAGACGCTGCGCCGCCTCACCAAGGGCCTGGCCGGCGTCGTGAGTGCTGTGGGTGATTGGATGAAGGCCAACCCGCAGATTGCCCGCGCGCTCACCGCCACGGCCGCCGTCATCGCCGGCCTGGTCGCAGCCTTCGGCGCGCTCACCCTGGCGCTGGCCGCCGTTCTGGGACCGTTCATCGTCGTGCGCTACGGGTTGTCCATGCTCGGTATCCAGGGCGGCAGTCTGATTGGCGTGCTGTTCAACTTGGCCAAGGGTGGTTTTGGGCTGCTGGGCAGCGCCATTGTGTCAGTGGGAAAACTGCTACTCGGAAATCCCATCGTGCTGGCGGTCGCGGCCATCGCTGGCGCCGCATATCTCATCTACCAGTACTGGACGCCGATCAAGGCGTTTTTCTCCGACCTCTGGGCGCAGGTCACCGCGGCCTTTGATTCGGCCATGGCGTGGCTGGGCCAGCTGCTGGCCGCCCTGAATCCCATACCGATACTTTCCGCCGCCTGGAGCGGCCTCACGACGTTCTTCTCCGACATCTGGGAGTCCGTGAAGGTTGCCTTCGATGGCGGCCTTGCCGGCATCGGTGCGCTGCTGGTGAACTGGTCACCGCTGGGCTTGCTGTACCAGGCGATCACCGGCGCGCTGGGGACGTTGGGCCTTGAGCTGCCCGGCAACTTCACGCAATTCGGCTCGATGCTGATCCAGGGCTTGATCAACGGCATTTCCAGCATGGCCGGGGCGCTCAAGGAATCGATTTCCAACATCGGTACGGGTATCGTCGGCTGGTTCAAGGAAAAACTTGGCATTCACTCGCCCAGCCGGGTATTTGCCCAGATGGGCGGCTTTGTGTCCGAAGGCGCCGCTGTCGGCATCGAGGCGGGCCAGCCGGCCGCCGTAAAGGCCGCCCAAGCGCTCGCGGCATCCGTGGCCATAGGTGGGGCCATGTTGCCTGCCTCGGGCGCTCTCGCGGCCTCTGGCGGCCTGCTGGCAGCACCCGCCGGCATGGTCACCGATGCTGGCACCCTGGCGCGCATTGATCACCGGCCGGCCATGGCCGCCAACGCAGCGGGCGGCCGCTCAATCACGATCCAGGGCGACACGATCACCATCCACATCAGCGGCGCCGGCGCCGGCGCGCAGGACATCGCGCGCGCGGTGGACGATGCCCTGCGCCGGCGCGATGCCGACAAAGCCGCGCGCCTGCGCTCCGCCTACTACGACAACGAATAGGACACCACCACCATGATGATGGCCCTCGGCATGTTCATTTTTGGCCTGCCCACCGCCGCCTACCAGACGCTCAAGCGGCAGACGGAATGGCGGCATCCGTCGAACTCGCGCATGGGCGCGGGTCCGGCCTATCAGTTTGTGGGGAAGGGAGAAGACACCATCACCCTGTCGGGAACCATCATCCCCCAGCTGTTCGGCACAACCGGCGCCATCCGCTTGCTGCGCCGTATGGGCGACACGGGCAAGGCCTATGTCATGGTGGATGGCATCGGCACCGTCTACGGCGCCTTCATCATCACCGGCCTGGATGAAGAGGGGTCGATGTTCGTGGTGAACGGCCTGCCGCAGAAGACGGATTTCACCCTCACGCTCAAGTGCGTTGACGATTCGCAGGCGCGGCCGCTGCTGGATGACCTGCAGATTCCTATCGACACCATGGACGGCTCTATCGCCGGCTGGGGGCTTTGATGTTCGCCGCCCTATCCGATGGCCTGCAGCGCGGCCGCACCGAATACCCGGCACCGCGCTGGCGCGTCCTGCTTGGCGATCAGGACGTCACCGGCAAGCTCGCGCCGCGTCTGGTCAGCCTGTCCATCACCGAATGCCGTTCGGAACAGGCCGACCAACTCGATATCACCCTGAGCGACCATGATGGGCTGCTGGAGCTGCCGCGCCGTGGCGTGGTCGTGCGGGTCTTTCTCGGCTGGAGCGATTCGCGCGGCATGGTCGATAAAGGGACGTTCGAGGTGGACGAAGTGGAGTTTTCCGGGCCGCCAGATGTCATCACGCTGCGCGCCCGCAGCGCAGACATGAGCAACGCGCTGCGCACGCGCGCCACGCGCAGTTTCCACAAGACCACCATCAAGGCCATCGTGGAGACCATCGCCAAGGCGCACAAGCTCACGCCCGTGGTAGGCACATTCGGCGGGACGAAGATCGCGCACATCGATCAGACCGACGAATCCGACTTGGCATTTTTGAACCGCATTGGCAAACGCTACGATGCCGTGGCCACCATCAAAGAGGGGAAGCTCTTGTTCCTGCCCATTGGCAAGGGAGACACCGCCAGCGGCAAGGAAATGCCAACCATCGAGCTGACGCGGCGCGATGGTGACGCCATCCGCTACCAGGTCGCGGACCGCGATTCATACACAGGCGTTCACGCCTCCTGGCAAGACAAGGGCAAGGCCAAGCGCCGCCACGTTCTGGCCGGCGTCATCGGCAACGCCAAGCGTCTGCGCCAACTGTATGCGAGTGAAGAGGACGCGCTTGAAGCCGCGCGCGCGGAGTGGGCACGCCTGCAGCGCGGCACGGCCACGCTGCGTTTTGAATTGGCCTACGGCCGGCCCGACCTGGCACCGCAAACCAAGGTGCGCATGCTCGGCACCAAGGCGCTTATCAGCTCCACGGTCTGGCTGCTTTCTCGGGTCACGCACAAGCTGGACGATGGCGGCCTGACCACCAGTTGCGAGGGAGAAACGGCAGACGCGCGAAAGACCGATGATGATCCATCTGACGGCGACCTGCCCACGATTGAGGACGGCGCGGAATAGCGCGCTGTGTCCTATCGCTTCACGTTCATCGTTACTTGCACAACCAGCTGTACCGCGCCGATCTGGATATTGTTGTTGCCGGTTATCGACTGGTTCGGCATCGCCTGTGCGGACATCTGGATATTGCCGTCACCGCTGATCTGCTGATCATTGGAGGCCGGCGCGGCGGCGTTATCTTGTCTCCGTTCCTTCGCACCCTTGAGCGCATGGAACAAGGTTCCGAGCACGTCGCCCGCTTTCACTTCGGCCGCAGGCAAGTTGAGAAAATGAACGTTTGAACCGGGGTCTTGAGGCTTCTGCATTTCTTATATTTCCTGTGCGTTCGCCGGCTCCATACGGCTGCACACGCGAACAGCCGCAGCCCTTGCCGGCAATGTAGGGCAACCGGCACCCCCACGGCCTCATATACCCGGTTCAATCAGTCAGCGGGCGCTACCCCTTCTTTCCGTTCATCATGCACATGGCGGCAACCGTGGCCACTTCCTGGCCCTGGGCCGCTTTCTCGCTGGCCACCTCGTCAATGCAGGATGCGGCCCTAACGGATTGCTCCACAACCTCCATCGGTCGTTTCGCAAGTTTCGCCGCCACCACCATATCCGCCATGGTGGCCATTTTGTTTTGTGTCGTGGCCGATGCCCATTGCTTGAGCGTAGCGCTGTGCAGCGTGCCACCTTCGTACCATTCGCCAGCTGCGTGTGTCAGCGGAGCGGCCGCCATTAGGGCAACAGCAAATCCAACTCTAAACACCTCTTTCTCCTTTTTATGGGGCGGTCAATCAGGCCGCCAGTTGCAGAACCAATTCAGTCAACTTGTCTTTATCCATCGACATTTGCGCCTTGCTCGCCTGGTACAGCGCATCTGCCGCTTTGCGCTTCTTCGCCGGGCTTAGTTCTCGCCCGGCGGCTTCAAGAGCCATTTCCAGGGTCTCCCAAGCGTCGCCGTAGCGCTCTAGATCGGCCTGCAAATCCTTCTCGGAAAGCGAGCGCGCCCCGGTCAGGACATACAGGACATCCACCCCCGCAGAGGCGATCAGCTCCAGATAGGCGGCATCTGGCTGACGCGCGCCCTTCTCATAGTTCGCCTGGCTATTCCGGGAAACGCCCGCCAGTTCGCCAAAGCGCTCCTGCGTCAAACCCAGGCGATCCCTTTCCTCCGCTAGCCGCAGTCCAAGTGCCAACATTTGCTCCCATTTATGTTTGACGAATGCACACGAACGTGTGCATAATTCACTTGCCGTGTCTGATAACGAGTGAAATCAAATGGAACATACACCAATTCGTGCGCGTACTAAGGGAAGCCGCCCTAAAACGGCTCAACAACGAATGGTCGGCTTTCGTCTCACCGAGGACGAATTGATGCGCTGTCAGAACTATGCGGATGAGCAGGTGCGCTCAGTCTCGTCCTTCATCCGAATGCTGGCGTTACGTGGATTGGTCGCCTACGAGACCGAACACCGTCAAGCCAAGTCACGGCGTCGCTAGCCATGAATCGGTTTGGCATGGCCTGCCCCTACTGCGAGACCTGGGCAACGGTACGCACCAGCGAACAGCTGTCCCCCCTGGTGCGCGCCGCCTACTTCCAATGCCGCAATCTGCACTGCGGTTTCACCTGGAAGGCACACATAGAAGCAGTGGCCGCGATTTCACCGTCTGCCCTGTCCCAAGCCAGGCCCGATATTCAGTTGCCCCTGTCCCCGTTCAGCACGTCCTTGCGGCTTGCTGCCGCTGCGAAGTCTGACCCACGCCAAATGAGCCTAGACCACGATGAATAGCCAACGTCTTGCCCTTGTGAATGGTTCCGCCACGAACTGGAGCCGCCCCTTTCTCGCCGACCAGGCACACCAGTTTCTTGCGGTGGAAAAGGACAACGGCGCCACGATGCCCGGGCCGCGTGACAACCAACTGCTGGAGCGCTGCGTTGCGCACTTGATGGCAGTGGCCAACTGCTCGCAACGCACCGCCGAGACCGAAGCGGCGAAGGCCATCGCCGAAATCGGTAGCCGGTCCAGCCCGGTCAACTTCGACATGGACCGCAGCACCAGCCACGCGCTGTTTGTCGTTGACCGCGACACCGGCCGTACTCGCGTTCTTTCCTCGGTCGAAATCGCCCACCTCCTGAGCGCCCAGGAAGCCGCCGCCCTGGCGCTGTAGCACCTCTACCTACCCCACGTCATACCGCCTTGCCGGCGGGCGCATCTGCGCCCGTCGCGGGGAACTGTTTTCCGAAGGAATCGAATATGCCTGCCATCCCCGTGCATGCCCGCATCGAAACACACATGAACGACGACGAGGTGAAGGCCTTGGCCAAGCTCACCGAATATCTGGTGCGCGGCGCCTATGAACCCGGCCAATCCCTCTTCTTGACGGCCTCGGCCGGCGATACCGTTCTGTCCGGCCACATGCTTACCGCCGCCTGCGCCGTTCACGCCGCCGCCATGCGCACCCTGCGCGAACGTAACCTGATGGCGTAATCATGAAGCCCGATATTCACCGCGACGTTATGTCCCGCCTCGCGGACTTTGAGTTCAAAGAGCGGCAAGGCTGGCTTCGTCAGGGCATCTGCCCCGCTTGCAAGAAGCGCGAGGTTTACACGCACGCAGACCACCCCTGGGTGCTGCGTTGCGGACGCCTCGATAAATGCGGCTGGGAGGGCCATGTAAAAGAGCTGTTCTCGGACATCTTCGAACACTGGTCGAAGCGCTACGCCGAGGACATGAAGACCAACCCGCACGCGGCCGCTGACGCCTACCTGGCGCACGCCCGCGGCTTCGACGTGGCCCGGCTGGCCGGCTGCTACACGCAAGAGACCTATCACGACCGCGCGCGCAATCTCGTTTCTGCAACGGTGCGCTTCCCCGTTGGCCGCACCTATTGGGAACGCTTGATTGATGAGCCGGGGCGCTTCGGTAAGCAAAAGGCCCGTTTCCAGCCCGGTGGCAGCTACATGGGCGAGTGGTGGACGCCGCCCGGCTTCGACCCCGCCAAGGTCACCGAACTGTGGCTGGTCGAAGGCATCTTTGATGCAATCGCCCTATGGTTGGTTGGCGTCCAGGCCGCTGCCACGATGTCGTGCAACAACTATCCATCCGTCGCACTGCGCGCGCTGGCAGACGCACGCCCCAACAATTTGCCGCACCTGGTCTGGGCGCTCGACGGCGACGCCGCCGGCCGGCGCTTCACGCGCAAGCACGCCGAACGCGCTACCGAAGACGGCTGGACGTGCAAGGCGGCCATCATCCCGCAGGACGGGAAGCGTAAACGCGACTGGAACGACCTCTACCAGCTCGACCAGCACGCACCGGACGGCGCCCCGCGCCGCCTGTCCCAAGAAGGCCGCAAGCTGTACCTGCACCATGGGGCGGTGCTGCTGGCGCGTAGTGCCACCGAAAAGGCGCTGCTGCTGTACGAACACGACAACAGCCGGACCGAGTTTGATTTCGAGTTCGGCAAGCGCCTGTACTGGTTCCGGATGGATATCGACGCCTACCAAAAGGCGATGGATCGGATCGGCAACGAAGCAAAGGAGCAGCTTGCACAGGACGAGCTGCGCGCGCTCGCGCTGCGCGAGGCGGGCGGCATCCGCACCATTTCCAACTGCTACCCCACGCCCCTGTACTTCCAAGAAAACAAGCTCACGGACGAGAGCTGGTACTACTTCCGCGTCGAATTCCCGCATGACGGGCCCCCCGTGAAGAACACCTTCACATCGTCCCAGGTCTCAACCGCCAGCGAGTTCAAGAAGCGCCTCTTGGCCATCGCCCCGGGCGCCATGTTCTCGGGCCAGGGCCATCACCTCGACAGGATGATGGAGCGCCGCCTTTACAACATCAAGCGCGTGGAGACGGTGGATTTCATCGGCTACAGCCGCGAGCATGGCGCGTACATCCTTGGCGCGCTGGCGGTGAAGGACGGCACGATCTACGAGGTCAACGAAGAGGACTTCTTCGACATCGGGCGCCTTTCGGTCAAAAGTCTGAATCAATCCGTCACGCTGACGGTGAACGGCGACCCGCACGAATACAAGGCGGATTGGGTGCAGCATGTCTGGACCGCCTTCGGTGCGAAGGGCATCGTGACACTGGCATTCTGGTTCGGCTCGCTGTTCGCCGAACAAATCCGCGCGCACCAAAAAAGCTACCCCTTTCTGGAAGTTGTGGGCGAGGCAGGCTCGGGCAAGTCAACGCTGATCGAATTCCTGTGGAAGCTGTTCGGACGGACTGATTACGAGGGCTTCGACCCGTCCAAGTCCACGACGCCGGGGCGCGCGCGCAACTTTGCCCAGGTCGCTGGCCTGCCCGTGGTGCTGATCGAATCCGACCGTGAGCGTCTGGGCGAAGAGAAATCGCATGTGAAGTCGTTTGATTGGGACGAGTTGAAAACCGCCTACAACGGCCGCAGCATCCGTTCTCGCGGCGTGGCCAACGGCGGCAACGAGACCTACGAACCGCCGTTCCGAGGATCCATTGTCATCTCGCAAAACAACGAGGTGAACGCGTCCGAAGCCATCCTTTCCCGGATAGTTCACATCAACATCGACCGGGCCGGCCAGAACGCCAAGACGCTGGCCGCCGCCGTGGCGCTGGAAACCACGCCCACAAGCGATGTATCGGGCTTCATTCTGGCGGCGACCAAGCGCGAGGCAAAAGTCTTGGAGACCGTGTTTTCGCGCTACCAGGATCACGTTGACGCTTTGCGCGAACGTGGCGATATCAAGATGACCCGCATCATGAAATGCCACGCGCAGCTGCTGGCCGTCCTGGATGCGCTTCGCCTGGTGGTTCGGCTGACCGATGAGCAATACCAGGCGGCCGCCGACCTCATCGGCACGATGGCGGCCGAGCGGCAGCAGGTCATCAATGCGGACCATCCCATCGTGCAGGGATTCTGGGAGGCCTACACCTATCTCAACGGCGACGACGAGATGGCGCCCCAGCTCAACCACTCTTGCAACGACGAAGAGATTGCGATCAACCTGAATCACTTCATCGAGGCCGCAGCCACGCACCGCCAGCAGGTGCCAGCGTTGAGCGACTTGAAGAAGGTGCTACGTACCAGCCGGCAGCACAAGTTCCTAGAGGTGAAGACCGTCAAGAGCCGCATTCGTCAGAACGCGAGCCAGGCCGGCACCACCAAGGCCACGACGGTGCATTGCTGGGTCTTCCGGAAGGGGGCTTGACGATGCACAAGCCCACTCTTCCCCAGCTCGCGCAGGCACACGCAGCCGCGCGCCTTCGCGGCACGCTTGCGGATGCCCTGCGCTCGCCAGCGCTCGCCCGCTGCCTGGAAATCACCGCCCTGGCGCTCTCGCAACCTCGCGCCGACCGCTACCGCCCGCCGCCTGCCGCGCCGCCGGCCCAATCGCAATTTCTTGCCCATCCCGACCATTTCACACCGCCGCGCCGCGATATCAAACGCGCCAGTGCCGGCGACAAGGACGAATAGACATGAAAGATTCCAATCCGGCGTTCAAGAAGGCGCCCGCACCCCGCAAGGCCTGGAGCTATAAGCAACTTACCGAGGCAACCGAAGCTCGGATTCGCTCCCACGCGGATTTCCTGAAAGAGCTATTGGCGCGCAACCCCGATGATCGGCTGAACCATATCAGCGTGAGTCAGGTGAGCAGTTGGGCGTATGGCGCGTTCAACCTGTGGCGTGACCTGACACAGGGCTGGCACACACCCGCCGATGAAATGCGCATCAGGGCGCTTGCTGATTCCGTCAAGCATGCCGGAAATGAGAACACTGCAGAAGAGGAGTGCGCAGAATGAAGTACTCGGAAATCACTCACTTCGGCGTTTTCTCAGGATCAGGCATTGGCGCGGCCGGCATGCAGCAGGCGCAACCGGAAATCCCTGGCCTGCGCGGCCGCATGGTGTGCCTGGGGGGAATCGACGTAGACCCCGCCGGCGCGGCCGACTTCCAACGCTTCACGGGCGTTCGCTGCACGGTGCGCGACCTGTTCAGCCGAAACCAGTACATCGCCTTTCACGGGCATCAACCGCCCGAGGGTTGGGCCGAGGCACTGCCCGCCGACATGCGCGCAGCTGCTGGTGGCCGCCGGCCGAACATCTTATTCCTTTCGGCCCCGTGCAAAGGATTCTCGGGGCTGTTGTCTCACGCCCGCAGCCTGACCGCCAAGTACCAAGCGCTCAATGAGCTGACGTTGCGCGGCATCTGGTTGTGCCTTGAGGCATGGAAGGATGATCCCGTGGAGGTGATTCTTTTTGAGAACGTGCCGCGCATCGCCACACGCGGGCGCCACTTCCTCGATCAGATCGTCCAGCTGCTGCGTCACTACGGCTATGTGGTGCGCGAAACCGCGCACGACTGCGGCGAGCTGGGCGGCCTGGCCCAAAGCCGCAAGCGCTTTTTGCTGATCGCCCGCCACGCCGAGAAAGTGCCGGCGTTCATCTACGAGCCGCCCAAGCGCCCGCTGCGCGCCGTGGGCGAAATCCTGGGCCGTATGCACCTGCCAGGCGACCTGCGCGCCGGCCCTATGCACCGCATCCCGAACCTGAGCTGGAAAACCTGGGTGCGGCTCGCGTTCGTCCAAGCCGGTGGCGACTGGCGCAGCCTGAACCGCCTGGCCGTGCAGGACGGCTACCTGCAGGACTACCTGTTGGTGCCGGAAATGCATCGCGGCGCCCTGGGCGTGCATTCGATGCAGGATAGCGCCGGCGTCATCGCCGGCCGGAGCTATCCGCTGAATGGTGCCTTCTCGGTGGCTGATCCGCGCTTCGATCCGTCGGCGGCGTGGAAGGACGGCCAGGCCTACGGCGTGCGCCGCTGGGAGGCGTCTACCGGCGCAATTGCGGGCCAGCAGGGGCCGGGACAAGGCGCATACAGCGTAGCGGACCCGCGCCACCACGGCCCCGCCAAGCACAGCAACGAATTCCGGATCGTGCGCTACGAAGACACGGCGCGCGCCGTCACGGGCGCGCACGGAACAGGGCAATGCGTCGCAGACCCGCGCACGGGTTGGCATCGGCACAGCAACAACCTCAAAGTTGTGGATTGGCAGCGGGC
Organism: Achromobacter sp. RW408; assembly: GCF_003184165.1. NCBI lineage: Bacteria > Pseudomonadati > Pseudomonadota > Betaproteobacteria > Burkholderiales > Alcaligenaceae > Achromobacter > Achromobacter sp. RW408. The sequence continues at coordinate 1,261,628 of NZ_QHHO01000046.1, forward strand.
AGCGGGTGCGGTTATCGCCGGCGGTAAGGGCGTGCAGGGCGGATGGATGTCCATCGCTGACCCACGCCCGGGACTGGCCCGCGAGCGGGGCGATCACTACCTGACTGCCGGACACTATGGCGTAGCAGCATGGGATAAGCACGTCGGCGCGGTGTCAGCGTCGGCCTGCCATGACAATGGCTCATGGTCGGTGGCTGATCCGCGGGCGCTGCCTGCGGCCAACGACAAACTGGTATGCCGCATCATCTCCGAGGACGGCACCTGGCACCGCCCGTTTACGACGCTTGAGCTGGCGGCCCTGCAGAGCATCTACGACCCCGACGACTACGCCGAGGCCGAGGCCAACGGCGAGCCCTTCCAGATGGACGGCACGTCCGACAGCGCACACCGCGAGCGCATCGGCAACGCCGTACCCAGGAAGGCGGCCAAGGCCATGGCCGAGGAAATCGGCCGCGCCATCCTGCTGTCTCGGACGGGCGAAACGTTCCAGCTGTCGGCCGCGCCCATATGGGTCCGTCCAATCATCACGGCCCTGGCCGTGCGCGGTGGAGAACAGGACCATGGTTGAACGGATACGCGAAACTGGGCATACATCGGCCGCGCCGGCCGCCACCGCGTCAACCGCCATCATCTTGTACATGCGCTACGGCCGTATGCGCCTGACCATGAGCGAGTTGGCCGCCGAGCTGGGCATCAAGGAAGGTTCGTTGCGCAACCTCATCTCGGATGACAAGTGCGCGGTGGCCACCTACACCGAGGGACGCAATCGGTACGCCGATGTGCGGGCTGTCGGTGAATACCTCGATCAGCGTTACCGTGAGGCCTCGCTGATCAGCGAGCGTTAGGCGACGCGCTTCGGCATCGGCAGGACTTTGTTATGGAGTCCTGCCGGATCGATCTGGGTGTACCGCTTAAGCTGGCGCCAGTCCTTATGGCCGGAGACCGCCGCCACTTCCGGTATCTGCCAGCCGGCCTCAAATAGACTGCTTACCGCTTCATGACGCATGTCGTGGAAATGCAGGTCTTTGATTTCCAGCGTCACACACGTCCGAGTAAATAGCTGGCTCACCGTCGCGGCACGGTACGGGAATATCCGGCCATCCGGCGTGTCGCGCGGCTGTCGTTCGATGGCCGCCCAAGCCTCGCCCAGCAGCGGTATGGGCTGATCGTTCCCGACCTTCTGTTTCGGGTGCTTGCGGTCTCGCACGATGATCAGCTTTCGGACATCGTCCAAATCCGCCCAACGGATGCGGAAAATCTCACCCTGGCGCAGCCCCGTATTGATAGCCACCGTCAGCACATCCACCATATAGGGGAAGTGCTCGGCGAAGTATGCATAGAGCTGTTCCAGCTCCTTGGCCGTGGGCCGGCGGTCGCGCTTGTTGCCTGGGCCTATCAGTCCAAAATGGTGCAGGGTCGGTCGGGCGTCTCCCACCGGGTCGCCGATGCGCAGGTTGAGAATGCTCTTGGTGTGCCGGATCGCGGTCCCGAGCTTGGACATGTGCATGTTGACCGTGTACGGCCCGGCGCCGGCGCGCTGGCGGCGCTGGCACCAGGTCACCAGGTGCGAGGTGGCCAGCTTCTCAAGTTTCACCTGCCCCAGCCCGTCGTCCTCGGCCGCGAGGTGCTGGAGCATGTAGTCCTCATTGGACTTGGGCTTGATCGGGCGGCCCGATTCGGCGCGCAGCTCGCGGTACTTCTCTATCAGCTTGGCTACCGTCATGGAGGCGGTTTCGGCCGAGCTTCCCTCGATCTCCAAGGCCCAGCGCTGGGCCTCGATTTTGGTCTCAAACGTCCTGCTGATAGACTTGCGTCCTGCCTTGCGTACCTGGGCGCGCCACTTGGCGCCGATCTTGACTATCGCGGCCATCTCGTCTTTTCCTGTTGTAGTAGTTCTGTAGTAGCGGGATATTAGATCAGGTGAGAAACGATGATGAAGAGTGATAAACTCCCGCCAAGACAAAGCCCTTTAATATCAAGGCACTACCATAAAATCCTCATGCATTCATGGGGTTGCGGAATCCCCGCAGTTTTGCCCGTCTCGCCGTAGTTAAATGGATATAACCGGCCCCTCCTAAGGGTCAATTGGTGGTTCGATTCCACCCGGCGAGGCCACCCTTCCCCGGCCTCGATTCCGCAGGCCATCGCAAGAAAATTCCCCGCTTTCAGCCAGATGAGGGTTAATCCGGGCTACGCTCACGCGCCGCGCGCCGGTAGCGTCTCGGGACGCGTTTGGTGACGAATACGCCATCCGTCAATACGACCCCGATATTTTTTTGGGCGATGATAGCGAATCGTCTTGCGCGTCACTTGAAATTGCTGTTTAAATTCGACGCGTAAGCCTCTAATTCATCTGGACTTTTCCTGAACCGTCGCGAGCACGATCAGGGAAACAATTCTTCACAGACTGACAAGCCTGTTCAAACCATGGCATTTAACTGGAAACGTGCAATTGCGAACGCGATAGCGCCGGCGGCGCTGGCGATGTGCGCGCTCCTGCCCTCCGCCGCGCTCGCCGCGAAGAATACCGACCCCTGCAAGACCAACGCCAAGTCGGCCGCTTGCAAGGCGCAACAAGCCAAGAAGGCGCCCGCTCCCGCCAAGAAGGCCGGCGCCGGCAAGGCCGCCGCCCCCAAGCAGAGCGCGGCCAAGGGCGCGCCCAAGGCGGCCGCCGGCAAGCAAGCCGCGCCCAAGTCGGCCGCCGCCAAATCCACGCCCAAGGGCGCCGCCGGCAAACAGGCCGCGGGCAAGGGCGCGCCCAAGCAGGCCGCCGGCAAGAAGGCGCCTCCCAAGGGCGGCAAGCAGGCCGTCGCGCAGCAGGGTTCGTCCAAGAAGGGCGCCGCCGGCAAGAACGGCAAGCCGAACAAACCGTCGCGCGCGCAGCGCACGGCCGCCGCTGCGGCGGCCGCCGCCATGCCGCCGCCCGCGGTGTCGGTGCGCGCCGAAGCCGCCGCGCTGCGTTCCAGCACCGCCTATGTGCAGGACCTGGCCACGTCCACCGTGATCTTCGCCAAGAACGAAAACGTGGTGCGCCCCATCGCCTCGATTTCCAAGCTCATGACCGCGGTGGTGGTGGTGGATGCCAACCAGCCGATGGACGAGATGCTCGAGATCACCGATGAAGACATCGACGGCCTCAAGCACACCACCTCGCGCCTGCGCGTGGGCACCAAGCTGTCGCGCGGCGACATGCTGCACCTGGCCCTGATGTCTTCCGAGAACCGCGCCGCCAACGCGCTGGGCCGCCATTATCCGGGCGGCCTGCCCGCGTTCGTGGCCGCCATGAACGCCAAGGCGCAGTCGCTGGGCATGACCAGCACGCACTTCATCGAACCCACCGGCCTGTCCAGCGACAACGTGTCGTCGCCGCACGACCTGGCCCGCCTGCTGCGCGCCGCCTCGCAGCGTCCGCTGATCCACCGCTACTCCACCGATACCGAGTACGACGTCGAGATCAACAACCGCACGCAGACCTTCCGCAACACCAACCTGCTGGTGCGCAAGCCCGACTGGGACATCAAGGTGTCCAAGACCGGCTACATCAACGAAGCCGGCGAATGCCTGGTGATGCTGGCGCGCATCAATGGCCGCGACCTGGCCATCGTGCTGCTGGACTCGCAGGGCAAGCTGTCGCGCATCGGCGATGCGGTGCGCATCCGCCGCATCGTGCAAAGCGAAGTGGCCATGGCCTCGGCCCAGCCCGGCGGCTGATCCGCGCCTCGCCCACCCACGAAAAAGCCCGATCCAGGATCGGGCTTTTTTTCGTCCGGCGCCGGCCGGCGCATGCGCGGACGCGGGCATCCGCTTTCCACACCGGCGGCCTTCGGAAGGCCTGTGTATTCACGCCTACGCCGCGACCGCCCGTTTCGGCCGCAGCGGCTGCGGGTCGTACATGGAAGGCGGCAGGCCTTCCAGCACCGCTTTGGCGTTGAGCGAGCGGATCGGCACCGCGGCATCGGCGGGGATGCGGCCCTCGGCCTGCAGCAGTTGGTAGCGCAGGCAGCACACGCGCAGGAAGGAGGTGAAATTGGCGGCCTCGCCGCGGTACTCCACCAGTTCGTCGTAAAGGCGCTCGATCAATTGCGTGACCCGCATGCCGTCGCGCGCCGCGATCTCTTCCAGCACCTGCCAGAACAGTTGTTCCAGCCGCAGGCTGGTGGCCGCCCCATGCAGGCGCAGGGAGCGGGTTTCGGGCGCGTAGGACTGTTCGCTGGCGCGGATGAAGATTTCACACATGGGCGCTCCTGGTGCGGACACGATACTTGCGAGCCACTTTACGACGACACCCGGCGGCACGGCAAGACACCCCTGCCGGCAGGAGGACCTCGCCGATTCTGCAACGATAAGTTTCCTTGCCGCCCCCATCCGGACACCGTTGATATAAATCAAGGTCTCGGACGCGTACCCATCCGAGCATGCTAAGACTGATCTGACTTCGGAGGCAGCAATGAACAAGACCATGAAGGCCGCGGTGGCCCGCGCGTTCGGCAAACCCCTGGAAATCGAAGAAGTCGAGGTGCCGCGCCCGCGCGCGGGCGAACTGTTGGTGAAGATCGAGGCCTGCGGCGTCTGCCACACCGATCTGCACGCGGTCGAGGGCGACTGGCCGGTCAAGCCCAATCCCCCTTTCATCCCGGGCCACGAAGGCGTGGGCCACGTGGTGGCGGTGGGCGAAGGCGTGACGCACGTCAAGGAAGGCGACCGCGTCGGCATCCCCTGGCTGTATTCCGCCTGTGGCCATTGCGAGCATTGCCTGGGCGGCTGGGAGACGCTGTGCGAACAGCAGCAGAACGCCGGCTACTCCGTCAACGGCGGCTTCGCCGCGTACGCGCTGGCCGCGGCCGACTACGTGGGCCTGCTGCCGAAGAATGTCGGCTTCGTCGACATCGCCCCGGTACTGTGCGCCGGCGTCACGGTCTACAAAGGCCTGAAGATGACGGACACACGGCCGGGTAACTGGGTCGTGGTCTCCGGCATCGGCGGCCTGGGCCACATGGCGGTGCAGTATGCGCGCGCCATGGGCTTGAACGTGGCGGCCGTGGACATCGACGACGACAAACTGGATTTCGCCAAGCGTCTCGGCGCCGAGGTGGTCGTGAATGCCAAGACCACCGATCCGGCGGCTTACCTGAAGAAGGAAATCGGCGGCGCCCACGGCGCGCTGATCACGGCGGTTTCGCCCAAGGCCTTCGAGCAGGCGCTGGGCATGGTGCGTCGCGGCGGCACGGTGGCGCTCAACGGCCTGCCGCCGGGCGACTTCCCGCTGTCGATCTTCGACATGGTGCTCAACGGCGTGACGGTGCGCGGTTCGATCGTGGGTTCGCGGCTGGACTTGCAGGAATCGCTACAGTTCGCCGAGGAAGGCAAGGTGCGCGCGACCGTGGCGACCGAGAAGCTGGAGAACATCAACAGCGTGTTCGACCGCATGCGCCGCGGCCAGATCGAAGGCCGCATCGTGCTGGACATGGCGGCGTAACACTCGCCTCGCCCCGCAAAAAGGCGCCTGCCATGGCAGGCGCCTTTGTTTTGCTGCGGAGCGGGAATGCACGCAGGGCGCGGGAACGGCGCCCCCCCTTTCATGGCGCGGCAGCGGATCGCGCGAGGCGGCGCCGGCCACGCGGCCGGTTCAGTGCGTGATCCGGGTCCCAAGCACGGCCAGGAACTGCGCCAGCCATGCCGGATGCGCGGGCCAGGCCGGCGCCGTCACCAGGTTGCCGTCGGTGTAGGCCTGGTCGATGCCGATCTCGGCGTAGGTGCCGCCGGCCAGGCGCACTTCCGGCGCGCAGGCGGGATAGGCCGAGCAGGTGCGGCCTTCCAGGATGCCCGCGGCCGCCAGCAATTGGGCGCCATGGCAGACGGCGGCGATCGGCTTTCCGGCCTTGTCGAAGGCGCGCACGATCTCCAGCACCTTTTCGTTCAGGCGCAGGTATTCCGGCGCGCGTCCGCCCGGGATCACCAGGCCGTCGTAGGAATCGGCCTCGACGCGGTCGAAGTCGTAGTTCAGGGCGAAATTGTGGCCGCGCTTTTCGCTGTAGGTCTGCGCGCCCTCGAAGTCGTGGATGGCGGTGGCGATGCTCTCGCCGGACTTCTTGCCGGGGCAAACGGCGTGCACCGTGTGGCCCACCGCCAGCAGCGTCTGGAAGGGCACCATGGTTTCGTAGTCTTCGGCGTAGTCGCCGACCAGCATCAACAGTCTCTTGCTCATGTTCGTCTCCTGGGGATGGGGGATCGCCGGCTGGTGCGCCCGCGGGCCGGGCGGCCGGTTCTTGATGTTCTTGGACCATTGTGCCCCCGCCGGAGGACGCGGGGGTGGTAACGGGATACCACGCGGGCCGTGAGGCCGCTGCGCCCCTTATTCCAGCGCCACGGTCACCGGCCTGGCGCCCAGCAGGCTCACCAGCACGTTCGGGTCGATGCCCACCAAGTAGCCGCGGCGGCCGCCGTTGATGTAGACGACCGGGTATTGCAGCACCTCGGCCTCGACCCACACCGGCATCTTCTTGCGCGTGCCGAACGGCGAGGTGCCGCCGACCTGGTAGCCGGAATGACGCTGCGCGACTTCCGGCTTGCACGGTTCGACCTTCTTCAGCCCCGCCTGGCGCGCCAGGTTCTTGGTGGAGACTTCGCGATCGCCGTGCATCACCACGATCAGCGGCTTGGCCGATTCGTCTTCCATCACCAGCGTCTTGACCACCGCGTGCGGGTCCAGACCCAGTTGGCGCGCGGCCTCGCCGGCGCCGCCGTGATCGACGTAGTCATAGGTGTGTTCGGTGTACGCCACCTTGTGCTGCTTGAGGAACTGGGTGGCGGGCGTTTCGGAAACGTGGCGGGCTTTGCTCATGGCGGTGCGGCGAAAAGGCGAAGGCAAAAGTGTAGGCAGGCCGGCGATGGCGCGCAAACGCCCGCGTCAGCCGCGCGGATGATGCGCCGCGTGGAGCGCCTTCAGGCGTTCGCGCGCCACATGCGTGTAGATCTGGGTGGTGGAGATGTCGGCGTGGCCCAGCAGCATCTGCACCACCCGCAGATCGGCGCCATGGTTCAGCAGATGGGTGGCGAAGGCGTGGCGCAGCACGTGCGGCGACAGCGGCGCGTGCACGCCCGCCAGCACCGCGTACTTCTTCACCAGCTGCCAGAACGCCTGGCGCGACATCGCCTCGGCGCGGCCGGTGATGAAAAGCGCGTCGCTGACGCGGCCCGCGGCCAGCTCGGGCCGCGCCATTTTCATGTATTGGTCGATCCAGTGCGCCGCCTCCGCCCCCAGCGGCACCAGGCGGTCCTTGCCGCCCTTGCCCAGCACCACGCGCACCACGCCTTCGTTCAGGCTGACGTCCAGCGCCCGCACGCCAACCAGCTCGGACACGCGCAGGCCGGTGGCATACAGCATTTCCAGCATGGCGCGGTCGCGCAGGCCGCGCGGCTCGTTCAGATCCGGCGCGCGCAGCAACGCGTCGACCTGTTGCTCGGACAGCGTCTTGGGCAGGCGCGGCGGCTGCTTGGCGGCCACCAGCGTCAGGCAGGGATCATGCGCCGCGCGATGCTCGCGCAATGCCCAGGCGTAAAAGCGCCGCAGCGCCGCCAGGCGGCGGTTGGCGGTGGTGGCGCGGGTTTCCTCGTGGCGAAAGGCAAACCAGGCCTCGATATCGGCCTTGCCGGCCTCGGCCAGCACCTTGGCGGGGCCGGCCGGCAGCGCGTGCGCCGACGCCGCGTCGCCGTAGCGGTCGGCCATCTCGCGGGCGTAGGCCTCGGGGTCTTCCAGCCAGCGGGCAAAGCCGGTCAGGTCGCGCCGGTAGGCCGCCAGGGTGTTGGCCGACAGGCCGTCCTCGAGCCAGACAGCGTCGATGAAGGCATCGATGTCGGCCTGGGAAGCAAGCGGCGCGCGGGAATCAGGCATGGGACCGGGAGGAAGGCGTCAGGAAGGCGAATTGGCCAAGGCGTATGCGGAGCGCCGCGCAAGGCAAGGCCTGGCGCGGCATCGGCCGCGGGATGGGCAACATTCTACGGCGGCGCTGTCGCCTGAGCATTCAGCGTCCCGCGACCGCCGCCGCCGCCGACTTCAGCCAGGTCTCGAACAGCTTCAGGGCCTCGGAACGCTCGCTGCGCTGCGGATAGCCGAAGTAGTAGCCCTGGCTGACCGTCAGCGACTGCGGCACCGGCATCGCCAGCGCGCCTTGGTCCAGCGCCGGCTGCGCCAGGAAGCGCGGCATCAGGCCCACGCCCAGCCCGGCCTGCACCGCCGCCATCACCATGGTGAACAGTTCGTAGCGCGGCCCGCCGGCCGCCTGCGGGCCGTACAGGTAGTTGTTGGCGCCGTACCACTGGCGCCAGGCATCGGGCCGCGAACTCAGGTGCAGGTGGGTCATGCCGGCCAGCGCGCCGGCGCCGGCCTCGGTCACGCGCGCCGCCAGCTCGGGCGCGCACACCGGCACCAGCTCGCGTTCCGGAAACAGCAGCACGCCCTGGGTGCCCGGCCACAGCGTGTCGCCGTGGTAGAGCGCGCCGTCGAACGGCTGGTCCTTGAACTGGAATGGCAGCGTGCGCACCGACAGGCTGACGGTGATGTCCGGCTGCTCGCGCTGGAAGTCCGCCAGCCGCGGGATCAGCCAGGTGGTGGCCAGCGTTGGCACCACGGCGATGTGGATGCTGCGGCCCATGCCCGTGCGGCTGACCAGGCCGAAGGTGTCCTTCTCGATCTGGTCGAGGTGATGGCGGATGCGTCCCGCATATTCCGCGCCATGATCGGTCAGGACGATGCGGCGCCGCACCCGCGTGAACAACTGCACGCCCAACCGTGCCTCCAGGCTGGCCACCTGGCGGTAGACCGCGCTGTGGGTCAGGGACAGTTCCTCGGCCGCCCGCGAAAAACTGCCCAGGCGGGCCGATGCCTCGAAGGCCTGCAGGGCGCTCAGATTGGGGATGCCGTTTCTCATGGGGTCAGGGACGCAACAAAACCGGGGACCACCGCCGCACGCCGCGTGGCGCCTGGCGCCGGGTCGTGCCGGCGGCTCAATAGATTGTGCAATTTTATCAATTGCGTTGTGCGATCAAGGAACATTATGCTCGGATGTCTTAATCTCGGCTCATCCTGACACCCACCATGTCCCAGCAAGCATCCCGCCTCGGCGGCCACATCCTCGTCGACCAGCTCGTCGCCCAGGGCGTCAAACACGTTTTCTGCGTTCCCGGCGAGAGCTATCTGGCGGTGCTGGACGGCCTGCACGACGCCGACATCAAGGTCACCGTCTGCCGCCAGGAAGGTGGCGCGGCCATGATGGCGGACGCCCATGGCAAGCTGACCGGCGAACCCGGCATCTGCATGGTGACCCGCGGCCCGGGCGCCTCCAACGCGCTGGCCGGCGTGCACATCGCCAAGCAGGACTCGACCCCGATGATCCTGTTCGTCGGCCAGATCGAGCGCGGCATGCGCGAGCGCGAAGCCTTCCAGGAAATGGACTACCGCGCCGTCTTCGGCACGCAGGCCAAGTGGGTCACCGAGATCGACCAGGTCGAGCGCATTCCCGAACTGATCTCGCGCGCCTTCCACATCGCCACCTCGGGCCGTCCGGGCCCGGTGGTGATCGCGCTGCCCGAGGACATGCTGGTCGAAGCCGCCCAGGTGGCCGACGCGCCGCGCTACGAGGTCATCGATTCCGCCCCCACCGCCGGCCAGCTGGCCGACCTGGAGCAACTGCTGGCCCAGGCCAGCAATCCCGTCGCGATTCTCGGCGGCACGCGCTGGGACGCGCGCGCGGTGCAGCAGTTCGCCGACTTCGCGCAGCGCCATGCCTTGCCCACGGCGGTGTCGTTCCGCCGCCAGATGCTGTTCCCGGCCGACCATCCGTGCTTCATCGGCGACGTCGGCCTGGGCATCAACCCGGCCCTGCTCAAGCGCGTGGCCGACGCCGACCTGGTATTGCTTGTCGGCGGCCGCATGTCGGAAAACCCCAGCCAGGCCTACACGCTGCTGGACATCCCGGTGCCGAAGCAGAAGCTGGTGCACGTGCATCCGGACGCCGCTGAACTGGGCCGCGTTTATCGCCCCACGCTGGCCATCAACACCTCGCCCGCCGCCTTCGCCCAGGCGCTGGCCGGCCTGAAGGCCCCCGCTCAACCGGCCTGGGCCGACGGCACGCAGGCCATGCGCGAGTCGTACCTGAAGTGGAGCGACCCGACTGCCGTCACCACCCCGGGCGCGCTGCAGCTGGGCCAGGTCATGGCCTACCTGGAAAAGACGCTGCCGGCCGACGCCATCATGACCAACGGCGCCGGCAACTACGCCACCTGGCTGCATCGCTTCCACCGCTTCACCCGCTTCGGCACGCAGCTGGCGCCGACCTCGGGCTCGATGGGCTATGGCCTGCCGGCCGCCGTGGGCGCCAAGCGCGTCTGGCCCGACAAGACCGTGGTCTGCTTCGCCGGCGACGGCTGCTTCCTGATGCACGGCCAGGAATTCGCCACCGCCGTGCAGTACGACCTGCCCATCATCGTGGTGCTGGTCGACAACGGCATGTACGGCACCATCCGCATGCACCAGGAAAAGCACTACCCCGGCCGCATTTCCGCCACCGAGCTGAAGAACCCGGACTTCGCCGACTACGCCCGCGCCTTCGGCGGCCACGGCGAACGCGTCGAGACCACCGAGCAGTTCGGCCCGGCGTTCGAACGCGCGCTGGCCAGCGGCAAGCCGGCCATCCTGCACTGCTTCATCGACCCGCAGACCATCACGCCGTCGACCACGCTGGACAAGATCCGCGACGCGGCGCTCAAGGCCCGGCACTGATACCCGGAGGCGACGGCATCCCCACGGCGACGCGCCCCGCGCGCGTCGCGTAAACCCCGGGTTGCCGCGCCAATTATTTTAGGTTTAAACTTTCCAGATTCCGAAAACGGAAATCCATAGCGGAGACCCAGCATGTCCTCGAATCCCTCGTTCCATTGGCAAGACCCCCTGTTGCTGGACCAGCAGCTCACCGAAGAAGAACGCATGGTGCGCGATGCCGCCCACGCCTACTCGCAGGACAAGCTGGCCCCGCGCGTGCTGAATGCCTTCCGCAACGAAAAGACCGATCCGGAAATCTTCTCGGAAATGGGCGAGCTGGGCCTGCTGGGCGCCACCATCCCCGCCGAATACGGCGGCGCCGGCCTGAACTACGTCAGCTACGGCCTGATCGCCCGTGAAGTCGAGCGCATCGACTCCGGCTACCGCTCGATGATGAGCGTGCAGTCGTCGCTGGTGATGGTGCCCATCAACGAATTCGGCAGCGAAGCGCAGAAGCAGAAGTACCTGCCCAAGCTGGCCCGCGGCGAGTGGATCGGCTGCTTCGGCCTGACCGAACCCAACCACGGCTCCGATCCCGGCGGCATGGAAACGCGCGCGGTCAAGACCGCCGACGGCTACAAGCTGACCGGCAACAAGATGTGGATCACCAACTCGCCCATCGCCGATGTGTTCGTGGTGTGGGCCAAGTGCGTCGGCGGCGAGTTCGACGGCAAGATCCGCGGCTTCATCCTCGAGAAAGGCACCAAGGGCCTGACCGCCCCCGCCATCCACGGCAAGGTCGGCCTGCGCGCCTCGATCACCGGCGAAATCGTCATGGACGAGGTGGAAGTGTCCGCCGACCAGATGATGCCGGGCGTGTCCGGCCTGAAGGGCCCGTTCACCTGCCTGAACTCGGCCCGCTACGGCATCGCCTGGGGCGCTATCGGCGCCGCCGAAGCCTGCTGGCACACCGCCCGCCAGTACACCCTGGACCGCAAGCAGTTCGGCCGCCCGCTGGCCGCCAACCAGCTGATCCAGAAGAAGCTGGCCGACATGCAGACCGAGATCACGCTGGCCCTGCAAGGCTGCCTGCGCCTGGGCCGCATGAAGGACGAAGGCACCGCCGCCGTCGAGATCACCTCGATCATGAAGCGCAACTCCTGCGGCAAGGCGCTGGACATCGCCCGCCTGGCCCGCGACATGCTGGGCGGCAACGGCATCTCCGACGAATTCGGCGTGGCCCGCCACCTGGTCAACCTGGAAGTGGTCAACACCTACGAAGGCACCCACGACGTGCACGCCCTGATCCTGGGCCGCGCGCAGACCGGCATCCAGGCCTTCTATTGATTTGCAGTGCCCCGCGCGGACGGAGCCCGGCTCTGCTCCGGACGCGCGGTTCGCCGGCGTGGCGAAGATTGGGCGCCCCTTTCGAGGGGCGTTTTTTTTTGGATGCCGACCATCGCATCCGCCTCGCATTAGGGTTATCAGGAGCTAGCCCGCGCGCGGCCCATGGCTTACGCTGCGTGCAATTGGCCTGGTGCCGGCCCGCTGCATCCGCCTGCCCGACCCCGGATTTTTCGTCACGACCAGGAGTCGCGCATGCACGGCAGTCCCTCGTTCCGCCTGTGGGCGGGCATCGTCATCGCCTTTGCGGGCCACGGCGCATTCGCCGCCACCACTCTCACCATGACCACCGAGTACCCGGCCACGTCGATGCCGGGACAAGGCGTGTCCACCTTCGCCGATCTGGTGCGCAGCAAGAGCGCGGGCCAGGTTGTCATCGACGCCAGCTTCGACGCCGCCAAGGGCATCAAGTCGGGCGACATGATCGACGCGGTCGAGACACGCAAGGTCGATGCCGGCGATGCCTTCGCCGGCGCGCTGGCGGCCAAGTACCCGCTGTTCGGCGTGTCCTCGCTGCCGTTCCTGGCCGATTCGCTGTCCAAGGCGCGCGCGCTCAACAAATCGGCCCGCCCCGCCTACGAAAAACTGCTGGCCGCGCACGGCCAGAAACTGCTCTACACCACCCCATGGCCAGCCTCTGGCATCTGGTCCAAGGACAAGGTGGACAGTGTCGCCGCCCTGAAGGCCTTGAGCATCCGCACCTATGACGCGACCTCGCAGGACGTGATGCAGAAAGCCGGCGCGCGCGCGCAGAACATTTCGTTCGCCGACGCCATGCCGCGCATCGCCTCGGGCGAGGTCAACGCGGTGCTGTCCTCGGGCGATGGCGGCGCCGGCCGCAAGCTGTGGGAACACCTGCCACGCTTCGCCGAGATCAACTACGCGATGCCGATCTCGGTGGCGACGATGAACCTGAAGGCCTATCAGGCGCTGGACGCGAAATCGCGCAAGGCGATCGACCAGGCCGCGGCGCAGACCGAGGCCGAGCAGTGGAAACGCATCGAAGGCCGGTTGCAGCAGAACTACGCCAACATGCGCAAGAACGGCGTGACCATCGATACCGCGGTGCCGATGCCGGTGCGCCAGGCGCTGAAGAAAGCGGCGGCGGACTCGGTCAAACAGTGGGAGGCGGCGGCGGGGCTGGAAGGGGCGAATATCCTGAAGGCGATGCGGCGGCCGTAGGAAGGCGGAAGCCGTCCATACACGAGTCCGGGGGCTTTTCGGTCATGCGTATTCCCAGATCGAACCGGACTCGACATTGGCATTTATGGTGTCGGCCATCCACCACATGCCAGGTGGCACGTGCATGGTGAAACCGCAGCGCATGCCGGCATACCCGCCAGGGGTCGTGTCGTAATGATAAGGAACCGATCCCGCATTACCGGAGACATTGTTGAGGTATCCAGCAACGATGATCGTCCCCGCAGCGACGCCAACACAATGAAACCCGACCAGTATGGGGCGGCCTGTGGTGTTCTGATACCACGTGCGCAACACCGTCGTGCGTGAACGAAGCTGCTGCCCTGTACCGAACACTTGTCCCTTCAACTGCTGCAAAGTGGATTGGGCCACGCCCAGGTCGGACGCCAATTGTGCGGCGTCGACGCTCCCCGCGTTGGTGACAGTCCCGAAGGCCTGCACGGTCCAAACACCGGAAGCGAACGTCGGATGCGCTTCTGCGCCGCCTTCGCTAGTGGTGTTACGGGTAAAGATAGGAGTGACCGAGGCGGTAGTTCCGTAGAAGGAAGAGCTTCCGCCAGTCTCCCCGTACAGGTACTGCGGCGACGAAAAAACGTGCTGGTGCGCCTTGTTCTGGCTGGCTTTCAACACGCCGTTCAAAAGCGCGCCATCGCCGCGCATGAACGGCGCGCCAATTGAGCCGGGGGACTTCCCGTTGTAGTCCGGCATCCGGATGGTGGTAGAGCCGTCTCCCAACGTGAAGCTGCCGCGCTTGAGCGGATCGGCGAGCCATTCGGCCTCCTGCACCACCGGTAGTGAACGCGCTGCCACCATGGCGGCAAGATCCTTGAAAGTGGCGCGGCTGATTATCTGCCCATCCGCAGGAATCTGGCCAGCGGGAATGGACGTACGCAGCGGCCACCATGCAACCGAGCCTACGGGCGGACCACTGGGGATCGGTGGCAGTTGATCGACCGGCACCTTGCCGCCATCGTCCAATGTGGCGATACCCCCGGGCTGGCCTTTTTCCGCCGGCGGCACCGCTGACAGCTGCACCGCTGGCACGCGGCCATCGGCGCCCAAGGTCGCCACGCCGCCCGGGCGCCCCTTATCCGAAGCAGGCACCAGGGGCGGCAACTGATTTGCGACGATCAATCCGTCCGCGCCCAAGGTCGCCACCCCGTCAGGCTGAGCTTTTTCCGCCAAGGGAATCAAGGCAGGCAATTGCGCTGGCGCGACTTTGCCATTGCCGCCCAACGTGGCAACGCCATTGGGTTTCCCCTTCTCCGCCAACGGCACCGACGGCACCGGAATTGGCAGATGTTCGACAGGCACACGCCCATCCTCGCCCAGCGGGGCAACGCCACTCGGTGCCGATTTTTGCGACAGAGGGATCGCAGGTGGAGGCAGATGCGCAGCCGGCACCTTGCCAGCCGCATCCAACGGTGTCACGCCACCCGCCGCGCCTTTTTCAGACATGGGCACGGCGGCGTCCGCCTTGCGTTGCGCGGCGGCGGTGGCCACTTCGACGGCTTCGACGCCCGCGCGGGTCTTGCCGAAGTTCTCGTTCACCAGCGCCATGGCGTCGCGCAGCGTGTCGCCGGTCTGGTCGTTCGGCGCGAGGCCGATGTTGATGGGTTTTAGGATTTGCATGGGAGAAAAGCCCTGACGGCGTGATGCCGCGACACGAAATGGAACAGCCACCCACGTATTCGGGTGACGGGGAAAAAATGGGATTGCGCGGACAGATGCCGCTGCCAACGTCCCGGCGAGCTTTCCACGAGCCTCACCGGTACTCGGTCCAGAAATTCTGCGTCATGCTGTCGGCCACCACCCGATAGGTGATTCCTGGGGGAATGACAGCGGTGAGCGCCAGCGAGACGCCGTTCATTGTGGTGATGGAGCGCGTCCCCGCGATGCCGCCCACCATCACATACATGTTGCCGCCGGAGCTACTGTTGGAAGAGCCAACGATGTAAACCGAGATCGGCCGACCGGTACTGTTGGTGTATGTCACACCGAATGCCCGGGACGCGCCCATGTCTTGAAGCGTCTGCCCAACGCCGAAGACCTGCGCGCGTAAAGTCTGAAACGCCGCATTGAGCGCCGCATGGTCACTAGCAAGCTGTGCGATATCGACGCTGCCGGAATTGACCACAGCAGCAAAAGCGTGAATCGTCCAAACGCCGGTAACGTTCGCCATCCGCGTTTCGTCGCCGGTATTGACGATCCAGCGACTGCCGTTCGTGGTCTGCCGCGTGGTGGTGAATGTGTAGCCGGCAAAATTCCCCGAAGCCATCACAGCATTCAGGGAAGCGTCTGCCAACACGTTAGTGGCTTGATTGAATCCGCTCACGACACGGTAGTCCATCGGACCGAGTTGGTCCGCTTGCAGGGAGCCAGGCATGCCCGCGGATTTCGCCCCATCTCCTCGCAACACCGCCGCCGCGAGAGACCCTGCGGCCCTGGCGTTCAAATCGGGAACCCGAAAGGTCGAAGATCCGTCTCCCACGGTATAGCTCCCCCGCTTGAGCGGATCCGCCAACCAGTCCGCCTCGGACACCACCGGCACCTTGCCTTCCGTCACCATAGCCGCAAGATCGGGAAACGTGGCGCGGGTAACGATCTGCCCATCAGCGGGAATCTGGCCCGCCGGAATGGAAGCGCGCAGCGGCCACCACGCGACCGAACCGACCGGCGGTCCGCTGGGGACAGGCGGAAGCTGGCCGACCGGCACCTTGCCCTGCGCATCCAGCGTGGCAACGCCACCGGGTCGGCCTTTTTCTTCCGGCGGCACGGCGGCCAGCTGAAGCGCCGGCACGCGACCGTCAGCGTCCAGGGTTGCTACGCCGCCGGGACGCCCCTTGTCGGCCGCAGGGATCAACGGCGGTAATTGATTGGCGACGATCCGGCCATCCTCGGCCAGCGTGGCAACACCTTTGGGCTGCGCCTTCTCCGCCGCCGGAACCAGATCGGGGAGTTGAGCGAAGGGCACCTTGCCGTCCGCGGCCAACGCCGCGACACCACCCGGCTGGCCCTTTTCCGCCAGCGGCACGGACGCCACCGGTACCGGCAGGTGATCGACCGGCACGCGCCCATCCTCATCCAACGGCGCGACGCCGCCGGGCGCCGATTTCTGCGATAGCGGAATGGCCGGCGGCGGCAGGTGCGCGGCCGGCACCTTGCCCGCCGCGTCCAGCGGCGTCACGCCGCCGGCCGCGCCTTTTTCGGCGGAGGCAATCGCGGCATCCGCCTTGCGTTGCGCGGCGGCGGTGGCCACTTCGACGGCTTCGACGCCCGCGCGGGTCTTGGCGAAGTTCTCGTTCACCAGCCCCATGGCGTCGCGCAGCGTGTCGCCGGTCTGGTCGTTCGGCGCCTGGCCGACATTGATAGGTTTCAGGAGTTGCATGAAGGGGACCTTGATGACGAATCGCAGCAGCGGCGCTGCGCAAAAAAAAGCCCGCCGGCGGATGCGGGCGGGCCTGGGCGGAATGCCGGGTTCACGGAAGGAAGTGATCGTCTTGCGGGCTGCCTCATTCGGCGGGCCCATGCAAAAGGCCCGCCTGGTACCCCGGGCGGGCCTTCAATGCCGGTGGACGCAATTTGCCCACGACGCGGTCATGTTACGGGTATCCGCGGGAGCGGACAAGGCAACTGCGACACGGGCGCCTGGCCCCGCCGCGGCGGGCGCGGGCCCGGCATGGCGGCGGGCTAGTCGCCCGCCAGATCGAACAGGCTGGTCGCGTCCAGTTCCAGCACGGCTTCGTCGTGCTGGTTGATCACCGTCCAGGCCCAGGTGATGATGCCCAGGTCCGGGCGCGACGAGGAGGTGCGCGCGCCTTGCACCCGGGCTTCCAGGCGCAACTGATCGCCGGGCCGCACCGGCGTGCGCCAGCGCACCTCGCCCAGGCCGGGCGAGCCGAACGATTCGGAATCGTGCAGCGCCGAGTCCACCGCCATGCGCATGGCCAGCGCGCAGGTGTGCCAGCCGCTGGCGATGAGGCCGCCCCAGCGGCCCTCGGCGGCACGCTTGAGATCGGTGTGGAACCACTGCGGGTCGTACTTGCGGGCGAACTCGAGGATTTCGGCTTCCGTGATGGTGACCGGGCCGGCCTTGATCAGCATGCCGTCCTTGAAATCAGCGAACTTCATTGGTGGACTTCCCCTCGCGTAGGTAACCGATCGACGGCGTCCTTTGCGGCGGCCGCCGGTTCAATAGGTCTCGAAGTGCAGCCGCCCCTCGCGGCGCAACACATCGTGCAGGATAGTCCAATCCTGCCCCGCTTGCACCGTCACCTCGCGCAGGGCGTCCAGCACGCCGACTTCCATGCCTTTCAGGCCGCAGACGTAGATGCAGGTGTTGCGATCGGCCAGCAGGCCCCGCACGTCGGCGGCGCGTTCGCGGATCAGGTCCTGCACGTAGCGCTTGGGCCGGTCCGCTTCGCGCGACAGCGCCAGGTTGATGTCGATGAAGTCGCGCGGCAGTTTCATCAACGGCCCGAAGTACGGCAGCTCGCGTTCGGTGCGCGCGCCGAAGAACAGCATCAGCCGACCGTTCTCGCCGGTCTCGATGCGGCGGCGGTAGCGCTCGGTCATGGCGCGCATCGGCGCCGAGCCGGTGCCGGTGCAGATCATGATGAGGTTGGCGCGCGGATGGTTCGGCATCAGGAAGGTGTGGCCGAACGGCCCGATGACCTGCACGGTGTCGTTCCTGGCCAGGTCGCACAGGTAATTGGAGCAGACGCCATTGACCGACTGGCCCTGGTGGTCTTCGGTGACGCGCTTCACTGTCAGCGACAGGTTGTTGTAGCCGGCGCGCTCGCCATCGCGCGGGCTGGCCAACGAATACTGGCGCGCGTGGTGCGGCCGGCCCTGGGCATCGGTGCCGGGCGGCAGGATGCCGATGGACTGGCCTTCCAGCACCGGGAACGGCAGCTCGCCGAAGTCCAGCACGATGTGGTGGATGTCGCTGTCGGTGTCGGCGCCGGTGACGCGGTAGTTGCCGACCACGGTGGCGGTCACCGGCGTCTTGTGGGTGTAGAGGTTGACGTAGGGATGCGCGGCGGACCACGGCGGCACGCTGGCGCCGGGCGTCACGGACGGCATGGCCGCCACAGCGGCGGACGACACCGGCTCGACGACCGCGTTCGCCGCCTCATCCACGATCGCCGCGGCTTCCGGCAGGGGCTGCTCGCGCGGCAGTTCGTCCCAGCCCAGCTGGTCCTGCACCGAATAGGCGTCGCTGCGCAGCACCAATCGCCAATTGTCGATCGAGCCGGTGGGGCACGGCGGCACGCAGGCCATGCAGCCGTTGCAGATGTCCGGGTCGACCACGTAGTTGTTGCTGTCGTGCGTGATCGCGTCGATCGGACAGGTTTCTTCGCAGGTGTTGCAGCGAATGCAGATCTCGGGATCGATCAGGTGCTGCTTCAGGACTTCCATGGGCAGGGCGGCGTTCATCGCGGTCATCCGAATGCGCGGCGCGGCGGCGCATGGCGCCGCCGCGGGGCCTTAGTTGAAACGAACGTACTCGAAGTTCACGGGCTGGCGGTTGATGCCCATGACCGGCGGCGCGATCCAGTTGGCGAACTTGCCGGGCTCGGTCACGCGGCCCATCAGCGAGGCGACGAACTCACGGTCCTCCGGCGTGGGCAGCCATTGGTGGCGGTGCGCCTGCCATTGCGCTTCGGACAGGATCTCGCCCTCGGGCGACATGCGGATGCCGGCCAGCGTGCCGATCTGGCGGTTGAAGGCCTTGTGCGGCACCTGCAGGCGGAAGGCGATGCCGCTCTTTTCGATGACCTTGTTCCAGCGGCCGATGCCGGCCACAGAGTCGCGGATGAAGTCGTCGCGCAGCACCTCGTTCAACGCGTTCAGCATCGGCACCTCGACCTCGCGCAGCCTGCCGTTGTCGACCGACAGCACGCGGTAGGTGTCGTTCTTGAGCTGGTGGTCGTCGTTGCGCTTGCTTTCTTCGTAGCGGCCCTTCAGGCCCGAGCCGTAGAAGATGGCGGCGTTGGACGATTGGTCGGCGCCGAACAGATCGATGGTGACGCTGTAGTGGAAGTTCAGGTAGCGCTGGATCGTCGGCAGATCGATGACGCCGGCGGCACGCACGGCGGCCGGGTCGTCGGTCTTCAACTGGTTCATCACTTCGCAGGTGCGCTGGATCACGCGCGAGATGCCGGATTCGCCCACGAACATGTGGTGCGCCTCTTCGGTCAGCATGAACTTGGTGGTGCGGGCCAGCGGGTCGAAGCTGGATTCGGCCAGCGCGCACAACTGGAACTTGCCGTCGCGATCGGTGAAGTAGGTGAACATGTAGAACGCCAGCCAGTCCGGCGTCTTCTCGTTGAAGGCGCCGAGGATGCGCGGGTTGTCGGAATCGCCGGAGGTGCGCTGCAGCAGCGCGTCGGCCTCTTCGCGGCCGTCTCGGCCGAAGTAGCGGTGCAGCAGGTAGACCATGGCCCACAGGTGGCGGCCTTCCTCGACGTTGATCTGGAACAGGTTGCGCAGGTCGTACTGCGACGGCGCCGTCAGGCCCAGGTGGCGCTGCTGCTCGATCGACGCCGGCTCGGTGTCGCCCTGCGTGACGATGATGCGGCGCAGGTTGGCGCGGTGTTCGCCGGGAACGTCCTGCCACACGTCGCGGCCCATGTTCTCGCCGAAGTGGATCTTGCGCTGGCCGTCCTGCGGCGCCAGGAAGATGCCCCAGCGGTAGTCGGGCATGCGCACGTGATTGAAGTGGGCCCAGCCGTCGGGCTCGACGCTGACGGCGGTGCGCAGGTAGACGTCGAAGCCATGCGAGCCGTCCGGACCCATGTCCTGCCACCATTGCAGGTAATTGGGCTGCCAGTGTTCCAGCGCGCGCTGCAACGTGCGGTCGCCGGACAGGTTGACGTTATTGGGGATTTTGTCGCTGTAGTTGATGCCTGACATTGTCTCTGCTCCTGGATGGACGGCCGCGTCGGGGCGGCGCCGGGTCTTGGGGCGCCGGCCGCGCTGCGCGGGCCGGCGCCGTGTATGGGGAATTGCCGCGCGGGCCGCGCTAGACGCGGTTCCAGTCGAACGTCGCCTGTTCGCCCTTGCCGTAGAGCTTGAGCGCGCCCTTCTCGCCCGCCGCGTTGGGTCGGTTGAAGATCCAGTTCTGCCAGGCGGTCAGGCGGCCGAAGATGCGCGTTTCCATGGTTTCGCGGCCGCCGAAGCGCAGGTTGGCTTCCAGGCCGGTGAGCGCGTCCGGCGACAGCGCGCGGCGCTCTTCGAGCATCATGCGCACCTCGTCGTCCCAGTCGATGCTGTCGGGCGCGTAGGTCACCAGTCCCAGCGCCAGCGCGTCGCGCGCGGCCAACGGCTGGCCGGCGCGGGCCCGCACCGCTTCGAGCGGCGCGGTTTCCTCGTGGAAGCGGCGTTGCAGGCGGCTCTGGCCGTTGACCATCGGGTAGGCGCCGAAGTTGGCCTCGCCCACGATCAGCTGGGCCGGGTCGTGTTCCTCGCCTTCGCTGTCCAGCATGTAGCTGCGGTCGGCGGCCAGCGCCAGTTCCAGCAGCGTGCCGGCAAAGCACGAACCCGGCTCGACCAGCGCGAACAGGCTGCGCGAGGTCACGTCCAGGCGCGCCAGCGTGCGGCGCAGCAGGCCGGCGGTCTCGCGCACGAACCAGTGGCCGGCATGGCGTTGCAGCGAAGCGTCCGCGGCCAGCACGGCCTGCGCGTCGCCCTCGGTCTTGAAGATCCAGGTGCCGATGTCCAGCTCGTTGGTGCGCAGCGACAGGATGGCGTCGTCCAGTTCGCGCGCCATCTGCAACGGCCACCAGGCCGCGCCGGCGGCCAGAATGTCGGCCAGCTCCGATTGCACCGGCCCCTGCGGCGCGCGCACGGTCCAGGTGGCCTGGCGCTTGTCGCGGTCCAGGCGCACGTCGACGTAGCGGTAGGACAAGGCATCGGCGCTTTCCTCGCGCGCCAGCGGGGTGAGCGTCACGCCGGCCTCGCCGGCCGGACGGTGGCTGCCCTCGGCCAGCGCCAGCGCGCGCTCGCGCACCGCGGCCTCGAACTGCGCCGGCTTGACCACATCATCGACCAGGCGCCAGTCCTTGGCGCGCTGGCCGCGCACGCCTTCGACCAGGGTGCAGAAGATATCGGCGTGATCGTGGCGCACGCGGCGCTTGTCGGTGACGCGGGTCAGGCCGCCGGTGCCGGGCAGCACGCCCAGCAGCGGCACTTCGGGCAACGCGACCGAGGACGAGCGATCGTCGATCAGCAGGATCTCGTCGCAGGCCAGCGCCAGCTCGTAGCCGCCGCCGGCGCAGGCGCCGTTGAGCGCGGCGATGAACTTCAGCCCGCTGTTGCGGCTGGAGTCCTCGATGCCGTTGCGGGTTTCGTTGGTGAACTTGCAGAAGTTCACCTTCCAGGCGTGCGAGGACAGGCCCAGCATGAAGATGTTGGCGCCCGAACAGAAGATGCGGTCCTTCATGCTGGTGACGACCACGCTGCGCACCTCGGGATGCTCGAAGCGGATGCGTTGCAGCGCGTCGTGCAGCTCGATGTCCACGCCCAGGTCGTAGGAATTGAGCTTGAGCTTGTAGCCGGGGCGCAAGCCGCCGTCCTCGGCCACGTCCATCGCCAGCGTGGCGACCGGGCCATCGAACGACAGGCGCCAATGACGATACTGGGTGGGATCGGTCCGAAAATCGACCTTGCTGGCGGTGCTGCTCATCGCTTGTCTCCTGATGCCCTGATCTGACAGGAAAAATACTGCACGACATGAATTATTATGCAGATTAGTGCAGGCGAAAATCAGCGTCAAGCAAAAGATGCACAAAAGTGCAGGTCACCAAGGGCCCCATCAAAGCGTCCTTCAATGAAGCCCGCTCTCCGAACGGACAGGCCGAGGCCCCGCCAAAGAAAAGGCCGCCTCAACGGGCGGCCCTGGCGGTCGGCGAAAGACGCGGGCGCTACAGCGGCAGACCGCAAGCCTTGCGCACCTGGGTACGCAGGCCGGCGAAGCTCTCCTGCACCTCCAGGTGGCTGGTGACCCAGGTCAGGTCGGCCTTGGCATAGAAAGCCTCGCGCCCGGCCAGGATGCGCTTCAGGTCGGCCATGGCTTCGTTGTTGCCGGACATCGGCCGGAAATCGCCCTGCGCCATCACCCGGCCCATGTGCTCCTCGGGCGTGGCCCGCAGCCAGACCGTGTAGCAGTGCGCCAGCAGCAGGTTGAGCGTGGCGGGCTCCGACACCAAACCGCCGGGTGTGGCCAGCACCATTTCCGGATAGATCTGCACCGCCTCTTCCAGCGCGCGGCGCTCGTAGCGGCGGTAGGCGTTGGGCCCGTACAGGTTGTGGATCTCCAGGATGCTGCAACCGGCCACCCGCTCGATCTCGCGGTTCAGCTCGACGAACGGGTAGCCCAGGTCATCGGCCAGCATCTGGCCCAACGTGGACTTGCCCGCGCCGCGCAGGCCGATCAGCGCGATGCGCTGGGTACGGTTGGGGCGCTGCGCGCCGGCCCCCACGCCGAACAGCTGGGTCAGCGCCTCGCGCGCGCGCTGCAGGTCGGACTCGGTGCGGCCGCTGAGCAGTTCGCGGATCAGCAGCCAGTCGGGCGACTCGGTGGTGACGTCGCCGACCAGCTCGGCCAGCGCGCAATTGAAGGCCTTGGCGATCTGCAGCAGCACCAGGATCGAGGCATTGCCCACGCCGTGCTCGAGATTGGCCAGGTGCCGTTCGGACACGCCGGTCACCTGCGACAGGCCCTTGCGCGTCATGCCGCGGATAGCGCGCAGGCGGCGCACCCGTTCGCCCAATGCCACCAGGAAAGCTTCCCGCCTGGGTTCGGTTGGCGCCGCGTCTTCTAGCGCTTGGTTCATGGTGTAGCTGACTCCGCAAAAACCCTGATAACACCTGATTTATGCACTATAGTGCTTGACTCACATCAATGGAAGCACTATTTTTCCTTCAACAGCTTCAACAGCGTGTCAGGTGCGACAAAACAGCACTGGATTGCATCCGCCGCTGAAGCGCCGACAGTGTATAGGAGGAGACCGGGTGAGCACGCCAGAACGATTCCACGCGCTGATGCGCCAGGTGACGGGCCTGATGGCCGGCCAGGCGCTGGACAGCGCCTTGCAGCAGCGCCTGAACCAGGAGGCCGGCCCCGACAGCGCGCTGTACGCCGACATCTTCGCCACCTGTAGGCAGGGAGTGGCCGACGGCTGGATGTGCAACCGCGAAGGCGGCGGCATCCGCTACGGCCGCGTCATCAAGCCGGCCGAGGACCTGGGCGGCTGTTCGGTCGACGTGGTCGACATGGACGATCTGGCCGGCCCGCACCACGCGCATCCCAACGGCGAAGTCGACATGATCATGCCGCTGACCGACGCGGCGCGCTTCGACGGCCACGGCGCCGGCTGGCTGGTCTATGGCCCCGGCAGCGCCCACCGCCCCACCGTGACGCAGGGCCGCGCGCTGGTGCTGTACCTGCTGCCCGGCGGCGCCATCGAGTTCACCCGCGCATGAATCCGCGCCTCGCCCTTCCCCATCGCCCCGGTCGCTCCCCGCGCGGCCGGCCGGCCGCCGGCGCGGGCTGAGCCACACCCTGCCGCCGGTCACGACAAGCCGCCAGACGCTTGCGGACCGCCGGACAGCCCCCGCCCGCCAGGACACCAGGAGACAACCGTGAATGCCTGCCCCGCCGAACTGAACTTCGCCAGCCACCTGGCCGCCTTGAACGCGCCGCGCGCCGCCAAGCTGGCCTACATCGACGACACCCGCCAGCTCACCTACGGCGAACTGGCCGAGCGCGTGGCGCGCATGGCGGGCGCATTGCGCCAGTTGGGGCTGCGGCGCGAGGAACGCATCCTGCTGTTGATGCAGGACACGGCGGATTGGCCGGTGGTGTTCCTGGGCGCGCTGCACGCCGGCGTGGTGCCCGTGGCCGTGAACACCCTGCTGACGCCGGACGATTACGCCTACATTCTCAACCACAGCCGCGTGCGCGCCGCCTTCGTCTCCGAGAGCCTGCTGTCGACCTTGCTGGCCGCGCTGGCGCAGGCGCCCGGCGAGGTCGAACACATGGTGGTGTCACGCCCCGCGGCGGCGCTGCCCGCCGGCGCGCACGAACTCGACGCATTGCTGGCCGCCGCCCCGCTGGCGCCGGCCGCGCGCACGCTGTCCGATGAGATCGCCTTCTGGCTGTATTCGTCGGGCTCCACCGGCAAGCCCAAGGGCGTGGTCCACACCCATGGCAAC
Organism: Achromobacter sp. RW408; assembly: GCF_003184165.1. Taxonomy (NCBI): domain Bacteria; kingdom Pseudomonadati; phylum Pseudomonadota; class Betaproteobacteria; order Burkholderiales; family Alcaligenaceae; genus Achromobacter; species Achromobacter sp. RW408. The sequence goes on from NZ_QHHO01000046.1 coordinate 1,286,208, forward strand.
CTGTGGCACACCGCCGAGCTGTACGCCAAGCCGGTGCTGGGCATCCGCGAGGACGATATTGCATTCTCCGCCGCCAAGCTGTTCTTCGCCTACGGGCTGGGCAACGGCCTGACCTTTCCGCTGTCGGTGGGCGCCACCGTCGTGCTGATGGCCGAGCGGCCGACGCCGCAGGCCGTGTTCCAGCGCCTGGTGCGGCACCGCCCGACCGTGTTCTACGGCGTGCCGACGCTGTACGCCAGCATGCTGGCCGCGCCCGACCTGCCGCCGCGCGAACAGGTGGCGATGCGCGTGTGCACCTCGGCCGGCGAGGCCCTGCCTCGCGACATCGGCGAACGCTTCCAGCGCCATTTCGGCTGTGACATCCTGGACGGCATCGGCTCGACCGAGATGCTGCACATCTTCCTGTCGAACCGCGCCGGCCAGTTGCGCTACGGCACCACCGGCAAGCCGGTGCCCGGCTATGAGGTGCAACTGCGCGACGACAACGGCGCGCCGGTGGGCGCTGGCGCGATTGGCGACCTGTACATCAAGGGCCCGAGCGCCGCGCTGATGTACTGGAACAATCGCGACAAGACGCGCCAGTGCTTCCTGGGCGACTGGCTCAAGAGCGGCGACAAATACATCTGCGACGCCGACGGCTACTACACCTATGCCGGCCGCAGCGACGACATGATCAAGGTCAGCGGCCAGTACGTGTCGCCGGTGGAAGTGGAGAACGTGCTGGTGCAGCACGAGGCGGTGCTCGAAGCCGCCGTGATCGGCGTGCCGGACCACGACGGCCTGGTCAAGACCAAGGCCTACGTGGTGCTGCGCCCGGGCTACGCGCCGGACGCGAACACCGGCGCCGACCTGCAGCGCTATGTGAAGCAGCACCTGGCGCCCTTCAAGTATCCGCGCCAGATCGACTTCACCGATGAACTGCCCAAGACCGCCACCGGCAAGATCCAGCGATTCCGCCTGCGCCAGCTGGAACAGGTCACGCCATGAGCGCCGTGCCCGCTCCCGAGCCCGCTGCCCTGGCCGACGTGCGCGCGGCGGGCCGCGACCTGCGCCTGGAATACCAGTGGATCGCGGCGTCGCGCCAGGGCGCGCCATTGCTGGTGTTCCTGCACGAAGGCCTGGGCTCGGTGTCGATGTGGAAGGACTGGCCAAGGCAAGCTTGTGAAGCCGCTGGCTGCCGCGGGCTGGTCTATTCGCGTTACGGCTATGGCCGCTCCACGCCGCTGGCCACCGGCGAAAGGCGTGCGGTCGACTTCATGCACCGCGAGGCCGCCGACGCGCTGCCGGCGCTGCTCGCCGCGCTCGGTATCGATGCCAAGCGGGATCGCCCCATCCTGTTCGGCCACAGCGATGGCGGCTCCATCGCCCTGCTTTACGCCGCCATGCAGCCGGACGCAGTCGCGGGCGTGGTGGTGGCCGCGCCGCACATCTTCGTCGAGGACCGCACCGTGGCGCATATCGAACAGGCGCGCCAGGCCTACCGCGACACCGACCTGCGCGCGCGACTGGCGCGCCATCACGACGACGTCGACTCGGCCTTCCGTGGCTGGAACGACGTCTGGCTGGACCCCGCCTTCCGCAGCTGGAACATCGAGGATCACCTGCGCGCCATCGCCTGCCCGGTGCTGGCGATGCAGGGCGTGGACGATGAGTACGGCACGCTCGAACAGATACGCGGTATCCGGCGCGCCGCGCCGCAGACGCGGCTGCTGGAAATTCCCGACTGCCGCCATTCGCCGCACAAGGACCAGCCCGCCACCGTAATCCAGGCCATCGCCGGCTTCGTCGGCGCGCTGGACCAACCCGGCCGCCCCAGCGGCAGCCCATGACAAGCACGGAGACACCACCATGACCCACGCCCTGACCCGGGCCGCGCTGAGCGCGGCGCTGATGCTGGCCGCAAGCGGCGCCCTGGCCGCCGACAAGCTCAAAGTCGGTTTCATGCTGCCCTACAGCGGCACCTACGCCGCGCTCGGCAACGCCATCGAGAACGGCTTCAAGCTGTATGTGGCCGAGCAGGGCGGCAAGCTCGGCGGGCGCGAAATCGAATACTTCAAGGTGGACGACGAATCCAATCCGTCCAAGGCCGCCGAGAACGCCAACCGCCTGATCAAGCGCGACCAGGTCGACGTGCTGATCGGCACCGTGCACTCGGGCGTGGCGATGGCGCTGGCCAAGGCCGCCAAGGACGCCGACACCACCCTGATCGTGACCAACGCCGGCGCCAACGCCATCACCGGCCCGCTGTGCGGCCCCGGCATCTTCCGCACCTCGTTCACCAACTGGCAGCCGGCCTACGCCATGGGCCCGGTGGCCAAGGCGCGCGGCCACAAGACGGCGGTCACCATCACCTGGAAGTACGCGGCCGGCGACGAGGCCATCGGCGGCTTCAAGGAAGGCTTCGAGCAGGCCGGCGGCAAGGTGGTCAAGGAACTGAGCCTGCCCTTCCCCAACGTCGAATTCCAGTCGCTCCTGACCGAGATCGCCGCGCTCAAGCCCGATATGGTGTTCACTTTCTTCGCCGGCGGCGGCGCGGTGAAATTCGTGCAGGACTATCACGCCGCGGGACTGGACAAGACCATCCCGCTGTACGGCTCGGGCTTTCTCACCGACGGCACGCTGCAGGCGCAGGGCGCGTCGGCACAGGGGCTGCTGACCACGCTGCACTATGCCGACGGCCTGAACACGCCGCGCGACAACGCCTTCCGCGCCGACTACGGCAAGACCTACAACATGCAGCCTGACGTATACGCGGTGCAAGGCTACGACGCCGCGCAACTGATGCAGTCGGGGCTGGCGGCGGTCAAGGGCGACTTCGGCAAGAAGGCCGAATTCCGCGAAGCCATGCGCGGCGCCACGGTCGACAGCCCGCGCGGCGCATTCACGCTGTCCAAGGCCGGCAACCCGGTGCAGGACATCTACCTGCGCCGCGTCGACGGCCTGGAGAACAAGGTGGTCGACGTGGCCGTGCGCAAGCTGGCCGACCCGGCCCGCGGCTGCAAGCTCTAGGACCGGAGAGTCCCCATGGACCTCGGCATCCTGCTCATCCAGAGCCTGAACGCCTTCCAGTACGGCTTGTTGCTGTTCTTGGTGGCCAGCGGGCTCACGCTGATCTTCGGCATCATGGGGATCATCAACCTGGCGCACGGCAGCTTCTACATGATCGGCGCCTACATGGCGTTCGCGCTGGGGCCGGCGGTGGACCGCTGGCTCGGCGGCGGCTTCATCGCCACCCTGGCGGTGTGCGTGCTAGCCGCCGCCGCGCTCGGCTACCTGCTGGAGGCGGCGTTCTTCAGCTACCTGTATCGCCGCAACCACCTGCAGCAGGTGTTGATGACCTACGGCCTGATCCTGGTGTTCGAGGAACTGCGCAGCATCCTGGTGGGCAACGACGTGCACGGCGTGCCGCTGCCGTCCTGGCTGCAGGGCAGCATCGCGCTGGGAGACGTGATGACCTACCCGGTGTACCGGCTGTTCATCTCGGCGGTGGGCATCGCGGTGGCGCTGCTGCTGTATTGGGTCATCGCGCGCACGCGGCTGGGCATGATGCTGCGCGCCGGCGCCAGCAACCGCGAGATGACCGGGTCGCTGGGCATCGACGTCAACAAGCTGTACCGGCTGGTGTTCGCCGCCGGCGTGGCGCTGGCGGCGCTGGCCGGCAGCATCGCCGCGCCGGTGTCGTCGGTGTATCCGGGCATGGGCAACGGCGTGCTGATCATCTGTTTCGTGGTGGTGGTGATCGGCGGCATCGGCTCGATCCGCGGCGCGTTCCTGGCGGCGATGCTGGTGGGCGTGGTCGAGACCTTCGGCCAGGCGCTGTTCCCCGCCGCCGCGGGCGTGCTGGTGTACGTGCTGATGGCCGCGATTCTGCTGTGCAAGCCCGAAGGGCTGTTCAAACAGGGCTGACCATGAATGTGAATCGACTCCTGCCTGTCGCGCCCCTGCTGGCGCTGGCCGCCTTCGCCTGGAGCGGCAGCGACTACTACACCGGCCTGGCCGTGAAGATCATGATCTACGCGGTGTTCGCGCTCAGCCTGCAATTGCTGGTGGGCGGCGCGGGGCTGGTCAGCCTGGGCCATGCGGCGTTCTTCGGCATCGGCGCCTATGCCGCCGCGCTGCTGTCGCCGTCCTCGGAAGCGGCCAGCCTGTGGTGGCTGCTGCCGGCGGCGCTGCTGGCCGCGGCCGCCTACGCCGCGCTGACCGGCGCGCTGGCGCTGCGCACTCGCGGCGTGTACTTCATCATGGTGACGCTGGCCTTCGCGCAGATGGCGTACTACGTGTTCCATGACACCAAGGTCGGCGGCGGCAGCGACGGCATCTACCTGTATTTCCGGCCGCGGGCCGAGATCGGCGGCTGGCTGCCGTTCGACCTGGACCAGGGCAATGCCTATTACTTCTTCGTGCTGGCCTGCCTGGCGCTGACCTGGGGCTTCCTGGCCCTGCTGCGGCGCTCGCCGTTCGGCGCGGCGCTGGCCGGCATCCGCATCAACGAACAGCGCATGCGGGCGGCCGGCTATTCCACCTATCCCTACAAACTGGCGGCCTACGTCATCGGCGCCGCGCTGGCCGGCCTGGCCGGCTTCCTGTTCGCGCTCAAGGACGGCTTCGTCACGCCCGAGCTGCTGGCCTGGGAACAGTCGGGGCTGGTGCTGCTGATGGTGATCCTGGGCGGCATGGGCAGCCTGGGCGGCGCGGTACTGGGCACGGCCACGCTGGTGCTGTTGCAGGAGCTGTTCCAGTCGCAGGCGCTGTTCGGCGACTACGCGCGCCATTGGCATCTGCCGCTGGGCCTGGCCATCATCGCGCTGGTGGCGCTGCTGCCCGACGGCCTGGCCGGCCTGCCGGCGCAGTGGCGCCAGCGTCGCGCGCGCCACGCCCCGAACGCGCCGGCCGCGCCGGCCGCGCCGGCCGCATCGCCCGCCGCCAAGCCGCTGCCCCTGCCGATCCAAGGAGAGCCTCATGCCTGATCCCCTGCTGACCGCCGACGCGGTCACCCGGCGCTTCGGCGGCCTGACCGCCGTCAACGGGGTGTCGCTGGCATTGCAACGCGGCGAAGTGCATGCCGTCATTGGCACCAATGGCGCGGGCAAGTCGACCCTGATCAACATCCTGTCCGGCGAACTCGCGCCCAGCAGCGGCCAGGTGTCGCTGGGCGGGCGCGACATCACCGCCTGGGGCCAGCCCGAGCGCGCCCGCGCCGGCCTGGGCCGAAGCTACCAGCGCTCGACCCTGTTTCCCGAACTGAGCGTGTTCGAGAACTGCCGGCTGGCGGCGCAGGCGCGGCGCCAGCGCTTCTGGCACTGGTGGCGGCCGGCCTCGGCCTGCGCGGTCAGCGCCGACCTGGCCGCGCAGGCGCTGGAGCGCACCGGCCTGGCGGCCGACGCCGCGCGGCCGGCGGGCCTGCTGCCGCATGGCCGCAAGCGCCAGCTCGAGATCGCCATGTGCCTGGCCGGCGAACCGCAGGTGCTGCTGCTGGACGAACCGCTGGCCGGCATGGGCCCGGAGGAAACCGACCGCATCCTGGCGCTGCTGCAGACACTCAAGGCCAGCCACGCCATCCTGCTGGTGGAGCACGACATGGACGCGGTGTTCCGCATCGCCGACACCATCACCGTGATGGTCAACGGCAGCAGCATCGCCAGCGGCGACCCGGCGCGGATCCGCGCCAATGCCGAGGTGCGCACCGCCTACCTGGGCGAAGACCTGGACGGAGACTTCACATGCGCGCACTGATCGAGGCCGATGGCCTGCATGTGTACTACGGCGCCAGCCACGTGCTGCGCGGCGTCGGACTGCGTATCGGGGCGGGCGAGTCCGTCGGGTTGGTGGGCCGCAACGGCATGGGCAAGACCACCCTGATCCGCAGCCTGGTCGGCCAGGTGCGCAGCGCCCAGGGCCGCGTGGCGGTGCGCGGCGCCGACTGCACCCGCGCCCGGCCGCACGCCATCGCGCAACTGGGCGTGGCCTACGTACCCGAAGGCCGCGGTATCTTCCCCAACCTGAGCGTGCGCGAGAACCTGCTGGTGGCGGCGCGCGCCGGCGAACAGGGGCGGCGCGACTGGACCTATGCGCGGGTGCTGGAGACCTTCCCACGCCTGACGGAACGGCTGGGCCATGGCGGCCAGCAGTTGTCGGGCGGCGAACAGCAGATGCTGGCGATCGGCCGGGCGTTGATGACCAACCCCGACCTGCTGATCCTGGACGAAGCCACCGAGGGCCTGGCGCCGCTGATCGTGGCCGAGATCTGGAAGATCATCCGGCAGATCCGCGCCACCGGCATGTCGACGCTGATCGTCGACCGCAACTACCGCGCCGTGCTGGCGCACACCGACCGCTGCCTGGTGATGGAAAAGGGATTGATCGTGCGGGACGGCGACAGCGCGGCGCTGGCCGCCGCGCCGGAACAACTGACGCGCTACCTGGGCGTCTGATCGCCCCGCGCCTGCTCCCTGGAGCGCGGGGCAAAAGCGTCAGATCAGCGCTTCGATCAGGAACGGACCGCGGCGCTTCAGGCCGTCCTGCAAGGCGCGGGCGAAGCCTTCCACGGTATCGACGCTGACCGCCTCCACGCCCATGCCGCGCGCCAGGTGGGTCCAGTCCAGATAGGGCTCTTCCAGGTCGAGCATGCGGCGCGCGTTGCGGCCCGGCTCCTGCACGCCCACGTTCTTCATTTCGCCGTGCAGCGTGGCGTAGGAACGGTTGGCCAGGATCACCGTCAGGCAGTCCAGGTTTTCGCGCGCCTGCGTCCACAGCGCCTGCAAGGTGTACATGCCGCTGCCATCGGCCTGCAGGGTGATGACCTTGCGGTCCGGGCAGGCCACCGCCGCGCCGGCCGCCAGCGGCAGGCCGATGCCGATGGCGCCGCCGGTCAGCATCAGCCAGTCGTGCGGCGCGCTGCTGGCGCTGTAGATCGGGAATTCACGGCCCTGGGTGATGGACTCGTCGCAGACGATGGCGTTGTCGGGCAGGTGATGCGCCACCAGGATGTTGACGGCGGCGCCGGTCAGCTTGCCGCTGGCCGGCACCTCGTAGGCCGGCGCCGGCGCGGCCAGGCGCGGCGCGTCGGCGGCGATGCCGAGTTCGTCGGCCAGCCATTCCAGCGCGTGCGCCAGGTCCTGCTCGACGGTGGCCAGCACGATCTTCTCGCAGTCCTCGGGCGCCAGCAGGCTGGGCTTGCCGGGATAGGCGAAAAAGCCCACCGGCGCCTTGGCGCCGACCAGCACCAGGTGGCGCACGTCCTTGAGCTTGGCCACGGCCAGGTCGATCGGATAGGGCAGCCGGTCCACCGGCGTGCGGTCGCCGCCGCGCTCGATGCGGCGGTTGGAGGTTTCGGACAGCAGCCGCACGCCGGTGGCGCGCGCGATGCGGCCGGCGGCGTCGAGCGCGCGCTGGCGCAGCGCGGTGCTGCCCAGCATCAGCGTGGTGACTTCGCCGGAACGGATCGCCTTGGCGGCGGCGCGCACGGCCTCGATGGTGGTGTGCGGCACGGCTTCATCGACCACTTTGACCACCTGGGAGTCGGCAGGCAGCTCGGTCCAGGCGGAGTTGGCCGGCAGGATCAGGGTGGCGATGTTGCCCGGATGGCGGCGCGCCACGGCAATGGCCTCGGCGGCATCGGCCGACATCGATTCGGCCGACATGCCGCGCTTGACCCAGTGCGACATGGGACGCGCCACGCCTTCGACGTCGCTGGTGAGCGGGGCGTCGTACTGCACGTGGTAGGTGGCGTGATCGCCGACGATGTTGACCATCGGCGTGCGCGCGCGCTTGGCGTTGTGCAGGTTGGCCAGGCCGTTGCCCAGGCCCGGCCCCAGGTGCAGCAGCGTCGCCGCCGGCTTGTCGGCCATGCGCGCGTAGCCATCGGCGGCGCCCGTCACCACGCCTTCGAACAGGCCCAGCACGCAGCGCATCTTCGGTTTGCGATCCAGCGCCGCGACGAAGTGCATCTCGGACGTGCCCGGGTTGGCAAAGCAGACGTCCACATCATTGGCCAGAAGGGTATCGCAAAGACTATCAGCGCCGTTCATCGTGTTTCCCTGGTTGTTTTGTATCGGGCGGGCGCAAGCGGCTGCGCGCCCTTCTCCGGCAATCATAGGGAGGGTAACGCAAACCGGCTAGAGCCATTTGCGGCGCCCGGCATGGAACCATTTCAGGGGTTCCGGCAGCCGGAATTTCCAGGGCGGCCGCGGCGCCGGCAAGCGCCGGAAACAGAACGGCCCGCTTGCGCGGGCCGTTCCGGGCTCATGCCGTCACGTTCAGCGGATCGGCCACGGATACATCGCGCCGCCCTTGCTCCACAACGCGTTGGTGCCGCGTTGCAGGCCCAGCTTGCTGTCCTTGCCGACGTTGCGCTCGAACACTTCGCTGTAGTTGCCCACGGCCTTGATGGCGTTGTAGGCCCACTTCTCGTCCAGGCCCATGTTCTTGCCAGCGCCCGGCGTCACGCCCAGGATGCGCGAGATGTTGGGGTTGTTGCTCTTGAGCATCTCGTCCACGTTCTTCTGCGTGATGCCGTATTCCTCGGCTTCCAGCAGAGCGAACAGCGTCCAGCGGACGATGCCCAGCCAGTTCTCGTCGCCCTGGCGCACCATGGGGCCGAGCGGCTCCTTGGAGAAGCGCTCCGGCAGAATCTCGTAGTCGTCCGGCTTGGCGACCTGCGTGGCGCGCACCGCGGCCAGTTGCGAGGCGTCGTCGGTGAAGGCGTCGCAACGGCCCGATTCGAAGGCGCGCACGACTTCGGTGACCTTGTCGATCACGACCGGCTTGAATTCGATATTGTTGGCGCGGAACCAGTCGGCCAGGTTCAGTTCGGTGGTGGTGCCCGGCTGCACGCAGACGGTGGCGCCGTTCAGTTCCTTGGCGCTTTTCACGCCCAGCTTCTTGTTCACCAGGATGCCCTGGCCGTCATAGAAGCTGGCCGCCACGGCCGACAGGCCCAGCGAGGTGTCGCGCGTCTGCGTCAGGGTGACGGTGCGCAGCAGCACGTCGACTTCGCCCGATTGCAGCGCGGTGAAGCGTTGCTGGGTCGACAGCGCGGTGCCCTTGAACTTGGTCGGGTCGCCGAACACGGCGGCGGCGACGGCGCGGCAGATGTCCACATCCATGCCTTCCCATTCGCCCTTGCTGTTGGTGGCCGAGAAGCCCGAAACGCCGTCGGTCAGGCCGCACTGCACGTAACCCTTCTTCTTGACCGCATCCAGCGTGGGGCCGGCCACCGCCGCCTGGGATGCGCACGCCAGGGCAAGCGCGCCGGCAGCAAACGAAATCAACCGCTTCATTATTGCTTCTCCTGAATTAGATGCCCGCGCCGGCCTGTAGGCCCGCGGCGGCTGAAACCAAGCCCATGCTTTGCGGGCCGGCCGCCAGATTACGCCATGTCCACGGCGTGAACAACGCACACCGGCCTAGTGGAAACCCGAGTAGCAAATGGATGCGGACGAGCGCAGGAAGTCCGGTGATCGAACTTTATTGGCAGCTGTGCGCCCCGGTTGGCGCGGCCCTGCGTGCCATACTTTTTTCGCGCCCTGTCCGCTGGACGGCGCGATCACCAACCCACAGAAAAACCGGCCGCGCCACAACAAAAACCGCGGGACGCGCGCCGGCATTCGGCCGATTCATGGAGGAGACAAATCCATGGCACTCGCAAGGAAACCGCAGCTCCGCAGCCCCGCGGCAAGGTATCGCCGCCACGCCCTCAAGACCCTGTTGTGCGCCGCCCTGGCCGCCCTCGGCCTGGCCGCCGGCCCCGCCCAGGCGGATGACTGGCCCAGCAAACCCATCAAGATCATCGTGCCCTACACGCCGGGCGGCTCCACCGACATCGTCACCCGCATCGTGATGGAAAAGCTCGGCCCGCGCCTGAAGCAGACCATCATTGTCGAAAGCCGCCCGGGCGCCAACAGCAGCGTGGGCTCGGCGATCGCGGCCAAGGCCGACCCGGACGGCTACACCTTCCTGTCGATCCTGCCGGCCTACATCATCAACTTCCACCTCTACAAGCTGGGCTACAAGCCCGAGGACCTGACGCCGGTGGCGCAGATGGCCGACCTGCCGCTGTTCCTGTTCGTCTCGCAGGACCTGCCCGTCAACAGCGTGGCCGAGCTGGTGGAATACGCCCGCAAGCATCCCGACAAGCTCACCTATGCCTCCAGCGGCAACGGTTCCAGCGCGCACCTGACCGGCGCCGACTTCGCGCTGCGCAACAAGATCACCATGACGCACGTGGCCTACAAGGGCAGCGCGCCGATCCTGACCGACCTGCTGGGCGGCCGGGTGTCGATGGTGTTCGACCCGATCCTGGTGCCGATGCAGTACGTCAAGCAGAACCGCCTGAAGGCGCTGGGCTTCACCGGCAAGCAGCGCTGGCCCACCGAGCCGTCGATTCCGACCATGGAAGAGGCCGGCATGCCGGGCTTCGTCACCGGCTCCTGGGCCGGCCTGATGGCGCCGGCCAACACGCCCAGGCCGATCATCGAACGCATGGCGCGCGAGATCAGCGAAATCGTGCAGGAACCGGACGTGCGCCAGAAGTTCCTGGATGCCGGCTTCCTGCCGGCCAGCGGCACCTCCGCGCAGTTCGCCGAACTGATGAAGCAGGACTCGGCGCGCTACGCCGGGATCATCCAGCAGGCCCGCATCACGGTGGATTGAGCAACACGGGGCGCGCCGCGCGCGCCCCATCGGAAGCAACAACCATGATCGACAAGTTCATCGACACTCCCGCGGCCGCCGTGGCCGACATCCACGACGGCGCCACCGTGCTGGTCAGCGGCTTCGGCGGCGCCGGCATGCCCACCGAACTGCTGCACGCCCTGATCGAGCAGGGCGCGCGCGAACTCACCGTGGTCAGCAACAACGCAGGCAACCACGAGACCGGCCTGGCGGCCCTGATAAAGGCCGGCCGGGTGCGCAAGGTGATCTGCTCGTTTCCCAAGGCCTCGCATTCGTGGGTCTTCGACGACCTGTACCGGCGCGGCGGCATCGAGCTGGAATGCGTGCCGCAGGGCACCATCGCCGAACGGCTGCGTGCCGCCGGCGCCGGCCTGGGCGGCTTCTTCACCCCCACGGCCTACGGCACCGAACTGGCCGCCGGCAAGGAAACCCGCATCATCGATGGCCGCGGCCATGTATTCGAGACGCCGCTGCACGGCGACTTCGCCCTGGTCAAGGCCGATCTGGCCGACCGCTGGGGCAACCTGACCTACCGCAAGAGCGCCCGCAACTTCGGCCCCATCATGTGCATGGCCGCGAAGACCACCATCGTGCAGGTGCGCGCCAAGGTGGCGTTGGGCGAGCTGTCGCCCGAGGCCGTGGTGACGCCGGGCATCTTCGTCAAGCGCGTCACCCAGGTGGCCCACTCCGCGTTCTCCAGCTGAAGGATTCCCATGCCCACTCCCCTTACCCGCGAAGCCATGGCGCGACGCCTGGCCCAGGACATTCCCGACGGCAGCTACGTCAACCTGGGCATCGGCATGCCGGTGCTGGTGGCCGCCCATTTGCCCGCCGGCCGCGAAATCGTGCTGCACAGTGAAAACGGCATTCTCGGCATGGGCCCGCCGCCGGCCGAGGACGACATCGACCTGGACCTGATCAACGCCGGCAAGCAGCCGGTGACGCTGCTCGAAGGCGGCGCCTATTTCCACCACGCCGATTCCTTCGCCATGATGCGCGGCGGCCACCTGGACATCTGCGTCATGGGCGGCATGCAGGTCGCGGCCAACGGCGACCTGGCCAACTGGTCCCTCAACAAGCCGGGCGAAGCGCCGGCCGTGGGCGGCGCCATGGACCTGGCGGTGGGCGCGCGCAGCGTCTACATCCTGATGGAACACAACAGCAAGGACGGCTCGCCCAAGATCGTCGAGCGCTGCACCTATCCGCTGACCGGCGCCGGCGTGGTCGACCGCATCTACACCGACCTGGCCGTGATCGACGTCACGCCCGACGGCCTGCGGGTCCGGGATATGATCGACGGCATGACATTGACAGCGCTGCAGGCGCGCACCGGCGCGCCGCTGCGCGCAGGCTGATGCTGCCCAACCTTCCCCCGCCCGGCTACGC